>NZ_CP114585.1:0-760770 GCF_027286365.1 Salinivibrio proteolyticus | reverse complement strand
TGGCAGATGCAGCGTTATATCTACAGTCAATATGCGTCTTTATTCGCTTCAGGTGACATCATTGATCTGGGCACGAGTAAGGAACAGTGGCGTCCACAGCAGTCCATTCGTACCTTGAGTCGGGCGGATGAACACGGCAAGTACGACGTAAAAACAGCGTTAACCATTCTCAATACCTCCTGTTATCGCGGCGTACCGGGGAGCTTTATTGCCCATGGCCCAGTGCTGTCAAAATGGCTGTCAACCTGTGTACGTCAGGATCCGTTATTGTCGCGTCTTGGCATGCATGTGCAGCAGGAAGTCGCCGGCGTATACTGCCCGCAGCCTTATCAGGCGCAAGTAGACAGCTGTTACAAATATCATGAAATGTTGGGATGCGTTTGGCGTGAGCGTGCCGAAAGCCTGTTACCGTCTCATCAGCGACCTATGAGTATGGCGACATTGATGCAAGCCGGTGGCGATGGGGTCAGCTGTGTCGAAGCGCTGATTGCGCGGACCGTGCTAACGCCCAGCGAATGGTTGCAGCGTTTGTTTGATCACGTTGTGGTTCCCCTTTATCACTTGCTATGCCAATACGGGATTGGGTTAGTTGCGCATGGGCAAAACATTACCGTGGTGCTGGAAGACGATATCCCTGTAGGTTGCATGATCAAAGATTTTCATGGTGATTTACGCTTTGTCGATCAACCGTTTCCAGAGTTGGATAGCTTAGATAAACGCGTGCGAGCGGCGATCAAGCACTTGCCGCCACACTATCTGGTGCATGATTTATATACGGGACACTTTGTGACTACGCTGCGTTTTATTTCGCCGTGGTTTGTATCGCTTGGAATAAGCGAGGCTGAATTTTATCGTCAGTTAGGTGACACCCTTCGTCGCTATCAACAGGCACATCCGCAGCTGAACGAACGCTTTAGGTTGTTTGATGTGCTGAGTGAGACGAAAGAGAAGATTTGTATCAATCGGGTCAGATTTAACATCGGCTATGATGATAGCAACGAACGGCCTGTTCCCATGTTTGGTGAGGCGATTCGCAATCCACTGGCTGAGGCGTAATGCGGATACTTAACGAAAAATACCCGCAATAGGCCTGGCTTTCCTACACAAATCCCTCGATGAGAATCGAGGGATTTTTTTTGAACCTTTATCTGCCTGACTGATCTCAACAAAAAATCATAAGTTGAGGTAAGTGACTATGTTTTCAACAGATGCTGAGCAATGGGCCAAGGATACCTTCTACCATACCGAATTAGGTGATAGCCGCCGAACCAAGCGTCTGGTTAAACTTGCCTCCTCTCTGGCCAACCACTTAGGACAGTCCCTCGTGCAGTCTTTAAAATCTCCCGCCGATATTGAAGCGGCCTATCGTTTTACTCGGAATCAAGCCATTGATCCACAAGCCATTGCTGAAGCGGGTTTTGCCGCAACAGTTGAACATACAAAGCACTATGATTGCTTACTCGCCCTTGAAGATACAACTTCGCTCGAGTTTTCCCATCAGACCGTTCGGGGAGAAATGGGGCATACCACATCCAATAAGCGCTCCCGAGGGATGCATGCCCATTCTGTCTTGCTGTTTGCGCCAGAAGAGCAACATGTCGTTGGTCTGATTGAGCAAGAACGCTGGACCAGAGATCTCCAGGCCTACGGGCAGAATCAGCGCCATGCGAGCAGGCCTTACATAGAAAAAGAAAGCTATAAATGGGAACGCGCTTCTCGAGCTATGGAAACTCGTCTCGGGAACGGAATTCAGAAGGTTATCTCGGTCTGTGACCGGGAGGCTGATGTTATCGAATACCTGACCTACAAGATCTCGCATCAGCAACGCTTTATTGTGCGTTCAATGCAAAGTCGCTGCATCAAGGAAAGTGAGGAGAGACTTTACCAGTACAGCGACTCCTTGGCGCATGCTGGCACTAGGACGGTTCAGGTTAGGCAGAAAGGCGGTCGCAAGGCTCGTAAAGCCAGCTGCGAAGTGCGTTACGCACCGGTGACGGTGAAGATCCCTGCCAATAAAACAGGTGAGCCTGTGCCGTTATATTACGTGGGTTGTCAGGAAGTTGGCCATGAGAAAGGCCTGAACTGGCATATTCTGACATCAGAGCCCGTCCGGACGAAAGAAGATGCTGCACGCATATTGGATTACTACGAAAAGCGCTGGTTGATTGAGGAGTTTCACAAAGCATGGAAGAGCGGCGGAACTCAAGTCGAAGGCCTGCGGATGCAAAGTAAAGAAAACTTAGAGCGAATGGTCGTGATACTGGCTTTCATCGCGGTGCGGTTGCACCAACTGCGTTACCTCGGACTCAATAAAGAAGAGGCCGAAAAACAGAGTTGTGAAACGATATTAAGCCCGCTGGCTTGGAAGCTTCTGTGGTCTAAACAGGAAAAGAGTAAGCCGCCAAAGCATGCTCCCAGTCTGTATTGGGCGTACATTAATCTCGGGAAGTTAGCCGGTTGGCATGACTCAAAACGTAATGGCCGAGTTGGCTGGGAAAGGTTATGGGAAGGATGGTTTATGTTACAAACCATCCTTGAAGGTTACCTACTAGCCCAGTCTCTTGACCTCTGAGATGTGATCAAGAGACAGGCAATAGGCGGGTATTAACACTCAAGTTAGCGTGGGTGGTTTAGCTTACTTACCGCTTTTACTTTGCTTGGTAAGCTCTTTGATAGTACGGCTGATTTCACGGCGCTGCTTAGAAATCTCCGCATTCTTGATGATGTGATCGTCAACGCGGTCTTCGTAATCACCTTTCATATTCTTGATGATTTCGACGATATCTTCATAGGACATCTCAGGCTGGATATAATCGAGCAAATTTTCCAGCAACACAACGCGTTTTTGGTTGTCGCGGATTTTCTTATCGTTGTCTTGGATTTCGCGTTTTAGCTTGTTCTTTTGTCGTGAGTGCTTAACGATCTCAAATACACTGGTCATCATAGTCGCCTTCTATTTTTTTGAAGTATGAAAAAATTAAACCACAAGCGCTCGGCCAAACCCAGCCTTTTCGCGCTTGAAGTGAGGAGTTTTTCATCAATTGAACCGATAAAGGATCTGATTTGGGGTACACAGAGATGTGCCATTGGGGAGAGACTGGCGAAAGACATGCCCAAACCACCTTATACCCGATTAGAACGTGATGTTGGCAAAGATAGCAGACTGGCATTGACAGTGGTATGACACATATCAAAGCCAGCCTGTGTAGGACAGCGATCAGTAGTTGGTTGGCGTACCTTCAAGTTTTACTGAAGAGCCAGAGGTTTTTAGCATCGCGCCACGTAACATGGCTTGCACGAGCTCGGTGGCATCAAATTTTGTCAGAGCTTCGTGGGCACCGACTTGTTTGGCACGATCCACACTGATGTCGCTCGACAGTGACGTATGGAGGATCAGGTACGCTTCGGCCAGTTTATCATCGCTACGGATTTCAAAGGCGAGTTCATAACCGTCAATGCCGGGCATCTCGATATCGCTAACAATTATGTCAAACGGCTTGCCAGCGAACGCCGCGTTTTTCATCATTTGCAGTGCTTCTGAGCCGTTGTTGGTGACGTGATAGGGAATATTAATACTGTCTAACGCCTCAGAAAGCTGCCTTCTTGCGGTTAAGGAATCATCAACAAGCAAGATGTTCATCGGCTTGAGCTTTTCACGATCGACATCCGACAAAACTGGGTGCAGTTTATCCGGATCGGATGGGAAAATATGCTCCATGATGTATTCGACATCCAGCAGCTGAACCAGTTTTTCGTCGATTTTCATTACGCCAGTTAGGAACGCACGAGTGCCCAGTGTTTGAGGTGGTTCGGCGATCGAACGCCAGTCGCATTCACTGATCTTTTCGATGCCACGCACCAAAAATCCCATTACACGACGCTGACAGTCAGTGACGATAATGTAACACGACTCCCATTCTGACTTATCGACTGGCTTATAACCAATCGCTTTGGCCATATCAATGACGGGAGTGGCGATGCCACGGAAACTGGTAGTTCCTATTACTGTGGGGTGAGAGCCGGGCAAATCCGTTAGCGGCTGAAAAGGGATGATCTCCCGTACCTTAAGCGTCCCGATCGCAAAAGATTGCGTCGGGGTCAGGCGGAACATCAACATGCCTTGTGATTGATTGGCTTTGCTCTTCATAGCATCACTCTGCGTGTAATCGTAATATCGGTGTGTATTTTATCAGCATTATGCGTAAGACACATCTCCCCATTATGATAGGGGGGGATTAGACAGAACATAAAATTTTTCCGTACTATTGTCTCATATTTGAAACTTATTGATAGTGTGAATTAAATGCGCGATTTCGCACGCTTTCCGGTTAGCTGTCATGCTAGGCTAATGGCGCAGAAAACACGAAGACATAGCCATGACGCAGGGCAGTAGGTTGCCTGTCGTCATTTCTTACCTAAAATAAAGGTAATAGCTTTTTTGTCACCGTGTTACATCAATGACAAAAAGTGCATGATTAGGTGCTCGTCCTCGAGCTATCACGCGCATCGGATATACGCTTTTAAGAAGTAAACCAACGGTTGAGCAAACTATGACCAATATTTTAGATTCGGTAGATTCGCGTACGCGGCTGGTGGGGGAGAACCGCCTAGAACTGTTAATGTTTTATCTTGGCACCACGCAACCTTTTGCCATCAATGTTTTTAAAGTGCGTGAGGTCATTAAAGTGCCTCGACTCAACCAAATGCCTGGCTCGCATCCGAATGTGCGTGGCGTGGCGATGATCCGAGGAAAGTCAATCCCAGTGATTGACCTGCGTCAGTCGATTGGTATGGGCTCGATCGGGGTGTCGGACGATTGCAACGTGATCGTCACCGAGTACAACCGGACGATTCAGGCGTTCTTAGTTGGCCAAGTCATCAATATCAAAAACATGGGCTGGGATGAGATTATGGAGCCGCCTAAAGGCACCGGCCGAAATAACTACCTGACCGCGATCACCCGCCAAGACTTTGATGGCCAAACTCGCCTCGTAGAAATTGTTGATGTTGAGAAAATCTTGGCCGAGATTGTCGCGTACGAAATTGGGATATCAGAAGACGTACTCGATCCTCAACTCACACCTTATATGGCAGGGCAGCGTGTCTTAGTAGTGGATGATTCGTCAACAGCACGCGCACAAGTCAGTGATACCCTGTCTCAGTTTGGTGTCGAATGTATTATGAAAAAAAACGGTGCCGAGGCGCTGCAATTACTTAAAAGTTGGTGTGATGAAGGCAAAAATGTCAGCGATGAGATCCTATTGATGATCACCGACGCTGAGATGCCTGAGATGGATGGCTACAAACTAACGCATGAGGTGCGCTCTGATAGCCGAATGAGTGACCTTTACATCGCACTTAACACCTCATTGAGTGGTAGTTTCAACGAGGCCATGGTTGAAAAAGTCGGTTGTAATCAGTTTATCTCTAAGTTTCAACCTGATTTGCTCGTGAACGTTGTCCAAGAGCGGCTACGTGAAGTGGTGGCAAGCTAACGCGTAACAGCAATGTGCCTTTAAAGCGAGCCTTGGCTCGCTTTTTTGTTGATTAACGAAGTGGAGTGACGGAGAAAAAGCCCTGTTAACGTGAAAGCCACGTGGTTTAAGGAGGTAGAATGAAATACCTGTTTTTGATGCGACATGCGAAATCCAGTTGGGATGACCCTAGCTTAGACGATCATGACCGGCCTTTGAATCCAAGAGGGTTTCGTCAAGCCCCTTTGATGGCTGAGCGCCTCAATGCTTGGTTATTGCAGCCTCAAACCATCGTAACCAGCTCAGCGCAGCGAGCGAAAGATACCGCGGTATTGGTGGCGCAGACCCTTAATGACAAGCCACCTATCCTCGTCGACACCGCCTTATATACCGAGCATAGTGGTGCGATTACTGCCGTAGCGAAACAGTTGGATGATCGTCATCAAACCGCGATGATCATTGGTCATAATCCTGCGTTGAACCTTTATCTCCAACAGGTGGGCATGTACAAAGAGAATTTACCCACGTCTGGAATAGCCGTGGTGACGTTTGAGACGACATCGTGGCAAGCGATCAACGAGGTGGATGCGCAGCTGATTTACCTTGATTGGCCAAAGCGTCAAGTGAGTTAAGTCATAATAGGCACTATATCTAGTTGAAGACAAACTACATTTAGATTAGAGGGGAAAAAGTTATCTACTAAAACTGTGGATAACCCCGTTAATTTCTTTGTTACCTTTCTTCTGAGCCCTGTACTCATCAGGGATGAGCAGGAAAAACAAAAAAGTGGCGATAAATTAACCATCAATAACGTGTCATATATTTGTCATTATGATGACGCAATCGACCGATGATGTGGAATAATAGTGCCGCCTTGAGGCAGCCCTTGCACACTGTCGCATCAGCATTCCATTGAGTAGTAGGAGAGTAGGATTGATCACGGTAGATAAACATGAAGGCTTATCGGTTCGCGTTGCCATTCTGAACGAGGAAATCAGTGCACAAGAAGTCGACTTCTACTTGTTTGTCCCCGGAGAGCTGAAGTTTGGTAAGCATGTCCTGAACGAAGATGAATTCTACCACCGCGTGCTGTCGAATAGCCGCACCTATTTTACCTCTCGCTACCACTTACCTTTGGTGCACTCTCGTTTAGCTAGCCGAGAGAAATTACCCACCGAGCAATATCGGGTCAGCCTGAGTTTGTATGCTTATCAGTACGCGCTCTCGTTAGAGAAAGCGACGCACGACTTTTTTGAGTCGGTCTCAGGGTTGGAAGACGAAGAAGCACTCGAGCAACTAGAAGATACCATCGAAATGGCGGTGGAAATCTTGCGCCGTTTGCGCCGTTACCAGCCGCAAGATACTAAGCTGGTGAAGTATTACAACAATATTGATAATTATCTGTCATGGCTGACCGAGCAACGATTTTTATCGCTTCTAGCGCATATGCCACGCGGCTCGGTGTATAAAACCATCCGCCAACAACTGGTGGAGCTTTGTGAAGCGGAAGAAGCCCATCGTTTGGTCAATCGCTACAATTCCGACAAAGCTATCGGCGATCCGACCCGTATGGTTAACAAAATGCGCCTGTTACGTCGTTTGATTGAATTTCCTGTCACCATTCGCCAAAAACCGGAAGCCTTGGGTAAGAACCTCAACAAACTCGCGAAAGCCTCGGCGACAGCGTTTGTGATGCTGTTTGTCACGACTGTGATTGTGCAGGCGCGGCAGTATTTGGGTGAGATTACCTTGTCGTTTGTCTTGGCGATGGCTGGGATCTATGCGTTGCGTGAAATTTTTAAAGATGATTTGCGTGACGCGCTATGGCGATGGATTCGTAAAGGACGGCCCAAATGGCGCAAACGCTTTATTGACCCCACCTCGAATAGACAGATTGGTCGGCAGTTGGAGTGGCTCGATTACATCGACTTTACCGCGCTGCCGGATGAAGTCAAAAAGCTGCGTCGTGGTAAGTTGCGTCAGCAAGAAGAGGCCGTGGTGCGTCTAAAGGTCAAAACCCAGCTAGAGACTACTCGCTTTTTGTCAGGCTATGACACGACTCGAGATGTTTGGAAGCTTGATTTTCGTTCTTTCTCACGTTTAATGGATCGCGGAAGTCAGCGTTTGTATCGTCTAAACGATGGACAGGTTTTAAAAGACTCGGTTGAAAAGCGCCACCAATTCAATTTGGTGAGCTGTCAAAAGATCAAAGACCAGCCCACGGTATATCAGCGTTGGAAAATCACGGTAAACCGTTCGAAGGTGGTCGATATTGAAGAAATCCTCGATTAATTTTTCAATGAAAACGTATTTTGCCTGCTGAGGTAGTCGATACAAAAAGCATAAAAATCCATAGCACTGAGTGGCTTAGAAAAGTAATAGCCTTGAAACTCATCGACCCCCATTTGCTGTAAACTGAGCAACTGTTCTTGCGTTTCCACCCCTTCGGCAACCACGCGGATCCCGAGCTGATGTGACATATAACAAATGGTATCGACCAGTATTTGCTGACGAGAAACGGTGGCCATATGCTCGACAAAGCTACGATCTATTTTCACTTTGTCAAAGCTCAAGTGATTCAGCACCGCCATTGAGGACCATCCGGTGCCAAAATCATCCAAGGCAAGTTTAACGCCAATGTCTCGCAACTGGTTCATGAGTAGGCTAAATCGACCAATATCATCAATGGACATGGTTTCGGTGATTTCAAACACCAACCGTTTACGTTGCTCAGGGTGATGCATAAAAATATTCACAACGTCTGAGAGCAAGGCCTCACTAAAGAAAGAATCAGACAAATTGATCGCGATATCGATATGCTGATTGATGGTTTGCCACTCGGTATTCATCGCCGCATAAACTTGGCGTAGGATCCAAGTACCAAGCCGCTGTCCAAGACCGGCTTCTTCCGCTACATCGATTAATAACTGCGGACTGACTTGGCCCAAGGTTGGATGTTGCCAGCGAATTAATGCTTCACAGCTCAGTTTGTTAGGCTCTGACGATATAATCGGCTGATAGACAAGAGACAATTCATCCTGACTTTCATCCAGCAGCAGGGCATTTAAGTCATCCTTTAATTGTCGGCGTTCACGGGCATCGGCCTCGAACTTAGGCTTAAAGACCACGATACTGTCTTTTGAGGGAGAAGCATTTTTGGCCTTGAGCAAGGCCAGATCGGCATTATTCAATAGGGTATTCGCAAAGACCTCCGGATCTTTATGAAGTGCTGCATCAAGATCTGTGCTTTTGGCAATCCCAAGCGCGACGGTAAGTTGAATATCAGGATAGATATCGTCGAGGGCGTGGCGCAATGTATCGCGAAGTGGTTGGGTGAAAAAGCTTAAATAATGGCCATCGGCCGTGGTTAAAACTGCAAATCGGTTGCCGCTTAAACGCGCGCAAGTATAGCCATAAGGTGAGCAGATACTATTAAGCTTTTGCCCGATTTTAGCGAGTGCTTGGTCCCCTTGCTCATACCCCAACAAGTCATTAATGTCTTTAAAGCGACGAATGTCGATGACAAGTAAAGTATGTATGACATGTTTGCTCGCAGCTTTTTGTAACGCATACAATAAATAATTCCGATTTGGAAGTTGTGTGATGCTGTCCATCCATGCCATTTTCTGTTGCGTGAGGCTGTCTCTAAACATGCGCCAAGAAAAGTATCCAAGTAGGACAAGGATCAGTCCAACGGTGAGGTAGATATGTTTTAATTGGTTAGCAAGGTATTCGCGCTGTTTGATAGCAGCAGGGCCGGTTAAATTGTTGATCATTAAATCACGCAGCGCAGGGAGTAGGGTGTCCATTTCGCCAAGCAACAGCTGTAAGCGTGGCCTCTGACCTTCTAATACCGCTTGTTCATGACGTCTGATGGTTTGAAATGCACGTTTGACTAGGGGAGTGGCACTAAAGGCTTGTCTCAACTTCTCTGTCTCGCTGCTTCGTAAAAAGGTGTCGTAGCGACTCCAGAGAATGTCGTACTTTAAAATGAGTGCACTGCGGTCTTGACGTTGAGTGTGGAGATACAAGGCGAGCTCATGGCGAAACTCTAGGGTTTCTAATTCCATTTGGGCCAATGCCCATGCTGACAGCTGGGTACGCACGGCATGGCGAGAGTAGCTTTGATTGAACTGATAAAGCGTTACGACCGCAAAAATAAGGATCGAAAAGACAAAGACAATAAACCAAGTGATCGGGCGCTTAAGCATCATAAGTGTGTCACACCGCTACTCATCCATCACCTCCACACGGTTCGCTTGCCACACCATCCGACTGTGTATTATTTCGTTATCCATTAAATGATTCTCCGATAATGGATAGATGACCCATATCGGCCCTTTATCGCGAACACGCATCCACTGGCCGTTCTTTTTTATCGCAAATATGGGGTTATACCGCTCAATATCCTCAACCGTAATGTGAGCCCAATAATCATTTAGCGCATAAACTTTGAGTGTTCTGGGCGGAATATCGAGCTGAGCGAGTAGTTTTTGTGCAGAGACACCTAAAAACCGCTGTTGGCCATCGGTCCATGGCGTGGCTGTTTCAATAGTACGATCCGCCATCGCGACGAGTTGTTCGCGCGTAAAAGCCTCTGTTCCTTCTGAGCTGGTAATCGTCAGCATCGGACTGGCCATGACTGTGCGACTGGCTGTCATTGCGATCACCCAACCAACCAGCAATATCCATTGCAAGTAGCGGCCGTACTGTGCTCGGCCAATTGTGGTGCAGTGTGTCATGATATGCGCCTCCCAAGAGCTTCCTCTTAAACGTAGTTGCACGCACTGGCTTACTCAAGTGTGGGCGTGGAGGGTGCATTCGGTAGGCTTAGCAAAGTAACTTGTTCTTATATGCTAGAAGATAATTCTATTTATAGATCATTATATTCATACAATATCATGTCAGTTTGTTTATAAGTCGTCATAATGGCTAAAATAAAAACAATTATTAAACCAATATTCTTTTAATGGGTGAAAGTATGAAACAACCCCACTTTTCTACGTTAGCTGTTCACGGTGGTGATCAAACGGATAAAGGGCACAATGCGGCTTTCCCGCCGATTTACACAGCCAGCAGTTTCATTCAATCTGACCTTAGCCATCAGGCCGATTTTGGTTACTCGCGGGTTGCGAATCCAACCCGTTCGGCTTACGAGAGTGCATTGGCAGCACTCGAGCAAGGTTGTTATGCGACCGCGACGGCCTCGGGGATGGCAGCGACAGCCTTGGCCTTAGAACTGCTGCCGGCAGGCGCGCACATTATTGCGATGCGCGGTGTGTATGGGGGGACGCATCGCTTGTTCGACAAACTCCGCGCCACCAATAATGGGCTCAGTGTCGATTATGTTGATCTCAACGATTTGAATGCCGTGGCAGCCGCGGTCAAGCCGAACACGGCGATGATCTGGATTGAAACCCCAACCAACCCCTTGTTGGAACTTGTCGATATTACCGCTATTTGCCAGTTTGCTCGCGAGCATGCGTTATTAACCTGTGTGGATAACACCTTTGCGACAGCGTGGAACCAAACGCCGTTGCGTTTAGGGGCGGATATTGTGATGTTGTCGACCAGCAAATACATTGGCGGGCATTCTGACATGATTGGCGGCGCGCTGGTCACCGCTGATGAAACCTTGGCGAAAAAAATTGATTTTGCGAAAACCACGGTCGGCGCAATTGCCTCGCCATTTGATGCCTATCTCGCGTTACGCGGATTAAAAACGCTCGATCTGCGTATGCAGCGCCAATGCGATAATGCGCTAAACGTCGCGACCGCGCTGGAAAACCACCCTGCCATTGAAGCGGTTTTCTATCCGGGCTTACCGTCACACCCGCAACATGCGCTTTGTCAAACGCAAATGCGCTCAGGGGGAGCAGTCGTCACCATTCAGCTGAAAGGTACGCGGGTGGAAAGCGAGCGATTTTTAAGCCGCTTACGCTACTTCATCTTGGCGGAATCGCTCGGTGGTGTGGAGAGTATGATCAACCATTCAGCGTCCATGTCTCACGGCTCCATGAGTGAAGAGGAACGTGAGGCGATGGGGGTTTTCGATACCACCTTCCGGCTTTCAGTTGGCATTGAAGATAGCCGTGACTTAATTGATGATCTTCTGCACGCGCTTGATCAGGAGGCGTCATGACGGATTATGGCGTCTGGACGGTGGTGACGCCACTGGTGACTATTGTGCTTGCTGTGGTCACGCGTCAGGTGATTCTGTCGCTACTAGCAGGGGCGATGGTGGGTTATACCGTGATTGCGAATTTCAATCCATTCGCAGGCGTGGCGAAGGCACTGGATAGTTACATTGGTGTGTTTGCCAGCGCGGGGAACACGCGCACCATTTTGTTCTGCTTTATGGTGGGCGGCTTAATACGTCTTATCCAAGTCACAGGCGGCACGCGGGCCGTGATTCATGCGCTTACCGAGCGTGCTCAATTGGTCAAAAATCCGATTGCGGTGCAGTTGCTCGCGATGGTCACCACCATGCTGATTTTTATTGAAAGCTCAATTTCCATTATGTCAGCGGGGACGGTGAGTCGTGATTTAGCCGATCACTATCGCGTCTCTCGCGAGAAGCTCGCCTATGTGATCCAGTCATCCTGCGTTGCGACTTGCTCCAGTGTGATGATCAATGGTTGGGGCGCCGCGATGATGGCGATTATCGGCGTGCAAGTCAGCAAAGGGTATGTTGAAGGCGAGCCCTTCACCATTCTATTGCACGCCATCCCTTACAACTTAATGGCATGGCTCTCCTTGCTGGCGGTGCTTTTTTATGTGCTCACTGGGGCGAGTTGGGGGCCAATGGCGAAAGCTGACCAACGTGCGGCAGCTGGGCAAGTACTGCGCGAGGGCGCCTTTCCTATTGCTGGTGATCATCAGCGCGATGATGAGCCGCTAGGCAAAGTGAGCTATTTTGTTCTGCCATTACTGAGCACCATTTTAATGGTGCCGGTGGGCCTGTTTATCACCGGTAATGGCGATATTGCCTCTGGATCGGGCTCGACCGCTGTTTTTTGGGCGGTGATGGTAGGGACTGCGGTCGCGATGGCTTTCTTTATCGGCACGCGTGTCTTGTCGTTAGATGCCTTTTTCCGCCACTTGTTAGCCGGATACGCGAATATGATGCCTCTGGGGGCAATTATGTCGCTGGCATTTTTAATGGGGGATTTATCGGCAGACTTACATACGGGGCACTACATCACTCAGGTGATTGATGGCATTTTGCCTGCAGGATTATCAGCCGCTTTTGTCTTTGTGATTGCCGCGATTATGTCACTGGCGACCGGGACCTCGTGGGGCACGTTTGCAATCATGATCCCGATTGGTATTCAGATTGGTGCAGCGACAGGCATTGACCCGCACTTGATGATTGGTGCATCGATATCTGGGGCCATTTTTGGCGATATGACGTCACCAATCAGTGATACTGGCATTGTCGCGTCGATGGCAACGGGTAACGATCACGTCGACCATATCCGTACGCAATTCTCTTATGTCTTTGCAGTGGGGGTGGTAACTGCGGTCTTGTTTGCGATATTGGGAAGTGCTTAAACGCAAGCTCGGTTGAAAAAAGAAACTGTCCTTGCGAGTCAGCAAGGACAGTCTGTTAATGCCCAAGTCCATGGAGTCAGTCTTTGCGGGCAAAAGGGGCAAGCGAAGGTTGATCTCGTTGTCTAATAAAATGTAGACGCCGAGCCTTATCTTGTCTAATTAATCATTCAATCAGCTTGTGTAATCGGAGTCGTGGCTTGATTGAGATACGCAATAATATCATCTGACTCATACATCCATTGGACTTTGTCGCCCTGTTGAATACGTAAACAGGGAACTTTAATTTTTCCGCCTCCCTGTTCCAGCTCACGCCGGGCGGCCATATCGCGCTTAGCGTCTTTGGCCGCTAGTGGTAGTCCGAGTTTTCGGCTCGCTTGGCGAACTTTGACGCAAAATGGACATGCTTGAAATTGATATAAGGTCACTTGCTTTGAAAACGCGACCATAGCTTGGTGCTGATCTGCGTTCAGCTTTGGTGGCTTAGGCTTGGTGAGCGCTTCAACAACGAGAATGATCCGGCCAAGGATCCAACGAATAACACCCATTTTCACTCCCTGTGTGTATCAAAGTGCAGAGTTTAACACGACAGCGCACGTGACCCTATAGCAGGGTTTGTTTCTAAATGGTGACAATGTGTTTCTGATGTGAAACATAGTGGCGTTGTATGGCGCCTTTTGGCTGGTAAACTAACCATCCTGCAACCTCACGATAATAAGCAAACGATTACAGGTACCCTATGACACTGCAAGCCATTGACTTTCAAGCGCCTAATGCGGAGCAAGCCTTTGTTGAATCCTTACGCGAAACGGGATTTGGCGTGCTTAAAAACCACCCACTACAACAGCAGCTCGTGGCTGATATTTACAACCAATGGGAAGGTTTTTTTAACACCGAGGAAAAACATGCGTTTACCTTTAAGCCCGATACCCAAGATGGTTTTTTCCCCTCTAAAATTGCGGAAACGGCGAAAGGCCACACGAAGCGCGATTTAAAGGAATTTTTTCACTACTACCCTTGGGGGCAGTGTCCTTCGGCCCTCCGTGACAACCTGCAATCTTACTATCAACAAGCGACCAGCTTGGCTGAGACCTTGTTGTCATGGGTTGAGCGTCAGTCACCGGACAGCGTCAGTGAGCACTACTCACAATCACTTTCTAGCATGATTGCAGGGAGTGAGCAGACATTGTTACGCGTATTACATTACCCGCCGTTAAAAGGCGATGAAGAGCTAGGCGCTATCCGTGCCGCCGCCCACGAAGATATTAACCTGTTGACCATCCTGCCTGCAGCGAATGAGCCGGGCTTGCAAGTGAAAGCGAAAGACGGGCGCTGGCTAGATGTGCCGTGTGACTTCGGTAACTTAATTGTCAATATTGGCGATATGCTACAAGAGGCATCGGGCGGCTATTTCCCCTCAACCACCCATCGCGTAATTAATCCTGAAGGCGCAGATAAAACCAAAGCACGGATCTCGTTACCGCTGTTTTTGCATCCGAAACCGGATGTGGTGCTGTCTTCTCGCTATACGGCGAAAAGTTACCTGACTGAGCGTTTGCGTGAATTAGGCGTTCTGTAAGCGAAAAGAAAAGCCGAGGTGATATGTCCCTCGGCTTATTATTTGGACCTGTTTCACCTATTACGAGTTAGGTGTCATCCCCCAAGGCCTCTTCGATGCGCGCGGCGGCCTCTTCACTGACCCATTGGTGCCAAAGGTCGCGATAGCGGCGTAAGAACTCATCGGCGGCGATCTCGCCATCAGCTTGATAATCATCCATCCAAGCGAGCATCTCACTCATGATGCTATTATCGTATTCACGTTGCTGAACGTAGCGAAAGGCGACCGGCGATTGTTCCGCAAATGACGCTGTTGTGAGTGTGTGCACGGGAGAGGTGGGAAATGCAGTGACTTTTGGGCTCTGGCATTCTGCTTGAGTGATACAATTTTTATAGTGCTCAAGATCAACGTCTGCACCAAGGTCCACTTCGACCATTTCATATTTGCCCATCACCGGCGTCGGTGCCCAGTAATAACCAAACCACGCGTCACGACGATCATTGGCACGAGCAATGGTTCCAGCCAGGCCAGCGGCAGAGCCGGGATCGATCATCTCAAAACCGGCTTCACCCAGTTGGAGTGCATCAAAAAGGTGCTTGGCAGAAATTTGGCAAGTCCATCCGGCGGGGCAGCCCATAAACGCCGCTTTGTCGGGGTCTTCGGGGTGTGGAAATAATTCTGGATGTGACTTAATACCTTCAATGGTAGCAAGCTCTGGATGTTGGTCCACCATGTATTTTGGCACCCAAAAGCCTTCATTTCCGCCTTGGCTAAATGCATTGCCGGCGTATTTGAGTCGCCCATCAGTCACCCCTTTATCGAGCATTGCTTTATGCGAGTTGGTCCAGAACTCAGGCGCAATGTCCGGCTCACCCTTTTCTGTCATCGATACGCCTGTTGGCATGGTGTCACCGGGGACCAAACGCACGTCGCAGCCATAGCCGTTAGCGAGGATAAATTGATCAACATGTGCCATCAGGGTGGCTGAATTCCAATTCATATCCGCAATCGTGACATCACCGCAGGCTGGCTCATCGGCGTGAGCACTTGGCGTCGAGATAAATAATGGAGAAAGTAGGAGCGCACAGAGTAGGGGTCGCATAGATCGTCCTTGAAAGTCGCTAGTGTTAGGTCAAAACCAAAACGTACCATGCGTCTGATACAAGGTCTATACTGGTTGAAGCGCAAGGTGCTGAATCACAATCTAAAAACACATTTTTTGATCTTTAGGTTAATATCGCTCGTTATAAACGCTATTGGTACGCCTCCGTATAGCTGTTGTGCGCGTTGCCGTTGCACCTTTGCTTTGATGACTGATTGTCGAGGAACCATACATGCCACGCCAAGAACAGCTCAACGCCATTGAACAACAAGATGATGTAATCGCCCTGTCGGGATCGCAAGCGGCTTTAAAGCTGGGAAGCGCAGCCCTAGTGCGTATGCATGTGCACACGCCGATGAAAGGGTTATTTCGCTTTAATGCCATTATGCTTGGTACAGACGGAAAACGTTATTGCTACACCCAAATCCCGTCTCTATCTGCGCTGCAAAAAGGGCAATATTTAAACCCAGGCTTTCAAGTGCGATTGCATGGTGTGGCCGCAGATGGGTCGCTAGTCCGATTCAGTGGCAAGGTGCAAGGCGTGCTCGAGAGCCACTGCAGTATTGTGTGCATTGAGCTTCTTCGTGAAGGCGCGACAGCCACGCCGTTGCGACAAGACAAGCGCTTTCCAGTGGCGTTATCAGCGACGCTTGCCACAGAGGGAATGAGCAAGATTGAGGTGGAGATACGCGATTTGTCGGTTGGCGGATGTTTATTTGCTTACCGTTCAATGGGCGCCAAATTAGCACCAGAAAAAAAGGCGACGTTGAACCTCGACCATATCGCCCCGAATCAAGATCTCACGCTTAATGGTTCGATACTCTCACACCGATTACTCAGCGATGATTACTTGTGTGGCTTTCAGTTTGACGATCGTAGCAAGGCACGCAGTACGTGGCTAATCACCAACCTTGCCTTCGATGGCACCTATTACCGATTAGCGGTGACCAATAATAAAGGTGAAACGTCTCTGAATTGGTTTTAATCTTCTTACATGCGCGGGGTCATTTTCAGTAAGCTGCCGTTTCGTTTATCTGTAAGAAGCAAAACGCTGCCGTCATTGGCTTGAATGACGTCGCGGATACGCCCGAACTGACCATCAAATAGCCGCTCTTCGCTCACCACGTTACCGTCTTCGAGGGTTAGGCGCACCAACAGACCAAATTTTAACGATCCAAGCAGTAGGTTGCCTTGCCACATCGGGAAGCGATCACTGTCCACCATGATCATGCCTGACGGTGCAATTGACGGGTCCCAATAATAGACAGGTTGCTGCATACCTTCTTTCGCGGTGCCTTCACCAATTTGTGTGCCCAATCCGTAATTCACCCCATAAGTGATGATCGGCCAGCCATAGTTAACCCCTTTTTCGATGATATTGAGTTCATCGCCACCTTGAGGGCCGTGTTCATGCGCCCAGACAGTGCTGCCATTATTATCGAGTGTGATACCTTGCACATTGCGATGACCGTAACTAAAGATCTCGGGCTTTTTTGCATCGTGAGCAGAGAACGGATTGTCGACCGGCAAACTGCCATCAAGGTTTAAACGCACTAAACTCCCCAAATGATCGGTAATAAACTGGGCGCGGTCACGGTGGCCGCGGTCGCCCAGCGTGATGTAAAGGTGCTCTTGGGTCACCAATAGGCGACTGCCAAAGTGACGGGTTCCGCCGCGTTTGGGCAATGCAGTAAAAATGACCTTGCTATTAATGAGAACATCTTGTGACAGCGTTGCTTTGACCACTTCTGTCCCCGCTTGGCCGCGTTCATCTTCTGCAGCATAAGAAATGTATAGGGTACCGGTCGCGGGGAAGTCAGGCGCTAATGCAATATCAAATAGCCCTCCTTGCCCCTGCTGATAGACGCCTTTGGGTACTCCTAATATGTTCACCGTTAGCCCATTAGGCGTTAGGCGTTTTAAGGTGCCGTTCCGTTCAGTGATCAGGATATCGCCATTAGGTAGCTCGGCCATCCCCCATGGGTGGTCGAAGCCACTTTTCACTTCCTCGACATTCACAGTGACCGTCTCCGTCTCGATAGTCACCCCGTGCGCGCTCAACGGCGTGCACAATACGAACATCAACAAAAAAGTCGACGATATCCGGTGCATGACGACCTCCTTGATCAGTGGACGCTGAGTTTACGATAGAGGCGATCTTTAAGGTGTGCACGTTGCTTTTTCATCGCGGTAAAAATGTCGTCGCTGGTTGGGATCTGCTTCATTTCTAGACCACGAATATGATGATCGAGCTGATGATAACGCTTGGCATCAAGTTGGAAGTCAGGATCGTTCGCCTTCAAATCATGAATGCGTTCACGGTACTCTGGGAACTCAAAGATAAGCGCATGATTTTCGCCTTGCATAAACACCTCCTTCTCACCTTGTGATGCTATTAAGGCTAGGCGCGCTTTGCCGATCTCTCCAGTTTCAGTCTGCTTGATTCGGGTCGAGTGGCGGGATGCTGGGCTCGACGGCTTTCGCCGCTTTTTTATCGGGGAAATGGATGGTTTTGCCGTCAGCTGTCAATAAGCTGATGGTATGTGGCGAACCGTCCGGTTGTAAGGTGACCAGCCCGACAGCACTGGCGTTCACCAAGCGCTTAGGGCCTGCGGTGTCGGGATCACGCCTATCAATCCGCATGCGCTTTCGCTTGGTTAGCCAATTAAATGGTGAGCGAGGGCTGAACAAAATACGATCGCACCATTCACAAATACTCAGCAGCGGCTCTGGGAAATTGTTTTTAAAGCCGCTCGCGGTAATCTGCCATAAGCGCGGGCTATTGGTACGAAAACGAATACGAATGTCGTAGGCAAATGAGTAGTGCACATCACCCGACAAAATCACATAGTTGGTTGGCGTACGCTGGTGGCGGAAAATACTCAGTAAGGTATTAGCACTGCCCGGATGAGCCATCCAGTTCTCAGCATCGACAATGGTAGGTTTGCCGAGCCAAATCGCGATACGTTGTAATACTTCAATAAACTTCACCCCGAACATAGGCGCGGCCGAGACAATGACCGCACTATCATGCTTAAGCAAGTCATGCTGAAAATCCATCAGAGCTTCCCAGTCCATCAAGCCAGATGGGCGATTCATACTGGACTCCGAACGCCACCGACGAGTTCGAGTATCGAGTACCACTACACAGGGGGTCGTCGGTACGTTGTAATGCCAATGCTCAAAGCGAAGTAGCGTCTCAATCATTGCGTCGTGCGCACTATCATTCGGGTCATCGCCAGACTGACCAAACTGGCTAGCTGTCGCAAGCGTAATAAACGAGGGATCAAACTGTTTAGGGTCATTTCCCCAGCCTTGGCATAGCCAATAGGCAAACAGGCCGTTGCCAATAATGCGCCGTGAAAAGGGCTGTTGATAGGCTGCTTGCTCCCAGCCTACGGTGATGTTCCAGTCATCGGTGATGTCGTGGTCATCAAAAATCATATAGGTAGAGAGATGGGCGAACAGCCGCCTGACTTGAGTCAAGCCGTGTTGAAAATGAGTCAGGGCTTGTTCTTCACGCTGATACCGTGACTGCTGTTGTGGCGTTAACGTGCGGTTGAGTGCGACTGAGGCTGTATTTGTGATGCGCCAAGCTTCTGGCGACCACACCAGTAAATACATGGCGAAATGTTCGGCAAAGCTAATCAGGTGATTGCTGGTTGTCTGAGAGGTGAAGATTGGCAGCGCACGCCCTTTTAACCGCTCGAACAGAGAACCATACCGTGCGCGCTGTGCGGGTAACAATTTTGTCCGGTTGAGGAAGCCATCTGGATGCGTATCGAGTTCCCGGCAATGTGCAATCGGTGCGGCGTCAAAGTATTCATTTTTGAGATCCAGCCGAGTAATCAAGGCTCTGATCCGCTGCAACATTGGTGTGGCGACATCATCGGCGTAAATCTGATCTCCGCTCATAATGAGTATGTCCGGCCATTGTGACATCTCCTCATTGGCGAGTTTATCGTCGAGTGTGACCAGTGCATCATCACACTGATGGTGCGGGTGCCGACATGAGCCATGCGCTAAATGGTTCGCTTGGGAGGGGATCACAAAGTGCGGTGAACGTTCACCTTCATAGAGTAAATCGGGTATCCATTCAGACAAGGGCTTTTGATCGAGTAAGATGTCGTAACGCAATGGTGCATCGAGCGGAAAGCCGTGCGCACATCGGAGATGAGCCAGCACCACCCACGCATGTTTCCCTGCGCGAAATTGCTGTGCCGAGGAGAGTGGCATCGCGGCAAGGAGGGTCTGATCATCAAAAACGGATAATGTGCCTTCGTCTGGCGGCGTTGATAATACTGCCCATACGACGACTTCATGTTGAGTGGTTCGCCGTAACATGGGGCCAGCAATAAAACGGGGCAGGGAAGAGGCGTCCGGATTCAATGTTCGTTTCCTTTTTCGGTCTGTTTGCCATCTTGGCATTTTTTGGGGGCAGGATGCAAAACGTATGCGATAATCGCTTGTTTTGGCGTCTTTTTAGCCATTTGAACATGAAAGACGATAAATCACCGTAAAAGGGGTTGCACCCTTTGCTGCAATCGCCTACCATCCTTCTCGTTGTTACGAAACACGTTTCCCCCATAGTTCAGTTGGTAGAACGGCGGACTGTTAATCCGTATGTCACTGGTTCGAGTCCAGTTGGGGGAGCCAAATTTAGAAAAAGCGCTAGCCGAAAGGTTGGCGCTTTTTTTATATCTATCGCTCTTGGGTTCGGAGTGCGTGCTTGACCAGTTTGAATGCGGATCGCCTCCCACTTTTTGCTCGCGACAAACAAAAACGCCACGCGCAAGGCGTGACGTTTTTGATATCACGGTCGATTAATTTTTAGTGATATAAAGGTTCCGTGTGTAACGTAGGTTGTTCGGGTTTTCCGTATTATAGCCGCCTACTTTAGGGCTTTTGATCACACTACGCGTGTAAAAGTACATTGGAATGGCAGGCATCTCCTCGGCGAAAATGCGCTCCGCTTCCTGATAATAGGCTTTACGCTTTTCTGGGTCGACAACGGAGAGTGCTTGGTCAAGCAGCTTGTCGTATTCAGGGTTGCTCCAATTGGACTTATTCATACCTTTACTACTGAAATAGCTCAGGAAAGTTGAGGCCTCATTGTAGTCACCATTCCATCCATCTCGAGCCACATCAAAGTCTTTTTGTAGCACCTTTTGCAAAAAGGTTTTCCACTCTTGGTTGGCTAAGCTGACTTTAACCGGTAGATGGCGTTTCCACATAGACGTTACTGTCAATGCAAGTTTTTTGTGGGATTCCATGGTGTTATACACCAATTCAAACTCTAGAGGGTTGTCTTTAGTGTATCCCGCTTCGGCCAAGAGTGCTTTTGCTTTTTGATAACGCTCTTCTTGGGTCATTTCCGCCCAAGCCAATTTCGGCGGTTCGAAGTTGTTGATGGCTGGTGGCGTTGCACTGTACGCAGGTTGCTGTCCTTGACCAAGAATAATGTCGGTGACGACATTACGATCAATGGCATAGGCGAGTGCTTTGCGTACGCGCACGTCGTTAAACGGTTCGCGCTCTGTGTTGAATAAATAGTAATAAGTCGCAAGTGACGGCATGGTTAGGAATTCATCGGGGCGCTCTTGCTTGATTTTCTTATAGGACTCAAGCGGGAAGCTAAAGGTCACGTCGATCTCACCGGTGCGATAACGATTATACTCCGCGTTGGCATCGCTGGAGGTTACATACGATGTATTATTAATCACCGTTTCTTTATCGTTCCAGTACATGGGATTACGCTCAAGATCGATGCGCTCATTAATTACCCAGTTGGTCAAGTTATAGGCGCCGGAGTTGACCATATTTTCGGGGCGTGTCCAGTTATCTCCATACTTCTCTACCGCATGTTTTGGTACAGGGTAGGTCGAAGAATGGGTGAGCATATTGGGGAAATAAGGAGTACGTCGCACCAATGTAAACTCGATGGTATGGTCGTCCACCGCCTTCACGCCCAATGCACTTGCAGGCTTATGTCCATCGGTGATTTCGGTTGCATTGAGAATGTTCGCGGTGCCTAAATACCAAGCGTATGGTGCAGCGGTTGCTGGGTCGACGGCACGTTGTAGTGTATAGACAACATCTTCCGCTGTAATGGGCTCACCGTCAGACCATGTCGCCTCGCGTAGATGGAATGTATACGTTAACCCATCTTCACTGACTTCCCAGTTTTTTGCTAAACCTGGTGCAATATCGCCACTTGGCGTGCGCGATGTAATGCCTTCGAACAAATCTGAGATAATTTTGTTACTGGCGGTATCACTGGACTTGGTCGGATCCAGCGTAGGCACTTCGCCAGAAACCCCCCAAATAAGAGTCTGTTGCTCGGCAAGCTCCACGCCTTCTGGGACGTGAGCTGCAAACGCTGAGCTACACAATGCGAGAGCCAATGAACCAGCCAATAGTTTTAATTTCATCTTTCCGTCCTTGGTTGAGTGATTTGTTAATAAGCATTGTTAATCAATAGATTAACCACAAATGGTAAGCGAAGAAAAGCGATGTGATAAAAAGATGACAAATCGACGACAGGAAAAGTGTGAAATCGTGACCTCTATTTTTATATCAATTTAATCCTGCATGGCGGTTGCCGGTCGCGGCGTATTCATACGGCATAATCCCCTCGGACAACCTAGGCGGTTTTATGATAAATTAGCCGTTTTTCATAGACTCAAGGATGATCCTCCGTGCTGTTACGTCCATTTTCTCCCCCTGACTTAGCCTCATTTTTATCTCTTTCTATCACGCATGATCAGCTGCCTTTTGTCGGACGCCCAGAGGAAATCTTGGCGGCGGCCAATGAATTTGCTCATCTACACCTGATTGAGGTAGAGACCGTGATTGTGGGCGGGTTTATTCTTGATACTGGTTACGCGTCGCAATACGACTTTGCCCATGCGGGTGATATAGGAGTTCGTGCGGTGTTTATCGATCAGCACCACCAAGGTAACGCACTGGGTCGCCGCGCGATGATGGCCTTGGCGGATTATGTCAAACCGCGCTACCCGTGGGCGCAGCGTCTCGTTCTGACCGTAAACTGCAAAAATGCGGGCGCGATTGCGTGTTACCAACGCGCAGGTTTCACCGATACGGGCGAGTTGTATCATGGCGGCAGTGCAGGACCTCAGCATATTATGTTGAGAAAAGTCGACAATAAAGTCAGTCCGGAGGGTGATGCGGGTTAAATCCGCGATGACTTGCTAAAAAAGAAGGATTGTGCGACGCTCAAATAAATCACTGATAAGCAGGGATCGTGCTTGGCGGTTGATCTCCATACGACTGGCGTTGTGGTGGGATGAAAAGTGACATTCATCGGCCCAAGAAATGCGTCGAGTCGCTTGAGGTATTGCGTTTAACAAGGAGAGTAATGATGAAGATTTATGGCCACCCTTCTGCCATTAATGTTCAAAAAGTGATGTGGTTGATTGATGAGTTAGATTTAAGCATCGAATTGGATGAGGTTGATATTCATCATAACGCCCAAGACGCTGATGCACTGGCACAAAAATGCCCAATGCGTCAGGTGCCGGTACTAGAAGATGGCCCGAACAGTGTGTGGGAATCACACACCATTTTGCGCTATTTGGTTGCCTGCTATGGCAATAAAATGTGGTACCCAGATTGCGCGTTCCAACGCTCGCGCTATGAGCGTTGGATGGATTGGTGCCTCTCTTCGTTTCAGCCTGCGGTTAAAACCGCTTGCTTGGAATCATCGAGCGATCTAAAAGTGAGAGAAGCGGCCCTTGAGCAGTGTCGCCACGATTTAGAGAAGCTGGACAATGAACTTGCCGAGCGCCGCTATTTAATCTCTGACATGATGACGCTCGCCGATATTGCAATTGGCACTGTGGTCCACTCTCTTGCCGTGGCGCCATCAATGACCTTGCCGCCGCACGTGTCGCAATGGTACCAGCAACTAAAATCATCATCAGGTTATCAACGCTGGGTCGTTCAGGCTCGTCAAACCCAACCTGCGTAACCATAATTTTTATTAAGATTGAGCCCGCATTAGCGGGCTTAAAGCGTTTTTAGCGGCCCCACGACACACAGTGCGCTTTGATAGCCAGGCTGTTGTTCAATGCGCTCAAGATACGCAACAATGTGACGGTGTTGCTGTGGGTCTAGGCGAGGACGCATTGCGATTAATGGGAAACTCATTTGGATATCTGCTGCTGTGAGTGTGTCACCACACAGCCAATCATGCGTCGCTAAGTGGTGTTCGATCATGGCAAGATGGTCTCGCAGTTGGGGTGCAATAAACTGGTCGGTGACGCCTTTCATCAGCTTTTTCGCCAAGGGGCGTACAAAAAAGGGCATCGGTGCTTCTGGGATTTTGCTGAAAATCAACGACATGACCAGTATTGGCATCAAAGACCCTTCGGCATAGTGCATCCAGTATCGATAGTGACCTTTCTGCTCTGGTGTTTGTGGCGCTAAGCGCCCGTCACCATACTTTTCCAAAATGTACTCAATAATCGCGCCCGACTCTGCAATGACTGCCCCTTCATCTTCAATTACAGGTGCTTTGCCCAGAGGGTGAACGCGCTTGAGTTCGGGAGGCGCCAACTTGGTGTTGGGGTCACGCGAGTAGGTCTTGATTTGATATGGCACACCCAGTGCCTCAAGCAACCAAACAATACGCTGAGAACGCGATTGTTCAAGGTGATGAATAATAATCATAAGGAATATCTTTGACTGTAAGTTTAAAAAGGCTCAGCTATCGATACGATAGTCTTGCTATTTCGATCAGTCCTTGTGATTCAATTCATTGATTTGGAGGTGGGAGTACGCGGCCTTGAATGCGTAATTTGGGGTCCACAGACGAAATATTTGTGCCGCGAATGTATACATTGCCCCCCACGTAAATATCGTCGGGTAATGCGCTAATTGGCGAGTTAGTAAGATAAAGGTTGCCCTCAACGTACAAGCGTCTTGGCAAGGTGGTGAGAGGCGTATTGACCAGACTGAGGTCGCCACGCACGACGAGGTTTGGCGGTAATGCGGTTACAGCGGTATTGGAGAGGTTGATATAGCCACCGACTTTGAGCCGCGGTAGCCGTGTCAGCGGCGTATTTGCCGCATTTAAGTAACCGCCGATATCCAGTCCGCGAGGCAGTCGCGAAATATCGCTGGCTTCGATATCTAAATACCCTTGCGTTTTTAACCCCGCGGGTAAGGTCGTGATGGGAGAAAAGCGGAGTTTCACATTGCCGTAGTTGTCCACATAGCCGTGAAAACGTAAGTCTTGCACCAATGTATTGAGGGGGTCGTTCATCGCATGCGCGGGCACTGCCATCATAAAATAGCCGACAAGAATCCAAAGTTGAATGATGGCTTTTGGCATGAAAAGGTCTGCGTGGTCACAACGTCTGCTTCAATGTAGAGCGTTTCGGCGAATATTCAAGCCTAGCTCGGTTTTCTGTCATCGAAAACGTTATCTTCTACGTATGTTAGCCATTATTCCAACTAGTTCTGACTGAGGTATCTGTGCTTCAATCTCGTTATCACACCTTGCGTTTGGTTCTCGGAGATCAACTGAATGCCAGCCACTCATGGTTTAAGCAGCACGATCAGGGAGTGCTTTATGTCATTGCCGAGCTTAAACAAGAAACCGACTATGTGACCCATCATGTCCAAAAGGTTTGTGCGTTTTTTGCTGCAATGGCGCAGTTTGCTGATGCGCTTGAAAAGGCGGGGCATGATGTCAAATACCTCACATTGGATGACACGCAAGCTTATCAAGACTTGCCCGCATTGCTGTGCGCTCTTTGTGAGCACTATCAAGTCGATCAGTTCGAATATCAGCGTCCTGATGAGTATCGGCTCGCGATGCAACTCGAACAATTGCATTTACCCAATGAGGTTGCATCCCAATGTGTTGAGACGGAACATTTTCTCTTACCCTTTTCACAGATTGCCACCCAGTTCACCGCCGGTAAGCACCGAAAAATGGAGTTTTTCTACCGCGATATGCGTCGGCAGTTTGATATCTTAATGGAGGGGGATCAGCCTGAGGGGGGAAAGTGGAATTATGATCAGCAAAATCGTAATAAGCTAAAAAAAGCGGATCTCGATGCGATTCCCGCGCCATTGATTTTCGCCAACGATGTCAGCGATATTCTCACCCGTATTGATCGCCATCAGGTTAAAACCATCGGACATGCGGCGTCAGCCTTGATGTGGCCGGTGACACGTCAGCAGGCGAAAGCGCTACTCGACCATTTTTGCACCTACTGCCTGCCATTGTTTGGTCAGTTTCAAGATGCAATGACAGGACAAAGCCCTCATCAGTGGAGCTTGTACCACAGCCGTCTCTCTTTTGCGTTAAATGCCAAGTTGCTTCACCCCATGCAAGTGATCCAAGCTGCGATTGATCATTACCGCCAAAATGAGGCTATCAACCTCGCTCAGATTGAAGGATTTGTCCGACAGATCTTAGGCTGGCGCGAATATGTTCGTGGTGTGTACTGGGCGAACATGCCTGATTATGCACAAAAAAATGCACTTGGTGCGCAAGGCACATTGCCGGCATTTTTTTGGGATGGAAAGACCAAAATGCGTTGTCTCTCGCATGCGATCACGCAATCGTTAGAGACAGCGTATGCCCATCACATTCAGCGACTCATGGTGACAGGAAACTTCTGCTTGCTCGCAGGTGTCGACCCTGATGAGGTGGACGATTGGTATCTCTCAATCTATGTCGATGCGATCGAGTGGGTTGAAATGCCGAACACGCGCGGCATGACGCAGTTCGCCGATAACGGCATTGTGGGGACGAAACCTTATGCTGCCAGTGGCGCCTATATCAATCGGATGAGCGACTATTGCGCTGGGTGTGAATACGATGTGAAAGAGAAAGTTGGTCTTAAGGCGTGTCCATTCAACGCGCTATATTGGCATTTCATGGCGCGTCATCGCGACAAATTCGCCCGTAACCCACGCACAGCCATGCCGTATCGAAATTGGGATAAGATGTCAGAGACGCAGCAAAGCCAGATTTTGGCGCATGCGGATCACTTGCTTGCCAATCTTGATGCGCTTTGATGCCGGTATGACCGCCCTCAACAGGAGCGTGAGGGCGGTCATAAATTTCGTCGCGCTTATTGCGTGTTTGGCACAATTTGAATCTCAACACGACGGTTGAGCGCACGGTTTGCCGCGCTGTTGTTCGCAACCAGTGGACGTGTCTCACCAAAACCGGACGTGTACAAACGTGCATTGTCGATCGACTGACTGGCGAGGTAGCGTTTAACGCTCATGGCACGGCGTTCCGACAAACGCTGGTTATAGGCCGCGGCGCCCGTGTCATCAGTGTGACCCTCAATGCTCAAGAAGGTTTTGTCGTACTTGCGCATCACATTGGCAATGGCATTGAGTTTAGGATAAAAATCGGCCGCAATCGCATCCTGATCTAACCCGAAAGTAATGTTCGAGGGCATGATCAAGCGAATATTGTCGCCTTCACGCACAACTTGAATGCCCGAGCCCGCCAATTCTTCGCGGAATGCTTGCTCTTGCTGATCCATGTAATTACCGACAGCTGCACCACCAATGGCACCAATAGCCGCGCCAATAAAGGCCCGTTTACCTTTATGGTTCGATGTCGATTTTCCCACGATGGCCCCAGTGATCGCGCCAATTGTCGCGCCTTTTTGGGTGTTCGACATCGACTCACAACCGGTGAGGGCCAGTGATGCGGTCAATACGGCAACCGCAGTTAGTTTGCATTTCATTCCCATTGTTTTCTCACTATAACCAAACGGAGGTCAGTTTAATTTACTTCAGCTTAGACACTCTTCTTCAAGAAAGTGTCAAATTTATGAATTAGTGATGGTGTTTTAAACACTTAACGAAAGACCACTGACAGAGTTCTCAGTTTTGTCTTCTTTTCACTGCATCCTGCCGTGCAAATTGCGCTGGATCAAAATGTGATGAGCAAACAGCGTGTTACAACAAAAACTATAAAAGGCCCTGTCATGTCTGGGCCGCGATGATCCCGACTAAAGGAGCAAATGGTCATGTCGAGCACGTTCTTTATCCCTGCTGTTAACCTTATGGGCGCAGGTTGCCTTTCTGAAGCCACAGACGCGATTCAATCACATGGATTTAAAAAAGCCCTTATCGTTACAGATAAAGTCCTTAATCAAATTGGTGTGGTAAAGCAAATCGCCGCTTTGCTTGATAGCCGAGAAGTCGATTGTGTGGTCTATGATGGCACACAACCTAACCCAACCACTGAAAACGTGGCACAAGGGTTAGCGCTTTTACAAGCGAACCAATGTGACTGTGTGATCTCTTTAGGGGGTGGATCGCCGCACGACTGCGCCAAAGGTATCGCCCTAGTGGCAGCCAATGGCGGTCATATTAGTGATTATGAAGGCGTGGACCAGTCTGCTAAGCCACAACTTCCGCTGATTGCGATCAATACGACGGCGGGCACCGCATCAGAAATGACGCGCTTTTGTATTATCACAGACGAAGCGCGCCACATTAAGATGGCGATTGTCGATAAACACACCACCCCGATTATTTCCGTCAACGATCCTGAGCTGATGCTGGCTAAACCGGCGTCATTAACGGCGGCAACCGGCATGGATGCATTAACCCATGCGATTGAAGCTTACGTATCGACCGCCGCTACGCCGATCACTGACGCAGTTGCACTGAAAGCAATGACACTGATTCAAGAAAACCTGCGCACTGCAGTGGCTGACGGCCAAAACCTAGAGGCGCGGGAGCAGATGGCCTATGCACAGTTTATGGCTGGTATGGCATTTAACAATGCGTCTTTGGGCTATGTGCATGCGATGGCGCATCAACTGGGTGGATTTTATGATTTGCCGCACGGGGTGTGTAACGCCGTTCTATTACCCCATGTGCAACGCTACAACGCGCAAGTGTGTGCCGAGCGCTTACGAGATGTGGCCACGGCAATGGGCGTCGATACGGAGAGTATGAATGCCGAGGAAGGCGCAAAAGCCGCCATTCAAGCCATTCAAGCATTGGCGACCGATGTTGGGATCCCAGCGGGTTTGCGCGAACTTGGCGCTAAAGAAGAAGACATTGATGTGTTGACCAAAAACGCCTTGAATGACGCGTGTGGTTTCACTAATCCGAAGCAAGCGACGCAAGAGGAAATCGCCAAAATCTTTATGGAAGCGATGTAGTTTCCTAGGTATCACAACAACACTAAAAAGGCCTGATTATTCAGGCCTTTTTTCTATACGGTAGACGTTTAGAACAAGTTAGTCACTGCGATCTTCGACGTCTGCAATTTGGTTTTCGCAACACTCGTCGTTTAGGACGGTATGAATATTAGTGAGTGTGGTATCTGCGATATTGTGCAGTGCCTCTTTGGTGAGAAACGCTTGGTGTCCGGTAAATAACACGTTATGGCATGCAGAGAGGCGACGGAATACATCATCAACAATTACATCATTAGACTTGTCTTGGAAAAATAGCTCCCGTTCATTGTCATACACGTCAAGACCAAGCGCACCGATACGGCCTTGCTTGAGGGCTTCAATGGCAGCCACTGAATCGAGCAATTCACCGCGGCTGGTATTGATCACCATCACTCCCTTTTTCATTTGAGCAAAAGCACGCTCGCCGAGTAGATGGTAGTTGTCTTTGGACATCGGGCAATGCAGAGAAATCACATCACTTTCGGCAAACAGTGTTTCTTTCGAGACGTATTCGCCACCGAGTTCAATCGCAAGGGGGTTAGGATATGGATCGTGGCACAACAAACGCATACCAAGCCCTTTTAGGATCCGCAGGGTTGCGATCCCAATTTTACCCGTACCAATGACCCCAGCCGTTTTGCCGTGAAAGTTAAACCCGACTAAGCCATCGAGTTCAAAGTTGGCATCGCGTGTGCGTTGGTAGGCTTTATGAAAGCGTCGGTTCAAGCACATCATCATGCCTACCGTGTGCTCCGCGACCGATTCGGGAGAATAGGCAGGCACGCGAACGACGGTGATCCCTAACGATTTTGCGGCCTCCAGATCGACGCGATCGTAGCCAGCACATCGCAACGCTACCAGTTTGATATTGGCGTCGCTTAAAATCTCTAGCACTGGGCGGGAAAGATCATCATTAACAAACGCGCAAATCGCCTCCGCCCCTTGAGCCATTTTGGCGGTTTTGGCGGTGAGCTGAAAATCATGAAACTCGAGTGTGTAACCAAACGCTTGGTTAGCATGAGCAAAGGCGGCCTTGTCATAAGATTTGGCACTAAATACGGCAATGGTCGTCATGTGTTGCCTCCGAATAAGTCGGGGGGAGGTAAAGAAGCGTTATAAATACCGTGATTTGGATCCAAAATAAACCATGAGATTTATCAGGTTAAAGGTGTTGATGTTAGTCCAAACGATTAAAAGCCGCGCAGGCGGCTTTTAATCGGCTATCTCGCAGTGAAGGATAGGCTAGAACTTAATGGTGGCGTTTATGCGTACATCGCGTCCCGCAGCGGGCACACCGGCAGACAGATAGGGTGTGTAATACTGATCGGTCAGGTTAGCGATGGTGGCGCGTAGCGTAAAGTCGTCTCGCGGCGTCCATTCTCCATAGAGGTTTTGGAAGAAGTAGGCATCGCTCGCCACATTGGCTGTATGCAGTGAGGGGTTCTCTGGGATACGGTCTTGCTCATCCCAGTATTGGCCTTGCCATGCAACTTCAATCGTATCGGTTAGTTGATGGCCCACGCCGAGTGAGGCGCTGAGGGGCGGGTTGTCATACCAATACTCGTCGTCGCCGGTACTGTCACGTAGCGAGCCTTTGTGTTTGCCGCGCACCATAGAGACAGAGGCATCTGTAAACCAATCGTTGAGACGATACTGCACTTGCGCATCAAATCCGTAAGTATAGAGTCCGTCGAGATTGGTGTAGTAGCCTTCTTTTTGTTTGGTCGCATTGACCCCACGACGCTGCGCAACGTCATGAATGACATCATTCCAAAACAGTGTCACCTCTGTTGCTAGGTGATCCCCTTCGAACAAGGCATTCTGACGCTTATCAGACACGCCCAATAAATAGGCATTGATACGAGTGACTGAGAGATCGCGGCTGGTGGCAGCGCGCTTAGACGCTCTCGAAAACTGCACTGTATAAAGCTCATCAATGGTCGGTGCCTTTAAACCATAGGCATAAGCCGCTTTAATTTGCGTGGCTGAACTCAGATCGTAGGTTAATGCAATACGCGGTTCCCAACCTTGATGTGAGACCGCACTGTAATCGTGTCCAACGGACGGGTCATTATAGTCTGGCGCGGCGTTTGGGACCCCTTGAGAACGAATATGGCTGTAGCGCAGTGATGCGGTAAGTTCGAGATCTGGGGTAATAAAGTACTTATCTTGAACGAACACACTGGCGGTTTGTTGTTCGCCCGAGGGCTCAAAGGATGGCGTAAAGTAGCCATAGTTCTTTTCTGGCTTTTTGCGATAAGTATGGTTATAAACGTGCGAGTTTCTGTCCTGGTTCTGGTACTGCGCCCCCACCATGACTTCGTGATCACCGAAGTGACTGGTATTGGTTAGCTCGGCAAACCAGCGCTCATAGGACAACCAGACTTGGTGGCCATATTGGCCTGATGTGATGTAAGACTGATAGGTACTATCCGGGCGTTCCCAATAGCGATGATTCTGTGAGTGTGCAATGACGACACTGGTATCAATGTAATCATTATAAGGCTGGTAGTGGTAATTTAAGGTGCTGGTATATTCGCGATAATGATTATCCACTGAGGCGGCATACAGCGCGGCATCGTAGCTACCATACTTTTTAATTTTGTAGGGCGTTACCGATGGCATGGCTCCCCGTCGGTTTGCCCACGGTTTTCGCCCTTGGTCATCATAGCGCGTATGGCTGAACATCATATTGTGCGCGTCGGATTGGTAGCGAACTTTACCCAGCAAACTGTGTTGACGGTATCCAGAGAAGGTAAAAACGTCACCGTTGCCTAGCTCGATATCATCGGCATCACGTCGAGAGCCATGCAATAGCACGGACCACCCAGAGTCAGACGCACCATAGGTGGTGACACTGCGCTTCCATTGATGGTTCACACTGTTGAAACCCGCTTGCGCCATGGCGCCAATCGACGAATCTGGATCAAGAAAGTCAGTGGCCTCTTTCGTTTCCATCACAAAACTGCCTGCGAAAGCGCCGAGGCTGGCGCGAACGTTATGGTCGCCTTTGATAAGGCGTACCGAACGTAGCAGTTGAGGGTCAAGAAAAAAGCTGCCATAGCGGTATTGTTGAAAGCCGACGGGGGCGCCATCGACACGGATCGAGAGCGCGGAAGGGTGTGAGAATCCCCAGACATTAATGCGTTCGCTACCCGGGCGGGCGCCACCATCAAGTGATACACCCGGCATTTTCATTACCAGCTCACCGATGTTGTGGGCTTGTTCGCGTTGAATATCATCCAGCTCTAACGTGGATTTTCCCGGGGAGATAAGGGTAATTGGGTGCTTTAGTTGCTCGCCTTGTACTTTGACGGTCTCAATCTCTTTGGGAACCGATGTGTCGTCGATACTCGCGGCTTGGGCACTCATGGGAAGCGCTGCCAAGATGGCAAAGCGTAAAAGAGGATACTGCATGCTCATAAAACTTTACTGACGCATAAAAGCGCGCACTATACGCCTAACTCGTCAATCTGGCAATGCTAATGATAGTGATTATCACTTATTGAGTGAGTGGCGAATACAGCGACTTCGCAGTATGATGAGCCAAAATTAACGATAGGAACGGCTATGTTTACTGGGATTATTCAAGCGGTCGCGACCATTGAGCGCTGCCGCGATCAGGGTGGATTACGAACTCTGGATATCCGCTTCCCCGCTGGATTTTGCGAGGGGCTTGAAATTGGTGCCAGCATCGCTATCGATGGTGTGTGTTTAACGGTTACTGAGCAGCTTGATGAAACCTTGGTACGGTTTGATGTGATGTTGCAAAGCCTTGCCGTCACCACATTAAAAGCGGTAGACGTGGGCGACACGGTTAATGCTGAACGCGCGGCCAAAGAAGGGGCAGAAGTGGGCGGGCACCCGTTATCTGGCCATATTGATTTCAATACTACCGTTCTAGACGTTCAACAGATTGACGATAACTATCGCATTCGCGTCTCTGTGCCTCATGAATGGATGAAGTACATCTTCCCGAAAGGCTACATTGCGCTCAACGGGGCCAGTTTGACGGTATCTGACGTCAATAAAAACGATGGTTGGTTCGAGGTGTGGCTGATCCCAGAGACGCGCAGGATGACAACATTCGAGACCAAACAGGCGGGAACAGCGATCAATGTTGAAATTGAACGCGGCACGCAAGTGGTGGTTGATACCGTGCGAGATGCCATTGACGAAAAGATGGGCGCGTTGATGCCATTGTTTGAGCGATTTTTAGCCACGCACAACGCCGATATCGATGCGATTGGCCATGCGGCGCAGCAAGCCTTGTCCAAGTCGGACGACCAATAAACCATGGTATTTTCTGCACCGTTAGTAGGAGAGCCGAGGCTCTCCTTTTCTTTTGGTGAGATGTTGACCGATTTTACGTGGTGTTAACGTCATCCACTCCTCCGATCTGCTCAAATTGTGCGCGAACCTGCTCAAGTGATGATGTGCTTAACAAAAATGTCAGCAACAATTCATCGATATATGCTCGAACGCTCATTTTTGTTGTTATTTTGTTTTCGAGATGATGAGAGTATGCAAAATGTTAGTGTGGTTTTGAACGTGTAACCCTACTAACAGTGACAAGGATAATCATCATGAACAAAAAAGCGTCGACTTTATTGGGAGAGTGCGTCGCCGAGTTTATCGGCACGGGCTTGCTCATCTTCTTTGGTGTGGGCTGTGTCGCCGCCCTGGTACTGACAGGCGCCGACTTCGGCCAATGGGAAATCAGTATTGTGTGGGGCTTCGGGGTAGCGATTGCCATTTACTGTACCGCGGGCGTTTCGGGTGCGCACATCAACCCGGCTGTCACTATTGCACTGGCTGCTTTTCACGGCTTTGAAAAAAGCAAGGTCGTGCCTTATATCGTTTCACAAATGCTCGGTGCTTTTGCCTCGGCGGCACTGGTCTACAGCCTTTATAGCAACCTCTTTGTCGAGTATGAACTGGCCAATAACATTGCACGCAGTAGCCCTGAAGCGCTAGCCACCGCGGGGATTTTTTCAACCTATGCGCATCCTGCTATTTCCTTTATGGGCGCGATGGCCGTTGAATTTGTGATTACTGCAGTCCTGATGTTTGGCATCTTGGCGTTAGGTGATGAAAACAACGGTGCCGCGCGTGGGCCAATGAACCCATTGCTGATTGGTATCCTGATTGCGGTTATTGGTGGCTCACTAGGCCCATTGACCGGGTTTGCCATGAACCCCGCGCGTGATTTCGGTCCGAAATTCTTTGCTTACCTAGCAGGATGGGATTACGCCCTAACCGGTGCGCGTGATATTCCTTACTTTATTGTTCCCATCGTTGCACCAATCCTAGGTGCTTGCTTCGGTGGCTGGTTGTATCCAAAAGCGATCGCGCCTTATCTGCCTCAAGCGGGTCACGGCTGCACGATTCCAAATCAGTGTGAAGACGATGAAGAAGCACTGGTGCAGGCAAAAGAAACTGACGCCCGTGAAGTGAATGCATAAACAATACGGATGGCGCCGATTGGCGCCAAACCGACTAAAATAACAGAGAACAAAAGGATCATATTATGTCTGAGCAAAAGTACATCGTCGCCCTTGATCAAGGCACCACTAGCTCCCGCGCTGTAGTGATGGATCATGATGCGAACATTGTCGGTGTCTCTCAGCGCGAGTTTACCCAAATTTACCCGCAAGCAGGTTGGGTTGAGCACGACCCAATGGAGATCTACGCGACGCAAAGTTCAACGCTGATTGAGGTCTTAGGTAAGACCGGGATTCGCAGTGATGAAATCGCCGGTATCGGTATTACTAACCAGCGTGAGACCACGGTGGTATGGAATAAGGAAACGGGCAAGCCTATCTACAACGCCATTGTTTGGCAGTGTCGTCGTACCGCTGAGATCTGCGAAGAGTTGCGTGGTCGCGGGCTTGAGTCCTATATCCGTGATAATACGGGTTTGGTGCTTGACCCTTACTTCTCTGGTACCAAGGTGAAGTGGATCTTGGACAACGTTGAAGGGGCCCGTGAAGACGCTGAAGCCGGTAAGTTATTGTTTGGTACCGTTGATACCTGGCTGGTTTGGAAGATGACACAAGGCCGTGTTCATGTTACCGATTATACCAACGCCTCTCGAACCATGTTGTTTAACATCAACGACATGTGTTGGGACCAAAAAATGTTGGATGAGCTGGGTATCCCCGCATCAATGATGCCAGAAGTACGCCGCTCTTCCGAAGTGTATGGTCAAACCAACATCGGGGGTAAAGGCGGCACGCGGATCCCGATTGCAGGTATTGCAGGTGATCAACAAGCGGCCTTGTTTGGTCAGATGTGCGTTGAGGCTGGCCAAGCGAAAAACACCTACGGGACGGGCTGTTTCTTGCTGATGAATACTGGGCAGGAAAAAGTCACGTCCAATCACGGCTTGCTGACGACGGTTGCATGTGGTCCACAAGGCGAACCTGCTTATGCGCTAGAAGGGGCGGTGTTTATGGGCGGCGCCTCGATTCAGTGGCTCCGTGATGAGCTAAAAGTGTTAGAAGACGCTCATGACTCTGAATACTTCGCGACCAAAGTCGATACGTCAAACGGTGTCTATGTTGTGCCTGCCTTCACCGGTCTTGGCGCGCCATACTGGGACGCATATGCTCGAGGAACTATCGTTGGCTTAACACGTGGTGTTAACTCTAACCATATTATCCGTGCCACCTTGGAAAGTATCGCTTATCAAACACGTGATGTGTTGGATGCGATGCAAGCAGATTCGGGTATCAAGCTTGCAGCACTGCGTGTTGATGGCGGTGCGGTGGCGAATGACTTTCTGATGCAATTCCAAGCCGATGTCTTGGATACCGAAGTGCATCGCCCTGAAGTAACCGAAGTTACCGCACTGGGTGCCGCTTATCTGGCGGGTATGGCTGTAGGCTTCTGGGACGGCTTGGACGAGCTAAAAGACAAAGCGAAACTGAATCGAAGCTTTGAACCTCATCAAGACGAAGAAAAACGTAACCGTCGCTACCGTGGCTGGAAACGCGCGGTGAAATGTGCGCAAGCTTGGGCGTCGCTGCACAACGAAGACGAAGATTAATCCTCATTACCTCTCCTCAAGGGCGCGCATTCGCGCCCTTTTTTTTATCATTCTAGCTGTCGCTTTCATGCATGTCTTAACGTCTACAAAAACAGACTGATATAGACAACCTTCCCGTCAAAACGCGCTCGACGCTACGTAATAAGCCAGTATTTAGTTTACATATCATTCAGACTGTTAACTATTATTCTACATTAGTCACAGACGATAGGTTTTTTTCGAACATTTTTAGTGACCGAAAACGAAAGTTGATATACAGTTAAACCCATAAATAAATGTTCGTTCGCTCAAAAAGGAACAAGGTCGACTAACAATGACTACGCCAACTACTCATAACGAAACTTTACTCGATATTCTGGTCGTCGGAGGAGGCATCAATGGTGCGGGTATCGCTGCCGATGCAGCAGGCCGTGGTCTGAACGTCGGCCTGTACGACGCAAAAGATTTTGCGTCAGCGACGTCCTCTGCAAGCTCTAAGCTAATCCACGGCGGCTTGCGCTATTTGGAGCATTACGAGTTCCGCCTTGTGTCTGAAGCCTTGGCTGAGCGCGAAGTCTTGATCAACAAAGCGCCGCACATTGCTTTCCCAATGCGCTTTCGTTTGCCGCACCGCTCCTATTTGCGTCCCGCGTGGATGATTCGTTGTGGTCTGTTTCTCTATGACCATCTTGGTAAACGCTCTACGTTGCCCAGCAGCCATAAAGTGAATCTGGCCAAAACTGGGTATATGAAAGACGAAATGAAGATTGGCTTCGAATATTCGGATGCATGGGTGGATGATGCGCGCCTGACATTGCTAAATGCGCAATACACCCGCGAGAAAGGCGGCGAAGTGCGTAACTACTGCCAAGTGGTCGCGGCAGAGCGTGAGAATACGATTTGGCGTGTCACCTTGGAAGATACCCACACGGGAGAGCGATTCGAGCGTAAAGCGAAAGCCTTGGTGAATGCGACAGGCCCGTGGGTTAAGCAGTTTTATGATGATAGCCTGCACGAGAAATCACCGCGTGGTATTCGTATGATTAAAGGATCACACATTGTGGTGCCACGCATTCATCAAGACCCACAGGCGTACATCTTGCAGAACAACGATGGTCGCATTGTGTTTGTAATCCCTTATTTGGATAAATTCTCGCTGATTGGCACCACAGACGTGGAACACAAAGCCGATCCGCGTGCGGCGAAAATTGATGATGCCGAAGTGGATTATTTGGTCGATGTGGTTAACCAGCACTTTACCAAACAATTGTCTCGAGACGATGTCGTTTGGAGCTACAGCGGTGTACGTCCATTGTGTGATGATGAGTCTGATTCACCGCAGGCGATCACACGGGATTACACCATTGAACTGGAGCAACAGGGCAATCAAGCGCCGCTCGTGTCGATTTTCGGTGGTAAACTCACCACTTACCGGAAGTTGGCAGAGTCAGCCATGCGTAAATTGGCGCCTTTCTTTGACAAGATGGGTCAGCCTTGGACCGCAAATGGTGCGCTACCGGGCGGCGACTTTAGCTGCACACGCGAACAGTTGGCAGCATCGTTTATGCAGCGTTATCCTTGGTTAGCGCAAGTGACGGCACAACGTTTTGCAGATACGTATGGCACACGTACACACCAAATGCTCGCTGGCTGTCATAGCGAAGCGGACATGGGTCGTCGATTTGCAGACGGTGTGTATCAGGCTGAGCTGAACTATCTGATTAAGTACGAGTTTGTTCAGCATGCCGAAGATGCATTGTGGCGTCGTACCAAACTTGGCTTGTATCTCTCCGAAGAACAACAAGCCGCGATTGCGGATTATATTGAGCAACAGCGAGGCAGTGTGCGTACCGTGCCGCTCAGTGAAGCGAGCTAACACGACCGGATTGCAACAAGACTCGAACTAAGATGAAAAAGGTGCCATGACGGCACCTTTTTAGTTTACGCACCTGTCGGCTGGCCTATTTGTTTAATGGGTGCGTGAGCGTCTTGCAGATAATGTGCTGCCGAGTGATGCGGTGATCACCATACCAATGGCGAGCCACTGACGAAGCGCAAGCTGTTCGTCGAGCACCAACAAGCCCGCCATCGCTGCCACGGCCGGCTCTAAGCTCATCATGACACTAAAGGTTTGCTTGGGCATATTACGAAGGGCAATCATCTCTAACGAATAAGGGATGGCGCTAGAGATCAACGCGACAGCAATCCCTAAAGGCAATAAATGCCATTGCAAAATGGCGCCATCGGTCGCGATATAACCGGCTGGTACTAGATACAAAGCGGCAATACTCATGCCCAATGCCACCGTGCCACCACCGGGCGCAAGGTTGCCTGCTTTTTGGCCAAAAAGGATGTAGCCAGCCCAACAACCTCCCGCAGCAAGCGCGTAGGCGACGCCAATCGGATCAAGTGCATCCACACCAGAAAGATCGGGTAAGAGGGTGATGACCCCGCCCACCGCTAAGATAACCCACAGACTATCACGCGCCCGTCGAATGGACAGCAACGCCACGAGCAACGGGCCAGTAAATTCAAGTGCTACCGCAATGCCAAGCGGGATCCGCTCAATGGCAAGATAGAGCAGTAACATCATGCCGCCAAGACAACTGCCGTAGACGATGATGGCTCGCCAATGTCGGCCTCGCGGCCATTGGCGCCAAGGCCTAAAAACGAGGCAGAGTAGCAATGCCGAAAAGCCGACACGTAATGCTGATGTGCCTACCGGACCTACCAGAGGAAATAGCTGTTTGGCAAACGAAGCGCCAAATTGAATGGCACACATTGCGCCAAATACGCTTAAAATCGCTATGAACAGTGCGGGAGCCTGCATGATTATTCCTCCTTGACCTCAACAAGGCTCACCTTAACATAGCGACATAAAAAAGCCGCCCCCGAGGAGCGGCGTTTATTGCTTTTATGGCAAAGTTAGAATTTCTGCTTGGCAGAGTCATAGGCACTTTTTAGCGAACCGAGAGCTTGCTCTGCCCCTTGTTTTATTTCATCCCATGCCTCATCGCTTGCATCTTGCAATTCATCGATGCGCGTTTTCGCTTGTGCTTTGCGGGCGCGTAAATGCTCTATGGTTTCGCGATATTCCGCTTTTGCATGCGCGGAGGCAACATCAGCTTTTGCTTCAAGTTTATCGATTTCTTGGTTCCAGCTGTGTAAGCGTTCATGGAACGTATCAATCATCTCTTGGCGGCGCATAACACCTCCTCGGTTAAGTCAGTGGCATTTGATGACGCTTAACGTCATTGCTTATGCATTTCCGGTTATCTCAAGCTTATCAACGACACGTTCCACGTCTTGTGCGTTTTCCGCCATTAATATGGCTAAATCGCGGGCCGCATCGCTTTTCACCTCGCCAGAGAGTGTGGCAACGCCATCATCAACAGACACTTCGATGTTGGTGCCGCTGATGTCTGGGTCGAGTAGCAAGCTTGTCTTCAGTGACGCCGCAATTTTGGTATCGACCACGGTCTGGCCGAGATCGGCGGCTTGGCTTGCTTGTTGCGAAACAGTGAGTTCGTTTTTAACCCCGGCCACGCCGTCTATTTTTTCGACCAATCCACTGGCCAAGCTTTTATCCAGCTCAGTATCCACTTGACCTGTGAGTATCACCACACCTTGCTCTACATCTGTGTCGATATCGAAATTATTGAGGTTTGTGTTCACCAACAGCATGGTTTCAGCTTTACCGTCAATCCAAGCGTCTTTGGCTTGATCTTGCCATTGGTTGTTGCTGCTTGCATGCGCGCTTGTGGCACCCAGTGCAAGTGCAAACCCCATTGCGACAAATAAAGGATGAAATCGACCTTGCGGAGTCGTCTTCATTGAACCCTCCTTATTTGATGAATTTGAGCAACCTCGTGGTGTTGCTGAGAAAATCTAGTGCGAAGGCTATGCCAACATTGCAATCAACTGAAAAATAGACAATTTTTGTTTTTTCTTGTTGAGAGCTAAGTCAAGCGATCTGTAATTCTTACATATGAATCTGTAAAAATGACTTTCATTGTTGAGAGAGCCGTCTGCCTATGGCACGGTAACGAAACACCCATCAAGGAGGCTCGGTGATGTCTCGGATTTCTGTCGCTCTTTTGTTAAGCGAGCAAGATATAAACTGGATGAGCGACATACTGCGTCAGGCAGATGCCGACACGACACGAGTTACGGACGTGAAGCAGGGACTTCGGGCGTGGCGAGCCGCGCCTGCGGATCTGGTGGTGTGTGATCTTGATGAATTGGGAGACGATGCGGAGCTTATCTGGCAACGGATGGAACAATCACCTGACACCGAGTGGCTTTTACTCAGCCGTGGCGACCCGCATCCCGACTGGAATGCCAAGGCGCAACAATGTGTCGCGACGGTTTTTCGTCGGCCCGTGGATCCCGAGTTGGTTCAAGCGTTTATTGATGACACGCTGATGCAGCAAGGACAATCTTGTCGAGCGACTAAACCGATATTGACGAGTCAAGCGAACCAGTTCGGATACTTGCTTGGCAGTTCAGCGCCCATGCGGCATTTGTACCGAGTCTTAAAACGGCTGGGTCCAACTGGTGCTAACGTATTGATTGTTGGCGAGAGTGGGGTGGGTAAAGAGCATGTCGCGAAAACCTTACATCGATTAGGTTGTGACCCTAACGCCCCCTTTATGGCGATTAACTGCGGGGCACTGAGCCCTGATTTGATAGAGAGCGAGTTGTTTGGTCATGTGAAAGGCGCATTTACAGGGGCACACCAAGATCACGCGGGTATTTTTCATCAAGCGGAAGGCGGCACCGTCTTTCTTGATGAAATCACCGAAATGCCACAAGCGCTGCAGGTAAAGTTGCTACGTGTGTTGGAGTCCGGAGAATATCGCCCAGTGGGCTCGACACACAATCAACGCGCCAATGTTCGTCTTGTCGCGGCGACTAACCGCGACCCACAACAAGCAATCGCATCCTCACGATTGCGTGAAGATATCTACTATCGCTTAGCTCAGTTTGTGGTCAATGTGCCACCCCTTCGGGAGAGAGAGGGAGACATTGAAGCACTGACGACCCATTTTTTAGCTGAACTCAATCATCAATTCCACACCCAGAAGGGGATCGATCCTCAAGCGATAAAACGCTTAAATGCCCACCGTTGGCCCGGCAATGTTCGCGAACTCAAGCATGCGATTGAGCATGGCTATTTGCTTTGTGCTGAGACGATTTTGCCCGATGACTTACCGCAAGCGGTGATCACGCCTACCAATACACCGACGGCGATAATGTTACCCGAGTCGCTTACTTTAGACGCGCTAGAGCGCTTAGCCATTACCCAAACCTTGGCCCGTTGTGATGGCAATAAAACGCGCACGGCTGAAGTGCTTGGCATTAGTCCTAAAACGCTATACAACAAACTGAATCAGTATCACTCAGTCTCTTCGTCCTCAACAGCGGGAGAAAGGATCGATAGCGATCGCGGCTGAATGCGAATGTCGAGCTTGCGGTCGCGATAAATTTCCCCATCGATGACATAGTCGGTGGTATGCGGAAAGCGCACGGCGACATGGGTCGCCTGTTGGTGATGTGTGAAGCGACCAACGGGCGTATCGAGTAAACTGGTAAGGGCCAGCTCAGCGAGCGAGAGAACCGCACCAGTCTTGGTTGCCGATGGGGTCAACCAAGTGACGTCGAGCTTGCCATCCGCGTGATTCGGTTGACCACGGCCTTGGGCAAGCAAGGTCGTCATTGGGGCGGCATTGGCAATGACCATGCTGGTGGTTTCAATGGTTTGAGAGGGCTGCTTATCAATACGAATCGATAAGGTCATTTTGGCATTTTGGTTTGCCGCACCCAGTAACCCTTGCAAATAGGCCCATTGCCCACTTTGGTTTTTTTGTTCACGCGCCGCATAGCGGATCATTTGCTGCTCAAAGCCAACACCTACAACCAATAACGCGACACGGCCATTGCAACGCGCGGTGTCGATGCGATTAGGGATGCCATCAAGAATCACCTCACAAGCGGCATCAATGCTGAGAAATTTCGATTTGATCCCCCAAAGTGCATGACAAAGCGCATTGGCGGTGCCAAGCGGCAGCACCCCGAGCGGCGTGTCGGTGTTGACCAGCGCACGCGCCACTGCATTGACTGTGCCATCCCCGCCTGCGGCAATCACGACATCGGCATGGTGTGCCACGGCGCGACACGCGAGTTGATAGGTACGCCGATTGTGGCGAGTGTGATGGACCACCACGCGATAGTCTTCGCCTAAATAGTCTTGAATATACTGCTTGTGCTTTTGCCACTTACCACCGCCTGCTGCTGGGTTGGCGATAATCCAAGCAATGGGTCGATCAAGTCTTAGTGCGCCGTCTTGCTGGAAGCGTGACAGTGCTCGAAATTGGCGTCGATTAAGCTGTGCTTTGGGACGTATTGAGCGGATGCTGTTTAGTACGCTGTTTAGGTTTTTGTCCGGCTCAAGGGCCCATAAATATGCCGCAGCCACCATCACAGAGCGACCACGGCCTAACGCACAGTGCACCACCACGGTCTCGCCGCGCATGCGTTGCTGGTGGATCCACTGCAACGCTCGCATCAATTGGCTACGGGAAGGATACGCATGATCGAGGACAGGCACGGAGAGGTAACTGATTTCACGGGTCGCGCTAAAACTATTTAAGCTCTCAAATTCAGCAGTAACGTCCAAAATGCCGCCAATGCCTTGAGTTTGAATGTAGTTCAGATCGTGACGAGTCAGCCGCGCGCCAACATAAAGCCCGGATGCAATTTTTTGAATAGCAGGCTCGGTATCACGATGACGTGCCCAGCGATTATAAAGGTGCGTGCAAACGAAAAATGGCGCAAATAGTCCATGGATGAGGGTTGGGAGTTGGCCAGTGTATCGCTTGCGGAAAAGGCGCGGTTGATTACGCCAGTATGCAAAACTGACGGCAATAAAGGCGATGCCACTCCAAAGCAGCAGTACATCGAGAGCAAGCCAAGGTGTCCAAACTGTGACTAAAATGAGCGCAGCGCCGATGAGCGCGTAGAGTGGGCCAACGATCACATGTTCTCCTTGCAGGCCATCCGTGTGCGTATCGGTATGATTCGCTTAGGTATCGTCAATGACGACTATAGCCTAGCAGGAGAGGAGATAGAAACGAAAACGGCACGCTATCATTGCGTGCCGTGTAAAGTCTCGTATCAGTTATGGACTGATTAAACGTCTTTCTTCTGTGCTTGTTTCTTTTGCTTTTTCATCGCACGCCGCGCTTCGATGATATGTTTTGCTTCGCCGCCCACGTGTTGCTCTCCACGCTCGCGAGCCAGTTGCACTTGGCGTTCGCGCTCACGAAAACGCGCTTTCTGCTCCTCGGTGTGTTTGTCATAGCATTTCGGACAGGATACGCCTTGCTCATAGTGTTCGCTTTCCATATCGGCTTTGGTGATCGGTAGGCGGCATGCATTACACATGGCGTACGATCCTTTCTCGAGCGAATGATTTACCGCCACGCGGCCATCAAACACATAGCACTCGCCATTCCAAAGACTCTTACTCTCAGGCACTTCTTCGAGGTATTTTAGGATCCCACCTTCCAAGTGATAGACCTCATCAAAGCCTTTTTCCTTCAAAAAGGCCGTTGATTTTTCGCAGCGAATGCCGCCAGTACAGAACATGGCGACTTTTTTATGCTTGCTTGGATCGAGGTGCTTTTCTACATACTCGGGAAAATCACGGAAGCTTTCGGTGTGAGGGTTAACCGCGCGCTCAAAGGTCCCGATTTCAATTTCGTAGTCGTTCCGTGTATCAATGACCAGTACCTCAGGATCGCTAATCAGATCGTTCCATTCCGTCGGCTTCACGTAGGTACCGACTGTATGGCGAGGATCAATCCCCTCAACACCCATGGTGACGATTTCTTTTTTCAGCTTTACCTTGGTGCGATTGAAAGGTTGGTTGTCTTCAAAAGACTCTTTGTAGTCAATGTCCGCAAGGCGAGCATCGTTTTTAAACCAAGCAAACAGGGCATCAATGCCTTCGCGGCGGGCGGCGACGGTGCCGTTAATCCCTTCTTTAGCGAGCAGTAGCGTGCCGCGTACTTGGTTTTTTTCCATCACCTCTTGCAGCGGGGTACGAAGATCTTGGTAGTCATCAAGGGTGACGAACTTATAAAGCGCACAAATAACGTAGGCGGACATGTTGTTTCCTCTTGCTGGCTGGAGCGTAAATCCAGTGCATGGGTTGTGGGTTCAAAAGACGCGCGAAGTATAGCGAATGGCACTGGGGCTAAACACCGGCGAAAAGTAAGGTTAAACGTTTTGTGCCCGTGTTGCTTTGGGTAGGTGCGGGTCGGTTTATTTATTTGTGTTCAAATCAAAGTGCTGCGGTAATTATTCACCGTAGTGCATTACTAATGAGATCAAAGTCACGTATTAGCTGGGTTTTTGTCGCGAGATTACGGATTTCGCCGTAGTTTGGATGGGTTTTTAGTCACGCCAGTAAGAATTTATTGCTTTATGGTCTAATTATTTTGCTGGTTGGCGTGCATCGACTAGGCCGGAGTCTAGAGAGCAAAGTAATTAGCCAAGCATCAAGAAAGGATGCGAGATATGATTGAAGAATGGATTAATGCCTTTGTAGGCTTTATCTGGGGAAAACCGATGCTGATCTTACTGGTCGGTGGCGGATTGTTTTTCACCCTATACGGAAAGCTCACACCTTTTCGTTATATGGCGCATAGCGTCAAGCTATTAACCGGTAAAGTGGATGATGGCAGCGGTCATGGTGATTTATCTCATCGCAAAGCCTTAGCGGCAGCACTGTCCGGTACGCTAGGTCTTGGCAATATCGCGGGTGTCGCGCTGGCGCTGAGTGCTGGGGGACCGGGGGCGGTTTTTTGGATGTGGCTTACCGCGTTACTGGGAGTATCGACGAAGTTCTATACCTGCACACTGGGAGTCATGTACCGCCACAAAGACGCTAAGGGAAATGTACACGGTGGCCCCATGTATACGGTTCAGCATGGGTTGGGCCCGAAGTTTAAATGGTTGGCGGTGATGTTTGCCATTGCGGGTCTGATGGGATTTGTGCCGTCATTTCAGATCAACCAACTTGGCGCTGTGGTGCAAACTCAACTGTTTCCGGGGGTCGCTTGGTTAGAGAGCAGTGCCTTCTCGTGGGGAATGGGTATTGTTCTCGCCGTGTTCGTCGGCATGGTGATTTGGGGTGGCCTTAAGCGTGTCGCTGACGTCGCTGGGGCTTTGGTGCCTTTGATGGCGGGAAGCTATATGGTCATGGCGGTAGCCGCGTTGGCGCTCAATGCGGAACGTGTGCCCGGTGTGTTCCAGTCTATATTTGCCAGTGCTTTTTCACCGGATGCGATGTTTGGTGGAGTACTGAGTGTGATCATCATCGGTGTGAGTCGTGGTGCCTTTTCTAATGAGGCAGGGATTGGCACTGAAGTCATGGCACACAGTGCGGCGAAAACCAATGAGCCCGTGCGTGAAGGTTTGGTCGCGAGCTTAGGTCCTATCATCGATACCTTGATTGTTTGTAGCTGTACTGCCTTAGTCATTCTCGTGACTGGTGTGCTCGACCAAGCTGAGGGTATGCAAGGCGTAAGTTTGACCATGGCGGCTTTCAAAGCGGCGTTTGGTGCGCCAGGCGCGTGGTTGCTCGCGGCACAAGTGCTGATCCTCTCTTTTACCACCGTTTTTACTTTCTGGTATTACGGATATAAGTGTTTTGTGTATTTGTTTGGCGAAAAAGTCGGCCAGTACTACAAATATCTGTATCTCTCACTGGTCGTTCTGGGGGCAGTGGTATCACTGGATGTGGTGTTCTTGTTCTTGATCGGTGCGTACGGATTGATGGCGGTGCCGACCATGGTCTCTGGCCTATTGTTAGCGCCGAAGGTAAACCAAGCTGCAAAGGCCTATTTCAGTGGCCGACGTTATCAGTCGCATAGCGGATCACAAGCCACTAACCTTTGAATTAATTGAATAACCAAAAGGCTGCCTTGACGGCAGCCTTTTTTATTGCGGTGAGAGCCACAGGCGTGGTAGGCGAGTACTCGCGTTATCAATCGTCGAGTGGGGCACCAAAGATATACTTATCTGCCAGTCCGACCATACGACCAATTTCTGGCTTAGTAATGGTGTCATTGGCACCAAGCTGTAAGGCTTTAGCGCGGTTGTCTTCACTCATGATGGAGGAGAACATCACGATAGGCATGGTTTTGTAGGTGTCATTATCGCGTAAGCGCTTGACCAAGTGCATACCATCCATGCGTGGCATCTCGACATCTGAGATAATGGCATCCACAAATTCAGTGATTGCCACACCTTCTTCTTTCGCGATTTTCTCAAACTCCATCAGCTTCTCGAAGGCTTCGCCACCGTCTTTCGCAGACAAAATATTGTAGCCCGCTGAACGTAGCGTATTTTCGATCAGGCTGCGGATAAAGGCAGAGTCATCAACCACCAATACGGTTTTTGCTTCTCGCTTTTTCGCACTGGTTTCGGAAATATTGACGCTGCGGTCTTGGGTTACATCATATTTCTCCATGCTCAACTCTGGGTTGATGTCGGCGATGATTTTTTCAAAGTCGAGAATCATGATGAGGTTGTTGTTTTTACGAACCACCGCGACCACACAGTCTTGTTCTCCAGCTTCGAGGAATTGACTGGGTGACTCTACCGCTTCCCATGAGATACGGTGGATGCGACTAATACTGTCGATCAAAAAACCGTTCGTCATGTTGTTAAAGTCGGTGACAATCACGAACTTATTGTCTTTCTCAGGGCGGGTTGGTACCCCTAGCCAGCCTGCGAGATCAATCAAGGGAGTGAGTTTTTCACGAGAAGAAAACACGCCAATCATATGAGGCTGTGCATTGGGGTAATCGGTTGTTTCAGGCACTTGAATGACTTCACGGACTTTAGCGACGTTGATCCCGTAGTAACAGGTTTTAGTACTGCCGTCCGGAAGTTGTTTCATAAGGTGAAACTCGATGATCTCGAGCTCGTTAGTGCCACTTTCCGTCAGTATTGCGTTCTTTGATGGCTCGTCGTTCATGCCTACCACATTTCCTATCGATAACAGCGAAGATTGCTGACAAACACAGCGATAAAACCAGTATAAGCCTGTGATCAATAAAGCGACAATATTTGCCAAATAATCGAACGGCGTTCTGTGGTCTATCACGCTAAATTCGGCTTGGAAATCAGCGCTAAGTTACAGCTTAGTAACAAAAAAAGCCTGCACTGAGGCAGGCTTTGGTGATTGGGACCACGTAATAGGAATTAAGGTAACGCAACTTCAAGATGATAGTTACCGATCATTTTTCCTTGGTCGTCCAAAAAGCGCGTGTAGGAGAAGGGCTCGAGATCAATGGTCGTTGGCAGACCACGGACCACTTCATTCATCACCTTTCCGGTGATGGCAGAGGTCAACATACCGGTACGGAAATGCCCACAAGCATTGAGATAACCGTCAATACCAGGTACTGCACCAAGAATCGGCAGTTCATCCGGTGAGCCCGGACGCAAGCCTGCCCAGCAGCGCTTGATATTCATCTTTTTCAGCTCGGGGATAGACTTCATAGCGCCTTGTGCCAGCTGCTTGATGTACTTCATGTCTGTGGTGGTATCAAACCCACGCTCTTCGGTGGTTGAGCCAATCAAGACTTCGCCGTTATCTTTTTGGGCGATGTAACAATCACTGGTGGTTAAACAGCCATTTAAAAGCTTGGGTAGCTTCTCGGAGACGATTACTTGGCCTTTGACTGGGAAGACAGGCATTGGCATACCCGTTGCCCACAAGCTGAGTTTTTCCGCCCATGCGCCACCGGCGTTGATCATGGTGCCACAGCCTAGCTTACCGTTTTCTGTCTCAACCGCGACAACCCGGTTACCTTGTCTCACCACGCCCGTGACTTTGGTATTGAGATATAGCTCGACACCGTTCTGCCGTGCTGCTTCCAAATAGGCCTCGTTGAGGCGATAGGGGTTGATTTGATGATCCCCCTCAAACTCCATCGCACCAATTGCCGCACGCGATACGTTAGGCTCTTGGGCATGAAGATCGTCTTGAGACACCCAGCGTACATGCTCTTGGCGATCAGGAATGGCGGCCGCAATATGTTCGGCATAGAGTTTGTCGTATTTATCAAACATGACAAACTTCAGACCGGTACGCTCAAACTTAAAGTCCACACCGTGATGCGTCATCAGGTCATCATACAATGCCGGATAGAGCTGGTTAGACAGCATCGCCATATCGAAGAACGGCTTGGGCATAATGTGCGGTTTGATCTCTGGTGATCCCCCTTCGCCGCTTTCCTGCATCTGCTTAGAAAGGGTTTTAAACAGGATAACGCCACAGCCAAGGCCGGTTGACTCGCCCATCGCCCATAGGCCACCGGCTGACGCACGCGAGGCGTTTCCGGGATATTTATAATCGACAACCGCGATGGATAAGTCGCGCTCGCGGCTTAAATGGTAAGCCACCGATGCGCCGATCACGCCGCCGCCACAAATTACGATGTCGTACTGTTTCATGCGTCATCCTCCAACGCAGCAAAAGGAATAGGGTCGAGTGGGAATCGAGGGCGAATCAAAGGCTGAGGCGACGTTGTGCTCTCATTGAGTCGGTCGTAGCAGTAGTGTGCACAGGTTTTTCCTTGGCAGTCACCCATGGTAACGCGGGTACGCATTTTCAACGTAATTACATCCTTGACGCCTTGATTGATGGCGTTATCAATGTCCGCCTTTTTCACTTGCTCGCAGCGACAGATCACTGTGTCTTTTTCCGGCAAACTGAGCAGGCCTGGGCGACGGTAGCCTGCCGTATCAAAGCCTTTACGGAAACGGTAGCTCTTTTCGAGCTGATGACGCAGAGCCTTAAACTCATTGTCAAGATTAGGCATTGAGATATTGCGTGCCTTCAGTGCGGAGTACGCCGCAATCTTTCCTTCCAACATGGCGGCTTCTGCGCCAGCAAATTTCACGGTATCACCGGCGCAGTAAACGTTGTCGAGACTGGCTCGTTGCCACTCGTCCACCACGGGGATCGCCCCGCTCATATGATCGTACTGCATATCTAGTCCCATTAGTTGTGCTAGCTGAGAGCGTGCCGCAAAGCCGTAACCCACACCAAGCAAATCAGCATTTATAGTTTCGGCGCGGCTAACATCTGGGTGCCAGTCTTTACTGTAGGGGGCAACCGTAACGTGCTCGACTTGGGGATCACCCGAGGCTTTGACTACGCCCCAACCGTAATGCATCGGGATATGGTGGCGTTTGAGATACATCATCATGGACAGACCATCTAGCGCGAGCTGTGGACGGTTGAGGAGGGCGAGTGTTTCACGTGCCAAGTCTTTGAATGGCGCCGCTTCATAGATACCCGCGATATCACAACCGGCTTTGTGAAGCTGACAAGCAACCAAGACGAGCAAAGGCCCTGTGCCGGTGATTACACAGCGGTGACCGGGACGGACCAAGCCGCTTTTTATTTGAAGTTGGATCCCACCCAGAAGCATCACCCCAGGCATATCCCAGCCGGGAAAGGGAATGCTGCGCTCTTGGCAACCGGTGGCGAGGATCAACTGCTCATAGTCAATCGTTGATAGCGTGTCTTCATGGGCAGTGAGGAGGTGTTGATCCGCCATTGGCCCCAGTACCCGCGTCAAACTACGTAGGTCAATCAAATCCTGATGCTGGCGATATTGTTCGCGCAGGGATTGTGACGTGGCTTTCCATTTATCATCCAAATGAGGCAGCGCGTCAGTATCTCGCCATGGACCACGGTAGACGACGCCACCGGGTTTGGGCGCTTCATCAACAATAATACTCGCGACCTTGTGCTTGGCCAGTGTGACCGCGGCAGACAGGCCGGCAGGTCCAGCACCAACAATAACAACCGGTTTAGACATGGGTTTCTCCTTGCTCGACGGTACGGCTTTCAAGATCCTTGCTCTCAACCACAATGTTGGCTTCAGTACGGATATCCATATCCGGTTGAACGGCGACTTGACACGCACGTTGTTTATGGCGGCCGTTGATTTCCAGCGTACAGCAATGGCATACGCCCATGCCGCAGTAGGCACTGGCTAATCGGCCATAATCATTTTTAGATAGCGCACGGATATTGCTCGCAAGCAAGGTGCTGAGCACGCTTTCTCCAGCGATGGCAGGAACCGTCTCGCCATTGACACGGATCGAGAAGGTTTGACCAACTGCATTGGTAATGTCTTGGGATCGTTTCATCGTTTTAATTGGCTCATTGGTATGTTGTCGGGACAGTGATGACTCCCACTCAGACTGTTTAAGTGAGCGGACCTTATTGTCTTATTTATTAGGCGAGGCGTATGTTATAGCCGAGTCGTGAAATGCGTGTTACTTTTTGTTGCGTTTTCGTTATCACTCACAAAAAATAAGGAAAAATAAGATCTATTGTGATCATTATCATGATATCGATCTGTTTTATTGAGTGATGTGAAAGTGAACACTCGTTATGGAGGAGCAAGTGCTATTGCGTGAAAGGATTGGCTGTGTCATCAATGAGTGATGAGGATCAGTAACGGTGATAATCAGGAGACGAGAATGACGGAGTCAGGATCTGAATGGTTGGAAGATGTGAGAACGATGCGCGAGACGTTCGACGCGCAGAAAGCGCAGGCCTCTCAAGTACCATTTTTAGATTACCCTCATCGGCGAGATGCGCTACTGCGCTTGCGTCAGGCCATCAAGCAAAAATCGTCTGCGTTACAACAAGCCTTGAGTGATGATTATGGCTATCGAGCCCCCGTCGATACTGAAATTGCCGATATTCTGCCTCTGCTGCACCAAATTGATTACACCCGCCGTCGATTAAAACGATGGATGAAGCCGCAGAAGCGGCGTACGGGGATTACCTTGTTGGGAGCCCAATTAGTGGTGCATCAACAACCCAAAGGTGTAGTTGGGATTATCGTGCCTTGGAATTTTCCGATCATGCTGGCCGTGAGTCCGCTGATTTGCGCGGTGGCGGCCGGTAATCGGGTAATGCTTAAGCTTTCGGAGTTCACGCCTAACACCAATCGGGTATTACGCGCGTTAATCGCTGAGGTGTTTAACCCAACGGAAGTGGCTGTGATTGAAGGGGAAGTTGAAGTATCGCGCCGCTTTACTGAGTTAGAGTTCGACCATCTCTTTTTTACCGGATCAACCCAGGTTGGGCGCCAAGTCATGCTGTCTGCGGCTGATAATTTGATACCAGTGACCCTTGAATTGGGAGGCAAGTCACCGGTGATTATTGATGATCAGATTGATATGGATATCGCTGTGTCGCGGCTTATTTATGGGAAGTGTTTAAACGCTGGGCAGATTTGTGTTGCCCCCGACTATGTACTTTGTCCTGAACATCGCCAAGAGGCCTTTATCCATGCCTATCAACGGGCGTTTCGAGCTATGTATCCTGACTTTGAAACCAATCCGGATTACAGCCAGATCATTAATCAAACTCAAGCGACACGGTTACAAGAAACGCTCCAAGATGCCCTTGATAAGGGAGCGCGTCGCTGGTGTGCACTCGACCAACAAACCGTGCCGAGTGCAGAAAAACGACGTTGGCCGACCCAGTTGTTGACCCAAGTCACCAATGATATGCGGGTGATGCAAGAAGAGATTTTTGGCCCGCTCCTGCCGGTGGTTACCTATCAAGACTTCTCTGAGGCTCTGAGTTATATTCGGGCGCGCCCGCGACCGCTCGCCTTGTATTTGATGAGCAATGACGCTGAGATACGCACGCAAGTCACCACACAGCTTCACGCTGGCGGGATGGGGATTAATGAAACCTTGTTTCATGTTGCTGCCGAAGATGCGCCTTTTGGTGGCATTGGCGATTCCGGCATGGGGCATTACCACGGCATTGAAGGCTTTTATACCTTTAGCCACAGTAAAACCGTGCTCACCCGCGATAAATGGGATAGCAGCTTTTTAGTCAAACCGCCTTACAACCGCTGGTACAAACGCTTAATGCGCTGGTGGCTGATGCGGTAAGCCTGCAAATTTGCACGATAAGGCGTTGCGAGATGAGTACTTTCCCCAGTTACTGAACGCATCACTAAACTTTTCTGAGAAATTGATCTATATCTTTGGTTGTTACATAACTGTTAAAAGTGGTGCGAAGCAACCAAAGGAGCGACATAATGGCGTTTTCAGTACAACCCGATTCCATGTTGCCAGACATTGGCGATCATGAGCGCGCGATGGTTGAGCAAGAAGTAAAGCTCGCCGTGACCGATGTTAACGGACAATCGTTAGGCTATTTAGCGATGGTGCCGGATGCGCAGCGTTTCCTGACGCTGACTCAAGACACCAATGAGGCCTTAAGCTTTATCAAGACGCCCTGCAGTGTTAATGCAGGTTACTATCAATGGTCGTTTTTTTATGATGACATTGAGTATGGGCTGGATTGTTTAATTGATCCGGACAGAAACAAATGTCGACTCTATGCCAATGATCATGCCGCGGCTGCACCATCATGGAAGTTGGGCTATGACAAGGAACTGGGTCCTCTTATGATGGCTGCCCCTATCTCTGCGATTGGTCCCGGTACACGTGTTGCAGTGACGTCTGAAGACGCAAGTGTCCCCAATGTTCTTGTTGGCGCACTCGAAGGCGGTGTACTCGTTCGTGAAGAGCCAAATTAGTCGTTGCTAAATCAATCTGTTACCTTTTTCTTCGCCAGCGCTTAGCCGCTGGCTTTTTTGTTGGGTAATGCTCACTGTTTGTATACGAGAATGAATCAGGTTTCATCTCATTTGTGCAACATGTCAAAAATAATAGATCTAATTTGTCTGAGATGTGAGACATAAAGATCTGCATAGAGCGTGCGAATTTGTATTGTAAACAAAAGGTTAAATAAATTGTAAATAATAATATAGTCAATAATGCTGATTGATTACTCAAATAAAGCAAATCCCACTGCAGAAAAAATGCTTTTTGATGCATAGCTTTATAAGCGTGCTTGTTGTTTTTTGTAGGCAATTATGACTTTCTACGTTTAACCATTGTAAGGAATACAATATGTTAAAGCATGTTCTTAGCTGCTGTATCGCATCTGCACTCGTGACTGCTTCACCCTCTGTGCTCGCAAAACAAGAGGACGGTAAACAAACGATTGCTCAGCAGCAAACGCTAGCACCATTAGTGGTTGCATCAGACAAGCAGGGGATTGAGGACCAATACATTGTGGTGTTTAAGCAACCAATGACACTCAGTGATGATCCACAAGCGTTAAAAACCTTCACACAGCAAACGGTTTCCAGCATGGTCAACCAACACGCGGTTAAGGTTGAGAAAGTGTTTGATCGCTCGCTGAGTGGTTTCGTGGCCAAATTAACACCAGAGCAATTGCGTGCGCTACGCATGGATTCACAAGTTGATTTTATCGAACAAGATAAGACGATTTCCTTGGACCCGGTGATCACCCCAAACGCCAACCAGAGCAACCCAGTTTGGGGGTTGGATCGCATTGATCAACGTAACCTGCCTTTGGATAATAATTACAGTACCAACTTTGATGGTACAGGTGTGACGGCGTATGTGATTGATACTGGCGTGACAACGTCACATGTTGAGTTTGGCGGTCGTGCTCGCTCTGGCTATGATTTTGTTGATGACGATAATGACGCCTCAGACTGTAACGGTCATGGTACCCATGTGGCCGGTACTATCGGCGGTAGCCAATATGGTGTCGCCAAAAATGTCGACATCGTTGGGGTGAGAGTCCTTAGTTGTAGCGGCTCAGGTTCAACGTCCGGCGTGATTGGCGGGGTTGACTGGGTGGCAGCCAATGCCAGTGGACCGTCAGTGGCAAATATGAGCTTGGGTGGCGGTGTATCAACCGCACTGGATAGAGCGGTTGCCAGTGCCGTGCAATCGGGTGTGAGCTTTATGTTGGCAGCAGGGAATTCCAATGCCGATGCATGTAATAGCTCTCCAGCGCGTGAGCCAAGCGGTGTCACCGTGGGCTCTACCACCAGCAGCGATAGCCGCTCAAGCTTCTCAAACTGGGGCAGCTGTGTCGATGTGTTCGCGCCGGGCTCTCAAATCAAGTCAGCATGGTATGACGGTGGCTACCGCACCATCAGCGGGACATCGATGGCGACCCCTCATGTCGCGGGTGTAGCGGCTTTATATTTGCAAGAAAACAGCAGCCTATCTCCTGCGCAAGTAGCAAGCTTGATCAGTAATCGTGCCAGTGTGGGTAAGATCAGTGACACGCGCGGAACGGTCAACAAATTGCTCTATAGCCAAGCTGATAGTGGCTGTGAGCCGGATTGCGGCCCGACGCCAGATCCCGAAGGTGAGCTTAAAAATGGTCAGCCTGTTACGGGCATCTCTGGTGGGCAAGGAGCGCAACGCTTTTTCTACGTGGATGTAGAAGCCGGTCAGCGCCTGAGCGTGAATATCAGCGGTGGGTCGGGTGATGCAGACTTATATGTTCGCTATGGTGCTAAACCTACGCTGTCGAGCTGGGACTGTCGTCCATATAACTATGGCAACAGTGAAGTGTGCACGGTGCAGAGCACCCAGAAGGGACGTTATCATGTCATGTTAAATGGTTATACAGCCTTTAGCGGTGTAAGCGTCACAGCACGATATTAGTAGCTGGTGCGCGCAGTTGGCGTGACCATGATGACTCATACTAATCAGACAGCGCGGCAACCGCCGCGCTTTTTTGTGTACGCCTATTGGCTGTATTGGGTTAAACAATCGCACAGTAACGAAATAAAGCCTTCACGGTTGACCTTCATCGCCACATCGGCGTTAGCGGCATGCCCGGTCACTCGATAGCGATCAACCACAGTCATTCCGGTGGTGAGTTTGCCTTGTGTTTCTATATCTACCCATACGGATTCACAATCGAACAACTCAGGTTTGATAAGCCAAGCAATCGTACAAGGATCGTGGAGGGGCGACCCGTCGAGTTGCCACTTAGGATCGCGGTGATAACACATAAAGAATTCCAGCCACCCTGCGACAGTTTGTGCCACGGGATTATCAATGGCGCGGATCGTGGCGACGTCGGCATCTTTGACCAAGGCTTGGTGGGTCACATCCAAGCCAAACATGGTGATAGGGATCCCTGAGTGGAACACACGGTGAGCGGCTTCAGGGTCAACATAAATATTAAACTCGGCAGCCGGAGTCCAATTCCCCAAGGTGACCCCTCCGCCCATAAGAACGATACGCTTGATGCGATTGGCGAGGTGCGGATAAGTTGCAAGCAATAGCGCGACATTGGTTAGCGGACCGGTGGCGACGACGGTTATCGGTTGATGGCTAGCTTCTAACACGCGTGCTATCACACTGATGGCATTATCGGGTTGAGCGTCCATCGCGGGTGCTGGCAGTTCAGGGCCATCAAGGCCTGATTCACCGTGGACATTATTCGCCACCACAAGGTCGCGCAGCAGAGGCTTATGGGCCCCCCCTGCGACAGGAATGTCGTGGCGATTTAATAAGGTGAGGATGCGTCTGGCGTTGTAAAGCGTCTTATCCAGCGTTTGATTGCCGGCACAGGTGGTAATGGCCTTAATAGTGAGCTGATCGAGTGCACAAGCCATCACCAGCGCGATAGCATCATCGTGTCCCGGATCGCAATCAATGATAATAGGTTCACCCATTGCACACTCCTTTTTATTGTGTTCGGTTGCGGCGTTTCGCGGTCTGGCGTTGGCAGTGATTGTGCTGATTGGGGCCAGCCACTCATTTCATGATTTGATCACGCTACGTGTGATTTCGACTGGTGACTGTGAGCTAGCTCGTTCTATTGAGATTGGCTGGTTGAGGTTTGTAACAGATGAAAAAGATATCATCAAAAATGTGATGCTTGGAGTAACAATATGTCAACATGCCATGAACGAAAATGTGGTAGTTACATCATTTTGCAAACAATCCAATCAATCTAAACATTGGTAATAATTTGGTCTTTTAATCCACAATTAAGCCATTAATTAAGAATAATATGTTGGTTATTAAAAATATTGCCAGTTTATGTGACAAGTTTTTAACAAAACAATTAGTACATATATCTATTACATCTATGTGATATATCCGGTCGAACTCGCTACTATGCAACCGCACAAAATATTATAAATAAGAGAGTTTGACGTGAACCAAACTATAGAAGTCTCCGAAAAGAGTGTATCCACTCGTTGGACCCAACATGATACCCACTGGGCGCTCAGCCTATTTGGCACCGCTGTCGGTGCTGGGATCCTGTTCCTTCCCATTAACCTTGGTATGGGTGGGATCTGGCCGTTAATCATCATGGCGGTGCTTGCTTTCCCCATGACCTTTATGGCGCACCGCGGGCTTGCACGTTTTGTGCTCTCCTCTCGCCATAAAGATGCAGATTTTACCGATGTGGTCGCCGAGCATTTTGGTGCCAATGCGGGCCGGATGATCTCGGTGTTGTATTTCCTTTCTATCTTCCCCATTTTATTGATATACGGCGTCGGATTAACCAATACGGTAGACAGCTTTTTAGTCAATCAACTGGGATGGGTATCCCCTAATCGTATCTTATTATCTGGTGTGTTAGTGGCGGGCATGATTGCGATCATGCTGGGTGGAGAGCGCCTCATGCTGCGCGCTTTCGCCGCTATGGTGTACCCCTTGGTGGCTATTTTGGCATTTTTGTCGTTCTATCTTGTGCCATCGTGGCAAACGCCTAACTTGACCCTACCGCCGATGAGTGAGCTAGGCATGAACCTGTGGCTTGCGGTGCCTGTGGTGATTTTCTCGTTTAGTCATGCTGCGGCGATTTCAAGTTTTGCTAACATTCAGCGTCGCCACTATGGCAATGACGCGCAAGGCAAGTCAGAGCAAATTCTTAAGCGCGCGGGCGTGATGTTAGTTGCTTTTGTGCTCTTGTTTGTCTTCTCGTGCGTGCTGACACTCACGCCAGCACAAATGGCGGAAGCGAAAGCGCAAAATGTGTCTGTGCTTTCTTACCTTGCTAACGTCACCCACAACCCCTTTATCGGTACACTGGGCCCGCTTGTCGCATTTATTGCGATTACATCGTCGTTTTTAGGGCATTTCCTTGGCGCGCGTGAAAGCTTGAACGGTTTGGTAACCAAACATAGCAAGCTGACCTACAAGCAAGCTGATAAGCTGGGTGTTGTGGTGATGTTCTTTGCCATCTGGTGGTGTGCAGTGATTAACCCCAGCATTCTTGACATGATGGGGGCATTATCAGGCCCTGTGATTGCGATGATCCTCTTTATTATGCCCACTGTCGCGGCCTACAAAGTCAAAGCATTGGCGCAGTATCGCGGTAAAGTCGGCACTTACTTTATCTTTGTCACCGGTATGCTGGCAATTTCAGCGCTGCTCTATAACCTGATGGGTTAAGTCAGTACGCTGTCGCCCGACGAAAAGCGCCTTAGGGCGCTTTTTTATTAGCTTTACTTATGTATTTCTAGTGAATATCTTATCCGAATCGATATGCGCGCATCCTTTAGTAGTGACAGATAAACCTAATAAAATCAGCCGTTAGTGTCACAATCGTCACGATTTAGCTTGGCTTAATTTGTTAGGTTTTGAATCAGCCCATATTATGTAAATCCCATCTCTCTTCTTGCACAATAGGTTGATAATTATCAACTTTCATTTCTGTGTCTGCCTCGATGATAAGCCCAATGTTGATTGAGCATGAGGGCGGTTTATGACACATCCAACTGAAACAGAAAGACAAGTGACATGGGGATGTTACTTGGCATTGATCTTCGCGGTCGTATTTTTCTCGGGGTTGTTGCAATCCAATCAATGGTACGGCGTGTTTGATTTTACCACCTTGAACGGATCCTTCGGGCAGGTGGCTTATCAAGCGACGGCGGCGGCCGATGGGTCGGTGGAGGTGGCAACGACGTCACTTCGCGGCAAAGGCGGGAGTGGTGCACGAGACGGCTTTATTTTTGCGCTGACTCTTATTCCCACGGTGATGTTCGCACTCGGTATGATCAGTGTGCTTGAGCACTATGGAGCACTTGATGCCGCGCGCAGACTCTTAACCCCACTATTGAAACCCGTATTGGGCATCCCCGGCAACTCAGGATTGGCATTAATTGCCTCTATGCAGAGTACAGATGCGGGGGCGGCGATGACGCGTCAACTCAAAGATGAAGGTTACTTGACCAAACGGGAAACGGATGTGTTCACCATGTTTCAGTTCACGGCTGGGGCAACCATCGTCAACTTTTTCTCATCAGGTGCTGTGCTATTTACGCTGACGCTGTCAGATGGCTCGTTGGCCGTGACCTCGTCGATTGGTCTCGCGATTGGTGTGATCTTCTTGTTTAAGTTCATCGGCGCCAATGTATTTCGTGTCTACCTCAATATCACCGAGGGTAAAGGGCCACAGCGAGACAAGTCTCAATCCTATCAAGAGGAGCACGCGTCATGACTCATTCTTCCAGCAGTAAACCCATGATCACTGACATCTTTGTCGAAGGGGCAAAAAAAGGTTGGCTCATTGCGACGACGTCGACGGTTCCTAATGTGGTCATGGCGTTTGTGATTATTAAGGCGCTGCAAATCACTGGGTTATTAGGCTTGATGGGTGAGGTGTTTTCGCCTGTGATGGCGGTGTTTGGCTTACCCGGCGAAGCGGCTGCCGTGCTAATGGGAGCATGGATGTCAATGGGAGGCGCGGTTGGTGTGGTGATCACCTTGTTTGACCAAGGCATTCTCACCGGCACCCACATTGCGATTTTGGTCCCCGCTATCTATTTAATGGGCTCACAAGTGCAATACATCGGCCGAGTAATGGGCCCGATTGGTACCGAAGGCCGTTATATCCCCATCATGGTTGGCATTTCGATTCTGAATGCTTTTGGTGCGATGTGGGTAATGAATCTTTTACTTTAGGAGGCATGATGATGTTTTCTTTGCAACGCTACTTGGATGAGTTAGCGCCTCTGGTGAATGTCGACTGTGGCACGTTCCAGCGCGACGGCATTGAGGTGATTGCAGCCTTGATGGCTGATAAGTATGAACAAATGACAGGCTGGCACATTAAGCGTGTCGATTGTGGTGAGGCAGGGGTTGGATTAGAGATCCGAAACCAGCCCACCGATCCGCATATTGATGTAATGATGATTGGCCATATGGATACTGTGTTTCCAAAAGGGACGGCGGCTGAGCGTCCGATGCATGTGGAGGATGGCTTTGCCTACGGCCCGGGTGTATCCGATATGAAATCGGGCTTATTGAATATCGTGTATGCATTGCGCGCATTACCACAAGCAGAACGTGATGCACTCAGTATTTGTATTTGTATGAATCCCGATGAGGAAGTGGGCTCGATACATTCTAGTGACTGGCTGGCGTCCGTTGCACGCGATGCACGTTATGTGCTGGTGGCAGAGACAGCGCGGGCTGATGGTGGTTTAGTGAAGGCGCGTAAAGGCATGGCACGGTATAAAATAGCCATATCAGGCCGTGCGGCGCACGCGGGGAATGAACCAGAGAAAGGACGTAGTGCGATCACAGAGTTGGCTCACTGGCTGGTGACGCTCGATAGTATGAAAGATCTTGAGGCCGGCACCAGTATTAATGCGGGTGTGATTGAAGGTGGAGCGGGAGCAAATATTGTGGCCGCGCATGCATCGGCACTGGTTGATATTCGGTTTTGGGATAACACCGCTTATGATGCGCTCGATCAAGCCATCCAAGCCCGCGCCTCTCATCCTTACACGGCTGATGTCACCATTGAATTGGTCCGTGAAGCTTACAAACCGGCAATGGTTCCGACGCCTGAAACAGAGCACTTGATGGGGCTTGTCGAAGAGGCTGCCTCTGATGAAGATGTTCCAATTCATTGGAAAGCGGTAGGTGGCGGATCTGATGCGAATAATACCGCTGCCATTGGGATCCCCAGTTTGGATGGTTTTGGGCCTGTTGGGGCGAATTTCCACAGTGACGACGAATACCTTCAACTGGATTCGGTGGAGCCCAGAATACGTTTACTCACACGTGTATTGTCTCGGCTCGCTGAGCAAAAAAATCGCTAGTTACCCCGTCGGCGGCGACAAACAGGTGGCCGCCTTTTGCTCACTGCGTGCAGCGTTATCTCACCGTATGAGGACAATCGTCGTAACGGCTAATCAGAGCCAGTTTTGCGGTTAAATAACATTGAGTACGGCGCAGTGCTTGCCTTGCTTTTTGGCTTGGTACATCGCTTTGTCTGCTGCGACAATCTCGCTATCACTGAGCCCATCAGGATAATAGGCTACGCCTAGGCTGATCGTCACAGGCATAGGATGATTAAAACGCGCGAGGCTTTGTCGCGCAATTTCATCGCACAATAACCGCGCTTGCGAGAGTGCACGTTCAGCACTGGAAAAGGGATGAAGAACCCCAAACTCCTCACCGCCAATACGCGCAAGCACCGCATCATTGGGAAGAAGACTCTTGGCTGTTTCCGCGACAAAGCAGATCACTTCGTCACCATGCGCGTGACCAAACCCGTCGTTAAAGGCTTTGAAATCATCAATGTCAAAGACCATCAGCGCCATGTTTTTAGGCTCCCCTTGTTTGTCTTTTAAACACTGATAAAAAAAGCGTCGGTTATGTAGCTGTGTCAATGAGTCGGTGATGGCTTGTTCTTGGAGCTGGCCATTAGCGCTTTGTAGCGCGCGCGTCTTTTGGCGGACATTGCGTTTAAGCAGCAAAATATAACTGACCACGATCAAGACGCCGAGGGTGATCAGTGTGGGAAACAGGTAAGCGGGATAAACGGTCTCAACGTCATAGTAAACCCAACGGTTGAGGAGTTGGCGTTTGGTATCATCATCTAGCCAGTTAAATTTATTACTTACTTGATTGAGCAAGGCCGTGTTGCCCTTGGCAAAGCCTGCATAAAGGGTTTCGGTGTAAAGATGACGAACCGGAATAAAGAGATTTTGATTGGTGGTGGTGTAAAGGTGATAATTCGCGACTTGTAAATCAGCGACGAAAGCTTGTAGCTCGCCGGATAACGCCGCATCAAGCATGGCTTGGTTATTGCGGAAAAGCTGTAGCGTTACGTTTGGAAATTCCGTTCTCATAAACTCTTCTTCGTACCCACCTTGCACAACACCGACTGTGTGGTCGGTATCACCCGCTAACACATAATCCGCTGATACGCCCGTGAGCGCCTGGCTAAAGAATACTTGCGTATCGATGCTGAACAATGGAGTGCCGAAATCCATAAACGCTAGCCGTTCTGGCGACTGGAGTAAGCCGGCGTGAACATCGGCTTGACCGCTTCGCACAGCGTCAATAGAGTCTTGCCAGTCGGTCAAAACGAATTCAATTTGATAGCCATTGCGTTTGCCAAATTCTTTCCAAAAGTCAATCAAGATCCCTTTCGGTTGTTGATTGTCGTCAAGATAGGAAAATGGCCGCCAGGCGTGAGAGTTAGCGACTTTTAATACAGGGCTTTGTGGCTTGGATTGCTGACTCTGCTCCGCATTGAGCTTCAGGCTGATGGATAGGAGTACGCTGGCGACCAAAACCACAATGATGTGACGAATCAACATACATAACACCCCAGAATGACGCATAAACAACCCTTGAATCTGGTAATGAATTCAAATGACGACGCGCAACGCATCACCTCATTATTATCAGTATATGATTAAAACATCAGCGGCTGGGGATAAATGTCACTTTTCCCCGATACTGAGAGGATAGTGTGTTGCCGATGATGCAAAAAATTTCGGCAGGTTAGTGGTATGAGGTGGCGCACCGGGTGCTTCCAAGCTGCCGATGCACCATATTGTTATCCGTTACTGTTTGGCTCCGTGCTCCGCGGGGACATGAGCGTTGACCGTTTGATACGGATAAGACGCAAGGGCGCCAAACCCAGGTATGGCCTTTGCCTTAATTTTGGTATGGAGCGGCGAAGATAGACCGAGTAAAAAGCGCGTCGTCGCCGCCGAAGTTGGCGTTTCATCGCAAGCGGCGGCAAAGTGCTGACACCATGAGGACAACGCTTGCGCATCGATCGCCGGTAATTCTGGGCGCGGAGGTAAATGGGCGATCTCGCCTTGGCATACCGAGCAATGACCACAGGTGGTTGGTGCCGCATGATCACCAAAATAGTCGGCAAGGCGCTGACTAATACAGGTTGAAGAAGATAACAAGGTCAGTAATTGGTTGATGCGGGCAAGCTCGCTCTGCTCTTTTTTGGCAAAAAGGGCATACAGCGTCTCAGCTTGATCGTGAATATCAATCTCGTGGGTGTTCACGCCAAACACTTGTGTGGCTTGTTGTGTCGCGAGTGATAACCAACCTTGTTCGTGAAAGTACTCCAATGCAGTTAACGCGCGCTTTCTTTCTGCTCCAAAGCGTTGCCACAGTTGTTGGAAATCCATCTTGTACCAGGTTTTTGCTTTGATCGCGCATGCAAATAGCTGGGCAACAAATTCGCGTCGCTCACCCTGAAATTTAGCCGTAATGGCGGCGGGTGACTCCACACACTGGAATTTCACATCGGCAAAGTAACTGTATTGGCTGGTGATCACGCCGGCCATTTCCAAATAAACCAGCAAGGTTTTAAGCGGTAAGAGCCGAATATTACATGTCCGTGAAAGACTATGGAGCATGACTTCCCATTGTTGACCTGCCTGTTGTACTTCTTCCAGTAACCCCTGAATCGCCATTTTGTCTGGCGTATCGCCGTAGATAAAATTTTCCAGCACATTCAGACTCGATTGGTTGGCGAGCACCGTGCACGTTGCGTTTTCTCCGTCTCTTCCGGCGCGGCCAATTTCTTGGCTGTAGTTTTCGATTGATTTAGGCAAGTCAAAATGGATGACACGCCGGATGTCCGCCTTATCGACGCCCATCCCAAAGGCGATGGTCGCGACAATACACGGCGCACGGCCCGACATAAATGCCTCTTGTATTGATACACGCGTCTCGTGATTCATGCCAGCATGATAAGCGGTCGCGGGGATATGCTGGGTTTGTAGCCACTCGGCCACACTCTCCGCCGTTTGCTGCTGGGTGACATAAATGACGGTCGGCAAATTGGGGTCATGCTTTAACTGCTCAACCAGCGCTTGCCGCTTATGCGTCTCTTCCACAGCGACCACATTTAGATGCAGGTTAGGACGATAAAAGCCGGTTAACGTGGTGTTGTTTGTCGGGATGGCAAACTTTCGCTGCATGTCCTCAACCACAGCCGGCGTCGCAGTCGCGGTGAGAAGCAACACCTGTGGAATATTCAACTGCTCTCGGTAGGCGGGGAGTTTGAGGTAATCGGGACGAAAATTGTGTCCCCATTCAGAGATACAATGCGCTTCATCTACCACCAATAACGAGATCGGGATAGGAGTGATAAACTGGCGAAAACGTTCGTTATTCAAACGCTCGACTGAAATCATCAGTACCTTGATGTCGCCGCGACGGACTTGATCCATCACTTGTTTGGTTTGTTCGGGTGTCTGCGTTGAATCGATGGTGGCCGCAGGGATGCCTTTGCGGGTCATAAATGCAAGTTGATCATGCATTAATGCCAGCAAAGGCGAAATCACCAATGTTAAGTGGGGCAGCTGTGTGGCCGGCAATTGATAGCACAATGATTTACCTGCACCTGTGGGAAAGATCGCACAGGCGGATTCACCTTGCATCACCTGCGAGATCACTGCTTCTTGTCCCGCACGAAATGACGAAAAACCAAAAATTTGCTCAAGTGCTTGTGCCAACATACTGTCTTTCCCCTACTTTTAACCAAGTGTCTGTTTATGAACAGGCGGGAAAAGGTATCGGCTATGTGTCGAGGTTGCAAGCACAGGCGGTAGGCGTGCGAGCGACCCCATTATCTGCAATAAGTGGGGTCGATCTTTTGTCTTAACGGATGCGAGAGCTATCACAGCGCCTTAATCAGTGCTGCGATCTCATCCCACCTTTGCTCATCAATCAACTTGGCGGGCACCATCCAAGTACCGCCACATGCCAGTACCGAGGGCAACGCGAGATAATCGCCAACGTTTTCTTCACTCACGCCGCCGGTTGGCATAAAGCTGACGGGATACACCGCGGAGAGCGCTTTTAACATCGCAATGCCGCCTGACGCTTCCGCGGGGAAAAACTTCACGGTATCCAGCCCAAGCGACATGGCTTGCTCGACTAAACTGGGATTGTTGATCCCAGGGATGATAGGAATACCACGCTGTTGGCAATGTTCTACCGTGATGGGATTCAGTCCAGGGCTAACAATAAAATCCGCTCCCGCATCTATCGCGGCGTCGACTTGCGCGGGTGTGAGCACTGTTCCGGCACCAATCAGCATCTCGGGATACGCATCGCGCATTTGACGGATAGCATTTGCGGCTGCATCAGTACGAAAAGTAATTTCGGCGCAGGGTAGGCTGTTATCGACCAAGGTTTTGGCGAGCGGTACGGCATCTTCCGCATGATTAATCGCAATTACCGGCACGATGCGTATCGCCTTAAGGCGTTGATTCAGTTCAGTCATGAAGATCCCTTACAGTAAAACGCTTAACAGCGCTACGATAACAAACGCGATGGTTCCGAGCAGGGTTTCCATCACAGTCCAAGTTTTAAGTGTGGTTTTTTCATCCATTTCGAGCAGGCGCGACACCAACCAAAAACCCGAGTCGTTGAAATGCGATAAAACGGTTGCTCCACCTGCAATCGCAATGACAATAAAACATAAATCCAATTGAGATAAACCCACAGTATGCGACACGGTGGGCGCAATGAGTGCGGCCGTAGTGGTCAGCGCGACGGTGGCGGAGCCTTGTGCAACGCGCAAGCAGGTGGCAATCACGAACGCGGCCAAAATGATTGGCATACCCGTGTCTGATAGCATGGTGGCAAGTGCCTGTCCGATACCGCTCGCGCGCAAGACACCCCCAAACATGCCGCCGGCGCCGGTCACCAAAATGACGGCACAAATTGGCGCTAACGAATCAGAGCACAGCTTTTCCATTTTACTCTTACCCAGCTTTTGGCCGAAGACCAGCAAACAGGTCAATAGAGTGATGAGCAGTGCAACGGGTGTTTTACCCAGCATACGCAAAAAGCCGACCCAAGCACTCTCCCCGTTGACTATACCCGCCACGCTCAGCGCGTTCAGGCCAGTATCAAGGAAAATGAGCAGCACTGGGAGCAATAAAATCATTAATACAGTTGAAAAGGCGGGGTAATCCTTTTTGCTTTTAAACATGACTTCGGTGTTTAAAAACGCTTTCGCGAGGGGGATATTGAATTTCTTACCCGCATACAAGCCAAATAAATACCCCCCTAAATACCAAGTGGGGAGCGAAACCAGCAGCCCGACGACGAGAAGCAGACCCATGTCGGCGCCGAGTAAATCGGAGGCAGCAACCGGACCGGGATGTGGCGGAACGAAGGTATGCATAACCGCAAACGCTCCTGCGACGGGAAGAGCATACTTTATGGGGGAGCCACCTAAGCGTTTCGCGACACTAAACATGATAGGCATCATCACAATTAGCCCAGCGTCAAAAAAGATAGGGAAACCGAACAGTAACGAGGCGATCCCGAGTGCAAAGGGAGCACGCGCTTCGCCAAACCGAGCGATCAGGGTATCGGCGAGCACATTCGCACCACCGGTGACTTCGAGGATCTTCCCGATCATCGCGCCAAGCCCGACCAGTAAAGCGACCGATGCTAGGGTGCCGCCAAAGCCGCTCATCATGGTTGGTACCACCTTATCGACAGGGATCCCTGTGGCCAATGCAGTACCTAAACTGACTAGCGTGAGTGATGCAAACGCATGCACCTTCAGCTTCATTATTAGGAGTAATAACAGTGCGATAGCGCCCAATGCTATCAAGAGTAGGGTAGTGGGTTCAGGGCTTTGTGCGAGTAGTTCCATGGCTCACCTCTTCCGACCAGGATGTTTGTGTCAAACTTCACAAATCTCATAGTTACCGGTAACATGTTACCGGTAACCACACTAAGATAAAGACAATTATTGAATGCGTTATCAAAAATGAGATCTGGTTAAAATCTCGCTAAGGAGTCGGTATGGCAATTGGCAGTGTGATTGTGATGGGCGTCAGTGGCTCGGGAAAAAGCACCTTAGGCGTGAAATTGGCAGCGCGCTTAAAGGCCAAATTCATCGATGGTGATGACCTGCATCCACGGGCAAATATCGAGAAAATGGCAAGTGGGCAGCCACTTGACGATGATGACCGCACGCCATGGCTATGCCGGATCCGTGACGCTGCTTTTAGTCTCGAACACAAACAAGAATATGGGGTGATTGTATGCTCTGCCTTGAAGCGTCGTTATCGCGATCTCATTCGTGAGGGCAATCAGAACGTCACTTTTTTGTTTCTCGACGGCGATTATGCACTGATCCTCGCAAGACTCAGAGCGCGCAAAGGGCATTTTATGAAAACCCATATGCTGGATAGCCAGTTTACGACGTTGGAGGCGCCGGGTGACGATGAGCCTGATGTTGTCCGCGTTGCCATTGATGCAGACATCGATACTGTGGTGACACGTGCCGTGCATGCCTTAGCAGCCATGGAGGATCGGAAATGACACACCCGACTTTAATGGCCGTGACAGAGGCGTTACGCCAGCGCAGCCAACCGACGCGCACCGCATTTTTGCGTCAGACTCAACAGCAAGCTGATACAGGGAAAGCGCGCACCACCCTATCTTGCGGCAACATGGCTCACGCCGTGGCGGCGTCGTGTCAACAAGATAAACAACACATGCTGGATATGACCACCGCCAATGTGGCGATTATCAGCGCCTATAACGATATGCTTAGCGCGCACGCGCCCTATGCTGACTACCCTGAACAAATCAAAGCGGCGCTTCAACCTTTGGGCCACACGGCGCAAGTCGCAGGCTGTGTGCCCGCGATGTGTGATGGTGTCACACAGGGGCAGCCGGGAATGGAGATGTCCTTGTTTTCACGTGATGTGATTGCTCAGGCAACCGCGATATCGCTGAGTCATAACGTATATGATGCAACATTGCTGCTTGGCGTCTGTGATAAAATTGCCCCCGGGCAATTGATGGGAGCGCTCGCTTATGCCCATTTGCCGACCTTATTTGTACCCTCCGGCCCAATGGCCTCGGGGACAAGTAACGAAGAAAAAGTCGCGGTGCGCCAAGCCTATGCGGCAGGCAATCTTGGCAAAGAAGCTTTATTGACCATGGAATGCCAAGCTTATCATAGCTCGGGAACCTGTACTTTCTATGGCACGGCCAACACCAATCAACTGGTGCTTGAAGCTATGGGATTGATTCTTCCCGGTGCGGGGTTTGTTGCCCCCAATTCAGCATTACGCCAAGCGCTGACCCGCTATGCGGCAACAGCGTTAGCTTCCCAATGTGCGGGAAGTGCGAATTACCGACCACTCGCCGATGTGGTGACCGAAAAAAGCGTGGTAAACGGTGTGGTCGCGTTGTTGGCCTCGGGCGGCAGCACCAACCATACGATTCACTTGGTGGCGATGGCGCGTGCCGCTGGCATCATCCTAACCTGGGAAGATATGGATGCGCTTTCTCATGTTGTGCCCTTACTGGCTCGGGTCTACCCCAATGGACCCGCTGATATTAATGCCTTTGAGGCGGCAGGGGGCGTGCCCACGCTGATGGCGCATCTGCATTCGCTTGGATTACTGCATGCGGACACTGTGCCTGCTATCGGCCAGTTTAGCGACCAGCTGACCACACCACGATTAGATAAGGGGCAGCTTGTTTGGGAAACTGCCACCCCATCAACCGATACAGCGGTCATCGCCCAGCCCGGTTCACACTTCAGTGCAACCAGTGGTTTGCGCATGCTGTCTGGCAATATGGGTAATGCAGTGATCAAAGTCTCTGCCGTGGATCCTGCGCACCGTGTGGTTTGTGCGCCCGCGCGGGTGTTTGATTGTCAGCACCAAGTCGAGCAGGCTTATCAGCGTGGTGAGCTCAACCAAGATGTGATTGTGGTGGTGCGCTTTAATGGCCCCGCCGCGAATGGCATGCCAGAGCTGCATAAGCTCATGCCTATTCTTGGCAATGTGCAAAAAATGGGTTATCAGGTCGCATTGGTGACAGATGGTCGGTTGTCGGGCGCATCGGGCAAGGTCCCTGCGGCGTTGCACGTCTGTCCTGAAGCCATGCATGGCGGTGCATTGGCGGGTGTGCAAGACGGCGATCTGATCACATTGGACGCGAAGGCTGGCGAGTTGACTTGCCATGCTGATTTATCTCAGCGTCCCGTAGCAGAGCCGCCTCAAGCGGCTCATACGTGGGGACGAGATTGGTTTGCTGCGGCGCGTCAGCAGGTATCACGCGCTGACGAGGGAGCGAGCTATTTATTCTCGTGATCGCCTAGTTAACGGCGATGGTTATAAGCTGCCGCCGCTTGTGATGGTGTGTGGAACAGCTTGTATTTTTTCGGCGATAGTTTCGCCGCTTAACGCTTGAATCAACAGTGTCGCAGCGCGCTCACCAATCAAATCACGCGGCGTCGCGACGCTCGTCAGTGTAGGACTGACCACAGTGCCAATATCGAGCGCATTGTAACCAACAATACTGAGGGTTTGCGGAACAGCAATGCCTTTGGCACGACACGCAAGTAACGCACCGACGGCGAGGTCATCATTGGTACAAAACAGCCCGTCACAGTTGGGATACTGAGCCAAGGTTTGGTTAAGTAAGGTTTCGCCCAAGCTAAATGAAGAATGCTCTTCGGTGGCAACACAGCAAGGTGCCAGTCCTGCCTGTATCATCGCGCGTTCGTACCCTTGTTGCCGCAGCTGAGTACGGGTATCTAACCGAGCCGCCAAGTACACGATCTGCGCTTTCCCTTTATTGATCATGGCTTGAACCGCATCATAAGCGGCTTGCTCATGATCAAGCCCAACGGCCATATCAATTGGCTTTTCTGGAAGCTCCATTGTCTCTACCACAGGAACAGCGGCAGTCTTTAGCATTTGTAACGTGCGTGGGGTGTGGTTAGTTTCAGTGAGGATCAAGCCATCCACTTGATAAGACAGCAAAGAGGCAATTTTCTCTTCCTCTGCCTGTTCGCTATAACCGGCGTGCGTAATCAAAATGTCGTAGCCATGCGCTTTGGTGACGCGTTCAATTCCCTGTACTAAATGAGCAAAGACTTGGTTAGACAGCGAGGGCAGTACAATACCAATGGCTTTACTTGATGATTTAGACAGCATCGCAGGGACGCGATTTTGAATGTACCCCAACTCTTCAATCACCGTCGCAATTTTGTCGCGTGTCGCGGGTGCAACTGACTCCGGATTGCGCATATAGCGAGAGACTGTCATTTTGGTCATCCCAACGCGATCGGCAATATCTTGTAAAGTAGCGCGATTTCTTTTGTCTTTCATCTCAATGCACTAGCTGAAAATGTTACTTGTAACATTAGAGCAATCCGATGTCGGATAAGCAAGCAAAAAGGCGTCTAAGGGGTTAGATATGCGCGCAAGATGGGTGGGGTCTCGCTGCATTATGAGGCATCCAAAGGTGTCCAAGACATCAACCGTCAAGCGGATGCGAATTTGTATGCGGCGAAAGCGGGGGGTCGGAATAAAGTGGTGGCGTGAAATGGTTAAGGCGCCACCTTGCCACGTAGCGATTTGGTTTGGCTCTTACGTTTTTTCGCATCCACGCGACGGCGCTGTGAGGCCTTGGTGGGCTTAGTGGGTTTACGTTTTTTCTGTTCTACCATCGCGCTTTTGATCAATGCCTGCAAGCGCTCTAGCGCATCCTCTCGGTTTAATTCTTGAGTGCGATAGTTTTGCGCTTTTATTACCACGACGCCCTCTTTGGAGATGCGCGAATCAGACAGAGCCATTAATCTGGCTTTGTACGCATCAGGCAGTGATGAGGCTTGGATATCAAAGCGTAGATGAATGGCGCTAGATACTTTGTTGACGTTTTGCCCGCCTTTCCCAGCGGCGCGGATGGCCGTGAGCTCAATTTCATTGTCGGGAATCGCCACCTTATTCGATAGAGTGAGCATTCAACCTCTCATGCATGAAGAAAGGGCGCAGTGTACACAGAATAAGGCTTGCGGCGCAAATAGACCGGCAGGCCAGCTGAATCCGCGCGTTAGGGGAGATCAAACACCAGTGCTTGGCTGGTTTCGTTACCCTTATTGCGGAAGGTTATATGATGGATATCTTCAATTTTTGTGCCATCGCCGGGGGCCAGAGATGTCGTTTCAACGTCGAGCGTGCCCGCGACCTGATGCACATAGGCATGGCGTCCAGCTTCCAATGCCAAGGTAGCCGATTCACTGGGCGGTAGAATCAGCTGTAGCAAACGCGCATCTTGTTTGATGTGTAAGGTGCCATCTTCCCCAGTTGGGGTCGCGATAACGGTAAAGCCAGCCTGCTTACCAAAATCTTTTTGCTGATAGCACGGCTCTCCGCCTTGCTCATTGGGCTCAATCCAGATTTGCAGAAAGCGTAAAGCTTGGGTTGACGAGGCATTATACTCGCTATGATAAATACCGCGCCCCGCCGACATCAGCTGGAACTCACCAGCGGGTAGGGTTTGTCGGTTGCCTTGGCTATCTTTGTGTTCGATTTCCCCTTCCAGCACCAGACTGATGATTTCCATATCACGGTGTCCGTGGGTATCAAAGCCTGCGGCGGGCGAGACGATATCATCGTTGATCACACGCAGTGCAGAGAAGCCCATATGATGGGGATCGTAATAGCTACCAAATGAAAAAGTATGGCGGCTTTGTAGCCAGCCAAAGTTGGCCTGACCGCGATCGCTGGCATGACGTACTGTGATCATAATGCTTCTCCTCACTAATTCGATGTTGAACAGCGGTAACGCTGAACAATAAATGCAGTGTAGAAACAAAGACGCCGTGCGAACACGGCGTAAGATTGAGCATCTTGTTCTAAAATGTTGATCGAGTATCGTGCAGAAGAGATAGCACGCATCGGGTATTGTATTAAAGCTTAAATGTTTCAATTCGTGCTTTTAAGTTATGCGCAAGATTGCTGATTTGGTCGCAGGCAATCGCTGTTTGCGTTGCCCCCTCGGCCATTTCGGTTGACGCGCTATTAATGTTTTCAACACTGCGGTTGAGCTCGTTAGAGACAGAACTTTGCTCACTGCAGGCGGTGGCAATTTGTGTGCTGCGTTGGGCGATATCATCAACAGAGACTTCAATTTCCCGCATTTGTTCGCCGGTATCGCTGACCGTTTCTACACATTGCGTAATACCAGTTTGGCACTCATAGCTAGACTCGCGAACTTTGGTGGTATTATCTTGCAATGTCTCGATGGTATTAACGATTTGCTCTGTCGATTCTTGTGTGCGCTGTGCTAGCGAACGTACTTCATCAGCGACGACCGCAAATCCCCGGCCTTGTTCACCGGCACGGGCTGCTTCTATCGCCGCATTCAAAGCAAGTAAATTAGTCTGCTCGGCAATACCACGAATAACATCAACTACCACATTAATATCTTCGGAGCTTGTTTTAAGTTGCTCTGTTAACGTCTCTGACTCTTGCATTAACCCAGAAACACGTTCGATAATGCTAATCGCATCGGCTAATGAGCCACTCCCTTTTTTGGCTATGTCCGCTGCAGAATACGCTGACGTTGCACCTTCTTCGGTATTCTGCGCCACTTCACTGACGGCAGCTTGCATCTGGGTCATCGCAGACGCCACCGAACCAAGCTCTTGCTGCTGGTTTTGCATACCTGACGCATTTTGAGATGAAATCGCACTTACCTCTTCAACGGCGGCGGTTAGCTGAATGGTAGAGTCGTTAATTTCTGATACCAATCCGTGAAGATTGTTTTGCATCGTCACCAATTCTTTGAGTAGGGTACCAAGCTCATCTTTAGATAAGTCCTTCTCATCAAATTTGTTGTTGAGCTGCCCTTTGGCAATACTCGAGGCAAACGCGAGTGCTTTATCAATTGGGCGAGAGATAGCGCGAGAGAGTATCAGGGTCGACGCTAAGATGACCAACACAATCACCAAAGTACCAATTGCTGAATTGATTTGAGCGGTACGAGCCTCTCGGTTTGCGCTTTCGATAATTTCACTTACTCGCTTATCATTCAGTTTGAGGGCCTGGTTCAGATCGTCTAATGCACTGACGTATGTATCAAAACTGGCTAACACGATCTGATTGGCTTCATCGCTATCTCCGCTTTTAAGCAAGCGGTTGTATGACTGTGTTTCTTGAATATATTGACGCCAAGTTTTCTTGAACGTCGTAAATGACTGGCGTTCTTCCGAGGTTAAACCTAACGCTTCATAAGCCTTAATACCTGCTTGCACATCGGCGCGCCATTGATCAAGTTTGTTAAGCCATTGTGGTATGTTAGGGTGATCACTGTTTGGGAGTAACGAAAATTCATCTTTACGGACCTTGGTGACATCCACCTGGATCCCTTTCAATATATCTACTGAAGGTAAACTTTTATTCGACAGTTGTTTAATGTCATTAGTTAGGTTTGATAAACCCATCATAAAGATAAAGGCAACCGAAGCAAAAACGATAAAAACGGCGATAAAGCTGAGCCATATTTTTTTGGCAACACTAAGATCTTTCATTATCTGCTTTCCTGTTCATCGCGCTTACGAATCAGCGCAAAGGTGTTTTATAACAATATCAAGCTTAAGCGTAGACGATTTAGTGATAGTGATGATTATTAATCAGTGGATGCCTGAGTGATGTACTGTCAGGTTAAGGAACATGAATGCTATGAAGCGGGCCTGCGATAGGAGAAGGCTTAGATCCGCATTGGCGCATTAAGCCAACAGGGCCGCAGAAAGACACTTGCACGTTGTCTCTGCTAAAGATATCGCTTAACTTACTGATATCCATCCATCCGGTATGATCAAAGTCTTGCCCCTATTGATTCGATGGTTGAGGTTGGTTATATCAAATGTGCGTCTGAATATGTGAATGTTGACACGTGAGGGTGCAGCGAGTTAATGATCCTACTCACCCGCCCTTAACATGCAAGGACAGCATTAAGTGAACTTATGGCAAATCAAACCGCAACGGATACCTCATCGAAACAATCTGCCGTGAATCGCAAGAGTAAAAACCTGACTATATTGTGGGAGTTTATTGCGTTTATCCGCCCTTACCGTTGGCAAGTGAGTGCGGCCTTGCTGGCCTTAGTGTTTACTGCATCACTAACGCTGTCGGTTGGACACGGCGTTCGGCTTTTGATCGACCAAGGTTTTGCGCAGCAATCACTGGTTGAGCTGGGGAATGCGGTACAGTTTATTTTGCTGATCACGGTATTAATCGCGATCGGCACCTTTTTCCGATTCTATCTGGTGTCGTCAGTGGGTGAGCGGGTCAGTGCCGATATTCGCCAAGCAGTGTTTGATCATGTAATTGGCTTACATCCGAGCTATTTTGAAACCCACGGTAGTGGCGAAATCATGTCGCGGATCACCACAGATACCAGCTTGCTGCAAAATATTATCGGTTCCTCCTTCTCCATGGCGATGCGCAGTGCGCTGATGTGTGTGGGCGCCATCATCATGCTGTTTGCCACCAATATTAAATTGACCTTGATTGTGCTGGCCTCCGTGCCTTTTATTTTGGTGCCAATACTTATCTATGGCCGTCGTGTGCGGGCGCTGTCGCGGCAAAGCCAAGATTCGATGGCGGATGTAGGCAGCTATGCCGGTGAAGCCATCACCAATATTAAAACCGTGCAAAGCTTCGCGGTAGAAGATCACGCCAAAGCCGCATTTGGACAAGAGGTGGAGCGTGCTTATCAGATCGGGCGCGAGCGCGTGAAGCAACGAGCCATTCTTATTTCCGGCGTGATCGTGATTGTGTTTAGCGCCATTACTGGCATGTTATGGGTCGGTGGTCGCGATGTGATTCAAGGCACCATGTCGGCAGGCGATTTGGGCGCCTTTGTGTTTTTCGCCATCATGGTTGCCTCTTCCATGGCCACCTTGTCGGAAGTGATGGGGGAGTTGCAGCGCGCGGCTGGCGCGACGGAGCGCTTGGTGGAGCTGTTGCACGTGCAAAGCCATATTCGCACTCCTTCTACCTCACCGAGTGTCGATGCCCAATCACTGAGCAATGATATTCGCTTTGAAGCGGTGCATTTTCATTATCCCACGCGGCCCCATCAACCGGCGATTGATACGCTGAACCTTGCTATTCAGCCCGGTGAAGTCGTGGCGTTAGTAGGGCCGTCGGGAGCGGGGAAAACCACCGTATTTGAGTTATTGCAACGCTTCTACGATCCGCAAACAGGCGCGATTATGCTGGGCGGACAAGATATCCGCAGCTTGTCCCCGCAAGCGTTGCGCCAACAAATGGCTCTGGTGCCACAACAACCCGCCCTGTTCAGCGATGATGTGATAGGTAACATCCGCTACGGCAGGCCAGATGCCAGTGAGCAAGCCGTGAAAGAGGCAGCCATTCAAGCGCACGCTGATGCCTTTATTCAGCAATTACCGGATGGTTATCACAGCTTTTTAGGTGAGCGAGGCGTGCGGCTTTCGGGCGGCCAACGACAGCGAATTGCGATTGCCCGCGCAATTCTTAAGGACCCACGGATTTTATTGCTCGATGAAGCGACCAGTGCCCTTGATAGCGAAAGTGAGCATGCGGTGCAGCAAGGCTTGGCGGCTTTAATGCGGGACCGCACTACCCTGATTATCGCCCACCGCTTATCGACCATTCAGCACGCTGACCGCATTGTAGTGATGGCTCAAGGTAAGCTTGTTGATGTAGGCAGCCATACCGACTTGCTGGCACGCTGCCCTTTGTACCAGCGCTTGGTAAAACGGCAGTTTAGCCATGTCTCAAATGGCTAAGCGTTGTTTTCCAATTCTTTGATTTGTTGGTCAATCTTTTCCGCTTCTTCGGTAAGCAGTGAATAGCCACGGATATCGCCGTTGCGCTGCGCCTGAAAGGCTTGTTGCTGCTTAGCTTCATACTGTTTTTTAAGCTTTTTAACCGGATTCGGCTTTAAAAATGAGAGCATGTCGTGTCCTTATTTGAGGGTTACGGGTATCACTACGACCTAACCTCTTGATTGGATGACAGCGACTGTGCATTAGTACTTATCGTATCCACTTTTTATCGTGGAATGAGTCTGGCTAAATAAATAGATATCTTGCCCGTTTATTTAGATGGCGGGATATTACTCATCTTGCTCACCACGTTTCCCTATGACCGACAAACGATGACACAGCCATACAAAGTATGGACAGAGTGTTTAAGTCTATTTCTATATATTCAATCACTCCTCAAATAGCCAGATAGTAAAAATAATATGAAACCAGGGAAAACCGGCATTTATCGAATGATAGATGCGACCGGTTATTCAGTGATGGGGTTAAAGTCGGCGTGGAAGTCTGAAGCGGCATTCAGGCAAGAGTGTGTGATGGCTTTTGTTCTTATGATTACAGCCTATTTTATTCCAGTTACATCGATCGAACGCATTTTAATGATAGGGAGTTTAGGGCTTGTCCTTATTGTTGAGTTATTGAACTCCGCCATCGAAGCTGCGATAGACCGTATTGGGGATGAGTGGCACGCATATAGTAAGAAAGCGAAAGATATTGGCTCATCTGCCGTGCTTTTTTCAATTGTTCTCACCCTGTTTGTGTGGGTGTCATGTGTGGTGAATATAAAATGATAAAAAGTCAGAATCATACAAGCGGAATAAGCATCACAATGTTTACCACGTTGGTCGCAATCTACTTTTCCGTCGTGATAAATGTTCCCTTTTATAAAGATTTGCAAAGTATTTTTTCATCGCTTGAAGAGGTGAAGACCGGCTTTGTTATTTCTATCCCTCTGTTCTTGTTCTTTTCTTTAAATATTGTGTTCTCATTATTTTCTTGGCCAAAGCTTACCAAGCCATTTTTTATTGTCTTAGTGCTTTTATCCAGTATTGTTTGCTATGCAGAATACAATTACGGAGTCATGTTTGATGTTGATATGATAACCAATATTGTAGAAACCGATACCGGAGAGGCAAGGGCGTATTTAAGTTTCTATGCACTTATTTGGGTGCTGGCCATTGGTGTGACTCCCGCTATCTTTATGATGCGCTGTACTATTCAGCCTGCGGGGAAAATGTGGCTTCCTCTATTACGGGATAAGCTAATATCCATTACTGTATCGTTAATCGCTCTAGCGATTATATTTGTTTTTTACTACCAAGATTATGCATCGGTAGGCAGAAATAACAGCTACCTTAGAAAACTGATTATACCGACACAATATGTTTACAGTATATCGGGATATGTGAAAGAGCGATTTTTTTCCGCGCCGATACCATACGTGAAATTGGGCGACGATGCGAAGCAATCAGAATTGGCGATTGATCAGTCATTGGATAAACCTAGCGTATTCATTTTCGTGGTCGGTGAAACTGCACGGACTCAGAACTATCAGGCCAATGGTTATGATAGAGAGACGAATCCTTATACCGCTTTGAAGAATGTTATTTCATTTAATGATGTTTCCTCGTGTGGTACGGCGACGGCGATTTCTGTTCCTTGTATGTTTTCAAACCTATCTCATCATACATTCGACCGCGATATCGCTGATCATCAAGATAATTTACTCGATATATTAAAACGAGCTGGGATTGATGTGTTATGGAAAGAAAATGATGGCGGTGATAAAGGGGTGGCTAAAAATGTAAGGTACATAGAAATCGATAGGCATAGAAAAGACGAATTTTGTAATGGAAGTACATGCTACGATATGGCCCTTGTTGAAGGTATGAATAAAGATATCGATGAAATGAAAGGCAATCGTGTGATATTCTTGCATCTTATTGGTAGTCATGGCCCAACGTACTTTCAGCGCTACCCCAAAGACATGGCATATTTTCAGCCTGACTGTGCGCGTTCAGATATTGAAAACTGCGAGAAAGAAAATATCATTAATAGTTATGATAATACTATCCGATATACTGACTATGTGTTGAGCAACGTTATTGAAACATTGAAGGAAAAAAATGATCAGTATAATACCGCGATGATGTATGTCTCTGATCATGGTGAATCATTGGGAGAGAATGGTGTTTACTTGCATGGTCTTCCGTACCGTTTTGCGCCCGACTATCAAAAGAAAGTACCGCTAATGGTATGGCTCTCCGATGGTTTTAAGCAAGCCAAGTCTATCAACGCCTCGTGTTTGCGTGAAAAGGCGATGGAGACAGGCCATTACTCTCACGATAATATCTTTCATTCGTTACTTGGCGTGATGGACATAGAAACACGTGTCTATCAGCCCGATAATGACATATTTTCTTCATGCCGGATGCAATAGCTGAATGATAAATCATTCTTAAAAGAGGGCGAGCCTTGATAAGGCTCGCCGATGTGCATGATTTGGCGTGATGAGAATGGATCTATCTAAAATGAGTAGGTGACACCCAGCGCGCCACCAAGTTGCAGTTCTGGGCCGCCGTGGAAATTGACTTCTGGATGCACTTGACCATAAGCACTGATCTGTTTGTTGATGGCCCAATCGAGTCCAATCGGCAAACGCACGCCATAGTCGTCATCCCACTCGGCCCAGCCACCGGCGCCCACATACCAATCAACCGGGATATCGGGATTATCAAAAGTGCCGTGTTGAAAAAGGTAATCAAATGCGGTGCCGCCATTGCCGAGGGTAAAACGGTATTGATCGTCGACTTCTAGGACTGCGCTCAGTTGTTGGTCGACGGCAAGACCCGCCGAGATATTGGTTTTTTCTTTCGCCACCGCTTGAGTCGTGAGACTCAGTGTGAGTAGGAGACCGAGAGCGATAGGTTTCATAGTGTGCCTTAATGCTGCTTTTTCAGATGGCACAGAATGTAGCGATGTTAGCAGAACAATCTGTCAAGCGTTTGTCAGTCGCTTCTAAAACCTTGTGCAGGAATGTCAGCGATTAATCATTAAAAAAGTCATCAATGATCGCTTGGTACTCTCCGGTGGCTTTCATGTCTGCTAACGCGTGATCAAATTGGTCGCGCAGAGCTGATAGCCCTTGCACTTTAGAAAAGGCAATGTAACTGGGGGTGTCTTCAATCGGATGGGGGTTGATCTCGACAATACCTTTCATATTCAGCTGACTAATCAGTGCGCGTGCACCAAAATGGTTACTGAGCCACAAGCGAGATCGGCCACTTTCCAACATCCGAAGGCACTGTGGCGCGCGAGTTAGCCGGAAAACCTGATCGAATTGATTTTGCGCCAATGCAGCATCCATACGACTGCCGTAGCTGACTTGATTGATCACGCAGACGGAGTAAGCGCTAAAATTGAACGATTGAATAGCGTCTTCAGAGATACTGACATCAGGGCGATGAACAAATCGGATCCCTTGCTGAAACAAAATCTGCTCAGAGTAATCGAGAAAGGCTTCGCGCTCTGATGTTTTGAAAATGGTGAATATACCGTCCGCTAGGCCGGTTCGGACTTGATAGAGTGCTCGCGCCCATGGCAGCACTTCAATCTCGACGTCATAGCCCAGCTTGGCGAAGGTTCGACTGACCACCCGCACCGCCACACCATCCACTGGGCCATCCGAGGTTTGAATATAGGGCGGGTATTCGAGCGAGACTAAACGCACAGTTGCCGTAGCCGCATGGACCAAGCCGGTCATTCCCAACAGCAGTATCACCAACAGCACGCGTACAACAGGGCGTCGACATAAACTCAGCAAGGCTTAATCACTCTCAGTAAACTGGTGCATTGCCTTAAGTTTAGCCAGCAAGCGGTAAGGCGGGGGAAAATTTCGCTGAGATATGTGCTGTTAGGTAAGGTTTACATTGCCACACCTGTATGCATTTGGCTCTTCATCGTTCATGGTGGAAAGTCATATCAAGCCCCCCAAAATAGAACAGTATCGCTGTCTTGAACCGTTGTTTGTTTCTAAAGCCTTTGGCTCTAAGCTTCATATATTGGATTTTGGCATTTATAGCCTCCGCCAAGCCATTCGATGCCTTAAGCCGCATTGCATTAAGGATTGCTGGTAAGTGCTTTTTCACTGTCGCTGCTGCTGTCATCAATGGTTTAATTCCACTTGCTTTAACTAAAGCAAGCCACTCTAGCCATTGATTCCTTGCGCTTCTGATCGAACTTCCGTACCAGATTATTCTTGCTTGCTCTTTGAGCAACCAGCTAAGGCTTGTATCTATCATGAGTTTGGCCAATCTGTTTATACGCTCTCTCAGGCGACCGGTGAGGTTTCTATTTCTTTTGAGCCAGCCATAACGCGTTCTGTAGCACTCTCGTTTAAGGTATGGCGGTAGACGGTTAACCTCTTGCTTGCGAACATCGTCAACAGCTTTGGTGAGCACTTTTGCTACGTGGAAATGATCAACTGCAATCAGGCGTTTAGATCGTGAGCCAAAGAAGGACTCGGTTGCATTCATAAAAGCTTGGCTCATATCCATCGAGACTGAGCGGACCTGTTGTTTAGCGATGTTAGGCAGCACTCGATAGCAGTTTGCTAAGCTTTGTTCACTTTTACCGTCGGCAACAGCGAGAACTTGGCCCGTTCGGCTCGACATCACAGTGACATAATCATGCCCTCGGCAAAAGGCAGTTTCGTCTACCAACAGATCTTCTACCTTATTTAAATTTCTCCGGGCGAGCCCTCGTGAAACAGCCCTTTTCATTATCCGATCAATGGCTCCCCAACTCAGTCGAAAGGCTTTAGATACAGAGTGAAGAGAAGTGAACTGAAGTGTTTCAATAATCTTTGTCTCGAAGAGTTCGGTATAGCGACTACTAGGAGATGCCCAAGGAACAGAAATGGTCTGAACCCCGTGCTTTGGACAGTCAGCACGTGGAACTTGGGCCTCAAGATATGTTTCGTATTGGCATGTATCCAAATGACGCCATATCCGCTTTCGAGAGTCATGCTTTCTTACCACTTTCGAGCATGTTGGACAAGCAACGCCTGAAGGACTTTCGTACATGATGGTCACGGTAATACGCTGGCTCTTTTTATCCACCTGGACAGAGTCGACAGTCCATGGCGGAGTCAGTCCAAGGATCGCTTGATAGAGTGCTGTATCTTTCATCTGATTCAGGGCTCAAGTGCAGAGTGTTTCCTCATTGTCCAATTAATCGGAAAACTTGAAAAGAAACACTTTCCACCACATCCGGTGAAGAGCCATGCATTTACAAATAGACTTGTCAAATATAATGGATAGACTGAGTTAAACGGGTAAATTACAGAAGAATGCCTCTATGTATCAGATGGATGAGAATAATGGTGGTGGAGTCGGGGCTAAGAAAGGTTTTTTCTTTCAAGACTACGTAGCAACTTTGTTTGCTTCGGAGATGCTCCTTGATAATCGAATCAGTGGAGTTGGGTGTGAAATTGGAGATGACATAGATCTTTTTCACCCAAAGAACATCGTGACGCACGTACAGGTAAAAACAGGTACTGTAGATAACGGCTGGAATTTGACAGAGTTAAAAGCGTGTCGCAACTTCACTCAAGACAACAAGCCAAAACGTTACTCATCTGTATTACACAAGAGCTTGGAGCTAGACAAAGATACTAACTTAGTAAGCAAGTTTATGATGGTCACTGATCGTGTAGTAAAAGGGCCTTTAAGCTTTTTAGAGATACCTTTAGAGAACAGAGCTGCTAAAACTGGTCGGGATCAACTAGTTAAGTCTATCAACTCAGCATTAGGGAAAAACTTTATCTCTAAGAATGGTAATAGAGCTGACTATTGGGTAGATAACACGCTATGGCGAGTTTTCTGTTCTACAGAGCTAGTTGTCCTCCAAGTTGAGCACAATTTACGAGCTGCAAGTGAAGAGTTATTAAACTGCGTACTTACAAATGAATCAGTTAGACAACTCGGTGAAATCTTATGCAATAGAATTTATGGAAAGAGTCAATTGTGTAAGAAAACGTATTCAGTCCAAGATAAGACTCTATCTCGAAACGAGGCTATAGACTTGTTACGCGACTTTGCTTTGAAGAATGCTTTATTACCCAAAGCTTATCCTGACGTCGACTTGCCAGATATAGTTACTCCGTTGTTTGATGAGCGTGTAGAGAATCGAAGAAAGCGAGGATTCGTACAAGGATTCAATTTTAATGCATATAGGTATGACCATGTGGTAGACATGCTAGTCTATTGGGTTGACGAAGTATTTCTTAGACCGTCGGAACTTACGGCTAATTCTCAAGCAATAAGCCAGTCGGAGGATCTTCGCTCTAGGATTGCGCAGTTCGATTTAAAAATAGTTACGTCTAGAACAATCTTGAATAGCATTATAAGAAAGCAGCATGCCGCACAGCCAATACCCATGGTTATGTTTGCTGCAAATAGTGCTAAATGCCTGAAGTTCGACTCTGTACACATAGTGCGTGGAAATGATAACAACCATGAACTCTGGATAGGCGTAACTGAATTTATAGAGAATAGCGATGACATTTTTGAGGTCATCGAACGATTGTGTGAGAAGATGAATGAACTAGTATTTATCGATATGGACAAAGACCGACAAATAATTTTGGAAGGTAAAGATGATAAATATCTTTTTAAGCATAATATTGATACGATCCTAGATGTTTCAAATAGTTTTTCTTCTCATCTTGAACGATTCAAGTTTGTTGTTTTTATTTCTTACAGGTTACCCTCGTATGACTATAAAACTGGTAAGGATGTTTTAACCCAAGAAATAAAAGACAAAATAAAATATATGTATGACTCAATGATTTCTAAGAATCCTTTTTTCAATCAAATTCGTCTAGGGTTCTATGTTTTCCCGACCCCATGTAACGATACGATATTAAGTAAATTGAAAGGCAAGATATTTTCATGAGTATTGACGTTAAAGATAGTATCAACCCAATTGTTTACCTAAAAAATGCTTCAGAGCTTCTATCTAATCCAATAAGTGCTGCAAGTGGCCGTGATATGGTTATAAGAGCATTAGATGAGAGGGAAAAATATCACCGCTACGACTCAATCCTTAAGCATCTAGTTAAGAAAGCAGGATTGTTTCCTTACCTTCAGAGTGAATTTGATGAGCATGATCTTGAAGACATTGTAACGATCGAGGCAAACAAACCTGTAGCAGGGAATGATATTGTTTTTCATGCTACTCAGACACGGGTTTTCAATCAGTTGTGTGATGGTAAAAACGTTGTGCTGAGTGCTCCTACTAGTATGGGTAAAAGTGAAATATTAGCAAATATGCTCAGTAAAGATAGATATCATACGGTTGTTCTAATAGTCCCTACTATTGCGCTCATTGATGAGACAAGAAAAAAGTTAGCAACCTCATTGGATGGCCTATATCGGATAATTCACCATAACAGTCAACACTATGATGATACCGTACCCACAATTTTCGTTCTGACTCAGGAGAGAGCCAACCAAAGAGGTGATATCGAGAACGTGGACCTTTTCATTATTGACGAATTCTATAAGTTGGGTTTTAAGTACAATAGTGAAGGCTTTTTGAAGTATGACGAACGAGCCATATCTCTAAATATTTCTTTGTCTCAGCTACTTAAGAAGTCTAAGCAGTGGTTCTTTATTGGTCCTAATATAACGAACGTTAAAGGTTTATCACGTTTAGTAGGAGACTTTACTTTTATTTGTAGCGACTTTCGGACTGTATCAGTTGATGTTAAGGATTATGATATTTCTGCAAGCGATGCTGAAATGAAGAAAAAAGTACTGCTACAGATTTTAAAAGAGTGCGAGGAAGAAAAGACGATAGTCTACTGCCGTTCTCCAAAATCCGCCAATAAACTAGCTCAGTTATTGATGGCTGACGGAGAATTTGAAGAGCAGTTCGAGGGTGAGTTTATCGATTGGTTGTCGAAAACTTATGACTCTAGATGGAACTATTGTAAAGCCCTGAAGCATGGAGTTGTATTACATCATGGTGTATTGCCACGAGCGTTGCAGCATTTCTCTGTTGATATCTTTAATCGGTCAAGAAGGCACAATGTCTTAATCTGTACTTCAACAATTATAGAAGGGGTAAACACTCGAGCTAAGAATGTTGTTATATACGAAAACTATAACGGACTTGAGAGCATAGATAAATTTACGCATAACAACATCAAAGGCAGAGCTGGGAGGATGTATAAGCACTTCGTAGGTAGAGTTTATTGCTTGCAATCTCAACCAGACGATGACGCCTCTGACGAGTTGGTTATTCCGATAGGAGACGAGGACAGTGCATGTCCGTTGAACTTATTGGGTTCAATAGATCGTGATCACTTATCTTCTGGAGGTTTAGAAGCATGGGAACGTTTCAGTCAAGAAACCGATATTCCTACAGAGATAATCCGCAACAATCCTTCATTTGAGGTAGAGAAGATAGAGTGCTTGTTAAGGGCTTTAGAGAATGTTCAGCTCTATGATTTTGAACTGTATAAGCAATTGAATTTTTTTAAGCTACCAACCACAGATGCTTTGTACTTTATTATGGAACAGTTTATTGCAGCTAGGAAAAAAGTACTGACAAGGAACGGCTTTTACGTAACGCCAAAAGACGGAAAAGATCCTGTAACAAGCATTTGTGGGAAGTTTCGTGCATTTTTAGCGGCTGACTCCGTTGAGAATTACCTCAAGCAACAGATGGAATGGAAACACAAACAACTCCTAGAAGATGATTGCCCTCAAAATGAATTTGATGAGCAAATGTCAGATGTGATTGATGATGAGCTAAAAATAATCTCAAATGTCTATGGATTTAGCTTTCCGAACTTTTTGTCATTATTTTCGAGGGTGTTCATAGTTCTGTGTCACCCAACGTTTAAAGATCTACGTAGTCGTCGAGCCGCCCTTCGAAGTGGATGCTCAGTTGGGACAATGTCAGGTTCCAATTCTGCACCGGATGCGTCCACTTCTCTGACGCCTTCAACATACCTGCATACAGTAACTTGAGCAATGCGTTCTCGTTGGCAAAGCCACCCTTGGTCTTCGTCAGTTTGCGGAATTGGCGATGAACAGCCTCAACGGCATTGGTCGTGTAAATCGCTTTGCGGACCTGTTCTGGGTACTTGAAGTACACCGATAGATTTTCCCATTTGCTGCGCCACGACTTTATGACCAGTGGATATTGAGCACCCCATTTACTTTCCAGTTCATCTAACGCTTGCTCTGCGGCGTTTTGGGTCGTCGCGCGGTAAACACACTTCAGATCGGACATAAAGGCTTTCTGATTTTTGCTGGCCACGTACTTCACGCTGTTGCGGATCTGATGGATGATGCAAAGTTGAACCTCCGTCTTGGGATAGACGGTTTCGATGGCTTCAGGGAAGCCCTTTAATCCATCGACCGAGGCAATAAGGATGTCTTTGACGCCACGGTTTTGTAGGTCTGTCAGTACATTTAACCAGTAACGGGCACCTTCACTTTCTGAGAGATAAAGGCCAAGTAATTCCTTTTTACCCTCGATATTCAGCCCTAAGATTGTGTACAGGGCTTTAGAGACAAAGCGGCCATTTTCTTTGATTTTGTAATGGATAGCATCTAACCAGACGAAGGGGTAAACCGCCTCTAATTCGCGTTCTTGCCAGGCGCGTAGCTCAGGCACCAAACGGTCTGTAATGGCGTTTATCGTGCCATTGGACACTTCAGTCCCATACATCTCAAGAAGGTACTCACGAATGCTTTTGTAGCTATTCCCAAGTGCAAATAATGAGATGATATTACGCTCCATCTCATCGGTTAACCGAGTCTGATACTTCTTAACGGTCTGCGGCTCGAAAGAGCCGTTGCGATCACGGGGCGTGTCTAGTTCGAACGAGCCAGAAGCGGTTTTGATGGTTTTCTGAGAGACACCGTTTTTGCGGTTAGGCTGACCCTCTTTGGTCAGGTGCTCATCCATCTCAGCAGCCAAAGCAGCTTCGGTGATCTGTTTAATCAACGGCGTTAGCAGTCCATCTTTCCCGTTGAGGCCCTGTCCAGATTGCAGTGCCTTAGCAAAAGCTTGAATATCAATTTCGTATTTGTCGGACATTGATGTATCACTCCCTGTTGAGGGTTAACTATAGGAGTGACACAGACTTTTGAACACTACCTTATTTTCGGATATTTTGTATTTCTTGAATGAGAAAGAAAATACAAACTTAACCTTTGATTATAGTTACATAATCAGTGACATGGAAAATCAGAAGCTTACGGCGGGCTATGCAGCTATTCATGAAATGGGTGTTCCCCATCAAACACTCAAACTTCTTCGGGAAAAGTTGATAGATGTAGATGAGACATCTGTGGATGATATTAGTCTTGCAATTAAAAAAGCTCAGCCTTTAATCGAGTCTTTCAGCCGAGTAGATAGATACTTCATCAAAGCAGCTAAGCTATAAAAACCAAATATTACTAATGTATCTTGTAAGTGAATGAAACATTTTTTCATATGCACATGACATACATAAGTTAGGCGAACCGAGCGGCTCGCCTTTCGTTTATCAAGTTAGTTTCTAACTTGGTTATCTGTGACTAGTGATTACTCATCCATATAGCTTTCAATACTAGGGCAAGAGCAAATCAGGTTGCGGTCACCGTAGACGTTATCGACACGGTTGACCGATGGCCAGTATTTGCTTGCCTTGTTATGGGCAGATGGGAAGCAAGCCAACTCACGTGAATAAGCGTGGGACCACTCGTCAGCCATCAGATCCGCTTGGGTGTGAGGCGCATTGACCAATGGGTTGTCTTCCAGCGTCCATTCACCATCTTGTACCTTGGCAATTTCCTCGCGGATGGCAATCATGGCATCACAGAAGCGATCCAATTCCTCTTGGCTTTCACTTTCGGTCGGCTCAACCATCAGCGTACCCGCGACAGGGAACGACATGGTCGGTGCATGGAAGCCATAATCCATCAAGCGTTTGGCGATGTCTTCTTCGCTGATCCCGGATGCCTCTTTGAGCGGACGAATGTCGATAATACATTCGTGCGCAATACGTCCGTTTTTGCCGCGATAAAGTACGGGGTAGTAGGGACGCAAACGTTCCATCACATAGTTGGCACTGAGAATCGCCAACTCGGTCGCGCGCGTCAGGCCTTGTTCACCCATCATGGCGATGTACGCCCATGAAATAGGAAGAATCGAGGCGCTACCCATAGGTGCAGCCGAGACGGCAAATTCGTCGCCTTGCTCCACATGACCGGGAAGGAAAGGCGCAAGGTGCGATTTCACGCCAATCGGTCCCATACCTGGGCCGCCGCCACCGTGGGGAATACAGAAGGTTTTGTGCAGGTTGAGGTGCGAGACGTCTGAGCCAATGTAGCCCGGCGTTGTCAGCCCCACTTGCGCATTCATGTTGGCGCCATCCAAGTAAACTTGGCCGCCTGCCTCGTGCACCAGCTCGCACACTTGCTGCACGGTTTCTTCGTATACACCATGTGTCGATGGGTAGGTGATCATAATGCACGAGAGCGCATCTCGGTGTTTATCGATCTTGGCTTTCAGATCATCAATGTCGATGTTGCCATCGTCATCACAGCCAACGACAACCACTTTCATTGAGACCATGGCTGCGGAGGCAGGGTTGGTACCGTGGGCGGAGCTTGGGATCAAGCACACGTTGCGGTGACTGTCACCACGGCTTTCATGGTAGCGCTGAATCGCGATTAATCCCGCATACTCCCCTTGCGCGCCTGAGTTCGGCTGCATGGAGATCTCGTCGTACCCGGTGATTTCACACAGCATGTCACGCAGTGATTTACCCAGAGTTTGATAGCCTTTGGCTTGCTCCAATGGCACAAACGGGTGCAGGGCGCCAAACTCTGGCCAGGTGACGGGGATCATTTCGGCCGCGGCGTTCAGCTTCATGGTACAGCTGCCCAGCGGGATCATGCCGTGGGTGAGAGAGAAGTCTTTGTTTTCCAACGCCTTCATATACCGCATCAGCTTGGTTTCACTGTGATAGCGGTTAAAGACGGGATGTGTCAGGTACGCACTGCTGCGGCGGCATACGGTAGGGATCGCGGCCAATTCATCAGCTTCAATGTCGCTCGCCACGGCTTCTGCATTGCCTTGACCAGTGAGTGCGGTAAGCAATTGATTGACTTCTGCTAGTGTGCTCGCTTCATCAAAACTCACGCCGAGCTGGCCACCCAGTTTACGCAAGTTAAAACCAGCATCTTGCGCTTGTTGGTACAAGGCATCGGTTTGCTCGCCCGTGTTAAACGTCACGGTATCAAAGAAGCTATCGTGCGCGAGGCTCAACCCGGCTGCTTGTACCGATTTGGCGAACAGCGCGGCGAGGTGATGCACGCGGCGAGCAATTTTCTTTAAGCCTTCTGGACCGTGATACACCGCGTAAAAAGCAGCCATGTTAGCCAGCAAGGCTTGAGCGGTACAAATATTGGAGGTCGCTTTTTCACGGCGAATATGTTGCTCGCGCGTTTGCATCGCCATGCGCAGGGCTTGGTTGCCTTTGCTATCGACCGATACGCCAATCACACGGCCTGGCATGGTGCGCTTGAGCTTGTCACGCGTGGCCATAAAGGCGGCGTGTGGGCCACCGTAACCCATAGGTACACCAAAGCGTTGTGCTGAGCCAATCACCACATCCGCGCCCATTTCACCCGGTGCTTTGAGCAAGGTGAGTGAAAGTAGATCGGTAGCGACCGCAACCAGTGTCTTCTTACTTTGTGCGTCTGCAATCAGCGTGCTGAGATCGCGTACTTCACCGGTGGTGCCAGGATACTGGAGCAGGGCGCCAAATACGTCGTGCTGATTCAGCTGGTCCGCGTGATCAACAATGATGTCATAGCCGAGGAAGTTGGCGCGCGTCTTAATCACATCCAAGGTTTGTGGATGCACATCGCTGGCAACAAAAAAAGCGTTGCCTTTGTGCTTGCCGCCACGCTTACACAGGGTCATGGCTTCGGCGGCTGCGGTGGCTTCGTCGAGCAGCGATGCGTTGGCCAAATCCATCCCCGTTAAGTCCATCACCATTTGCTGGAAGTTCAGCAATGATTCTAATCGGCCTTGCGAGATCTCGGGCTGATAGGGGGTATAAGCCGTGTACCAGCCCGGGTTTTCCAACACATTGCGTAAAATAGGCGGTGGAGTATGCGTGTGGTAGTAGCCTTGGCCGATCAGGCTGCGCTTAATGGTGTTTTGCGCGGCAATGTTGCTAAGTTCGGCCAGCATCTGGGTTTCGCTTTTGGGCGCACTCAGGTTTAGCGGTTTTGGCAAGCGAATGTCAGCAGGGACAGTTTCTTCAATTAAGTGCTCAAGGCTGGTGGCATTAATCGCCGCCAGCATCGCATTTTGCTGATTGGTATCGGGACCATTGTGGCGCGCGATAAAATCATTATCGGCCACTAGGCTATCGAGTAAACGAGTTTGCGTCATGGTATTCGTCCTGAATTAGTCTTCAATCGTTGCCGCGTACGCGTCTGCATCCATCAAGTGATCCAAATTGGTATCGTCAGCCAGCTTAATTTTGGCAATCCAGCCACCTTCAAAGGGTGCTTCGTTGACCAGCTCTGGACTATCTTCCAAATCTTCATTGATAGCGACGACTTCACCATCCACGGGGGCATAGATGTCAGACGCGGCTTTCACTGATTCCACCAAAGAGAAGCTCTCACCTTGTTCAGTACTGTCGCCAACCTCGGGTAGATCGACAAACACGACATCACCAAGCAGTTCTTGGGCATGATCAGTGATCCCCATAGTGACAGTGCCATCGCCATTGTCTTTAACCCACTCATGGCTTTTCGAAAACTTCAGTGTCGCGTCCATTTGTTACTCTCCTGCTTTAAATACGAGCTGCTCAAACAATGAGCGATTTACAATGTAAAATGAGGTGGCGTTGGTGACGCCAGCTCTTAAATTCAATTTATTGGCGATATACGGGGAAACGTGCGCAAAGTTGTTGCACGTCTTTACGCACGCGTGCCTCGATGTCGGCGTTGCCTTCTGGCGCCTCGACGAGGGCATCCAACACATCGCCTATCCACTCGCCGATTTGACGAAATTCATCGGTACCGAAACCGCGGCTAGTGCCGGCTGGTGTGCCGAGGCGAATGCCGGAGGTGATCATGGGCTTTTCGGTGTCAAAGGGGATGCCGTTTTTATTACAGGTGATCCCAGCACGTTCAAGTGCTTCCTCAGTTTGATTGCCCTTTAAGCCTTTCGGGCGCAAATCAACCAGCATCAAGTGGGTATCGGTGCCGCCGGTAACAATGTCGCAGCCACGGGCTTGGAGCACTTCCGCGAGCGCTTTGGCGTTAGCAACCACTTGATCAATATACAGTTTAAACTCAGGCTCTAATGCCTCACCCAATGCAACGGCTTTGGCCGCAATCACGTGCATCAGCGGACCGCCTTGTAGGCCGGGGAACACCGCTGAGTTGATCTTTTTGTTGATATCTTCGTGATTGGTGAGGATCATGCCACCACGTGGGCCACGCAGGGTTTTATGGGTAGTGGTAGTGACCATATGCGCATGCGGCAATGGCGAGGGATGGGCGCCAGTGGCAACCAAGCCGGCGATATGCGCCATATCAACCATCAGGTAGGCGCCCACTTCATCGGCAATCGCGCGGAAACGGGCAAAATCAATCTGACGTGGGATCGCACTACCGCCGGCGATAATCATTTTGGGTTGATGCTCTCGAGCCAGCACCGCGACTTCATCGTAATCAATTTCTAAGTTGTTTTGACTCACGCCATACTGCACGGCGTTAAACCATTTACCCGATAGTGCAGGGCGCGCGCCATGAGTGAGGTGGCCGCCAGCATCGAGCGACATACCTAAAATGGTGTCACCGGGTTGCAGTAGCGCCAGCATTACCGCGCCGTTGGCTTGTGCGCCCGAATGCGGCTGCACATTGACATACTCGCAGTTAAACAGTTGTTTGGCACGGGCTTGAGCGATGGCTTCGACTTCGTCAACGTGCTCGCAGCCGCCATAGTAGCGGCGGCCCGGATAACCTTCGGCGTATTTATTGGTTAAGCAGGTGCCTTGCGCTTGCATCACGGCTTGCGAAACGATGTTTTCTGACGCAATCAATTCGATTTGTTGCTGCTGGCGTTTATGTTCCGCGTTAATCGCGGCCATCACGGCACCGTCTGATTCAGACAAGTTGGTGGAGAAAAACTGCTCCAATTCTACATTTGGGTAGCTGGGTTTCATTGCTTCATCCTTGTTGACTGGCCGTGGCTTAGCAGGCCACCACATTAATTGGGATCACATTGGTAGCAAGGCCGCCTTGCGAGGTTTCCTTGTACTTGCTCATCATGTCGAGCCCTGTTTCGTGCATGGTTTTTATCACGCTATCGAGTGACACATGGTGTTCACCATCACCGCCCAATGCGAGGCGGGTTGCGTTAATCGCCTTCACTGCGCCCATAGTGTTGCGTTCGATGCAGGGCACCTGCACCAAGCCATTAATGGGATCGCAAGTGAGCCCTAGGTTGTGCTCCATGCCGATCTCTGCAGCGTTTTCAATCTGCGCATTGGTGCCTCCCATCGCTGCAGCGAGCCCCGCTGCTGCCATGGAACAGGCGACTCCGATTTCCCCTTGGCAACCCACCTCGGCCGCCGAGATCGACGCATTGGTTTTATACAAGGAACCAATCGCGGCAGAAGTCGCTAAAAAGGTACGAATACCTTCTGGATTGTTGGGCGAGACAAACTTGTCGTAATATGCCAACACCGCTGGGATCACACCTGCTGCGCCATTGGTCGGCGCGGTAACCACTCGGCCACCGGCGGCATTTTCTTCGTTGACTGCCATGGCAAACAGATTGACCCAATCATTGCTGTCTGTCGGTAATCCATGCGCTTGTTTGTCATGAATGGCGTCGTACATCCCTTTAGCGCGTCGCTTAATGTTTAAACCGCCGGGTAAGACGCCGCCTTGTTGAATACCGCGGTCGATGCACTCGCGCATCACTTGCCAAATATGATCGAGCCCTTGATTGACGGTATCCCGCGTCGCACTGGGGTCGGTATACTGGGCTTGGGCAATTTCATTGGTAAACATCAGCTCACTGATTGTCATGCCCGTTTTGTCGCATTGCTCAAGTAACTCTGCCGCACTTTTGAACGGATAGGGGGGCGCAAAGTCGGAGGCCAGCGCATCCGTTTCACCTTCTTCCACCACAAATCCACCGCCGACCGAAAAATAGGTTTTTCGTGCCAAGCATTTGTCTTTTTTGTCATAAACACTGACGGTCATGCCATTGGGATGGGCGGGTAACACCTGATCGTAGTGAAACACCAAATCCGCATCCCAACTAAACGGGACATAATGACTACCAGCAAAGGGCAGTTCGCCGCCGTTTTTAACCATTTTGGTCATGGTTTCTATGTCGTCTGATTCGATGGTGGCGGGCATTTCGCCCATTAGCCCCATCACACACGCGACGTCCGTGGCGTGGCCCTTTCCGGTTAACGCCAAGGAGCCGTATAAATCGACGCTCACGCGATGAATCGCATCGAGCGAGAGTGCTTGGATCGCGAATTGTGAAAAGCGTGCGCAGGCCAACATTGGCCCAACGGTGTGCGAGCTGGAGGGACCGACACCGACTTTAAACAGGTCAAACATGCTGTGACTCATGGCATGTCTCCTACACAGGTAAGGTACGTATTGTTGTTGGTAGATGTCTTTGTAGACACCTTGCATTGCTCACTCATCAGCAGTGCTACCTACAGTTTATATCCTTGCCACAGAACGCTACCTGAAACAGCTCGCTGCAAGCGGCGAGAGTGATAACAACCGGCACGCGCTGGTGATGATTTAAACATTTTGTTAACGTACCTAAGCCGTAACTTTTCCGCAAAATAAATTTCCAATAGGAAACCTATGTTGTGATCGCGATGACATAACGACCTCTGGCTATACGATCAACTTTGCGACGCAAACGTTTGCCTTTTTATCCTATGCTGAGGTAAATTGCAAACAGCGTCGGGTTTCTCATCATCGTTTTTTGCATCGCAACGCCATGACTGCTTGTCATTTATGGACTTTTCCTTTTAAGCGTATTGGCGGCGATCCATTGATTCACGAATTTGAGGGGAACGAGGCGGTTGCACCTTGTCCAACAGGACGATATTTCCAATAGGAAACTTTTTTGTTAAAAGTGTTAACTATGCCGATGCCGCTCGACGGTGGGATATGTCAGAATGCCAAATTAGTAGAGTTAACCATGTTAGCGCGGAGGCCGATCAACGGTGTCAACAGACCACTTAACACAGGATGTGTATCCCTCAATGCAGGTAGAAAAAGCACAAAGGGAGGATGAACCGCACGCCCCCATTGCGCCGTTGCGGTTGGGCCCACGATTAAAAGCGATTCGAGTGGGGTTAGGGCTGACGCTCGAAGAAGCAAGTCAACGCACGGGATTAGCGCGCTCGACCTTATCAAAGATAGAGAATGAGCAAATCTCCCCGACTTTCCAAGCGATGCAAAAACTCGCTCACGGCCTAGACATTGACGTGCCTCAGTTGTTTGCGCCACCCAAAAAACGGCAAGCAACAGGGCGCCGTGATATCACACGAGCCGGTCAGGGTAAGGCGCATCCAACCGGTACCTATGAACACGAACTACTGGCAACGCAACTGAGCAACAAGAAAATGATGCCATTTAAGTCGCGTGTCCGTGCCCGCGCTTTTGAAGATTACAGTGACTGGATCCGTCACGATGGTGAAGAGTTTTTGCTGGTGTTGGAAGGCAGCATTCGCTTTTACTCTGAGTTTTATGAAGCGATCACCCTCAATGAGGGAGACAGTGTTTATTACGATGCCACGATGGGACATATGTTGGCATCGGTCAGCGAGGATGACGCACTCATCTTGTGGGTGACTGCATCCTAACGCAATGTCACGAAAACTGGCGACGCGCACCGTCGACTAGCATTACTTTTTATCGCCATTTAGGCAGAACATGGAGTGAACAATGGCAGAGTTACTAACGACCCCACTACACGCATTGCACATTGAGATGGGCGCAAAGATGGTCCCTTTTGCTGGCTATGATATGCCCGTCCAATATGCGCTCGGTGTTCGCAAAGAACATCTCCATTGCCGCGAACACGCAGGTCTGTTTGATGTATCGCATATGGGGCAGGTTCGTCTCGAAGGAAAGGATGCAGCCAACGCGCTAGAAGCCTTAGTGCCTGTTGATGTCATTGATTTACCGGCAGGCAAACAACGTTATGGCGTGTTTACCAATGCACAAGGCGGTATTTTGGATGACCTCATGATTGCCAACCTAGGTGATCATCTCTTTCTGGTCGTTAACGCCGCCTGCAAAGCACAGGACATTCAGCACCTGCGCGATAACTTGAAAGGGGATGTGACCGTCGAGGTGCTTGACGATCGCGCCTTACTGGCACTTCAAGGCCCGAAAGCGGCGCAAGTGCTGGCGACATTCAACCCGAAGGTTAATGACATGGTGTTCATGGACATTCAACCTGTTGAGATTAATGGCATTTACTGCGTGGTGAGTCGTTCCGGTTACACCGGTGAAGATGGGTTTGAAATTTCGGTGCCGGCGGAGCATGCAGAATCGCTCGCCAAAGCGCTGCTTGCCAATGACGACGTGGAATGGATTGGTCTAGGTGCACGTGATTCACTGCGTTTGGAATGTGGTTTGTGCCTGTATGGTCATGATTTGGATACCACCACCACGCCAATCGAGGCGAGCCTTATTTGGGCGATCAGTAAGGTGCGTCGTGCGGAGGGTGAGCGCGCCGGTGGCTTCCCCGGTGAGGCGAAAATTCTCGAGCAGATTGCCAGTAAAGCGGTCAGCCGTAAGCGAATTGGTCTCTTGGGCCAAAGCAAAGCGCCTGTGCGTGAAGGCAGCAAGTTGTTCGATGCCAACGATAACGAAATTGGTATCGTGACCAGTGGTACCTTTGGTCCCACTAAAGGCATGCCGGTTGCGATGGCGTATGTGTCACCGGAATTTACCGCGGTGGGCACGGAGGTGTTTGCCGAAGTACGTGGTAAAAAGCTGCCCATGACCGTCGAGAAAATGCCCTTTGTACCGCAGCGTTATTATCGCGGCTAAATGATTGTTACTCATATAGATGGCACAGATTACCTATTGAGAATGATGAATAAGTATTCGATGTGTCATCTTCATTTTTCATTAGCCGTTACTGCGGTAGCTTCGATTCGTTCCTAACTCACATAACTCATATGGCTAAATTGCTGGCTGGGCATGCCTATGTTAGCGTGCCAGAAAGCATAGGATTTGGGTATGGGTTGTGGATAACGAAAAGCCTTATTTTTCCTATTGGGGAAAGGCTAGTGCTGACATAGGCAGCGGGGATTCATATCACCAGCTAGCCTATCATTGTTTGGACGTAGCGGCCGTTAGCTATCACCTCCTTCATAAAGAGCGGCCGCTCACGAAAGCCATCGCAGAATTTCTCGAACTATCTCCAGAACAGCTACGAACCCTATGGTGTTTCATTATATCACTTCATGACCTGGGTAAGTATGCGTCTGCATTTCAGGAGTTGAACCTCAGTGTTTCCGCTGACTTACTCAAACCTCGAAGTAAAAAAGAATATGACGGGCGAGAATACCGACATGACAGGCTAGGGTATTATTTCTGGCAGCAGAATAAGACTGAGATAGCTCAAGCGATTTGTGGTCAGTCGGTCACTTCAATGGATGGTGAAATAGCCATCTATGAAACAGTTGACGTACTGGCGCAATGTGTTTTGGGACATCACGGTCAGCCAGTCAATCGGCAAATGCCGAGGCGGATGAGATCATTCACGGAAGCGCGCAATCATGATGCGGTAACAGCATTTATTGCTGATATCAGTGAGTTGTTTCAGCCGCAAATCAACATGGAGATACTGTCTTCTTCTGATTGGCAAGCGAGACTTGAACAAGTGAGCTGGCAACTAGCAGGACTGGCTGTGCTAGCGGATTGGATTGGCTCAGATACTCACTTTTTTCCTTACGTATCTCAGCCTCAGCCGCTTGAACAGTATTGGCATTACGCGTTGGCATGTGCCGAGCAAGCACTGGACTATACCGACTTATCTCGCACACCGACAGTTATACCTTTTAGTGCCTTTTCCGATATCTTTCCCTTTTCCCCAACACCTTTGCAGGTTTGGGCGGCGTCGGTAGAAATTAACGACCAACCTCAGCTTTTTATTTTGGAGGATATGACAGGGGCAGGGAAGACTGAAGCCGCGCTCACACTCACACATCGATTAATGGCTGCTGGTGCCGCCGACGGGTTTTATTTTGGCTTGCCGACCATGGCGACATCTAATGCCATGTTTGATCGAGTCGCCGATCACTATACGCAAATGGTGAAACTTGGTGAGGGAGAACAAGTCAGTATTACGCTGGCACACGGTGCCCGAGATATGAATGACCGATTTCGAGAAATGGTGCATACCACAGGCACGGTAGATAGCAACTATCACCAGCGTGATGCAACCGTGACGGCACAATGTAATGCTTGGCTTGCGGATTCGCGCAAAAAAGCGTTGTTGGCACCTGTCGGTGTGGGCACCATTGATCAAGCGTTGCTCGCTGTATTACCTCGACGACATCAATCTTTGCGCTTGCTGGGATTGAACCGAAAAGTCCTAATTTTTGACGAAATCCACGCAGCGGATGAATATATGCTCGCCTTACTGGAAAGCTTATTATCACTGCATTTGCATCAGGGTGGCTCGGTTATATTGCTAACGGCCACTTTGTCTCAGCAACAACGGCAACGCTTATGCCAAGTGTGGCAGCAAGCCGCTGGTTTAGCCCCTGTGATGCCGAGTCAGGATCACTTCCCTTTAGCTACCCAAGTAGCGATTGATAAAGCCCCAGCGCTGAAAGAAACCGCTATTGCTCGGCAAGCTAAACAAAAACGTGCGGTTGCAGTAGATATGCTCACTCAGTTTGATGACTGTTTAGCAACTGTGTTGACGGCGGTTGCTAAAGGGCAATGCGTGGTTTGGATAAGAAATACCGTGGATGATGCACGTGAAGCGTATGAAACGTTACTGAGTCGGCTTGATCATCCGGAAAGGTGCCATTTATTTCATAGCCGATTTATCTTAGCCGATCGAAAAAATATTGAGAAAACCGTTCTCGACAATTTTGGTAAAAGCAGTTCGCAATCAGAGCGTCAAGGTCGTGTATTAGTTGCGACTCAAGTTTTTCAAGAGAGCTTAGATGCTGACGCTGATGTAATGATATCCGATATTTGTCCGATTGATGACTTGATCCAACGCGCGGGACGTTTGCACCGTCATAAAAGAAACAAACAAGGTGCCTATATTGCGCAAGGTGACGACGAACGCGACCCTCCCGTTCTCTATATTCATGCCCCCTCTTGGGAAGACAAGCCGAAAGCCGACTGGCTAAGTCGTCACTTTCAACCCACGCAATTTGTTTATCGCTCACCTGGGCGACTTTGGTTGGGGCTTAGAAAACTACGCCAATTAGGCGAAATCTGCATGCCAACGCATGCACGTGAATTGGTTGAAGCCGTTTACAGTGATGAAGCACTAGCACAAATTCCAACCGCGCTTCAACCTATGGAAGAAGAGTATTTGGGGAAAACATACAGTATTGGCGCGAAAGCACAGTCGCAATGTATTGATTGGAAATATGGTTATTGTGATCGCAGTGCAGACTATTGGTTTGATGATGAAACAGATATTAGTACCCGCTATAACGACATAGAAACCGTGGACGTGTTGCTGGTTAACGAACAAGAAGGTGAGCTAGTGCCAATAGCAAAAGACAATCGATTTTCAGTGGCGCTTAGCACGGTCAAGCTGTCAAAAGGAAAGTACGCCGAACAACTTGCGCCTTTGCCCGAGCGGCTTGAGCCTGCATTGACAAAGCTGATCGAGCAACACCCTCATGTGAAATATATGAAAATCTGGTTGCCCGAAAACGATTCTCGTTTTGCTTATAGCGAGGAAAAAGGATTTTACGAGCGGCCACAGGAGGCGACATGAATTTAATTCAAGACCCATGGTTGGAGTATATCCATCGTAATGGCGACATTAAGAAACGGCCGATCACTGCGATATGTGATCCCGACGTCGTAGATTTTTCACTACCAAGAGCAGATTTTTATGGCGCAGCGTATCAGTTTGCTATTGGCTTATTACAAACCGCGTTTGCGCCAAAAGATTTGTCACAATGGCACCATTACTTTAAAACGCCACCGGCCGATGCTGTTTTGGAAGAGGCGTTTAATCAGGTCAGTCACGCCTTTAATGTGGTTGGAGAAGGTCCCTTATTTATGCAGGATTTTGACTCCCTCGAGGATGCGCCATCGACCACGGTCTCAGGGCTATTGATAGAAGCGCCTGGCGCAAACGGCATAAAGAACAATACCGATCATTTTATCAAGCGGGGTATTGGCCAAGTGTTGTCTCTCGAAATGGCAGCGTTGGCTTTGTTTACTTTTCAAATTAATACCGTTCCAAATCGTGGGTGTAAAAATGGGCGTGCCGGATTAAGGGGAGTTGGTCCTCTAACAACCTTGATTATGCCTACTAATACCAAGTCTACTCTTTGGCATAAGCTCTGGCTTAATATTATTAATCGGAAAGACTTTAAATATAATGAACCATGTTTTAGCGATGCTTCTGTTTTTCCTTGGTTAGGAAAAACGAAAGTAAGTGATAAGCCAGGTTCTGAAATATACCCATCCAACCTTCACCCCTTACACATGTATTGGGCAATGCCATATCGAATAAGACTATCTTGTGAAAATAGAGTTGCATGCTGTGATATCTCGGGAGAAAAATCATACTCAGTATCATCGTGTAAATTTAAAGGGTATGGGAATAGTTATAAGGGAAATTGGATTCATCCTCTAACGCCTTATCGAGTTAAGAAGGAAAGTGGTGAGAATAAATATTTACCATTTGGCGGGCATTGCAACGAATTTTACCATAAAAACTGGACGTCATTATTTCTTAATCACGATTCTTATGGTCTGAAGTGCGCACAAGTAGTTGATAGGTTCTACTCATTACGTTTAAATAGTCAAGATGGTGTTGATCCACATATCCCAAGATTATGGATGTTTGGCTATGATATAAATAATAGTGCTCGTGTCGATGGCTGGTACTCTTCCACTTTTCCCATTTTTTATTTGGATTTAAATAAGAAAAATGAAATAGTACTAGAAGTTAACACACTGCAAGATTTATCGGTAAAAAGTCTTAAGCAGCTACGCGACCAAATTAAACATGCGTGGTTTGATCGTCCAAAGGATGCGAAAGGCGATACATCTTTTATCGCTCTCGCGTTCTGGCAGAAGACGGAGTCTGGTTTTTTTACTGCCGTGTCGCAGTTGATTGAAAATATAGAGCAAGAAGACGAGAGCTTAACCCCGGAACAAGCAAAAAAATGGCTCAACACATTACGCGCTGTATGTTTCGACTTATTTGATGGTTATGCCATGACTGAGCTGGGTAATGTGAGGAATATGGCGAGACGGATTAAAGCGAGACAGACTCTAAGCTGGTGGCTATTTAACAGTAAAGATATAAAAGCATTTATTCGTGAACACGATATTGCGATTGATAAGGAGATCGCCTAATGGATAGTACACTACAACATAGTGTTTTACGCTGGTGGCAAAGTATGTACTTATCACCGAATGAATTATACAAAAAAGGTATCACGCCAGCCCCAAACGCACAAAAAGCACAGCTAAAACGTTGTCGAGATCTTGACGCCGTTATGCTGACCCCGGGGTTTCGTGCCTTATGGCAAAGCTTGCCTGCTCCTATAACGGAGCATGCCACATCAAGTGACATGGAATGCTGGGCAGCTATTGCTGGTGCGCTAGTACATGTGAAGCATGATAGCGCACACAATCTGGCAACGGCGGCGGGGAGTAAAGCACAAAGTGATAAATCGAGAGTGAGTGAGCTGCGCTTTGCACAACTGCAAGATACCAAGACACCGGATGAATTTCTGCGCCGTTTAAGAAGGATCCTGCATCAGCTTGATCACAGTGTTTTGGTTTCATCTTTGGCGAAAGATATCTATCAATGGTTTGAGGAACACAGCCAATTTTATCCTCGTCAAGCAGATAAACGCATCACTGTTCAATGGGCAATGGACTATTACCGCGCAGCGGGAACTAAATAGAAAAAAGGAAAAGAGAATGAGCCAATTTATTCAACTACACCTACTGACTTCTTATGCGCCTTCTAACCTGAACCGTGACGATTTAGGTCGGCCCAAAACCGCAAAAATGGGCGGATTTGAGCGCTTGCGTGTGAGCTCGCAAAGTTTAAAACGCCATTGGCGGACATCGGAAGTCTTTGAAACGGCCTTGGCAGGTAAAATTGGGATTCGGACCAAACGTTTCGGCCGACAGTTATACAGTGAGCTTATCGAACAAGGTGTGACCGAAAAATCCGCCAAAGCATGGGCGGCAGAGATAGCAGGGGTTTTTGGTCAAATCAAGAAAGATCAACTAGATATCGAGCAACTTGTTCATATTAGCCCAGAAGAGCAAGATGCAGCACGCTCTTTGATCGCGATATTGGCAGAAGAAAATCGTGCGCCAAAAAAAGAAGAACTGGACTTATTAAAGGCAGATCATGCAGCAGCCGACATCGCCTTATTTGGCCGTATGCTAGCCTCTTCGCCATCGTTTAATGTGGAGGCCGCCTGCCAAGTTGCGCATGCATTGAGTGTTCATAGCGTGGTTGTGGAAGATGATTATTTTACTGCTGTGGATGATTTGAACAACAAAAAGGAAGATGCGGGCTCTGCTCACCTTGGCGAAGCGGGTTTCGCGGCCGCTTTATTCTATTCCTATATCTGCATCAACAAAACGCAGTTGATTGACAACTTGCAGGGCGATGAGGCACTTGCCGATAGTGCGATCAAAGCCCTGACGGAAGCGGCGGTTAAAGTAGCACCTTCAGGAAAACAAAATAGCTTTGCTTCACGTGCTTACGCGAGTTTTGTTTTAGCCGAGAAAGGCGAACACCAGCCAAGACAATTATCGGTAGCGTTTCTTAAACCCATTAACGATCCCGATCAAGGTCAAGCGGCCGTAGCGGCGCTCAACGATCAAGTGCAAAAATTCGATCAAGTGTATGGTGCGTGTGCAGATAGCCGCTATACATTAAATGTGTTTGAGGGTAGCGGCTCGTTTGATGAACTACTCAACTTCGTTACAGAATAAGTGGGAGGCAAGATGCGAGATTATCTTGTTTTTCGATTGTACGGGCCGCTAGCCAGTTGGGGGGAGCCAGCCGTTGGTGGCGACAGACCCACCAGCGCGTATCCGTCGCGTTCAGCCGTACTTGGATTACTTGGGGCGGCACTTGGCATAAAACGGGATGATGAGACGCAGCTTTTGAGCTTGCAAAAAAGCGTATGCATCGGCATCAAACAGTGTGTACCGGGTTCGCTTTTGCGTGACTACCATACCGCGCAGGTGCCGAGTCACGATAAAAAGCGCATACATCGCACGCGCCAAAGTGAATTAAAGACGGGAAAGAAACTACAAACTGTGCTCTCAAAACGTGATTATCGTTGTGATGGCTTGTGGGTAGTTGCAGTGTGGCTCTCTCCCTCGGCTACGATGTCATTAAACGATCTAAAAAAGGCGTTATTAAAGCCTGTGTATCCCCTTTCTTTGGGGAGAAAATCATGTCCACCGGCCTTACCACTACAACCTACCTTGGTGGCCAATGCTGATTTAAAGTCAGCATTAGATATCGATTTTCCAGCGATAACAGCATCAAATAAAAGCGATGCACTCTGGCTGGGGGCGACACCTTATGCGACTTACTTTTGGGAAGGCGATGTGGGAGAAATTGATGATGAGCGCGTATTAACCACCCATCCTTGGGATGAGCCTATCAATCGCGGTCGTTGGCAGTTTAAACAACGTGTTATGCATCAATTGACGGTAAAGGAGGCCAATGATGTATCTGTCTAAAGTCCGGCTACTGTCATCCGCACAAGCAGTTAAACTGATCTCAAAATTTGGCCACAATGGTGCATATAGTGCTCACCAAATCATTTGGCAACTCTTTCGTCATGCGAGTGAACGACCGTTTATATATCGAGAGGAGCAAGATCAAGCCACGGGACGGTCGCTGTTTTATGTGCTTTCAACTATTCGACCACAAGATGAAACTGGTGTGTTTGATCTCCAAACCAAGCTATTTTCGCCCCAGTTATACAATGGTCAGCGACTTCACTTTCAGCTAAGGGTAAACCCGACGATTTGTGTGACAGATGTAAAAGGAAAGCGACAGCGGCACGATGTCCTTATGCATGCTAAAAAGCAGGCGGGGGAAGTGAGCGCTATCGCACTGCAGGAAACTATGGATCAGGCCGCGCAACAATGGCTTTGTGATGAAAATCGATTGTCGCAGTGGGGTATAACATTCGATAACGTGCCAACGATTGAGGGATATACCCAACATCAAAGCTGGAAAAAGAGTGGCGCGCATGTGCAGTTTTCGAGTGTGAATGCTCGCGGTACTTTAACGCTCCAAGACAGCGAACGCTTTTTGGAACAATACGCAAAAGGTTTTGGGCGCGCCAAAGCTATGGGTTGTGGGTTAATGCTGATTCGGCCTGCATAGATATTGGCCAATAAATATGGAGGCATCATGGGGTTCATTCCGTTAAAACCTATCCCGATAAAAGACAGGCGTTCGATGGTTTTTGTCGGGATGGGGCGCATTGACGTGCGTGATGGTGCCTTTGTTGTGATTGATGAGGTGAATGGAGAACGAATGCATATCCCAGTGGGCTCAGTGGTATGCATTATGTTGGAGCCGGGTACGCGCATCAGTCATGCTGCGGTTAAACTCGCGGCAACAACGGGTACATTATTGATTTGGGTCGGTGAAGCAGGGGTGAGACTGTATTCTGTGGGGCAACCTGGCGGTGCGCGGTCTGATCGTCTTTTATACCAAGCGCAGCTTGCGCTTGACCCTGATTTACGTCTAAAAGTCGTGCGTAAAATGTTTGAGCGACGATTTGGTGAGCCGGCGCCTCAAAGACGTAGTGTTGAACAATTACGTGGAATTGAAGGGGCTCGAGTACGCAACAGCTACAAAATATTGGCCAAGCAATACGGCGTTGAATGGCATGGCCGCAACTATGATCCAAATGACTGGGATAAAGGCGATGTGACCAATCAATGTATTAGTGCGGCGACCAGTTGCCTTTATGGCGTGACTGAAGCGGCTATTTTAGCAGCTGGTTACGCGCCGGCGATTGGATTTATCCACTCGGGTAAACCACTTTCGTTTGTTTATGATATTGCAGACATTGTTAAATTTGACACGGTCGTACCACTCGCCTTCAAAGTTGCCGCCTCTTCACCCGCAGCACCTGACAGACAAGTACGCCTTGCTTGTCGTGAACTCTTTAGAACCAGCAAGTTATTGAAAAATATTATTCCGATGATCGAAGAGGTATTAGCGGCAGGTGATATTACACCGCCTGAACCGCCTCATGACGCTCAACCACCAGCTATACCTGAGCCAAAATCAATCGGTGATAGCGGACATAGGAGCGGCTAGATAATGAGTATGCTTGTTGTCGTCACCGAAGCCGTACCGCCAAGGTTACGTGGCAGACTTGCTGTCTGGCTGCTCGAAGTTCGCGCTGGTGTTTATGTGGGCGATGTAACACGTCGCGTGCGGGAAATGATTTGGGAGCAGGTAACAGAACTTGCTGACTCCGGCAACGTGGTGATGTGTTGGGCGATGAATAATGAATCAGGTTTTGACTTTCAAACTTATGGTGAAAACCGTCGGGAGCCTGTCGATTTAGATGGTTTAAGGTTGGTGGTATTCAAGCCGAGTGATGAGGATAAATAAGCCCAGTTTGCTCTTTAAAAAGTTGGTAGAAAAATACAGGTCGATTTTTGTTATATAAAACAGTAATATCCGGTTAGAGTGTTCCCCGTGCCCACGGGGATGAACCGTCGATGTAGCTAAACTCAAGCTGGATGTAGAGGTGTTCCCCGTGCCCACGGGGATGAACCGCTCACACCGCTTTCAACGTGTGAAAACATATTGTGTTCCCCGTGCCCACGGGGATGAACCGACAGCTCTTTTAGGCCAGAGCGAATCGCTGCTGTGTTCCCCGTGCCCACGGGGATGAACCGGCCGCCAGTTGTTCGCGTTCGTCGTCAGGAAGGTGTTCCCCGTGCCCACGGGGATGAACCGCTACCCAAAAGAACCAAACGCCAAAACCATTGGTGTTCCCCGTGCCCACGGGGATGAACCGCCTCACAGCACATGGATTTGTGTTGATGGCGGGTGTTCCCCGTGCCCACGGGGATGAACCGGAAAGTTACATCACCGTTGTGGCCTTTGATGCGTGTTCCCCGTGCCCACGGGGATGAACCGCGTGTGCTCTTTGAAAAAACATACGCGCCAATGTGTTCCCCGTGCCCACGGGGATGAACCGCCAGCTCATTGAATAATTACGGTTCATTTTTGGTGTTCCCCGTGCCCACGGGGATGAACCGGCCAGCGATGACTAGTGTAACGACAGCCAGCAGTGTTCCCCGTGCCCACGGGGATGAACCGTTAGATACGATATTAGGGGAGGTGAACGCCACGTGTTCCCCGTGCCCACGGGGATGAACCGAAATATCAGGTTTTTATCTCGCCAGTTGCGCCGTGTTCCCCGTGCCCACGGGGATGAACCGCAATATACGGATCGCCGATGGTAAAAAAACCCGTGTTCCCCGTGCCCACGGGGATGAACCGGGCAGCGTGGTGTTTGTGTTTGATCCGAACAGGTGTTCCCCGTGCCCACGGGGATGAACCGAGGCTAACTGGAAAATTATTACTGAACTATTGGTGTTCCCCGTGCCCACGGGGATGAACCGACAGTGCCGAAGATACGGAACCCTATGATGGAGGTGTCGATTTAGATGATTGCAGTACTGCAATCTCTCTTGCGATTACTTAGTTAGTGCATCTGCGTGGCGTTGTTTCCTAACTCATTGAACTTATCATCCGAGCCGCGATCAGATCATCAACGCCTCAAACAGGTCACAGATGATGAGCAAAGCCAAGTACAAAATCAGCAATTGGAAGCAATACAATCAAGCACTGATTAATCGTGGTTCGATTACCTTTTGGGTTGATGACGCCGCTATCCAGACTTGGCACTGCAAAGAGCATCATGGCAAACGAGGCAGAGGCTTTACGTTTACCGATGGTGCCATTGAAACAGCACTGATGGTTAAAGGCATTTTCAAGCTCCCTCTTCGCGCCCTTCAAGGCTTTCTCGACTCGATATTTAGTTTGATGGACGTACCGCTAAAATCGCCGTCATACAGTTGTATCAGTAAACGGGCGAAGACGGTTGAAGTTAATTACCGATTACCCAGTTGTGGGCCCGTTGCTCACCTCGTCATTGATGCCACCGGTTTAAAAGTGTTTGGCGAGGGAGAATGGAAAATGCGCAAACATGGCAAGGAAAAATGCGGTGTTTGGCGCAAGCTTCATCTCGCGATTGATGACAGTACACATGAAGTGATTTCTGCCGTTGTTAGCTTGGCCACTGTCGGTGACAATGAAGCCCTGCCGACACTACTCAATCCGTTACGCCGAAAAATCGCCCAAGTCAGTGCTGACGGCGCTTATGATACTAAGGCGTGTCATCAAGTGCTCAGGAGAAAAGGTATCAAACCGACCATCCCACCGCGCAGTAATGCGGGTTATTGGGAGAATGATCATCCTCGCAATGCAGCCGTCAGCGCCTTAAAGTCGGGTAACTTAGAAGACTGGAAAAAAGAAGAGGGTTATCACCAACGCTCTCTGTCAGAAACAGGCATGTCTCGATACAAAACGTTAATCAGCCCTCAGCTGACACTACGTAACTACGATGCACAAGTTGGCGAAGCATTGGCCAACGTGAAAGCAATAAACAAAGTCATAAGGCTTGGTATGCCTGTTAGCTACCGAGTTGATTGATGGGAGAAATCCCATTGGGATCAGTGCTTTGGGTGACTGATTTGACCAACAATGCCCATCTGCGTTATCGTAGTTATGTTGTTTTCTTATTAATTAATATCGCCTTTTATAGCAGTTAGGGGTGGTCGCTATGGTTTCTCTATTTGATAAGGAGCTTATATGGATTCTCAGCGATTTTGGTTTGTTCTAGCTTGTGTTTTCACTTTGCTCGGCGTTGTGGCGGCTTACGGATGGCTCGTAGAAACCGTCAAATTTGGTGGTTTTATTGCAACGGGTAGTCTGCTCCTTGCAATGGGTTGTTTTCGATTTGCTATTAAAAATAAAGACCCTGATGTCATTTTTGGGGCGTGGGGTGGGGTTGAAAACGCTCCTAATATTACGGAAGAGTGGGTAGGAGAAAAGGTTCTAAAAGACTCAATTGAAATGGACCCAGGCTTTGTAGGGTCGCTTGCATGGTTAGCAAACCCTGATAGATTAGAATAAGTATCTGCGTAAAAAACCCAGCTTTGGAAGCTGGGTTTTTTTGGCTTTTTTAAAAGAATTACAAGCCTTTCAACGCGTTCGCATCAACCTTTGGCTTGTCCCCAAAGTTGTCCGGCTCTGGAGGTGGTGCAGGTTTATCTTCTTCAAGCGGTTGGAAGACATTAAATTCACCGCCCCCATCGACTTTTTGTCGCCGCTGAGCATTGCTTTGATTATTCAAAGATTCCATTACATAGGTTCTTTTGCCTTAGGGATACTTCCCCGTGCCCATGGGGATAAACCGCAACTCGCTGTCCTTGTATTCATAGAGATGCTATTTGTGGTAGCACTGACGAGACTTATTGAGAAGGCCGATACCTCAATAACTCGGCCTTTGACTATATAAATAAACTAGCAATTGCTAAGCTGCTCAACCGCCTCTAGGGCTTGCGCACCATAAATCAACGACGGGCCGCCGCCCATTAAAATGGCAACGTTGATCGCCTCAACACACTCTTGCTTGGTGGCGCCGTGTTTCAATGCGGCGGCTACGTGTGCACCAATACAGCCATCGCAACGCGCGGCAATACCAATCCCTAATGCAATCAGCTCTTTGGTTTTTACATCAAGGTCGCCTTCTGCCATTGCGGCACGATGAAGCTGACCAAATGCCGCCAGAGTCTCACTGCTGTTTGCTTTAAATTGTTTATTTAACGCCAATTGTTGCTCATTGATTTCTTGATAGTTTTTCTTGGTCATAGTCCCACCTTTTATTTTAGCTTTGACTAATATATTTGCTTTGTGTGTAGGATGCAATCCGTGTCCATGATTTATAATTGATTGCCTAGAAATCTTTCTCACCCTATTGGTTTCGGTTTGCCAGCGCCGTTAAATCCGATTTTTTATGGCTGCCTGAAAATGCCTGTTCTAGTCTCAATAAGTCACTATTGATAGTTTACATGTTAATGCTGAACGGTAGGTAGTCACTGACGGGGGTCAGTTATGAGTATTAAAAAACGCATTTTAGCCATTGTGTTGACAGGGGTGGTACTGCCAACCCTGATTATTAGTGTCGTCGCTTTGTATAAGTTTCGAACAAGTACCCTAGTCAGCTACGAACAAAGCTCATACAAAGAAATGCAGCACATTGGTAATGCGTTTAAGTTCTATCTACAAGGCCTGTCTGCCAACGCGAAAATGTTAGCCAATAGCCAAGCGTTGCAAGAGCTTGATGGCAGTGTCGCCAAATACATGGGCCCGTCAAAGCCAATGACATCGCTTCAGAATAGTCCGGTCGAAGCCCGTGCGTTTAAATTATTGGATGCAATGGGCAACTCGCGCGATGATTTCGCCTATGTCTTTTTGGGCTTAAGCGATGGCGGCTACATTCAATGGCCGCAGGGGGAGTCTGGCGATTACGATCCTCGGCAGCGCCCTTGGTATCAAACCGGATTAGGAAGTGGTAATAACCCTGTGCGCGTGCCGGCATACCAAGATATTACATCGGGCGCACCTTTACTGGATTATGTGATGGAGTTTCCCGCGCAAGATGGGTTAACCGGGGTGGTGGGTGTTGATGTTACCTTGGAGGCATTGACCAATATGCTTGGCGAGGTCACGCTCGGCCAGTCAGGTTACATTGTGCTGGTGGAAGATACCGGCACCGTCTTGGCCGATCCTAATAACCCAGATAACAACTTTGAATCCGTGGATAGTGTGAATAGCGTCTACAGCGGTCAATCGCTAAGCCGTGCGCTCAAGGCGGTGTCATTTGATGGTGAGTCTTATTTTGTTAACCAGTATCAAGCGCCCGATAGCGGCTGGCGTTTAATTGGTATTGTGCCGCAGCAAGAAGTGTTGGGGCAGGTGAATCAACTGCAAACCGTGATTATCTCGATTGGTGTGCTTTTAGTGTTGATTTTCGGGGTGCTGGGCTTCTTTATGGTCAACCGCATCTCTGCCTCGATTGTTGCGGTGAGTGATGGGCTCAGTGATGCGGCAAGCGGTGAAGGTGACTTAACTAAACGTTTGCCGGTAACCAGCAAAGATGAGCTAGGCACGACCGCCACTGCCTTTAACCAGTTTGTGGATGTGATCCAAGAGCTGATTATTGGCATTAAAGATCGCTCGCTGAAACTTACATCTCATGCCGATCATACCACCCAGTTTGCTGAGCAGCTGGATGGTGCGAGTCATCAGCAGCGCTCAGGGCTCGAGCAGATTGCGACCGCGTTCCATCAAATGGTCGCGACGGCCAATGAGGTATCGCAAAACTGTAATCAGACGGCCGATTCGGCGCAGCAATGCCAATCAGAAGTTGATCGCGGCATGGCCTTGATGAATAACACGCGCGCCGCAGTGCAAGAAATGGCGACCACGCTCAACGAAGCGGATAGCGCTATGGCTGAGCTTACGAGAGAAAACGACAATATCACCGCTATGCTGGATACCATTCGTGGTATTGCCGAGCAAACCAACCTATTGGCGCTTAATGCGGCGATAGAGTCTGCACGTGCGGGGGAGCATGGGCGAGGCTTTGCCGTAGTGGCGGATGAGGTTCGGGTGCTGTCGCAAAAGACCACCAAATCGACCGAAGAAATTGACGAGTTGTTACAAGCCTTGACTCAACGGACTAGCCAGCTGTCAGAAAAGCTACAGGGCAGTGTGGAACACTCGCAGACGACCACCGAGGCAACCGAAGAAGCCCTGAGTGTATTTGGTACTATTCAAGAGTTGGTGGGGCAGATCCATGATATGGCCGCGCAAATTGCCACCGCAACAGAAGAGCAGCACTCGGTATCGGAAGACATTAATCAGAATGTGACCAACGTATTGGATGGTGCGAATAGTGCCGCTGAAACCGCGGAACAAACTAACGCAACGGCGGCCGAGTTACGTATGGTGGCGACTGAACTCTCAGAGTTGGTAAACCGATTCAAAACCGACAAACCCAGCACATAACGGCACTATCTTTAAACAGGAGCGCCAAAGAGGAACGGCGAGCGGGTAGGCTCGCCGTTTTATTGTGCACGTGATGTTTATCGCTACACTACTTCAACAAACCCCATTAGACCGGTTTTCATGTGCTCAATGACATGACAATGATACATCCACCGGCCAGGGTTATCGGCCACAAAGGCTGCCTTGGCGTGGCCATTTTTACCCAATAGCACGGTATCGGTATGGAAAGGTGTCACGGGTTTACCGTCCATTTCCAGCACGGTAAAGGTATGACCATGTAAATGGATTGGGTGGTGGTACTGAGTAACATTCTTTAAATCGAAAATATAGGTTTTGCCCCGTTCGAGCGTTGCGATCGGATCGGGAATATTGCCTTTGCTCATTCCCTCCCATGCGCGTTTGTTCATCAGCCAAAATTCGTGCTTCCCTTTGCCTTGCTTATCGGCGGGTGTGATTGCGCCGGCCCATTCAAAGACAAAGTGTCGCGTTTCCGCATTCGCCAAGTCAGGAGTGGCCACTGGATTAAGTGGCAGGGCGGGCAAAGGTTTTTCGACCAAGGTGGATGGCGTTGTGGTAAAGCTAGCCAGTAGGAAAGGAAAACGGCCTTTCATGTACATGATCTCAACATTGGTTCCGGCTTTGGGGGCGACCAAACCAATATCGAGTCGCATACCGGGCGCGATCTTGTGCTCTTCGAGTCGTCGAGGCGTCGCGATCGGATTACCGTCAATGGCAACAATCCAAGCGTCCGCACCGCGGACTTGAATAGGATAAGTCAGGGTATTATCGACGTTGGCTAAACGCAGGCGAGTGGTGGCTTTTTCTTGTAGTTCATACTTAGGTTGATGAACACCGTTCACCGTGCCCCATTCACCCGGCGTTCCCATTCGGGCGCTGTAACGAGGAATGGCGAGATCTTTCCATTTCCCTTGGGGGTCGAGGTGCCAATGTTTGAGCATGAGTACATGCTCTTCGTCAAACGCGACCGGTGACGCTTCTTCCACCACAATGGTGCCCACCAAGCCTTTGCCCAATTGCACCACAGAGTTCATGTGAGGATGATACCAAAAGGTGCCAGCGTCAGGCGGTGTAAAGCGATAAGTAAAGGTTTCGCCCGGCTGAATAGGGGGTTGGGATAAAAAGGGTACACCGTCCATTTCAATCGGAATACGGAGTCCATGCCAATGAATGGTGGTGGGTTCATTAAGGTTATTGGTAAAGTGAATCGTCACGGGCTCGCCCTGACGGCAGCGAATCGTGGGCGCAGGGATCTTGCCGTTAAATGCCAATACATCCGTTTGATGGCCGGGCACTAAAGATGCTGTGCTTGGCTCAGCGCTTAAGTGATATTCCCACATGCCATTATCTCGTGATGCGGATACCAGCGAACAAGCAGGAAGGGCGGACAACGCAGCGAAAGCAGCGGAAGATTGGAGAAAGCGACGTCGAGTGAGGCCATGCACTGGCATGCCTTGGTCACGGCAAGTCATAAGAATACCTTTCGAATCAAATAATCAACTTACTATACCGTGAACGAGTCAAAGTGAGAAAGATTATCAATTGACCCTGTGAGGCAGTTAAAATAAGCCAGCAACAGACTGCTGGCTCGATAGTCGGATTATTGACGGTGAAAAATGTCGAGGCCAGATGCTTGATTTATGGCGGGTAATGCTTCGAATTCAGGCTTGGCAATATAATACCCTTGGAAGAAGTCGATGCCTAAATCATGCAAGCAACGTAATTCTTTCTCCGTCTCTATCCCTTCGGCAATAATTTGACGCCCTAGCTCCTCACACATTGCCACACTGTGGCGAACAATGGCCTGTTTCACTGGGTCAGTATCAATATCTCTCACCAGCGCCATATCGATTTTAATAATATTGGTATCAATATTAGCCAGTGCCGTTAAGCCAGAGTAACCGGCGCCGAAATCATCAATGGCGGTAATAAAGCCTTGCGAGCGGTAATAGCGAATAATGCGTTGAATATGATCATAATCAAGCACTTCTTCCCCTTCGGTAAACTCAAACAAGATGCGATCGAGCGGAAACTGGTGTTCGCGCGCGGCTTTAAGGGTGGTTTGAATGCAACGTTCGGGCTCGTAAACAGCATTAGGCATAAAGTTAATGCTCAAAAAGCAGGGGATCTCGAGCTTTGCCGCTAATGACACCGCTTTAATACGGCAGGTCTGATCAAATTGGTACTGATTGTCGGCATTCACATGCTTAAACACACTGCCCGCACCGCTACCATCCATGCCTCGTACCAGCGCTTCGTATGCGAACACACGCCCAGTGGATAATTGAACAATGGGCTGAAAGGCCATTGAAAAGGCAAAAGGGAGCGGTTTTTTGTTTTTGCAGGCATCACATTGGGAGGCGGAATGTGTCATAGATTTAAATATCAATGAAATAAAGGTGTTTTCACAATAGTAGATGGTGCGTGTCTTTAATGCGAGTCAAGGTGTCTAATCTCTGCGCCACGACGAGTTATCTACAATGAGAAATTAAGTTGGCACTAGATATGCTTAATAATTAAGCGGCAATATCAGGCGCTTTTTTGACGTCGCGCGATACAAAAAGTATGGCATACGGATGAACAAGCTGCTTTTTGCTGATAATGGCGACAAAGTGACCAAATTTGGTTTATACCTTAATAAGGTTGTTAAACGACCGAAAATACCAGATGTGCCGGTTCAAGGTAGCTGGCCAGTGACAGAGGATGAACGTCATGCTTGCTGAAAAACGGGATGAAATAGACAACCCCCTGATTTGGCCAATACTCAGTATCTTGGAATCTACGCGACAAAGCTGGAAAGTGCATCACCTTCTCAGTGAGTTGCAAAAAAACACCATCATGGCAGAGCTGGATGCTGACCCGCATCTTGATCTGTTTAAGCGCAATTTTTTGATAATGAATGCGCTATACCAACTGCAAGAGATGTTGCTACCTCAGCAGTGGTTGCAGGTGGAGTCAATGGACATTCAATTGCAGTGGCGTGTTGGCGGTAATGGTTTTGTGGCAAACGAAATCGATTATCAAGATCCACTCCGTGAATATTACATGGATTGGAACAACTACGACGCTAGCCGAGACGATGTCAAAGAGCTTCTATCGTCGTTTTGGAAGCATTATCAACGCCATATTGGTAATGATGCACCGGGCGAAACCATGCTGGAGCGCAAAAAAGCGCTAACCGTACTTGGGTTGGATGAGCACGCTAGTGAGCATGAGATCCGTCGACAGTGGCGTAAAATGGCGTTGAAGTGGCACCCAGACCGTCCAGAAGGCGATGCGACCACGTTTCGTGAAATGTGCGAGGCTTGGCAAAGCCTGCGTCTTTAATTCCGCCCTCAGCAAGCAAATACAGGGTGTGGTGACACACCCTGTATGGTAGTGGTTAGGCGTTGTTGAGGCCACGGCTGCGTAGCTCAAAGATAAGCTTTTCAGCGCTGCATTCAAATTGCATTTTGATATGTGCACTGTCGCCGCTAATTTGCTCGGCGTTAAAGTCGTGCTTGACGGCAGGGTTAATACTTTGTGCGAGCGAGAGGTACTGCTCAAAGCGCGCCAGCATTGCCTCGACGCTGTCGGCATGAATCGTCACTTCCGCGACTTCATCTCCTTCTGAGATAATATAACCAATTTCCGCGCTTACACCGCACGCGTCACATGCGTCAGTTTGATTCTCTTTCATGGTTGTCCCCTACGAGATAAAGCTGCAGGCGTCAAAATAGGCTTATCGCCTGCAATAAAGATGTCATGCTGATCTTTAGCAGAGTCTTGATTGTGGCACATTGAGATAGGTCAGGTTTTGCAGGAGTTTGTAGCACGATGCATCATTGTCAGCAATCACATTGTAAGCAATAGGTGGCGAATAAAAAATCACCCACCATCAGCGTACGCCAATCGTGGGTGAATGTCAGGACATCTTGGTAGAATGCGCTAGACCCAGTCTTCTTCCCATTGGACTAAGGTGCCTTTTGGCCAGTTTGCGCCAACCTCGTGGTACTCTTGCTCTAGCTTATGGCGGCGAATTTTAAGTGTTGGCGTGAGTTTTCCGTTCTCAATGCTCCAAGGTTCTTTGATCATCAACACGCCTTTGATTTGCTGGTGGGACTCCAGCTCACCGTTGATGGTATCAATTACCTTTTTCACGCGGCGCTCATAGCGGGCCCGATCAAAGTGCGGGAAGTGGTGCGGCAAAGCAAGCAAAATAGGCGCAGGCATGCCAGAGCCGATCACACAGAGCATCTCAGCGTTAGACAGCTCAAATAAACGTTTTTCAATCGCCACAGGGGCAACAAATTTGCCTTTTGCGGTCTTGAAGGTATCGTTTTTACGCCCTGAGATACTCAGGTAGCCTTCACTATCGAGTTCGCCTAAATCCCCCGTGTGTAGCCAACCATCCACCAAGGTTTCGGCTGTGGCTTCCTCATTTTTGTAATAGCCACTAAATAGGCCCTGACTTTTGACTAAGATCTCCTGATCATCGGCTATCTTGATTTCAACGCCGGGTCCTGCATTGCCGACGGTGCCAATTTTGTCAGCCCTAAATGGATAGTTGAGTGTGCTGTATGCGTAGCTTTCGGTCATTCCCCAGGCTTCGGTGATATGTAGGCCCAATTTTTCATACCAACGCAATAGTGCTGGGGCAACCGGTGCTGAGCCACAGCCCAATACGCGCGCTTGATCAAGACCAAGGTTCTTCGCGATTTTCTTTTTAATCAAACCACCGACAAGAGGAATGCTCAGCAGTAAATTCAAACGAGCATCAGGTAGTTTCTCTTGAATGCGCTGTTGGAACAGGGTCCACAAACGCGGTACCGAAATGAAAAGCGTTGGGCGATGCATTTTGACATCTTCAATAAAGGTATCGAGCGACTCTGGGAACGCGGTTGGGATCCCACCCATAATGGCCGACCCCATGATGTATACGCGTTCGGTGATATGGGCCAATGGCAGATACGAGAACAAACGATCGTTCGGCTCGATACCAATGTGGTCAATCAGGCGTTGCGCGGACCAACAATAGCCACCGTAGCTCAGAATGGCGCCTTTGGGGAGCCCAGAGGTGCCAGAGGTATACACTAGAGACATCACATCATTATCGAGATGAACCGGACGCTCTTCGGTAGGTTCGTGACTCGCGGCTAACTCCTGCCAGTCATAGTGGCAATCCACCGTAGGATATGGAAATGCGATAGTCTTAATGTGTGATAGGGTCTGTAACGACGCTTTTAGCGCTTTGGTGTCATCCAGTTTGCCGACAAACATGGCCTTAGATTCACTGTGCGTGACCACGTGCTCAATGGTGTCGCTGCCGGCCGTTGGAAAAATGGGCACGCTGATGTAACTGCCCATCATCATCGCCAGATCAGCAATAAACCATTCCGCACAGTTTTTAGAAATTAGCGCCACCTTGTCACCGGGTTGCAAGCCCATGTCACGTAATGCTGTGACCATACGCATCGCCTGATCAGCGACGTCTGCAAAGGTGTAATCCACGAAGCGGCGATCGCGAATTTGGCGTAAAAATACGTGGTTAGGGCGTTCGTCGGCCCAGCGTAAAATCTGATCGTGTGGTTTGATGTGTGACATTGGACTTCCTCGTTGTCGCAACGTGATTCATACGTCTAACTGTTATAATAATGTTAACTTACTGACCCTGCCTGCATTTACGCAAGGCAATTGTTTAAACATGTGTTCAAATTATGACTGTCGGCACTATTTACACCAATAAGTCCTCATTTTTTGGGCTGTTTTCACACTTATCTATCAAGGTATTAGCAGAACTTTGATCCGCTTCAGCGAGTCTTTGGTGTGTTTCGTGTCAGGCTTTCTATTGCACTCTGTACTATCTTTATGGCGAGCCGTGGCGCAAATGCATTGCCTGCCAACCTATTGCAACATGCAGATGATTATTGCCCGCCATGCTGACGGAGACTGGGGAGAACACATTACACATGCCAAAACGCAGTAAGGCCCAAACACAACAGACGATCGAGACCATTCTTGATGCCGCGAAGCAGCAACTCCTGACGTTGGGCTACGAGGGCATGTCGTATACCACCCTCAGTGAAGCGACGGGGGTATCTCGTACTGGTATCAGTCATCACTTTCCGCGCAAACAAGATTTTATGGCTGCGCTCGAACCTGTACTGCTCGATAGTTTGATGGGTACGCTTGAGACGGAGGGAACTGTTAACCAGTTAATGCAAAGTTGGATGCAGGCGATGCATGCCGATGGTGAGTTCAAAGCCATCTTACGATTGTGTTTCTACTTACTGATCAGTGGCAAAGCCGACAATGGCGTCGCCTTTCGCTGTTTACGTAAATTGCAGACAGATTGTGAAAAGCAGATGAATACTGATCTGACCGTTGCTTTTTCACAGCTGCTAGGCGCCAGTTTATTGATGTGCCGTCAGTAAGCGGCATCGGTCCGTTGAGCCTGCATAATAATTGACATAACACGACGATATCACGCCATTCGCTTACCAAAATTTGACAGACAGGCGCGATGCCTTTTGATAAACTCGCCACGCTTTTACAGCACCAGACCTTTTTTGGAGATAACTATGAACAATACCGACCATCCTCCTAGTCGATACGGAGAAAAATAACTGCCGTTGGTATTGGTCCTTCCTTTTACCAGCGCAGTCGCAGCTGGTTTCCCGCTCTGTTTTTCTCCTTTCTCGATGTAACGCTTAATCACGCCCTTTTAGCGTGAGGTTCGTTGTTGATGGTCGTTACCTGTTGCCAATCGGGAGATTCGCCATGACGGTAATGAACAACACTTTTGACTACGCCACTGCGTTTTCCACTGCAGAAATCGTGGCGGCACGTAATGCGTTTTTACAATACGATATCGACAAGCAAGTCGAGCTGCTTACCGTGATGCCGGTTGAGGAGTCGATGGGCATTTTGCATCACTGCTCGGTGGCTCATGTACAGCATTTGCTGAATGCGCTGGATGCGCAGGGGTTTGACCGCGAAGCCCGTGAATATGCCAACCATTTAGGCTTTATTCACTCAGAAGCGGAACCAGCGAAAAGCTACCTCTCTACTGGCGTGTTTGCACATGTTAAGCAGCGGATTGGCTGGATTGTCGGACTGGCGCTGCTTGGTATCGTTTCTGGGATGATCATTGCTCAGTACGAAGATACCTTAAGCCAGCTTGTTCTGTTGGCTGTGTATATGCCAGTGATTGCGGCGGCGGGAGGCAATACCGGCTCCCAAGCGGCAACCTTGGTGGTGAGGGCGCTAGCAACGGGAGAGCTTCGCAAACGTCAGTGGCTCAAAGTGATGTGGAAAGAGGCCCGCGTCGCGGTATTTATTGGTGTGGCGATTGCTGCAGTCATGATGGTGAGGATTTTACTGTTCAACCACAACGCGACGGTAGGCGCGTTTGCACTGCACGATATTGCGGTTGCGATTGCGTTGGCCCTGTTTATTCAGGTGACCATCTCCACAACGCTTGGCGGATTACTGCCGATTGTGGCGCGTGCATGTCATCTTGATCCTGCGGTATTGGTTAGCCCGGTGCTTGCGTCTGTGGTGGATATCTCCGGAATGTGGATTTATTTCACCGTGGTCAATACCTACCTCGGTATTGGTAGCTAGCCCGAAGAGTGGCGCCCATGTGGCGCCATTTTTTATCTACGCTTATGGTCAGTGATAGCGAGCACGTTGGGTTTTGCGTATTCGATACGCACTTAGCTTGATCTTACGCAGTAAATTGCTGGGTAACTGTGCTATCGCTATCACAACAGTTGAATTATTAAAAAATATTTTAATAATGGAAAAGGCGGCGTGATGCCGCGATTCAATTTCTGCCAATAAGGTAACCCTATGAGTGATGCACTGGTACTCGTTATTAATTCAGGTAGCTCGTCGTTAAAATTTGCCCTGATGGATGCGCAAACTGGCGATGCTGTGATTTCCGGCGCTGGAGAATGCTTTGGGCGCGATGACGCGCGGATGAGCTGGAAAGTCGACGGTGAAAAAACCGAGAAAACCTTAAGTGCAGGAAGCAACCACCACCAAGAGGCCATGGACATCATTGTGGGCCTTATCGAAAGCAACCAATTGAGTGATAAACTGCAGGCTGTTGGCCACCGTGTGGTACATGGCGGTGAAACCTTCAGCCAAGCCACCTTAATTGACGATGCTGTACTGGCGCAAATTGATGCGCTAAAAGCCTTGGCGCCATTGCATAACCCAGCACATGTGGTGGGCATTAAAGCGGCACGTAAAGCCTTCCCAAGTTTGCCACAAGTGGCGGTTTTCGATACGGCATTCCATCAAACGATGCCAGAAAAAGCTTACCATTACGCGATTTCGCGTCAGCTCTACAACGATTACGGTATTCGCCGCTATGGCTTCCACGGCACTAGCCATTACTACGTAAGCCGTGAAGCGGCAAAATGGCTTAACCAAGCGCCTGAACAAACTAACGTCATCACCGTACACCTTGGTAACGGTGCCTCTTTGTGTGCGGTCAAAGACGGTCAAAGTGTCGATACCAGCATGGGCTTTACGCCTTTAGCCGGTTTGATGATGGGCACACGCTGTGGTGATATCGACCCATCTATTCTGGAGTTTTTGTCGAAAAAAGGGCTCAGCATGGATCAAATCCACCATGAGCTGATCGATAAAGCCGGTTTACTCGGTGTTTCGGAATTAACGAACGATTGCCGAGGCTTGGTCGAGGCGGCAGAGCAGGGCCATAAAGGTGCACAATTAGCGCTAGAAATGTTTGCTTATCGCGTTGCAAAATTCATCGCAAGTTACATGGTGCCGTTATCTCGCTTGGATGCGATTGTTTTCACAGGCGGAATTGGCGAAAACTCCCTGCCAGTGCGTGAGATGATCCTCAAAGAGCTGGCTATTTTCGGCTATCAAGCGGATGCCGATGCCAACGCCGCCGCGCGTTTTGGTGCCGCAGGGCAAATCACCACCCAAGCGTCGCCGCTTGCATTGGTGATCCCAACCAACGAAGAGTTAGTGATCGCACAACAAGCCATGGCAATGGCCTAACTTTCGTACCTCCTCGGATATCAGGCGAGCCTCAAGGCTCGCTTTTTTATGCTTAATCAACGAGACAGCTTATGTTCAGTTTTATGTTGTTACTCTAACACCAAAAAAGGTTGGTTAGGTATGAAACTGTATAACGTCATAAGCCGCTACTTTTTAGAAACTCTCGTGCTTGGCGGTGCCTTTGTCATTGGCGCTTGGTTAGTGTTTGCGGGATGATACAGGGCTGACCATTGGTCACGGTATCGTTGGGCGACACCAAAACAGGCGCAATTTAATCGCGCCTGTTTTGCTAGGTTCTGACTGATTGAAGCTAGCAAGGCTCTCGCTTAGCCTCGCTTGATCCCATGCCAATACACAGGCCAATGGTGCGGTTCACCGAGATTATTGATCACTGCTGCAATGGTTACCAGAGCGACACTGCCTGCGAGCACAGGCGTAAACAAATAATCGATGCCTACCACCTGAGTCCCCGCTAGCATGATTACCAGTGGATTCGCTCCTGCGGGTGGATGGACGGCGCGGCAGGCTTGCATCAGCATAATTGCAAGGCCAACTGCTAGTGCGATCATCCAGCTTTCATTTCCCACTCCATACAGCATCGCCAACCCCACACTGGCGGTCAGTAAGTGACCCACAATCACATTCCTCGGTTGCGCGAGCGGCGACTGAGGCGCTGCAAATAAAATCACACAGGTTGCGCCAAAGGGAGCCATCAGCCAGGGCACGCCGGTGGTTTGGTTCAGCACGGTTAAGGTGAGAATGCCGAAAAATCCACCCAGCAAGCCTTTTGTCAGTTGAATCCAAGTCGGTTTAGGCGGTAACGCACCGCCACCTTTTAGTCGTTTCATGGTCGTTCCTTCTATGGTTGATTAAAGTGTACCGATCTGTACACGTTGTTTTAAAGAGTACAGATCGGTACACTTCATGGCAAGTCTTTTTTTGGAGAGCATGATGAGCAAGCGCGATCACATCTTGGCGGTAGCCGAGTCGTTATTTAATCAGTTTGGTTACACTGCGGTGGGCGTCGACAAAATCCGTGATGAGGCCGCGGTCTCAAAGACCTCGATGTACCGTCACTTTGGTGCTAAATCGGCCTTGATTGAGGCTGTGCTGCAAGCGCGCCATACAAGATTTGAGCATGGACTGCAGCAGGCTATTGATGCACACCAGGATAAAGATGCTCAATTGACGGCACTCCTCGATTGGTATCTGGCGTGGTTTAAACAAGACGACTTTAAAGGCTGTATGTTTATGCACGCGATTGGCGAATTTAAGAGCAGTACAGACAGCCAAATTGCAGCGATTGCCAAAGCGCACAAAGACAAAATTCACGGCTTAATTGAACAGATTGTTGGCTCAAAGGCGGCTGCTGATGCGGTGATGACGCTGTTAGAGGGGCTGATCGTGCGGGCTGAATTTGAATCACTTCCCGACCGAGCGTCATGCCTTGCCATGTTACGAAGCTTAATAAGACCCTAGGAATAAGCCCAAACGTGACAGCGTCACTAATAAGTGCATAGACGATACGCCGGTGCTCTTCTAATCTTTAATCGTGGCGGTCAGTCTGAGGTGACAATGTGAAACGAGGGTGGATGCTGTGGTTGTTGGGCATAACATTCAGTGTGTCAGCAACCGAAATGATGGTCGCGTATCGAGTGCACACTGATGAATCGTGGCAAGCGACCCAAGCTATCATCACACAAGCTATGGCGAGGGTGGATCCTGAGATTGAATTACAATGGATTGCCATGCCGCTTAAACGTGCGGAAATCTCCCTCAACAAAGGCATTATTGATGCCGATACGGCGCGCACTCAGTTTGCGTATCAACACAGCGATGTCGTGACTTACCCTTCGGCGCCGCTTTTTCGTGTTGATTACTACTTATACGGTCGAACGCATGTGCTCTCGCCACAAGACTACAGCCAAGTGGTTGGGTTGTTTGGCGACCAGTTTGCACAAAAAATTGCTCAAAAATACCAATGGAACATGTTATGGGCACGGTCAGAGTCTGCGGCCTTGAGTATGCTACAAAACGAGCGGGCCCAAGCGATGGTGGGGCCCGGTATGTTTGATGACGAGCTTGGCGGAGAGGCATTGTCGCTGATTCGTCAAAGTGAAAAGCCCATTGCCTCCGTCTCACTTTTTATGGTGTTCCATCAGCGTCATGCAGCGCTAGCGAAGCGGGTAGGGGCTGTTTTGCAATCGATGAATGATAGCGGCACGACCGCCGCTATCCTTGCCAAACATGGATTATGATTATGGCTGTTGCTCAACCTGCAACTTTTGCTGCCGTACTTTTCGGCGTAACAGCTCGGTATAAATCGGTTGGCCACCCAGCAATTGGGCAAACAGCGTGGCACCCAGCGTGGTGATAATCAGGGGTAAGATCAGATAGTAATTGTTGGTCATCTCAATCACCAACAAAATACCGGTTATCGGCGCGCGCACGGTCGCGGCAAACAGAGCGCCCATTCCCGCAATTGCAAACATGCCCGGCTCAATGCCTATGTCAGGGTAGAGATTCGCAATCATCAAACCGAAGACGGTTCCCAGCAAGGTGCCAAGGGCTAACATGGGGGCGAAAATGCCGCCCGGTGCGCCGGAACCAAAGCAGATAACAGTCAGCAGCGTGCGCGCCATAAAAATAAACAGCAGTGCACTAATTGAATAGTTAAGCGTAACAAAATCAGGGACGAGGTTAATGCCGCCGTGCGTGAGTTCAGGCGCATACACCAGCAGTAAACCAAATATGCCCCCCAAGGTCGAACCCACAATTAACACGCGCTTTTGGCTGTTTTGATACAAGCGTTGAAAGTAATCTTGAAAGCGCATGATCAGGAAGTTAAAGATCACCCCAAACACACCAAAACAGCACCCCAACGCTAAGAAGAACCATAAAGAAATCAGTGGCGGTGTCTCGTATTGAGGCAACACAATGACAGCATCTTGGCCATTGATATAGCGAAACACAATGTCAGCAATGATTGCCGCAATGATCACCGCTTTAATGGAGATGAGGGTGTAGCGAAACTGTGGCCGCATTTCTTCAACCACAAACATGATCGCCGCAAGCGGGGCATTAAACGCGGCGGCTAAGCCTGCGGCGGCACCTGATGCGAGTAGGGTTTGATTGGTGTTACGGTCGTGAATGCGAAAGGTATCTGTCACCATTCGGCCGATATTGGCACCGATTTGGACACTCGGCCCTTCTCGGCCCAAAATCATCCCTGAGCCTAGCGCGCCCAAACCACCAAAAAATTTCACTGGGATTACCCGCCACCATCGTGTGGGACGAATACCTTCCATGGCACCTTCGACTTCAGGAATACCCGATCCCGCGGCTTCAGGCGCAAACCGGTGCACCAGCCAATAGCCAATTAAGGCAAGGCCCGCACTGATTAGAAAGGCGAGTAATCCCAATGGAATCATTGAGGTGATATTGCTATCGAGCCACTCGGTACGTGTTTGAGAAAGAGAGTGAATCGCGAGTTCAAAGAAGGTGACCACAATACCCGCGAGCAGGCCAATAACAACCGCTAACAATAAGACGGAAACGGGCGTTTTATCGCGTGACCACAACTTATCGAAGAAAACGCTAGATTTATAAAATACTGCCCTTTTCTTGCTTGATTTACTTACAATTTTCATCAATGTGAACGCAAAGGTTGAGAAGAAAAAACGACGATGAAGTGAGGGTCTCATGCTCCTGAGCCTACACCGTGCTGGGATACGTCCTGTAACCCGAGGAAACGCAATAATACTACGCCAATTAACATAACATGCAAGCATCGTTAGCCAGTGTGCCTACTTGGCTAGTCTGGGCTGGTGGGGGCGTGGTTTACGCTGATCAGTCAGGCTGCCTTGAAGGCGAGCGGGCGATTTTTATCGCATTTTCCCGAGTTCAATCGGTACTGACAAAGAGCGTAACACGTGTTAACTGTGGATTTTTTGATTTGAATTAGATCACAGTTTGCAGTGATGAAAAATTCCGCTGCGACAACACACTGTTGGGACGATGCGCAGCGGAGAGTCACTAGCCTTGGCGAGCGGCAAGGCTATCAGCGATGTCGATTAAGCGATCCAAAATACGTTCACCATCGACGCCAATGCCATTGTGCTCGTACTCGTTAGTCATCCACGCTTGACTGTTGGCAATCTGCGCCAAGGTTTGACGGGAATAATCGAACTCAACAAACATGTCATCGACGTAGGTGGCGCAGGCGAGCGGCACCGTATTGTGCTTGAGTACCTCAAGATCATAAAGCGCCGGCCAATCGCTCTTTTCCGCCAGTAACATGGCCGCGTCTTTGAGTGGTTTAAGGGTAGCCAGTTGATCAAACATCCACGGGTAAACCATTTCGCCGGTAAACCGGAACGGCTGATCGGGCTGATAGTGGAACTGCGGGAATTGATCGCGCACCCTGTGGGCTGACCACTGCGACGCCTGCTGCTGGCAGTAAATCGATTCATGCAAAATAGCGTAAAACGGGTTGGTTAAATACCCTTGGTCAGCCTGCATCGCATTTAAGAACGGGTAGCTTAAGGTACGCTCACCATTCACCTCTATAAAGGCTCGCTCTAGTAGGTAATACAGCGGCAGCCCGGCATGGCCGCGACCGAGATTCAGTCCCAGCGTTTGAAACTGCTCAACGGTAAACGGCTGACCATTTGGCAGCGTCACCGTATTGTTTTGCAAATACTGGGCAATCTCGTGACAGCGGGCTTGTGCGTCGGGGAATTGGGCGAAAAACTGCTGGTTTTTGTCTTCCACACGCTGATAGGTTTTTTGATACACCGCATCGGCATGTCCTTCAATCGGTGGGATACCGCCGGTAACAAACGCGCGCGATAGCGATTGTGGAAAGAACGACAAATAGGTGAGAGCACAGAACCCACCGAAGCTTTGTCCGAGGATCGCCCATTGCTTAATGCCTAACGCCTCGCGTAAACACTCGGCGTCTTTCACGATGCTGTCGGCTCGAAAATGGCTCAGATACGCTGCTTGCTCGGCAGGCGTGAGGTGGGCGAGAGTTTGGTGATTGACCGGCGAGCTTAAGCCTGTGCCGCGTTGGTCGAGCAACAACACGCGGTAATCGTCTAAAGCACGTTTTAGCCAGCCGCTTGCCCCATTCGGACGAGGAGACTCAAACCCAGGCCCGCCTTGAAAATACACTAACCACGGTAAATCTTGACCATTTTTGCGCGTATCCACCACTTCACGGGCGAAAACCGAAATCGATGGGCTGGTGGCGTCATGGTGATCCAGCGGTACATCAATGCGATGGCTGCGATAACAAATATGGCGATCCCAGAGTTCTTGCATAGTAATCCCTTTACAAACAAAACGATGACGCGCGCTAGATTATCAGAGTTAACCAACGGCGGCGAGCGGCTATCACGCCAGTAACCCGCCATTGTTATGTGACACAAATCACTTTTATATTTACTTAGCCTGCTAACTATTTTATAGTGACTGCTACTTATTACTTAGCAGGCTAAGTAATTTCGATTGAGGGAGAAAGCGCATGACATCGTCACATCCTGAACACATGTCGATTGCTGAACATTTAGGACGCACGGCGCGATTATGGCGTCGTGTCGCCGATTCTGAGCTGGCGCCATTGGGGCTGAGCTATCCACGCTGGAGTGCGCTGTGGATGCTGCGTCGATTGGGCGATGGCATCAGCCAGAGTGAATTGGCGCAGGCGCTCGAAATTGAGCTGGGCTCATTAATGCGGACCTTAAAACACCTTGAAACGCAGGGCCTGATCATGCGGCGCTGCTTGCCAGAAGATAAGCGCACCCGAACCGTGCATGTCACTAAAAGCGGGTGTGAATTAATGAGCCGCATTGAAGCGCGGGTGTTGCGGGTACGTAAGCATCTGCTGGCGGGCATTGCCGCCGAAGATTTTGACGCTTTGGAGCGGGTGCTGGTCACCATCAATCAAAATGCGATGGACTATACCGCCACCGCAAAAGATGACCAGAGCACAGAACAACAACAGAGGTAAGAAGTACGAATGACACCGGATGAAAAATTTGCGCGTTGGGTAAAAGTAGCCGCTCTCAGTTTTGTGTTGCTCTTTGGCTATTTTTTGCTGGCGGATAACGTGATGCCATTAACGCCTCATGCCATGGTGACACGCACCGTGACCAAAGTAGCACCACAGGTGAGCGGGCCGGTCAGTGCCTTGGCGGTGGAAAACAACCAAGGCGTGCATCAAGGGGATGTGTTGTTCCAAATTGATGATACCCCGTATCGGATTGCGGTCGACCAAGCCAAACTCGCCTTAGCTCAAGCCAGACAAACCAATGCTCAACTAGATGCGTCATTGATGGCGGCGCGGCAAGATGTTTCGGCCTTGGCGTCGGTGATGGCGCAGAAAGTGCGTGAAGCGAAACGCTTGAAAGCCTTATTCGCTAAAAATGGTGTTTCTCAGCAGCAGCGTGATGATGCAATCAGTGCGGCCAATACTGCTCGAGCCAATTGGGAAGCGGCCAAAGCGCGTGTCAGTGCGCTGCAAATTCAACGGGGCGGTGACGGTGCCAGCAATATTGCTGAACAAGTGGCATTGAGCAAACTAAAGAAAGCACAATTAAATCAATCCTACACCACAGTAAAAGCCAGCCATGACGGCGTGGTTACTAATCTGCAATTGGACGTGGGAGCCTATGCCAGCGCTGGACAGCCATTGATGGCGTTGGTGTCTGACCGCACCGATGTGATTGCCGATTTTCGTGAAAAAAGTGTCCGCGATGTGCACACCGGCACGCCGGTGAAGGTAGCGTTTGATAGTGAACCGGGCAAGCTTTACGCGGGACACGTGAGTAGCGTGGATGCGGGAGTCAGTGCTGGACAGATCGATGCCAACGGGCAACTGGCGTCGCCTTCCAACTCGAACCGTTGGGTGCGTGATGCGCAGCGGATGCGTCTGCACATTCAACTCGATGAATGGCCCCCTCATGCGCTGCCGACCGGCGCCCGTGCCACGGTGCAACTTATGCCAGACAGCTGGATTGGAGCCGTATTCGCCCGCGCCCAAGTCGGCTTTTTAAGCCTGCTGCACTACATCTACTAAGGAGGTGAGCGATGGCTTTATGGCATCACCCCTTAAGTGATAACGATGTGCGCCAGTGTTTGCGGATTGCTACCGGCGCCACATTAGGCTTTACGGTATGCAAGTTTTTTGATTGTAACTTTGGGGTATTTTTTACCGTTACCCCCATGCTACTGCTGGGCTTAGTCCCAGTGATGAACGGTCGCGCGGCGCGTCAATTGCTTGCTTCCGCGGTGATCAGTGGCTTAGAAGTGGGTGTGCTCGGGGGCTTGTTGGGAGCACACCCGGGGCTGATGACGCCACTCGTCTTTGTGCTGTTCACCTACAAATTTGCGTGCATGTCTAAAGGACGCTTTTTTCTGTTTGGTGCCAACAGTGTGTTGAGCCTGAGCATTATGCTGCATTTTGCCAGCTATCCAGATTTGCCACTTAACACGCTGGTTTTTGGTAACTTAGGGGCCAATATCCTTTCGGTATTGATTGCCTACTTGGTGACGTGGCTGATCCCGGATGTGACTGAGCGTCAGCCGCCTGCCATGCCCGCGGGAGGAAAACAGACTCACCGTATGCGCCACGAGGCACTAATGGGAGCCTCGTTAGCGACCATTTCCTTTGTGGTCTTTCAGTTGTTTGATTTGCGCGACTCCATTTCAGCGCAGGCCACGACTGTGTTATTGCTGTTTCCCATGCACTGGAACGGCACGTTAAGTTATGCGCGAAAACGCGCGGTAGGCACGGTGCTTGGCGTCGCGTATGGGGTAGCATGTCAAGCAATACTGTATGACTGGTTTGGGGTGTTGATCTTGGTCGCGCCGCTTTTGTGGATAGGGACGCTTTTATTCGCCAAAGCCCATGTGAAAGAAGCCAGTGGTTCAGGGGTTGGATTTGGCGCGATGGCCACCTTGGGGATCCTGTTTGGGCAATACTTAAGTCCCAGCCAAGATTTTATGTATGATGCGCTTTACCGCGTCAGCAGCAATATTGTGGCGATAGTGATCACCTTAATGCTGTGTTTTGCGCTCCACAAACTGCTTAATTACTTTCCTGCCACGCGATTTGGGACCGCCTAAAATGTTAGAAAAATTGGCGAACGGTATGGCCTTTCATCGTCAATGCAAGCGATACGATTTTGTGCGTAACCGCGCATGAATATTTGACTTTTGCGAGGCGTAACTTGTTTATCAGTTACGCTGTCGCTATTATTTGCGCTGACATCCATGTACAGAGAGGAAGTCAGCCGTCTCTCGCCCCTTTTGGCCGAATTAGGCTACCGGCTTATAGCACGCCGACGTTGACGGTTTCCGCCCCTCCCATTGCCAGTAAGGTAGCGTAGTGAAAAAACTCATCTTAATTGTGGTGTGTGCCATGTTTGCGGTGGCGGCAATTGCCAGCATCACCGCCACAACTTTTATCTCACACGATGAAATCGACCACATCATTCTCAAGCGTTCGAAAGCGCAGGCAGAGCTGCTTGCGGATCGCGCCGAGTACATCCTGTCGAACTCGTCAACGCCAACCGACGATTTGCAGGAGATGGTCAGCGGTCTCAAAGTACGCAGTGACATCAGCTATGCCGTCGTCATTGATAAAAACGTCAAAGCCATTGCCCACAGTGATATGCAGAAACTGGGCAAAGTCTACACCGACAGCTACACAGTGGCGGGGGCTAACCAAGGTCAACCACAGCATTCACGCTGGTACGCTGATGTGCAAGATGTGTGGGTGTACGACATCATGATGCCAATCTACGTCGATGGCCGCCTATGGGGCGCGTTTGATGTTGGGATCCCAATTACAGAAGTGGATAGCGCGGCCAATGGCATTGCGATTGCGCAGCTGACCGCGATTGGCTTGATTTTTATTGCCTGTACCCTCGTGCTGGTATGGCTATTGGGCCGACTGTTCGCGCCGCTGAAAGGCCTTGAGCACGCGCTGGCCGATATCTCGAAAGGGGACGGTGACCTGACTGTGCGTTTGCCTGTCACTGGCAACAACGAGATCACCCGTATTTCGGTGGCCTTTAACACCTTCGTCGAAAAAATCGACCAAATCATTGCACATGTAGTGGAAACCGGTGAAGAGCTTGGCCGTTCAGCCGAGTCGCTGCGCGACAAAGCCGCGCAATCGCTAAAACGCGGTGAATCACAAAGCGAGCAAGCGCTGCTGGTCGTGACCTCGATGAATGAGATGATCGCCACCATCAACGAAATTTCGCAAAGCGCGTCAAACGCCGCAGATTCGGCCTCGTCAGCCAACAGCGAAACCGAAGCCGGTAAGCAAACCTTGACCGAAGCGACCCAGACCATCAACCAACTCGACACCGAGATGGACAACATGTCGACGGTGATCACTTCGCTGGCTGATCGCACCCAGTCGATTGTCTCCATTTTGGATGTGATCCGTGGCATCTCAGAGCAAACGAACTTGCTTGCCTTGAACGCAGCCATTGAAGCAGCGCGCGCTGGCGAAGCGGGACGTGGTTTTGCGGTAGTGGCGGACGAAGTACGCAGTCTGGCGACCAAAACGTCGCAATCAACCGAAGAGATTCAATCGACCATTGATCAGCTTCAGCAAGAAGCGAAAAACGCGGTTGAGGCAATGGACACCAGTAAAGCCCTGACCAGCGAAGGGAACCGCGCGACCGAGCAAGCTCTGACGGCGCTAGAAAGCATCGCGATGCAAGTGAGCACCATCTTGGACATGAACACCCATGTGGCAACGGCGACCGAAGAGCAATCAAGCGTAGCCAATGAAATTAACGTCAACATGGATACGGTTAACCAAGCGGCGCAAGCCGGGCTGGACGATAGCCATAGCCTAGAAGCGAGTAGCCAAGACTTAGCAGGGCTTGCACGCACTCTCGATCACTATGTGGGCGCGTTTAAAGTCTCAGCAATTAATAAAGCGGACACGTCACTGCGCGCGTCGCGTGACTAATCGACCGTTTTTGAACATCTTCGACCCGATCGCCAGCCTTGTGCTGGCGATTTTTTTAGCGGGTTCCAGAGTGGCGGTTAAAAATCGGGGGCGGGTTGAGTGGGCAAGTGTTGGACTAAATACGCCAATAATGCCGCCACTTTGGGCTGAAGCTGACGTCCGCGTGGATAAAGCGCCCAAATGCCTTCTTCTTCTATCCGATAATCCACCAATACTTCTTCTAATGTTCCCTCGGCTAAGGCCTCTTGCACATAATAATGCGGCAACTGCGCGAGGCCAATGCCTTGCTTGGCCGCCTCGAGTAACGCCACGCCAGAATTACAGCGCAGCCGCCCCGAAACCGTGAGGGTGCGGACTTTATTGCTCGCTTGATAATGCCAGTGTTCGTTGGAGCCAACCAAACAAACATGGCGATTGAGATCGTTTGGCGTCAGCGGCCGGCCGTGTGCTGCCAAATACGCTGGGCTGGCACAAATGGAGAGCCGTCGAGAACCCAAGCGTTTCGCTTTCAGGCTGGAATCTGCGAGATGACCAATACGGATCGCCACATCGGTGCCAGTTTCAATTAGATCAATTCGACGATTGGTCAGGTGCAAGTCCACCGACACATGAGGATATTGCCGCAAGAAGGGGGCCAGCAAGGGCGCGATATATTGTTCGCCAAAATTCACCGGCGCCGTCACCCGCACTAATCCGGTGGGAAGCGCTTGTGATTGGGTAATGGTTTGCTCGGCCTCTTGCAAGGCAGCCATCAGCGGACGGCAACGTTGATAATAGTGCTCGCCTTCATCCGTTAGCGTGACTTTACGGGTGGTGCGATGAAAAAGCTTCACCCCCAAATGAGCTTCTAGCGCCGCAACTCGCCGACTTACCGCCACCACATTGGTGTCGAGCTTATAAGCGGCCTGAGTAAAACTGCCGTGCTCAGCCACCGCTAAAAATTCGTTTAATCCTTCCCAATGGGGTGCCATGACTGTCTATCCTGTCTATATTATCGGACAACGCATTATTACGTGAGTGAAATAATAATTTTCAATTTTGCTGGATTATAACGAAAAGCAACTTAGCTAGTATAGCGTGACACGAATTACTCCCTTGAACTCAAAAGGATTCTGCAATGGCACTAACCATCAAGCCGGGACAAACCCACATTAAATCCAAAGCCGCCGTCGCATGGGGGCCAGGCCAACCACTGAAAATGGAAGAGGTTGACGTTGAACTGCCCAAGCCGGGCGAGGTGTTGGTCAGAATCGTCGCAACTGGTGTGTGCCATACCGATGCGTTCACCTTATCGGGCGACGATCCTGAAGGGGTATTTCCTTCCATTCTCGGCCATGAAGGCGGCGGGATTGTTGAAATGGTCGGCGAGGGTGTCACCAGCGTGGAAGTGGGCGACCATGTGATCCCGCTTTACACCGCCGAATGTGGCGAGTGTAAATTCTGCCGCTCAGGCAAAACCAACCTATGCGGTGCGGTGCGTGAAACCCAAGGCAAAGGCTTGATGCCAGACGGTACCTCACGCTTTTCGATTAACGGCGAGACCATTTTCCACTACATGGGCTGCTCGACCTTCTCCGAATACACGGTACTGCCCGAGATCTCTTTGGCGAAAGTAAGCAAAGCCGCACCGCTCGAAGAAGTCTGCCTGCTTGGCTGTGGCGTGACCACTGGCATGGGCGCGGTAATGAACACTGCCAAAGTAGAAAAAGGCGACACGGTGGCGATTTTCGGCCTTGGCGGTATTGGCTTATCTGCAGTGATTGGTGCGCGTATGGCCGGCGCGAGTCGCATCATCGGCATTGATATCAATGAGAGCAAATTCACCCTTGCCAAGCAGCTGGGCGCCACTGATGTGATTAACCCAAAAGACTACGATCAGCCAATCCAGCAAGTGATTGTGGAGATGACTGACGGCGGCGTTGATTACTCGTTTGAATGTATCGGCAATGTGGATGTGATGCGCCAAGCACTGGAATGCTGCCACAAAGGCTGGGGCGAGTCAGTGATCATTGGGGTTGCCGGTGCAGGCCAAGAGATTTCAACCCGTCCGTTCCAGCTGGTGACAGGGCGCGTTTGGAAAGGCTCGGCGTTTGGTGGCGTTAAAGGTCGCTCAGAGCTGCCCGGCATTGTTGAGCGCTACCTCGATGGTGAATTTGGCCTACAAGAATTCATTAGCTACACCATGGGCCTTGATGAAGTAAACCGTGCCTTTGACCTGATGCACGAAGGCAAAAGCATTCGCAGCGTGATCCACATGGATAAATAACAGGACGGCCGCCGTGGCAACGCGGCGGTAAAATAACCATGCAACTAGAAAAAATAAGCGAAAACAAAGTCGCAGGCGGTTGGCACCAACGTTGGCAGCATGACTCGAGCGCCATCAAAGGCAAAATGACGTTTGCGATCTTTCTGCCCGAAAAAGCAAAAAAACAACCCGTGCCGGTGCTCTATTGGCTCTCGGGCCTAACCTGCACCGACGAAAACTTTATGCAAAAGGCCGGCGCGTTTAAACAAGCCGCCACCTTAGGCATGGCGATTGTGGCGCCAGACACTAGCCCGCGCGGCGATGACGTGGCGGATGCCAATCAATACGATCTCGGCCAAGGGGCGGGGTTTTATGTTAATGCCACCCAAGCGCCGTGGCAGTCGCACTACCAGATGTACGACTACGTTGCGCACGAACTGCCGGAGCTGATTGAATCGCACTTTGCGGTCAACAACCAGCGCGCGATTGCCGGACACAGCATGGGCGGCCACGGCGCACTAGTGATTGGTTTACGTAACCCGTCACGTTATAGCAGCATTTCGGCGTTCAGCCCGATTTGTCATCCCACCGAGTGCCCGTGGGGCAAACAGGCCTTTAGTGCCTATTTAGGCGATGACGAACAAACATGGCAAGCCTACGATGCCACCGTGTTACTCGCCCAAGGCCCCACCGCCATGCCGATGCTGGTGGACCAAGGCGACAAAGACGGCTTTTTGGCCGAACAGCTTAACCCGCAAGCCCTGAAACAAGCGGCCGAGAAACACAACTCCCCGCTCACCTTGCGCATGCAACCCGGCTACGACCACAGCTACTTTTTCATCAGTACCTTTATTGATGAACACCTCGCCTTCCACGCCACCCGCTTTGCGCGGTAGGGTAAATGCTCCTCACCACCGTATACATGTTATGCGGTGGTTTGCTCTCCTTTTATCGTAAAGCATGATATCTTATTGAAATAACTGGTTATAATGTAAAAGGATATTATGTATACCGTTGCGATTGTGCTATTTGATGCGTTTACCGACATCGATTTCTTTCTCATGCGCGATATCTTTGGACGCCTCCCTCAACATTGGAATGTACGCGTACTTGGTACCAAATCCGAACACATATCGACGCTTGGGCTCTCGGTAACAACAGATGGTGAACTCAGTGAAGCAAGTGAAGCTGATGTTGTATTGATTACCAGTGGCTATAAAGGCGTACCTGCCGCATTAAACGACGATGCGTTTATGAAAGCTCTATCGCTTAATCCCAATCACCAACTTATCGGCTCGATTTGTGCGGGCTCCTTTATTTTGTATCGATTAGGGTTGTTAGGCGGGCGTCAACTGACCACGCATCCCGATGCTAAACCTGCCCTTGAAGCCATGGGCGCAGAAGTGCAAGACCAGCCGTTAGTGATTGATGGCAATATCGCCACGGCTGGTGGATGTTTATCGGCACTTTATCTAACTGGATGGGTGACAGAACGCTTATTTGATACAAACGTGCGCCGAGAAATGCATCGTCAATTGCTCCCCGCAGGACAAGCCGCAACATATGAAGCTCTGATTGAAGAAACAATTCAGTCAGCAAAAGTCACTCCTCTTCCTACCTAAAATCTCGTTCAATCAAAATAACTCGCAACGTTCAAACCCCAATCAGGCGATTACGACTCGCCTTTTTGGGACCAATCTAACAAAACAAGGCTTGGCTAACACTTTGGACAATAGCGCACGAAAACCAACACAGCGCTTGATACACTAACCTGCAAAATAGCCAATCAAATGGCGTGTTAGGTGCCGACAACTGATCGGCGGTAGCGTGTGGCTAAACACTGGATGCTTAACCAGCTTATCGGCTAGATACAGGCAAAAGCGTGCACGTTTATCCGTGACAGATTCACACTATCCCAGAATGGATGATTAAAAGAGTCTATAAGTCATGAGGTTACAGCTTGATACTTGGGGATAGTGTGAATGCCTAAGTTGAGATAGGCGGCATGCACACTTTCACGGAAGAGCAGTATCCACTAGAGGTGAGAAATTCTAATAATAACAGTCTATTAGGTAGAAAAGAGTGCGTATAACGGTTTTGGGAAATCGTGCGTGCATACTAATACAATGTTATGTAACCGTAAAGAAAAAGACCGCAATGTATTGAAAATTAAAAATATTTTTATGCTTTTGCTTTTTTAAGTTGGCTTCTACTTCACATGTTTATGGTTTTAACTTATTGTTTTAATTTTTTATTTGTAAAATTTGTAAAGTCAGTCTTATTCATATTGGCTTAGCTTTCGTCTTCTTGTTCTTCGAGTTTTCCGTTTGTTCTTAATGGTTCAGTGGGTTTGCGATAAGTTTGGTGGCAGTCATTTTTTTCTTTGAACTAGGGCTCGCAGTTTCGTCGTTGTCACGCAAATTCTACTGGGTTACTGTTAACTTTTCATGTAAGTTAAACGATATTTGGTAATGTTGTTCTTTGTAATGCTTTGAAATAGTTAGAAAAGTTACATAACAAACGAGTATGTCGTCAATCCTAAATTTTAGCGAGATTTTTATCCCACATCACGCCGTCTCTGAGCATCGAATTTAAGATCACTACCATCTTGCGCACACAGGCAATAATGGCGACTTTTTTCGGCTTTCCAGCGGCGACTAATCGGGTATACGTCGCTTTAAAAACAGGATTACATTGCATCGCAGACATCATCGCCATATATAACACGGTACGAACTTGAGCACGTCCACCTTGGATCACTCGTTTGCCTTTATATCGCCCACTTTCTTTTGTCACGGGTGCAACACCAATGAGTGATGCCGCTTGTTTGTTAGTTATATAGCCCAGCTCAGGGACGTTACTGATGATAGATGCTGCCGCAATGCTGCCAATGCCAGGCACGCTTTGTAAGAGCGTATTTTTAGTCTGATATTCAGGGCATGCTTCAATCAACTTCACGAGTTTTTGTTCGATGTTGGTGATTTGATTTTTCATCGCAGTGAGCATGGGTTTGATGGTTGAATGCAAGGTTTTGGGCAGTATCTGCAAGCGGTTCTTTTCCATCGTTTGCATAGATAGGAGCTGGTTTCTCCTGATGACTAAGTCACTCATTAGACGTATATTTTCCGCCTTGATAATGGTGATTTCAGGCTTAATGGCGTCGCCATAATGTGCAATTAACTCAGCATCTAAGCGGTCATTTTTCGCTCTGCGGCCAATGGCGCCGGCGAAGCGTTTAATGTGCACAGGGTTGGCGCGTACGATGGGTAAATTGGCTTCAATACACGCGAGCACAAAGGGCATTTCTAATCGGCCAGTGGCTTCAATGATGATGCGCTCAGGCTGATATGGCTTGATGATTTTCAATGCATCTTTAATGCCTTTATCAGTGTTTGGCACAGAGAAGAAGTGCGCAGTTGGTCTGACGTAGATGTCGAGTTGCGCTTTGCCGGTATCGACGCCGATGTAGATGTTTTGATTGGATGCAGTATTCATAATAAGCTAACTCTTGTTTGCGTAATACGGGTTCGAGACCCAGTCGAGTATTCGAGTTTGGTGCTTGGAGTTCTAAGGTGCGTTCATGTTTGTTATCGGTCTCTCGACAGAGGAGCCAGCGTTCAATCGAACTGCACATTAGAAAGCTTTAGTTGCAGCTAAAGCCTGGGTCTCACTTTACCCAAATACGGGTGAGATTATCCATACAAAGCATTCAAGAGGGACAGTCAACGCTTGGCAGTTTTGGTTTGGTTGGCATTTGAGGTTACGGCTGGCTAGTTTGAGTTTAGTTGTTTACGTTGCCTGCCCCTTAATGCGGCGTTAGGTGCTAAATCGTGCCGCATGTTAATGGTCGAACTAAATTGAAAATTCAGGTTAAGAAATGAGATTAGATAATAGGGAACTTTACGAGTTACTATCTGAAAAGGAAGTTACTCATTTTCATCATGCCAATACAGTTGCGACATCAATTACCTTTATTGAAAACAATGGTTTGTTGTCTAGAGGCGATGTTGCAAATAATGGACTGTACCAAACCCCTCAAGCTTCAGATGAAGAAGACATTAAGTTTGATGTTTGGGGGGATGTGTTCATTGATACTGTAGATCTTCATGGCTTATTTCCAAGGCAAAATTTGTATGGGCCAGTCTTATTTAAATTCGGTCTCGATTTCCTGTTGAATGAAGACCTGCATGTTTGGGTTACCAAAAATAATCCTATGTTTTGGAGTGATAATTTAACTCAAGAGGATAAATACTTTCAGAGTGTGGGTGAGCTTAGACAACGATGGAACGAGTTTGACACTCAGAGAAAAATGGTAACAATTAGAAAGCCTCAAAGACCAGTATTGTTTCAATATTTGGAAGAAATCATTATTGATAACCCTAAGGTGATTATAAATGATGATATAAGCCTTAGAAGAGAGTCGCAGAATGCGTTATACCTTGCTACAGAACAGCACCCTCAACTGAGGAATATAATTCGAGTGCGAGAGTGTGGGTATTGTTTTTGTACTCAGAACTATCTAAATGACATTACTGTGCCTGAGTTAGCTAGGTTGTTCTTACCAAAAAATCATGCATATTTCGATTAAATCGCACCTAACAAAAAATTTAAGAGTGATTCTGGACTTGATCCGTTTTACTGGACACGCATCGACGACCTGAGGAGGTCAGTATGCCAGCCTATAAAACGGGTAAAAAGACAGCGCAATATTCACTAGACTTCAAACTGAAAGCGGTTGAATGGAGCTATGAAACGCATCGAACAGTGAAGTCGGTTGCAGAGGCGCTTGATATCCATCCATTCATGCTATCGAAATGGCGTAAAGCGTATCGAGATGGAGAGTTTGGTATGGTCAAGTCCCTAAAAAATAAAGTGAAGCCAGACAAGGCGAAGGATGAGTTATCGGCGCTCAAACGACGGATCACGGAGCTTGAAGAGGAGAACGATATCTTAAAAAAGTGGCAACGCTTTCAAGCAGAACAAAGGCGCAAGCCTACCGATTCGTAAAGCAATATAGTGATGTTTACTCAGTAAAGAAGCTGTGTAGGCACCTTTCTGTGTCTCGTAGTGGCTATTATGATTGGCTAAGCCGCGGACAGTCAGGACACGCGCGCGCAGATAGTGAGCTAGGCGCAGAGATAGCGTTCATCTACCGTAAAAGCGAAGGCAGATATGGGAGTCCTAAAATCCATGCGGCGTTGAAGGCAAAAGGTCTCGCAGTGAGTCGTAAGCGTGTTGTCAACGATCACCGAAAACTGATCCACTTTTAGCTTAAAAACGATCAATCAAAATTGATCCACCCTTTTAGTCAGGTATTGCTCCTGAGCGTTGTTTATCTTTCAATCGATAACTATCACCACTTAACTGCAGAACATGGGAGTGGTGAAGTAGTCGATCTAACATCGCTGCCGTTAATGTCGCATCATCGGCAAATGCGCTTGGCCATTGGCCAAACGATAGATTACTGGTCAAAATAATGCTGCCATACTCATAGCGCTTAGCGATCACATTAAAAAATAGGTTCGCTTCTTCTCGTCCAAATGGCAGGTAACCGATTTCATCAATGATCAATAACCTTGGGGCCATCACGGAGCGAGAGAGGTATTGCTTCAGCTTGTTTTGCCGTTTAGCGGTCGATAATTGCAGCATCAAATCAGCAGCAGTGATAAAGCGCGTTTTCTTTCTAGCCTGTACGGCTTTTAGTCCCAACCCGATAGCTAAATGCGTTTTACCGACACCGCTTGGTCCAAGTAGCACCACGTTTTCATTACGTTCAATGAAGGTCAGCGCACTTAATTCTTGTATCTGCTGTTTCGGGACGCCGGTGGCGAACTTAAAATCAAACGTACTTAACTCTTTATGCGCGGGAAAACCTGCCATACGACTGAAAAGCTGTCGGGTTCGCTCGTCTCGTTGTTGTTGCTCGCTTTCCAATAACGCGCGTAGAAATTCACCATAACTCTTTTCTTGAGCAATACATTGCTCAGCCAACGATGGCCAAGAGGCGGCAACAGAGCTGAGTTTCAGTGAGTCACAGAGATGACCTATTTGTTCATGCAGTAGCATGGTCACCTCCTAACAACGCTTCGTAAACGTTCATGGGATGTTGTAGATTGATGGACTCTCGTGGCGGCACAATACGGATATCTGGGGCACACTTGTGTTGGCTTGCACCCTGTACGAACTTTGGCAGAGGAAGTAACTGTTTCACTTCTTCTCGCAAGCGCTCAGCAGGGACAGCTAACGTGGTGCCATGAATGCGTTGATTCGCCACACGTTGTAACCATGGGCCGACTTTTGCGTTGGCTATTTGTACATCCAGCTCGAGATTTTGCGCGCGCAATTCGGCGCTAAGTGGCACAACGAAGCTGTTTTTTAAGTAGTGGTTAAAACGCTCAACTTTCCCCTTGGTCTTAGCTCGATAGGGTTTACAAGCAACCAGCTTAAAGCCGTAGTCTTTCGACATCTGTAGCATCTCATCATGCAACTTATGTTCGCCTTGTGCATAAGCATCTCGCTCAATGATGAGCGCTTTAGCGTTGTCACACAGCACTTGCTCGGGTACTCCACCGAAATACTCAAACGCTTCTTTTAAACCTTGTTGCCATGCATGCGCACGCTCGTTATCAAAGAATTTGACGAAAGTGGCGCGCGAGTAACCTAACGTTGCGACAAAGGCTTTGAGCGGCCGTTTACCGAGACGAATGGTGGTAAAGTCGATTTGCATTTGCTGCCCTGGTAGCGTTTCAAAACGGACAACCGGCTCAGGAGTGGAACAAAGCTTAAACTGACACACAAAGCGTCGGAGCTGAGCAATACCGCCTGGATAACCGCGTTGGACGACCTCGTCAAACAAGACGGTGGCAGGTATCCAATCGGGTTTGGCCTGCTCAATTCGTTGGACGAGATAGGGTTTAAAGGGCGCTAGTTTTGTCGCGGGTTGTGCTCGTTGCGCGTAATTGGGCATCTGATGCTGCTGCAAATGATGCTTTACGGTGTTACGAGAGATGCCTAATTGACGGGCAATTTTACGAATACTTTGGCCTTGTGCAAAGCGAACATGAATATCCACAAATGTCTCCTTGGTTAACATAAATCACCCGTACAAAAAATAAACGGATGATACCAAGTGGATCAGTTTTCGATGATCGTTAGTGGATCAGTTTTGCATGATCGGTGACACGTGTGGCCCGCTTGATGCGAGAAGCCGGTTTAAAGGCGAGAGTGGACCGTGTTTACCGTCGTCAGAAAAAGAGTCGGACGTTCTTTAAAGGACTCGTCAATCGACGTTTAGAACAAGAAAAAGCGAGCAAAATCAATCAACAATGGGCCGCGGATGTTACCTACATAAAAGTAGGAAACCGATGGGGCTACTTAGCGGTAGTGATTGATGTTTACTCAAAAAAGGTACTTAGCTGGGCGCTAAGCGACAGACTTGATTCAAACTTGACGATGTTCACCATCGTCAAAGCACTCGCTAGCCGAAAGCCTAAACGGGGACTGCTATTTCATACCGACAGAGGGCGCGAGTATTGTGCGGATAGGGTGCGACATTTACTGGCGGAACACGGTGTTGAGCAGAGCATGAATCGGCCAGGGAAATGTACGGATAATGCAGAAGTCGAGTCGTTCTTTAAATCGCTTAAGGGCGAGTTAATCAAAGACGCGCCGATTGCTAACTTAAGTCACTTACGAGAGAAGCTCAGAAAATATATTCAGTACTTTTATAATCGAACACGGTTACACAGTAGCATTGGCTATATGTCGCCGATAGCGTTTGAAAAACAATGTACTTAACGAAAGACGTGTCCGTTAAAGTGGATCAACATCATTCCCAACGCTTGGCATTTTCGCTTCAAGGTTGGGTTTTGTGTTTACGGTGCAATGGTTTAGGTTAGGTGGTAGCGTTGCTCACACCTTAATTTGGCGTTATGTGCCATCGCTGGCTATTTGCTTCTGACTCCCATAAAATAGTAGGAGTGTTTATTACGTGGATCTGAAAAATGTTATTGAGCAAGAAAAATCAAAAACTTGAGTTTTCAGAAAAGGTTATGAAGCGTGTGCAGGAACATAAGCCCGTTTCAGATGATGTGAAACGTATGTTTAACAGTGAAACTAAGGCGAGTTTGAATGAGCGCTTTAAGAAAGCTAAAGCGAATCTGTCGTAGGCTAAAATTCCAGATGTCCAAAAAGAAATACAATCAAGTTTATGAAACTCTTGTTGAAAATGAAGACGATTTAGTGGGTCAGATTGCTTACTGCATGTATAAGCTCAATAAGCAAAAATATATCAAGTCATTTGAAGCTGAACACAGTCGTCCCCCCGAAGATAAAGAACTTCAAAGCTATGTCAAATGTAGCGAAATCCCCAAACTTTCTATATATGAAGCGCAAGCTGCTGAGTTAATTTCTAATACACTTTCTCAAGCTGTTTCCGAAAGAGAGGTTGAGCTTAATCAACAGTTCGAAAAAAAACTCAAGAAGTTCGTCTATGATTATGAGCCAGCGGGCTTTTTTGAGAGAAACTTCTTTACGCACACCAAAGGGGCGTTTAGTGGGTTGCTAGGTAACTTGCTAACGACTGTAGTTTTTGTCGGCTTTTTGTATTCAATCGCACCTAGCGATGCTAGAGATGAGTTTATTGTTGCAGCGTCTAAAAACTTAATCGCAGCATTAGCTACTTTCTTAAATGTTGATATTGGCTCTATCACTACTGGTTAGATGCACATAACACATATGAGCCCTTCTCCGGTCAATAGGCAATAGCATTTTTTGGGAGGGTGTTCATAGTTCTGTGTCACCCAACGTTTAAAGATCTACGTAGTCGTCGAGCCGTCCTTCGAAGTGGATGCTCAGTTGGGACAATGTCAGGTTCCAATTCTGCACCGGATGCGTCCACTTCTCTGACGCCTTCAACATACCTGCATACAGTAACTTGAGCAATGCGTTCTCGTTGGCAAAGCCACCTTTGGTCTTCGTCAGTTTGCGGAATTGGCGATGAACAGCCTCAACGGCATTGGTCGTGTAAATCGCTTTGCGTACCTGTTCTGGGTACTTGAAGTACACCGATAGGTTTTCCCATTTGCTGCGCCACGACTTTATGACCAGTGGATATTGAGCCCCCCATTTACTTTCCAGTTCATCTAACGCTTGCTCTGCGGCGTTTTGGGTCGTCGCGCGGTAAACGCACTTCAGATCGGACATAAAGGCTTTCTGATTCTTGCTGGCCACGTACTTCACGCTGTTGCGGATCTGATGGATGATGCAGAGCTGAACCTCCGTCTTGGGATAGACAGTTTCAATGGCTTCAGGGAAGCCCTTTAATCCATCAGGGAAAACGCATGAAGATCCGCGGCATGCCTGGGTTAGCGAATTAATGACTAAGAACCTATCTCAATAGGTGTTGTCTGAGTAAATCAACACCTATTGAAAATACTGTAAATGAATTCGACACAATACCTAATCTCTGACGCCCTTTGGGCAAAAATTGAGCCGCTTTTACCAATCCACAAGACGAACCATCCTCTAGGAACACATCGAAAGAGAGTCGATAATCGTGATGCCATGAACGGCATCCTCTTTGTTCTCAGAACTGGTTGTCAGTGGAATGCGCTTAACGCGACAGGTATTTGTTCCTCTAGCTCTGCACATCGTCGTTTTCAAGAGTGGCGAGATGCAGGAGTCTTTGAGCGATTTTGGCAAAATGGCCTGATTTACGAAGGGGTTGATTGGAGTTCCATATCAATGGACGGGTGCCAAACTAAAGCACCTTTAGCTGGCTCAAAAAAACAGGTAAGAACCCAACAGACCGTGCGAAACAAGGCGTAAAACGCAGTTTGTTGACGGATGCGAATGGATTGCCACTGGCTGTTGTTAGCGATGGCGCAAACGTCCACGACATTAAGCTGGTACTTCAAACATTAGATGCACTAGAGTGTTATCGGCCGCCGCTGAAAGTACCTTTGTACCTAGACAAAGGTTATACAGGCCAGTGGTTACATGATGAACTGGTTGCTTTGAACTACATTCCCCATGTTCAATCACGTGCTGAAGAGGCCGCGAGCTTGAAGCAATCGGATGATTTTAAGGCTCATCGTTGGGTTGTGGAGCGAACTCATAGCTGGCTAAACCGTTATCGTAGATTGCTTGTTCGTTGGGAAAAGAAAATCGAAAACTACGAGGCCATGTTGCATTTTGCTTGTGGCCTCATTGTTTGGAATAAATCCCTTTTGGGATAGGTTCTAAGTTGTTACTTAAGGCTAAAAACCGTGCGTCATGCCATGTTTATTAATTAAAATAAGTGAAAATAAGGGATCAATTTGTTGATCATTTTCAGTGCGATTTAATGGTCTCCTAACGTTTAGGAGATTTTAAATGACAGAAGATAAAAGCCCATTCATGCATTTCTTTTCCATTAAAGACATTCGCCAAGAAGGTAAAGTTGAACATACGTTATCAGATATTATTTTGATAACGATTTGTGCGGTGTTGTCTGGTCATGATACCTGGAAAGGTATGAGTGATTATGGACGTAAGCAGCGTGATTTTTTATTACGCTTTGGCTTCTCAGGTAAAACATCACCCTCGGCAGATACGATTGCAAGAGTGATGGGAACCATCAGTACAAAAGCATTACAAAAAGCCTTCATAGAATGGATGAAATCGTGTCATGAATTAACGGATGGTGAAGTAGTTGCCATTGATGGAAAAACACTGAGGGGTTCATATAACCGAGCAACAGACCAAGCTGCGATTCATATGGTTAATGCGTTCGCAACCGCAAATGGTGTATGCCTCGGACAGTCAAAAGTAAATAGTAAAACCAATGAGATCACTGAAATACCTAAGCTGCTGGAATTACTCGACATTTCTGGGTGTTTAATTACTATAGATGCCATGGGTTGTCAGCGAAAAATCGCACAAAAAATCATTAATAAAAATGCCGACTATTTGCTTGCTGTTAAAGGAAACCAAGGCAAGTTAGACAAAGCGTTTGATAATTATTACCGTCCTTCAATGCTTCAAAACTTTGATGGTGATAGCTACGCATCACAAGAGAAATCGCATGGACGTTTAGAAACACGATGTGCACTGATTAATACGGATTTAAGTGTATTAGGTGATTTGGCTTACGATTGGCCTGAATTAAAAACGATGGGCATCATGGTGAGTGTTCGACAAGAGGGAAAACACGCCGAAGAGTCAGATATTTCAGTGCGCTATTATATAAGCTCAAAAGCACTGACAGCGAAAGAGCTTCATGATGCCACGCGCTCACACTGGTTAATTGAATCAATGCACTGGCAACTTGATGTTGGATTAAAAGAAGATGCTTGCCGAATAAGAGTCGATGACCGAGCGGAAGTTTTTGCACGAATAAGGCAAATGGTTCTGAATTTATTAAAGCAAGAGAAGAGTTTTAAAGCCGGTATTCAACGCAAGCGAATGATGTGCGCGATGGACCAAGAGTACCTGGCGACCGTGCTGGGAAGCCTTTCGTGACGCGGATGTTCATGCGTTTCCGTGAAGTTTATCCGTGACAGATTCACACTATCCCAGAATGGATGATTAAAAGAGTCTATAAGTCATGAGGTTACAGCTTGATACTTGGGGATAGTGTGAATGCCTGAGTTGAGATAGGCGGCATGCACACATTCGCAGGCAAAGTGGTTGTTTGCAGCATTAAAAATGTGCTTAATTACAGTAGGTTAGTTAAAAAATGACGCGTATAACGGTTTTGGGGAATCGAGCACGCACACTAATACAATGTTACATGCTTAAGGAAAAAAGAGTATCAAATGAAGAAAAATTATAATGTTGAATTCTGGAATTTTGTTTGTCATTTTGGTCAACACAAATTGTTAGATCATTATGTAGATCTTGTACACCCAGCTTTTGTCAATAATCATGTTAGAACATATGGTGATTCTAGATGGCTCTTTAATGGAGTACAATTAATTGAAATCGATATTGATAATGAAGTTTTACCATTTATATATGGAAGAATTGTAAAAGACACAATTTTAGAACGAGAGCAGATTCTTCAAGATGGTGATTTGGTCGACGATAGTTTGTCTATGCAAAGTTCACCTTCTTCAATTTTTATTTTGTCTTTAAAAGAACATCGTATATTTTTCATAAAGGAACACAAAGATGCTCCGACAATGGATAGTTTTAAAACAACAATTGAAAGGTTTATTAATGACGAAAGAATAAATTTGATCAATGAAATATTTGATGGAGAAAAGAAGCAAAAGGAAATTCATGGTGGTAACTATAGAGTAACTAAAAAGAAAGACCTCGAAGTTAGATATCCAAAACCTGACATTGAAGTTATTCCACTATCGTCAGACGCTGACATTGAAGAATTTATCAAAGGCATGAAGTCAATAGATAAACTTACATTAAATCTAGTTATGCCTAATAGTGAATCGGATTGTAATGGTTTCTTTAAATGCTGGCGCGATGAAAATAAAAAATTAAAACAGTCAAAAAGTAAAGTTGAATTTACAAAAAGTAAAAAATCTTTACCACATGATGAAGTTGCAAATTTATCTAAAGAAGCCATTAATGACGGGAATGTTCTAATTAAACTTAATGGGAAAGATATTAATAATGACAAGCTTGTTGGTACTCATGATGAATTTAAATTAACTAGGTCAATCAATGAGATAAATGAAACTCCAACTTTATTAGTTAAAGAGACTTATGAATCATTTTTGGGTTTAATTAAGGATGGGGTTATTCGAGAACCAAGGATATCAAATTTAAGTAAAGTCAAAGAAAAAATAGGCTATATACTTAGCATGCTAAAGTAGGAGTTATTGTGGATAGTGAGAAGGAGCATTTAGATGACATAACAGCAGAGAATAGTTTCTGGTGCTTGTATAAAGTAATTAGAAATATGAAAGATAGTAGTGATAACATGCTGGTTTTTTTTGCTACTTTTTTGATTATGTTGTTTTTGAACTCAAGTTCAACAACAACGACAGAAATGCTGTTGAATGAAATACAACTTGTTTCAACGAATATAATAAACTGGTCAGTATCAATAGTTGGGTTTATACTTGCAGGTTATTCTATATATTCGACCTTATCTGATAAAGAGTTGCAATACTCAATGTCAAGGTTTATTGATGATAGATATAACATCAGCTACTTAAAAAGTAGTCACTGTGTGTTCATTAAGGTAATAATTGACATTATTTCTTTGTCTCTGCTGACATATTTGTATTCATCATTCATGCGTACAGATATACCAAAAGGTATTTCTAATGTTTATCTTTTTGAAGTTTCAATTTATAAGATTTATTTATGCTTCACACTTTCACTTCTTCAATCTTTCTTTGTGCTTATTCTGATGATGTGTAAATCATTTATATATAATGTTTATCACAGTATTATGACATCAATAAGATGGTATGGTGAGAATAAAGTTGATAGTGAGGAGCGTGAGTAGATTCACGCATGTAACAAAAACATCAAGTTGACGCCTTTTACTCGGCATTTTTGGTATGGAGTCCAGTGCGCTTGGTGGGTTTATCGTGGCGCAACTTATGTTCGGCGTTTTATATGCAAATATTCAATGGAGGAGAAATGCCAAAAATTAGTGGTGATGACATCATAAGCGATCTTACAGAAAAGAGTGGTCGTAGATTACTGGTTGTTTCATTTATGACTATTCTAGTGAAGCTTTACGATATCGATTTAGGTGAATTAAATCTGTTCGGCATAAATGTTCCTGCGGATCTCTTTGACCTACTTGCTGTTATTTTAATGGTATATTTCTTTTACACACTGTTGGTCAATTGGTTAGGTGACTTGGCCGGTTTCAAACTTTGGTTCTCAAACAATAATATACATTCTAATTTTGGAACCAATATGGAGCTTGATAAAAATTTTTTAAACGGTGGTCGTGAATTATTACGTAGACTTCATGAACTTGAGTTTAATGGACAGTTCCCGAATGCTTACGATGAGGTTGACGAAGAAACCAAGAAAAAGTATATAGATTTCAAAACAAACGTTGAGCTCTACTGTGTAAGGCTTGAAGGTGCTGGTCAAAGGTTTAGTGCCTTGTCTAAATATGGGCATTTTTATATATGGTTTCAGTCTTTTTTATTACCTATTATTGTATCCGTAGTAGCCTTGTACTTGGTTTGTTCGGAAGGATCTTTTCAACTCCCAGTAGGTATTAGCATATAACAAACGAGTATGTCGTCAATCGCTAAATTTTAGCGATATTTTTATCCCACATTACGCCGTCTCTGAGCATCGAACTTAAGATCACCACCATCTTACGCACACAGGCAATAATGGCGACTTTTTTTGGCTTTCCGGCGGCGACCAATCGGGCATACGTCGCTTTAAAAACAGGATTACATTGCATCGCAGACATCATCGCCATATACAACACGGTACGAACTTGAGCACGTCCACCTTGGATCACCCGTTTGCCTTTATATCGCCCACTTTCTTTTGTCACGGGTGCAACACCAATGAGTGATGCCGCTTGTTTGTTAGTTATATAGCCCAGCTCAGGGACGTTACTGATGATAGATGCTGCCGCAATGCTGCCAATGCCAGGCACGCTTTGTAAGAGCGTATTTTTAGTCTGATATTCAGGGCATGCTTCAATCAACTTCACGAGTTTTTGCTCAATGTTGGTGATTTGATTTTTCATCGCAGTGAGCATGGGTTTGATGGTTGAATGCAAGGTTTTGGGCAGTATCTGCAAGCGGTTCTTTTCCATCGTTTGCATAGATAGGAGCTGGTTTCTCCTGATGACTAAGTCACTCATTAAACGTATATTTTCCGCCTTGATAATGGTGATTTCAGGCTTAATGGCGTCGCCATAATGTGCGATTAACTCAGCATCTAAGCGGTCATCTTTCGCTCTGCGGCCAATGGCGCCGGCAAAGCGTTTAATGTGCACAGGGTTGGCGCGTACGATGGGTAAATTGGCTTCAATACACGCGAGCACAAAGGGCATTTCTAATCGGCCAGTGGCTTCAATGATGATGCGCTCAGGCTGATATGGCTTGATGATTTTCAATGCATCTTTAATGCCTTTATCAGTGTTTGGCACAGAGAAGAAGTGCGCAGTTGGTCTGACGTAGATGTCGAGTTGCGCTTTGCCGGTATCGACGCCGATGTAGATGTTTTGATTGGATGCAGTATTCATAATAAGCTAACTCTTGTTTGCGTAATACGGGTTCGAGACCCAGTCGAGTATTCGAGTTTGGTGCTTGGAGTTCTAAGGTGCGTTCATGTTTGTTATCGGTCTCTCGACAGAGGAGTCAGCGTTCAATCGAACTGCACATTAGAAAGCTTTAGTTGCAGCTAAAGCCTGGGTCTCACTTTACCCAAATACGAGTGAGATTATCCATACAAAGCATTTAAGAGTGATTCGCAACGCATGGCAATTTTCATTCTATCGTTGGGTTTTGTGTTTACGGTGGTATGGTTAAGTTTCGTGGTGGCGTTGCTCACTACTTAACGCGGCGTTAAGGTTCTCCGGAGAGTGATGTGGATGTTCGACGTTTTATTGAAACTGACAGAGAAGCACTAAGGAATATCTACTTCGAGTCCAGGCGTAATGCTTTCGGGTGGCTGGACCCCGACTCAGTCGGATTGTCAGACTTTGACAGGGACACAGAAGATGAGGCGATCTGGGTTGCAGAGCGGGAAGGCTCGCTTATTGGATTCGTTTCGATCTATGAGCCAGAAAATTTTATTCATAATTTGTTCGTGCGCCCCAGCTGGATTGGTCGGGGGTGCGGATCGGAGCTTTTGACGACTTGTTTAAAGCAGTTGGGAAGACCAGCTCGCCTCAAGTGTATTGCAGAAAACACAAAAGCCTTAGCATTTTATGAGGCTAGGGGTTGGAATACAGTCGGTGAAGGTGTGAATGAAGAGGGCACAGGGAAAACGCATGAAGATCCGCGGCATGCCTGGGCTAGCGATTTAATGACTTAATTGTCAATTAAGGCTGAAAATCGTGCGTTGAACCATGTTTATTAATTAAAATGAGTGAAAATAAAGGATCAATTTGTTGATCATTTTCAGTGCGATTTAATGGTCTCCTAACGTTTAGGAGATTAAAAATGACAGAAGATAAAAGTCCATTTATGCATTTCGTTTCCATTAGAGACATTCGTCAAGAAGGTAAAGTTGAACATACGTTATCAGATATTATTTTGATAACGATTTGTGCGGTGTTGTCTGGTCATGATACCTGGAAAGGTATGAGTGATTATGGACGTAAGCAGCGTGATTTTTTATTACGCTTTGGCTTCTCAGGTAAAACATCACCCTCGGCAGATACGATTGCAAGAGTGATGGGAACCATCAGTACAAAAGCATTACAAAAAGCCTTCATAGAATGGATGAAATCGTGTCATGAATTAACGGATGGTGAAGTGGTTGCCATTGATGGAAAAACACTGAGGGGTTCATATAACCGAGCAACAGACCAAGCTGCGATTCATATGGTTAATGCGTTCGCAACCGCAAATGGTGTATGCCTCGGACAGTCAAAAGTAAATAGTAAAACCAATGAGATCACTGAAATACCTAAGCTGCTGGAATTACTCGACATTTATGGGTGTTTAATTACTATAGATGCCATGGGTTGTCAGCGAAAAATCGCACAAAAAATCATTAATAAAAATGCCGACTATTTGCTTGCTGTTAAAGGAAACCAAGGCAAGTTAGACAAAGCGTTTGATAATTATTACCGTCCTTCAATGCTTCAAAACTTTGATGGTGATAGCTACGCATCACAAGAGAAATCGCATGGACGTTTAGAAACACGATGTGCACTGATTAATACGGATTTAAGTGTATTAGGTGATTTGGCTTACGATTGGCCTGAATTAAAAACGATGGGCATCATGGTGAGTGTTCGACAAGAGGGAAAACACGCCGAAGAGTCAGATATTTCAGTGCGCTATTATATAAGCTCAAAAGCACTGACAGCGAAAGAGCTTCATGATGCCACGCGCTCACACTGGTTAATTGAATCAATGCACTGGCAACTTGATGTTGGATTAAAAGAAGATGCTTGCCGAATAAGAGTCGATGACCGAGCGGAAGTTTTTGCACGAATAAGGCAAATGGTTCTGAATTTATTAAAGCAAGAGAAGAGTTTCAAAGCCGGTATTCAACGCAAGCGAATGATGTGCGCGATGGACCAAGAGTACCTGGCGACCGTGCTGGGAAGCCTTTCGTGACGCGGATGTTCATGCGTTTTCCGTGGAAGAGGGCAGATATCTGGTTCTCGAAACGATCAAACCTTAACAATCGCAAGCAGCGGAGCAATTCTCCGCTAGCGCTACAAATTACCCGCTGTTGCGGGCGTTATGTGTTACGAAGTAATCAGAGATAGCAGCGCGAAAGTGATAGCAATAAAAGCACTGAAAAGAAAGGTTATTCACAGGTGGAAAACTTTGGGGTAATAATGCAAAAGACAGCGTCAAAGTTGTAAAACGGCCAAATAAATCTTCTTATCTGCTGTCTCTTGAGTCCATTACCTAATTGCCAAGTAAAATAGAACACCAGCGGTAAACCCAATGATGCTAAAGTTTTTACCTACAAAAACACTTATGTTGTTGATGATTTCCTTCACGATTTAAGCCTTCCGTTTGTTAAATGGCTATTAATCGTACTAACATGTTCATTCATTTGTCAAATTTTAGCCAGCAGGGTAAATGTTGGCAAAAGTTGCAGCTTGGGAACACACATAACACATATGAGCCTTTCTCTGGTCAATAGGCAATAGCATTTTTTTGGCTGCGCAGCAGCCAATGCTCTCGAACAGCAAAGTCGTCTACTTCGTTCTGTCATTTCCGCCATTAAGTCATTGCTTACGGCAAACACATATAGAAGGTCTCTTACTGCGGTCTCACCGCTGCCTGCCAATCATGTGACAGGGCCATTAGACATTATTCGGTTAACCCAAGCAGGCGCTATTCAAAAAGAAGGCTAAACGCTTGTTTTCCAGTTATCTTGTCTCGTTCCCACGCTCCCGCGTGGGAATGCATATCTAGCTCGAGCTATCATTCAAACACAAATAGCACCATCACCAGCGTAAAATTACGCCGCCTAGAGCATTGAATCGGCTTGTTCGTTAAAGGCATTGATACTGCCCGAGTGTTAGAACATAGGTCTGGTGTGGACCGGTGATGCTGTAGTGAATCCTGTCCATGATTCAAAATCCATATGCATTCCCACGCGGGAGTGTGGGAACGAGTTACAAGACTAGATCTGCCTGTTATCAGCTACCAAGTTGCGTGATAGGAGTTATTACCTCAGGATCAGAGCCTTAGGTGAATGATCTTATTAATAACGTCGTGTGTAGACGATCTAAATCTATATCGAACGGTACACGTTGAGTTTCAATATTCTTATTTTTTAGGCTTGATCAAGGTTGAATATACCATCACGAAAATATAAATTTGTTCCTAAAGTGTGTATTACTATAAGAGCAATTGAAAAAGGAATGTATTTATGGAAGTAGTAGTAGAGAAAGTCGAACAAATAAAAACTGTATTGCGCAATGCAGCTAGAATGAAGCGTGTCGTGCCATACGGTGCAATATATGGTATTTTTGATGATTATTTTGAGAGTTCTCGTGCAATCAATCATGCCATCATTTGGACTACTTTTGAATCAGCGTGTGGGGAATTAGCTTCTCCAAAAATAGCAATTTATGGCTCATTGTTATCAAAAAAATCTAACGGTGGTCTACCCGGGGACGGCTTTTTCGATTTGTTTAAGTCGATTAGACGATCTGAATATAATGAAATTACCTCTGGAAGTAGGATTGAGTCCAATCAGCTCTCTCGAGCTCAAATGCAAGAGATTGTTAATATAGAAAGGCAACGAGTTTATGATCATATAAGTGAATAAGTGGTTATCATAAATGTTTTCTCGTTCCCATGCATGAGCGTGGGAACGAGTTACACCAGCCCCATCGCTGAACTAAACCGAACCCCATTCGTACTAGGTACCGTTGTGTTTAACCGATGCAGTATCTAACGGGGTGAGCGTGAATCAAATCAATCCAGCCAAGTTACGCAATAGCAAGTGGACGGCGGTCAAACCTATTAATCGCGAGAAGCACTTTTTGGTCTCCGACGTTGAGTATGATGAGGACGGTGTGGTGGTGCTATGCGTGCTCGAGTCGGTGCTGTCGAAACAAGAATATCCGATAGACTGGCGTGAGCTCAAAAAAGACGAGAAGTGGCGTCAAGGGTGGAAGTGATAACGCAAGGGAGGAGGCTATCCTCCCTTTTTTGATCCGTTTTTAAACGTCGCGCGTGGCGCTTGTTATTTCAGGTGGAAGATTTGCTCTGTTTCTAGCGACGTCATCGCGCGGATCTGACGCCAAATGTAGTAAAAGATGCCGAACATCATCAACATGCTAGGGATAGCAATCATCGGGTAGCTGTACAGCGTCATTTTGCCTAACTCTTCATTAAACGCGGGCGTGCCGGCAGGGCTGGTGACAATCCACGTGGCAAGGAAGTAGTTCATCGCCGATGAGAACACAAAGGTGCTGGCGAACAGATAGTTTGACCACATCAAACAACGCTCAAAGGCGGCGGATTGCCCGCTCTCTCTTAAACGCTGATTGATCAACGCGAGGTTGAGCACGGTGTCATTCAGAATTAACTTCTGCATCAGTGGGTAGCGGGTAAAGGTTGACCCTAACACCGCCAAGCCAATAAGGCCGGGGATAAGCGCCTCTTTTAAGGCTAACCAACGGGTATCGAGCTCGAGTAGGCCAATCCCGCCTGTCAGTAATACGCTGATAAAACCTAGTGCTGCGATAAAATTGAATTTCTGGTTACGGACCAGATCCATCCCGCCGTAAGCGAGAGGGAAGGCCAAAGCGACGACCAGTGCCATGGCTGTACCTAGGTATTCATCGCCGCTCAACTTCATCAGGATGATCGAGGGGATGAAAACGTTGAACAGGATTTCAAACAAGGGACTCGGCTTTTTCGCGGTGGTATTGCTCATAATGTGTGACTAACTCTACGTGATATCGGTGTCATTATACTCTGCCCAGCAGTGTTCATCGACCCGCAATAGATGTAAAGCGCAAACGTGCACCGTTGTGTAACTATGTGTGAAATCAATAGGTGAGGAAGAAGACAGCGATGAGGCCGCGTTGTGCATTACGCCTAGCGCTGCCGCGTTAGGCACCTTATCAGACAAAGTGCCGTGCCCTTTTCTAGCAAAAATAATATATTCATCTGAACTATGATCGAGTTCAGCCAAGAGGGGACAAATGTCCTCCTTTTATCTGCTGTTCGCCCCTAATATAAGCACAATCTCAACAAAATAATAAAGGCCTCACCATGAGTCTATTTGCTTTGCTCGACATTAATAACACCCTCGTCAATATTCCACTCGGAGACGGTTATGCGATGAGTTGGATTGAGGCGTTCGGAACCGTTTTTGGATTACTGTGTATCTGGTTTGCCAGCCAAGAGAAAACGATTAACTACCTGTTTGGTTTGCTCAATGTCACTCTGTTTGCGGTGATATTCTTTCAAATTCAGTTATATGGGTTACTGCTGCTTCAACTGTTTTTCTTTTGTGCCAACATTTATGGTTGGTACGCATGGACCCGTCCTAATGCGCAAGGCGAAACCCTAGAGGTGCGTTGGTTAAGTAAGCAGAAGCTCATTGCGACTGCGGCAGTCAGTGTGATTTCGATAACCTGGCTAACCATCTATATTGATGCATTTTTCTTTTCGCTCGCAAGCTTCACTGTTGATGGTTTAAACCTTTTAGGCACAAACTTGGCCTCTCCCGTGCTTGAGCCGGATGCGTTCCCATTCTGGGATGCCACGATGACGGTGCTGTCCGTTGTTGCTCAAGTGCTGATGACACGTAAATATGTGGAAAATTGGATTCTGTGGGTTGTGATTAACGTCATTAGTGTGGGCATTTACGCGACACAAGGTGTTTATGCAATGTCTGCGCAGTATGCGATTTTAATGTTCATTGCTGCCAATGGCACACGAGAATGGGCGCGTAGCGCTAAACGTAACGACGATAAAACATTAACTCAAACTGCGGCAGCGTAAGGATCGTCTTTATGGTCAAACAACCTCATATTGGTGTTGATGAAACACAAGTTGCGCCTCGTGTGATTGTGTGTGGCGAGCCCGATCGTGCCAATCGTATTGCCGCATTATTGGATAATGCAGAAATGATATCTGAAAATCGCGAATATCGCGTTTTTACAGGCAGATACAAGGGGCAATCTGTTTCTATATGTAGTACGGGGATCGGTGCGCCATCCATGCTCATTGCGGTTGAAGAGTTAAAGCAATGCGGTGCTAGCCATGTAATACGCGTTGGCTCTGCAGGCTCGATGCAAGCCGGAATTCAGCTTGGAGAGCTGATTGTCGCCGAGGGGGCTGTAAGGGATGAAGGCGGTTCTAAGGCCTATGTGGATGCGGCTTATCCAGCCTATGCGAGCCTTCAATTATTAAAGGAAATGGAACGCTATCTGTCTACGCAAACAACCCGATATCATTTCGGCGTCGTTCGCTCTCATGACAGTTTTTATACTGATAATGAAGAAGCGATATGCCAATACTGGAACCAAAAAGGTGTGTTAGGTGCGGATATGGAAACCTCTGCCCTGTTGGCGGTGGGTCGGTTACGAGGTCTGCATGTCGCGTCTATCTTAAATAATGTCGTTCTCTATCAACAAGATGTGAAAGAAGGCATTGGGCAGTATGTAGATGAGACTAAGGTGATGATGGAAGGTGAAAGGCTTGCGGCAATCACGGCGTTAGAAGCGCTCATCGCTCAGGGTTAGTTGTGCTCTAGCCTCAGCTATTTTCTCGTAGCCAATCAATGCATAGCAAAGCGGCAGGTCCATGTCGCTTTTTTATTGGTTGTGACAGGGTACAATCAAAATGACATTGTTGTCATTAGATTTTCTGAGAGAGCAGAGAATGAAAATCGGGCCTTATCCAACCGGTCGCTTCAAAACATACCTTGAGAAAAACAGTGCCGCTTTTCGTGATTTGATTTATCAGTGTCAAATCAGTACGCGTTACTTTGATGTGGGTGAAGCGATTCTTCGCCAAGGTGAGGAACTTCAGCACTTGTACGTTGTGCCGGTGGGCCGAGTCTCAATGAGTATATTGGCGGCGAATGGGCGACGTTTTCAACTCGGTGAGGCAAACTGCGATTACCATATTTATGGTGAAATGGAGTACTTCACTCAATCGCCTTGCCAATGGAGTGTGATAGCAGACGAGCATATGCAGGTTGATGTCATCTGTATTCAAACGCTAACGGAAAAGCTGCAACAGCAGCCTGAAATGATGGTGTTTTTTGCGTCAGCGTTAGCTGAAGATTATCAAGACTCTATGGCTATCTACACCAACCGATTGCTGCACCCTATTACTTACAACATCGCTTATGACCTTTTAATCAGGAGCCAAACCCATACCTTGTTAGGTGGGTTTGACAGAGTCAACCAAGAGGCTGAGCGGTTTGGCACGTCAGGCCGTGTCTACCGACGAGCAGTGAAAGAACTGATTGAAAGGGGACTTATTAGCAAAACAGAAAATGGCTTAGAGATCACTGACGAGCGGGCGCTAAAAGCATTTATTGATGCGAATGAATGAGAGACCACACCAATGTCTGCGCACAATGTGTTTATGCGCAGACATGTTCTTCGCCGAGCTTGGTAACCTCCTACCGCGCGGCATAAATCAGCAAGCAGGTGTAGCTGACGTAGCATATAAACAGTAATCCCCCTTCGGCGCGGTTGATTTCTCGCGTTTTGCCAAAGCGCATTGAGACCAGCAGCAAGAGTACCGTCACGGCGAGCATCACCATCCAGTCTCGCCAGAAGACTTCTTCGGTGATGTCGCGAATTGGCTCGATGGCGCCGGCAATACCAATTACGGCGAGGGAGTTAAAAATATTGGAGCCGACTACGTTGCCTACGGCAATATCGTGCTCTCCTTTGCGGGCGGCAATGATCGAGGCAGCCAACTCGGGCAGGGAGGTCCCTAATGCGACTATGGTTAAGCCAATAATAAGATCGCTGACGCCCAACTGTTGGGCTATCTCAACGGCACCCCACACCAAAATCCGTGAGCTAACAACTAATAGTGCGAGCCCGATCACCAGCCACATTATTGCCTTTTTCAGCGAGAGAGTTTGCTGAGTGAGCTCGGCATCCATCTCGATGGCGAGGATATCTTCTTTGGTTCGCATCCCACGCCACACCGTCCAGCCGATCAGCAGCAAGAAGCCTGCGATCAGCAGCAAGGCTTCGTAGAAGCTAATCGTGAAGTTCCACAACATCACCCCGATAACAAGAGTGATGGCTAACAGAATCGGCAGCTCTGTGCGGACGATGGTGGAATGGACCGCAATGGGCGCAATCAGGGCCGTTACCCCGAGAATTAAGGTAATATTCACGATGTTGGAGCCCAGCGCATTGCCGAGCGCTAATGCGGAGTTACCATCGAACGCGGCCATGGTCGACACTAAAATCTCTGGCAGAGATGTACCAAAGCCCACGACCAGCATGCCAATCAATAAAGGCGGCATTCCCGCATAATGGGCACTCACCGCAGCGCCTTCTACAAACCTTTCTGCACTCCATATCAGAAGTACAAACCCAGCAATAATCGCCAACGTTGCAAGCAGCATATTGTCACCTTAGTTGAAAAGAAAAGTCGTTAAATCGCCTATGTGCTCGCGCCTAGGCCGAACGGATGAAACAACTAAGATTCATTGCGTTAATGCTAGTCGGTGAGTTTTCTACCGCCAACTTGCTGTCGCGTTAAGCCCCGTATTAATGACACAGATTTTTGGCTTTGCAACATAAATGTTGGGCACCGCTTACCCATATTTCAGCTGCAAAGCATTTTACTTGATCGGAATGTGGTGAAGGGGAGGGCGCGATGACTTTATGTTGGTGGTAAAAGTGTAACATTTACAACCTAAAGTGATGGAATATCGATGTTTAAAGAGTATCAGCGATAAGAAACGCCATTGCTGGAATGGGCAAGTACCTGTTACAGCCTTTAATTGAACTATTAAAAAGCGTGAAATTCGCCCAATTTCCGAAATGCGCGCCCTAACTATTAGGTAGGACGCGTTTTAGATATGAATATTAGAAACTACCTTCTGTTGCGTTTTGGCGGTCAGTGTTAAGTTGATTATTAGCACCGGACTGCCAAACTACGTTTGCTTTGGGATCTGACTCGTTTCGTTTTACGCATTTCCACTCTATATCTTGTTTTGCGGGTAAGGTAAGCGTAGATCGCCATGTGGGATACCGTGATGGTTCTAGCTTTATCGCATTTCCTAATGCCCAATCACTCAGCTGAGGGTGATTACCAACGACATAAACGCTCTGACCTGAAGTGGTAACACCATTATGACAAGTGAACGTGATGTCTCTCGAAAGTGGATCCGTATTACTATTGCTTAGCCCATGCAATACAATTGCTTGATTTTGGGCGAGATGCAGTGTTGCGTGCCCTGCAGTTACATGTACACTGTTATCGTCGAGTAAATTCGTATAACTTCCATCGGATAGAGCTAGATTACGAACAGTAATTGAAGCAGACGGACCACGATTAAGCGCAACGGTAACGACATCATCACCTTGTTGACGTTCAAAGACCAGTATATCTTCATTGACCCAACGTGAAATATAACTGCCACGTTGAATAGCAAGACTGTTTTTGCGAAGTTTAGCCAACGTTTTAATTATTTTGAATGCTTGCGTATCTTGGCTGAAACTTGGCATCTTCTCTCGGTTATATGGATCGCTACCAACTTGGCCAAAGCCGTTCTGAGTGAAGTTTGCTGCGTAATGCTCTGTTCCATAGTATATCGCAGGTATCCCGCGTACTGTCATAGTAGCAACTAACCCTAGATTCACTCTTTCTTGAGCAAACGCTTCACTTTGATTACCGCCTAACTCATTATTTCCGGGTCCGAAGGTTGATGCACTGGAGCGTAATGCAGTGGAAATTCGTGCCATATCATGATTATCCATAAACACCACTTGCCAATCATCGCTAGAAAACACTTTCTCCCGTTTGTTTAAATAGTTATTAAGTGTTTTAAAACTATTGTTAGAACGGTTGGCAAGAGCTCGCTCTAATGTATCTCGGAAACCAAAATCGAGTAGTGCTGACCCTGATGTATTCGCATAATCAATGGCATATCCATCTATACCTGTAGTTTTATTGGCACTAGCACCGAACCATTCGCCAAAAAAATAAAATCCATCGCGTCCTAGAGTTTTGCTATAATCATATATGTCAGATGTCCATTGCTGAATAAATGACTTAGAACCTATCCCAAAAGGGATTTATTCCAAACAATGAGGCCACAAGCAAAATGCAACATGGCCTCGTAGTTTTCGATTTTCTTTTCCCAACGAACAAGCAATCTACGATAACGGTTTAGCCAGCTATGAGTTCGCTCCACAACCCAACGATGAGCCTTAAAATCATCCGATTGCTTCAAGCTCGCGGCCTCTTCAGCACGTGATTGAACATGGGGAATGTAGTTCAAAGCAACCAGTTCATCATGTAACCACTGGCCTGTATAACCTTTGTCTAGGTACAAAGGTACTTTCAGCGGCGGCCGATAACACTCTAGTGCATCTAATGTTTGAAGTACCAGCTTAATGTCGTGGACGTTTGCGCCATCGCTAACAACAGCCAGTGGCAATCCATTCGCATCCGTCAACAAACTGCGTTTTACGCCTTGTTTCGCACGGTCTGTTGGGTTCTTACCTGTTTTTTTGAGCCAGCTAAAGGTGCTTTAGTTTGGCACCCGTCCATTGATATGGAACTCCAATCAACCCCTTCGTAAATCAGGCCATTTTGCCAAAATCGCTCAAAGACTCCTGCATCTCGCCACTCTTGAAAACGACGATGTGCAGAGCTAGAGGAACAAATACCTGTCGCGTTAAGCGCATTCCACTGACAACCAGTTCTGAGAACAAAGAGGATGCCGTTCATGGCATCACGATTATCGACTCTCTTTCGATGTGTTCCTAGAGGATGGTTCGTCTTGTGGATTGGTAAAAGCGGCTCAATTTTTGCCCAAAGGGCGTCAGAGATTAGGTATTGTGTCGAATTCATTTACAGTATTTTCAATAGGTGTTGATTTACTCAGACAACACCTATTGAGATAGGTTCTTATCCATGTGTTTTATCGCGTCGATACGGATTGCGTCGACACCAGCATCTATCCAGAACTTAGAGCCTTCAAGTAAATATTGATAAACATCTTTATTTGACTGATTGAAGTCTGATAAATTAAATAAGTTGTGATTTCTTACCTGATTCCAGTTGTTCCAGTCAGTAACGCCACCGTTGTGGTGATACCAATTAGTACCAGCAGCTAGATCAGTATTGTAATCTATGATATATTCGCCGTCTCGATATATCGCACCGTATTCATTTTCGTCATTTCCGTTAGAATGGTTTGGTGCATAGTCGAGAACTAGCTTCATATCATATTTTTGACTATGCATGGTTTCGGCCAACTCTTTGAAGTCTTCAATAGTACCGAAATGTTCATCTACTCGAAAAAAGTCCCGCCCCCAATATCCATGATAACCAGCCCCACCATTAACATCTAAGTTATTAGCATTATCAATGGGTGGAGTGATCCAGATAGCTGTTACCCCCAAAGACTTGAGATAAGGTAGCTTATTAATTAAACCACGAATGTCGCCGCCGATGTACTTCTTTAAGTCGTTGGGATCATAAGTCTCTTTGTTCTCTCCGATGTTATTACTTGAGTCTCCATCGCTAAATCTATCAAGAAAAACAAAATAAATAGTCTCTTTCCTGAAGTCTAAAAAACTATTTTCTTTATCTTGTGTTCGATGTTCATTAATAATTGGAGCGCTCAGTGCCAAACTATTGAAGCCTATTGTAGTCAATAGTACACTAAAAAATAAAGTGCGTTTTCTCATAGGAGATATCCTTGTGATTATGAAAGTGACATAACATTATTTCCTAGTCTTGCGTTAAATTAACCTCGCTATAAAAGTCAAAGATATGGCAGAACTCAGTGTTTAAATTGAAACGAATTGATGTGCCAATGTCTTTAGTAGATATGTTTTGATTGTTAACGCGGGCAATTAACTCCTTACCTCCCACTGAAAAGTAGATATATTTTTCATTACCCATATTTTCAACTACGGTTAGGTTCCCAGTGACGACATTTATTGTGTCATCAGCGTTTGCGATATTAATATGTTCTGGTCTAATGCCAAAACAAACGGGCTTGTCGATATATTCACGCAATACTTGTTGTTTTTCTAAAGGAATAAGTATGCGTACGTCGTTGGTAATATCTACATAGAGCTGTCCATTTTTTTCGCGTATCACGGTGTCTACTAAATTCATGGCCGGAGAACCAATAAAGCTGGCTACGAATTTATTCGCAGGCTTATTGTATAAATTGCTTGGTGTGTCTACCTGCATAATCTTACCTTGGTTGAGCACACAGATTCGGTCGCCCAGAGTCAAAGCTTCAGTTTGATCATGCGTAACATAGATCATCGTTGCAGGACTTCCTTCATCTTTGAGTGATTTATGTAATTGAGCTATCTTCACTCGCATAGATACGCGAAGTTTTGCATCTAAATTTGATAGTGGCTCATCGAATAAGAATACTTCAGGCTTACGGACAATAGCACGACCAACGGCAACTCGCTGTCGTTGACCTCCAGACATTTCTTTCGGTTTCCGGTATAACAGGTCGGTAATCTCTAGTTTTTCTGCAGCCTCTATCACACGGCGCTTTATTTCATCCTTAGGCCACTTCTGCATTTTAAGACCAAAAGCCATGTTGTCGAAAACTGTTTTATGGGGATAAAGTGCATAGTTTTGAAATACCATTGCAATACGACGGTCTTTTGGCGGTAGTCCATTAACTACTCTATTTCCAATGCGGATCTCACCACTAGTAATATCTTCCAAACCAGCAATCATTCTTAACGTTGTTGATTTAGCACAACCCGACGGGCCAACAAATACCATGAACTCGCCATCGCGAATATCTAGGTCGATGCTATGAACGGCTTTAAATTTGTTATCATATTGTTTTTCAATTTTGCGTAGGCTAACAGTGGCCATGAATTTCTCCGTTTACCGCTCTGTACTGATAATAGAAATTGATTTACCAGTGATTACTCTGTCGACACTCTGATTTTTGAATTAGGCAGATTGAAAGATTCTTAATCTGCCTATGAACAATGTCATTTACATTGTGCCACCATGGTAAGAAGGGGGGCTTTGTCTGGTGAAAGCTGAATTGTCCATACGTACTTCCCATCTGTTGGTAGACTGACTTGAGTATTTTTAGCAAAACCCGCGCGCTTTAGCTCTTTGACCTGACCAACTACCATTTCCATACCTGCTGCTGTGTATTGCGGATTCCAGCTCATAGTGGCAAATTGCAGGCTGACATTTCCTGCTTTTTCGTCACTTACGGCCTGATAGATGCCGTCTCCCTTGTAGCCCATCATATGGTTTTCAGTGTGAATCCATTGCTCGTTTGGAAAAGAACCAACAACGAATAGGGAAGGGCGAACCGGGCCCCGTTCTTCAATAGTGGGTAGATTACAGTCAGAGAAGCGAGGGTCAGCCTTAACGAGAGTTTTGCTGGCATACTCATCAGAAGTACTGCAGCCTGCTAGCATGGCTGTGGTAATCGCTAGGATAAGGAGTGAACGTTTCATATCAAATCCTTTTTTCAAGTTATTACGTTATCTGACTATAAGAACGATTATTTTTTGTTCTTATATAAGTCAGGACTATCTTTTGATGTTTCGAGTTTATGGTCTGTTATTTCGGTTTACTGATCGGAAAACCTCTATTCTGGTCAAATTCTTTGGTGAGTTTGTTAAGGACGGCTAGGTTTTTGTAATAGTGTTTGGCATCTTTCGCTGGATAGCCAAACAAGTCGCTACCTTCTGGACAAGAGTGACTGACACCGGATTTAGCTTTGATAACTGAATGACTGCCTATTGTGATGTGTCCGGATGTGCCAACTTGTCCGTGAACGATAACATGATCACCAAGGATGGTATGACCGGCAAAACCGCACTGAGAAATAATCAAACAGTGACGCCCTATCTTACAGTCATGGCCGATCTGAATCTGATTATCGACTTTGCTCCCTTCACCGATGATAGTATCACCAAGCGTCCCTCTGTCTATTGTGTTATTCGAGCCAATTTCGACGTTGTTGTGAATGATCACGCGACCTATGCTTTCAACTCTCTGATAGTTTCCGTCCTCTCCAGCCATATATTCAAAGCTGTAATTACCAATCGAATTGTTTGAATCGATCGTAACGTTATCACCAATTATGGTGCCTTCTTTAATGACAGTATTGGCGTGAATTGCTACATTATTGCCAATAGAGACTCCATTCATGATCTTGACTCCAGGCATGAAATAGCAATTCTCTCCAATTTGGCAATGCTTACCGATGTAGACGTCGGGACTCTGAGATGTATTCCCCTGATCAAATAACCGGTATTTCTGTACTTTGTAGTAACGAAGTAACTGATTAAGTTTGTTAGCGTCGAGATGGTCGATTAAGATCTTAGTTTGGGCTGGACTCTTTAGTATAGCCTCTGGCCCTACTAGTATGTCTGCCTTGCTATCGCAAATAAAAGAGAAATCTGTTCGAGAAAAAACAATCGCAAGCCCACCCTTTTCTGGACTGTTGAGAGGACGAATTGTATCAATGATAGTCGACGCATCACCTTTTATTTTTCCAGCCAGTAAACGCGCAATTTCCGAAGCACTTAACATTGCAAACTCTCAAAGCCGATTATTAGAATCTATATAACCCTTGAAGATAGAAAGTGTGCTGTGTCAGTTCACTTTCATTCTTCGCTTCCCAACCCGCGAGTTCACTTTTATCCTCTACTTCATTTGCGTACTCGTATTCGCCTTTTACTATCCAGTTATCGCTTATCGCTTGCTCATATCCTAGTGTGGCTTTACGAATATCTTTGAAGTAGTCTACGTTGGCATTACCACCACCGCTATTTGCGGCATGACGCGTCTCGCTTTCACCAAACCGGGTGCGGAAGTACAGTGTACCAGCATCATCAAACGTGTACTGAACAATGGGTTCAAAGTATTTTTCATTAAAGTCACTTATTTCATTAATGTTACCGTTTTTCTGATAGTCTTCGTTATCTTTGATCTGATAATATAGCTCAACACCTAATTCCCAATTTCCCAAGCGCTTATAAGGTTTAACTAAAAGACTATATCCTTTCTCAGTTCGCTTTCCCCAAGCACTTTTATCTTCTTTACTATATAGATACTCAAGATTTGAGTATAAGCCCCAGCTATATTCGTTATTCCAGTATGTCAGATATGGCCGGAAGCTGTGTTCTGCTAGATCCTTACGTAGTCCGTCCACATAAGGTGAATAGAGTTTACTGTCGGTATATTCAAGCTCGTAAATCAGCCCAGTGGACCAACCGTTGGTAAGCCGGAACCCTTTATCTATAGAGAAAAGATGTTTCAGCCCATCTTCATTCTCATAATAGCCAGGTTCGTTCTGCTCTCGGTTTTCAATTTTTAGGGCATACAGAGCCGATAGGTTCCAGTTTACATTGCTGTAAAACACATCGAAGACCTCGTTTGTAATGGTCTTTTCCTTCTTCTTATTTCCGTTAAAACCATCGGTTACTTTGTCCTCGTACTCGACAGACGTACCAATATGTCCGCCAAACTGAAGAGCTTCTTCAAGAAAGCTGCTCTCCGACTTCATACCCGTTTCACTGGCCGCGTATGACACTGTCGGTCCGGATAATGCTATAGCAACGGATAACGCTATTAATGTTTTTTTCACGAGAGATCCTTATTAATTATCAGATTATCAGTTGATGTGCCGGGATAGTGTTAGTCGTTCACTGTGAACGCCCACCTATCTTTCGGTAACTAGATTTATTTTTCCTCCTGCCACTCTTAGAAATGAGATATCCATCAAGATAAATACTCCATTATGTTGAGCTATGTCACACTATGTCGGTTTTTACTATCTTGTATAACAACCTGATGAGACTCAACCCCCTAAGTCTCCTTGTAAAAAATAAAAATGAAGATAAAAAGTCGATAAGCCTAAAACCCCCTGAGATAACTGGTTTGTGGACTTTGATCACAATTGTGGTAAGGATTTTTAAAATAGAAGTTGACTTAAATTTAGCCGGTAATAGTCTAGTCGTACTTATTGAACGACGATTGTGGTGTGGATATGACTAATACGTGGATGAAAGCGGCTTTGCTCACCTCGCTAATCACTATGGCGAGTGGCGTTTTCGCGCAAGATGTTCAGCCAGAAAGTGGCGCCGATCTTCTTATCTGGACGGATAAATCGACGCTAGAGTATATGAAGTTTGCTGCCAGCGAATTTAATAAAGAATTTAATCATGACGTGACGTTTACCTTCCGTGGACTTGCCCCCATGGATGCCGCTTCACGAATGATTCAGGATGGTGGGTCAGCACGTGTCGCTGATGTTGCAGAAATAGAACATGATTTGCTTGGTCGTTTGGTTGTTGCGGGTGGTGTCATGGAAAATCTAGTGTCTGCTGATGAGATTAATCGTTCTTTTATACCCAGCGCAATTACTGCTTCAAAATACAAAGGTGTGAGCTATGGGTTTCCGGTTAGCTTCTCTACACTAGCTTTATTCTACAATAAGGACTTACTAGAAAAAAAACCAAGAACATTTGAGGAGATCATTGACTTTAGCGCTAATTTCAATGATGCCAAAGAAAATAAATATGGTCTACTTTGGGATGTACAAAATTACTACGAGTCTAGAATGTTTCTTACTCTGTATGGCGCTTACGAATTTGGTAAAAATGGTACGGATGCAAACGATCTAGGAATTAATTCAGCGCAAGCACAAAGAGGCCTTTCTGCAATGCAGACGTTGCGTAAGGCAAACAGTTCTAATCCAAGTGATATGCGGAACCCTCAGGTACGTCGTGGACTTTTTAACGAAGGTAAAGTTGCCGCGATTATTGATGGGCCATGGGCGATACAAGGATATGATAACAGTGGTATAAACTATGGCGTAGCACCCATACCGACACTTGACGGTAAGCAACCAAGAACTTTCTCTACGGTGCGCGAAGCTGTTGTTTCTTCGTATAGTCAATATCCTAGAGCTGCACAGCTTTTTGCAGCTTATATTTCCTCGGAAGAGATGTTGATGAAGCGTTATGAAATGACGAAGTCTATACCACCGGTTAAGTCCTTGCTGGACAAAATAATTAAAAATACAGATGAAGCGACTTATGCCGTTATTTCTCAGGGATTTAATTCAGATGCTATGCCCTCTATTCCGGAAATGGGCTATCTGTGGTCACCAATGGCAAGTGCGATTACAGCGATGTGGGTTAATGACCAGCAACCTAGAAAGGTTTTGGATCATGCCAAGAAAATAATAGAAGAACAAATTGCATTCCAGGAGTGAATATGCTGTTGTCTGAAACCAAATCGGCTCCAAGTTTGCTTTTTTCCTATCTGGTTATGGGAGGAACGCAACTGATTAAAAGGCACTGGATAAAAGGAAGTATATTACTAGCTATTCAGATTATTTTTATATTTTATCTACCTCAAACCATTCTTTCCCTGAAAGGTTTGACGTCTTTAGGAGACATTGCTCAGACTCGCAATGGATTCGATGTTATACCAGGTGATAATTCTATTTTTATGTTAGTAGAAGGGGTTCTCACACTGGTCTATTTATTTTTATTTATCTGTGCTTACGTTTTCAACGTTCGTGATGCACAGCAGTGTATTGGCTGTGACTTGACTATTCGTGAACAGATCAAAGCTATCTATGATGATAAATTCGCCTTTATTGTGTTGTCACCTGCTTTTATGGCGAGCGTTGCTTTTATCATCATGCCTATTGTCATAACGGTACTGGTTTCATTTACGAACTACTCGGCTCCAAATCATATTCCTCCGAAAAATCTAGTGGATTGGGTTGGATTAAAAAATTTCTTTACGCTTTTTGAATTAAAAATTTGGTCAGGTACATTTTCTGGGATTGCTTTGTGGACCATTGAGTGGGCAGTAGCAGCAACAGTATTGACTTGTGGATTTGGATTTATTCTCGCATTAGCCCTCGATAATAGTAATATCAGAGGGAAAAAAATTTGGCGAGTCATATTCATTTTACCTTATGCAATCCCTGCATTTGTGACGTTACTGATTTTTCGCCTTTTATTAAATGGGATAGGACCAGTTAATGCTTTTCTCAATCATTGGGGGATTGACTCTATCGCATTTCTGTCCGATCCAGTTATCGCTAAAATCACTGTTATTGCTGTTAGCGTGTGGGTTGGGGCTCCATACTTTATGTTGCTTATTTCCGGAGCGCTTACAAATATACCCCAGGATATTTATGAGGCTAGTGAAGTTGATGGTGCCAATAAATTCCAGCAGTTTTTTGAGATTACTCTACCGATGGTCTTACATCAAGTTGCACCATCCCTAGTGATGACATTCTCTCTTAATTTTAATAATTTTGGTGCGATTTTTCTCTTAACGGAAGGAGGGCCGATAAATCCTGAGTATAGATTTGCAGGACACACAGACATATTAATAACTTGGATTTATAAGTTAACATTGGATTTTCAGCAATACCAAATAGCATCTGTTATTTCTATTATAATTTTTCTATTTCTATCACTGATTTCTATTTGGCAGTTCCGTCGAATGAAGTCCTTCAAAGATGATGTGGGGATGTAATGATGAGCAGCTTAATGAGAAAAATTTCCACATCTCTAGTGTATTTATTCCTTATATTTAATGCGCTGCTGGTATTAGGTCCGGTGATTTGGACAATACTTGCTTCTTTTAAACCTGGTAATAATCTATTTAGTTCATCTTTTTCTGATGTTTCATTTACCTTAGAACACTATAAAACTCTATTTTCGGATACGCCTTATTTAGACTGGTATAAAAATACATTTATTTTAGCAACAGCGAACATGTTAATTTCTCTTGTGGTCGTCACTATGTCCGCATATATCTTTTCCCGCTACAGGTTTAAAGGAAAGCGCAATGTATTAATGGGTGTTTTAGTATTACAGATGTTTCCGGCATTTTTATCGATGACAGCCATCTATATTCTTCTGTCTAAAATGAATCTCATAGATACCTATACCGGAATGCTATTTGTTTATCTTACTGGTTCGCTTCCGTTTATGACTTGGTTAGTTAAAGGTTATTTTGATGCGATTCCCACCTCTCTAGATGAAGCTGCGAAGATAGATGGTGCAGGGCATATGACCATCTTCATTGAAATAATTTTACCATTAGCCAAGCCAATTCTTGTTTTTGTAGGATTAGTCTCTTTTACTGGCCCATGGATGGATTTCATTCTACCTACGCTCATACTTCGTAGTGAAGAAAAGATGACTCTCGCTATTGGAATATTTAGCTGGATTTCATCCAACTCTGCAGAAAACTACACACTATTCGCTGCAGGTTCTCTGTTGGTAGCTATACCCATTACGCTGCTATTTGTCGCTACGCAAAAACATATTACCGCGGGCCTTGTCAGTGGTGCAGTTAAAGAATAATAATCAGGATTATATATGATTACAAAAAGTGCATTAGCACATTTAGCTAAAAGTGCAGACAGTTACGCCTATGATAATGAAACATTACACATTCGTTTTCGTACTGCGAAAGACGAATTAGAGAAAGTCGTGTTATGGATAGGTGATCCGTATCACTGGGCGGAAGGAGGCCTGGACGGTGGTAATCTAGGAGGCAGTGATGCGCATGGCTGGATTGGCGGAAATGAGATTTCGATGATTTTAGAAGGTCAGTCGGAATACCATGATCATTGGTTTGCTGAATTTAAACCGCCAAAACGCCGTAGTCGTTATGGCTTTATTTTGTACGGTAAAGAAAATGAAAAACTATTATTTGGAGAGAAACGCTGCGTCGATATTAAAGACCCAAAAACTGCTGAAAGTGAGCTTAGTAATCTGAGTAACTTTTTCTGTTTCCCTTATATTAATCCTAAAGATGTTCTCAAAACTCCAGGCTGGGTAAAAGAAACAATATGGTATCAGATTTTTCCGGAACGCTTTTTTAACGGGCGACCTGATCTATCGCCAAAAAATGTTCAACCTTGGGGCAGCAAGCCAACGGTAGACAACTTTATGGGAGGGGATTTATGGGGAGTGATAAAAAAACTAGATTATCTCCAAAATCTTGGTATTAACGGTTTATATTTTTGTCCTATATTTACAGCCAATGCCAATCACAAATATGATACAGTCGACTATTTTAATGTTGATCCTCATTTTGGAGGTAATGAGGCGTTTCATGCCTTAGTTAAAGAAGCTCATCGTCGTGGTATGAAAGTAATGCTGGATGCGGTATTTAACCATATCGGAGATCGTTCTCCTTTATGGTTAGATGTGGTAAAGAATGGGGAAAATTCTCGTTATGCTGATTGGTTCTGGATAAACAGTTTTCCTGTTTATCCAGATAGACCTAAAAGTGAGTGGGATTTCTGGAACTTTAATTATGAAACATTCGGCAATGTAATAGAAATGCCGAAGCTTAATACCGAAAACGAAGAGTGTCGCCAGTATCTTCTCGAGGTTGCCCGATACTGGGTAGAAGAGTTTGATATTGATGGGTGGCGTTTGGATGTTGCTAACGAAGTCGATCACGAGTTTTGGCGAGATTTTCGCCGAGTTGTTAAAGGGATTAAACCTGATTGTTATATATTGGGAGAAATCTGGCACGAGGGAATGGCTTGGTTACGTGGTGATCAGTACGATTCTCTGATGAACTATCCATTAACACAAGCGATTACCGATTACTTTGCTCTTGACGATTACGACAAAGAAACATTCATGAGCGCAGTTACTCGCTCGTACCTCATGTATCCAAAAAATGTAAACGAAGCGATGTTTAATTTGCTCGAAAGCCATGATACAACACGTTTACTTAGTTTGTGTAACGGAGATAAGCGCAAAGCTCGTCTAGCCTATCTATTTATGTTTACTCAAGTTGGTTCCCCATGTATTTACTATGGCGGTGAAATCGGTATGGATGGACGTAGAGGGATGGGAAAGGAAAATAATCGTAAGTGTATGATTTGGGATGAAAATGAACAAGATTTAAATTTTAAATCCTTTATCCATAAATTAATTTTTATGAGAAAATCCCACCCCGAATGGAATGTTCCAGAAATTCATTGGTATCATCTAGAACATCCGAACGTCATTGCCTACTCTAGAGGTAATACGGATATATTAATAAATAATTCGGAACAAGTCGTTACTGTGGAATTTAAGGGTAATGAACTACAACTATCAGAGTACGGATTTTATATTTCTGGAATCAAGGATAACGATATGTTTTAGTTACAGAAGTGTGCTACAGCGCACCTTTTGGTGCGCTATTATTAAAATAATCATGCACAGATAGCCGATTAGAAGTGATATCCTTACTAGTGTAAATGGCGTAAAAAACTTTAGAGGGTGTAACGTGACAGAACTGGTTACGAAACTGATGGACTTTGGTTTTACTAAAACCGATGCTCTTGTTTATATTAATTTGTTAAAGAATGGTCGAGCGAGTGGATATAAGATAGCGAAAGATATTTCTCTTTCACGTTCATCTGTTTATTCTTCTATTGATAACCTTTACAGCAATGGCTGTATTTTTATGCTGGACGGTGAGACAAAAGAGTATGAAGCCAAGTCTCCTGATCTGATATTGAGTCAGATTGAAAAGAAAACGATAGAAAATATTCACATTCTGAAGAAAGAACTCTCGCGAATGATGCTTCATGAAGAAAAAGAGTTTATTTATAATATTTCTGGATATGAAAATCTGCTTCAAAAAGCAAAAGAAGTGTTAAGTCAGGCTCAGGTCGAAGTATATTTGAACACGGATTTTCCGTTAGAAATACTGGAAAACGAATTGATTGAAGCGATAGAGCGTGGCGTTAGAGTCATTGTATTTTCGTTTAATAAGTTATCAACGCCACATCCTAGCATAGAGCACTATTCACGCTCAGAAGAGAAAGAGAAACGTTACCCCTCTCATCGGTTTATGCTGGTGGTTGATATGAAAAAAGCGATGGTGTTTTCACATCGAGCAGAAGTATTGGGTCTTTATTCAAACAATCGGCTATTAGTAAAAATGATTTCTGAGCACATACATAGCGATATTTACTTGACTGAATATGAGAAATCCGAACCCGAAAAACGCTGTCGTATTGGAACCATTCATGAATTGGAAAATGATATGGTTATCGATAATAAAAAATGGTTAGAGAATGAAATTTGAATAGTGCGAACATACGCGCAATTTACGGCGTGCCCTCACTGTTGGATGCGACGCGTTCGGGAGCGCTAAGTGGTAGGGTAATAGTGAAGCAGCTCCCATGCGCAGGCTCACTTTTCACCTCAATACGGCCGCCAAGTACGCCGGTGACAAGGTTGAAGGTAATATGTAAGCCAAGGCCCGAGCCGCCTTGGCCGAGGCGGGTGGTGAAGAAAGGATCAAAGATGCGTTTTCTCACGTCATAACTCATGCCTGCCCCATTATCACGGACGGTGATGTGTACCAAGTCGGTTGATGTTTGCGTGGCATAGATTTGGATGCGGCCTTGGTCTTTCGTAGCAAAGGCGTGAATAAGTGCGTTATTGATCAAGTTGATTAATATTTGCGAGAGAGCTCCCGGATAGCTGTTAAGCTGCATGTTGTCAGGAATATCGACATCAATTTGGTGTGGTAAACGTTGGAGCGTAGGACGTAACGACAACAGGACCTCATTGACCAGATGGTGCAAGTCGAATTCTCGTCTCAGATCGCTGGTTTGATCAACGGCAAGCTGCTTAAACGCACGAATGAGCTCGGACGCGCGCGCCATATTGCGCTCAATAATACGTGTACCTTCATCAACGTGAGTAAGAAATTGGTTGAGGTCATCACGGGTAATGGGCTTTTCGAGCTTGTGCACAAATTCTTGTTTCACCCCCAGAATCGAGGTAGAGGACATCAGCGCGTTGCCGATAGGGGTGTTCAATTCATGGGCAACCCCAGCCACGAGCGACCCTAAGGACGACAGCTTCTCACTTTGCACTAATTCACCTTGAATCGCTTCGAGACGGGTTAATAGTGATTTGAGTTTATCACCATAGGCATTCACTGCATGGCGCAGCTCTCCTACTTCGTTCATGTTGTCGACCGTCAACTCTTGAGTGGTTTCCCCGTCTATCAACTCCCAAATCTGTGTGGTCGTTTGCTGAATCTTATCCAGTAGATTCCGGGCAGTAATGGCGGCGATAATCCCCACAACAAGCAATAGTCCGCCAATGGCAAACATCAGGAACAGTCCCATGCTGTCAGCCGCCGCGGTCATTTTGCTTTTGGGCACGACAAGACCAATCACCCAATTGGTTTGAGGGTATTTAATAATATGAACGTAGGCGGCTTCGTTTAGCACGCCATCGCTTTCTATCGTAATCAGTTGACTATCTTGGAGAGATTGACTTGCTTGCAGTGCTTCTTGGAGCCAAGGGAGTTCCTGCTCTAACTCGGTAGCCGTTCGCAGGGTATTTCGATAAGGATTAAATGTTACCGCCGATTCGGGAAAGCTTATCGCCTTGTTATTGGCGTCCAGAGCGAACACATAGCCGTCGTTTTCTTTGCCATACCGAGCCAGTATGTCGGCAATGCCATCCAGTCTCATGTCGACCGTTGCCACCCCAACGAAGCGATCATTTTCTTTCATGGGTACGGTACAGGTAATCATCGGCTCTTTGGTAAAAGGGTCAATATAAGCGTTAGACCAACTGCAGCGATCGATAGGCGCCTGTTTGCCTACTAAGTACCAGCTTTCATTGTGGTAGCCCTTGCCATCTGGATCGTTGTAATCATCATAGTATTCCATATCGGGCCCCGTGCGGCCCCAAAAAAAACTACGTCGTTCTACGCCCGGTGTGAAGGTGTTGGGTTCCGGCCAGATCCCACCACCGGCAATGGTAGGATCGCCATGATTGTTAAAGAGTGGAGGAAAGAGGCTGCGGAATAGCGCTTCGTTTTTGGGAAGGTTGGTGCCCTTTAAGGCGATCGAACTGGTTAAGAGTTCGATCTGTCCGAGTTTGGCATCGAGCAAGTCGATTAATGCATATTGGTTGAGGCTGATCCGCTCTTGTCGCTGCTCAATCAGATCGGGTTTTACTTTCCACTCGAGCACCGCAAAAATAGTTAGTAGCGCCAACACCAGAACCAATGCGAATCCGAGGGTAATCTGATGACGGATCATGAGAGCGGGTTTGGCCATTGTTGATACATCCTCTTTTCTCAGCTGACGCAGATAAAAACCAAGCACCTGCGACCAGCCCTGCCAAATCGTGCTGACGATAGTCGAGTCGTTCCTTTAGTGTAGTTGGCTACTTAGGCTTTGTGATGATGGACGGCGTACGTAACGATACGGGTGAGCGGGCATGAAATGACGAGAATGTTAGATAGAACGATAGGATAGCCATAAAGTTGGCCAGCTATTGTGGCCGATAACCTGAACGAATAGATGACCATCTGTCTGATTTAAAAGCGCTTAAATATAATTAAGAATCGTTTTCAGACAGAGCTTGTATTATTATGCGTGCAAGTCATTGTTGATAAGGGATGTGTAGTGCAAAAGGTTGAGTTTGTTCCGTTGTATTTATTAAAGATGGGTGTTCCTCGCGTGCTTACTCAAACGGCAACCAATCCTATTTCTCGGTTACTCTTCCCCACAGATAAACCCTTAGTTTTTCAGTCTCCGGTGAGCGTGTTTTTTTATCACGGCCTCGTTTTAGGTTATGTATGGGGTGCTTGGTTATGGCTCATGTTCGCCATTGTTAAACCGGGAGAATGGACCATGATGACCTATCTTATTGCCTCAACCTTTTATGGTGTGCTGTTAGGGATGTTTCGAGCACTGAGAGTGGTTTGGGCTCATAAGCGACTGGGGAGGATAAGTTGGGAAGATTGGTGCCAAAAACATCATGGACTCGCGAGCCAAGACCTTTAAGATCGTATGTCTGAATAAAACCCCCTTCGCTATCCATCGCTAAGGGGGAGGCAGGGTTTTCGGTGTTGCGAAATAACGCGTGTGAGCTCTATTTAATATTGACCACCATCTTGCCGAAGTTGCGGCCTTCGAGTACATCAATCAGTGCTTGCGGCGCTTTCTCAAAGCCATCCACCGCGTGTTCACGATAATGGATTTGGCCTTCGCCAACCCATTTAGCCATGTCGTGAGCGAACTCTGGGTAACGGTGCGCATAGTCATCAAAAATGATGAAACCTTTCACGGTTAGGCGCTTGACCAAGATGGTGCCCATTAGTTGCGAAAGACGGTCAGGGCCTTCTGGCAGGGCGGTGTTGTTGTATTGAGATACCAAGCCACACACGGGAATACGTGCGCCGGTATTAAGCAGTGGCATCACTGCATCAAATACTTTGCCGCCGACGTTTTCAAAGTACACATCAATGCCTTGCGGGCAGGCTTCGGCAAGCTGCTCGGCAAAGTTGTCCGCTTTATGATCGATACAGGCATCGACACTGAGGTGTTCACGGGCGTACTGGCATTTGTCTTCGCCACCGGCAATCGCGACTACGCGGCAGCCTTTTAGTTTACCAATCTGTGCGACAGTCGCACCGACTGGGCCAGTGGCCGCGGCGACGACAAGGGTATCGCCTTCTTTTGGTTGGCCAATATCTAACAAGCCCATGTAGGCGGTGAAGCCGGGCATCCCCAAGATCCCAAGCGCGTATGAAACCGGTGCGAGGTCAGGGTTAAGTTTAAGCAGGGTATCGCCATCGACCACGGAGTGGGTTTCCCAACCTTTGTAGGCCAATACCCAATCACCCGCCTGGTAATCGGCGTGGTTAGATTCCAACACTTTACCTACGGTGGCACCGACCATCAGGCCATCAATCGCCACAGGTTCTGCGTACGATTTGGCATCACTCATTCGACCGCGCATGTAAGGGTCAATCGATAGGTGATGGTTTTCAATCAGTACATCCTTGTTACCCAGAGCGGGAATGGCGACTTCTTCTAAGCGAAAATTCTCGGCAGTGGGTGCGCCAACTGGGCGTGATGCGAGAACAAAACGTTGATTTGTTAATGCTGACATGGATTCCTCCCTTGAAGATGGGAAAAGAGGCGGCTAGATCAGCGCGCCTCATCATGAAATAAAACGGCGATTACAGCGCGGCTTGAAGCACGCGGCGGCAAACGTCCGGCGTCACATCGCCATGTTCACCGAGTTGGGTCATGCCGTGTTGAGTCAGGCTTTCAATCAAGGGCTCAATCGCGGTTTCATCCAGATCGTAATCGCTCATGCGTGTTTTCACGTTCATGCGCTCGAAAAAGTCGCGTGTTTTCTCAATCGCTAGTTGCGCTTTTTCGGCGTCGCTGCCTTGGTCAATATGCCAAACACGTTCAGCAAATTGTGCGAGCTTGGCTTGTTTTTGCTCAAACTTCTCATTGAGCATTGCTGGCAGCACCACGGCAAGGGTTTGTGCGTGATCCAAACCATGCAGGGCGGTCAGTTCGTGACCCAGCATATGGGTTGACCAATCTTGCGGTACACCCACGCCAATCAAGCCGTTAAGCGCTAAGGTGGCTGTCCACATCAAACTTGCACGTACGTTGTAGTCTTCTGGTGTTTCCAGCGCTTGTGGGCCAAGCTCGACGAGGGTTTGTAGTAGGCCTTCGGCGAATCGGTCTTGTACCGGCGCATTGGCTGGGTAGGTCAGGTATTGCTCCACGACATGAACAAACGCATCGACCACGCCGTTACCCACTTGGCGAATCGGTAGGGTGTAGGTTTTCACTGGATCCAATACCGAGAACTGCGGGAAGACTAGCTCGCTCATAAACGGTAGTTTTGCTTGCATTGACTCGCGAGTCACTACCGAGCCTTTGTTCATCTCAGAGCCGGTTGCTGGCAAGGTGAGTACGGTGCCAAATGGCAGTGCCGCTTCTACTTTACCGCCCATGCTGGTGAGAATGTCCCACGCGTCGCCGTCATATTTCGCGGCTGCGGCAACGAACTTGGTGCCATCGATCACTGAGCCGCCGCCCACGGCGAGAAGGTAGTCATAGCCTTCAGCGCTTACTTTCTCGACCGCTTTCATCAAGGTTTCAAAGCGTGGGTTGGGTTCAATACCACCAAACAGGCCAAACTGACGCTGACCCAATGCTTGTTCTACTTCATCCAAGGTGCCTGTTTTTCGTGCACTTTGGCCGCCGAATAACACGAGTACTTTGGCATCGGCCGGGATGAGCCGATCCAGCTCGGCAATCTTACCTTCGCCAAAAACGATACGTGTGGGATTGTAGAACTCAAAGTTGTTCATTGCTCATCCTTCCTTTTGTTGTGCTTGATGGTATCAAGCGTCTATTTAAATTAGACCGGTCGTCTAGAAGGTGCCGGTTAAAAACCCGCCTTGGCGGGTTTCGGGTTGATGGTGGGTTGATAACTTGTGTTACCGCCACGCATCAATGTTCAGTTGTTGGTTACTGACGTGCTGTATAGAGCACAACAGGATTAATCGATCAGCCCGAGCTTTTCTTCAGTGATGGTCATCGCTTGAGTGAGATGACTGTCGTTACGATGCAGCTTAGTCAGTAAGCTTGCGCCGAGCCACAATTGATATAAAGTTGTCGCGGTGGTCAGCGCCGCTTGGCTATTAAACTGATCGCTGGCTTGAGCGAGCGTAGTCGCCAAGCAACCAATCAGTTGATCGGTGCCATCACGCAGTGCCAGCCGCATTGGCTCAGATAAGTCCGCAACTTCTGCACTCAGCTTGACGACCAAACACGTTTGCACCGGATCCAAACTACAGTATTGTGCTTGCCAGCGACTGAAGTAGCTGTGCACACGTGCAATGGGAGAGAGCGAGTTATCTGTCAGTAAGCGATTCACATCCGCAATGTAGCAAGCAAAATAGTGGTCTAACACGGCTTGGCCGAATTGTTCTTTCGACGCAAAGTAGTGATAAAAAGACCCTTTGGGTACGCCCGCTTGTTTGAGGATGGCGCTTAGGCCAACGCCGCTAAAACCAAATTGTGCCATGACGCTCACGCCCGTTTCCAACAGGTGCTGGTGGGTCGCGTTATGACTGGTCGTTTCATGAGTGCTGCTCGATTTCATGTCGATTAGCATAATCAAGATTAGACCGGTCGTCTAGTGATGAAAGAACATTTTTATTTTTGGTGTCGAATGGCGGCATAAATTGGGCCGGTATGCTGTGCGAAATCGCAGTTTATGTCGGATTTATTACAGTGTTCACAGTTTATACGTCATGCAGTGGCGCGGGAGCAAAACTGTGCTTTACTCAAAATGTCAGCCGAGCTGACACACAATTTGGTAAATGATCAGCGCGCAGTGACGCGCCAAAAAGAGTGAAGTCCCCGTTGATGTCAGGAACCCATGACGACACCTTGTTTGCCGCCAGCCAGGCATTTGAACACAAGACCATGCGGTTAGGACGCTCAACATAGTGAGCAAGCGGGGCAGTGCAACAACAAGTTTCATTGACCAACGACCAACAAAGGAATCCATCCGCTAAGCCGCTCAATTGAGCGGCTTTTTATTATGCTGGGCTGCCGAAAGGATACCCAACTGTTTCGCAAGCACACTTCCTCTCATAGCAAGCTTTCCCGACGTCGCAGTGAGTTACTCTGTTGAGCAAACGTGAACAAGGTTGCTTTCTGCAAGTATTTGTAATAAGAATAGAGATAACTTGATTTTCAACACTTTACGTTTACGACAGAAGGGTGGCGGTGTGTCCATTCCCCATTAAGTAGACGAGCAATGCCCTACAAAGGTGTTCGGGCTGACAGTTGAATCATCGCGCTTCAGCGCTCATCTCGAGTGCTTATTAAGTTCCGCACTGTTCGTGCTATTGCTGAACGAGTGCGATAACCATAGCGATAAATATCGTTCATTAATCTGATAGGAGAGGTGTTCGATGCACAATAAAAGTAGACGTTTGTGGTATTACTACAAATCAAAAACGGATAAAGCACGTAGCGTCAAAACGCGCAGTTAATTTGTCCAACCGTAAGCAACAAGGCAACCATAGGGTTGCCTTTTGTGTTTTTGGGACGGGGTAATGTCTTGAACAGAGGCTTTGCTCGATAAATGTGCAGAAAATTTGCTAAGCTGTTGTGCATTGAAGAATTTTTATTCTAACCTTATTTACAGGTAGATAGATAAAGAGACTCACGAACCCTGTCTAGGGTCGCAGGGAGGTGTTATGAATGTACTATCTTGTCAGCACGTTAAAGCGCTTATCGATCAAACCATTACTTTGATTGATGGCACAGACACGGAATATGCGATGACCCTAATCCGTATTGATGAGCATGAGGGCAACGGTGAAACCATTGACGATCAATTGGTGGAAAACTTTAGCTTAGTGTTGAAAGGCCCAGAGGATACCCGCTTCCCACAAGGTAATTACTTGCTCTCGCACCCCGATCTCGGCGAGCAAATCTTGCACATGTTACCGGCGGCAGAGGATACCTACACGATTACCATTAACACCCGTGCATAGTGAATCGTTCATTCAACAAGAGGGGTCCCTCGCACCCTCCTTTCCCGACTCTTCAATCATCTATTACTCACTGCGCCTCGCAAAACTGATTAAATAACGACCAATCAAGGGGTTATTTGCACCTTCCCGTAGCTTAGTAGCACGAAATAAGTAGAATAGAGCCGTTAAGCTAGCAGTATGGAGGTAGCATGTTTGCCTGGCTGAGTGGCTTATTCGAAAAAGAACAACTGCAGTCAGTTGTCTGGGTTCGGGACATCATGGCCAGTAACCGCAAAGGCAGTTACGCCAAGTACAAGAACTATTACGACCGCCACGTTAATCGCATTTTAAAAAATTATCACAAGGATTTTCTCCGCTTTGAAAAGTTTGCGGCACGCAATTATAAGTACAGTGACCAATCTGTGTTTATGGCGATTAAAACCGCAAGTTATGCCTTTCAACTTGGACAGCTCAAGGTTGCAGCCTGTATTACTGCAGCCGTGATATCAAAGTGTAATCGCGAAAAGCAAACCGATACGCAGGTTCACCCCAAGTTGTATCGTGCTGCAGTGACACTGCATAAGAAGATCTTGGAAACCGGCAAGTCATCGCGTAAGGCGTCAGACAAAGAGCCGGCTTAGCGGGTCGAATTTTGCGCAGTTAATAAAAATGTCATAAACCTATTCAGCCCGCACCACGGCTGAATAGGTGATGTATGTCACGTTTTTATCGTTAGTGTTCGATGCAATTTATGCTGGTCATTCGTTCGCCACACTGATAGAGTGCCGCCCCTCACACACCTTGTGAGCGAACTAATGCTTAAATCTACACAAAATAACGATCGACTTGTTGCCGTCTTTACTATCGGCTTTGTCGCTCTCTTCCTTGCCTTTGCCCTGTTTGACCTCGAACATTTTTCCACTGTGATTCAGTCGCTGTTTGCTGAATCTGCCAACCTTTTTGGTTACTGGTGGCAGTGGCTGATGGTGATCAATTTCGTGCTGGCGCTAGCCATTGGCGGCAGTAAATTTGGTAAGTTGAAACTGGGCGCCACCGATACCGTCTCAATGAGCCGTTTCCGCTGGGTTGCGATGATCATGTGTACGCTGCTTGCGGGCGGCGGTGTTTTTTGGTCAGCGGCTGAACCCATCTACCACTTTATGACGCCACCTCCGGCGCTAGGCGAGATGGAAGCCGGCGCGATGCAAACGGTCGCCCCTGCGTTAAGCCAAAGCTTCTTCCACTGGGGCTTTTTAGCTTGGGCAGTGTTGGGTACCTTGGCGACCATCGTGCTGATGTATGCCCACCACCAAGCAGGCGTGCGTCTGCGTCCTCGTGCGCTGCTATACCCGTTGCTTGGTGACAAGCTAGAAAATCACTGGCTAGGCTCTGTGATTGATGCGTGTTCTATCATTGCCGTTGCGGCGGGCACCATTGGTCCGATTGGCTTCCTTGCCACCCAGTTGGGTTACAGCTTGGAAAGCTTTGTCGGTATCGAGAACACCATGTCGATGCAAATGCTTATCTTGGCCGCGGTCGTGGCGATTTACTCTATTTCTGCCTTTACGGGAATGGATAAAGGTCTGCAATGGTTAAGCCGGATGAATGTGATTGGTGCGGCTGTACTGCTTGCTGTTGTGATCGTACTGGGTCCAACGGGTTTTATTTTTGAGCAGTTTGGTGCTGGCTTTGGCTATTACCTCAACAACATGCACACGCTGGCACTCAACACCGATAACGGCAGCTGGAATGCATGGTGGACATGGTTCTTCTGGGGCTGGTTCATTGGTTTTGCACCCATGATGGCCATCTTTATTGCACGCATCTCGAAAGGCCGTTCTATTCGTGAACTGATCTTTGCTGTTGCGATTTGTGCACCGATTGCGACTAACTTCTGGTTCTCGGTACTCGGCGGTACGGGTATCTTTTATGAGTTGCAGTCTCCGGGTAGCATTTCCGGCCCGATGGCGGACGCGGGTTTGCCGGCGATCTTGATTGCATCGCTATCCCAATTGCCGTACAGCGTGGTATTGATCCCAGCCTTTATGCTGTTGACCACCACCTTTGTGGCGACCACAGGTGACTCCATGGCGTATTCCATTGCGATGGCTGTCTCTGGTGACAATCAACCGACACGCGCGCATCGCCTATTCTGGGCGATTGTCATGGGCGTGGTAGCCGGAGTGCTCTTGCTGGCCGGTGAAGGCGGCTTGAATGCGTTGCAGTCGTTCATCGTGATTACAGCTGTGCCTGTCTCTTTCTTGATTGCGTTTACTTTCATTACCGGCCCAATAGCGGTGATGCGAATGCAAAAAGAGAAAGAAGCGAATCTTGCGCTAGAGCCTGCGACAGCAAGCTAAGCGTGGTATACGCAATTGATAGAAAAGCGCCGATTATCGGCGCTTTTTTTTACGTTTAGCGGTGGTGACACTCTGTTACTTCGGCTGCCATTGACCGCTGGTGACGAGTTTATCCATCACCTTATCGACCGCGACTTTTGCTTTGGCAACAATTTCATCAACTTCGTTGGGTGTCACCACTAAAGGTGGCGCAAAGCCGAGAATATCGCCGTGTGGCATCGCACGGGCAATTAAGCCTTGCTCCAAGCACGCGGCAGCAACTTGTGGTCCCACTTTCATGTTGGGGTCAAAGTGGCTACGATTGGCGCGATCGGGCGAGAATTCGAGCGCATGGAGCAAACCAATCCCGCGGCTATCGCCAACCAGTGGGTGGTCCGCAAAAGCGGCCTGCATCTTCATTTGCAGGTATTCACCTGTGGTTGCAGCATTTTGGGTGAGGTTTTCGCGCTCGATGATGTCTAAGTTACATAGCGCGGCGGCTGCGCCCAGTGGATGTCCAGAGTAGGTGTACCCGTGACCAATGGCCCCCCATGCATCGGTACCGTCTTCCAGCACATCCCACACCTTGTGACCGATCATCACCCCAGACAGAGGCTGATAAGCGGAGGTTAACCCTTTGGCAACGGTGATCAGATCAGGCTTCATATCGTAGTAAATCGAGCCAAAATCACTACCAATACGGCCAAAGCCACACACCACTTCATCGGCGATCAGCAGAACGTCGTACTTATCCAGGACCTTGCGAATCGCGGTCCAGTAACCTTCTGGTGGCGGTACGATCCCTCCGGTGCCAAGCACGGGTTCGGCAATCATCGCGGCGACGGTATCAGAGCCCTCTGCAAGGATCATTTTCTCGAGTTCATCGGCACAATGTTGTGCAAACTCAGGCTCGGTCATGCCGCTATCTTCACGACGATAATAGTAGGGTGCCATGGTGTGTTTGATACGCTCTATGGGCAGATCAAAATGTGCATGGAACAAGGGAAGCCCTGTTAACGACCCGGATGCGATACTGGAACCGTGATAGCCGCGATCGCGAGAAATGATTTTCTTTTTCTCGGGTTTGCCGCGAGCGTTGTTGTAGTACCACACCAGCTTGATTTGTGATTCATTGGCGTCACTGCCTGACATCCCGTAATACACCTTGCTCATGCCCGGCGCCATCTTGATAAGTCGCTCAGACAAGGTCACCAGCGCTTCGTTGGTGTGGCCCACATAGGTGTGATAGTACGCGAGCTTTTTGGCTTGCTCGTAAATGGCCTCGGCCATTTCTTCGCGGCCGTAACCAATGTTCACGCAATACAAGCCCGCAAACCCGTCAATCAGCTCAATACCTTCTGAGTCAGTGATACGAATCCCTTTACCTGTCTCAATCACTCGGCCAGGCATTTCGCCGTGGGCGTACTGCTTCAAGTGTGTTGATGCGTGGAAGACGGTGTTTCTGTCTTTTTCCAACAAAGCTTTCGTTTCTGGACGCATGATCAGTCTCCTTATCCTTACGCAAACCTTAATTAGCTGCCGCTCACGGTGGGCAGGCCACCCAAACAGTAGTATTTAATTTCACTAAACTCGTCGATACCGTAACGGCTCCCTTCACGGCCTAAGCCTGATTGTTTGACACCGCCAAAGGGAATGGGATGTCCGGTCATTTTCACTGAATTGACGCTTACCATGCCGACTTCAAGACCGCGCAGACAGCGCCAAATATCACGAATGTCATTGCCGTAGACATAGGCGGCTAAGCCGTATTCGGTGTCGTTGCCCATGGCAATGGCTTGGTCGAGATCATCATAGGCAATGACCACGGCCACAGGGCAAAAGGTTTCTTCTTGATACACCAACATATCGGGTGTCACTTTGGTGACTAGGGTGGGTGCAAAGAAGTTTTCGCCGAGATTTGGGTTAAGCTTACCGCCAATCACGGTGGCACCTTTAGCGATGGCGTCATCTACCAAGGCTTGCGCTTTATCCACCGCGCGAGAGGAAATTAATGGGCCAATATCGGTGCTGGGCAACAAGCCGTTACCCACTTCAAGTTCGTCCATTAATGCGGCGAAGGCATCGACAAAGGCTTGGTACTTGTCACGTGGCACCAAGATTTTGTTTGCGGCGAGGCAGTCTTGTCCTGAGGTTTGGAATTTCGCATCGATGGCGGCACGTGCCGCTTGCTGAATATCCATGTCTGGCAGAACGATAAAGGGCGCATTGCCGCCAAGCTCCATGGCGCACTTTTTCACCGTGTGAGCACTTTGCTCGAGCAGCAGACGGCCGACACGGGTTGAGCCGGTAAAACTCATCGCTTTGACTTTGTCACTTTGGCACAGCTGAGTTGAAACCATTGGGGCATCACCCATGATCACGTTAAAGACACCGGCTGGGATCCCTGCGCGTTCCGCAAGCTCGGCCAATGCGAGGGCGGAGAAGGGCGTTTCTTCCGCGGGTTTAACGATAACGCTGCAGCCAATGGCGAGTGCGGCTGCCGCTTTGCGAGTGATCATTGCGCTGGGAAAATTCCACGGGGTGATCAAAGCGGCAACGCCAATGGGTTCACGCAAGGTCGCAAGGTGAGCGTTAGGAATATGGCTTGGCATAGTGTCGCCGTAAAAACGTTTTGCTTCTTCTGCAAACCAACGTATAAAAGACGCACCATAGGCAATTTCGCCTTGGGCTTCGCGAAGTGTTTTGCCTTGCTCGAGCACCATCAAATGCGCGAGATCGTGTTGGTTATCCATCACTAAGTCATGCCATTGCATTAAGCGTTCCGCACGGGTTTCGGCCGACTCCGCACGCCACAGATGAAACGCCGCTTGCGCATCGTCGATGGTTTGATTGACTTGTGCAGCGCTCAGCGAGGCGGTGTAGCCCAGAATTTCTCCTGTGGCAGGGTTCATCACGGGCGTATCGGCGTCGCCGTTCACCCACTTACCATTGCAGTAGGCGAGCTGTCGAAATAAACGCTGATCGTCGAGATACGCGAGTACATCTGAACTTGCTTTACCGGCCACGTCGTGACGCAGAGCATTTGCGGCGGTACCTGTGTAGTTAAGATCGCGTGATTGGAATACGGTCATACTCCCTCCTCATCGTAAAGCAGCGACGCTGCCTATCAGCGTTTGCCTTCATTTACTGTATGCAAAGTGCCCGCGACAGGTTTTCTGTTCGAACTGTCTAACGGCAAAATTTTTTCTGAAACGAGGGAAGGGCAGAAGAAAATTTTCTGGTGATAACAAAAACACCCATTGCGCGTGATAAATGGCGATATAGAAGACGCCGGTATTGAAAAATTAGGCGCACCAACCGCAGGGTGCGCCTAAGGAAGGAGTGATTACTGGTTTACATCGAGGGTGACGCCACTAAAGGCACGGTAGGCTCGAATGCCAATAAACACTTCATCGCCCGCGTTGACATCAAGGCTGCAGGTTTCATTGTTACCACTGGTGTAAGGGCGACAGCTAAACTGGTTGAGATCTGGCTTGGTGCCCTTTTCAACGTATAAATCCGCATCGCCGGTTCCGCCATACATACGAATGGTGGCAGTGCCCGCTTGCGGTGCGGTATATACGAAATGCTGCCAACTGCTGCTAGCGCCACTGAGATCGGTTTTAGGGTAGTCGTTGTCACTGCCCACCGTGAAACTTTTACTCGCAGAGCTGGTAAGGCCTTGATCATCGGTCACCGTGAGGGTGACGGAATAGGTGCCTGCGGTGCCGTACTGATGGGATGCAGTGACACCGCTACCTTGATAGCCATCACCGAAATCCCATTGATAGCTCACGATTTGCCCGTCTGTGTCGCTTGCACCGCTGGCATCAAACGCACAGCCAAGTGCAGTACATTGACCGTTGAAGACCGCCATAGGCGCGCCACCGGCTTGATGATCCCCTTGTGGTGGAACATTATTAAACTCACTGGCGACTTGCGGCCAGATCTTATCAATCCGTACCCCTTGGTTTTCACAACCACCAAAATGGTGGAGGGCAATCACGTTGCGGCTGCTGCTTGCCAGCACCGGAGAACCTGATGAACCGCCTGTGGTGTCACAGAAGTAACCCGCATCTGTATTTGTGCCTCGGCCATTGGTAGCTGCGACATCAATCTGGCAAATCCCACCATTGTTTTGGTCACTTTCAATGGCAAGCTCTTTCGGGTTACCGGCGCCGTGTTGAGGAATAAAGATGGTTTCGCCAACTTGTGGCATGCGTACATCAAGACCCATATAACCAAACTGGGCAATTCGCGCGAAGTCATTGACGCTGAACAGGGTGTAGTCGAGGGTATAATCGGTTTTGAGTAGCTGATCCCCTGTGACTTTAACGATGTCACTGATGGTGCCGCTGCCACAACTTGGACGCTGATAATTAAACCATATTTCCGTGCTAGTCAGCTCAGACTGGCTTTCAACACAGTGATTGTTGGTGAACATATGATTATCAGGCCCTACGCGCCAGCCAGTACACAAGCCACTGCCATTCATAAGCAAGCGTGCGACAGGGCGACTGCGTTCATATTCCTCTGGATGGCTATCTTGCCAACATGCCACATCTTTACGCTCGTTGATTCCGCACGTCGATAGCGTGCCCACGTCTTGGGCTGCCTCCATCAGGTTTTCCGGATTGCCCGCTTGGTAACGATCGACACGTAGCGCATGCTGAGGTTGCCATTGGGTGCCTGTGGGAAGGACGAGCGTCACAATTGCGGTGTCGCCGTGGACGGACATGGCCGAAAACTGTGTCACACCGTCGTCACCCTGAGTGGAATTAAATGTGCGCTTGCCATTGGCTTGATTGCTATAGCGGTAGCTCTCAGTCCCATCGGCGCTTGTCACATCGACATAAGCGCCATCAGGCAGTGAAAACTGTGCGAAATGTACCTTGACGAAGGCGGCGTCTGCTTGATGTATTTTTATGCTGTTTTGATACGTTTCACCGAGTGCGGTAGCACGAAATGTTTTTGGAGGCGCTAAATCGGCTTGGAGACTGTACTGGCTTGCGATGTTAATGGGAGCGGGAGTTGGAAGTGTGTCTGCCGCTGATACGGGGAGCGCCATGCCGCTAAGAAGCGCAACGCTGACGGATAGCATAACTGACTTATTCATTATTATCCTCTATCTACAGTGAGTGAGTAAGACATCAATGTCTTCCCGATAGAGGCTAGTTAAGCCGACGTGAGTCGTGTAATCGCTATGTCTAGAATGATAGACTTATCAAGTAATCATGAAAAAGTTGCTTTTATGTTTCTAAAAAGTTAAACATTAGTCCGGAAAGACTCGCTAAATTATATTTTTATCAATAGTTATTGGCGGCGATATCCGGTGTTTCGAGTGGTAACGTCAACGCAGGGCGTTTGACTTGCTTGGTGACGATATAGGTGTAGTACTGTTTTATGCCTAAATTGTCAGTCAGCCAGTTATCGATAAGCCGTTGGTAGTAGTCTATATCGGTCACCCCAAGCCGAACAATATAGTCTATCCCCCCACCTGTGGCCCAGCACTCTTTCACATCTTCACAGGCTTGCATGGCGCGCTCAAAGCGTTGAAAGCTGTCAACATCGTGCTGACCAAGCGTGATTTCGACTAACACGGTATTTAACTTCACTACCGCATCAGGGTTAATCCGCGCGCCATAACCTTCAATGATCCCTGCTTGCTCGAGGCGTTTGACACGTTCCCAACATGGGCTGACCGATAAATTGATCGCTTGGGCAAGGTTAGACTTGGTGATCCTTCCATCTTGCTGGAGGATTTGAAGGATTTTTATATCAAATTTGTCTAACTTCATGGCACCTCCACTAAACAGGCTCAGCAATGACGGCAAAGGTATCGCCCATGTAAATACGACCGAGGTGGCGCTTAGCCAGCAAAATGCCATCACGCTCGGCATAGTAAGGGACGGGCTCTGTTCCTGTCCGTTCGATGTTATGCACTTTGCCGATCAAATCACCACGTTTGATGGGATCGCCGAGGTGAACACAGAATTCAATGATGCCGGCATGTTCGCTTTGGACGTAACAATGCTTGTCAGGCAACTCCAGTGCGATGGGAGGTACACGGGGATGGCGATAGTCGTCTTGCAACACGCCAGAAAAGACCAAGAAATTATGAATACCACGCTGGGTGATTGCGATCGATTCCGGTGTGCTGGTGCCACCGCCACCTAACTCAGTGGTAACGAAAATCTTGCCTTGTTGCTCTACTGCGGTGTCGTACATGCTGGTGGCGTCCATCTCGGTGGTTTGCACTTGATAGGGAGCACCGAATAAGCGCGCGCCCTCTGCACAAGCTTCCGCTTGTTGTATATTTTCTAAACGGTGAGACGCGGCATAGGGAATAAGATCCAAGGTTTTTCCACCAGAATGGATATCAAGCGCAGTATCACACTGTGGGATTAAATACCGAGTGAAGTAATCCGCGATCTGCTCGGTGACGCTGCCAGTGGGCGAGCCGGGAAAGGCGCGATTCATATTGCCTTGATCCCAAGGTGATGTGCGCGTGCCTGCGGTTACTGCGGGTGCGTTCATCATGGGTAAGATAATCACTCTCCCTTTAATATCGCTTGGCATCAGTTGATGACAGGTATTGAGTAGCGCGGTGATACCTTCATATTCATCCCCATGATTACCGCCGGTCAGCAGTGCGGTTTTTCCCTCGCCGTTTTTGATCACGGTAATGGGGATGGTGACACAGCCCCAAGCAGACTGGTCGTGCGAGTGAGGCAGTTTTAGGAAGCCGTGCTGCACGCCATCGGCATGGAAATCGACGGTGGCTTCAATCGCGGTAGGTTCCATAACCTCTCCTTGTGATGTGTCTTGGCATGTTATACGGCTTGTCGCAGCAAAGTTTGATGTTAAATCATCACTTTATCAGTGTAGCCAAAAATACCCACTTGGCTGAATAGAAAAGGGCACAATGGCTGTGCCCTGATTGATTTTATCGATAGATGCCGCTAATGCTTGATAAAAAGCTGACGGGGCAAATCACACAGTGTTTGCGCACCATCTCGGGTGATCACAATGCTTTCTGTGGTTTCCATCCCCCAATCTTTCATCCACAATCCCGGCATAAAGTGGAACGTCATTCCCTCACGCAAAATGGTTTGATCGCTGGGGCGTAAGCTCATGGTGCGCTCTCCCCAATCGGGTGGGTAGCTCAGCCCAATCGGGTATCCACACCGTGCGCCTTCTCGGTCAAATCCATAGCGCAACAACGCATCATTGAGCGCATTGGCAATGTCGCCACAGGTATTACCGGGCTTGGCGACGGCGAGTCCAGCTTCAAGACCGGCTTGCAAAGCTTCATCCGCACGTAGGAACTCATAACCCGGTTCGCCCAAGAAAATGGTACGAGAGAGCGGACAATGATAACGACGATGTACGCCGGCAATTTCAAAAAAGGTGCCCTCTCCCCGTTTAAACGGACGATCATCCCATGTGAGATGAGGGGCGGCGGCATCACCACCAGAGGGTAGCATGGGGACGATGGCTGAGTAGTCACCGAAGTGACCGTCATGACCGACTACCGCATGCTTATTAATCTCGGCCACCAGTAGGTGTTTGGGTAAACCGGGTTCAATCATTTCAAAGGCCACACGATGCATGTTTTCTACAATGCGAGCGGCGGTGTGCATATAGGTTAGCTCTTGATCGGATTTCACCGCACGACACCAGTTGACCAACCCAGTCGCATCGACCAAGGTGGCCATCGGGAGATTTTCTTTTAATGATTCAAACGCGGTGGCACTGAAATAATAGTTGTCTTTCTCAACACCAATGCGTCCGCGATCCCAGTAACGCTCAGCGAGTACATAGTTAGACAAGTACTCCATAGGGTGGAGCGGGGGATTCATCACGTAGTGGTCAGGGTAATAAGTGATGCATTCTGCACTCATGTAGACAGTGCGTAATGCACCATTGGCGTCTTGAATGCGACCAAACCAAAGAGGGTCGCCTGTCGCGCCGATCACAACACATTGAGGCACATAAAATGACCAGCCATCGTAGCCTGTTAACCATGCCATGTTAGAAGGGTCATGGACCAACAAGGTATCGATCTCATGCTCTTCCATTGCATAGCGAACCTTCGCTAAACGGGCGCTGTATTCTTCGTATGAAAACTTCAATACAACGTCGCTCATACGCATGACTCCTGTCCAATACCACGACTGTGGCGCTACTAAAACGTACTACTGACCGGTAATCGAACTTGGATCAAAGGCGATTACCGGTACAGAAAGGTGCCGTTTTTCGGTCTTGTTATCGAACAAACGGAGGAGGCTCGCTTGTGTGTGCGGCTGTACATCTCTGATTTTCATTGTCTAATCTATTGACAATGGCGCACAGCTCTCCACAACAGGATAAGGTTTTGTTTCGCCTCTAGTTAAGAGTTACACCATAGAGTGAAATATCGTCAAGTTTTGTTAGAAACAATTTTGTCACTAAACTGCCAATTTGTGCGGACAGTTAAGTGTTGGAGCGAAACGAGAAGGTGTGGGAAGGGATGTCGACATACGCGGAAACAGATCATGAATAGTCTAGGTAACACGTTATCCTCAGGGCAAGATCACGAACGAATTTTGAGCAAAATAGATCAGTTTGACGATCACTTATCGCTGTGATCATATACTCCCTTTTTGACGGGAGTCCACGATGTCCATCGATGCTTTTTCTCAGTACTTTTCTGTTATCCAAGACACACGACAATCAGCCAAAGTTTCGTACCCTTTGTTCGATATCTTATTCCTAACGGTGTGCGCCACCATTGCTGGTATGGAGGGGTGGGAAGATATTGAAGACTTTGGCGAAGCACACCTTGATTGGCTGCAAGATAAAGGCTTGTTCCTTCAAGGCATTCCCGTTCATGACACGATTGCCAGAGTGGTTTCTTCCATCGAACCTGACCAGTTTCAGGACTGTTTTTTGAAATGGATGCAGGCCGTCAACGTGCACGCTAACGGCGCTCTGATTGCTATCGACGGGAAGGTGCTCCGTAGCTCCTATAACCGAGAAGATAGGCAATCCACTCTCCACATGGTCAGTGCCTTTGCGACAGCGAATGGCGTGGTAATGGGCCAGGTTAAGACTCTAGACAAGTCGAATGAAATCACAGCGATACCCGAACTCATCAACCTGTTGGACATCAAGGGATGCTTGGTTTCCATCGATGCTATGGGTTGCCAAACAGGTATCGCCAAGCAAGTTGTTGAGCAAGGTGGCGACTATTTACTCGCAGTCAAAGGCAATCAAAAAGGCTTGGAGAAAGCGGTTCAAAAAGCCCTGGCACCGTTAGTTAAAATAAGCCCAGAATGCGACATTGAGCACGGGCATGGACGCATCGAAGCACGCGAATATTACGTCATGCCAGCGCAGAAACTGGCAATAGATTTCCCGGATTGGCAAGCGCTTCAAACTGTCGGTGTTGCTATCAGCTATCGCATAGACTCAAAGGGGGAAGAATCACTGGAATATCGCTATTACATTAGTTCAGCGACACTGACACCGGAACGATTTGCCGAGGCAGTTCGTGGTCATTGGGAGATAGAAAACCGACTCCACTGGATTCTCGATGTGACCATGAATGAGGATGCGTGCCAAATTTATCGTGGTCATGCGGCGGAGATTCTCGCTGGCGTGCGTCACATGGCTCTTAATATGCTTCGGTTAGAGAGCAGCAAAAAGGCAAGTATTAGACGCAAGCAGAAGATGGCCTCGATGAATGTTTTTTATTTAGAGCAAGTTATACTGGCAGGAATCAAAGGGTTGACTGAAATTTGAGCATACGTAATCTCGCCCTGGCCCTGATCTTAACCGGATCGGGGCTTTTTATTCCTTAAGAAAACCGGCTATGAATAACCGACTTGTCAAAGCATGGGATGCTTTACACGTTTTTCTTGTGCTTAGGGTGACAAAATATACAGAGGTAAAGACCAATTGCTAAGGCAAAAAATTGTATGTAACTAGGCAGCTGGAGAGCGTCTACTATCTTGTCGTTGAAAAAAAGTATGTCTCCGGCATCGTAACCTCCTTTGACCTTGCCACCATAAAAAAATATCGACATATATTGACCTGCGCTAATGAGCATTAGTGCATACTTGGAAAAGAAAACTATTTTTTCGGACGGCAATGAATTAAATTTCTTTAAGAAATAAACAAGCACAATGGAAGTTAGCACGAAAACAGATTTTTCAATCACTTAGAAACCTCTCCATGCAAAGCATTAATAGTCAAACCGTCAGCAACAACTTCTGTAGCGAGAGAGCTCTTCTTCGCGGCTTGATAACCTCTCAGGTAATCCTCAGAGCTATATCGAAATAGCTTAAATCGTTTAGCATTTCTGCTCTTAGCCCAAGTCTGGGATGTGCCCTTTGATAGTATTTGATAAGCCTTGTCGGCATCTTTTACTGTGGTTGTTTTTGCTACCATTCCATAGCCCGACAAGGCCAAATCTACACCGTAGTAGGCCATGTTTCCATAGCTTTTAGGATATCCTGCAAATTCGGCGGCACCTTGATAAGCTTCACGAACCAAGCCAGTCGCATCTTCGTCGCCATCTACAAAATATTTACCGTTTTCATACATGTTGTTAAACCCATGAGCCACCAACAATGCGCCGATCGAGCATAATGATGCGGCAGAGTAAATACATATTGCTCCACCCGCGGCAACTTGCATGGCACCAGCAATAGTGCCTATTCCTTTTGAGGCAATTAACGAAGACTGCTCCATTAAGCTAGATTGCTCTCTTTTCATTTCGGTAAGAGCTTGCTCTTTGGTTTTCTTGCCCCGCTCAACGTCATTAACCAAGCACTGTTCAAACCGATCAATATCTCTGACGAATTGATTCTTCAAAACCCCACTTCGAATGTGACGATTAGCGAGGCTTGTAGCTTGCATGGTTAACCCTTTGCCAGCTTTTTTAACAACGGCAATGTCGTAAGACGAGGGCTTAGATCTTACTCCCATCGTTCGTAGCCTTGGGTACCAGTAATATTATGCTTCCAGACGATATCTTTATACCGAAGAGCAATATCCTCGGACATATCTTCATCGCCGGAAATAAGGACGTGAGGCTGGTTAAACGACAGGTGTGCGATAACGGCATCAACTAATTCAATGGTGTAGTAATTTTCGTTGTGGCCTTTATCATTGGTTCTGTAAAACCTTATCTCACACTGAATCTTTTCTTGCTTTGAAAAAGCAAGTCCAAGAAGAGGGGAGGCCTTATCGATCGGCTTTGTGATGGTTAAAGCACTGAGAGTTTTTCTGACTTGGTCCGCTTCTTTTTCTAGCGAGTAGTTGCAGGCTAAAACGGTTGCTTCGTCCGTATGTGAAATCTGCGCTTTTCGCCCGATAGAGTCATCGGTATTGCAACCTTGGGTGATACAGCCTTGCGTTTCTCCAATCATCTTTATGTATGCGGTATGGGCCACATTTTACTCCTAGCCTAGCTATTTATTCGCCGAATATATCAATTTTGATTGGACAGAAATAAAAGCAAAGGACTTTCTGGAATCAATCTCTCATTTGAGTGAGTGAATGTAGATTAATTGTAAAATCAAGGTGTTAAATTAGTTCATATTGAACTGTCTGAACGTGGTGGGTATTTCGGTGACAATATTCACTTAACAAACGGGAAAGAGATGAGGTGTGTGTAGTAATACAACCCTTAGACCAAGAGATCAATAATTTAAGCCATAATAGTTGAGTTCTTTAAACCCGTAGATAACCGCATAGAGGGCCTGTACTATGTGGTAGAATAGCATATCACAGGCCCTCATTAGATTATTGTTTTTTCAGCACGTACATGTCGGCCAAATCACCGTTGATACGCTCACCGTTCATGTCGAGCATGATGATTTGGTTCTCTGCCACGAAGAACTGATTGGGCGTGTCGGTTAGGCCTTGGAGGGTGACGATGGTACCCATGTCGCCCCAAGTGAAAGTCCCTTCCTCTTTTAGTGCCTCACCTTCTTTACCAAGATAGGTTTTAGTTAATACGTAGGTGTTATCGTCATTCAGCGTGAGGCTGGTTTCGATACCTTCACAATCTGCACAGGGGACGACACCTTGATACGTGCCATTCCAATCCAGTGATAGTTTTGCATTGTGGTGATCAACCATCTCGTTGACAGCGTCGCCTGCTGCATTAACCGCATTCTCGGCGCTATCCATCGCTTGTTCTGCGCCAGCTTGAACATTTTCTACTGCGCTTTCAACTTGCGTCTCGGTTGCTGGTTTGTCATTGGCTTGTTGCTCACAGCCCACTAAAACAGCGACAAGAGCGAGTGGTGCTAGTACAAATGCCTTTTTCATGATGACCTCTTTTGCATGTTAGATGCATGATTACTTTAAACGTGATGAGGGCGTTGCCCTTAATGGATGTACTCATTGTAGCGGCAGACAGGAGGGGGGTGTCATTGTTAAGCTAGGCTTAAGTCAATGTTATTCGATGAAAGTAAAGAAATCGTCAACTGATCAAAACTGGGATTTACTTCGTTAGTAACAAGGTTGCCGAATAGCAAAGCAGTCAATGAACGCGTCAAACAACAAGGAGCGATGATGCAACAACACAAAATTTTGATGGTGCTGACATCTCACGATGCCATGGGCGAGACGGGACACAAGACAGGCTTTTGGCTTGAAGAGTTCACCACCCCTTATTACGCGTTTAAAGATGCAGGGGCAACCGTTGTGGTTGCGAGCCCTAAAGGGGGAACGGCACCGATTGACCCAAACAGCGAAGCGGAAGATGCGCAATCAGACTCCACTCGACGCTTTGATGGCGATGCTGAGCTGCAAGATATGATTAATAACACCGTTAAGCTGAGCGATGTGAATGCGTACGAGTACGACGCGATTTTCTATCCCGGTGGTCATGGCCCATTGTGGGACTTAGCGGAAGATCCGACCTCCCGTCAGCTGATTGAGACTTTCTACTATCAGGGCAAACCCGTTGGTGCGGTATGCCACGGCCCTGCTGTGTTCCGCCATACACGTTCAGATCGTGACGAGCCACTGGTGAAAGGCAAACGGGTTACTGGTTTTACCAATAGCGAAGAAGCTGCCGTTGGCTTAACCGAGGTAGTCCCCTTTTTGGTCGAAGATATGCTCAAAGAAAACGGCGGTCTTTATGAAAAAGCGGATGACTTTACCTCGTATGTGGTTACTGATGGCAACTTGGTGACAGGGCAAAATCCGGTGTCGTCTGAAGCGTGTGTTAACGCGGTATTGGCGTTGTTAAAGTAAGTCACATGATAGTCTCTCGATGAAAGCGCCTGCGGGCGCTTTTTTTGTATTGGGCGAGATCAAGAGAGTGGGGTGTATTTTATCCAGTGGATTCGTGTAGATTAAAAACGACACGGATAGAAGAGCACGCCGCATGAAAATACTCATCATTGAAGATGACCACGATCTCAGCTTAGCGATTTCAGAATACTTAGAGCTGCATAATATCGACTGTGATTTTGCTTATAACGGCGAAACCGGTATTCAGCTTGCCAGCCAGCAGACGTTTGATTGTGTGATTCTCGATAACATGCTGCCCAAAACACAGGGTATGGCGGTTTGTCGTGAGCTGCGTGAGCAGGGCATTGATACCCCGGTGTTAATGCTGACCGCGTGCGGCGCGGACACTGACCAGCTTGAGGGTTTTCGTGCTGGTGTGGATGATTATGTGGTCAAACCTTGCACCATGCCTTTGTTGCTCGCCCGCTTACAGGCCTTGCATCGGCGTCATCAACCGGTGCGAGAGTGTATTACCATCGCTGATCTGACGATTTACCCCAAAGAGCATATCGCGTCGCGCGGTGACACGCCGCTTAAATTGACCCCTATCGGTTGGAATATTTTATTGTTGTTAGCGCGCCGCTCACCCACTGTGGTGTCCAAAAGCGACATTGAAGAAGCGATTTGGGCTAGCGAGGATGTGCGCCAAGGAACCATTAACGTGCATCTCCACCATTTGCGTAAAGTGGTTGATAAGCCGTTTGCAAAAACGCTGATCCACACCCATGTCGGCATTGGTTTGTCTCTTTCTGAAGCCGCGCCGGTATGAGCCAAAGTCCTGTTCGAAGCCTCGCGGCACAATCGCGTCGCCAGCTTTTGTTGATGGCGGGGGCGATCTTTATCGGGTTGTTGGCGCTTGTCACCGTGTTTAGTTTTTATCAAATCAGTCAGGCAGGCAAAAACTACATGCGACTCGATGCTATCAAGCTCGAGCAAAAGTTGGCCGCCGATCCTAACTATCCATTGCCCCAAAGCGACACTGTCAGTGCGTATCGAGATTGGCAGGCTATCCCAAAATCGGTGCGTGATTTGTTTTCCTCGGAGCCGATACTACCCGATGATCCGATAGAAATTCAGCGTATCAACGATAGTGGAGCACGTGAGTATGGCTATTTGGTGTACTCCGGCGAGCACCTATCGCAAGGGTTATACTTGGTCGAATTTGAAGCGGCTGAAAAAATCGAGGCATTAGCCGCCATGATTGTCGAGCGCTCTTTGGCCGATGCCAGCGTGTTAATTGCCGCTTTTATGCTGGTGCTTGTCACCGTGATTGGGCTGTTGTTCAACAATGCATTGAAGCCACTTAAAGAGTTGGTGGCATGGTCGGCGCGAGTAAAAACACACCCTGATCAAGCTATCGATGTGCGCTTTTCGGTCCGTGAAGTTAACCAAATCGCCGACCACTTAATGGCCTCGCTGCAACAGGTGCGTGAGCATAACCAACGGGAGCAGCAGTTTTTAAAGCATGCCAGCCATGAGCTGCGCACGCCCTTGGCGATTATGCAGGCTTCCTTGGATACCTTGTCACTACGCATCGGTGAAAAGGATGCCAGTTATCCGGCCTTGCAGCGCGCCTTGCGTGCCAACGTCAATATGATGGCGCTGTCTGAATCACTGCTTTGGCTGGCACGGCAACATCCGGATAAGGTTCGCCAATCAAAGGTCGATCTTGGCTCGCTGTGCGCAACCCTCGTGGATGAGCTGGCGTATCTTGCTGCGTATAAGCCAGTGACTGTCCATATTGACAATCAAAGTGATCCTATTTCTATCGAGAGGGAATTGTTTCGTATTGCGAGTACCAACCTGATTCGCAATGCGCTCACCTACAGCGCGTCTGGCGTCATTGAGATTAAGATCACCAACGGGCAGTTTTCGATTGCCAACCCTATTGATTCAGACGTGGACGAGAATCAGATCGGATTTGGTCTAGGCCTACAGCTTGTTGAGCGCATTGCCGGACAGCTTAACTGGCATTTTGAATTTCAGTGCGACGATCAGATGGCGAGGGCGGTTATCAATTGGGAAGCCGCGCACAAAATGACGGGAGAGTCTTAAGGTTTTCTTAATACCGGTTGTTTCAAGATAAGGGCGAACTCTCAGTTACTATTTCGCCATTATGGAGAATCGCCGGTGAATCCATTTGCTACGCTTATCTGTTTAGTTTTGATCTTGGTGCCTTGGGTTGGACACGCGCAAACCGACAGCGTGTCTGGAGATAATTATCTGACCGTCGGCCTGGTCGGCTATACCAAGCCGTCGATTTATATAGACGGTGAAGATGACCAAGACATTGAGCTGGTGGTTGAGGCGCAATGGGAGGGAATTTTTTATCGTAACGATACCCTAGGTGTGTATCTTGCCGAGGGCGACAGCTGGTATGTGTCGGCAGGCGTGGGCGACGATGTGTTTGGCGACCACACCCGCGGTGACAGCAAAACCCTCAAGGATATGAAAAGTCTCGATAAGGTATATACCGCTAATCTAACTACCGGCTGGATAACGTCGGTGGGCTATTTTGAGCTCGGCTACCATCATGATATCTCAGATAATCATAACAGTGGTGCGGTAGTGGCCCGCTATGGCGCGCCGATAGAACAAGGCCCGTGGGTGCTTGACCCTCAAGTGTCACTGACTTGTGTGGGTCGCGCGGTGAGTCGTTATTACGTTGGCGTGTCAGCCCAAGAGGCTAAAGCCGGTCGAGCCACTTATCAACCTGACCAAACCTGCATGCTTCAATCTGATCTCAACCTCTATTACACGCTTGGCCGTGCGCATCATCTTTTGTTAGGGGTGAGTTATCGCCACTATGGCGATGAGGTATCAGACAGCCCGATTGTTGATAGAGACGATCTTTGGTCGTTCAATACCGGCTATTTATACACCTTTTAGCGGTAATGGGGTGGAGGGAGAAAGGGGATGAAGTGGCTGAAGCGAGGTTTGATAGCGCTGGTGCTGATAGGCGCGTTTGTGGTGATAGCCATGGATGACCCAAATGCGGGGCTTAAGCGTCAAGCCATTCACTTTAACGCTGGCGATAATCAGCTCGCCGGTGAGTTAATTTTACCTTTGGGTACTGAGACGCCACATCAGTGTGTGGTGTTTGTGCATGGCTCTGGTGACGTGCCGACCGATGCGTTTGGCTATTACCTCCCACTTTGGCGAGTGTTAGCGGCGCATGGGTGGTGTGCGTTGTCTTGGGATAAGCCGGGCGTGGGGGATTCCAGCGGGGATTGGCGGTCGCAATCGATGCAAGATCGGGCCGATGAAGTCGCGGCGGCGATTCGCTATTTGCGCCAAACTTTGGGGCTAAAGGATGGCAAGCTGGGGTTGATGGGCTTTAGCCAAGCCGGTTGGGTGATCCCTAAGGTGGCGCACCAAGTCGAAAACATCGACTTTTTGATCAGTGTCGGCGGGGCAGTCAACTGGATGGCGCAATCCCAGTATTCTGGACGTCAACGGCGATTAGCCACCGGATACAGTGAGTCAGAGAGTGCGACTGAGCAAGCCGCGGAGGAGAAAGTGGATACCTTGATTCAATCCGGCGCGTCGTATCAGCAGTATCTAGACCATATAAATCAGGATGACAAAGCGCCCATGAGCGAGGCCTTTTGGCAATTTGTACAACGTAATTGGGCCTCGGATGTGACCGCGGATTTTACCGATCTCGACGTGCCCATATTAGCGTTGTTTGGTGCGCAGGATGCTTATGTCGATTCGGATAAAACCGCTTCAACCTATCATAAACTGCTTGCTAACGCGCCGCTGCCTTTTTATCACGTGCGTGTGTTTGAACATGCCGATCACAGACTACTGCGCACCGACAACATCGCCAATGCGCACAGTAAGCGTCACCGCTGGTTAACACTGGCACGGATTTGGTGGCAGGGGGAGGCAGCGTTCGCCGATGGTGTGATGCCATGCTTAACGGCTTGGTTAGCACAGTTTGAGAGTGGGCGGTCACGGCTGACTAATATCTGCGTGCCTGAGCTAAACACGAATACGACGCGGGGGTAACGTTTCATTTTGCGGTGAATTGGGGTTTAATGCAGGCATTGACGCTAACGCTAAGAGAACCAGCATGCAAATATGGGTAGATGCGGACGCTTGTCCGGTCGCAATGCGCGAGATGATAGTCCGCGCGGCACACCGAACACACATTCAAGCCACCTTTATTGCCAACCAGTTTATTCGTTTACCGCCGTCGCCCTATGCCAGCGCACGTCAGGTGGAAAAGGGCTTTGATGTGGCGGACAACCAAATTGTTGCCGAGGCAGAAGCGGGCGACCTGGTGATCACCCAAGACATTCCGCTGGCGGATGAAGTGATTGAAAAGGGCGTGACAGTGATTAACACCCGCGGTGAATTGCTGACCAAAGAAAACATCCGTGCTCGGCTTAATATCCGTGATTTTATGGAAACCATGCGCAGTAGCGGCGTGCACACCGGCGGGCCTGCTCCGCTTGGTCCGCAGCAAAAACAAGCCTTTGCCAATCAGCTTGATAAATGGCTGGTTAAAGCGCAGCGTTATCATGCCGCGCAAGCAAAATCGTCTGATTAAGCCGGCCCGCTTTTTCTCTCATCACTCAATTTTTTCTGCTGGCTAAATAGCAACCGGTGCCCACTCGCTATCTGCGAAGTGGGCAATCAGCGCATCTAGCAATGCACGCACCGCCGGTGGTTGATTGCGACGTGACGGGTACAAGGCGTAGATATCCATCGCTTTGGGTTGCCAATCGGGGAGCACCACTTCCAGCTGACCTCGCGCAATGGCACTATGCGCCAAATACACTGGCTGCATGCTCACGCCCATGCCCTGAATGGCGGCACTGAGTAAGGTGGTCGCCTCGTTAGCAGACAGCTTACCTTGCACCTCAACTGCGGCGTGTTCCTCACCTTTGTCTAAATGCCAAATTGGCCGATCAAATTGTTTGTAACTGAGACAGCTATGCGCGGTGAGATCCTCCGGTGAGTGGATTGGTGTATGGGCGGCTAAATAATCCGGTGCCGCCACCAAGACGGAATCACACGCGGCGATCGGGCGACCAATTAGGGAAGGTTCGGGGTTGGACGCAATGCGGATGGCAATATCAACCCGTTCCGCAATCAAATCGACCGCTTTATCCTGCACCTCAATATCCACATCGACCCCGGGATGAGAGTCCATAAAGGGCTTTACCGCTGGGATCAGTTGCGCAAAACCAAACGACATACTGGTCGCCACCCGCACTTTGCCAGTTAAGCCCGCACCTTGCTGCCATTGCTGTGTCAGGGCATTGGCTTGCTCAACCCATTGTTCCAGTTGTGGCAAGCTTTGCTCGCCGGCGGAGGTTAACGATACTTTGCGCGTGGTGCGCTGCAATAAGCGTACGCCTAACCAGTCTTCCAGCGCTTCGACATGGCGAGTCACCATGGGGCGCGACATCTCGAGCCGATCGGCAGTGGCGGTGAAACTTTGCGTAAGGGCAACATCAATCAATACGCGGGCGGCAGTCAGTGTATCCATGTCAATCTCATCTATGCTTAAGAGCTAGCCGTTCGTAACACGGTACGATCAGTCTATGTGCTCGAATTATGAAATAATGATGTAAATTATTAGCTGTATATCTGAACAAGTCGAGCCCGTAAACTGCACAGCATCTCAACACCGAATGCAAACAATGGAGCATGACGATGAAATTGATAAAAACCCTAGCTGCCTCTTTATTACTGACCGGTAGCGCAATGGCAGCAAATAATGCTGAACCCTTGAACCTAGACGTGTATAACGCGGATGGTAACAGCTTCCACGTAAACTCAACCTTGGTGTATGGCGAAACCGAAGCCATGGTGGTCGATACGGGCTTTACTAAAGCAGACGCGCTACGTATTGCCGCTAAAGTGCTGGACTCTGGGAAAGCGCTAACCACTATCTTTATTAGCCAAGCCGACCCAGATTACTACTTTGGGGCGGAAGTGCTGCACGGCATGTTCCCTGATGCAAAAGTGATCACCACACCGGCAGTACGCGCCACCATTGCAGAAAAACTGGATGGAAAAATGGCATTTTGGACCCCAAAAATGGGTGGCAATGCCCCGCAAAACCCCGTGGTGCCGGCAGCTTATACCCGTTCATCATTGACACTGGACGGCCGTAAAATTGAAATTCGTGGCGCGAAAGGCGAATTTGCGCACCGTCCGTATCTATGGATCCCAGCCAACAAGGCGATCCTTGGTAACGTCGCCGTGTATGGCAATGTTCACCTGTGGATGGCAGACGCACAATCTGACCAAGCGCGTGAAAGTTGGGCCGCACAGCTAGAAGAAATGGCAGCACTGAAGCCTAAAGTCGTGATCCCAGGACACATGACCGCGGGCACGGCACTAAACGCTAACACCATTACCTTTGCCCAGCAGTATTTGCAAGACTTTGCCGAGGCGAAAGCAAACAGCAAAGACAGTGCTGAGCTGATTAAAACCCTGCAAGCGAAATACCCGAAAGCGGGTTTGCCGATGGCTTTGGAAATTGGTGCCAAAGTACATATGGGAGAGATGGAATGGTAAACGTCCACTATGTTTTTGACCCAATGTGTGGCTGGTGCTTCGGCGCCGCCACCTTGATTGAAAGTCTAAGCAACAACCCTGAGATTAACTTGCAGCTTCATCCAGGTGGTATGCGTGAGCGTGCGCCGATTGAAGACAGCTTTCGTCAACACATTTTGGCAGCAGATCAAACCATTGCCGATCAAACCGGACAGACATTTGGTCAAGCCTATCTTGACCGCGTAGCAAGCGATCAGCCGGTAATTTTGGACTCCTTTATGACCGCGCAAGCTATTCTCGCTGCTCAGCAGCTTGATGGTAAGGGTGCAGAGATGCTGAAACGTATCCAGCGGGGCCATTATCAACAAGGTCGCTCCGTCTATGACGCTGACACGCTTGCAGAGCTTGCCAGTGAGATGGGGATAGAGGCAGAGGCTTGGCAACAGGCGATGAAAGGCGCCGAAAATGACGTGATGCCCGCGGTGAATCAAACCCGTCAATTGATGGCAGCGCATGGCTTACGCGGTTTTCCATCCATGCTGGTGGAGCAAAACGGTCAATGGCAAGTCATTACAGTGAGCCAATACTATCGTCGCCCAGACGCATGGCAGGCGCTGTGGAAAACACTGACTCAGGCATAAAGCAAACAAACGAAAACGGCGAGCATAAAGCTCGCCGTTTTTATTGCGATCATTGTATGCGTACCATTTATTTGGGCGCAGTCAGCGGCACCGGTTTTTTGGGCTCGAAGCCTTCGATGATGTGACGTTCAAGTGGATGCCCGAGACGTGCTTCAATCATGCGCAAGTTTTTGGTGTTGTCTTTTGAGACCAATGAAATCGCTTCGCCTTGAGCACTGGCACGGCCGGTACGGCCAATTCTATGTACGTACTCGTCGGCGGGAAAGGGTAGATCGTAATTGACCACGCGCTCAAGCGACTCAATGTCAATACCACGCGCGGCGACACCGGTCGCAATTAAAAATTGGATGTCACCGTTTTTAAAGTCTTCTAGCAATTGGGTTCGTACAGCTTGGCTGCGTCCACTGTGAAACGCTTCAGCGGTAATGCCCCGTTTTTCCAACTGGGTAGCGAGTTTAGCGGCGCCGTGTTTGGTTTCGATAAAAATCAACGCTTGCGTCCAGCCATTCTCTTTAATTAAATGGCTAAGTAGTGCGGATTTCTTATCTTTATCGACTGGAATGCACCACTGAGTAATATTGTCTTTCGAGGCATCTCGTGCAGCAATACTGATTTCTTTGCCTTCATCACCAATGGTTGCTTTGGCCAGATCACGCACTTTATTAGACAAGGTGGCAGAAAAAAGCAGGCATTGCGTGCTTGCCGGTAAGCGGTCGAGAATGTTTTGAATTGCATCAATAAAGCCCATATCGAGCATGCGATCGGCTTCATCCAGCACCAGCACTTCCACTTCATCTAGATAAACGGCACGTTGGCTGAGTAAATCGCGTAGACGTCCCGGGGTGGCGACCAAAATGTCGACGCCGTCGATCAAGGCTTGCTTTTGTGCTTGCTCGTCCATACCGCCAACCATCGCCAAGGTTTTTAGCGCCGTAAACTGGCTGTCTTGACGTGCGCTCTCAGCCACCTGCAGGGCGAGCTCACGAGTGGGGGCGATGACGAGTGCGCGAGCGCGTTTTTTGCGCCCAGCTTCACCGGCAGATAATTTATCGATGATAGGCCAGATAAAACTCGAGGTTTTTCCGGTGCCTGTTTGTGCCGCGGCAATCAGATCATGCCCTTGTTGGATGATCGGAATCGCTTTCGCTTGAATAGACGTTGGCGTGATAAAGCCGCGTTGGGCAATGGCTTGGCAAAGCGGGGCGCTTAACCCTAGTTTTTTAAATGGCATAACAGACTCAGCAAACAAGAAGCGTGTGACTGTGTTACCGCCCAGACACACTGAATGGCGTGGAGTCTAGCACGAACCTTACAGTAGCACGACGCAAAATCTGTCGGCGGGTAGTTTCTTGGCTGTTTCGGTGACAAAAGCTCGCTTTATCAATATATTAAAGTTTTTACATCTCGAGAGGCTAGATGGTCACGGCAAAGAGTACGCTGGCTCTCCGCGGTATGATGCGTTTTCGAAAAGGATATCGAACACTGACATGATGAAGTTTTATGCTGCTGACCAATACCAACCTGCGTGCGAGCGATTATTCAATCAATGGCGAGTGGCTATCCAACACCAACTTCCTGAAGCGCGAGTCGAGCACATTGGCGCGTCGTCGATCCCTTCAGCAATATCGAAAGGCGATCTCGATATTTTTGTTGGTGTACCTGCCTTACAGCATGAAGAGGCTGTGGCGCGGCTAGTTGAGTTGGGCTTTCAAGAAAAGCAAGATACGTTACGGACGTCCGAGCTGTGTATGTTGGAATCCAAACAGGATGACGATGTTGCGTTGCAAGTGGTGGCCAATGGCTCTGAGTTCGAAGACTTTCTGACCTTTCGAGACACGCTGCGCGCTAACCCACAACTGGTTCACACCTACAATGCGCTTAAACGCGCCTGTGAAGGGTTTGAGCAAGACGACTATCGGGAAAGAAAAGCGAGGTTTGTGGAGCAGGTGCTATCTTCGTCAGCCGGTCTGTGAGGCGAAAAACTTTTTTTATCGTTGCCGTGTTCTAACTGTACCTCTTACGCTTTCTCTGAGGCTAGTTTACCCCTTTAAATCGGCAAAATAAGGGGGTTGTAAGGTCCTGATTGTGAAAGATTTTATTTTCGTGATTTCAAAGGGTTATGTTGTTAGCCTAGCGGCGCATTGATTGAGGGAATGATATGAAGACACATAACCAGACATTTCACCAAGAGAACTTTTCTCACCAAGATCTCAGTGAGCTCGAATTTAAAGACTGTACCTTTATCCGTTGTGACTTTACCCGCGCTAACCTTCGCGATGTGACGTTTAAGCGTTGCAAATTTATCGAACAGGGCGATATCGAAGGGTGCCACTTTACCGCTGCTAACCTTCGTGATGCCAGTTTTCAGCAATGCCTATTGGCGATGGCCAATTTTAGTTTTGCCAATTGTTACGGCATTGAGATGAGAGAATGCGATCTGAAGGGCGCGAACTTTTCCCGCGCAAACTTTGCCAATCAAGTCAGCCATCGGGTGTACTTTTGCTCAGCGTTTATCACCGGCTGTAACTTGTCTTATGCCAACCTTGCGCAAGCGTGCTTAGAAAAGTGCGAACTGTTTGAAAACCGTTGGATAGAAACCCATCTTTTAGGTGCATCATTGAAAGAAGCCGATCTGAGTGGCGGTGTTTTCTCGTCCGATGTATGGGGGCAGTTTAGCGTACAAGGCGCTAATTTATGTCACGCTGAGATTGATGGCCTAGATCCACGCAAGGTGGATCTGTCGGGCGTGAAAATCGCCGATTGGCAACAATCTCAGCTACTTGAAAGCTTAGGCCTGATTGTTTTTCCGGATGCGCGCTAATGGTTAAATATCATACACCAAACTATCGGCCGCTAAGAATGGCCAATTAAGGCGGTGCGGCTCGGTGTCTGTGCCGTTGAAAAAGTATCCACGGTGCGGCATCGCATACACGGTATCGCCCTTTTGATACGGTGCGGCTTGCCACGCATGATGGGTTAGGGTGGCTTCCCATAGTTGTTCACTTTCCCAACCTTGTGGGGCGAGTGATACCCGCACCTCGGCGCCGACCGGGTTGATAGAGACCACACGCATGGGCAGCGAGAGTTGGCTATTGGGTTTATCAGCCAGGGTTAACTCATGGCTGCGTACATACAAACTGCCTGACTGTTGGGTGTGCGTGTTTAGTGTGGGTTGAATAAAGGCATTGCCATTTTGCCACGTGCCTTGCTGATAGTGGCCGGAAAAGACATTCACGTTCCCCAAAAAATCAAACACAAATCGACTCTTCGGCGAAGCATACAGATCAACCGGGCTATCGACTTGTTCAATTTGCCCGTTACTCATCACCACCACCCGATCGGATAGCTCCAGCGCTTCATCTTGATCGTGAGTGACGAACACGCTAGTGAATGCCATTTCATCATGTAGGCGTCGTAACCATTGTCGTAGTTCTTTACGTACTTGCGCATCTAATGCCCCAAACGGTTCATCCAAAAGTAAAATTTCTGGTTGCGTCGCGAGTGCACGTGCCAGAGCGATACGTTGTTTTTGTCCGCCCGATAATTGTTCGGGATAACGCTGGCGAAGATGACCAAGCTGGACCACCTCGAGCAGCTCGTTAACTCGTTGCGTGATGGCGGCCGCTGAAGGGCGCTCGCGCCGCGGCATGACTTGTAAGCCGAACGCAATGTTTTCAGCGACTGTCATGTGTTTAAACAAAGCGTAGTTTTGAAAGACAAAGCCAACGCGTCGATCGCGAACATGCACCTGGGTGACATCGCGTTCGCCAAAATGGATTTGGCCACTATTGCTGTTTTCTAACCCCGCAATAATCCGCAGTAACGTGGTTTTTCCCGAACCTGATGGTCCAAGTAACCCCATCATTTCACCCTTTTCTATGGTGAGAGATAGCGGCGAAAGTGCCTGAAACTGGCCAAAGTGTTTGGTGATATTGTTTAATTGAATTTGCATTATGTTACTGCTCACTCTGGGTCGTTTGTGGGATAAATTGGGCTGGCGTTGACGCACTGTGCTCATCAAGCGGCGTTATGTTTGTCTGTGCGCGTTGCTGACGCCACTCCACTAAGGCTTTGAGCGCCAACGTTACCAATGCCATAAAGGCAAGCAAAGAGGCACAAGCGAACGCGGCTTGGGTTTGATAGTCTTCATACAGAAGCTGCACTTGCAAAGGCAAGGTATTGGTTTGGCCACGAATGCTACCTGACACCACTGCCACCGCGCCAAACTCACCGATGGCCCGGGCATTGGTCAAGATCACCCCGTATATCAGGGCCCACTTAATATTGGGTAAGGTGACGCGTCGAAACAGTTGCCACCAAGACGCCCCTAAAATCACCGCCGCTTCTTCTTCGGCGTGTCCTTGCTGTTGCATCAGCGGAATAAGCTCGCGAGCAACAAAGGGGCAGGTGACAAAAATGGTGACTAAAACAATGCCAGGCAGTGCAAACATCACTTGTAAATCATGCTCAAACAACCACGCGCCTAGCCAGCCGTTACTACCGTACAGCAGCAAATAGAGTAGACCAGCGACCACAGGTGATACCGCGAAGGGAATGTCAATCAAGGTGGTGACCAGTTTTCGGCCTGGGAACTGAAACCGAGTTACCGCCCATGCGAGCATGACACCAAACACTAAGTTAACCGGCACCGTGATAACGGCAACCAATAGCGTTAACCCAATCGCATGGCGTGTATCGGGGGCAAGAAGGTGCTCAAAATAGGTACCAATACCGTCAGAAAATGCAATAGAAAAAATGCTCAATAAGGGAAGCACCAACACGAGCGCAACCAGTATCAGCATTAAGCCAATCAAACTATGTTTGATCCAAACAGAATCACCGATTCGGGCAGTGTGGGGAGTCATAAAGCTATCCTTAGCGACCGTGAATACGTTTTAAGTAGCGACCTTGCCATAGGTTGATCGCAAACAGTAACGACAATGATGCCATCAAAATCACTGAGGCAATGGCACTCGCCGCTGGGAAATCAAACTCTTGCAAGCGAACAAAGATCATCAGCGATGTGATCTCGCTGACGTAGGGCATATTGCCAGCAATAAAAATCACCGCACCGAATTCACCCAGACTGCGGGTAAATGATAAGGCCACACCCACTAACAACGCCGGTTTGATGGTCGGCAGAATAATCCGCCAAAACACCGCACCGTCACTTGCCCCGAGCACAGTGCCCGCTTCTTCTTCCTCTTGGGAGATCTCTTCCAACACGGGTTGGACGGTACGTACCACAAACGGCAAGCTGGTAAACATCATGGCAATCACGATCCCAAGCGGCGTGTAGGCAACTTGGATACCGACGTTGGCAAGCATACTGCCTATCCAGCCGTTATCGGCGTACAGGGTGGCGAGCGTGACGCCGGCAACGGCGGTGGGCAGAGCAAACGGCAAATCAACCAGCGCATCGACGAAGCGTTTGCCTGCAAAGTCGTATCGCACCAGCACCCACGCAAAGAGTAGGCCAATCACACCGTTTAATAATGAGGCAATCAGCGCCGCACCGGCCGTGACTTTATAACTGGCGACAATCCGTGGGTCAGTGATGGCAAACCAGTATTCTTGCCATGTCATTTGGCTGGTCTGCATGATAAGGCCGCTGGCCGGTAACAGCAGAATCAAGCTGATGAACAGCAAAGATACGCCTAAACTGATGCCAAATCCGGGCAGCACGCGCTGCTGACGTGCTGCCCAAGGCATCGATTGGCGTTGATACGATAGCGATGGCATAGCGTCTCAATACCTAGAAAGAATTAACGGCGTTGCAGTTGGTCGAGTTTTCCGCCACTGGCAAAGTGCGTTTTCATGGCCTGGTCCCAACTCCCTGCGATAGCTTCCACGGTCAGCAATTCGACTTCAGGGAAACGATCGGCATTGTCTTTGACCACGTCAGGGTGATGGACACGGTAGTTAAAATCGGCCAATAAGCGCTGTGCTTTTTCACTGTATAGGTAAGACAGATACTCGGTTGCCAACTCAGTGGTGCCGTTGCGTTTGGCGTTACGCTCAACCACGGCGACGGGGAACTCAGCCAAAATCGAGGTTTTAGGCACCACAATATCGTACTTGTCGCTACCATATTGCTGGCGGATATTGTTGACTTCTGATTCAAAGGTGACCAGCACATCGCCAATGCCACGTTCAACAAATGAGGTGGTTGCGCCGCGGCCACCGGTATCAAACACCGCCACATTGGCGAGAAGCTGTTTCAAAAATTGGTCTTGTTGCTCGGTGTTGTCTTTTCCGAACGCCTTTTGCGCATACCCGAGTGCGGCAAGGTAGGTATAACGTGCATTACCAGAGGTTTTTGGATTCGGGAAGACAGAGGCAACGTCGTCCTTGGCCAAATCATCCCAATTTTCAATATTCTTTGGGTTTCCCTTGCGCACCAAAAACGCGGTGGTGGAGTAGTACGGCGAGCTACTGTTGGGGAAATTCTCTTTCCAGTTTTTGTCGACCAACTTGCCACGATCGTACAGCACCTGCACATCCGTGACTTGGTTAAAGGTGACAACATCCGCTTGCAGCCCTTGCATGATGGCGCGTGCCTGCGCCGAGGATCCACCATGCGACTGCTTAATGGTCACCGACTCTCCGGTTTTTTCTTGCCAGTGCGCCGCAAACAGCGGATTGTAATCAGCAAAAAGCTCCCGTGCGATGTCGTAAGATGAATTCAAGAGGGTTTGCTCGGCGGCAGATACCGGCGCCGCGCTGGTGGCAAGCAAAGCCGAAAGAGCCAGAGTTTTGAATACCTTCATTGTAAAAATCCTTGATGGCCGTTTGTTGCTGTTATCAGCAAAGAAAGTTGGGATAGGTCACAGAATAAAAGTAATCGAAGGGAATAAAAAATAGTTTAACTATAACCATTTTGTATATGTTAGTGAAAAAATGTCTGCGTGTCGCACATAGCCTCCTTGTAGGATATGTCGATAGACAGTGCCTTACGCGGTGTTGAAAGCACCCATTAGGCAGGCAATTCATGAACCATGCAGAGGTAAGCAACGTGGCTGATTTCCCCACGCTTGAAAATTATGTGGGTCAGACCCCTTTGGTGCGCTTGCAGCGCCTAGCCGCAGCGACAGGTAGCACTGTTTTAGTCAAACTCGAGGGCAATAATCCGGCCGGTTCGGTGAAAGACAGACCCGCACTTAATATGATCGTGCAAGCAGAAGTACGGGGAGATATCCAACCCGGCGATACCTTGATTGAAGCGACCAGTGGCAACACTGGGATCGCGCTGGCGATGGCAGCGGCGATTAAAGGCTATCGACTGATTTTAATCATGCCTGAAAACGCCACACAGGAGCGCAAAGATGCCATGCGAGCCTATGGCAGTGAGCTTATCCTCGTCTCTCAAGCGGCGGGGATGGAAGGCGCACGCGATTTAGCTTTATCCATGCAGGCACAGGGTAAGGGCAAAGTGTTGGATCAGTTTAATAACCCGGATAACTGGCAGGCGCACTTAACGGGTACGGGCCCAGAAATTTGGCAACAAAGCCAGCAACAAATCACCCACTTTATCGCCAGCATGGGCACCACAGGCACCATTGTGGGAACGTCAAAGTACCTAAAAACGCAAAACCCCACGATTAAAACCATTGGCTTACAGCCTACCGAAGGGAGTGCGATCCCTGGTATTCGGCGCTGGCCGGCTGAGTATTTACCTGGCATTTATACCGACGAGCATATCGACGAGGTGATGGACATTTCTGAGCAAGATGCGAAAGAGACTGCGCGCGCCCTCGCCAGAGAAGAGGGTATATGTGCAGGTGTTAGCTCGGGTGGTGCGGTGTTTGCGGCCCTGCAAGTCGCGAAAGCCGAACCCGGCTCTGTGGTGGTAGCCATTGTTTGCGATCGCGGCGATCGTTATTTGTCGTCGGGACTGTTTTCGTAAACGCTGATCAGCAGGTATAAAAAAGGTGACCCAAGTCGGGTCACCTAGCTGTTCTTCGTTTGAATGTAAACCGTAACACTCTAACTGCTAACACCTCATTTTTCGAGGGAGGCTCACATACGAGATATTCCTTTCATCCGTGAAAACGACTAGCAGCACAGCAGTTAGTACACAGAGCAAACCAGCACAGAACATCACGATTCCAAATCCACCTGCGATCGAGGCCCGGTAAGCTAGAAGCCACCCTTCTTGACCAGAAGGAAGTTCATTTCTGACTATTGCACGTTGGGCAATCTCAACAGTATTTGGCATATTGTTGGAACTGACCATCTCCGCCATCTGCTGGATTGCATAGATGCTCATGATACTGCCTAATATCGCAATACCCAGTGTCATACCTATCTGACGCAAAGCGTTCATGGTTGCCGATGCAATCCCGGCACGTTCTGCGGGAGCGTACTCCATGACCATCATACCTGTCGCAGGAACAGAAAGTCCCATCCCAAGACCAAGAATAGCTAAGATACTACCGACAATAAGGTAAGGCGTACTGGTCGTGAACAGTGACATAGAGCATAGAGAAATACCAATTAACGTGTATCCACCGACCATTAGTTTTTTTAGCGAAAGATTTTGTGCCATGTGGCCGAATATCAAGGAAGTCCCCCCCATTACCACAAATTGAGGCATCAGATGCCACCCAGCCTCCAGTGGTGTATCGCCTCGCGCTTGTTGCAGATACAGCGATAGAAAGAAAAGACTTGCATAGGCCGAAAACCCCAATGTAAAAGAAGCCAAGTTTGCTACGGCTAGAGATATATTGCGAAAAAGAAGGATAGGAAACAGTGGCTTTTTAACTGTCAATTCAATCCAGGCAAAGGCCATAAAAGCCACTGTGGCACAGGACAGAGGAAGCAGGACTCTCTGCATAGAAGCTCCATGTTCGCCAATTTCAATCAGCGCATAGCTGAGCATTCCAAGCCAAATCATACTCAATATTTGGCCAATCGGATCAAACGCTGCATGTTCAGGGTGTTTGCGTTCGACGATTCCCCAAGCCCCAAGTAAAACTGCAATGATACCTATTGGGACGTTAACCAGGAAGATACTTGACCAACCAATATGTTCAATGAGAAAGCCTCCGATCAAAGGGCCCGAAACCAGTGACAAGGCACTACAAGCCGACCACCCACCGATTACACGAGCTCGCTGGCGGGAGTCGGGAAATGCGTGGGTTAGAATAGGCATAGCGCCTGGGATCAATAGTGCGCCTGCAACTCCTTGTACTCCACGCCCCCATAGCAAAATGTTCAGATTCGTGGCCAACGCACAAATCACTGAGCCGATAATAAAAAGGGTAACGCTACCTAACCACACCCGCTTATGACCATATTTATCGCCCAGTGGTCCCGCGGACAACATCACTGCAGAAAGTGCGATAGCGTAAATGTTAATAATCCACTGAAGTCCAGCCATGTCTGCATGGAGAGCCTCCTGAAGTGTTGGCAACGCGACATTGACAATGCTGATATCTAGCGTTGCTAAGAAGGTGCCGAGATAAGCCGCGATGACTAGAGCAAAAATACGGTATCTTTGCATGAGTACGCCCTAACTGTAATGATAATTATTTGCAATAATATATACTGACCGTCGGTCGGTCAATTTGTGGGTTAAATTTTCTACTTACTTGAGAGGGAGGGATATTTGCAGGATTTGGCTTTTATTTTTTGATACAAACAATAAAATCTAAGATATGTGAATCAAAGGTGACTTTGTCCGCATCAGCATGAATCCGTTGCTTGGTATTCTCAGTTACTTCAAGTCACTTATTACCAATGTACTAGCGAGTTGTTCCCATTCGCCACGGGAACAATTAGCACAGTTTGAGAAGGAAAACACTGATTGCGATGAGATATAAAACAAACCGTACGGAGTCTTCTCCGCCGAGAGTTAGGTGTGTCAAACCCGCTGAAGTTCGCCTGAGCGAGTTGATGTCTGCTGCCGAGCAACTCTTTCTTGCCAAAGGAGTTGACTCGACGACCATCAACGAAATTGTCGAGCAGGCACAGGTCGCCAAAGGTACTTTTTACCATTATTTCGCGTCTAAGAATGAGTTGCTCTCGGCCATGAGGGAGCGATATACCGACCAGTTTTTAAAGCGGCTTGAAGAAAAAACAGGCACCTGCAAAGCTGACGACTATCTGGGGCAGCTTTGCGCTTGGGTTCGGGAAAGTATCGAAGCTTACGTAGACACATACCGCCTGCATGATATTGTCTACACCAATCATCACCACCATAACCGTACAAACTGGGAAAAAAATGCGATTCTCGAACAATTGCAAGTCATTCTTGAAAACGGTACGAGAGTCGGTGTGTGGCAGATTGCAGAAGCGCGCATTACCTCGCTCATTATTTATAGCGGTGTACACGGTGCAACCGACGATATCATTGCTTCTTCAGAGGTAGATCGCGACCATTTTATCAGTGCGGTCTTGGTGAACTGTCTGCAGATGGTCGGAGTCTTGGAGTATCAAAAGTAATTAATCGTTAGGAGACGTTGTTTCTCAACCTATGTTTCTTGCGAAAGTAAGGGTTCCACGAAAGGCGCTCATGCCTGCATTACTAGACGCTGGCCTCAATGCATAAACTATGTTTATGATATAGCTGTAAATTTCTGCTTTTTCGCTCAAGTCCAGTCAGACTCTAAAGTGGTAGCCATTATTTGCGATCGCGGCGACCGTTATTTGTCGTCGGGGTTGTTTTCTTCGTAATAGTCAGTCGGCATCTCATTCAATAGTATGAGTGCAATGGGTGGCGCAATAAGCATTACACCATTCATTGATACAGTGGCTGCTTTGTTGGATGGTTTGGCAAACTAAACATACAAAAAATAATTATTCATCCTATTGTTTAGCATGGTTTTTATTATTTACTTACATAATTGATACCTATCATGCTTGTTCATTAAAAAGTCTGACTGGTGTAACCATGGTGATTCGCTATGCTATTTGATATGACGCGAATAGACGTCATTTAACATGCTCTCAAGCGCTCATGTGGATTGGCTAGCCACAGCAGATGAGAAGCGCAAGGAGCAAAAATATGGGCCTAGAGGTAATAGGGAGCCACCATGATGTTTAATCAAACAAAACGCTTGCTTGCCGAGAGTGAGAAAAATAGAGAGCATCTAGAGATAGAGCTAGATGCGATTGAAGAGAGTGTTGCCACTATTACATTCTCAACAGATGGAACCGTCCTTAGTTGCAACCAGTTGCTGTTGGATATTATCGGTTATGAGTCTGAAGAGGTTGTTGGACAACATCACTCTGCAGTGTGTTTTCCCGAAACCTCGCAGTCGCAAGAATACCGAGATTTTTGGGCGCGGCTCGGTCAGGGTGAAAGACAACAGGGTGTCTTTCGGCGCCGACACAAAAATGGTAACGAAATTTGGATGGATGCGTCTTATTTTCCGGTTAAAGATAAAGCCGGAAAAGTGATTAAAGTGCGCAAAATTGCGTCGGATGTGACGCGAGTCCACCAAGAAAAAGCCAAAAAAGAGGCGTTGTTTATGGCGCTCGACCGTTCCATGGCGGCCATCATTTTTACCCCCCAAGGCAACATTATCCATGCTAACGACAATTTTTTAGCCACAGTGGGATATGAGTTAGATGACATTGTAGGGCAGCATCATCGTATATTCTGCGACGCTGACTTTTATGAGCAAAATCCGAACTTTTGGGCAGAGCTGGAAGATGGACAATTTAAGGGTGGACAATATCAACGGCGTGACAAATTGGGCAATGAAATCTGGTTAGAAGCCACTTATAACCCCATATTCGGTGATAGTGGGCGTGTTGAAAAGGTCGTGAAATTTGCTTCCAACATCACTGCAAGTGTGCAGAAAAGCCATGCAGTCTCTCAAGCCGCTGAACTCGCCCACCATTCGTCAGCCGCGACACTTCAACATGTTGAGGATGGTAGTGCTTTGCTCAAAGAAGCGGTCGATATCACTAGCCATGTCACTGAGAAAATGCAATCAACGGCTGAGCAACTCCACCAACTGACTGAGCACGCACAGAGCATTGAAGAGATTGTGACCACGATTAATCAAATCGCTGAACAAACCAATTTACTTGCTTTAAATGCTGCTATTGAAGCAGCTCGTGCCGGCGAGATGGGCAGAGGATTTGCTGTGGTAGCTGATGAAGTGAGAAGTTTAGCCAAACGCACCAGTGAATCGACAACACAAATCGCCAATGTTGTCGATGAAAATAGAAAATTGACCCATGGTGTGAGTGAGTCGATGGAAGAAGTGGCAGTAGAATCGGAGCAGAGCCGAGAAAAAATTGCCTCAGCGGAAACCGTCATGCGTGATATTTATGCCGGAGCTGAAGAGGTCTCTGATACAGTTCAACGTCTCGCTACTTAGCGCTAAACTTTGGCGCCCTGTCTAAAGCGGATATCAGGGCGCATCATCTCGCATGAGTCTATTTAAGTTTTTACTGGTGACGGTATTCGTGTTTGCTGAAGATAGCTTATGACGCGCATCCCCACTAGCATGCTAATCACAAATAGACCGATCGGTAGTGTGCCGGCGCCAATAGCCGTGATTGCCGGTCCTGGGCAAAGTCCGGCGAGTCCCCAGCCGGTGCCAAAGAGTAATGCACCGCCGATGAGTTTTTTATCAAGCGTTTGCGTCTTGGGTAGACAAAATTGATCGGCCAGTACGGGTTTTTTCTGCCGACGTACGGCCAAAAAGTAGCCAGGAACAAAGACCAACAGCGCACCGCCCATCACAAACGCAAGGCTGGGATCCCACTGGCCGAATACATCCAGAAAGCCAATCACCTTCGCGGGATTGACCATGCCTGACACCATCATACCCACACCGAAGATAAAGCCAGAGAGTAGAGCAACAAGGCGAAACATAAGCGATAAACGTCCTTAAAGGTGTAAACGAACAAAAACAGTGACAAAGGCAGCACCCATAAAAGTGAGCGTTGCCACGATTGACCGTTTCGATAAGCGACCTATGCCACAAATGCCATGACCACTGGTACAGCCGTTACCTAATTGAGTGCCTATCCCGACCAGCAACCCCGCAAGTACGGCAACCATAGGTGTGAGTGCAGGCGCAAGGCTTGTGTAGTCGGGTAGTTCAAAACCGATAAATGGCATGAAGACACCCGCACTGATCATACCCAGCAAAAACAGACCTCGCCATTGAGCTTCACGGCCGTGTGATGATAACGCGCCTGACACAATACCGCTGATCCCGGCAATACGGCCATTGAGTGCTAAAAGTGCGAGACAGGCAGTACCAACCAGCATGCCACCAAACAAGGCATCCCATGGGATTTGAAACGTCATGATTTTCCTCTCAGTGAGTCAAAAAACGTTACGGCTAAAGGAGAAGGGCAGCATACTCGGATACATAAATAAGTCAATGCTAATTTAGGTTGTTTTTATGTTTGGGCGGGCAGGCGCAGGCGGTTTGCACTCGTTGGTGTAAGTAAAAGGTTACCGCGGTGAAGCGATAGAACTGTTATGATTAGCGGCGGTGATAAAAAATGCAATAATTAATGATAAGTTAATAAGCGAGACGAAGAGGTTAAGAAGTGTTAATGAAAAAAACAGCGTACGCACTAAAATTGGCCTTAATCTACTTCTTTTTTGCTTCTTTATGGGTGCTGTTTTCCGATAAATTGGTTAACGTGCTGTCCGATAATCTTGAAATGTTTACTTGGGCACAGTCTCTCAAGGGGCTGCTGTTTGTCGTTATTACCTCAGTGTTACTTTGGGCGTTGGCACAGAAAAATTATCGTGATTTAGAGCGAGCGAGTGACATCGATACGGTTACCGGGCTTCATAGTCCCTCCGTGTTCATTCGTCGCGCTGATACATTACTGCAGCATGCTAATGCGGAATCATGCTATACGTTGTTTGTGCTTGACATTGATGACTATACATCGGTAACGAATAAGCTGGGCTTTGATCGCACCAATCAACTGCTGATTGGGGTGGCGCGTAAAATAGATACGCCCACCGTGCCTGAAAACCTAACCTCGAGAATTCACGCCGATAGATTCGCATGTTTGCTGACGTTACCCAATGTTAGCGAAATGACGCCATACATTGACAAGTTACATCGTCAGTGTAACCAGTTTTTGCAACGATACGATAGAGACATTACCTGTTCGGTAGGCGTGGCGGTGTTTGACTCGGATGGAGAAGACACCACGGCTTTAATGACAGCGGCGACACGCGCATTGAACGAAGCGAAGAAGTATAAAAATGCCGTTGCATATCACGATATCCATCTAACAGAAGAGGCTAAGAACCTATCCCAAAAGGGATTTATTCCAAACAATGAGGCCACAAGCAAAATGCAACATGGCCTCGTAGTTTTCGATTTTCTTTTCCCAACGAACAAGCAATCTACGATAACGGTTTAGCCAGCTATGAGTTCGCTCAACAACCCAACGATGAGCCTTAAAATCATCCGATTGCTTCAAGCTCGCGGCCTCTTCAGCACGTGATTGAACATGGGGAATGTAGTTCAAAGCAACCAGTTCATCATGTAACCACTGGCCTGTATAACCTTTGTCTAGGTACAAAGGTACTTTCAGCGGCGGCCGATAACACTCTAGTGCATCTAATGTTTGAAGTACCAGCTTAATGTCGTGGACGTTTGCGCCATCGCTAACAACAGCCAGTGGCAATCCATTCGCATCCGTCAACAAACTGCGTTTTACGCCTTGTTTCGCACGGTCTGTTGGGTTCTTACCTGTTTTTTTGAGCCAGCTAAAGGTGCTTTAGTTTGGCACCCGTCCATTGATATGGAACTCCAATCAACCCCTTCGTAAATCAGGCCATTTTGCCAAAATCGCTCAAAGACTCCTGCATCTCGCCACTCTTGAAAACGACGATGTGCAGAGCTAGAGGAACAAATACCTGTCGCGTTAAGCGCATTCCACTGACAACCAGTTCTGAGAACAAAGAGGATGCCGTTCATAGCATCACGATTATCGACTCTCTTTCGATGTGTTCCTAGAGGATGGTTCGTCTTGTGGATTGGTAAAAGCGGCTCAATTTTTGCCCAAAGGGCGTCAGAGATTAGGTATTGTGTCGAATTCATTTACAGTATTTTCAATAGGTGTTGATTTACTCAGACAACACCTATTGAGATAGGTTCTAAAAAGCGGCAAAACCTGGTTAATGATCTTAAGCAGGCGATTGATACCAATAAAATCGATGTTGTTTTCCAGCCTCAATACCACGTGGTTTCTGGCCAATTAAGTGGTTTAGAAGTATTGGCAAGATGGACACATGATCAATATGGCAATATACCCCCGAGTGTGTTCATTCCTCTCGCTGAAGAGCAGCATTTTGGCGAGGATTTAACGGCACTGGTGTTAGAAAAAGCCACCAAACAACTGAATGAAAGTCAGCTGCTAGGTAATATAGTTAAACGGGTATCGGTCAATATCTCTGCGGTTGAATTTAACAGTGTGGACGCGATAGCACGTATCGATACCTATTTGCAGTCCAACCCTGAATTCGCTCGTTATCTTTGCCTGGAGATCACAGAAACTGCCGCATTAGATGACATTATTGAGTGCGCGCGAGTGGTTGACACGCTTAAACGCCATGGCGTCACCTTTTCGATTGATGATTTTGGGGTCGGCTATACCTCGTTAGGTATGTTTAACCGGATCAACGTCGATGAAATTAAGATTGATCGTAGTTTTATTCAAGCGATGGAAACCGATAGTCGCGCCAAAGCGATCACCGCTGGCATTATCGATATCGCTAAACGACTGGATATTAACGTGGTAGCTGAAGGGGTAGAGACCCACACTCAACTTATGCTGTTAAAGCAGCTTGATTGTCAACATGTGCAGGGTTTCTATCTAGGCTATCCGGCGCCTTTAGAGCAGTTGGCTGTAGCCCAGTCGGTTTAATGGTCATGACTTTGGCCAACGTATAAAAAGAAAAAGCGCGAGTGTTTTTATCTCGCGCTTATTGACGCTCTAGCTTTCAATGTCGTTCAATAAAACCGCAAGCTCATCAATGCTTTGAACCGTACTTTCTACCAACTCGCTAATTTGTTTGCTCGACTGGTGAGAGACTTGAGCTAATTGGCGAACCTCATCGGCGACCACCGCAAAACCACGCCCCAAATCACCGGCACGAGCGGCCTCGATCGCTGCGTTCAGTGCCAGAAGGTTGGTGCGCTCGGAAATGTTGTTGATAGTATCGATAATTTTCATCACTTCCTGGCTTGACTGAGAAACGGACTGCATTGATGTTTGCGTTTTTGCCACGGTTTTACGTCGAGCACTGATATCAATACCAAACATGACATAATTGAGTATATTGCTGGAAAAATCTTTGAGTACACAAATCCTCGCATCAATTGCGAGTTGTTCCCCTTTTCCATTGAATTCGATGAGGGTAGAGGCATAGCCTTGTTTATCGATGCTTTCCTTTAGTTCGTGCGTGATTTTATGGTAGATGTCATGAGAGGCGTCTTCGCATCGCATACCGATATTTTTCAAGGCGTCTTCAAATAGAGAGTTTATGGAATCAAGCTTACCGTCGGGGCAAATTTCCATAATAACTAATGCGCCGCTGATAGCATCTAATTTGCGGGTGAAATCTAAGTAGGTTTGTTTTACCTGAGTAATATTGGCCTGCACAGAGATATAGTGCGTAATATGGTGGTTGTCGCCCCAAATAGGGTTGACCGAAAGCGATATCCAGTAAGGCTGCCCATCTTTAGTATAATTTAGAATCTCATCATAGAAGGGCTCATAGCGGGCTAGATGATCACGAATGTTTTGCACGGTTTCAGGACTGGTATCTGCTCCTTGAAGAACATGACCAGGCTTTTTCCCTCTCATCTCATCTAAGCTATAGCCTGACATCCGCTCGAAGCCACGGTTTACGTAAACCACTTCTCCTTGTGGGTTAGTGACTATAACCGCATTATCGGTTTCGTTTGCCACCATGGACAATAACTGCATTTCTTCGCGGCGTTGCACAGTCTCAGTGACGTCTTTTACAAAGGCAGTATAAAGTGTTCGATTACCAAGACGTACCTTCGATAATGAGAGCTGGCCCCAGAGTCGATGCCCATCCTTATGTTCGATCTCGACTTCTCTACTGGTGCCAACAATTCTATCTTCGCCGGTCTTTCGGTTGCGATTTACGTAGTCATCATGGTTGGCTTGGATTGCATGAGGCACCAGCATTTTAACGTTCTTGCCATGAACATCTTCTTTGCTGTATCCCCACAGCTTCTCAGCCGCTTTGTTATAAAAGGTAATACAATTATTTTCATCAATACACACCACTGCATCAAGCGCTTGTTCGAGGGTTTGGGTCATCATCTCTCGCGCATCTCGTTCAGCGGTAACATCACGAACAAATGCTGTGTAATGAATCTTGCCAGAGACGCGTATCTTGGATAAAGACAGTTGCACCCAAGTCAATGAGCCGTCTTTTCGCCTGAGCTGCACTTCACGAGAACGCCCGACGATGCGATCTTCTCCCCCTGATCTGTGTCGGTTGACGTAGCTGTCATGGTTGGCTTGTAATTCGGTGGGGATCAGCATCGCAACATTTTTGCCCAAGACCTCTTTGGCTTGGTAGCCCCAAATGATTTCTGCTGCTTGGTTGAAGAAGGTTACGTTATTATGGTGATCAATGGTGACAACCGCGATAATTGCTTGCTCAAGCGCTTGCAGGTGAGAGTTAGAACGACCTAGCATATTGACCCTATCTATTAATGGCCCTAAAGCTGTGGGGCAACAGTGTGAGCCCCTAAGTCCCTTGATGACCAAAAAATTGACAATTTATAATGGTAACTCAATAGGTATAAACCAGGTTGGGTGGATTTTCCAATAAACAAAAAGCGCGAGCATTGGCTCGCGCTTTTGAGTGGCAATGATTCGCGTTTAAGCTGTGGCGAATTTGTAGGTGCGATAGCCGCCCAGTAAGTTACGGGCTTTAAAGCCATGATTGACTAACTGGCGATAGGCGACGTTGCCGCGCAAGCCGACTTGGCAGTAAATCAAAATTTCTTTGTCTTTGGGTAGCTCATCGATGCGTCCACGCAGTTCGTCGACCGGAATATGGATATCACCATCGATATACTGACCGTTTTCGCGCTCGGGGGCATTACGCACATCCAGCAGCACTTGATCATCACGCAGTGCACCTAACTCGTGGTAATGAATCGCTTTAGCGTCACCCTTAATGAGGTTGGTTGCTACAAAGGCCGCTTGATTAATCACATCTTTAGCACTGCCATATGGCGGCGCGTAGGTAAGCTCGAGATGTTGTAGCTGCTCAACCGTCATGCCAGCACGTTGTGCCACGGCCATGACATCAATGCGTTTATCAATGCCATCTTTACCCACCGCTTGTGCGCCTAAAATGGCGCCCGTATCCGGGGCAAACAGCAGCTTAAATGAGACAATTTCTGCGCCGGGATAATAACCCGCATGACTGGCGGCGTGGACATACACCTTTTGGTAGTCGATGTCAGCGTGCTTAAGTTGTTTCTCGTTTTGGCCCACTGACGCCACCGCGAGATCGAACACTTTACAGATGGCGGTGCCTTGGGTGCCGAGATAGTGCTCGGTGCTTCCTAGCATGTTGTCAGCGGCCATGCGTCCTTGACGGTTCGCCGGACCCGCCAGTGGCACTAACGTTGGTTTATGGGTCACAAAGTCAATCTTTTCCACTGCATCGCCGACCGCGTAAATATCGGGATCTTGGGTTTGCAGAGTACTGTTGACGACAATGCCGCCTTTTTCACCAATGGCAAGTCCCGCTTGTTGCGCCAGCGTGACTTCAGGCTTAACGCCAACCGCCATGATCAAAAGCTCGGTATCCAGTTTGTCGCCATTATTGAGTGTCAGACGTAAAGCGCCTTCCAGATGCTGAGGCTCACTGGGCTCGCCGGCATCATCACTGGCAACATGTGTGGTCGGAATAAACTCGGCGGATTCCAGTGCGGTGCCTAGGCGTAAATCCACTCCGTGATCGCGAATGGTTTGATGGACAAATCCCGCCATTTCTCGGTCAACCGGCGTCATCACCTGATCGGCCATTTCCAACAGGGTGGTTTTAATCCCGCGTTGATGCAGCGCTTCCATCATCTCAAGACCAATAAAGCCCCCGCCGACGACAGTCGCATGGCTGGGGTTATTCATCTCAATGGTATGCAAAATCGCATCCATGTCTGGAATATTGCGGAGCGAGTGGGTTAGCGGGTTATCTAAGCCAGGAATAGGCGGCATGATCGGGGCCGCGCCTGGGCTTAATAGCAATTTGTCGTAGCTTTCTTGGTAGTTGCTGCCATCGGCACGGGTGACGGTGACGGTTTTGGCCTCGCGGTTAATCGCAGTGACCGTGCTGTTGATGCGCACGTCCACATTAAAGCGGGCGCGGAAACTGTCCGGGGTTTGCAGCAAGAGTTTACTGCGGTCGGTAATGTCACCGCCGATATGATAAGGCAAACCACAGTTCGCGAACGAGACGTAAGGGCCCCGTTCGAACATGATGATTTCGGCTTCTTCACTTAAACGACGGGCGCGAGCGGCGGCAGAAGCGCCACCGGCGACGCCGCCAATAATCACGATTTTGGTCATTATGACTCCATTAAGCGTTGCTGAGTCCAAGTTTTTTCAGGAAAAAGGCAGCCGGACAAATCCCTGTAAACGCACTTTGGATCAGGTTTACGCCAACGAAGACGGTTAGCCAAACAAATTGGCTGTGAACTGTGAGGGTAAGCACGACAGAAAGTAGCACCATCATGCCAGCGATTACGCGTACGCCATTATCAATTGTCATAGCAAGACTCCTTTGCATCCTCTATACGATAACCCGACAGACCGAACCGCTTTGGCTCGAACGCTTTCAGTGTTTGTCGGCACTCGGATCACTCTAGAAGTTATATTTAGAAAAGTCTAATAATAATTTGTCTAAATTAGAATTGACTAAATAAAATGCCGCGCTAAGCTATGAGTATTGGCGAAAGAGGAGTGGGTGATGGCAGAGTCAACGGTGCCGTTTGAGGCAGAAAGCGTACCGGATATGGACATCAGTGCCATGCGAGAGCAAGCGTCTCTCGTGGCGACCATGTTGAAAGTGATGGCCCATCCTGAGCGATTAATTGTGCTATGCCAGCTTTTGGCGGGAGAGATGTCGGTGGGGCAATTGTTGCAAGGGTCGCGCCTGAGTCAGTCCGCGTTTTCTCAGCACCTTAGCGTGCTTAAGCGGCATCAACTGGTCAAGGTACGTAAGTCATCGCAGCAGGTGTTTTATCAGCTCAATGACCCCCACGTCGCGGCGATTATCGCTACCTTACAGCGGCTTTATTGTGCCTGATGAGTCTGAATCTGAGAGGTCAGCACATATTCATCGCCAGTCAATGCGCTAAGTTAATTAATATTCAGCGTTTTTACCTATCGTTTTTTTGTCGTTACTGTCATCAGCCAGAGGATCGAATATGCGAGATGCTCAGCCACAAGGTCAGCTGATCACCCGAGTGATGAACAGCTTCTTCCCGCCCATTCTCATTGTGCTCGCGCTGTTGGTGGGCGCGGCGGCACTGTGGCTCACTCCCAAAGAAGAAGACCCGCAAATTGTGGTGCCAATGGCAGATGTGGTGGTACAAGCGCCCGGTTTGAGTGCCCCGCAAGTGGCAAAGCAGGTGACGCAGCCTCTGGAAAAAAAAGTCAGTCAAATTGACGGGGTGGAGTATGTGTATTCCACCACTCAAGCAGGATCTGCGTTGGTCACGGTGCGTTTTTACGTGGGTGAAGATCGCGAGTCGGCCTTGGTGAAGCTGTATAACAAGCTCTATGCCAATCAAGATGCGATCCCAGCTGCGGTGAGCGAGTGGGCGATAAAGCCAGTAGAAATTGATGATGTACCAATTGTGATTGCGGCGCTGCGTAGCGACAACCCTGATCAGCTCGACCATTATGCGCTGCGACGCATTGCCGAGCAGACGACCTTGGATCTTAAAGCCCTTCCCGAAACCAATGCGGTGAAGGTTGTGGGTGGGGTGCCGCGTCAGGTGTTGGTCACGCTCGACCCTGCCGCCATGGCTAGCTATCAGATCAGTGTGTCTGATCTCACCAATGCCTTTTCGTTGAGCCATCAAAAGCGTGATATTGGCGATATTCAGCATCAGGGTGAGCGCTATTTATTAAAAACTGGTCAGTGGTATCAAAGCCTTGAGGAGATACGCCATTTAGTGGTGGCGGTGGTGAATGGCAAACCTGTGTATCTGCAGGATGTGGCCGAGTTATCGGACGGCGCGCAAGAGCCCACCACAGATACGTGGATCCAATCGACCGATGATAGCCAGCCGCATCCAGCGGTGTTTCTCTCGGTGGCAAAGCAAAAAGGCGCCAACGCGGTCAGCGTGGCTGAGGATGTCACCGCCACGCTCAATCATTTGGTCGCTACGCAATTTCCCGAGGGCGTGAGCGTCGAGATCATTCGCAATTACGGCCAAACCGCTGATGCCAAAGTGAAAAATTTGGTGTCCAGCCTCGGTATTGCGGTACTCACCGTGGTGGTCTTTGTCGGCTTGTTCTTAAACTGGCGCAGTGCCTTAGTGGTGGCGATTGCGATCCCAATCAGTTATGGCGCGGCATTAGGGCTGGATTTAGCCTTTGGCTATTCGATTAACCGCGTCACCTTGTTTGCGTTGATCTTGGCGTTGGGGCTGATTGTTGATGATCCGATTGCCAGTATCGACAACATTGAACGGCACCTGACCCATGATAACAAGCCGCGTGGCCGCACGATTGTGCTGGCGATGCTAGAAATCAAGCGCGCATTGATTATGTCGACCGTGGCGATTGTGATTGTGTTCACCCCGATGTTTTTTATCACCGGCATGATGGGGCCATACATGGCACCGCTGGCATTCAATGTGCCGGTCAGTGTAGTGATCAGTACCTTGGTGGCGTTTTTAGTCACCCCTTGGCTTGCTAAAAAAATTGTTCGCGCTTCCAATAAAGGCGATGACTATCGCATTGAGACCACGCCGCTGTACCGTGGCTATCGGCGCGTGTTGCTGCCATTGCTAGAAAACAATCGTCGCGCCAAAGCGTTTTTATGGATGGTGGGCGTGTTGTTTGTCATCGCCGCTCTGCTGCCTGCTTTGCGCCTCGTACCGCTTAAGCTGTTGCCGTATGACAATAAAAACGAGTTTCAGGTGGTACTGGATTTGCCGGAAACCGCCAATCATGTCGATACCTCCAATGCGCTGCGAGAGATGAACGGTTACCTACAAACGCAAGCCGAGGTGGTGTCGGTATCCGGCTTTGCCGGGCTCGCTTCACCGATGGATTTTAATGGCATGGTGCGCCATTACTTTACTCGCCATGCGCCTTACCAAGGTGAACTGCGGGTGGTGCTGGTGGATAAGCATCGGCGCACGTTGCAATCACATGGCTTGGTGACACGCATGCGTGATGAATTAGAAACTATCGCAGCAAAATATGATGCCGAGGTGCAATTAGTGGAAATGCCACCGGGTCCGCCTGTGCTGGCAACCATTGTCGCAGAGGTTTATGGCTCGCCAAGCACACCGTATTCAACCCTGCAAGCGCAAGCGACGCAGGTGGCCGAGCGATTAAAGCGTGAAGCCTTGGTGTCAGAAGTGAGCACCAGTGTTCAAGGGCCTCTATCGAGCTGGCAGTTTGAAGTGGACCAAGAAAAAGCCGCCTTGTCTGGCATTGCGGTAGCCGATATTAACCAAGCCCTCAGAGCCGCGAACCAAGGGGTCACGCTGGCCCATTTAGCCGATGCCGATGAAATGGATCCCTTGCCCGTGAGGCTGCAACTTGCGCCAGATGCCCGTGATCAGCTTGATGCGCTGCTCGCACTGCACGTACGTGGTCGGGCTGGAGTGGCTAAGCAATCGGTACAAGGTGCCTTGGTGGATGCGCCGCAACCGCTGGTCGCGTTGAGTGAGCTCGGCCATTTTACGCGCCAGCCCGTTGATCAGCCTATCTATCATAAGAATTTACGCCCCGTCGTGTATGTGTACGCCGAACCCACTGGACGCGTGCCGGGCGGGGTGGTCGCCGATGTGATGGCCGACTTTAATCAACCTGAATCGGATGGTGCTCGCCCGCTATCAGCGCGTAGTTATTTGAATAATGGCGCGGGTGATGGCTGGCAAGTTGATGAGGATATCGAGGTGGTATGGAGTGGTGAAGGAGAGTGGAAGATCACCATTGATGTCTTCCGCGATCTGGGGATTGCCTATGGTGCGGCACTGCTGGGCGTCTTTATTGTGATGCTGATACAAACTGGGCTACCGGCGGTATCGGGCATTATTATGCTCGCGATCCCGCTGACCGTGATTGGCATCATGCCGGGTTTTTGGTTGCTCAATGGCTTAAGCGGTGAGATCAATGGCTACCCAAATCCGGCGCTGTTCACCGCCACCGCGATGATTGGCATGATTGCACTGGCGGGGATTGTAGTGCGCAACTCATTGGTATTGATTGAATTTATTCAACAGTCACTCGCTCAAGGTATGGCGCTGAGTGAAGCCTTAGTACAAGCAGGCGCAGTGCGAATGCGGCCCATTTTGCTGACCGCCGGCACCACCTTATTGGGGAATGTGATTATCACTCTCGACCCGATTTTTAATGGGTTAGCTTGGGCGATTATTTTCGGTATTGCCGCGTCTACCGTGTTTACTTTGCTGGTTGTGCCTGTGGTGTACAACCTCGCGTATCAAAATCATCCCACCCACGGCCTATCAGTAGAAGGAGAGAATGCATGAAGGCAAAAAAAGGCGTGCTCGCACTGGTGCTAGGCACTGGGCTATTGATCCTGTTTTTGGTGATGGCTGGGGTGTTTACCGCGAACGTGGCGCCCGTCTCAACACCGACTGAGACACCGAATGATGTTGAGACGCTGACGCTTAAAGCGGTCGAGCAGCCACAAACCCGCATTTTCTCCGGCCAGTTGGAGGCCAGGCAGATGGCAACCTTAGCGGCGCGGATGACCGCAACCGTTGCGGAGGTACTAGTTGATGTCGGCGACCGCGTTGAGCAAGGGGATGTGTTGCTGCGTTTGGATAATGCCGATCTCAGTGCCAAAGTTCGCCAAGTGCAACAAGCCTTGGCCTCGGCGCAATCGCAACTAAATACCGCACGCAGCGACTACCGCCGAATGGAGACCTTGTTGGCGAAAAAACTGGTGCCTCAATCTCAATTCGATGAGGCGGAGAATCGCTTAAAAACCGCGCAGTCTGAGTATCGTCGTGCCCTTGCTGCGGTGGATGAGGCTGAAACTCAATTTGGCTTTAGTCTGGTGCGCGCGCCGTTTTCAGGGCTGGTCACGGATAAAATCATCAACCAAGGTGATACAGCAACACCGGGTGCGGCGCTGCTATCTCTGTATAATCCTGAAAGCATTGAAGCGACGGTCAATGTGGCTGAATCTGCGTTACCCTTTGTCGACATCGGTCAATCGTTAACGGTTACGCTCCCCACCTATGAGAAAACCCTTACGGGCGTGGTGCGCACCGTGACACCGGCTGCCGATGCCACTTCACGCAGCTATCGTGTTGTAGTGACACTGCCAAACACGGAGATGAGTGATACTTTGCTACCGGGTATGTTTGCAAAAGTGACCGTGTCACAAAAGGCTGAGCCAGTGCTTTATCTACCGAGCAATGCGTATTATCAAATTGGACAACTTAACTATGTGAAGGTGCTCGATGCGGGTGAGGCCAAGACTCGGCTTGTATCGCTGACACAGCAAGGGCGGGTGCGTAAGGGGTTAAAGCCTGGTGAAGTTGTCATCATAAATCCGAAAAAAAATAAGTGATTCAGATCGCGTTCTCGCAGATATCATCAATACTTAAAGTGAGTTTTCCTAATAGGAGTTCACTATGAAAATAGCGATACGTTCTGTAGCCGGCCTCGCTACGACAGCCCTTGCGAGTACGCTATTATCTTCACCAGCACTCGCGTTAGATACATCCTCTTTAAAAGCCTGTGGGGATGGCGCTGGCTGGCCCCCCTATACCTTTGAAAAGGGCGGACAAGTTCAGGGTTATGATGTCGATGTATTAAATGCGATCTTTGCGAGTCGAGGCGTGGATGTCAGTGTAGAAATGCCCCCTTGGAAACGCTGTGTACTGCAAACGAAAGCCGGTAATTATGACATCGCCTTGAGTGCGTCGTTTAACGAAGAGCGCGATCGAGACTTCTTACTTACAGAATACTATTACACCTTACAACCCAGCTATATCTATTCAACGACTCAACATCCAAATGGTTTACAAGTCAATTCAGTCCAAGACTTGGATAACCTCCGTATGTGTGGGCTGTTGGGTTATAACTACACCGGTTTTGGTGTTGATGACAGTAAAGTAAGAAAGTCGGCAAAAAGCTTCGAGCAGTTAGTGCAAAAAACGGAAGCCGGGCGCTGTGACGTATTCTTGGCGCGTTACGAAATCTTAGCTGGGTTTAAAGTCGCCCAAGGGATTGACTATTTGGCGGATAACATGAAAGCGGTCGCTGTACCGGGCAATAGCGGGGACAAGTTTTATATGATGATCTCACGCGAACACCCTGAAGCCAATGAAATTAAAGCGACATTAGACGCTGGATTCAAAGAAATGCGTGAAGCCGGCCAACTGCAAGCAATGTTGGATGAGTACCTCAATTAATATATTTTATGGGATTACCAATCGTTATTGAGCGCTACGCTTATCCAAGATAAAAAAGAGGTGTGTGGATCTCTTTTTTTGATTTGTTCGATACTGTTCCGGCCGAGCGCGGAAATCGAGCCCTATGGCTGCTTCATTTCCCTTTAGTGGGTAGACATGGCTAATCACATCGTTAGGTGCAAGCCCAACGTTTCTGACATAACTGGCTTTGGTGAGGAGTTTACCGGCAACGTCATCCCAACTTGCCATGGCAAACTCGGGGTCAATCGCGACAACGGTCGCAAGGCTATCGGCGAGGTAAGTGTCTCTAAATATCGCCGCTTCAATACGGGAGCGAATGAGTGTGGCCTTTCGATTGATGTCTTCTTTCTCGTCTTTAATCACTTGTTCAATGATATAATTATGCGTGCTGACAACGGCTAGTCCAGCAAGTAGAGTAAAGCCTAATGTAAACACTAAAAACCATCGATTGAACTGTCGCTGAAAAAGCATCGCACACCCTACAAATAAAAAAGAAGGGGCTGGTGCACCCCTTCTTTTAGTGTATCCGATATTTTTACTTTCGATCACTTAATGCCATATTTTTCAACGATTTTATCGAATGTCCCGTTGGCTTTTATTGCTTCGAGTCCTTTGTTATAGGCATTAATAAATAGCGCACCGTCTGGATTCGCTTTACCGGAGGTGACGTGAAGCGGTTTCGATGACAGGGCCTTATTCGTAAACGCAAACGCATTTGCGTCCATACCTTCTTCTTTCATCACGGACAGCGCGACAACCCTGTCTTCAAGGGTGAGATCGATCCGATTAGCGAGTAATTTCTTCAAATTTGTGACTAAGTTATTCGCCTCTGGTTTATCAAAACTGTCTGAGGCAAGAAACGCATCGCCATACCCATAATCACGGATGATACCAATTGTTTTACCTTGTAGCCCACTAAGATCGGAAAATTGGAAGCTGTCACCGGCGCGCTTGATAAATGTCAGCTCATTGATGAGATAAGAATCGCTGTAGTGTAAAAAATCAGTGCGAGCTTCGGTGTACCAAGTGGCCGGCAGCAAATCGATGGTGCCTTTACTCACCGAATCGAGTGCGCGGGCCCAAGGCATAATTTTGAACTCAACGTCATAGCCTTGCGTTTTCATCGCTTCTGTTAATAGCTCAACCGAGATACCGGGCATGGAGGCATCGGTTGTCACAAACGGCGGCCAAGGGTCTTGGGCGGCGGTTAATGTGCGCGCCATTACCCCTGGTGCCATCAAAAGAAACAGTAAGCCAACTGTAAATATCTTTTTCATTGTCGCTCCTTGTGATGTACCAGATTGTTATGTTTTAAATTTACCCATCTGTCCTTTAATGTTTTCACTCAGCTCCAGCACTTTGTCTGTTCGAGCCGCGTTATCTTGCGCACCTTCGGTCACATAATTCGTGGCGTCTGACGCTTCGTTGATCGCTTGACTGACTTCATCAATGGCTTGACGTTGTTCGTCAGTTGCTTGCGAGATTTGTCCACTACGCTCGGAAATATCGGTGATAGTTTCGCGCACTTGGCTGACCGACTCTTGTGACTCAGAGACGCGACCCGCAGTGCTTTCTAGGATACTACCGATACGTTTGATCTCTTTCTCCACTGACTCAGTCGCTTCGCTCAATGATTTGATGTTGGATTGAATTTGCTCGGTCGATTCGCTGGTTTTAACCGAGAGACTACGCACTTCATCGGCAACCACCGCGAAACCGCGACCTTGCTCGCCGGCGCGCGCTGCCTCAATGGCGGCGTTGAGCGCGAGTAGGTTGGTTTGCTCGGAAATATCATTAATTACGTTCACCACATCGGAGATCTTCTCGCCTTCCTCTAGTAGCTTGTGCATTTCGGCGTTGACGTTTTCCATCTCAGAACGCATGTTGATGATCTCAGACGCAGAGCTTTCGATGGTGTGATACACCTGATTGACCAAATCGGTCGCTCCCTGCGCATGGGTTGCAGCGTCGTTCGCGGTATCTGCAACGGTTGCAATCGATTGATTCATCTCAGTCGCTGCTGCTGCAACCGTAGAAAGGCTTTGTTTTTGTTGCTCGAGGCGTTCGGCGTTTGTCCGTGCCATCTGTCCGCTTTGTGCTGCGACTTCAGCCAAATTGATTGAAGCCTGCGTCACTTCGTTGACGATTTCGCGCAACGAAGCTGTAAAGTGATTGATGTGCTCGGTGATCTTCGCGAATTCTTTATATTTGGGTTCCGGGATCACTTTAGAAAGATCGCCATCGCCACTCGCTAGCTCGCGGACGCGTTCGGTGAGATCGTTAAGTGGTTTTACCACGGTCGCGGTCAGGGCTAAGATCAAAAACACAATCATCACCGCATCAAGTACAAGCAGCTCGATAATATTGCGATACAGGGTATCGGCGAGGGCCGCTTCTAAGCGGTCAGTGTTATAAAATACCTGTACCGTACCGACTTTGTTAGTCTCCCCGTACTCGGTGAAAGACAGTTCACTCTCTTCTTTAGGCATGGCTTCATAGTAAGCCTGCTGATCGGCGCCAATATCGACGGGAGGACGCTTTTCTCCATCTTCTGAGAGAGGGCCGAGGCGTAAAAACAGGATGGCTTCGCCTTGGTTATCTAACACCCGAACGCCTTTGATGTCGGGGGCTTTTAACTCGGCGGAGATCGAGAGCTTGGCCGCTTCAAGGTCAAAATCCCAAATTGCTTTGGGCAAGCTCAGCTTCATACGATTGGTTGCGTTGTCCACTGTGGCGACAAGTGCGCTATGGAGTTCCTGCTTGGTGCTTTGGTAATCAATGTAACTTGATATCCCCAACACTACCGAAACAGCAATAACTACTTGCGTTACAAATATTGCTTTCAGACTTTTAAACATAGCGTTCATCTTCCATCTATTTCCACGCCCAGTGGTACAGCAGTGCTTTCCCACTTAACTTTGGTGCAGCGCCTCCTAGTTGCCTAGGTGGCTTTGCATAATCTGTTCGATATCAATTTTTTTCAGGCCTTCATTGACGATGTCACGCCATTTTCGTCCCTCTTCATTGTCGGCAAAGGCAATGTAGAGTTTTTTTGTCGACAAGAAGCTTCTTGTTCATCTGTAGCTTGTTTTTCACGGCACTCAGTGCAGGGTCATTTTCTTTGAGGTAAGCCAGCACGTTGGCATCGACGATCGCCAGCGGCAGGCGTTCGCGGCCGACTTTCTGTAAATTTGGGTGTCGTTCGTCACAGCAGACGATTTAAGCGTGCCATTGGCAATCCGCGCATCCAGCTCTGGCGTGTTCACATAGCCTCGCACCACGCCTATCGTGTGTGAAGCCAGATCATCCAATGAGGACCATTCAATCGGTTGATTGGTGTTTTCGACAAAACCGAGGGGGCCGGTTCCTATCGGATCGGAAAAGAGTAATTCGTCAGTTTCGTAGTAATATTCGGGGAAATATCCAGCATATTGGGCATCGTTTTTGACCAAGTATACGGTGCGAGACCAAGGATAAAACTCAACATTGAGCTCATGGCCCATTGCTTCAACTGCTGCCCTAACCACCGCGACTGATGCACCTTGTTCGGGTAGGCTTTTTCCGGAATAGGGCGGCCAATCAAGGGATGGCATGGTGAGTACGTCTGCACGTACGGTCGCAGAGGCCAGAATACAAACCGAGAATGCCATGGTGAACAAATGCTTGAGCATAGTTCCTCCGATTTTTTGAGTGCTTATATCAGCATAGACGACAAAAAAAACGCTGAGAAAAATGATCGATATTTAACGTTTTGGCTTGGCTGTTCTCCAAACAAAATTGACATTAAGGTTATGGTTTTGTTGGGTTTATGTGATGCTCTTATTAACAAAGAAAGATAGCGTTTGGTGTGCAAAAAACTAAGCACATCAAGGGTTGTCTATAAAGTTAGCGCTTTTTAGATAAATGATGGACAAAAAAGCGCCGCTTTGGAAAGCGGCGCTGAGGACGGCGAGCGATTAGTTGCGAACCAAGCTCACACCCGAGTAGTTTGAGTAGCCGCGCACCATGACATGGTAGGTTTCACCAGCTTGTGCGTTGACAGTGCATGATTCTTCATTGCCATATTCAAAAGGACGGCAGTCCCAATCGCTTGTGGTGGGGGCGCTACCGGCTTTTACATATAAGTCGGCATCGCCTGTTCCGCCACTCATGGTGACGTTTACCGAACGGTTGCTGTCAACAGTAAAAGTGAATAGCTCAGAAGAACCACGGCTACCACTCAAACCGGTTTTTGGCTCGTTAGGGCGTAACACCGAGTCTGTGTTGTCATCAGAGCAAGCAGAGGTGTTAACACCGACGGTATTAAAGGCTGAAACCACATCGGATTCGTTGTAGTTGAGATCTTTTGCGGCCTTAACGACACCACAACCACCTTCATCAAATGTACTATTGGCTGTCCAGTACAGTTGGTTGGCAACGGTGAAGACTTCAAAACCTTTGCGGACATCCCAATTTGGCTTGTTAGCAAGGAGGTAGAAGGCACGATTAAAGACACCGCTTGAATAGTGCACGTTCATGCCTGAGTAGTATTGATCGACATGGTCAATCGATTTGCCGTCGCGAGAAGGCTGTTCAAAGTAACGTAAACCGCCCGAACCTTTGAAGATATCCGCACCGACAATCCAGTCTACGTCGCCATGCATGTAGAACTCAGCCGCTTCACCGGCGATATCAGAGAATGCTTCGTTAATACCGCCCGACATGTTGCGGTATACCAGTCCAGAGTTTTGCTCCGTGAAACCGTGACTGACTTCGTGGGCGCTAACATTGATATCAACCAATGGATAAAACGTTGATTGACCATCACCGAACGTCATTGAGCTACCATTCCAGAAGGCATTTTCATAATCCTTGCTGTAGTGGACACGCATCGTCAACTGGAAGGTCAATGGCGCCGTGTTCATCCAATCTTTGTACATATTGAAAACGACATGACCAAAGTAATGCGCATCATTCAGCGGGGAGTATGCGCCGTTAGTGTATTTTGTATCGTTGTAGTTGGTGCCATCCGGACATGGGTATGTAAACGCGTCAGTGCCTGATGTGCCGTGGTTCAGGTTAACCGTTTTGACGTTGTCGGTTTCCATGGTACACACATCGCCCACTTTATCGACGGGGAAGTCATCATAATCAGTGCCATACAGATATTGGCCCGTCTTTTCATTACCCCCTGGACCGGTACCACCGGCGGTTGCATGATTGATCCCATCCCACTGGCTGATGATTTCACCGGTTTCCGCATCAACCATATAGAAAGGACGCTTAGGCTCTTCTGCGGCGACGAAGAAATCCACGATATACACGAGCTGTGCTTTTTGATTTTCATCGAGTTGAACGACCAGGTTGGTGTTCTCATTTTCAAAGGGAGCGGCAGTGAGAGTGGTCTGGCTCTGTGTGAAGTGTGCCTTCGCAGCCCCTAAGGCATCTTGGCTATTCAATGCAGGCGCGACTGTCATGATGTCTTCAGTAAGGCCTTGTGCCATAGTGCCGTAAACATTGCTGCGTTTTCCGGCTTTTTCAGTAGCAACCACATTGGTATCCAGTACAGGAACGCCTTGGTAGGTTTGCTGATAGCGTACTTTGACTTTTCCGTTAGGCAGCGTGACGCGTTTTACTTCTTTAAAACCTAGCGGGTTGGCTGACGAGCCCATTGGGGCGTATACACCGATTGGTTGGTCGAGAACCTGACTCAGAACGGTGTCATCGGTCACATTAATTAGCTCTGCGCTAAGTGCGGGTGTGCTTGCAAAAACCCCTGTGGTGACTAACCAAGTCAACTTGGATAATTTCATTTTTATTGCCCTATTTTTTGTTGAAAGATTCCTTTCTCCCCAACGGCTTAATAGGAAGACGAGCGCGCTGCTCGTCCATCAAACGTGGCTTATAGATAACAATATTTACAAGGCTTTTTGTTTTTTGCTTGTATGGATTTTGTTACAAAAAGGTGGGTTTTTATGATGTTTATGAGATAGAGGTCTCGTTTTATGTTTCTGATTTTAATCGATATTATTATCTATTAATAATTAAGTGACAAAAAAAGCGTACAGAATAAATGACTGTTTTGTTTTGAGAGGTTATCCGCAAGTTTTATGAATGTTTTTGTTATGTAAAATAAAGATAAAGGCCACAAATTAAGTGACCTTTATGTCAGTATTAAAAGCGGAACGAACACAGAGATTCATGCCGTTACGGGTTGGTAATACGACGCCATAGACACACTTTATTCCCGGTTTGCGTTTGAGTAAGCCACGTATAACGACAGTCGTTATCGTAGCTATAGCGGCCCGTTTGTATACGATAACTGCCTAATACCGCATCCTGCATGGAGACGAAACGACCATTTTTGAGTAACGAGAAATGTAAGTGAGGTCCGGTCGAGGAGCCTCCTTGGCACAACGCCACAGAACGCTGGCTGGCGTAGGTGCCGAGTTTTGTGTTTTTGCCCACCCACTGATTGTTGCGTACTTGAATGCCGTCCATGTGATAGTAGTTGGTTGCCCAACCATTATCGTTAGTGACCCGCACTTGGCAGCGTGATAGTACGGTGACATAACCATCGTGGGCGGCAGTCACACTGTAAGTTGTGCCTCCCCATTGCGGCCAATCATAAGAGACATCAATAGAAGAAAGCGGAAAACCGGATCCTGAATGGGCATGTGGGCCATTTGGGATCCAGGCGTAGCCTTGTCGCCACGGCCATTGCATAAACCCTGCAGGTGGTGCAACCAAGCTGCGTGATGAGAGGGTGTATTGACCAAGTGGCTTTTGATCACCAAACCACGCTTGGTAGCGTGTTTGCCATGTCTGCCAGTCACTCGGAGAATGGAGAGTGCTGACAAGAGTCTGTGTGGCATGTCCCAGCGTGGCATTAGAGGTCTGCGTGTTGGGCTGATAAAGCAAAGCGGACAACGTGGATGCGGTTTGCTCGATGGCCTGTAGCAACTTCAGTTCGCTGATCCGATCGAGGGTGATATCCTGCTCTAACTCCGGCGCATTGGTGATGAGGGTGGTGATCAATATACGTGGTTCAATCCCTGACGCTCCGCTCCAATGCATAATAGCTTCGCTCACCGGTTGCCAGTGTGGCAATTGCTCGGCGAGAAAATCATCAATGTTAAATGGGTGACGACGCGGTTGAAAGAGCAGATCGGTTTCGGTGACAAGCTGGTTTGGCACCCCAACGTCCTCTAAAACAGCAGCCGAACGCATGGGTGTATGGTTTGCGATCAAAGTATGTGCGTGCGCAGCGCTAGTGCTCACCATCAAGCAGGCGAGTACGAGACGAGATAAACGAAACATGACTAGCTCTCCTTTCATTTAATGAAAAGTAAGCTTGGCAAGAGGCGTCTATTTATCTAGTCATTTGGTTGATGTTGCGAGTGCGTAGAAAGCGTGCGTGTAATTGTTTGCACGTAGCACATGAAGGCTGTGATGCAGGCCGATAAATAGCCTGCATCACAGAAAAATAACTAGGGTGTCCGTTTGTGGTTGGGTGGTGAGTTTTTAGCCATCGGTGCGGTGTTTTGTGGCCAAAACAAACAAGCAGGATGTTGCTTAACTTGGTTAAATACAGCGGTGCGTACGGACTTGATGTCGAGCTCACAACTGCGTGAGCGAAGTGCCACAAATAAGGCCAATCCGAAGCTCACCCACAGGTTGATAAACCCAATCATCAGCACAAAGAATAGGCTAGAAAGAAAGGCCAACACACCGTGAAAATCGCTCACATGCGCGTAACCAATATTGGCGGAAGAGAAGGCGACATGGCGAATATCCAAGGGAACATCGATTAAGTAACCCACATAACTGGTCATGCCGAGCAAAAAGCCAAAGATAAGGTTGCCGCCCAAAGCGCCGTAATTATCGTGAATATAAAAGGCGACCTTCTCACGCCGTGACTCAGGCACAATGCGCATGAGTGGATGGGCGACAAGGCGATCTTTCAATTCAATGTAGTCAGCGCGATTATCTAGAATGCCCGTAATGATCCCAGATAGAAACAGCCACACACCAGCAATCGCGGCGTAGAGCCATGCCATGCCACTGAAAGGCATAATAGACTGTTTTTGATAGTCAATTTGCTCGGGTGACAACAACGCATCGCTGAAAAAATGCATAAACGCCCAACTGACCAGCACACTACAGCTAATGGCTGCGACAATATTGCCCCACACGGCGAACCACTGGGAGCGATTTACATCGATCAACAAGCGGGCGAGCTTTTTACTTCGGGTTCGCCCTTGCTTATTCTTCTCAACATGGGCAGCAAAATTCGCCGCTGTCATGGCCGGTTGCTTGGTCGCAATCGTAAAATGCAGCACATGCACCAGCATAAAGCCGACACCGTAATTTAAACTGACCAGAAAGGCGCTTTTAAACGGCGACAATTGCAGTGTATCAATGTAGATCTTTACCCACGCAAGCAGGGCTATAATCACGCCCGCGCCGCACGCGCCCTTCAGAATATTGATATAATCCTTTTTCGTTTTGGCAATATAGTGCTCACCATGATTGCTTTTGTTTTGCGTCACGCTTTGCGAGAAGGTGCGTGTGCTTTTGCGATAGATGGCACGCACGCTGTTGCGCTCCGTGACTGAGGTGAGCAATTGTTGCCACAAATTCAGGACACAGCGTGCCTTTTGATGTGGGTGACGAAAATCAAGGATTTGAAATAAGAGCACCATGCGGTTGAGGGTTTGATCTAAACGCTCAAGCATGTGTGACGCGTGTGTTGAGAAGCCAAATTGGCTGATCCCACGGGTGCGGATCCGTTTTACTTGAAGCTGGCACTGCTCAATCATTACCCAGAAATGCGCGGTATCCACCGAATCAATCTCGCCCTCTTTGATAGTCGCCACTAATTGACTGGTTTCGCGCTGCAGGGCAATAAACGGCGAGTCCACTTCGTTTAAACGGCGATCGATACGAAGTAACTCAGGATCGAGCTCTTCCGCCGCAATCCAAATCGCTAACATTTCCAGCGAATAACAAAGCTCACTTTTAATGTATTCGCCAGTGGTGCGAATGGCTTCAGGGGATGCACTTTTCACCAGCAAGCGGTAGAGCTTAAACCAGCACTTAGACGAAATCGCATTCACCCAAACCTTGTCTTCGCCACCAACGAAATAGCTTAATAAGTCGTTGATATCATTGCAGCGCTTGGGTGGCGGATTGATCTTGTTGTACAGGCGGCGAAAGATTTCCGTCACCAATCCATTTTTAGAAAATATGCCCAATTGGACAAAAGCCGGAGACAGCTTAATGGTTTTGGCTTCATTGCAAATACTGTTCGCAAACAACGATGCCTGAGAGGGGGAGTTGGCAAGGGCAAGGACAAGCTGCTCAAGGCGCAATTCTGCGAGTTCGGGCTCACCTTCACGAAGATAAGTAAAAAATACATTAAGACGCTCTGTGTCTGTTTCACACAGAGAAAAACCGTCTATCACTTTAAAAGCCGGTGTTATTGCAGGCATAGATTTTCTTATCAGTCGATAATAAACGCGCGCGTAGTCTACAAGAGCGAGAAAGCAGGGGGAAGCAAAAGCGCTCATTGGCAGTATGGCACATAAGCGTTGCTTCTATTATCCCCCTGTCGCTTCATGTCTTTTCGGGGAATACATCGTGGTGAGTTATAAACAGTGAAAACAAGGAAATCCCGCATGATCGTGCGTGCATATTCACACATGTCACGCAATGTGTGCCTATACTCATCACATTATTAGTCATGCGAGTCAAAAAAAGGAGACACGGATGAATAAGTATGGTGCAGAGTTTTTTGGAACATTTTGGTTAGTCTTGGGCGGGTGTGGCAGTGCAGTATTGGCGGCAGCGTTTCCAGAGGTGGGGATTGGATTACTCGGCGTATCGCTTGCCTTTGGTCTTACCGTCTTAACGATGGCGTTTGCCATTGGACATATTTCCGGTTGTCACCTTAATCCTGCGGTGTCCATTGGCCTATGGGCGGGAGGGCGTTTCCCCGCCAATCAACTGCTCCCTTACATTATTGCCCAAGTCTTAGGTGGCTTAGCGGCTGGTGGCGTGTTGTATCTGATTGCGAGTGGACAAGCCGGATTTGATGTCTCGAATGGATTTGCCGCGAATGGTTATGGTGCGCATTCACCGGGCCAGTACAGCTTAACCTCGGCGCTGATCTCGGAAGTGGTGATGACCATGATGTTTTTGGTGGTGATTCTCGGTGCCACCGACCAACGCGCCCCTCAAGGTTTTGCACCGATTGCCATTGGGCTGTGTTTGACGTTGATCCACCTTATTAGTATTCCCGTGACTAACACCTCGGTGAACCCGGCCCGTAGTACAGGTGTCGCGCTTTACGTGGGCGATTGGGCCACTGCACAATTGTGGTTATTCTGGATTGCCCCCATCGCTGGCGCGATATTAGGCGCCTTCGTATACCGCTTTATCGGTAACGAAAAAGAATCATGAGTTTGGTCCGACGCTCGACGGCGGGCCAAACGAGGCCTTACGACTGAAAAGATGTCGCCGACGAACCGGCGACATCTTATTCCTTTATGTGACAAGCATTTATTGGGAATCACGCACACTGGCAGGACGAGGTGGCCAGGCTTGCTTAGGCGGTGCAAAGGATGGCTGGCCTAATACCGGCGAAGAGAGAACGTATATCCCATGATTAGTGAATAGCCAAAATAAGTTACGGTCATATTCCACATAGACACTGTGTGACAAATTCCCCATCGCATAACTGGCAACGTCATCTTCCTTGAACGGGGGCACGAAGTACGCCGCAATCGCAGGTTGTTGTGGGTCACGAACATCGAACACCTGCAGGCCAGCGTTATAAAAATTATAGGGAAGAATACCTTGGCGACCGATACCGGGCTGGGTGTAAGCACCGGTACGTTTTGGCCCGAAGCTGCCGCGACGTTGACAAAAATCCGCAAAAGCAGCCTCTTTTGGCGGAATTGGACGTGGTAAAACGCCGACTTTTTTTGGTTGAGCGGGATCCGACACATCAATAATATGCACGTCTTTATAGGGTTCAAAACACTCCTCATTAAGCGGATAACCGCTAAAGTAGACGAGGCCTGTTTGTTCGACTTGTGATACATCGATATAGTCGCCCTCCGTCCCCGCGACACTGGGCTCAAACTCGAGGTGACTGACGACTTTCATCTGCGCTGGATTGGAAATATCCACCACATAGAAACCAAGCCCGCCCATCGCGGCATAGCCATATTTCCCGCCTTCTTCGACCGGTGTAGGAATGAATAGCGACATACGAGCGCCCATCCAAGAGGTACGATTCCCAGCCCGTGGGTTGCCGAGATATGCTTTTTGATGTGCGGGATCGCTAAGAACTTGTCCTGGCACTGCCAATTGATCCATAAATACTGGATTGGCCGGATCAGACATATCCCACGATTGATAACCCGCAGAATATAAATCATTGCCATATTCAGTTAATGCATAACTGGCATCGGGGGCGGCCGCAACAATCATGGTCTTTCCCCCAAACCAAGTGGGAATATCGCGCACGCCCGACCCTTGTTGTTCACCTACCTTAGCGTCTGGGTGGTTAATATCGGTGCTTCGCTCTGCGATTAATGTCCATTGGTCAGGAAGTGGGCCATGCATGTCATACACCTTAAATCCTTTTAAATGCTTGGCATGACGGATTTGTGCGACTTTTTCCGGCTGGGTAAATTTATCTTTCAACAGCCCGAAGCGACGGATCTCAAAGGCCTGCACCATCACATAATTCTGTCGAGCCTCGCTCCACTGTATGCTGGCCGCGCCAAACATATCACCAGTGGGATAGGGGTTCACTTCTTCCCCTTGAGGCCCATTTGGCCCCCATTGCTTACCGCGGGTATACAACAACTTCAGATCTTTTGGGTTTGTAATATCAAAGATCTTTAGATCGCGTCGCACATACTGATACAGATACCGCCTGCCATCAAAATCGACAATATTTTGCCACGTGTGGAAGGGCTCAACCGTGATGGGGTAATAGGCCTCGACCGTCATATTTTTGCTATACGTTTTGTCATCCCAATAATCGAGTAAACCGTCAAAAGGCTTGGGTGAGTAGGCATGGTAGGTCCGCTCAGGATGAATAAACTGACCCGTTTTTGGGTCCATGCCATAGCTAGTAGGATCCGGATCGCCGGGCTTGTGGTTTCCTGTTAACGCGACAACCTTTTTAAGCCAAGGATCATGAATGGTATCTTGAATGCCTTCAGCGCCTGTTGCCGATAGCGCGAAGGTGGTGGATAAAAGTGCGAAAAGGGATCGCCACCCCTGCTTGTATATGGCGTGATGTCGCATAACAACGTCTCCGTGTTGTGTGGGGAAATAGACCAATACCCGCCATATATTAAATTGGTTTCATAAAAATACTGCGATAAACCCCTGATCCTATTGTTTTTGTAGGCAAAGCCATTTCAGCCATGCCCCCGCACAAAACCTGCTGTCGCTAACATTTTGGACAATTAAGCACGAAAAAATCAGCATGGCTTTGATAAGCTAACCGGACAACGCTGACGGAAAAGGTGAGTTAGGTACCGAGAACTGATCAGCGGTAGCGTGGGAAATACGAGATAGATAACCAGCTTATCGGCGGAAGCACGCCATTTGAGTGCACGCTTTGTCGGCGCTTATTCACACTATCCCAGAATACGAAAACAGAAAGTAAGCATAATCAATAAATTAGGAAAGTACGCGTGGTGATAATGTGAACGTGTCACCAGAGATAGGCGGCATGCACACTTTCTCGGAAAATAGACAAAACCCACAAGCGATAAATGCTGTTTATAACAGTGATTTAGGTAATAAAAGCTGCGTATAACGATTTTGAGAAATCGAGCATGCGCACTAATACAATGTTAAATTTTCAATCGGGTTTAGTGATGAATATTGAGATCGTAGAAAAAGCAGATCACCTTAAGCTGATAGAAGTCTGGGAAGCGTCGGTCAGGGCAACGCATGATTTTCTGTCTGAAGATGATCTACAGGAGTTAAAGCCGTTAATTCTGGGGCAGTATTTTGAAGCAGTTGATTTAAGGTGCGCTAAAAACGGTAACGGTGAAATTCAGGGATTCTGTGGAGTACATGACGGTAATATTGAGATGTTGTTCATCTCACCTGATGCACGCGGAAAAGGCATTGGTGCCATGTTGGCGGTTCATGCTATCAAAGAGCAGGGAGCATCAAAGGTCGATGTAAACGAGCAGAATGAACAGGCGGTAGGTTTTTATCAGCATATTGGCTTTAAAGTGACTGGTCGGTCGCCAGTCGATGGTCAGGGTAAGCCTTATCCGCTGTTGCATATGGCGCTATAAAAATTTAACAAAGCCAGGCACGGCGACGTCTTTTCCGTTGCGGCTTCGCCTTCACTACAAAGCCGCGCATGCTGCGGGCGTTAGGTTTGTTGGTAAGTTCATGGAAATAATAAGATTTCAATCTCATCATTTAAATGCTGTAGAGAAGCTGTATCTAGAATCACGACTAGCGACTTTTACATGGTTGGATACAGTTGAATTTGACCTATCAGATTTTGAGCGGGATACAGAGGGTGAAAGTATTTGGGTGGCAATTGAATCAAACAAAGTCGTCGGTTTTGTCTCAATTTGGGCACCTGAAAACTTCATTCACCATCTGTTTGTTAGTCCTCGTAAGCTACGTGGCGGTGTGGGACTAAAACTGCTAGACCTCGCCAAACAACGGTATCCAAGCTTAAGCCTCAAGTGTCTTAGAACCTATCCCAAAAGGGATTTATTCCAAACAATGAGGCCACAAGCAAAATGCAACATGGCCTCGTAGTTTTCGATTTTCTTTTCCCAACGAACAAGCAATCTACGATAACGGTTTAGCCAGCTATGAGTTCGCTCCACAACCCAACGATGAGCCTTAAAATCATCCGATTGCTTCAAGCTCGCGGCCTCTTCAGCACGTGATTGAACATGGGGAATGTAGTTCAAAGCAACCAGTTCATCATGTAACCACTGGCCTGTATAACCTTTGTCTAGGTACAAAGGTACTTTCAGCGGCGGCCGATAACACTCTAGTGCATCTAATGTTTGAAGTACCAGCTTAATGTCGTGGACGTTTGCGCCATCGCTAACAACAGCCAGTGGCAATCCATTCGCATCCGTCAACAAACTGCGTTTTACGCCTTGTTTCGCACGGTCTGTTGGGTTCTTACCTGTTTTTTTGAGCCAGCTAAAGGTGCTTTAGTTTGGCACCCGTCCATTGATATGGAACTCCAATCAACCCCTTCGTAAATCAGGCCATTTTGCCAAAATCGCTCAAAGACTCCTGCATCTCGCCACTCTTGAAAACGACGATGTGCAGAGCTAGAGGAACAAATACCTGTCGCGTTAAGCGCATTCCACTGACAACCAGTTCTGAGAACAAAGAGGATGCCGTTCATAGCATCACGATTATCGACTCTCTTTCGATGTGTTCCTAGAGGATGGTTCGTCTTGTGGATTGGTAAAAGCGGCTCAATTTTTGCCCAAAGGGCGTCAGAGATTAGGTATTGTGTCGAATTCATTTACAGTATTTTCAATAGGTGTTGATTTACTCAGACAACACCTATTGAGATAGGTTCTTAGTCAAAATAGCAATGCCACTGAGTTCTATTTATCTCAGGGTTTTACAATTGCCGAAACGGCAGGCAATGGTGCGGAAAGCTATCATCTAATGAAGTGGAAATCACAAACCTAACAAACGAGTATGTCGTCAATCCTAAATTTTAGCGAGATTTTTATCCCACATCACGCCGTCTCTGAGCATCGAATTTAAGATCACTACCATCTTGCGCACACAGGCAATAATGGCGACTTTTTTCGGCTTTCCAGCGGCGACTAATCGGGTATACGTCGCTTTAAAAACAGGATTACATTGCATCGCAGACATCATCGCCATATATAACACGGTACGAACTTGAGCACGTCCACCTTGGATCACTCGTTTGCCTTTATATCGCCCACTTTCTTTTGTCACGGGTGCAACACCAATGAGTGATGCCGCTTGTTTGTTAGTTATATAGCCCAGCTCAGGGACGTTACTGATGATAGATGCTGCCGCAATGCTGCCAATGCCAGGCACGCTTTGTAAGAGCGTATTTTTAGTCTGATATTCAGGGCATGCTTCAATCAACTTCACGAGTTTTTGTTCGATGTTGGTGATTTGATTTTTCATCGCAGTGAGCATGGGTTTGATGGTTGAATGCAAGGTTTTGGGCAGTATCTGCAAGCGGTTCTTTTCCATCGTTTGCATAGATAGGAGCTGGTTTCTCCTGATGACTAAGTCACTCATTAGACGTATATTTTCCGCCTTGATAATGGTGATTTCAGGCTTAATGGCGTCGCCATAATGTGCAATTAACTCAGCATCTAAGCGGTCATTTTTCGCTCTGCGGCCAATGGCGCCGGCGAAGCGTTTAATGTGCACAGGGTTGGCGCGTACGATGGGTAAATTGGCTTCAATACACGCGAGCACAAAGGGCATTTCTAATCGGCCAGTGGCTTCAATGATGATGCGCTCAGGCTGATATGGCTTGATGATTTTCAATGCATCTTTAATGCCTTTATCAGTGTTTGGCACAGAGAAGAAGTGCGCAGTTGGTCTGACGTAGATGTCGAGTTGCGCTTTGCCGGTATCGACGCCGATGTAGATGTTTTGATTGGATGCAGTATTCATAATAAGCTAACTCTTGTTTGCGTAATACGGGTTCGAGACCCAGTCGAGTATTCGAGTTTGGTGCTTGGAGTTCTAAGGTGCGTTCATGTTTGTTATCGGTCTCTCGACAGAGGAGCCAGCGTTCAATCGAACTGCACATTAGAAAGCTTTAGTTGCAGCTAAAGCCTGGGTCTCACTTTACCCAAATACGGGTGAGATTATCCATACAAACAATTTAAGAGGGATTCTGGACGCTTGGCATTTTTGCTTCTACTTCAAATTTAGTGGTTACGGTACAATGCTTTAGGTTGGGTGGTAGCGTTGCTCACCCCTTAATTGGGCGTTAGTATTTTTAGGAAGTGTATGATTCATCCTTATAAAAGTGAATATAAAGCACGCTGTTTTGAAATTTTTAATGAGCTTGATGGCTGGTTTGGTAGTGAAGAAATTAATTCCGACTATGCAAACCAACTAAGTGAAGATGGAGCGTTCGTCGCAATCGTAGATGGTCAAGTTGAAGGCGTTATTTCAATTGATTGGCACTTCGAGTCCACAGCAGAAATTTATTCAATGGCAATAAGCTTAAAGAATCATCGTAAAGGCTTAGGAAAGAAACTGATGCTTTCTGCTGAAAATCTTGCCAAAGAGAAAGGCTTTGACTTCCTTCATGTCAAAACATTGGGTGATCAAGTGCCGCACCCAGGATATAAGAAAACTAGAGCATTTTACGAAAATTATGGTTTTAAGAGATTGTTCCAGACTAAAGACCTTTGGGATGGATTGCCGACTATGCTTTACGTAAAATCAATAGAATACTAACAATAATAGGCACGGCGACTCGTAAACTCGCGCGTGCTATAGGCGTTAAACCAAGTCTTGGCATGGAGGTCTGGATGGATAGTATAAAAAAGGCTTTTTCGTACATTGAATTTCTGCCAATTATTGTCTTTGGATTCTTGTACAAGGCAGATAAGCTACCAATTGAGCAGCAGTTCTATGCTGTTGGTTTGGCGAGCATGGTTTTGCTACTTTGTTTTTACTCCCTTTCGTTGCGCATGAGCTCTATTGCACTTGCGACAAATTTGCACCTTATATCAGGTGCTTTCGCCTATTTGGTTTACTGGGAATATCTAAATTGGGTCTATTACTACTTGCAGGAGTCTTCTCTCTTTGCTTGGATGTTTATCGTAGCGCTAGTTAGGACTATGTACTCGCAACAGACAGCATTGGATACCTTTCCGAGTGAAGGTGATTCAGTGAAGAAGTTATCTTTCCTATTTTCATTCTTCTGCCTATTGAGCATCCTGCTATCTGCCTACCTTAGGGGGGACTTTTTGTACTCAGTATTCATTCCGTTTTCCGCTTTAGCATACCTACAAGGACTATTGAAAAAGCTGGCGGTCAAGAGAGGTGTGATTGAGCAAATTTAAGCATAACAAGCGAATGAATCCGCGCGTCTATTCGTACGCATTTTTCAAAGAAACGCTGTGATTTAGGCATTTTAGTCAGTTTGGGCTAGTAAACGCCCGTTATTCGAACGTTATGTTTTGGAGGGGAAATGGTTAGGGAAGCGACAAAAGACGATTGCGTAAAGTTAGCAGCATTGTCCATTAAAGTCTGGCTAGACACATATGCTAGAGAAGGTATCAAAACTGAATACGCTGAATATGTCTTGTCTACTTTCACTGCAACCTACTTCTTAGGAATATTGGATACGACTAAATATCGTGTGTTTGTAAGTGAAGTGTAACCCTCCCCAAAAAACTGGTCATTAGCAACTAGAGTTTTTCCGTTTACACTGAAACAAACGGAGAACGCATGATGAAAAAATCACGCTACACAGAAACACAAATCGTAAAGATCTTGAAGGAAGTCGAAGCAGGCCGAAAGGTCAACGAAGTCTGTCGCGAATATGGCATCTCTGATGCGACATACTACAACTGGAAGTCCAAGTATGGTGGGATGGAAGCGTCAGATGTTAAACGGCTTAAAGAGCTTGAGGATGAGAATCGGAGGCTCAAGCAAATGTTTGCCGACCTAAGCCTTGAGCACCGTATCGTTAAAGATATTCTGGAAAAAAAGCTGTAGGGCCAGCGGTTAAGCGCGAGCTTGTCGATTATGCTCGCAAACACTATCAGGTCAGTTTGCGAATGGCCTGCCGCGTAGTTGGCATTAGCGACTCAGTCTATCGTTACCGACCAGATCCGCATCGGGATGATGAGGTTATCGCGACGTTGCAGGACGCAGCAGAGCGTTATCCTGCCTACGGTTTTGGCAAATTATTTAAAGTACTTAGGCGCTGGGGACACCGATGGAATCATAAACGAGTCCATCGAGTGTACTGTTCGCTCAAGCTTGTAGTGGTCAACTAAAATTGGCCACAGTTTTAGAGTTTTCCCAATACAGCCGTTCAGACTCATTGGGTGTCAGCCCACCGTTATACTGATGGGATCTGAGTTGGCTGTAATAGCCTGTGATGTAACGAGTTATATGCTCTCTTGCTTCGCTAAAATTCCGATAACCTGACACTGGCATCCATTCTGTCTTTAGACTTCTGAAGAACCGCTCCATCGGACTATTGTCCCAACAATTACCTCGCCTAGATAAGCTTTGCTTGATTTGATAACGCCACAACAGTTGCCGATAAGAACGACTAGTGTAACAGGGCAAGATCACGAACGAATTTTGAGCAAAGTAGATCAGTTTGACGATCACTTATCGCTGTGATCATATACTCCCTTTTTGACGGGAGTTCACGATGTCCATCGATGCTTTTTCTCAGTACTTTTCTGTTATCCAAGACACACGACAATCAGCCAAAATTTCGTACCCTTTGTTCGATATCTTATTCCTAACGGTGTGCGCCACCATTGCTGGCATGGAGGGATGGGAAGACATTGAAGACTTTGGCGAAGCACACCTTGATTGGCTGCAAGATAAAGGCCTGTTCCTTCAAGGCATTCCCGTTCATGACACGATTGCCAGAGTGGTTTCTTCCATCGAACCTGACCAGTTTCAGGACTGTTTTTTGAAATGGATGCAGGCCGTCAACGTGCACGCTAACGGCGCTCTGATTGCTATCGACGGGAAGGTGCTCCGTAGCTCCTATAACCGAGAAGATAGGCAATCCACTCTCCACATGGTCAGTGCCTTTGCGACAGCGAATGGTGTGGTAATGGGCCAGGTTAAGACTCAAGACAAGTCGAATGAAATCACAGCGATACCCGAACTCATCAACCTGTTGGACATCAAGGGATGCTTGGTTTCCATCGATGCTATGGGTTGCCAAACAGGTATCGCCAAGCAAGTTGTTGAGCAAGGTGGTGACTATTTACTCGCAGTCAAAGGCAATCAAAAAAGCTTGGAGAAAGCGGTTCAAAAAGCCCTGGCACCGTTAGTTAAAATAAGCCCAGAATGCGACATTGAGCACGGGCATGGACGCATCGAAGCACGCGAATATTACGTCATGCCAGCGCAGAAACTGGCGATAGATTTCCCCGACTGGCAAGCGCTTCAAACGGTCGGTGTTGCTATTAGCTATCGCATTGACTCAAAGGGAGAAGAATCACTGGAATACCGCTATTACATTAGTTCAGCGACACTGACACCGGAACGATTTGCCGAGGCAGTTCGTGGTCATTGGGAGATAGAAAACCGACTCCACTGGGTTCTCGATGTGACCATGAATGAGGATGCGTGCCAAATTTATCGTGGGCATGCGGCGGAGATTCTCGCTGGCGTGCGTCACATGGCTCTTAATATGCTTCGGTTAGAGAGCAGCAAAAAGGCAAGTATTAGACGCAAGCAGAAGATGGCATCGATGAATGTTGCTTATTTAGAGCAAATTGTACTGGCCGGAATCAAAGGGTTGACTGAAATTTGAGCATACGTAATCTCGCCCTGACTAGTGTAATGACTTCCTTGGTCGCTGTGGAACATCACGCCTTTGGGCTTACCTCGTGATTCAAACGCCATAGAGAGTGCCTTTCCTGTCAACTTGCTATCGGGTGATACTGACATCGCCCAACCAATCGGCTTTCTCGCGAACAGATCGATGACAACAGCAAGATACATCCAGCGCTGACCCGTCCAGACATACGTTACATCACCTACCCAGATTTGGTTGGGAGCGGGAACGGCAAATTGTCGAGACAGATGGTTTGGTATCTCTACGTGCTCTTGTGATGCCTTTCTATAACGGTGCTTCGGTGTTTGGCAGCTTACCAACCCTAATAATTTCATTATCTTAGAAGCTCGATAGCGTGTCAGTTTTACACCTTGGGCCGTCACCATGTCGGCAATGCTTCTCGCACCAGCAGAGCCGTTACTTGCCGTATGAACTTCTCTAATGAGACTCTTAAGTTTCACCAACTCTGGGGAAACAAGCTTAGAGCGACAACGCCAGTATTTGTAACTGCTGCGGTGGACACTGAACACATGGCACAAGGTCGTTACACTATAGCTCTGCCTGAGTTTCTCGATTATCGAGAGTTGTTCAGTGAGTCCGACATCAAGAGAGCTGTAGCCTTTTTTAATATTTCATTGTGCTCTTCAAGGCGTACAAGTTTCTTCTTCAGCTCTCGTATCTCAATTTGCTCTGGTGTCATTGGTGAGGCTTGAGGAGTCACTCCCTTTCTTTCTTGCTTAAGTTGCCTTACCCACTTATCCATTGTCGATTTACCCACACCCATGGCTTTTGCGGCTTCAACAACAGAGTAGTTTTGGTCGAGAACAAGTTGTGCTGCTTCGAGTTTGAATTCCGCACTGAAAGTGCGTCTGGTACGCTTGGTCATAGTTTCACCTGTCATGCTATGAGGTGCATCTTAACACCTCCAATCAGGTGGCCAAATTCACCGTACCACTACACTCGATGATCTGACCCCTTGGGAGTATTTAGCAAGGCATGAAAGTAGGAAAAACTCTAATTTAGAGTGCCACTAAAACAGGGAGGGTTACAAGTCGAATAGGGCGTCTAACCTTTGAGTTTGCAGGAGCTTCAATAGAAAATAACGTGTATCAGTCAGCCCACAAATAACACCTATGAGCCCTTAGCCGGTCAATAGGCAATAGTATTTTTTGGCTGCGCCAGCAGCCAATGCTCTCGAACAACAAAGTCGTCTACTTCGTTCTGTCATTTCCGCCATTAAGTCATCGCGGATTCAACTGCAATTTAGCTTAGCGTTAGTTCCCCAGAGCGAGCAATCAATCCGTAGGGAATTTTTGTTTCTGGTGCAGTACACGCATAACTTGGATGATATCGCCCTCGACCCAGTAAGAGACAATCATCGAAATCTCAGGAATAATGAGTAATCGTCCGCGGATGCCATCTCGTTGTACGCCCATTAAAGGTTGTTCAAGCAAGTTTTCTACTTTTGCTTCAATGAGGCTGTCAGTTTTTTCCGCCACCTCAGGGTTGAAGTCATAGAGAAACTCAAAGATCTTTTCACGATCGTTAAGTGACGCTTCTTCCCATAAAATCATTACTTGCCTCGATTACGGATTCTGGCTTTACGCTCTTCCATTCGAGATTGAGCAGCTTGGTGCTCAACGAAAACGGATTTTCCTGAGTCAAACTTCTCAAACGCTAGGTTTACTTGTTCAGTTAACCACGCATCGTGAGATAATGTTTTTCTTTGTTGTTCAGCGAGTTGCTCAGTAAGTTCACGGCAAGCATCACTCAGTGTGCGCCCTTGGCTCTCAGCCATTTGTTGTGCTAGGCGTTTTGTTTCTTCATCAACACGAAATTGAATTCTAGTGTCCATGATGTGTTCCTTTGCTGTTGTGTGTACAAATGTTAGCACTCGGACTTGAGATGGGCAACTAACACCTATGAGCCCTTCTCCGGTCAATAGGCAATTGCATTTTTTTGGCTGCGCAAGCAGCCAATGTTCTCAAACAACAAAGGTTCTGTTATTTCCGCCATTAAGTCATTGATTATGGCAAACACATAGAGAAGGTCTGTTACTGCGACTCACCGCTGCTTGCCGTGACAGGGCCATTAGACATTACCTCCCGTTTCCACTCAGGAGCGTGAGAACGAGTTATGGAAAATGATTTTTACGTGGTCATCCACCGCGTGAAGAGAAAAGTGGTACTTGGCGAGATCAACGCCACCAAAGAATTGAGTAGACATGGTTACCTCCGGTATTAAAGGCCGCACTTAAGTGTGGCAGATCGTCAAGAGGGGGAATCCATGTCATTCGTTAGGCGACATGAGATAAACGATAGAGTATTGATAGTATCTTGGCGTGAATCTAGCTTCAGTTAATAGAAAGGAGTGGATTAATGAATGGTAAAGCATTTGATAATTGGCAAAAATCGCGAAAGAAAGGGTGTTTAAATTGGCTTTTCAGAACGACTTTCGTCACAGCCATTTTGTACATGATTTTTAATGTTATTTTCCTTTATCCATCTTCTGATGCGGCAAGCATTACGATTTTCTTATCGGATAATGCTCTTAATTACTCAATTTACACGATCGGGATGTTTTTCGCATTTTGGGTTATTTGGCTATACAATGAATCTTCGTATAAGAAAGAAGTTAAACGTAGAAATGTCGCCTAACACCTATGGGCCCTTAGCCGGTCAATAGGCAATAGCATTTTTTGGCTGCGCAGCAGCCAATGCTCTCGAACAACAAAGTCGTCTACTTCGCTCTGTCATTTCCGCCATTAAGTCATTGCTTACGGCAAACACATATAGAAGGTCTCTTACTGCGGTCTCACCGCCGCCAGCCAATCATGTGACAGGGCCATCAGACATTACTTCCCGTTCCCACGCAGTAGCGTGGGAACGAGTTAAATCACGCTGTCTCGGCTTATCAAGTCCCAAATAACCATTCTATTGCGAACATCAATATGGCGGTTTATTTTAGCATTGGGGCGGCGAATCGATAGAATGATATACCCACCTAAAAATAGTGAACATCACATAACGATTTTTCTCGTCACATGCAGAAGACTATGTTATGAAAAACGTGTTACCAAGAGCCAGGTTTTGTCGATGCTGAGGTCAGCGTCCTGCTGCTAACCTTATACTCGTTAGGGTGGCATGGGTGCGTCACGGATAGATATGAAACTGGTGGCGGTAAATATAGAACAATGATGACCTAATGGTACTAGGCGGCATGACTCTCCAATGATATTGGAGCGTACTGCCAAACCCTCTACGTTTAACGTTGTTTAAAAATAGGAGGGTGACTCATTAACATAACTACTGCATGTTACGCACCCGTTTTCCTTATTATGGAACGATGCGCATATTCAGAGAACTCGAGTGGATTATGATATGAACTTATCCGATGTTTTTGACTCCTCTAAACCTCATCGATGCCCCGTCATGCATCCTGACCCGTTAACGTGTCCTTGTGCAAGTTGTGAAATGGCTAGGCAACACGCTGCGTCAAAGGCTGCATTAGATGGTGCTACTGCAAGTAATTTCGCGCCGACAGGCGCATCAATGCCGGTAGATAAAGCAGCTAGCGAACGTGTCGTTCCAAAAGAAACTTCGAGAGAAAAAATTGAAAGACAGCGTAGAGAACGGTTTCATGAGCAAGAAGAAAACTGGCAAAAAACTCAAGCCAATGAACCTCGATACGCTGAGCACAGAAATAAGATAGTCACTGACCGTAAAGCGAAAGAACAAAATAACCGTATCTATGTCGGTGAAGAGCAGAAAATTCCTGGTGCAATTGTGTTACCGGCACCGGCATCAGTAACGGAAATAAACGATGCGGTAGGAAAACGTGTTTTACCCTCGGATCTACTTGGGGCGAGCTTTGCTAATCAGCCTGTCAGTACTGGAGTTGTCGCCCATCAGGTCTCATCACTTAGCGCGGCGACTCAAAAGGAAGTAAGAGAGAGCGGTGAACTTGTTTTTAGTGGTATGCAGTACCAATACGCGTATGGAACAGTCGGTAGTATTCAAGTCATCGATACATTCGCAGGTGAACAGCCCGATAAAAATACATCACAGATGGCCTACTGGGTAGCGCAAGGCAAGTACCTCGATATACCCAAGCACCCCGATCCTCATCGAGACCATTTGTATGTTTTCACGCCAAATTTTAGTGGGTGTTCTTTTGTTGTCGATGACTGGGACGATGACCGCATTAGAGTCTACCATGTTGAAGGTGGAAAAGAAGATAAGCAATACAATGAGTTGCAAGACCACGGTAATAACTTAATCAAGTATATGAGTAGTTGTGACTATGGCTTTTACCAACAAGGCAACACCATTATTCAGAATGTCCATGGCTTTGCCTTCATGAGCTACAATACTCAAACACGAAATTGGGAAATTCATTACCAGAAACAAGAGCATGCCCCATCTATCATCCAACCGAAGACATCAGCGAAATCACTTTTCTCATCCGAAAAGCACACAGCAAAAATTATTGGACCGAAGGAATCTCGTGTCGTTGAAACGGGTACCATTGTCATCAAACGCTAAATCAGCGTAACAGAGCAACGTTTAGATAGACGCGATAAATTAAATAGAGCATGGAAAGGCCTTGAGCCTCATAGTTTTTAATAGAAGTCTCGCCAAGCAGTACTTGGCGGGACTAAAGCCCTCAAAGAATTGGGTCGACTATGGATTTTAACCAGTTTTATTGAGCAGGTATCGACGGCCTGAGTAAGCCATCCTTCAAATCAAGTTAAAAAGACTACACAATATATTCACTAAGCTTAAAACCGAAAGTGATTGAGTGGTGCTATAAGACGCATCGAACAGTAAAGTCGGTTTTAAAAGCACTAAGGAATCAGAATGAATAGTATATTTTGTGAGAAATGTGGGCAAGAAACTGAGCATAAAGAAATCATAAAGCAAAAGCCTTCGAAATATGGGAAAAGTAAAAAAGAACAGTTTAAGGCTTTTCTCGACGGTTTCTTTGGTGGTGTTGCTAGTCCTATTGGTGCATCGTTGGACTTAATCGATCGATATGAAGTTTGTACAAGATGCGGGCATAAAACCTTAAAAAATCAGGGTGACGAATTTCAATAGTAATATTTAGGCTTAAATCTATTTGGATAATTAAATTTCATTAAGAAATCATGCGCTTTGACCTTTTATAAGGCTCGTTTCATTTTTTAAGGAGGTATAGTGCAAAAAATCTTCGAAAGTGACAGGTTAATATTGAGGCCGTTTTCTCTCAATGATGCGGAACGTGTCGCCGAACTGGTTGGGGAAAAGAAAATATCGGAAATGACCGCAAATATCCCCCATCCATATAGTATTTCTGATGCCGAAAGTTGGATACGAACCCACGAGTCATTGTTTTTAAGTGGCGACAATTAAATGGGTAACCGTGTATGAAAAGAGTTGTCATAATAGGTAACTCAGGGGCTGGGAAGAGTTGGCTATCAGCTCGGCTGTCAGCCAAGATTGGTGCTAGAGACGTTAACCTAGACACTTTTTATTGGGAGCCAGGTGGATATAGCAATAAACGGCCAACAGAAGTTATTGATAGCGATTTAAAACAATTATTATCAGAGGATGCTTGGGTTGTCGAAGGTGTTTTTGGTGCGCTCGTTGAAGAGTTACCTGAGTTTGCTGATACATTGATTTTTATTGATATAGACTGGACCAAATGCGAAGAATCGTTACGTTTAAGAGGTCAAAATGTTAGCGAAGAAACGAATGCTGAGTTAGCGAAAAATAACTTTCAAGCGTTAATCCAATGGGCCTCCGAGTATTATTCTAGAAAATCAAAGAGCTCACACAGCTATCATCGCCAATTATTCGAAAAATTTGTTGGTGTAAAATTTCATTTTACGCGAAGGGAAGATGTCACTTCTTTCCTTGATACTTTTTAATACATAGGGAACTTTAGTCAATAATCAGGCCATGTCATGGATAAACATATTGTCGCGTTAGGCGGTGGTGGTTGGATGATGGGAGAACAGCAAAGCGAATTAGATCAATATGCACTCAGGTTAACTGGGAAAAGCGATCCGAAAGTTTGCTATATTCCCACTGCCACTGGGGATGCTGAGGAAGCCATCGACCGTTTTTATCAGTCCAAACTCAGTCGCCGCTTAAGTCATTTTCCATTATTTAAAGCCAACCTAGACTGGCGAACACATCTGCAAGAGCAAGATGTAATTTATGTCGGCGGTGGTAATACACGCTCTATGTTAGCGGTATGGAAAGCGTGGGGAATAGATAAACTACTTCAAGATTGCTATGAAAGTGGCATCATATTGTGTGGTATGAGTGCGGGCGCAATATGTTGGTTCGACTACGGGATCACTGATAGCGATCCTGAGAAGTATTCCGTTATCGAGGGGCTTAGTTTTGTCCAAGGTCTTGCATCAGCGCATTATCCGGGGAGTGACGAAAAAGCTGAGCTGTTTTCTCAGTTCGCCAATCATCATATAAACATGCCTTGCTATGGGATAAGTGATTATTCAGCACTACATTTCGTTAATGGTCGGTACCATAAGACAATCAACAGTCAAACGGGTGCGCAGGTAACCATTAAGAATGTTGATAAGACCAATATTTAAAAATGATGTGTGCCATTTTTCTAAGGAGTTTAAGTGTTCAAAAAAAATCATGTGCATCTGCAAATTAAAAAGGGTGAAGTTAGAGCAATACATCTTGAAACAGATAGTTCGATAGTGCGGACATGTGCAGCACTATCGCATCCAAGAACCTTAATGGGTGAATTTTTTGCCATTGAACGCTGCTTAAAAGATGTACTTGATGAACTATTACCTAAAAGTATTTTTTCTCTATCGCCAATAGCGATTGTTCAATTTATCGAGAAAATTGAAGGTGGGATTACTAATGTTGAGGTACGTGCTTTCCGCGAAGCGACACTAGGGGCGGGAGCGCGACACGTTTTCTTTGCTGAATCGAGCACGCCAATCAGTAAATCTCAGCTATTGAATTTCAACTTTAAGCAGATAGAGCAACCATGAGTCCCATTCGTGATTGCAAAGAGGCGTGACCACAGCTGCTTGGTATGGTGAAAGAAGTGAGTGATGACGTGTGCTTGATCGAAAAGGCGAATGAGTGTGACATGCATGAACTCGTACGGCTGCAAATACGCGCATTTGCACCTGACCGCGCGCTTTGTGGCTCGGGACCGCCTGGTTACGATAGTTATGATCATCAACGATACGCCGCAAGCTGTTACCAATATTATGTGATTAAGCAAAACAGTCAGCGAGTGGGCGGGTTTTACTTTTTATATCAATCCGGCATCCTCCAGTTGATAAGGCTGTTTATTGCCCCAGATTATCAAGGACGAGGGATGGGTCAGATGGTACTCGAATTTCTTAAGGCACACGTACTGCCGGGAGAAGTGATCGAACTAGAAACTCCCACGTTCAGTGTCGGCGCGCAGCGGTTTTACGAGAAACAGGGTTTTCAAAGAATCAAACGGATTCAGTATGGGGCGAGTGACGCGTATTTGTATCGATTGATGGTGACCTAACAGCTTATGACTATTCAGCAGTCCTAAGTGATATGTCATGACAATGTATTTTTTTATAGGCAAATCTTGCTTGTTGTTGTTCTTGGGTCTTAACTTGAGATGACCAGTACTTAGCGGTTGGCGTATAGGGCGTTAGGGATACGCCTATAAGTGCTTTGATCGTGTCAATTGCCAGAATACTAGGCATTTCGATGAAGATTAAAGATTTATAGGAGATAAACATGTCAAGTCCAGCCAATGTAACTATCAAGAACTTTACCCAACAGTCGATCACCACCCAAGTGACGCGTGACTCTTGGGTAGAAGAAGATGGCGCTTCCATCAATAACCAAGTAATACCTGAGGGACACGAGCGAACCTTTAAAGTCATTGCAAAAACCGGACACCATGGCGAACTCGATATTGACCTTATCGGTGGTAACTCAGGTCAAAGTCTCGGTGTTTTCTACATCAAGAGCATTAAAGATCCACAAGAAGGCGAGAAAAGCCTTGCTGTTGAACCAGCGAAGGAAACGGTTGTAATGTCGGCAATGGGATACCGACATACGCCGGGAGATGAAGATTTACGCCGTATCGATCTGGTTATCATCGAGCGCTAATCGAGGTTGTTACGAAATGGCGGCTTTTACGTTACGTAGAAGCCGCCATTTTTATTGTGTGAACTAAAACTCATTTCCCCGTGACCTATAAGCCAACATGATTGGAATCATATTAATATGTCGACTTCGTTAATAATTGAATAAATGGATTTATTATCAATAGCTTAAACATGGAAATTCTCCCAGAAATCGAAGTGTCGAACGCGCAGCATGAGGCTATTCAAGCCCTTAGAAACAAGGCATTTCCTGACCATCAAGTTGCCCGTTCTTACTATAAGCAGCTTCTCCACATGCGGGCATTGCAGTACCAAGGTAATCAACTGATTGGTTATATGGGGTTGGATTATAGGGCAGTGAATGTCGGTGGCGACGTATACAAAGTATTAGGGGTGAGTGATTTTTGCATCGACAGCGCTTGGCAGAGAAAAGGGATTGGCTCGAGTATGCTGGCGCAACTGGCTGACTATGCCAGAGATAAGGACGTTGATTTCATTATTCTTATCTCTGAGGTGCACGATTTTTATGTGGCTAATGGCTTTCAGCTTGTCGAGTCACATTCCTCTTGGCTACGCATCCATGAACATACAAATTATGGCGTTGCGGTCGAATATGTCGATGAATTGTATGTAAAACCGATGAAAGACAAATCATGGCCTGCAGGCCATATGGATTGGCTGGGGTATATGTATTAATTGCTTCGGTAGACGTCGTTTATGGCGTGTAAGAGGGGTGAGTCGCCTTTGGCTGGGCGCCTGCAGCTATCTGCAGGCGCGTGATGACATCGGCGACTATACGCCCTTGCTACTGCATTACCGCAAACGACTCGTAAGGGGCTAGTTTGTAGGTGGTGCTTAACTGTTTGACCGGATCCATATTGTAGCTAAGGCAGGTTAAGGCCTTATCGAGCCAGTGTGTGGGGAGGGTGATGGTTTGTTTTTCCTCACTAAAGTTGCTGACTACCAAAATGCGGTGGGTATCGTCGAAGCGCTCGTAAGCCATCACGTTAGGGTGTGATTCTTCTACAGGCGCAAACTGGCCGTGTACGATCACTGGGTATTGCTTGCGGAGCTTTACCAGTTCACGGTAGTGATAAAGTACAGAGCCGCTATTTTCAGTTGCCCGTGCCACATTGATGGTGGTGTAGTTAGGATTAACCGGTAACCATGGTGTTCCTTGGGTAAAGCCTGCTTGCGGTGCGTTCTCCCATTGCATTGGAGTACGGGCGTTATCGCGACTGTTTTGGTAGACCGCCTCCATCATGGTGTCTGGATCAACGCCTTCTGCAACACGCAAGTGGTAAAAATTGCGGGTTTCGATGTCTTGATAATCGTCGATAGACGGGAAGGCGACATTGGTCATCGCAATCTCTTCCCCTTGGTAGATATAGGGCGTGCCTTTCATCAAGTGTAAGGTTGTGGCGAGCATTTTTGCCGAGCGGGTTCGGTATTGGCCGTCGTGACCAAATTTGGATACGGCGCGCGGCAAATCGTGGTTGTTCCAAAATAGTGAGTTCCAACCGCTATCGGCCAGCTCTTGTTGCCATTTGAACAGTACCTGTTTGAGGGCGGCGACATCCAGCGGTACGGGCTGCCATTTATCGCCATCGTTCCAGGTAGCGGTAATATGTTCAAATTGGAACACCATGGAGAGTTCATTGCGTTCCGGTGCGCTATAAAGCTTGGCGAACTCCGGCGTTGCGCCCCATGTTTCGCCGACGGTGAGCAAGTCTTTGTCGCCAAATGTGGCTCGATTCATTGCCTGTAGCAGAGGGTGAAGGCGCGGCCCGTTGCCGGTAATGCCTTTGTCGATTTCCTTACCAATTAAATCAATCACATCGAGGCGGAATCCGCCAATGCCTTTGTCGATCCACCAGTTCATCATTTTATGCACGGCGTCATGGACGGCGGGGTTTTCCCAATTGAGATCGGGCTGACGTTTGGAGAACAAGTGAAAGTAATATTGCTCGGTGTTTGGCTCCCATTGCCATGCACTGCCACCAAAAATTGAGCCTTGATCATCGGGTGCGCTGCCATCGGGTTTGGCATCGCGCCAAATGTAAAAGTCACGATAGGGACTTTTTTTGTCTTGAAGCGCAGCTTGGAACCAAGGGTGTTCGTCGGAGGTGTGATTGACGACCAAATCCATCACGATTTTGATGCCAAGCGCGCCGGCTTTATCAATCAAGCGCGTCATGTCTTCCATGGTGCCAAATTCAGGCGCGATCGCGCAGTAATCGGAAATGTCGTAGCCATTGTCATCCATCGGCGATTGGTACACCGGTGATAGCCATAACACATTGACGCCGAGCCAATGTAAGTAATCGAGTTTCTCGATAATTCCATTAAGATCGCCAATGCCATCACCATTGGTGTCGTAAAAACTGCGAGGGTAGATTTGATAAACAACGGCATCATGCCACCAAGCGTTCTGCATACCGATTACCTCTTATCGACAATAAAAATCCTCAAAGCCTCAGCTTGAGATGTGGCCAACAGCCTAGCGCGCGATCGATGCCAAGAAAAATAGGCGTGACGCTTATTGATATAACCTATTGGCTATATATAGGGTGGCAATGGACTAAAAATAAGCGTTATCATTGAATCGTCTATCCCTATTAGGCTATAAAGTAAGCCGCTAAATTGTGAGTGAGTGCGGTATGGATGTAGAAAAAGTTGCTGGCTACTTTATTGCAGTGGTTGAGGCAGGGGGTATTAAAGCGGCCGCGTTACAGTTAGGGATCAGCCAACCTTCATTGACGGCACAGATCCAAAAGCTTGAGCAACGTCTCGCATGTCAGCTATTGGTGCGCCATCCTCGTGGCGTCAGTATGACCCCCGCGGGAGAGCTTTATTATCAGCATGCCACCGCACAGCATGCTGCGCGACAACGGCTTCATGCCCAGCTTCATGCTTTGCAAGCGCGTGAAGCGGGACAAATAAAGCTTGGTACCGGGGAGGCGTGGTGGCCTTTGTTTGTTAAACCGGCAGTGCTTGATTATCAAGCTGAGCGCCAGTGTGCGGTCCACATCGAATTTGGTAATCGCTTGGCACTGATGGCATCGCTGCTCAGTGGCGATGTGGATGTGTTTATCGGTCATGAAATTGACGATCTGGTTGCGAGCCAGCAAGTGCGCTTTATGCCCTTGTTTCAGGACGCGGAAAGCTACTATGTGGCTGATAACCATCCGCTACTCGCAGACACATCGACCCGCATCGATCCTCAGCGTTTAAATGATTGGCCTCTGATGCGTGTCACGCCTGATCATGCCCGGCATGCGCATTTGCTTGCCAACCCGATTACGCCTGTCACCTGTGCGCATACCGTGGTGTTTGATGTCGATGCGCTGAGCGCCAGTATCGATCTATTGCACGACACGCAAGCAGTGATGCCTTATACCAGCAAAGCCCACACATACCTTGCCAGTCAGGGCGTGAGCGTGCTGACAACCCAGCCCAACAAAACGGGTAACGTCGGTTTATATACCCTGTGTAATGCGCGGCATGAGAAAGTCGAGGCACTGATCCAACAGCTGTGTGACGCTGCTCAGCAGATGGACACTCGACCATGTCATACCAGTTAGGGTAAAGCTTATTGAGTAAGAAAGTGCTAGACTAGACCGCCTTTGTAGCACACTGGCTGGGAATGCTGAGTTCTCAATGTAGGGATGAACAAGGAACAGCCGCCAGATTCAGTGGTTACAACGATGGCATCAATAGGTAGCGCCAATTACCAATTTGGCCATAGCGCTGCTAATTTGTGGCGCAAATCACATGCAGTACCTTTATTATCAAAGGAAAGATGATGGTAATTCCAGAAAACAGCAGCATTGTTATTTTTGGTGCATCTGGCGATCTGACCTTCCGTAAGCTGATCCCAGCCCTGTATCATTTGTATGCGAACAAACAGCTGCCTGCGTCTTTCGCAATTCTAGGCGCAAGCCGCACCTTCTACAGTGACGAGTCATTTCGCGACAAGTTGCGTCACTCTATGCAGGAGCTAGAGAAGACCGATCCTGCTACACTCGACGCCTTTATGGCGCATGTGCACTATCAGTCATTTAATATCTCGGATACTCACGAATACCACCACCTAACCGAGCGGTTAGATGCGTTGGCCGATCAGTATGGCTTCACCCAGCGGAACACGCTGTTTTATCTTGCCACGCCACCAAAGCTTTACAATTCGATTCCTGCCAGCTTGGCTGAACATGGCCTCAATGACGAGAGCACCGGATGGAAACGCTTGGTGGTCGAAAAGCCATTTGGTTATGACTTAGCCTCCGCGCGCCAGCTCGACAAAGACATTCACGCCCACTTTGCCGAACATCAGATTTACCGCATTGATCATTACCTAGGCAAAGAAACAGTACAAAACCTGCTGGTTTTCCGTTTTTCCAACGCGATGTTTGAACCGCTTTGGAACCGTAACTTTATCGATTATGTAGAGATCACCGGTGCGGAGCATCTGGGTGTAGAAGGCCGCGGTGGCTACTACGACCAATCAGGTGCAGTGCGCGATATGTTCCAAAACCACTTGCTGCAAGTGCTTGCGCTTGTGGCGATGGAGCCGCCGGCACAAATCAATGCAGACGCCATGCGTGATGAGGTGTTTAAAGCACTACAATCACTCGAACCACTGTCTGATGATGATCTGACCAATAACTTGGTGCTCGGTCAGTATACGGAATCATTAGTGGGTGGGAATGCGTTACCGGGTTATCGCAATGAGCCGGGGGTTGCGGAAGACTCGCGCACTGAGACTTATGTTGGCCTGAAGATGTTTATCAACAACTGGCGTTGGAATGGGGTGCCTTTTTATGTGCGCACCGGTAAACGCTTGCCAACCCGCGTGACCGAAGTGGTGATCCACTTTAAACAGACTCCCCACCCTGTGTTCGGCAAAAATGCCCCTGAGAACCGTTTGGTGATCCGCATTCAGCCCGACGAAGGCATTCAAATGAGTTTTGGCCTTAAAGAGCCGGGCGCCGGCTTTAATGCGAAAGCCGTGAACATGGACTTCCATTACGCATCACTGGAAGAAACCCAGATGCTGACCGCGTACGAGCGCTTGTTGCTGGATGCCCTTAAAGGCGATGCCACCTTGTTTGCGCGCAGTGATGCGGTCGAAGCTTGTTGGCAGTTTGTTGAGCCGATTCTGCAGTACAAAGAAAATGACAAAGCCTTGTTTGGCTATGCCTGTGGAACATGGGGACCGAAAGAAGCGGATCAGTTGCTTGAGCGTGATGGCCATGCTTGGCGCTTTCCCTGCAAAAACCTGACTGACACGGAATACTGCGAATTATGATAAATGCCCGAGTTTTTGATGATGCCGACGCGGTGGTCAATCATTTAGCGGACACGATGCAAGCACTCAGTGAGCAAGATCGTGCCGTACACATTTCGCTTTCTGGCGGCAGCACGCCCAAAATGCTGTTTAAGCGTTTAGCCAGTGACGACTATGCCAATGCGATTCAGTGGAAAAATCTGCATTTTTGGTGGGGCGATGAGCGCTGTGTAGCACCGGATGACGCTGAGAGTAACTTTGGTGAAGCCAATAAGTTGCTGTTTAGCCACATTCGCATTCCGGAAGAGAACATTCACCGTATTCGTGGTGAAGATGACCCGGACTTGGAAGCGGCGCGCTTTAGTGCGGAAATGCAAGCCTTGATCCCAAGCGAAAACGGCACACCTGTGTTTGATTGGATCTTGCTGGGCGTCGGTGGCGATGGCCATACGGCCTCGCTGTTCCCGCACGATCCTCAGTATGACAATACCGCGCTCGCGCTGGTGGCCTCACATCCTGAATCGGGTCAAAAGCGTGTATCAAAAACCGCCCGTGTGCTGCGCGCGGCGAAGAAAATCAGTTATCTGGTGTTGGGTGAAGGCAAACAAGCGATCGTACATGAGATCGCCACACACAATCCTACCCAACTGCCATACCCTGCCGCCAATATCCGCAGTGCCAAAGGCACTACGGAATGGGTACTCGATGCCGCGGCAGCAAAAAAACTACCAGAACAGAATTAATGGAGAGCACGATGAAAGGTGATATCGGCGTAATTGGTTTGGCAGTCATGGGCCAAAACCTGATCCTTAACATGAACGACAACGGCTTTAAGGTGGTGGCGCATAACCGTACCGCGGCCAAAGTGGATGAATTTCTAGAAGGCCCAGCGAAGGGCACCAACATTGTTGGCGCATACTCGTTAGAAGAGCTTGTTGAGAAGCTCGAAAAACCGCGCAAAGTGATGCTGATGGTTCGCGCAGGTGCCGTCGTGGATACCTTTATCGACAAACTGACGCCACTGCTTGACGAAGGCGACATCATTATTGATGGCGGTAATACCAACTACCCAGATACCAACCGTCGCGTGGCAGCACTGCGTGAAAAAGGCATTCACTTTATCGGTGCCGGTGTGTCTGGCGGTGAAGAGGGTGCCCGCTTTGGACCGTCTATCATGCCGGGTGGCTCTGAAGAAGCGTGGCCAGCTGTTAAACCTATCTTCCAAGGCATCGCCGCGAAAACCGACGCTGGTGAGCCATGCTGTGATTGGGTTGGACGTGATGGTGCCGGTCACTTTGTGAAAATGGTGCACAACGGTATCGAGTATGGCGACATGCAGCTGATCACCGAAGCGTACCAGTTCATGAAAGACGGCCTTGGTATGAGCCATGACGAGATGCAGCAGGTGTTTACCGACTGGAACAAAACCGAGCTAGATAGCTACTTAATTGAAATCACTGCAGACATTTTGGGCTATAAAGACCAAGACGGAGAGCCATTGGTTGAGAAAATTCTCGACACCGCGGGCCAAAAAGGCACCGGCAAATGGACTGGCATCAACGCGCTGGATCTTGGCATTCCGCTGACCCTGATTTCTGAGTCGGTCTTCTCACGTTGCCTGTCGGCACTTAAAGATCAGCGTGTCGCGGCAGAGAAGCTGTTTGAAAAACACATCCAGCCGGTTGAAGGCGATAAAGCCGAGTGGGTTGATGCGCTGCGTCAAGCGCTGCTGGCGTCAAAAATTATCTCTTACGCGCAAGGCTTTATGCTGATGCGTGAAGCGTCTAATGAGAATGGTTGGGATCTGAACTACGGTAACGTCGCGTTGATGTGGCGCGGTGGCTGTATTATCCGCTCAGCCTTCTTGGGTAATATCCGCGATGCGTTTGATAAAGATCCTAACTTGGCCTTCTTGGGCTCAGATGCGTACTTTAAAGGGATTTTGGATAACTGCTTGGCGGCATGGCGTAAAGTGGCGGCGAAATCGATGGAAACCGGTATCCCAATGCCATGTACTACATCGGCGCTGACCTTCTTGGATGGCTACACCACAGCACGTCTACCTGCGAACCTGCTGCAAGCTCAGCGTGACTACTTTGGTGCGCACACCTATGAGCGTCTTGATCAGCCTCGTGGTGAATTCTTCCACACCAACTGGACAGGCACCGGCGGTAACACCGCCTCGACCACGTACGACGTGTAACGTACGGCGTGTAACGTGATAGACTAAGTCACTGTCCATAGCTATAAATAGAAAAGGGATGCGCCAGCATCCCTTTTTGTTGGCATAAGCAAAAAACTCACTTAGCATAGGCAAAAAAGGAGACCTTATGCCGCGTCCTAAAATGCCCCGCCGTATTTGCGGGAAACCGCATACCAACTGTTTTAAACCCAATGCCATTCCACTCAGTGAGCTAGAGACGGTGACCATAGGTTTGGATGAGTTCGAAGCCATGCGCCTTGTTGATCATCAAGGGATGCAGCAACTGCAAGCGGCGGAAGTCATGGGCGTATCTCGTCAAACGTTAGCCAACCTAGTTAAACGCGCCCGCGCCAAAACCACCGCCTGCCTCGTAGAAGGCAAAGCACTGGTGTTTGAGTCAGAAGAGTAATTCGACATGAGCCGTCGTTACGTCAGTACTATTAAGCCCAATCTTCAAGTTTCAGTCCTTCAACACGCTGAAACTCCCTCGTATTGTTTGTGACTAGCACACAACCAGTCGCAATGGCGTGCCCGGCAATCGCGGTGTCGTTTCCGCCAATAGGGGTGCCTTTATTCATTAGGTTGCGCTTAACTGCAGTTGTCGCGTCAACGGCGGCTTTATCCCAAGGTAAAATCTCATCGATTCGCTGAAGAAAAGCATCAACAAGCACGGCATGTTTTGGTGATGCTTTTTTTCCTAACAACCCGTATTGCATTTCTTGATAGGTAATGGCTGAGATAACAATGCGATGTTGATTGCCGACAACAGTGTGAAGCTTTTTCAACACCGCTTTGGGTTGCTCTCTCATAATGAATGAACAAATACATGTATCAAGCATGTAGTTGATTTTATTAGTCAAAGTTGAACCGCCCCTCATCTTTGATCAGTTCCTCGCGATGGGTCATGAAATCACTATCAGCCTTTTCGAGCTCGCCAAATGAGAGCCAACTTGGTCGAGCTGGGCGTAAGGTGATGACATCCCCCTCTTTATGAATTTCAAGCTCATTAACACCGTCAAACTCAAAATCCTTTGGCAAGCGTACCGCTTGGTTCTTGCCATTTTTAAAAATGGATATTGTTCTCATAGGGTCCTCGGTCGGCAGGCGTGTGCTTAATCTCTTTTTAGTCTAATTTTTGTGCAGCATATGTCAAGCATATGCAATATTCTTTATCGCTTTTAGTCTAATTTTTGTGCAGCATATGTCAAGCATATGCAATATTCTTTATCGCTTTTAGTCTAATTTATTGCATATGCCATAAATGAGGCGTATTTTTGGCATATGCTATTTTAATGAAGAGAGAACGGAAGATGACAATTGCTATTGCGATGACCCAAGACCGTCCGGCGGGACATTTTATGAAGGCCGAGCACTTTGCGCTGTTTGACGACGATGGCCAAGCACTCGCTCAATTCGCCAACCCACGTGTAACGGAGGGTTGTGGTGCCAAAAACGCCTTGATAGCGATGCTTAAAGCCAATCAAGTAACACGTGTGGTGACCCGTCATATTGGCGAGTATGCGTTAGCGGGATTACTTGATGCTGGCTTACATGTGTATCAGTTAACCAATGGTCGTCTAAATCCCACTCAGTGGCTGTCGCCTGCATATTGGCAACCGCTTACGAATGCCAGTCACGGACGACCTGCGTTGCAGCGAATGAAGCAGCAATCCCAGCCACCGAAAGGAGCGTGTCGTGCTGATCGAATGTGCGGGTGTGGTTCTAAACGCAGTGGGTTAGGTTCTGCGCATCGCGGATGTGGCAGGAGGCAAGGTAAAGACGGTCGCGATAGTGGACAGGGTTGCGGTTGCCATGACTGAATTACGTGTGATGCCGCCACGGTCGCATCATCAGTGTGTGGCTTGCAGTGACAATGGGCTGTTTAATCTTAGATTTTACCAAGACGATGAAACTGCAGTGAGCGCAAAAGTATGGTTAGAAAGCGCTTGGCAAGGGTATCAAGATCAGCTGCACGGTGGGGTGATTGCCACGCTTTTAGATGCAGCATTCACCCATTGTACCTTCTTGTTTGCTCCGCAAAGTGTGACAGCGTCACTTAATATTCGCTATCATCATCCAGTGCCCATTGCGGTTGAGGCAGAGATACGTGCTTGGTGTGTAAAAGCGAAACACGGAATGAGTCAGTTGGAGGCAACGCTTACCGTTGCAGACACTGTGTGTGCCAGCGCAACGGCAAGCTTTATGCGAATGCGTGCGTCAAAAACTAGCTAACGGCGCGGCGTAGGCGATCATGCACCGCAAGCCATGCTTCGCCATGAGGGGGCTGGGCGAGCCAGATTTCGTCGACGCCCAGTTGGTCGGCTTGGGCGAGTTGGTGATATAACGCTTGCCCATAGCGTGCGGCGTCATCCGGCATGGCAATGCAGACCAGATCATCCCGTGTCGGGGCTTCGCCAAAGTGAAGCAAGGCCGCGCGTTTTTCAGGCTGGGGCGCAGGGAGATCAGACAAGTCCGCAGCCACCATCTGCAACCGGGTGTTGGGTTGGTAATGACTTCCCACATTGCCGGGCACCACGGTGTCGTGCTGCTCGGGGGCGTCGACTGTTTCACCCAGCACGGCGCTCAGCTCGCTGGCAGTGATTGGACCGGCGCGAAGTACGCGGAATGGACGCTTGGTAAGATCGACAATGGTCGACTCCAGCCCATGTTGGCAAGGGCCGCCATCAATCACTGCGGCTATTTTTCCGCCTAAACCATGCATCACCTGCTCTGCCGTAGTGGGGCTGAGCTTTTTATACGGGTTCGCAGACGGGGCGGCAACGGCAAGTTGGTGAGTGGTAAGCAGGTCCAACAACACAGGTTGCGCGGGCACGCGAAGCCCAATGGTATCTAATCCACCCGTGACTACCGGTGAAACATGCTCGGCTCGTGGCAGCAGCAGCGTCATCGGCCCTGGCCAAAAGGCATTCGCCAGCTTATATGCTTCATCCGGGATCTGCATTGCCCACTCGGTGATCGATGCGACGTCACCGAGATGAACAATCAAAGGATGATTGGCGGGTCGCCCTTTGGCGGTAAAAATGCCCGCGACGGCGTCTGGATTGCTGGCATCCGCTGCCAAACCGTACACGGTTTCTGTGGGCACCGCGACTTGTTCGCCGGCTTTCAGTAGCTCGGCGGCTTGTGTTAGGTCCGTTGAACACTGCGCTGAGAGAAGTTGCGTTTTCAACGACATGCTCCGTTTTATGTTGCTACGTTCAGGTGATACCACTGACCCGAGCGATCGCGTTGCCATACTGCACCCTGCGCATCAATTTGCATCAAGTACAGCCAGCCGTGATTCGCCAGCGCGGCTATATCGTCATGGCGTGCAAGTATACTATCAATTGCCTCCCGAGGGGCAGCGATAAATACGCTTAATCGCACTGGCTGGTGGCGATATCGACGACCATCGTGCACGGATTGATGCGATAAGCCAATTCGTAAGTCGCCACCATTCCCTTCAAACACCCCAATGTGGCCACCCACGATGTTGTGGAGCAGTTTGTTTCCGCTGCCGAATTTTTCCGGTGCGGTGACGGAAGCAAAGTACTGCAGATTGATCCAATTGGTCACCACCATGGGCGCGGTGAGGATGGTTTCAAGCTGACTAAAGTCACGGTCTTTATGCATGTCGTAGTCGTGTAAAAAGCTGCGACCTTGCAAATTAATCTGTCGAGACAGGGTGCGCGGGCCCACGATTAACGCGGCGTTGTCACACAGTCCCCACTCAGGACGCATTTGTGCCCAGTCTTTGGCCCGTGTAGCAAAGAATCGTTTGAGTTTAGATGGCTGGGTTGGTGTTTGATCAAACTGGTTGGCGCGGGTTGCACGTGCTTGTTCGCTCGCAGCGGCCAGCCAAGTTTGCCACTCGGCATGCTCGGGGGCGTGAAAGACATCCAGTGCGTCGGTGGTGGTGTTGTGCATGGCGGCATAAAAACGGGTACTGGCGGGAATCGTCACGCCTTGCTTTGCCATGGCATCACGTACGTCGGCATCGTTAAGAAGCTGTGCAAGTACGCGGACATTTACCTCGCCGGTTTGTCCACCGCAAGCACCACAGTCAAGCCCTGCTGCATGAGGGTTGTTACAGGTTTCACTGCCGTGACCCACCAACAAGACGGCATCGGCCAGTTGGTCTGCAATGCCCATTGCTCGCAAGATACCAGCGCCTAGCTCTGCCTTTTCTGCTGCGCTTAACGGCGTATTGTCACGGGTGAGCGCCCAATCACTGTCAGTATGGCTGAGTCGATTTAGCGGGTTTTCGGTGCCAGAAATGCGTAATGCGCGTTTTAATAGGCTCACTAGCTTCAGCATGCCACCGGCTTCGACCATGCCTAAATTGGCGGCAGGCGCATCGAGACTGCGCTGCCAGCCGAGCTTGGTCATTCGTAACCAGCGTTCGGGGGTAGCATGGGTTTGTGAGGCGGTGACCGCCGGTGCCAGTAAGCCGGGCAGTTGTGGGCGGTGAATATGGCTATCGGTGGGCTGATAAGCGATCGGCAAGCCAAAAAAGCCGGCAAAGCCAAGAGTTTGAACCCGATCGGATTGTGCTTCTAATGCGCGGCGCATCGGTTCAGAGCGCACATCAATACAAAACACAGCTTGCAGCGTGGGCGAGGTAGCGAGGGTGTCGACACTGGCCTGCGCGGACAAGGCGTGTGCCCAAGGGCGCTGCTGACTAATTTCTAGCGCTTGTTGCCAAATCCAAAGTGGCGCGAGCTGTTGTTGTGCTTGGTGATACCAATGGCGCACATTCACCGCTTGATGGTGTATGGACTGACGAATGCTTGTCCACGCTGTTTCACGGTGTTTGGCAAGCCAACGTGCCAGCACTGTATCCCAAGCAAGTAAAATCGCGAATAGGCCCATGCCATGTTCTTGCTGTTCACTGTCACTGAGCTGTTGCTGCCAATCTAACCAAGCCTGCCAGCTTGCCCAACCCGATAAGCCATGCATCAGCGCGTGGCAATAGGCCAAGTTACCGTCTTGGTCGTGAAGGATCGGTTGCCAAAAGGCGGCCGCTTCAGCGATCAGGGCATCCATTTGAGTGGGCAGTGCGGCGAAATCGGCGAGCAAATCCACGCCTGTGAGGGTTTTAATGCCTTTATCTTGGCTCACTACATCCAACCAGCATTGATAAAGGTGCTCACCGCCTTGGCCTTGGGCATCAAAGCGCTGTGGGTATTGGTGATAGAGCGCGAGAAACTGGCTCACTTGCTGCTGGATTTCTTGCTGCCACGATAAGCCTTCTTGTGCTTCTCGAGTGCGGTCACACAACTCAGCCAATGGCTTCCAACGCGGGAGGTCACTGCTATGACTACGCAGCGCACGCAGACAATCACTGACCGTCAATGCGCTGCCAGAGGTTGAAATGGCCTCGGCAAGATGTGCCTCACTAATGGGCGATTGCCAATGCGACAGATAGTACGCCGACGGCATTAGCGGACAGTGCCCGCTTAACACCGCTTGTTCGGCAAAGACTTGCTCAATGGGGGTAAAGCGTTGCGGCCACCATGGGTTCACTGCAATCATTTGATCCAACGGCCAGCTTGGCGCAATTGCTGCGACTGCTTGCTGGGTGGCATCGCGAAAATCGCTCACATTGAGGGGCTCTGGGTGTGCAGATACGTTGGGCGTTTTCGCAATCATTAACGCGTCTCCTTATGCGGTTGCCATTGGGTCGTTTGTAGTTGGATTAAAGAAGCACTCGGCCACCATTTGAGTGTTAGGCGCGTCGCCCACTCATCAAGGTAAGCCCCGGCGTTCAGCCAAATAAACAGGCGGTTGACCCACGCTTTGTGAGGCCAGTACTGGACCGCCAATGACAGAGCAAATAGCGCGATAAACAGCACCAGCGCAAAGGCATCGGCAAATAAATAGGTGGCATTTCCGCCCGCGACAAACACAATCAAGCTATGTTTAATGGCGGCGTAGAGCCCAAGCAGGCCAAGGGCAAACATGCTACTGAGCAGCACGCGTGTCGGGCGAGCAGCGCCTGGGCGGGTAAAGGCCGGTAATAGCAGCATGGTCATCGCCATCCACAGCAACCAACCGGCGGCCAAACTATTTAAAATACCAACACTTAGATGCACGGCGACAATCAAACCGGCGGCGGTGGCCATCGCGGCAAGCCAATGGCAGCGACGCGGAACTGAGGCGTCAGCCAGTTGGGTGGCGAGCCAATGATTCACGCCATTGCCGCTGTTGAGGAAAGAAAACGCCTTGTAGAAAGAGTGCGCCAGCAAGTGAAGCAATGCCAACTCGTAAAGACCTAGGGCGATTTCGACTAACATCAGACCCATTTGTGCGACGGTCGACCACGCCAGTTTTACCTTAATGCTCACGCGTGTCAGGCTCACCAGTCCCGCCACCAGCGTACTGATGCCTGCGATAACCAGCAGGGCAAGGCTGGCACTGGGGCTTGCCGCGAGCACTGGCGCGAATAGCATCAATAAGATCCCGCCAAGATTCACAATGCCTGCATGCAATAAGGCAGAGACAGGCGTTGGTGCTTCCACCACTTGAATGAGCCAACCGTGCAAGGGCAGTTGAGCGCACTTGATAATCGCCACGCCCACCAACATAAAGGCGGCGATGCTTACAGTCAGCGTGTGAGGCTGCTGGCTGACTTGAAACATCAATTGGTCAATCTGCGCGGTTTGGTAGTGGAAAAACAACAGTAAGAATGCGCCACCGAGTAGCAATTCGCTAAAGCGGGCGAGCAGCATTTTTTTGTGTGCCGCGAGTTGGGCGCGAGGCCGATGCGGATAGAAAAGAATTAAGCGACCCAATGAGAGGCTAACTGCCACCCAAGCGAGCCAAAACAGCAACAGGTGATTACTGACTAAAACCAACAAGACTGCTGACAAGGTGAGCAGTAAGGATGAAAGAAAACGGTGTTTGTCGGCTTCGCCCGCAAACGCAGTGGCACTGTATCGCCATATAACACCGCCAAGAAGAGCAACCAGTGCGAGCAGCACCAGTTTGAGCGGAGTGACGAGAAATAGGGATAACATGACTTACCTCACAGCAATAGTTATGCGATACATTGTGAAAACTTACTACAGTTAAGTAAAATACATAATAAATCACTTTTCATTCTGTTTTAGAGAACGATGAGCCGACTGAACTACCATCATTTGTATTATTTCTGGCAGGTGGCGCGCCATGGCAACCTGACCCAGACCGCCCGTCAGCTGCATATTTCGCAGTCGGCGCTGTCGTCGCAAATCAAACAGCTTGAACAGGCGATGCAGGTGCAATTGTTTGAGCGGCAAGGTCGTACATTGACGTTGACCGAAAGTGGCTATCAAGCGATGAACTATGCCGAAGAGATATTCCGTCAGGGGGAAGAGTTAGAGCAGTTGCTATCCAGCGGCGGGGCGCTGTCCAGTGCCACGATTCGCATTGGCACCTTATCGACCATGTCGCGGAACTTTATCGAGCAGTTTATTCAGCCACTGGTCAATCAACGGGAGTGCCGTTATGTGTTGCAGTCGATGGATCAAACCGGCTTGCTTCATGCGCTGTCTGATCACCAGTTGGATTTGGCGCTAACCAATATCGCGGTGAGGGGGACCAATAAACAAATTTGGCAGTACCAGCAACTGGCACGCCAGCCGGTCGCCGTGATTGGTTGGCCGGGTAAAGCGTTATCGCCCACCTTAGATGCCAGCTACCAGCACCAAGCGTGGGTGTTGCCTTATGGCGATAACCCGATTCGCTCGGGATTTGATGCCATCTCGGCGCAGTATCAACTCAAGCCGTACATCATGGCAGAAGCCAATGATATGGCAATGCTGCGCCTATTAACCCGCGACAATGATGCGTTGGCGGTGATGCCTGAAGTGGTGGTTCGCGATGAGCTAGATAGCGGCATGCTCACCCGCTACGCCTTACTGCCGAGTGTGTATGAGCCGTTCTATGCGGTATCGATTAAACGTCAGTGGGTACATCCGAAATTGAATTCGCTTTTAGATGCGTTCAGTGCGTCGCCGCTCGCGCATGGCGACGACCTTCCCGGCGGCAACGGTCAGAGCAATACCTAACTTCGTCCCAACAGCGTGCCCACTTTTTACGCCACGTAAACGGGCGTTCGCACGTCAAACATGCCTTGCTGGGAAGATGCGGCTTTTTATGCGCCATCTGGGTTGCCTCCAGTAGATTGAGTGGCACGTGACCGTTGTTTCATTGTGTGCTTATCCGCGTGATCAAGGCTTTTGATCCGCTTATCGCTTATTCGTTGCTCAGGGCCATTTGTTGGCTCAGGGCTGTTTGGACGCACATGGGTGGCAAGGATCCGTGCTTTTTCGATACGAACCGCGTCTTGTTGACGAAACGACCATAAAATATCACGCGCCCGTTTGCCGGTTTGTTCTATGTCGACAATGGCTTTCGGGTAATCTTCGCCAAGCACCACGCCGTACATCATCGCTTCCATGTCGGTCATTTGCCACGGGGTGTGGATCAAACTGTCGGGCAAGGGAGAAAGCTCAGGTAACCATTCACGAATAAATGCCCCTTCCGGATCTTGCTCTTGCGATTGTTTCACTGGGTTATAAATGCGCAAGGTATTTGCGCCCGTTACGCCAGCTTGCATTTGAAACTGGGGGTAATGAATTCCGGGCTCAAAATCGAGAAATAGCTGCGCCAAATGATGGACACCGCGGCGCCAATCAATCAGTAGATGGTGGGTTAAAAAACTGACCAGCATCGCCCGCATACGAAAGTTGATATAGCCGGTGGCGTGCAGGCAACGCATACAGGCATCGACGAGCGGATAACCGGTATGACCTTGTTGCCATGCGAGCAGATGCGCATCGCTCTGCGGACCGTTTGCGTACTCAAAATGTAAGTAACCTCGATTGACGGGCCGATGCTCCATGTGATGCTCGCTTTCAAATTTCTGCATAAAATGACAGTGCCAATGCAAACGCGACACCATGGCTACCAGCGCACGCCGCCAACCCTTTTTCTGCCAATGGAGGAGGGTGATTTGATACATCTCGCGCAAGCTGATGTTACCCCAAGCAAGATAGGGCGACAGTCGCGTACAGCTTTTGCGGCTGGCGAGCGGTTTAGAGATGTGGCGCTGATAGCTTTGCCCGCGTTCGCGGAAAAAAGACTGCAAGGTTTTATACGCCCAACTCGGCCCGCCGGGCTGAAAGCGTGGCGCGGGAGAATCCCAGTTATGATAACCGAGCGCGGGTAGCGTAAGTGATGTGTCTGGCCAGTGCGCTTGTTGCCAATCCGGATCGGCAAGAGGGGCACGCATCACTTTTTGCCATTCTGCGTCCCAATCAACCCGATTTTTCGCGCCGCGGATCACCGCCCCAGTGGGAAATTCATGCCATGGGATCTGATGACTTGCTAGCCATTTCGCCACCGCTTTATCTCGAGAAAATGTCGCGTCGACGCCAATTTCTTGATGGCTGTACACCGCGCCAATTGCCTGCTGCTGGTGGATGGCGTCGAAAACGGCGAGTGCTTCACCTTGGCAAATGGTGACCTGCCCGCCAAGCGGCGCCAGCTGCTGATTAAGATCGCACAGCGACTGCCAGGCAAATCGCCAGTGGCGCTCGCTATGGTGCGGATCATTAAGCAGCAGTGGCTCAAACAGGTACAAGATCACCAAGGGACGCCCAGCGGCAATGGCCGCTTGTAAAGGGGCATGATCCCGCAGGCGTAAATCGCGTTTTAGCCATACAAGGCTGATGGGCGCGGACATAGGGCTCTCGACAGTCGTAACAACAAACTTTTATTCACCCTTGGCGATACGAGGCTGAATGACGCTTGGATCCCTAATAGTGACTTGGTTGAGGTCTAATTTCTCTCATTAACAAGCGCTAAGCGTACAAAGCGAAATCAAAATGGTTTGCATTTGCCTTTTAAGCATCGGAAAATTAGCGCTCTCAGAGATAACGGGCAAGTGCCACGCGCTTGTGTTTGCAGAAGTAGGATCGGGATATGTTAGAGGCAAAGGACGTTGCGTTTGCCGTCAACGGAAAAGTGTTACTCGATAAGGTGAGCTTGTCGTTTACGCCGGGAAAAATCTGTGCGTTAGTCGGACACAATGGGTCGGGCAAGTCGACGTTGATAAAGCTGTTAGCGCAGCAACAGGCAACCAGCAGCGGGCAGATCGCATTAGACCAAAAACCCTTATCAAAATGGTCGGAAAAAGCCTTTGCGCGCGAGGTGGCGTATTTACCACAGCATTTACCGGCAACAGATAACTTAACCGGGTACGAGTTGGTCAGTTTTGGTCGCTATCCTTGGCATGGCTTGCTGGGGAGGTTGACCAAAGCCGATCACCAAGCGATCAACGAGGCAATGGCGCTCACTGGTACTCAGGATTATGCCGAGCGCTTGGTCGATACCTTATCGGGCGGCGAGCGCCAACGGCTGTGGATTGCGATGCTGCTGGCTCAGCAAACGCGTTACTTACTGCTCGATGAGCCGCTATCTGCACTGGATGTAGCTCACCAAGTTGAAGTGATGACCTTGGTGCGTAAACTCAGCCGAGAGCTGAATAAATCTATCATTATCGTGGTGCACGACATTAATATGGCGGCGCGCTTTTGTGATGAGATTGTCGCGCTGCACAGCGGGCAAGTCCTGACTCAAGGCGCGGTTAACGATGTGTTTCAAGAGTCGGCCCTCAAATCGATTTATGGCATTGAAATGCCGATTGCCGACCATACCGCCGGCTATGCGGTTGCTATGCCGGGGGAGTTATCGCCGGTATGATCAAGTCCTCTTTTTTGACGCTTGTGGTCTGGCTGACCGCGGCCATGATGTCAGCGAGCGTCAGCGCATCGCCTCGTATTCTCTCGCTAGATTGGACCCAAACTGAAACCTTGTTGGCCTTAGGGGTGACGCCCGTCGCGGTCGCGCAAAAGGCGGATTACAATTCGTGGGTGAAAGCCCCGCCCATTCCAGAAAAAACCGTCGATATTGGGCTTCGCACCCAGCCCAACATGGAGCGTTTGGCCGAGCTTCACCCCGATAAAATTCTGATCTCGCCCATTTTTAAGGCAATGAAGCCCAAGCTAAGCACCATTGCGCCGGTCAGCTCAATTCCTCTGTATGAAAGCGGCCTAAGCTGGGCGTCGCTCAAAACCGTGACGCGGCAAATTGCGCGCGAGGCCAACCGTCCGGAGGCCGGTGAAACCCTGATTGCTAATGCGAAACAGCAATTGGCGAGCTTGCGCGATACCATTCCCGGCGAACAGCCACCGCTGTTGATGATCCAGTTTCTGGATGCCAATCATGTGCGGGTGTTTGGGACCAACAGCCTGTATCACGCCGCTATCAGTGAATTGGGGCTCAGCAACGCGTGGCAAAACACCACCAACAGTTGGGGGTTTAGCATGGTCTCCACCCGCGAGCTGCTAGACCTTGATGCCCAACTAGTGATTGTGCGCCCACTCCCCGCGGGCGTTGAGCAAACTCTTCAGACCAATATGTTTTGGCAATATTTGGTTAAACGCACGGGGCATACGCCATTGATGATTGATCCGGTATGGAGCTTTGGGGCGATTCCATCGGCGTTACGCTTTGCCCGCCTTGTGACCGCGGCATTGATCGACCAAGGAGGGCAGGCATGAAACTGAACCTGTTATGGGTGCCCTTGGCGTTACTGGCGGCACTGTTAAGCCTCGCCTCCACTCAGTTGGGGCAGTGGAATGTGAATGCATCCATGCTCTGGCAGTCGCTGTGGTCGCTGGATGACAGTGCGTCGATTGGCGTTGTGATGCATTTAACCTGGTGGCCGCGCTTGGTCACCGCATTGCTGGCGGGGGCGTGTTTGGGGCTGGCCGGTACCTTGATGCAACAAGTGTTGCGCAACCCCTTGGCCTCGCCCTCGACGCTGGGGGTGGCGAATGGCGCTAGCTTGGCGTTGATGCTTGCGACGCTTTATGCCCCTTGGCTACTGACTTGGTCGAGCGCAATGGTGGCGATGTCTGGCGGAGTGCTGACCATGCTGGTGGTGTTTGCGCTAGCATGGCGACGCGGCCTATCGCCCACCGTAGTGGTGATCGCGGGGTTGATTTTAAACCTTTACTGCGGCGCGCTCAGCACCGTGCTGCTGTTGATGAATCAAGAAGCGCTACACGGCATGATGGTGTGGGGCGCGGGCTCGATGGTGCAAACCGACTGGCACAGTGTGCAAGCCTTACTGCCGCGTATTGGATTGGCGGTCGTGTTGATCCTTGCCTTATTAAAGCCGCTCAACGTCTTGAGTCTTTCGGATGAAGGGGCGAAAAGCTTGGGCGTATCACTGGCGAAAATCCGAGTGATTGCTCTAGGGCTATCTGTGCTTCTGACCGCGTGGGTAGTTAGCTTGATTGGCGTGATTGGCTTTGTCGGTCTCGCCGCGCCCGCGATTGCGCGTTTATGTGGCGCACGTAAGCTTATTACCCGTTTGAGCTTGGCGATGATTTTAGGTGCCTTGATGTTGGCAGCCACCGATTTGGCTGTCCAACTGTTACCCGGCCGCCGGGCAATGATGGTGCCCACGGGGGCGGCGACGGCAGCGTTGGGAGCGCCTCTTCTTTTGTGGTTGTTACCACGGGTGTCACTGGGGAATCGTCAACGCCAACAAATGCATGCCGGTACGTCCGCACCACGTCAGGATTGGCGACTAGGCCGAACGCTGATGTTACTGGTGTTGGGTGTGGTGATTTTTGCCACCGTATCGCGTCAAAGTGAGGGCTGGCAGTGGCTGGCGCTCAGCGGCGATTGGTCTTTGTTGGAATGGCGCTTGCCACGGTTGCTGGCCGCGGCATTGGCGGGTGGTGTGCTTGCTGTTGCCGGTGCCGTGCTTCAGCGTTTAAGTGCTAACCCGATGGCGAGCCCTGAAGTGATGGGGATCAGTGCCGGTACGGCGCTGGGACTGATTGTCACTATTTTTGCTGGCATGGGCGCATCTATGCTGAGCTTATATGTCGGTGGTCTAATCGGTGCGGGGGCAACCTTGGCGTTGATTGTGCTGCTTAATCGCAAAACTGGCTTTCAGCCAGAAAAGGTGTTGCTCACTGGCGTCGCGATAGCCGCACTGATGCAAGCGGTACAAAGCTTCTTGATGGCAGGTGGCGATCCTCGCGCGTATCAAGTGCTCGCGTGGATTTCAGGTTCAACCTACTATGTGACTGACAGTACGGTGACCACACTGGCTTTGGTTGCTGCCGTGCTGGTGGCGCTAGGATTAATGTGCCAGCGTTGGCTCGATATTTTGCCGCTCGGTGGCGAAACGGCTCAATCTTTGGGGGTTAAGGTAGGGCGTGCCCGCATGCTGTTGCTGGCCCTCGTTGCGGTGATGACCGTCAGTGCCACCTTGGTGGTGGGGCCGCTCAGTTTTGTCGGCTTAATGGCCCCGCACATTGCGCGTAGCTGGGGGGCGAAAAATGCCCGGGCGCATATGGTCACCGCCGGTTTGATTGGCATGGGATTGATGCTGTTTGCCGATTGGCTCGGACGACAATGGTTGTATCCGCAAGAAATGCCGGCTGGGATCATTGCTTCCTTGATTGGCGGGCTATACCTAATGATCGTGCTACGTAAGCTATAGTTTTAGCGCACGGTGATCGACAGGATCGCCTCATCCCTAACTAAAGAGATGCAGGTTGCATCTCTTTTTGTTTGAGGAGCCAAGAGAATGAACAGTGATTCCATGCAGCGCGTGGCGGTTGTCGGTGCAGGTGGCGCGATTGGTGAAGCTTTTTGCCGCGCATTGCTCGACAAACCATCCATTCAGCAAGTCTTTGCGTTGGGGCGCCACCCCGCACCACTTGCTGAGATAAGTGAAAAGGTGGTGCCTGTGGCGGTGAATATTCGCGATGAAGCATCAATACAAGCGGCGGTCGAGCACATCGACGACAACAGTTTAGATGCGGTGATCATTGCCTCGGGAATGCTTCATGATGATGCGGTGAGTCCAGAAAAGCGGCTCGCGGCGTGCAGCAGTGAGGCCATGCACCAGCTTTTTGATGTGAATGCGGTTGCGCCGCTGCTGTTGAGTAAACATCTTGCGGCCAAATTGAAACGCAACGCTGAGGCGAAGCTCGCTATCTTGTCGGCGCGCGTGGGCAGTATCAGTGATAATCGTGCGGGCGGTTGGTATGCCTACCGTGCAAGCAAAGCGGCGGTGAACATGTTGATCAAATGCATGAGCATCGAGCTTGGTCGCCAAGACAAATCATTAACCGTGGTTGGCCTGCATCCGGGGACCGTCGATAGCCACTTATCCGCGCCATTCCAAGCCAATGTTAAGCCCGGTAAGCTATTCAGCCCGGCGCAATCGGCTGGCTATTTGCTATCGGTATTAGATGGCCTCGATAGTCGCCACACCGGTCGTCTGTTTGCGTGGGACGGGGAAGAAATTGCCCCGTAGGTTGGGGCATTGATGAGTCATTTCCAATGCAATGGCTGCTCTAAGGTCGACAAAGGCTTTTCCGTGCCAAGCCCTATCATTTCATCGTATGCCGTGTCAGCGACTAATACGTATTGCGCGGCATTAACCCATTCAAAATCCTCTTTCACCGCCAGCAAGCTGCGAGATAAATAGGGCTTATCGCCGTGATAGATCAGCTTTTGCTCCACCGTATCACCGTGACTTAAAAAGGCGATGGCTTGATATAACATGCCATCAATGCCACGGATCTGAATCTTGTCAATGTTGTCATAATTTATCAGTTCGCTCAGTTGTAAATTCATCACTCGTCCTTGCAGTTAGGCCTTTCTCAGATACTACGAGCCATGCAAGCACGCGGATCCCTCCAGGGTGAGGCATTACCCGTAGCGATAGCCTTTTGGATACGCAATGTAAAATAAATGTTACGCAAAGGTAAAATTAAAACCAGAGTGAGGAGATGATTTTCTCAGCAAAGTCGACGTAATCTGTGAGTAACGGAGACATTGCGTAAGGCTAAGGGCCGCTGTTTACGCGCGATTTTTACGCCAGACAACGACACAAGGCGGTGAACGTGAAACAGAGTAAATACGAATCCAAACCAGTCGATGAGCTGGGTCGTGTAGCCTGGTCGGCACAAGAAAACGATGTATGGCGCCAGTTAGTCACACGGCAGCTTGCGTGTATCAAAGACAAAGCGTGTCAGGAATATCTCGACGGGTTACGAATGCTCGACTTGCCGCATGACACGGTGCCACAGATCCCTGATGTGAATGCCGTGTTAATGCGAGAGACGGGCTGGCAAGTGGCCCCTGTGCCTGCGTTGATTGATTTCGACCAGTTCTTCGCTTTACTGGCGGACAAGAAATTCCCTGCGGCGACCTTTTTGCGCACCAAAGACGATTTCGATTACTTGCAAGAGCCGGATTATTTTCATGAGATCTTCGGTCACTGTGCGATGCTGACCCACCCAGCGTTCGCTGAATTTACCCATATGTATGGTCAATTGGGTAAGAAGGCCACGCCCAAAGAGCGCGTCTATCTTGCACGCTTATATTGGTTTACGGTCGAATTTGGTTTACTCAGTGACTCGCAAGGCAATCGCAGTATTTATGGCGGCGGCATCTTGTCTTCACCGGCGGAGACCGAGTACGCCTTTAATAGCGACAAAGCGGTGCGTAAGCCTTTAGAAGTGATAGATGTCATGCGCACGCCATATCGGATTGACATTATGCAACCCATTTACTTTACCATTGAGTCGATTGACGATTTATTTGCCATCAGCCAACGTGATTTGATTGCTGATGTGCATCAAGCCATGGAACTGGGCCTTCATGCGCCTTTGTTCCCGCCCAAACCGAAAAAGACAGAACAGCAAAAGGAAACGCAACATGTCTGAACTAACTGAGTTGAAATGTGAAGCCTGTAATATTGATGCCCCTTTGGTTAGCGCTGAGGAAATGCCGGTGCTGCTTAAAGACATTCCGCAGTGGCGCAAAGTAACACGAGATGGGATTGATCAGCTCGAACGTGAGTTCACCTTCCGCAACTTCAAGTTGGCGTGGGCGTTTGCCAACCAAGTGGCTGAGCTGGCTGAGCAAGAAGGCCACCATCCCGCTATCTTGCTGGAGTGGGGTAAAGTGACCGTGACTTGGTGGTCGCATAAGATTAAAGGCCTGCACAAAAATGATTTTATTTGTGCGGCGAAAACCGACGGCATTGCCCCTGAGTAAACCAAAAAAAGCCCCGAGAGTGATCTCGGGGCGTATCTTTTTCGCTCACTTGCTATCTATCCCTGTCACGCAAGTATCAATCCTGCGCCGCCAATGCTTTTCATTGGCATAACTCTAAATAGAGCAAGATAAACTTCAAAAGTGACGCGGTCACTTTTTCGTGTTGTTCTTACTCTTCTTCGTCGCTTGCGTCTTTTTGCTTAACGGCAAAATACTGCGCCAAGATTTCATCGGTGAGCTCACCTTTCTCTTCAAGGGCTTTGAGCTTTGCCACAATCGCTTTTTGTTCGTCGAGTGATGGCAAAGTCTCTGGCTCATGCTCGGGCGCGTCATCGGCAATATGCTGTAAAGGATCCATAAGTTTACATCTCATACGGGATTAACAAATTTACTGACAAGCCTACCATATTCTGGCATGTCGCGTGCCTGATTGATGATTGCACGCTGGCATAATAGTCACTTCATGTCGTTGTTAAGCGTCTCGCGTGTTCTTGAAGATGATGCTTTTGCGCGATGTCGCTTAGTACTCGGTTTGGCGTATTTTGGCATACGCTTTTGAGTATTTTTAGCCTAATACTATGATTTATTTACCGTCTGTCTTGGCATATGGAACAAGTTTTTATTGTCATACTTTAGTAGAAGCGCATAGGATGGAAGGAGCACAAGGCGTGCAGGGTGTCGTGTTAAACGACGCAGGCCTTTAAATGGAAACCCGCACACAGCGGCTATCGCGAGGAAGCAATGATGGACAGATTTGTTGAGTTCTATCACTTAAATGCATTCGTTGCACAAGGACAGGGTGGGAATCCCGCCGGTGTTGTTAGGCATGCAGATATGCTGGATGATGCACAAATGCAGGCGATTGCAACAGACTTCGGTTACCCCGAAACGGCATTTATTTGTCATAGCGAGCATGCTGATGTCAGATTGCGGTTCTTCACCCCGACCAATGAGGTTGCGTTTTGTGGTCACGCCACTGTGGCAACATTTTCTGCGCTTTGGCAATTGGGTGAACTTGAAGCTGGCGATTATACGCAAGAAACCGGGGCAGGTGTTCTGCAAGTGTCCATCTTGGCTTCGGGAAAAGTTAACTTTGAAACGGCAATCCCAGTTATCAGTGATGGGCCGAATGAAAAGGTGATTGCCGATGCATTTCACATAGACAGTAAAGATATCCTATCGACGGGATTGCCAGTCAAAGTCGTATCTGCGGGTGGACCCAATATCATTTTGCCGCTTGCGTCCCTCGATGCACTGGCTCGGATGTCACAAGACAGAGAGGCGGTTATTGCGCTGACGGAGGCTTACAATTGCATTGGGGTACATGCGTTTGCTTTGTCGCCCCACGAGTCAGATATTACTGCGTGTTGTCGAAACTTTGCACCTGCGGTCGGGGTGGATGAAGAGGCGGCTACTGGAAGTGCTGCTGCCGCCTTAGCAGCGTACTTGACTGAGTATCAGGGCACACATAATCGGTTTGTTTTTGAGCAGGGTGAGCATATTGGGGCGCGATCGCTACTGTCTGCCGTGGTCAAAGTTGACGCGCAAGGCCATCACCGCGCTTGGGTGGGTGGCGAAGCAAATACCTTAGCACGGCGTGGCTATCGGCTAGATGCGATTAGCGCTTAACTTACTCTGTTCAAGCAGAAAAAATCATCAGGGTTGGCGCGATTAGTCTACGTTTATTAAAGGGATCTAATTTGCGGGGTTAACATCGTGAGTGAAACCTTCTTTTCGTGTCAGCCAATTTTTGATGACCGACAGCAGCACTGGGGAAGTGAGCTGCTCTTTCGTGAAGGTCTAGAAAACAAGTTCCCATCAATTGACGAAGACACTGCCACATCAAGGATACTGAGTGCTAATTTCCTGTCTGGTAATGAATTAGACGACCAGTTGCGTTACGTGGTGAGCTTTTCCGAAACCGCGCTATTGGATGAATTACCGCTTTCGATGCCAGTGGCGCGTCTGGTTATCTGTATTAGTGAGAAAACCCGTCCCTCCCCATTACTACTGAACAAGCTCAGAGCCTATAAAAAGGCGGGTTTTATGTTACTTGCGTCTAGCTCGGTCTTTTCTAATCAATGGTTAGAACACATTAATCTGTTTAATTTAATCAGTGTCGATATGGATCGTGATGATCCTATGCGTTGGGTAGGAACCATCTCTGATTATCCTGATATCCGCTTTTTAATTCGAAAAGTAGAGAAGCAAGAAGAGTTTACGCTGGCGCAGCAATTTGGTTTTAGCTTGTTTCAAGGTTACTTTTTTGAGCAGCCGAAAATCCGGCGTCAAAGTGATGTTGCGCCGTCAGTCATCACCCTGTTGGATGCCTGTATTATCATCAACCGAAGCCCTTATGACATTGACGAAATAACAGACGTTATATCACGTGACGTGTCCCTGCTTTATAAGGTGGTCACCAGCGCCAATATACTGGCCAAGTCCAAGAAAAAAAGTATCACTAATCCCAAACAAGCGGTGGTTTATCTCGGTTTAGAGTCATTACGCCGTTTAATTTCTCTTCTCATTATGTCCAATATGAATCATCAGGAGTGTTTACATTTGCAAAACGCTGCCATTTTGCGCGCAATTTTTATGCAACAAACTGCACCTATGTTGAAAGGACTCGATGGTGATGAAGGTTTTCTGGTTGGTGCTTTTTCTTTTTTAGATGCCATGTTGGGGTGTCCGATGGAAGATGTGGTGGGTCACTTGGATCTGAGCCAAGAAGCTAAGCAAGCTTTACTGGCACAAAATGGCCACTACGGTGCTTTACTGGAAGTATGCAAGAATATCGAGCATGCCAACTGGGATTGGGTGTCGAAAACTTGCGAAAAACTGAAATTGAAAGAGCGTGTCGTGTTGAAAGCGTTTGAGAAAGCGCGCGAGCAAACGCAAACACTCGCCGCAACCATGCAGGTATAAGTATGAATCGAGTGGGAATGCGCTTAGCTATCGTTTTGATTGTGTTGGCAACACTGCTGCTAGGTGGATTTGGCTATTATAACTATCACGTTGCCAAGTCACGCTTAGAGTCGGACATGAATCAGGACTTGACGTCCATCAGCCAGCGACTCAAACAGCGCCTGCCCACATTGATGTGGAATTATGATTTCGAGAATGTTCAAAATGATCTCGATAGCGAGATGGGATCGCGATACGTCCATCGCTTAGAACTGGTTGATGTTAATGGACAGTTCCGCTACGTCACAGACTCAAAAGGGACGCGGGCAGATTCTGAACTTAGTCAGTTGACCATTCCACTTGAATACGATGATCGCAGCCGTTCGGTAAAAGTCGGCGATCTGATCATTTATCGTGATAGTAGGTACATCGATAAAGAGCTCAGCACCGAGATATTACGTACGACGACGCAGATTATTTTGCTGAACTTGCTGGTGGGATTCTGTATTTGGAAATATGCCAAGCAAATCAGCCGAGCCGAGCAAAGCCGCGCTTATCTCGATACCGTTATTCATAGCTATACTGATGCACTCTTGGTGCTAGGTGATAAGCATTCGATTATTACCATCAACGATTCGGCCAAGCGGCTGTTTGAGCTTGAATCTGTCCCTGATGAAGCCATCACACTGTCGGCCATTGTGTCTCGTGTTAAGCCCAACTCGCGCGCCTATTTTTCACAGGCACTTTACGATTTGAATGGCAAGACTAATCGCTCTTATGAAATAGAAACCGAGAGTGGAGAGCGGGTGGTGCAGGTGAAATCCACTCCCATCAAAGACGAAGATCCACGCGCGCTGAATGTCGCTATCATTCGCGACATCACCGAACAACACCTTGATAAACAAAAAGTCTCTAAAGGGGCTGAGTTATTCTCCGCCATGAAGAGCTTACAAGATAAGTTTCTGATTCGAGAGGATTTTAGTAAAAGTTTCCATGATGTCCTCAAAATCTTGCTGCGTATTGGTGAAAGCAATCATGGCATTATTGTTGAAGTGGGAGGCAATGATGAACCTGAGCAAGTGGGCTTACCCTATCATGTGCTTGCCCAAACTCGCCTAATTCAAAACGGTTACGTAGGCGACGAGTTTGTTCGTAATTTGTTGATTGAAATTATTGAAACCAAACAAAGTAAACGTAGCCTGCAAATGGCGGGTGTCGCGGGTAACAACCAAAAAATGATCATCAATGTGTTGGGGTTACCGCTATACATGTCGAATCAACTCGTCGGCGTGGTCTGTTTATTCGATGAATCAACCACCTATGATGATGAGTTGCAAAGCTGGATCGATCCGATCTTGTCGAGTTTGAGTTCAATGATTCACTTTGTTCAACAGAAAAACCTGAACGATATGATCTCTAAAGAGATGGCGAGAGCGAAAGAGCAGGCGGAACGCGCTAATGAATCAAAGACCAATTTTCTGGCGATGATGAGCCATGAGATTCGCACACCGATGAATGGCATTGTAGGGATGTCGAACTTATTAATTGAGACGCCACTGACGCAACAGCAGCGCTATTTTGTCGATACCTTGCAACATTCCTCTACCGCGCTACTAAATATCATCAACGATGTGCTCGATTTGACCAAAATCGAAGCCGGTAAAATGACGCTCTCTAAACAAGTACTCAATGTGGCTGATCTTGTTCACGAATCCTTGAGCATCTTCACTGCCAAAGCGGCAGAAAAACAGTTGCGACTCCATTGTTATATCGATCCTCGTATGCCATGTGATATTGAACTCGATGCGGTCCGCTATAAACAAGTGATTATCAACTTAGTCGGCAATGCGGTGAAGTTTACCAAGCAAGGGCATATTTATGTTCGCTTGTATCAAGCGAAAGATGGCGAAGTCACGAATCTTGTCATGGAAGTGGAAGATACGGGGATCGGGATCCCAGAAGATCGCCATGAGGCCATCTTTGAAAACTTTACTCAGGTGGATAACTCGTATTCGCGCTCTTATCAAGGGACAGGTTTAGGCTTACCGGTATGTCGTAAATTGCTGCGATTGATGGATGGCGATATCACTATTCGTAGCGAGGAAAACAAAGGCACGACGTTTGTGTCTACTGTGCCTATCACCTTCACTGACTCTCCACATACACTGTTTGATGGCTATGAACTGAGTGCAGAAGAAAAAGCGCAGCGGGTTTGTTTGGTCTCAGAAGATAATTTGCTCACCACAACATTGGCAGCATACCTCGATCGCCTGTCTGTCTCGTTTGTCAGTGTTACTGACGGGGAGCAAGTTGATACGCGAGATAGCGAACAGCTAACCTTGATGATTGATCAAGACAAGATGCAGAGCTGTCAACATTTAGTGGGTAAAGTCGCTAAGAGTGTCGCCATTAGTCATAATGGACATCACGATACCGGTATGCAGACGTTGACATGCCCAATTAATTACAGCGAGTTATATCGGGTATTGACCTCGAATGAGGCGGAGCTTGATGACAACCTTGCGGTAGTTGGGCAGTACGACAATATTCGCTTTGATTTAAATGTTCTGGTCGCGGAGGACCACTTAGTTAACCAAGACTTAATCGATATCATTCTCGCCAAGCTAGGTTGTAAACGCACATTGGCTGAGAACGGCAAAGAAGCGCTTGAACTGCATAAAAAAACACCTTTCGATATTATTTTAATGGATTGCCAAATGCCTGAAATGGATGGCTTTGAGGCAACGCGCCGTATTCGTGAGTTTGATAAGCACACACCGATTATTGCCGTGACCGCCAATGCGTTATCGGGGGACGCAGAGCGTTGCTTGGACGCAGGCATGAATGGGCATTTAGCCAAACCTTTCAGCAAGGATCAGTTAATTGAACTGCTTATTCTCTATTCCAGTAACGATGCAGTTCATTATGACGATCCGCATGACACCGATGATGGGCTGGACTTGGCGGATTTAGATGAAAAGACGTTGACGGAAGGTGAGCACACTAGCGATTCTGAAACAGACACAGACACAGACACAGACACAGATATTGAACCTGACCCCGATCATCATATGAATGGAGCGGCAACCATGGAATCCACTGAGTCTCCCGTCGATATTGCGCATGTCAAAGAACAGGTGGGCGATAGCATGGATCTGGTGAAAATGATCCTTGACAAGTACGTGAATAATCAGACCAATGACTTAGAAAGAATGGAAGTAGCGTTCGATGAGCAAGATGTCGCTGCTGTTAAGAAGCTCGCTCATAAGATGAAAGGTGCGGCGGCGATGATTGGTGCGAATACGCTTTCAGGGATCTGCTTAGAACTTGAAAAATCACCCGCGGAAGATACTGAAACACTCAAAACGTATTTACCGACAATTCGTGAACACACCCAAGCTATTGTTGAGCAGGTCTCTGGCCTACCGGAAACACCTTGATACATCCTGTCACGCTCGTTAGCATGGGCATAGTGTCAAATTAGATTAAAAATTAAAGACCAATCAAACACCTAGTGCTTGACTATTTAGTCGAGTACTAGGTTTTGTTGTGAGGAAAGGCAGATGAACAAAAGTGCTGTGCTGGTTTGCACCGTCACCTTACTGCTTAGCGGCTGTGGTGAAAAGGCGACCTCTGCACCATCCGATACACCATCTCGACCCGCAAAGTTATTAACGGTAGTGATGGGTCATGAAGGGATTACCCGTCAATTTCCCGCCCAAGTTGAAGCCGATGATAAGGCGTTGCTCTCCTTTCGCGTCTCAGGCGTGATTGAGAGCATGCCGGTGAAAGCAGGTATGGATGTTAATCAAGGCGATATCTTAGCGGAGCTGGATGGCCATCAATATCGCCTACAGCTAGACAAGGCCACAGCGCAGTATCAACTTGCTCAGGTGCAGTTCAATCGTGCAGATCGTCTACACAATGACAAAGTCATATCCGAGCAGCGCTTTGATGAAGCGCGCTCGGCGTTGAGTGAGGCTGCTGCTGGTTTAGAGCAAGCACAGGCGAACGTGAATTATACGCAGCTAAAAGCGCCATATTCAGGAACCGTGTCTTTGCGCATGAAAGAAGTCAATGAGTTTGCCCGAGCTCAAGAGCCTATTCTCCATATCCAATCGAAAGATATTATTAACGTCAGCTTTCAATTACCTGAACGCTACTTTCATTACTTTAGCCAACAAGCCAAGCAGCTCACGCCATTTGTAACGTTTGACGCATATGGCGATCGTCGTTTTCCTGCCCAGTTTAAGGAAATGGATACAGAAGCGGACACGAAAACAGCGTCTTATCGGGTTACAGTGAGCTTGATGCGGCCACAAGCGGTGAATGTATTGCCGGGAATGGCTGCGAAGGTGAGTGTCACCATACCGACAGATACAGAGACCGCTATTCCTGACTCAGCACTGGTCACGAAAGGAGAAGACCTTGGTGTTTGGCGAGTCGATCCGCAAGGTGTTGTGTCTTTCACGCCCATTCGTTTAGAGGATGGCAAAGTGAGTGATGGCCTTGAAAATGGCGATGTGATTGTTGCGACCGGCGCGGGTGCGCTTCAAGAGGGCGATCGGGTACGTGCTTGGGTGAAGGAGCGTGGACTATGAAATCAGTCGTAAAACTCTTGAGTATCGGGGGCTGTGTGATGCTCCTCTCGGCGTGCCAGCCTGAGTCAGCTCCTCGCGAGGTGACAACGCCGGTGGTGACAACCTTTACGGTGCACCATCAGCAACAAGATGAGCGCATTACCTTCCCTGCGGTAGCTGCTGCGGCAGACAAGGCAACGTTAGCGTTTCGGGTGCCTGGCGAGGTGCAGCAAATTAACGTAAAAGCGGGTGATCTGGTTAAGAAAGGCGATGTGCTCGCTCGACTTGAACCAACGGACTATCGCTTAGCGGTCGAGAACGCCAGTGCGCGCTTTGATGTCGCGGATGCTCAATACCGTCGCTCGGCACCCTTGGTCGAGCAAGGCATGCTGGCTCAATCACAATTTGATGAGCTAAAAGCACAGCGCGAAATTGCGCAAGCAGAGTTGGCGCTGGCGAAGCTGCATTTATCCTACGTTGAGCTGAAAGCACCGGAAAATGGCGTTATCTCTCGTGTCAGTGTGGAGCCATTTGAAACCATTGCGCCGGGGCAAGCGATAATGAATATCCACGATGCCACACGTGCCGACATTCGCATTCAAGTCCCTGATATTTTGTTTAGTCGCAATGCCGGTGTAAATACGCAATCGGTGCAAACGCGATTGGTCCCCGAAGTGATTACCCAACAAGGCAATACCTTCAAGGCGTCGATCGACGAATATACCGCCGAGCCGGATCCGCAAAGCGGTGCCTTTGTGGTGACCTTAACGATGCCGATGCCAGAGCAACAATTTATTCTCGATGGTATGCCCGTTCAAGTCAGTATTTCTCGTCAAGGCTTGCAGTTAACCCGAACTGGGCTCTCTATACCGATAGAAGCGGTGTTTAACCAAGATGGTGACCCGCTTGATCGCGAGCACAGTTATGTGTGGCTCTTGAATGCTAAAGACAATACCGTGCACAAGCAACAGATTGAGATGGGGCGCATCCATGGTCACCGGATTGAAGTGGTTGAAGGATTGAAACAGGGCGATCGCATTGTTGTTGACGGCGCGAATCAACTGGCCGACGGACAAACCGTACAGCTCGCGTCAAAAGAGGAAAAGAGATCATGAAGCAAGGCGTGGCAGGCTATTTTATTCAAAATAAAGTCATCAGTTGGATGATTACGCTGATCTTTTTGATTGGGGGTACCATCGCTTTTTTGGGGCTAGGGCGCTTAGAGGATCCGGCCTTTACCATTAAAGATGCAATGGTAATCACCAGCTACCCTGGTGCAACGCCGCAGCAGGTTGAAGAAGAGGTCACTTATCGGCTCGAAAAAGCGGTTCAACAGCTTACCTATGTCGATGAAGTTCGCTCTATTTCCAGTCGTGGCCTTTCCCAGATCACGGTTAAAATGAAACCCAAATATCGTTCGGATGACCTTCCCCAGATATGGGATGAGCTGCGCCGAAAAGTGAACGATGCACGGGGACAACTTCCTCCCGGTGTGAACCCGCCACAAGTGATGGATGACTTTGGTGATGTGTACGGGATTTTATTGGCGATAACCGGTGACGGATATAGCTACAGCGAGCTTAAAGACTATGTGGATTATTTGCGTCGTGAGCTCGAATTAGTCCAAGGGGTGGGCAAAGTACAAGTGACTGGTACGCAACAGGAACAAGTCTTTATCGAAGTGTCGATTCAGCGCTTGAGCAGCTTGGGTATCTCTCCTAATACCTTATTTAACCTGCTGGCAACCCAAAACTTAGTGAGCAATGCGGGCGCTGTGCGAGTGGGGGATGAGTATATTCGTATTCATCCCACCGGCGAGTTTTCGTCTGTGGATGAGTTGGGCAATTTGATCCTCACTGAAGCGGGTTCACAAGGCCTGATTTATCTGCGCGACGTTGCGGATGTAAAACGGGGATACCAAGAAGTACCGAGCCAAGTCCTGTCGTATAACGGTAAACAGGCGTTGCAAGTCGGTATTTCTTTTGCTGATGGTGTCAATGTGGTTGAAGTTGGCCAGAACGTCGATAAACGTTTGGCTGAGCTCAATGATAATCAGCCGGTTGGTATTCAAGTGCATCATGTGTATAACCAGCCCGATGAAGTCGACAACTCGGTCAGCGGTTTTGTGTCTAGTCTTGGGCAAGCGGTGGCGATCGTTATCATCGTGTTGCTGTTTTTTATGGGACTACGCTCGGGCCTGTTAATTGGCTTGGTGTTGTTGCTAACTGTGCTAGGCACGTTCGTGTTTATGCGCTACTTCGATATTAATTTACAGCGTGTGTCACTCGGTGCCTTGGTCATCGCGCTTGGTATGCTAGTGGATAACGCGATTGTGGTGGTTGAGGGCATATTAGTCGGCTTAAAGCGTGGCCGAACGCGAATGCAGGCCGCGCACGATATTGTCACTCAAACCAAGTGGCCTTTGTTGGGGGCGACCGTGATTGCGGTAACAGCGTTTGCGCCGATTGGCTTATCTGAAGATGCAACCGGTGAGTATTGCGGCACCTTGTTTACGGTTCTGCTGATCTCCTTGATGCTCAGCTGGTTTACGGCCATTACGCTGACGCCCTTTTTTGCCAGCATGTTTTTCAAAGAAACCACCGTCTCCGAGGGTGATGAGCAATCGGACCCCTACAATGGCGTGCTATTTGTGATCTATAAACGATTCTTATCGTTTTGTATGCATCATGCCTATCTGACTCTGCTAGTGATGGTTATTGCGCTGGGAGCCAGTATTTACGGGTTTAGCCACCTGAAACAATCCTTCTTCCCTGACTCGACCACACCGATGTTCATGGTGGATTTATGGCTGCCTGAAGGGACAGATATTCGGGCGACTCAAGGCACTTTGGATGATGTCTCAAGCTGGTTGAGTGAACAAGAGGGCGTGAGCTATGTATCGACCAGTGCTGGGAAAGGGTCTCAGCGCTTTATGTTGACCTATTCACCAGAGAAAACTTACGCTGCGTACGGTGAGCTGATCGTCCGTGTGGATGAGTATGCCCATGTAAAACCCACGATGGGACTGGTGCGTGCTCATATTCAGCAGCAATATCCGAATGTTCAACTTAAGCTCAAACCGATCACTTTAGGGCCGGCTTCGGGGTCAAAAATTGAAGCGCGGATCATCGGACCTGAGCCGACGGAACTACGAGCTATTGCTAAGCAGGTAGAAGCGCGTCTTCATCAAGATCCAGACGCCGTCAATATTCGTCATGACTGGCGCGAACGCACTAAAGTGCTCGAACCTGAGTTTAACGAGAGCCAAGCGCGTCGCTACGGGATTACGAAAAAAGACGTGGACGACCTTTTAACCATGACCTTCAGTGGCAAACGTATTGGCGTGTATCGTGATGGCACCAATTTAATGCCCATTGTAGCCCGCTTGCCGGATGAGGAACGCGTCAATATTAATACCCTCGAAGGGATGAAGATCTGGAGCCCTGTGCTGAAAGATTATATTCCTTTGCAACAGGTGATCCTCGACTATGACCTGCGTTGGGAAGACCCCATCATCATGCGTAAAAATCGCAAACGCATGCTGACAGTGATGGCTGATCCCGATCCGTTGGTTGGTGTCACCGCGGCGACGCTATTGACGCGGGTCCGCAGTGATATCGAGTCGATTCCTCTTCCAGAGGGCTACCGCATTGAATGGGGCGGTGAGCATGAGTCGTCCACAGAAGCAAAAGAAGGGCTGTTTAGTATTATGCCTCTGGGTTACCTCTTTATGTTCTTGGTAACCATACTGCTATTTAACTCGGTGAAAGAGTCGTTAATTGTTTGGTTAACCGTGCCGCTTGCAGTCGTTGGGGTGACCACGGGTCTGCTCTTACTGAATACGCCGTTTGGATTTATGGCATTACTCGGCTTCTTGAGCCTAAGTGGTATGCTGCTGAAAAATGGGATTGTATTGATTGACCAAATCAATATAGAAGTTGCCAGTGGCAAACAGCGCTACCAAGCGGTAGTGGACGCGGCAGTAAGTCGTGTTCGTCCGGTCTGCATGGCTGCGGTGACGACCATTTTAGGGATGCTGCCGTTGTTACCGGATGTATTTTTCCGCCCAATGGCAGTGACTATCATGTTTGGATTGGGCTTTGCGACTGTGCTAACACTGATTGTGGTACCTGTACTGTACCGGATTTTTTATCAAATCCATTATCACCGTAATGCCTGATACGACTAAGCACCGCAACCGCGGTGCTTTTTTTATGTCAGTGTCTCAAGGTTGAGGCTGTGGATAACTGCAGAACTATCCACAAAAACAGTTAATAACTCGGTGAATTACGTCGCTAAGAGGCATCAGAAGCGCGATAGTTAAATGTCAATATGCTGAGTAAGACTTTTATAGATCAGTCACACTCAAACCGGATGCTAAATGTAACTGCTTGATTGCCAAAAAGAGAGCGTAAGAGGTTGAGTTGGCATGGCAAAGCAGCTTACCGAAACGGTAAGGCTGCTTTACGATAAATAAAGAGAAACTAACTAATTTGCTTGAGGGATAGGGTTAAGTCAAAGGTTGCCATGGGCTCATCGCCATGAAGCGTGGGGCAGGTAGCCACAATGGTAACAGGCTGGTTGACACGCTCACCGGTTTCGATGGTTTCGCGGATCATGGCTTGGATTTTTTGCCCATCGAGGCAGGTAAAAATCACATCGTCTTCTGGGCGCTTATGAAAATCTGCCGTGACTGCTTTGAAAGCGAGACTGATTTTAATCCCGTGTTGCTCGGCCATCGCCATGGCAAGAAAACCGCCTGCCACATCGGCACCTACCGCTAGCGCGCCAAAATACATGCTATTTAGGTGGTTTTTAGTCCGGCGTCCTAATGGGATTCTCATTTGTACGTGCTGATCGTCAATGGCAAGAATTTTGGGTCGACACCAACCAATCATGGGAACTTTGAGAAACCCAAACAGCGAAAGGTGCTGATTAGCACGAGCCAAAGGGGAAGAAAACATACACACTCCTTGTTAATCTGGTCATACCTGTTCAAGCTACTCGTTGCTACACTGCGGCGTCAACATTTCATTAACAACAATGCGGAGTGGGTAGCTAAGATTGAGGCTGTGGCAGTAAACCTTGATAATCAGCACGTGCAATAAGGGCAACGGTCTTGTTGTCGTTTATCTCTCCTGACGCAATGCGTGCTCTTGCCTCGGCCACGGTCATCAGACGGAGTTGGACAAATTCATCATCATCCAGATTCATTTCAGTCTGGGTGAGGTCAGAAGCCAGATAGAAGTGTTGAACTTCATCACAAAATCCGGGCACGGGGAGCGCAGAACCCAGCGAGTGCCACGAAGTGGCTTGGTAGCCAGTTTCCTCTTCAAGCTCACGCTTTGCACCTTCTAGCGGGCATTCATCACCCTCTAACGTCCCAGCGGGTGCTTCTAGCAACCATTGATTAACTGCGGGTCGAAATTGATTGAGCAATACAAGGCGACCATCCCCGAGTATGGGTAAAATGACCGCCGCGTCTGGATGGCGAATCATATGATGCCGATGAGGACGTCCATCAGGCAATACGGTTTGTGCTTCTACCAACGACAAGCGTTTCCATTGGTGGTAAATCGTCTCTTTCATCCTATCCTCAACGCGTGTTGCACCCGTTTTTAGTGCAGTGTTTTGGTGTAAAATATGGTAGCATTCGCGACCTTAAATGGCGCTATTGCGCGCTTTGTCATAGAAATACTATTGGAGTAATACCTTGCAATTTGACGATCTGGGATTAGATAGACGTTTACTGTCGCTCATTGCCCACCGTGGATTTGAAAAGCCAACCGATATCCAGCGACAGGCCATTCCTGTTGTTATGGCCGGGAAGGATCTGTTGGCCTCCTCAAAAACGGGCTCAGGGAAAACGCTGGCTTTTTTATTGCCGGCGATGCAGCGCGTGCTACGTACTAAAGCTCTCAGTCGTCGTGACCCACGTGTTTTGGTGCTCGCGCCAACACGAGAATTGGCAAAGCAAGTGTATGGGCAATTGCGTATGCTGACCAGTGGTACACCCCATAAAGCCGCATTGGTATTGGGGGGGGAAAACTTTAACGAGCAAGCGAAAGTTTTCCGTCAATCACCCACTTTCGTTGTGGCCACACCTGGACGTCTTGCCGATCATCTTAAACAGCATCACTTGTCGTTAGCTGGATTGGAAATGCTGATCCTTGATGAAGCCGATCGTATGCTCGATCTTGGCTTCAAGGCGCAATTAGATGCCATTAATGAGCAAGCCAACCATCGTTTACGCCAAACGCTCATGTTTTCTGCGACGCTGGACCATCAGCAAGTGACAGACATGGCTGCAGGGTTGCTTAAGTCCCCCAAACGCATTGCGGCGGGAGAAACGCATACGCTACATAGTGACATTGAACAGCATTTTGTACTGAGTGATCATCTTGATCACAAGCATGCGCTATTGGATCACTTAATGGAAGCCAATACGCACAAACAGGTGATGGTCTTTACCGCAACGCGCGCAGACACTGAGCGTCTCGCTGAGCGGTTCAATCAAGCCGGCTATAAAGCAATTGCCTTGAGCGGTGAGCTCAACCAGTCATCTCGTAATCGCATTATGGATGAATTTGAGCGCGGCATTCATGATGTGTTGGTCACTACGGATGTAGCATCTCGGGGGCTGGACTTGCTTAACGTTTCTATGGTGATCAACTTTGATTTACCGAAGCATGCGGAAGAATATATTCACCGTGTGGGGCGTACAGGGCGAGCTGGGCATCAAGGTTTGGCTTATTCATTGGTTGGCCCTAAAGACTGGCGAAGCTTTAAGAATATTGAAGCGTTTTTGCGTTTAAGCTTATCTTTCACTGCGATTGAGGGCCTAACGGGTAAATTTAAAGGTTTCAAAGAGAAAAAGTCGGCCAAACCTCAGTCGAAAGGGCCTGCGAAACGTAAAAAGCCAACTCAAAAGGCGAAGCCGAAAGCGCCCAAGAAACGCGATAAGAGCTTTTATAACAATGTGCCTGCTGGCGATACGCCCATGATGCGGAAAAAACCTAAACCAGAATAGGGCAAAATACCGTTTATCGAATAAAAGGAGGGGTATCCCTCCTTTGTTTTATCTATTATGCCGGCGGCTAGCTACCATCAGGAAGATATTCGCTGTATATCACTAAATTTTGTACACCAATGAAACTTTGTTTTGCTTAACGCTATGATGCCCAAAAATCTCACTTTTCTTTGGTGAAACTGTGCTTTTTTGCAGCAATTTAATTACATATTACGTACACTGTGCAGCAATCGTTGCTTGATGGTTAAGCAAATGCGGGTTGGCGTGTGCGGTGGACGGCTGCATACAAGATTCATTGACTATTAATAGGAAACGCTGTGGAAACTGCATTGGTCGTTGCTTTTATCACTGCTGCTGCGTGGATTGTGCGCCGCGAACGTGCCGCGCAATAAGCGCCTCACGAGATAACTTGCTGACTAGGCCCTTTAAAACCTCATTCTGTCAGTAAAAAAGCCTTCTCTTTTGAGAAGGCTTTGTTATTTATCGCGCACCGAATAGGCGCGTACTGAAGAGGGAAGTGAGGTTAGTTGTCGTAGTAATCGCCGTCTGCTACCTCATGAAAATCTTCAACTTGGCTCGCGGCTTTAAAATCCGCAGCCGGTTTTGTAAGCCGTCGACGTAACATCGACACTTGCTCTTCCAAGCGATGTGCGGTTTCGATATTACCTTCTTGATAGGCCTCTTGAATTTTTCTTTCAAATTCATCAATACGTTGAGTCATCACCATCGTTTTACCCTCCGACAGTTCCCACGCACAATGACGGCGAACGTCCTGACATGGGTTTTATCACCACGTACACAAGACACACACCACCTTCATAGATGGCATACGTATCTCACATAAAGTTAGTTTAATATAGCGATAAAGCCAGTGAGAGAGGTCACACTGACACGGTCACCCAGAGTAGGAAAGAATAGGGTGGATGACCGTGGCCTATTAATACAGGTATCTGACTGAAAAAATCAACCTATTTTCTTCAAGACCGTTTGCCCGCCACGTCGCGCCCAGTGAAAGTGTCTCTGTTGAATGAAAGCGACCGCCAAACTCGACAATGCTCTCGCTGTCATCTTTGTCGAAAATAATCGAGCCGACATACATTGTGGCTTCGAAAGGAGGGGCGATCCAAGCTCGTGCTCCGCCACCAATTACTGTTGCAATGTCGCCGGTGTCATGTTTGTCATCCTCTGGACGTCTTAGCCACGCAGCTTCGATTTCTCCGTACAGATCGACAAATTCGTTTACCGGGGCGTGAAAGCCTGCACCGGCAGAGGTGTACCAGTCGCCTTCAAACTGCGTATCTCCTTTGGCGACAAAGTGTGCGCCCTCCATAAATGCAAAGCGCGCTAGCCCGCCTAAACCACTTGGGTTAGCCAAAACGTTAATCTGTATGTGGTTGTAGTTGAAGTTAGTGGCGTGAGCATTTGGCAATAATAAGCCACATGCCAGAGCCGCGCTTGCAATCAGGCGTTTTGTCACGTGATACGCTCCTTAATCGTTTAGTGTCAGTGTAATAGTATGTGTAGAGCATGCGCAATAAGTGACCGCAAGGCGGTGGCTTTTTTATGAGTTGACGCATAGTTGTCAAAATATGGAAAAATTCAATAACTGTTTCTAGTCAAATTTATCTATGTTTTTTTATCTTTAAAACTCGTAAAAAAATATTTGCACCGTCGCGGTGTTCACGTTAGCGTAAAGGCTCATGAAGAAAAAGCAGCCCGATGAAGCTGCATGCAAGCACAGGATCAAGCCCATGAGTGTACACCCGACAGATGATGTAAGAATTCAACAAATCAAAGAGTTGCTGCCACCGATCGCTGTTTTAGAAAAATTCCCCGCCACAGAGATAGCAGAGAAGACCGTGGTCGACGCACGTCAATCCATTCATCATATTTTGAATGATGAAGACGATAGATTGGTGGTCGTAGTCGGCCCTTGCTCCATTCACGACCCAAATGCTGCCAAAGAATATGCCAGCAAGCTCAAAGCTCTCCGAGAAGAGCTTAATGACGATTTGGAAGTGGTGATGCGCGTTTATTTTGAAAAGCCGCGCACGACGGTGGGTTGGAAAGGCCTGATTAATGACCCTTATCTAGACAACAGTTTCAAGATTAACGATGGCCTGCGTTTAGGAAGAGAACTCCTCCTTGATATTGCCAATATGGGCCTACCGGCGGCAGGCGAATTCCTCGATATGATCACGCCGCAATACATGGCCGATTTAATCAGTTGGGGCGCTATTGGTGCGCGTACCACTGAGTCTCAAGTGCACCGTGAGTTGGCATCAGGCTTGTCGTGCCCGGTTGGTTTTAAGAACGGTACGGATGGCAATATTAAGATTGCGACGGATGCTATTCGCTCAGCAAGCGCGCCGCATCAGTTCTTATCGGTAACCAAATACGGCCATTCTGCCATTGTTGCAACGGCAGGGAACGATGACTGCCACCTGATCCTTCGCGGCGGCAAGGCGCCTAACTACAGCACAACAGATGTTGATCAGATCTGTTCATCGCTTGCAGGTGCCGGGTTGCGCCAAAAAGTAATGATCGACTTTAGTCACGCGAACAGCAGCAAGCAATATCAAAAGCAAAAAGAGGTTTGCAACGATGTAGCGGGGCAAATTGCTGGCGGCAATGACGCAATCTTTGGCGTCATGATTGAAAGTCATCTGATTGAAGGGCGCCAAGATCTGATTGAAGGCCAGTCGCTCACTTATGGACAAAGCATCACTGATGGGTGCATTGGCTGGGAAGACACCGAACTAACTTTACGTCAGCTAGCGGACGCTGTGAGAGCTAGACGAGGCGCAAAACAGCAGCGTAAGCGTGCTTAAAAAAGAAAAGGGCCAGCGTACAATGCAGGCCCTTACTATAGTGCGACAGTCTTACTGTGTGAACATTACTGCGCTTGAAAGATAGATTGAAACTCGCGCTTGAGCGCGGGTTTTAAACGCGCCTGTTTTAATTGCTTGGATAAGTCTTTAACGCAACGTTTAAGCACATCGTCCAGTACCTGCGCTTTGTAGTTCTCTTGCTCGTCCTCAGACATGTCATCGAGTTTGACGTTTTGCAGTGCGTTGAGCGTATCAATCCCGACATAACTTTGGCTGATTGCTACCAAAGCATGAAACTGATCGAAGCTGTCGAGCACATTTTGCGCACTAGCAGGGAGCTTTTCCCATGCTTCGCGAACACTAGGCTCTGCCGCGTCATGGACGGGTGTACATGGCCTCAGGGGCGTTTTCATAGCGAATCACGCTTTGCAGCTCTGGGGAAAACTCATCAAAACTCACATTGGTACTGCTGGTATCGGACATGCACCGACTCTCCTTCACTTTTTATACTAAGCCCACGTCGTTATGAGCGACTTGCGGCCTTTCGGTCTTTCTTTTCGTTATTTTCTGTACGCTCACTGCGTGTTTGGTCGTCGAGTGGCACGACGGTATCGGTGGCTAAGGTGGCTCGGTTTTCACCTGCGAGTAAACCGCCTTTCTCAATAGTGAGTTGCTCGGTATTGAGCACGCCTTTCATTTTACCTTGCGAGAGAATGTCAATCGCATCGGCTTCGCATTGTCCTTCAACCAAACCGTTAATCGTAATATGCTTGGCATGAATCGTACCGCGGAAGTGTCCGGTTGCTGAGATAACCACGGCATTAGCCTGAGTGATATTGCCTTCACCAAAGCCATCAATTTGGATATCTCCGTCAAGCTCAATGTCACCAACAACCTTGCAGTTTTTCGCCACGATTGACAAACCAAGGTTACGGTTTGGGGTTGAACGAAACAGGCCCATAGTTTGTACTCCACAATCCATTTCCTACCAGTATATCATCTGGTGTCAGGCTATGTGTTGCGATCTTTTCACTCAAGCCTGACTAACATGTGATCCTGATACCAGTCTGTGTGCCTGTTTGTGCCGAATTATTCAGCACTTAGTTGGAGCGCAATTGCTCGGCTATGCCCAACTTGCTATAACACGATTATTATCTCAATGAGGACATGGATCATGTCAATGCTATTAACGCCCTATCAACAACGTGTCATCGGTTGCTTGCTTGAAAAAGAAGTGACTACGCCTGACTACTATCCACTGACCTTAAATGCACTCACGACAGCGGTAAATCAAAAAAGTAATCGAGAGCCTGTCTATGCGCTCACCGACGCCGACGTGTTAGACGTCGTAAATTCGCTTATCGATGCACGTCTTATCAGCCCACAGGAAGGGAGTGGGAGCCGTGTCTGCAAGTATCAGCATCGTTTTTGTAATACGCCTTTCGGTAATTTGACGTTTACGGATCAAGAAAAAGCGATTATTTGCGTGCTGTTGTTACGTGGCCCACAGACTGCAGGTGAGCTGCGCACACGGACGCAAAGGTTATGTGAATTTGCCGATATGCAGCAAGTAGAAAGCACGTTGAGTGCCATGATAGAGGCCGAATGGATTATGAAGCTAGCACGTGAGCCGGGTAAACGGGAATCGCGCTACATCCATTTATTTGGTGAATTAACCGAAGCGAGCGCTGAAAGCGAAATGAGACCCGAAACAGAAACGCTAGAGCTAAGCGCAGATAACGCCGCGGTGCCAAACCCATCTCACGGGACGCAGCATGCATTGGAAGCGCGGGTTGATGCGCTTGAGCAAGAGGTCGCCAGCCTGCGCGAGGCATTAAACGCGCTATTATCCAAATAAGAAGCATGAGCGAGTCGTGGTTCGTTTACTTGGTTCGTACGCGGCACAATGCTTTGTATTGTGGCGTGTCGACGGATGTTGAGCGCCGCTTTCAACAACATCTCAGTGGTAAAGGTGCGCGTGCGTTGCGAGGGAAAGGGCCACTTTCATTGGTGTGGCAATCTCCTGCAATGAGCAAACAAGCCGCTATGCAGTTGGAATATCAGATAAAACAGTGGCCCAAACAGCGCAAAGAAGCCTTATGTCTGGGAGATAACGACGTCCATCGATGGGAGTCGTAAAGGGCATATGCATCGGTTGCTTGACTATGAGTTCGAATAGCGTTGGTACGGAGTATGTTGTTTTAACAAGGTAAGGAGTTGATCGACGCCCATGGCGGGATAGTACAAGTGACCTTGAATATAACGACAGCCGATTTGGGCTAAGTAGTCCTTCTGGGCTTGATGTTCGACGCCCTCTGCGACCACTTTCAAGCCTAAGAGATCCGCCATACCGATCACGGCTTGGCAAATCACTGCATCGTCTTTGCATTCGGGGAGTTGGTCGATAAAGCTGCGATCAATTTTAACCGTATCGACAGGGAAATGTTTCAAATAGGCCAGTGATGAATAGCCGGTGCCAAAATCATCAATTGCTAGTGATATACCCGCTTCGGTGAGCGTGTGCAATGTCTGTTGATTTTGTTCCAAATTTTCAATAAACACTTGCTCGGTCAACTCGATTTGCACGCGCTCTGCTGGTACTTGATGGCGTTCGATGGCTTGTAAAATCGTATCAGCCAGAAAACTGTCTTGAAATTCATGCCCAGAGACATTAATAGCAAGCATCGGCGGTGCGCAACCCTCGGTGAGCAGCATGGCATAATGCTCTAGCGCTTTGTTAATGATCCAATTCCCCAGTTGTTGCATCAATCCTGTATCTTCAGCAGTACGGACGATGGTGTCAGGCGAAATGATAGTCCCCCCTTCATCTTGCCAGCGGACTAAGGCTTCAATGCCGACGATACGCTGCGTTTTTAAATCAACCTGAGGCTGAAAATGCAGCATCAATTCATTGCCTTGGATGGCTTTGCGAATGGTGTATTCGATGTCGCGCTTTTGCTGAAGGTGGTCACGCATCGCCATTTGAAATACGACCACACGGTGGTGCACGAGTTGTCGTGCTCGATGCGCAGCGGTATCGGCGTGGCGCAGTAATTCATGAGCCGGCATAGATGTGTCATAGCGATACGCCACACCAATTGCGCAGCTAGGTAAAACAGTCACTCCCTGAGCGTGGCATTCTTTCTCTACAGTTAAACGCACCTGCTTGGCGTGTACCTCGGCTTCTAACGGCGATAGATCGGTGCGCAGCATGACAAAATGTTCATCACTGGTTCTGGCTAAATAAGCTTGTGGAGGCAATAGATTTTGTAAGCGTTTGGCGACGGTAGTTAATACGTCATCGTGAATGCGGTAGCCGTGAAGATCATTGATTTCCTTAATATTATCAATGTCGATACAAATCAGCGACAGCGTACGCGTTGCCGAGAGCGTCTTGTTAATGGTGTGCTGAATGTGATTAAGCAGTGCATGGCGATTTGGCAGATAGGTCAGGGGATCATGATTAGCAATAAAATGCAGCTGATTTTCAACGTCTTTGCGTTGAGCGATTTCATTTTGCAGTCGAGTAATCGTCGCTTGTTCAGCTTTTCTCGCCATCAAATTGATTTCAATTAAATACAAGGCGATACCCACTAAGATCGTGACGACCAACCCAGAGATGTAAATGAGCATTGGCAAAGATAAAAAGTGTTCCGAGTCAGGGGTGCTCCACAATGTGACGATAAATTCCGGGCTGGCGCCGGTTAGTGTGAGCCCAACTTGTCCTGTTGCTGCTTCATTGGGCGGTATGTCCCCGAATACAACGTGCCCATCACTTGCAGCGTAGAGAGTGAGTTTCTGAAACGTATCGAGATAATCAGATGCTAGGTGGCTGATATGTTCTGCAATATCGAGAGTGCCACCGAGATAGTAGTTAGGCGTATTCCGATTTTGCGTATAGATAGGGTGTGCAATATGCCAGTCATGGAGCGACTCTACATCCATACGCAAAAGCTGAGCGTTACCGTCTCCTAAAACGTCAAACGGGAATTGCTCGGGCTTTTCTGAGTCATTTTGGGGGTAATGCCAACGAATCGTGCGATCAGACTCAGCCCAGAACAAGGCTTGAAAGTGAACGTCATTCCCCTGATGGGCTAGCACTAATGCTTGCCATGTCGAGTACGTCGAGGGAATGTTTTTTTCTATCTCGCTGGCAAGCACACTGAATTCATTCAGGTGAGCATTCATGTGACGCGTTAACGCGTCAGCAAAGGATTTTGCTTCGACGCTTAATAGCTGCTCGGTGCGCAGTCGTTGTTGTTCTTGTGCGGTATTAAATAAGGAAAAAGTGGCAATCAGGATAGCAAAGCAGATCAGCGCAATCACGAGTATAGCGCGGCCGCGAGGTCGAAATGGGCGCTTCGCAATGGAGAGACGGTCATCGATGTTTAGTGTCGTTCTCTGTAAGGGCATGGTCGTGAGAGCTATATCATGGTGGCTTTAAGTGTATGTGACACGAGTGACTCAAGTCGTATCAATAGTGAGACAAATGTGAGACTCCCTCTTTGATAAGGGATAGGTAAAGCGTAGCAGCTGTTAAGGGGACTGCGTGAGGGTATATCAAGAACCAGAGTAAACTTGTACAAATAAAAAATATTGTACAGAAGTGATCCTTCGCCTACATTGAGTTGTACAACAAAATATAAATGTACAACTCTGCGGCTCATGCCGCTTGATAAGAAGAGGTGAAGCATGTCGTTTCCAGTTGGTGTTAGCGCATGTGTGATTGGTGAAAAGGTGCGCTTTGATAGCGGTCATAAACGCAGTCCATTTGTGACTAAAGAGCTCGCTCCCTATGTTAATTTTGTCCCAGTTTGTCCAGAGGTTGCGATCGGCTTACCGGTGCCAAGACCAACGATTCGTTTACTAGATAAGGGGAATGTGGGCGATATTCGTTTGGTTGAGACCAAAGACGCCAGTAAAGATCACACCGAAAGAATGGTGGCCTTTAGCGAACGAAAAGCGGATGAATTGGCCCATAAAGCACTGCGTGGCTATATCGTTTGTGCCAAGTCGCCCACTTGTGGCATGGAGCGTGTCAAAGTCTACCGGGAAAATGGCTACACCTCTGATATCTCTGGGGTAGGGCTGTATACCCAAGCATTGATGGATCGTATGCCGTGGCTGCCGGTTGAGGAAGATGGCCGATTAAACGATCCCATCCTGCGTGAGAATTTTGTGTTTCGGTTATTTGCGTTAGACGATTTATATCGCAGTGTCGAAAGTGGCGTGACAAGAAAAGCGCTGGTCGCATTCCACTCGCGGTATAAATTAGTGTTGATGGCGCACTCGCCTGAGCGTTACCGAGAGTTGGGCCGTTTTATGGCGAACATCGCGGAGTACGATATTGATGATTTTTTCCACCAGTATCGCACGCAGTTTATGCAGTCGTTAGCTATCCGTGCGACACGGAAAAAGCACACCAATGTGCTAATGCATCTGCAAGGCTATTTTAAGAACAACCTCGATAAGAGCCAAAAAGCGGAGCTGACTCACCTTATTCATGCTTACCGGCAAGGCACTATGCCGTTGTTAGCGCCGTTGACCCTCATTGCTCACCATTTGCACAACCACCCAGATGATTACCTTGCTAGTCAAGCGTATCTGAAGCCGTATCCAGATGCCTTAAGGTTACGTTATGGACTCTAATCCCGAAAGCACGCTGACGATCAGCCAAGTTGCTGATCGTACCGGCGTTAATCCAGTGACATTGCGCGCATGGCAACGCCGTTATGGCTTGCTGTCTCCGGCCAGAACTCCGAAAGGTCATCGTCTTTACAGTGATGAAGACGTCGCCATGATTGGCCGGATCTTACGCTGGCTCGACAAAGGTGTCCCGATCAGTAAAGTGAAACCGTTACTGTCGCAAACCGAGACCCAAATAGATAGCGAAGATGACACGTTAGCACGTGAGCTGATGAAGTTGATTCATGACTTATCACTGAAAAAACTCGGCCAGCACGTCGAAACCTTATTAAAAGAATATCCGTTTTATTGGCTCATCGAACACGTCTTTACGCCGCTAGATACGTGGTTGGATGAGGAGCAAAGTGCCATCAGTTCTCTGCAGAAAGATATGTGGCGCAGTACGGTAATCGAAAAATGCCAAGCGGCAATGTTGGCGAACGCAAAGCGCAATAGTAAGTTCTCTTGTTGGTTAGTGACACTCACTGACACAGAAGATTATCAGCGCACCATGATGGCGATGCGTCTGAATGAGAAAGGTTACAACGTCACTATCTTGCGTGAGCCACATTCCCAACTTGGCCTTATCCTCGAAGTGATGCGAGAGCAAAAGATCCCCACGCTCGCAGTGATGGCTGCGCACCGCCTCGATCGTTCCCAGCTTAATCAGCTACGGCAGTGTTACGCACAATCTGACATTCACATTGTGAGCCAGCCATTTATTTGCTCCGTACATGGAGACGAGCTAAAAGAACTCAAGGAGAACAATCCGTTATGCATTTAGTTTGGTTTCGACGCGATCTGCGCTGCCTCGACAATCGTGCACTGCATGCAGCGTGCGAAGCAAACGAGCTTGTTGTGGGCCTTTTTGTGGAAACACCGGACCAATGGGCTGCCCACCATATGGCCCCGATTCAGGCGGGATTGATTGAAGCAAGGCTTAAGGCGCTGCGTGACGAACTCGGTGCACTTAACATTCCGCTGTTGGTGACACGAGCCGCTGACTATAAGAGGGCGTCTGAAACGGTCGCAACCCTTGCGAATTCGCTGAATATCAACGCCGTGTTTGTGAATCGTGAATACGAGCTGAATGAGCAAAATCGCGATCGCCAAGCACAGCAACAAGTGGAGGCGCAGGGCATTGATTGGTACGCCTACCATGACCGTAATCTGTTTGCGCCCGGCACGATTCGTTCTGGTAAAGGCGACGCGTATAAAGTCTTTACCCCATTTAAAAAAGCCTGCCTACGTGCATTAGAAGGTATGGATCAGTCACCGCTTAAGGCACCAGCCGTACGTGCTGATGATAAGCGGTTAGCCGCTATTTTTGCTTCTCTTGAGCCGATTGAATTTGACTATCCAACCAAGTCCGTCTCCGCATGGCCGACCACGGAAAAAGCCATCTTAGATAAGTTACGCACTTATTGCCGTGAGCAAGCGGCAGATTACAAGACGCACCGGGATTTCCCTGCCATTGAGGGCACCAGTCAGCTGTCACCGTATCTTGCCATTGGTGCATTGTCCCCTCGCCAATGCTTAGCGCGATTGCAATCTGAGCATCCGCAATGGCGCGAGCCTGATTCAGGCGCAGCAACTTGGTTGTCAGAGCTAATCTGGCGCGATTTCTATCAAGAAGTGAGTGCCCAAAACCCCAGTATTAGTAAAAAGCATTGCTTTTTAGAGTGGGGAGAGTCTGTGGTGTGGGATAACGACAACGCTCGCTTTGAGGCGTGGAAAGCGGGTAAAACCGGCTTTCCGATTGTGGATGCTGCGATGCAGCAATTGAACACCACCGGATGGATGCATAACCGCCTGCGGATGATAGTGGCAAGCTTTTTAACCAAGGACTTGCTCATCGATTGGCGTTGGGGGGAGGACTACTTTATGTCCAAGCTGATTGACGGCGACTTTGCGTCCAATAACGGTGGTTGGCAATGGTCAGCGTCAGTTGGCACCGATGCACAGCCTTACTTTCGAATTTTTAATCCGACAACCCAAGGGGAGCGCTTCGACAGTGATGGCCGCTTCATACGTCGTTGGTTATCGGCACTAAAAGAGGTGCCTGGTAAGCAAATCCATCAACCTTGGTCGTGGGCAGAAAAGTATGCGCAGTCATTAGATTACCCCAAACCGATTGTTGATCATGCCAAGCAGCGCAAACAGGCACTAGCGATTTTTGAGGCGGCCAAAAATCAGCCCAAGGAGTCTGCATAATGGAGATCGAGAGCGTTCAAACTCAGGTGGCGCGCTTTGCGCAAGTTTATCAGGCCCTCGGTAAAGACAACTTGGCATCGCTTGAAACGATTTACCACCCAGACATTGTGTTTATCGACCCAGCACACCGTATTGAAGGGCTCTCTGCGTTTCTAGCGTACTTTGCTTCCTTGTATCAAAACGTCACTAGCTGTCAGTTTGACATTCACCATACCACGGCGGGGGACAATGATGCTTTCGTGACGTGGACCATGACGTTTTCTCATCCGCGTGTACAACAAGGTAGACCGAGACAGGTGCATGGTTGCTCGCATTTGACGTTTACGGATGGGCGGGTCAGTCGTCACCGCGACTATTTTGACATGGGCGAAATGATTTATGAGGCCTTGCCGTTGATGGGTCGACTACTCACTTACATAAAAGCGAGGTTAGGACAATGAAACAGGTTGTGATTACTGGCGCGACATCGGGGATTGGCGAGCAATTAGCGCGAGACTATGCACGCCAAGGGTGGCGCGTCATTGCGTGTGGCCGTAACCAAGACAAGCTAGATGCGATGCAGCGCGATCATGCTTCTCTCGAGCCGTTAGTGTTTGATGCCACAGACAGGGATCAAACCCACCAAGCGCTCGGTGCCTTATCAGCAAGCTCTGATTTGGTGATCCTAAATGCCGGTACCTGTGAATACATCGACTACGGAAAAATCGATGTACCCTTGTTTAAACGCGTATTCGATATCAACGTGTTTGGCGTCCTTAATTGTATCGAAGCCTTGCAGGCAAGCTTTGTGCCGGGCACCCATTTGGCGATCGTTGGTTCCTCGGCGAGTTACATGCCTTTACCTCGCGCAGAGGCATATGGCGCATCTAAAGCTGCTATCAGCTATCTAGCCAATACGTTATCGGTTGATCTCGCCCATCAAGGGGTGACGGTGTCACTCATTTCGCCTGGGTTTGTTAAAACGCCACTAACAGATAAAAACGATTTCGCCATGCCGATGCGCGTGACTGTCGAGCAAGCGTCGGCGGCCATTCAAGCAGGGCTTGAGAAACGCAAAGCAGAAGTTCACTTTCCGCGTAAGTTTACCTATTTCCTGAAAATTATCGCCTTACTCCCTACATCATGGCAGATCGCCATTGCTCGACGCATGACAAGGAAACAAGCATGAAAATTGCGATTATCGGCTCCGGTATTGCGGGCCTGACATGTGCCCATTATTTAAATAAGCGTCATGACATTCAGCTCTTTGAAGCCAACGACTATCTCGGTGGTCACACGGCTACCGTTGACGTAGAGGTTGAGAGTGGACGCTATGCGATCGACACGGGCTTTATCGTGTTTAACGATCGTACTTACCCGAATTATGAACGTTTACTGGAAGAAATCGGGGTAGGTCGACAGCCTTCTGAGATGAGTTTTAGTGTGCGTAACGATGAAAATGGTCTGGAATACAACGGACATAGCTTAGCGTCGCTGTTCGCGCAAAAACGTAATGTGGTGAATGTTCGGTTTTACCGTTTCTTAGCCGAGATTATGCGTTTTAACCGTTTGGCGCGTGAGGCTCATCAGCGCGGCCAAGCGTCAGATACATTGGCTATGCACACCTTGGGGGAGTTCCTTAACCAGCACGGATTTAGCGACTATTTTTGTCAAAACTATATCTTACCGATGGGGGCGGCAATATGGTCCTCCACACTTTCAGATATGCGCGGATTTCCTCTGGCATTTTTTCTCCGTTTTTTCCAAAACCACGGCTTGCTGGATATTACGAATCGCCCGCAGTGGTACGTCATTCCGGGTGGCTCGCGTGAATATGTTAGAAAGCTCATCCCAGCGTTTGCTGAAAAGATCCAATTAAACACCCCCGTTAGGCAAGTAACACGTCACCAGCACGGCGTTGTGCTCACCACAGAGAGTGGCGAGTATCAGTTCGATCATGTCATTTTTGCTTGCCATAGCGATCAAGCCCTGTCGATGCTAGCCGATCCTTCAACAGCTGAACGTGAAGTGTTAGGCGCAATTCCGTATCAAGATAACGAGGTGGTGCTCCATACCGATACCTCATTACTTCCCACTCGCAAAGGGGCATGGGCGAGCTGGAACTATCATCTGCCCGTGTCAGAAGATATAGACACGCAACCTGCAGCTTTGACCTACAATATGAATATATTGCAGTCAATTCAGGCGCCTGAAACCTTCTGTGTCACGCTAAATCAAACGGATCGAATCGAACCGAGTAAGATTTTACGGCAGTTTGTGTATGCGCATCCGGTATTTAATACCGAAAGCGTCGCCGCGCAGCAACAGCGCCATCGAATTAATGGCCAGCAACGAAGCTGGTTCTGTGGCGCCTACTGGTACAACGGCTTCCATGAAGATGGTGTGCGCAGTGCGCTCGATGTAGTTGAGGAAATGAGTTAGTGAGTACAGTGGCAGAATCACTTCAAAGCGGGCTTTATGTCGGCCAAGTTCGACACCGACGCTTTACGCCGATCAAACACGCCTTTAATTATCCCGTGTTTATGCCGCTGATTGATTTGGATGAGCTAAGCACACTGGCGGCGCGTGTGCGCGGCTTTCGACTCGGGAAGTGGGGGTTCGCCGCCTTTCATCATGCCGACTATTTCGCGGGGGAGTCGGACACCAAAGCGGCTTGTCTCGATAAACTCTATGCGCTAACCGGTGAGCGCATTACCGGCAAAGTCTACGCATTGTGCCAACTTCGCTATTTGGGCGTGTACTTTAGTCCCGTGAACCTTTATTACATCTATGACACAGATAATCAGTGGCGGTATGTATTGGCTGAGGTGAGCAATACCCCTTGGGGAGAAAAGCATTTTTATGCGATACCAGCGGGGAAGCGCTGGCAGCATGATAAAGCCTTTCATGTCTCGCCATTCAACCCGATTGAGCAACGGTATCACTGGCGACTCAAGCCGCTAGGTGAACGTGTGCATGTACATTTAGAAGCGCACCGAGATGATCGAGAGTTTGATGCCACGTTAGGCATGAAGCGGCGCCCCTTTACCACGCAAACCCTCAATAAACTATTGATCCGAACCCCGATCGAGACAGTAAAAGTTCTCATTGGTATTTATTGGCAGGCGCTCAAATTATGGATAAAGGGCGCACCGTTTTATCCGCACCCAGGTGCGAAGAAGGAGTAATTATGTCTGCGACGGACGTTTCTCAAACTCAACGCACGCTGACACGCAAAGAGCATTATGCTAAGCAGTTGGTTTACACGTTACTGGCACATGTTAAAGATGCCTGTATTTCTTTGGTCGACGAGCAGGGGCAAACCTTACAATGTGGTGATCCACAAGCTAGTCTTCATGCCTCTGTGCTCGTCCACGATCCGCGCTTTTACACACGTATGTTGACCGGTGGAAGTATTGCCGCCGCTGAAGCGTACGTCGATGGTTGGTGGGAATCTCCCAATCTGACCGATGTGATCCGAGTCTTTGCTCGCAACCTACCTGCCATCGATCGCATTGAAAAACACACCGGTTGGTTGGTGAATCTTGGCAACAAGCTGGCACACTGGCGAAACCGCAATGAAAAAGACACCGCACGTCGTAATATTTCAGCGCATTACGATTTGGGTAATGATCTCTACCGTCACTTTCTTGATGAGCAGATGCTCTATTCTAGCGCTATCTATACCGAGAACACCGTGGGCTTGGAAGCGGCACAAGTGGAGAAAATGGACCGCCTTTGTCGGCAACTCAAGCTCAAACCATCGGATCACTTAATTGAGATTGGGTCGGGCTGGGGAGCAATGGCGATCTATGCTGCCAAAGAGTATGGTTGCCGCGTCACCACTACGACGATTTCGGAAGAGCAGTATGCTTGGGCAAAAGCTCGGATCGAACAAGCGGGCCTGCAAAACCAAATCACTTTGCTAAAAGAAGATTACCGCGATCTTGACGGTGAGTACGATAAGCTCGTTTCGATTGAAATGATCGAAGCGGTAGGTAAAGAGTATCTCGATACCTTTGTGAAAAAGTGTCAATCGTTACTCAAACCTGAGGGATTGATGGCCATTCAAGCCATCACCATTGCCGATCAGCGCTATGAGCACTACAGCCGGAATGTGGACTTTATCCAAAAGCACATTTTTCCTGGTGGCTTCTTACCATCAGTGAATGTATTGCTGGATCATTTTACCGCGCAGACCGATTTTGTGATGCGTGATTTAAAAGATATTGGTATCGATTACGCCAATACACTCGCCGACTGGCATCAGCGCTTTAACCAAAACGCAGATACGCTACAAACCTTTGGCTATGATGAACGCTTTGCGCGTTTGTGGCGATACTACTTCTGCTACTGCGAGGGGGGATTCCGCGAGCGCACCATCAGCGCTGTGCAGTTGCTGTTTAGTCGCCCCGCTTGGCGTGAGGCCTAACATCATGCGCTTTGTGGTGATCTCTCTGCTTTTTAACGTGTTTTGGTTCACGGCGGCGTTGGGGCAAAGTAGCACCCAGTGGTTGCTAGTCGCCATGCTTGCCGCGGCGATTTTCTATCAGCGCGATGTCCTTTGGGCGATCATCACCTTAACGCCGATAGGCCTTGTCGGTGATAACCTGTTAATCCATTTTGGCTGGCTTGCCACTGAACCTGCATCAGCGTGGATGCCGGTGTGGCTGGTTCTACTTTGGTGCGGGTTCTGCGCATTCGTTTGGTTGTTGCGTAAGATCATTCTCGCCCATTCTCTATGGGCGATGAGTCTGATTGGCGCTTTGGGTGGCGCGAGCAGTTATGTTGCTGGAGAACGGCTTGGCGCGATTGTTTTTCCGCAACCTTGGCTCACCACAAGTCTCGTTCTAGTCGCAGTCTGGGCGGTGTACAGTGTGATTCTTATCCACCTAATGCGTTGGCTAGTGGATAAAACACAGCCAACGACGTTGGCCTCGGGAGGTGAGTGATGAAAGCTATTCTGCTCGTGGGCTGGCTTACCTTAATCCTCTCGTGGCCGGGTTCTGCCGAGACGGCATCTCCTAAGATGGAGAATGCATGGCAATCTTGGCCCCAAGTTGGTAAGGCAACACTCACATGGGGCTGGTGGACGATCTATCGCTCCGAGTTGCGTGCGCCTGACGGAGAGTATCAACCACAACAGCCACATGCATTGGTGATTACCTATGCTCGAGATATCAGCGACAAACGGCTGATGGAAGCGACGGACGATCAGTGGCAGCACCTTGGGTTCTCTGCATCGCAACGCGCAGTGTGGCTGGAAACAATCTCGCCAGCTTGGGGCGATATCAAGGAGAACGATCGTCTCGCTTTTGTCCGTACTCGGACCGGCGGTACATTTTATTACCAACGCGCGGACCAAAACTGGCAGCTAACACTTAACCTAACCGATACGGCATTGGCCGACGCCTTCTTGGCCATTTGGTTATCAGAAAATACCGATTACCCCGATCACCGTAAAGCATTATTAGGAGATCCATCATGACTCTACCGACGAGGCAGATCCGGCAGCGTATTCAGTGGGCCTTGCTCGCCGTAGCGGCGCTATTGTTGACGGCGTGTTCAGCGGACATTGAGGACTACAAAGCGCGTACTCCTGCGTTTGACTTGTTTGAGTATTTTGAAGGACACACAAAAGCGTGGGGTATGGTGCAAGATTTTTCTGGTGAGCAACGCCGGCGTTTTGAGGTAGATATCATTGGCACTGTGGACGGCGATACACTGACACTCGACGAGTCCTTTGTGTATGACGATGGCGAGACCCAAACGCGTGTTTGGACGATTACCCGCCACTCAGAAGGGACCTATTCAGGAACCGCCGGTGATATCGTGGGCACTGCGACAGGCGTTGTTGAAGGGAATGCGTTAAATTGGCGCTATGATTTGGTTGTGCCTGTTGGTGACAGCGAGTATCAGCTGCACTTTGACGACTGGATGTTCCGACAAGATTCAGACCATTTATTTAATGTCACCTCGATGCGCAAATGGGGGGTTGAAGTCGGGAAAGTGACGCTGTTTTTCCAACGTGTAAACAAGGAGGGCTAATTAGCCCATCCCTCTGGCTAAGCCGATCGCGCGTTGCAAGATCCACCGGAGCAACTTAGGGATCGGCGCTTTCAATTCATTCTCGGTATAGGCGATGATCGCGAGCGCGGCATCGGGTTTGGCATAACGCTTGAGTGCCTTAGTAATGATGCGCCTGTCATTCATGTGAGGCTGTTGGCTTGTCATCCCAGCCATATCTCGGAACAAAGGCTCATAGCCGTTGTTATACAAGAAATGCTCAATATCTTTATCCGGCAAGACGGTAAGCCTGACGCCCTCCGGCTGATTCTCAATCTGTCCGCGTGCTGTGGCGGCATACTTCTTCCCGGCCATATCACCATCGGCGACGAGGTGCCATTCAATCCCCAAGGCTTTGGCGGTTTTGATTAATGGACGTAGACCGCTTTGTGCAAATTCAATTAAGTGGACGCCTTCGGCAGCGAGGTCATAACCTTGCAAGCGAGCGAGCTCATTAAATAGCCAAATCTCCGTCTCGCCTTCAACCAACAGCCAGCAGCGCGCAAACAAGGCACTGGGGCGATGAAAGCGGACATGAAAGGTAACGCGACGGCGTTCATCTTTACTTAACAGCTGTGAGGGAACTTGGTGGCTGCGTGTCTCGGTCGGATGGCGTACCAATCTTCGGATATGATCAAGTTGAACCCCCGCCAAAAGATCACCGCTATTAGTGGTCAGTATTTTTTGCATCGGCATCAATTGGATCAGGCGCCAAGCTTGATTCAATAAGGTGGGGTGCAGGCGACCTTCGGGATCCTCAAACACCATGATCGGTCGCGCATTGCGCTTAAGCTGCTTTGGCCCTCGCGCTCGCACAAATGCGCTTAATAATCCCATCAGGATAAGGTCGCTTTGATTGGAGGTATTGTTAGCCACCGCCTCTAAGGGATGCATTTGATTATGGGTAAACGCTAACGCTCCGGGGGCATTGATGGGGTAAGGGGGGCGATCGTGCTCTTGTACGGCAAAGTAATGATCCAGCAGTTGCCGCATCGCATGTAGCCCGCTCTTAATCTCTCCTTTATTAACGTGGCCGGGCATCATTAACAATCGGCGATAGGTATTGTCGAGCCGTTGCTCAAGGCGGGTATTGTCTTTAGTTACTGTTTGTCCGGGGACCCGCATGCGTCTTGCATCGCGTACCCGAACCACAGGGTGGATCTGCATGAGATGCTGTGCCAGCACATCGCTCTCGATATCTTGAATGACATCGCCCTGACTGGATAGAAACTCGCGACGTACATGGACTTTGCTTTCTTCTGTGGTGGCGCTCAAGCGATAATCGAGAGTACGGCAACCCTCATGCTCGCCATTCCACACCGGCTTAAAGCGTCGATAGCGGCGTGCTTTGTGTTCGCCAGCAAAGCTTTCTTGCCAACGCAGTACGATTTGAAATTGTTGTTCAGGGGCAATCCCTAGGGTGTGGTCAACATGAAAGTCCGAGCGTTTGAAGCTGGGACGATCACCACTAGGATGCAAAGCGATTTCCAATGCGTCGAGCAAGGAAGATTTACCCCACGCGTTTTCACCGATTAGAACGGTGAGTTCATCAACTTGTAGTGACAGGCGCTTGATGCCACGAAAGCCTGCTATTTCAATCCGGTCTAGTCTCATCGTCACCTCTCATTTACTGTATGACAGTTCTTGTTGAAAGGAAATAAACCCGGTGACGATTTTGTGCTATATCGCTGATTTATTGTCTTTATCTTATCAACTGATAGTCGTTTTAAATTGGCTTTTGAAGTAGGAGTGCACTGAAAACCCTGCTAAAGTGTTAAGACTTTATAGGTCCCCATTTGCGTCGCACGTCGTCAGCTCCTTACGACGTTCCGTGATGTAGGTTAAGAGAAGCACTATGTTGTCGTTTGAAGCGTTACAGGTTTTAGATGCCATTGAGCGAAAAGGCAGTTTTGCCGCCGCAGCGGAGTCACTTAATCGAGCCCCTTCCTCACTGAGCTATCAAGTTCAAAAGCTGGAAGATGAGCTTGGACTAGTGATCTTTGATCGGTCCGGTCACCGCGCGACATTTACCGACGCCGGCCATTTATTGGTAGAGCGTGGACGCTTATTACTGAACGCGGCCGATGAGATGATTGCCGATGCGGCGTCGTTAGCTCATGGGTGGGAGCTCGAAATTCGGCTTGCCTACGACGGTTTGTTTAAAAGTGCGTTCTTTTTCCCGCTCATTGAGCGTCTTGCCAATAAAAGCAGCACGCGTTTGAAACTGTCAGAAGAAATTCTTGCCGGGTGCTGGGAATCTCTCGCGCAAGATAGAGCAGATGTGCTGATTGCGCCGATCCCAGCGTCAGTTCCTCAAGGGATCAAGGTACAGCCTTTGGGAGAAATGAGTGCGTACTGGGTTGCCACGCCTGACCATCCCATTCATAAAGAAGCGCGACCTGTCGATCCAGACATTCGGGCTGGTTATCGGGGAGTCGCGGTTGCCGATACCGCACGCGGCATGCAGCCGATTACCTATAATGTCTTGGAAGATCAACCGCGTTTAACCGTCAGCTCGATGCATGATAAGTATCAAGCGATATTGGCAGGTCAGGGGATTGGTACTTTACCGTGGTTTTGGATTCAAGATGACTTGAAAGCGGGTCGCCTCAAGCTATTGAAGGGCAGCACACCTTTCGAGTTAAAGATGGGACTCGCGTGGAAGCGCAACCGTATGGGCAATGCGAAATCTTGGTTGGTGCGGCAAGTCCCTAAGCTGCTTGCGCCCTATTTGCAAGCCGGTGACATTCCGATTGATACGCCGTAGTCGGTTATGCATCTTGGTTTTTATGTAGTGGCAGCAGCATATCCACCACGCCGTCTGCCATTTGCACATCAATACTAAAACCGCACTTTTGTGCTAATCCAATCATGCCTCGGTTCGCTGGCATCGTCATACCGGTAATGCGAGACAGGCCGGCCTGTTTGGCGTAATCGATGATCGCAGTCATCAAGATACTGCCAAGGCCAACGCCTTTTAAATCCGAGCGCACTAGCACGGCGAACTCGGCTTCTGTATTTTCAGGATCGGCCAATAAACGGACCACTCCCCAGATTTCTTCTTGTCCAGAAGGGGAGGTATAGGTCGCTACCAGTGCCATTTCTCGGTCATAGTCAATCTGAGTGAGGTTGGCCAGGGCCTCATGGTTGAGTTCACCCACGTCAGAGAAGAATCGCCGATAAAGATCCTCCTCCGATACTTGCTCTACAAACGCTTTGTGGGTTGGCTCATCTTCGGGAAGAATCGGACGTAATAGCAATGTATCGCCATTTTTTAAGGTGACCTGTTGCTCGAGTTCTTTAGGATAGGGGCGTATCGCCAAACGTTGATGCTGACTACCGGCGTAATCACGCAGTTGTAGGGAGGCGTCTAATACGGTGAGCTCGTCGCCCGCGACTAATAGTGGGTGAATATCCAGTTCGTCAATTTCAGGGCAATCAATAATCATCTGTGACAGTGTCACTAAAAAGCGGCACAAGCTGGGCACATCAATGGAAACGGGGAAGCCGCGCTGTTTGATTTTGCCAGACTTGATCGCGCCAATTACCAAATAGCGTGCTAACGCCATATTTAGCGGAGGGATCGCCACCGCAGCATCTTTGGTCACGTCCCAGTCCGAACCACCTTCACCCAGTAAGATAATGGTGCCAAACACGGGATCATTAGTGATTGTCACTCTTAACTCTTGCGCGCCGGCGCGGGGAGCCATGGATTGAATCAGTAAGCCTTGAATGCGTGCGTTTGGATACGTCATAGACACGCGGTCCAAAATGGCTTGTGAAGCATTCGCCACTTCAGCGGCTGTGCGCAAATTGAGCATCACGCCTTGTACATCCGATTTATGCTGGATATCTGGCGATCTCAGTTTTACTGCAACCGGATAGCCCACTTGCTCGGCAATTTGCGCCGCTTCGACCGGATCACTCGCCAGCCAGGTGGACATGACGTGCAAGCCATACGCTTCAAGAAGAGGACGGACTTCATGTGTGGTGAGAGTGAGGTGCTTAATATCTTCGGCTTGATCGATAAAGGCGCGAACTGCCGGCAAGTCGTAGTCTGTTTGTCCGGTGGACGTGGGCGTTTCCATCAACTGCTTTTGGTTACGCCGGTACTCTACCAAATGCATGTAGGCGGTAACGGCGCTTTCTGGCGTACGATAGGTCGGGTAGCCAGCATGGGTAAATGCTAGTCGAGCAACGGTGGCGTCATCGCCTTCGCCTTGCCAGTTGGTGAGAATATTAAAACGCCGCGCGCGCGGATTTTCCTTGAGAGCAGCGATAATGGCTTTCGCGGTAGCTAGCCCCGGCGCCGTGACGGAGGGTGAATGCATGATAAGTAGTGCATCGGCATCATCACTCGTCAAGAGAATATCAATGGCATCTTGGTATCGTTGTGTGTCCGCATCGCCCACGATATCGATCGGGTTGGTACGCGACCAACTTGCGGGTAATACCTGATTCAACGCTTCAATAGTTTTCTCACTAAGAGACGCCAATTTACCGCCCGAATCCATCAGTGTATCGACTGCCATGACAGCAGGGCCGCCGCCATTGGTAATAATGGCCAAACGCTCGCCACGTAAAGGAACGGAGTGCGACAAGGTTTCGACTGCGGCAAATAGCTCGTGAGTGTTATTTACGCGCAGCATCCCCGAGCGACGAATGGCTGCGTCATAGGCGGCATCGAGGCCCATGTTGGTATGGCTCAGTTGTTCCAAGGCCACCGAGCCACCGCGAGTGCGGCCACTTTTTAGCACCAAAATACGTCGGTTACGTGCCGCGGCGCGAGCAGCGGAAATAAACCGTCTCGCATCACGGATTGAGTCGACATAGAGCAGAATGGCATCGGTTTTACTGTCACGACACAGATAATCCAATAATTCGGGGAAGTCGATGTCGCAGGCTTCGCCGAGTGAAATAAAGGTCGAGAAGCCGATTCGCTTATTTTTGGCCCAGTCTAAAATCGTGGTACAGACAGCGGCGGATTGAGAAATAAAGGCAATGTTTCCTTTATTAGCAGACACAGGTGCAAACGACGCATTCAAATTCAGCCAAGGCAGAATCATCCCCAGACTGTTTGGTCCAAGCACCCGCATGGTGTAGCGCGCCGCAATGGCCTGCATGCGCGAAAAGTGACTTTCGCCTTGCTCATTAAATTGCCCGCGCATGCCCGCAGCTAGCACGATCACTAACTTGACGCCACGTTCGCCCAGCTGTTCGATGAGGCTAAGATTGTACTCGCCACGGGTACACAGGATAGCTAAGTCAGGCACTAATGGCAGTGCTTCGATGGTTTTGTAGGCCAGTATCCCCGCAACCGCTTGATATTTCGGCGTGACGGGCATGATTGGGCCTTGAAATCCCCCCGATTGCAGATTGCGAGTCACCACATACCCAGCGCGGTTAGCTCGGTCTGAGGCTCCAACAACCGCGATTGATTTGGGCTTAAGTAACTGATCAATCCCTGACATAACGCTCCCCCTTTGCGTGGCATGATAAGCCGAGAAACAGGACAGATTGTCAGCCAGTGTATCTATTCATGCTTGAATTCAGCGGTTTTTTTTAACGCAATGTGATCTGTGCGGAGCAGAATTTATTCAACACGATACACTGAAAAACAGGCAGGGGTGGCCATCTGTGAGCTGCAGCCGAAACCTTACGCCGCCACCTAAGTTTTTATTGAATGGTTGTTAGGTCGGGGGCACAATGACACAAACTTGGATAACTGACAGAATTGCAATGAAAAAATTGGCCTTATTGGCTGTTGCCGCGCTCTTGACGGGATGCAGCGGTGGCGGCGTCACTACCGAAATTTATAGTCAGACCATTGAGTCGACCGATACCCGTGCGACCGAACAGCCAGAGATGGCGAAAGCGGAGCCGATGCCACAAGCTCAGCCAAAGCCTGCGCCTAAAAAGCAAACGGTAAAACCCGCGAAACAAGGGCCGGGCTATACCATTCAAGTTGTGGCACTGAGTCACGATCGTGGATTTAGCGATTACGCTAAACGCTTACCCAGCGATCAGCCGCTTTGGAGCAATAAAAAAATGGTCGATGGTTTGCCTTGGTACACCTTGCTTTATGGCGAATACCCAACCCGAGATGCAGCCAAGCAAGCGATTCAGGCGCTTCCACAAACAGTGCGCCAATATGGACCATTTGTTCGCTCCATTGCGGATATCAAACGGTCGTCCAACCCACAAATGGTGCGCGTTAACTAAGCGCGGCCCATTTGCTGAACAGGCCGGCGATTTGCCGGCTTTTTTGTTTGTGGTGGGTAACGCATAGTTGAGCGCCTGATGTTCCGCACTCACTTGTATAATTGACAAGCAATCGGCTATCAAAGCGGACATAAAAGCTGTTTGGATAATGAAAGCTAGCGAACAATTGTCTACTATGGCTTAAAAGTCAGCAAAATACGTGCATGGCACGTCTTGTGAGAAAATGATGAGTAAAATAAACCTTCTTTTGCTGTGTGGTGGCGGTGGTGCTGAACATGCGATTTCTTTGATTTCGGCTCAGTACCTTGAGTCACAACTGGCAAAAATGCCGCGAGTGAAAGTCCATAAAGTGGAAATGACCGATCAAGGTTGGCATTTAGCGGATGGCATGCGCTGCCATTTGGATACCGATGGCATGCTGTGTAGCAAGGTAGAACACACCCAAATCCATTATGTGGTGCCTTGTATTCACGGCTTTCCCGGTGAGACAGGCGATATTCAATCATTATTAGAAATCACAGGTTTGCCGTATCTCGGCTGCGGACCTGAAGCGAGCCGAGTGTGCTTTAATAAAATCACCTCCAAGTTATGGTTTGACGCCCTCGGGATTCCGAACACACCTTATGTATTTTTAACCGATCAGAGCCCAAGTAGCTTGACTCGGGCACGTACTTTTTATGACGAGCAAGGGGCGGTTTTTGTAAAAGCGGCAAGTCAGGGATCCAGCGTGGGCTGCTACCGTGTGGCGAAAGAAGATGAGCTAGACGCGCGAATTGCAGATGCGTTTACGTTTTCAGACCAAGTACTTATCGAGAAAGCGATTAAACCACGTGAGCTTGAAGTCGCTGCATTCCACATGGGAGAGGATGTGATTGTCACCCCACCGGGCGAAATCAGCTGCCCAGAGGACACCTTCTACACCTACGAGGAAAAGTACAGCGACGGCAGTCACAGCAATACGCACATTGAAGCGGCAAACCTCACGAATGAACAAATAGAGGCGATTCAGCAGTATGCGCGTCAAGCGTTTGTGCACCTACGCTTAAAAGATTTGTCTCGTATTGACTTCTTTTTGAGCGACGATAACCAAATCTTACTTAATGAAATCAATACCTTTCCAGGAATGACCCCGATTTCGATGTTCCCCAAACTGGTAGAACATCATGGTTATCCTTTCCACGAATACCTCGCCCAATGTATTAGCAAGGCAACAGGCAAACGGGTGAGTTAGGCGCTACTCTGTAGACTTTTTATGTCGGTAACGTGCTTTGGCTTGCTCACTGGCTTCGCGGTTGCCGACATATTGCGCCGGCATAGCCGGACTTTTCCAACGGCCCAGATGTTGGATTTGCTTGATACTTAATCCCTGCTTTGCCAGAGCTTTACTGGCTCCCACGCGGGGAGATTGTCCAGAAAACACCACTGATTCCCCTAACACGTCACTGGCGCGGCGAAAAACGCGATAAATTGAAGAGGGGTCTAACGGCGTGTCGCCTAAGTGGCCATGCTTGTTAATTCGTCGCAGTAGGGGGCCTTGATGGATCCCACTGTACTTGAGCCAAATGGCGAGCGTCACTGCGGTTTGTTCAGAGAGCACAACCCGTTGCTCTCCAATCATCACATAGGCCTTTTCGCCGTCATAAAGAACATCTTCTGCGGCGAGTGCAGCGAGTTCACTGCGTTTGAGTAAGCCCTCGTAACACAATGACCAAATCAAAAGATCACGAATATCGCGTAGTCGGTTACTTGATTGGAAATGCTCTCTAAGTGCTGACAGGTGTCTTTTTCTAAATGGCGCGGCTTCTTTTGCTTCTGGGAGTTTCGCGGCAAGTAACCGCGCCATGGCATATTTCACTTCGCGATGCTTACTCGGATCTCGCTGACGGTGTAAGCGATGCACCAAGCCTACAGTGACAATAATTCGGCGAATCGCCGATACTTTTCGCTGTTGGGAGGTGAGTTCCGCAAATCGACGCAGCGTTGTCACTGCGCAGGGTAACGCCGTGACATGTTGGCTTTGGCAAAAAGAAACAAAAACTTGCCAGTCATTTCGATAGCTCAGTAGTGAGTTTCGACTATATCGAGATTCTGTCACGCTATCCCAATCTTCAATGGATAGTACGCCCTGATTGAACTTTTGAATGCTCGCACTTAAATGATTGTTATCAATGGGATTAATCTTTTTCATAATGCACTATAACTTTAATTGTATAGTCCTATATTATCATCAACCACAGAGTGAAACTTGAAACATATCGCACTTTATATACTCACCTGTCTGTCAAGGTCTGAAAATAAGTGAAAATCCTCGAACTCAACGTGATAATAGTCTAAAAATTTAATAGGTTCGTAACTCATAATAGGTATGATTGCTGTTGTGGGAACGGCATCAGGAGGAAACTATGACCCAACGCCTTTTTCACCGTGGTTACACCATTGAGAAAGTAGAAGGCTCTGGTGATATCCAAGAGGTGTATCGTGCGCGGATAGGCGGTAAAGTTGTGTCTGGCAGCTTAACTGGCGTCAAAAAGTCGATTGAGTGGTGGGTCGATACCAGCATGGTGACTGATCCTGCCGAGTTTGATGCGCTTGCTCGTAAACAAACCCGCCAAGTTGAAGAGTACAAAGGGTTTCGCCTGATGAATGACGATCCCGAGAAAGACGAAAAGGGCTGGTACATGATGGTTCGGGGAAATCTGATGAAAGGAACCTTACCCGCCCTCAAACTTTATATTGATCGCAACGGCGAAAAACTGCGCGCCTAATACACGCAATGTATACCAACCAATAAGATAAGCGGCTTTATCTGCAAAGCCGCTTTTTGTTTTGGTATAGTCTCACCAAGGTTTTCACATTACGTATACACCATGTCTGACAACAACCGATTAGTTTATTCTACCGAAACCGGTCGCATCAAAGAGGCACCGGAAAAGCCAGTTCGCCCAAAGGGAGATGGCATCGTTCGTATTCAGCGCCAAACAAAAGGGCGCAAAGGGAAGGGCGTTAGCTTAGTAACAGGGCTGGACCTTGAAGACGCGGCATTAAAACTACTCGCCGCCGAGCTTAAAAAGGTATGCGGCTGTGGTGGCGCGATTAAAGACGGCGTTATCGAGATCCAAGGGGATAAACGCGATCAAATCAAAGCCCACCTTGAGAAAAAAGGCCACACCGTCAAACTCGCCGGTGGATAAAAAACGGGCAGCGTATGCTGCCCATTGTCAGTGATTTGTCGTACAGCATGCTGACTAAGGATTACTCTCCGGATCAATCAACACGTCAAAGCGCTCATTACCGTGAAGTGATTCAAAATCAGCTTCCTCACGAGCCGCCTCACGCAGAGAGGCACTTTCCGCCACGGCGACTTCCAAGTCAGAGATCGCTTGCTCTTCCGCACCAAGACGCGCATAGGCACAAGCACGCTGGAAGAGGGCGTTGGCATTTTTGTCATCCACCTCTAAAACACGATTACTAATACTCAACGCCCAGTGGTATTCACCCATTTCCATCGCGGCATCCGCTTTATGAGTGAGGGCTTCTAGATCACCAGGGCGAATTTTTAAAATCTCATTGTAGATTTCCATCCGTTGTTCTGGCGTTTGTGAATGCTGTGCGCGTAACCAAAGGTTATGGATCTCATTAATCCGTTCAATTTCTTTGTTATTCTCGGCGATGATACGTGTTTTACGTTTCAAATCGCGCTCTAGCGCTTGGAACTTTCGCTCATATTGTTCAGCAATTTCCGATAACTGTTGATCAGCGAGTTCTTTTGTATTGTTCTTGATATCACGCAGCGATTGCCAACCAACTAGAGCGATCAATGATGCTGCGCCCGCAATCAAATAGAAAAAGTAGGTGACGGTGACATTGGCATAGTTAAGTGATTTGTCCGCCACGTCCAATTCACGGTCGGTAATCTCAACCACCATACGCTTTTCAAGAGCCTGGAAGTCTGTTCTGAGATTACGAATCTCATCCATAACATAGCGTTCCATCAATGGCTTGTCATAAATACTTTGTTCCGCATACGACTTAGGTTGTGCGGGGGCTTGTTTGGCTTCGCCTTCATCCTCGGCAGACACACTGAAGCTGGTCAATGCGACTAACAGCCAAGCCACTATTTGAGCTCTCATTTTTTCCCTTATTTAACGGTTCGCGTACAAACTAGCAAAACTGTAGCAAACCTTGCAGCACCTAAAAAGGTCAACAGGCGGAAACTGCTGAGATAACACTAAATATACCCATAAAAGATGATCATTTAGCTTATCACTGCGAGATTGAAGCACCTTAGGTCAAGCGGAGCATTTGAACTGAGTGGATTAAAGAAAGTGGTGATTAGCTATTTTATGGTAAATACACAATTACGTTGAATAGTCGCGTAAACACAGTGAAGGGGACAAAACGTATCGACGAGGAATGCAGGCGCTTGTCTTATTGATGCCGATCTTGATCTGAGGGATATGTTATTTAACATAAGATAGATAATGCGCACTTGATGTGTATTATAGTTCAACAGTGTCCGGCTTGAGCACTTTTAAAATAACGACACATCCGCGTCTCCCTAATACGTTCAGTATTGATTGCACTAGCATAATCGATGTTGTCGAGCGCGCCAATTGATCATCCTTGAGGTTTTCTATAGGGTTTAGGCAAACACCGTCCATTTTGGGTTTACTCATGATTAAAACCGCATTGGTTGGCTTCGGCTTTTCTGCCAACACATTCCATCTTCCTTTTCTTAACGCGATGTCGCAGTTTGATATTACGGCCGTTGTCTCCAGTAAGCCCGAGAACGTCAGGCTACATTTACCCCAAGCGACATGCTACGCAGATCTCAATACGCTGCTTGAGCATGAAAGTCCTGATTTGGTCGTCATTACCACACCCAATCATCTGCATTATGAGCACGCACGCCAATCACTCGAAGCCGGTTGCCATGTTCTGGTGGAAAAGCCATTTGTCACGCGCAGTGAAGACGGCCTTGCCCTGGCAAAATTGGCGGATGAAAAAGGCCTAACCCTCTGTCCTTACCATAATCGCCGTTGGGATGGCGACTTTCTGACTCTCCAATCACTGATAGAAAACGATGAGCTTGGTGATATTAAAGTCATGCATTCAAGCATTAACCGCTATCGCCCAGAAGTAAGGCAACGTTGGCGAGAACTGCCTGGCGAAGGGGCTGGTATTCTTTTCGATTTAGGTTCGCACCTGATTGATCAAGCACTAACCCTGCTTGGAGACCCAAACGCTATTTCGGCACAATGTCGCGCTTTGCGCCCGGGCTGCCAAACAACTGACTATTTTCAGCTCACGTTGCATTACCCAGATAGCGAAGTGATATTGAACTCTAGCCCATATCGGTCAGGTACCACAGAGCGCTTTACGGTACACGGCGAAAAGGCAACTTTCTCTTGCGACGGGTTAGATATTCAAGAAGACCAACTGCGTGCAGCCATGTCCATATTGGACAAAAACTTTGGTACTCAGTCGCATCAAGCAACACTAGAGAAAGGTGACAGCGTCACTAAAATGACTTGTCCATTACATACTGGCCAATACCAGCAACTTTTTACTTTACTGGCAGAGTCGATCACACATCAACGCCCTTCCCCGGTGAGCGCCGAATCAGCGACTAAGGTAATTTACGCGATTGAACTTGCTCAACGTGCATCGGAAACCGGCAGTCGCCAGACATGGCAATACTCGCTATAAAGGATATCTCCACTAACAATCGCCCCAAGAGTTATAACCGCTTGGGGCACCGCACTTTCTGCCCACCACATCTAAACACCGCATGGTGTGATACCTGTTGTCTTGGCTACTGAGATATCTTTGACCACCAGATAGTATGTTGAATTTGTGATTAACACATAAAGTTATAGTGCATTAAGTGAGTAAAATAAAGCCCGAACTCATATCGGGCTGGACGGCATCAAAAGAACCATTGGTAACCAATCATCATTAACAGTACCCAAAAAACCGATAATCGCCATTTAATGAGTGCGACTAAGCCAACGACTATCGGGATTAAATCAGCCCACTGGCTATACGCCGATACCCATACGGGTTGATAAAGCGCTGCCGCTAAGAGGCCGACAACACTGGCATTAATCATGATAATGGCCCCCGCCAATCTAGGCGGCGATTTAACGGCCTCCCACACGGGCAATACACCAAACATCAATAACGCGCCGGGTAAAAAGATTGCGACTGTGGCGATAATACTGCCCCATATTGGCGATAGTCCTTCAACCGTCGCGCCAAGGTAGCTGGCCATGGTAAACATCGGACCTGGCACTAATTGTGCGGCGGCGTAGCCTTCAATCAATGCAGAGTCTGTGACAACGTCACCCACAATGGGCTCTAACAACGGCAGCACCACATGACCGCCGCCAAATACAAAACTTCCCGCTTGGTAGAACAGGTTGAATACTTGTACCGGCAGGACACTATTGAAAAGCCAAGGAACCGTGAGTAAAAACCCAAACAGGCTGAGAATGATCCCGCTGCGCCGTTGCGCGTGCTCCATCGATATCGAAGCCGCCTGAACACTGGTTTGTTTAAAACCAATAGCACCGATCATGCCAGCGAGTAAGATGGGGAGTACTTGGTAAACAACGCCAGACGGCGACACTAGTAGCCATACTGTGGTGACAATTGCAATCACCGCTGTAGTGAACGAATGGATGAATTTTCGCCCCATCGATATTGTCGCGTCAATCACCACAACCACAGCCAATAACTTAGCCGCACTAATCAGTGTGCTTATCCAACCCGCCGTATCATTGCTGCTAAACATCGCTGCTGCGGTTAATAACGCGAAAGAAGGCAACGTAAACGCGACAAATGCCCCCAATGCCCCCAAATAACCAGCGCGCTGATAGCCGATATACATGCCAAGCTGACTACTACCTGGTCCCGGCAAAAACTGGCTGATCGCTAAACCTGACGCAAACGTCTCTGCACTCAGCCACTGCTTCTCTTTCACAAAAACACGCTCGAAATAACCGATATGCGCCGCAGGGCCACCAAATGACATACAGCCCAAGATAAAAAACTGCTTGAGTAATTCGATCATGTCCACCTCCAGCCTGAATTCTATCCATGTTAGCCCATGAATATAAACAGATATCATCGATTCATTAAATGAATGGAGTTAATACATACTTGATAGTGACTCCAACTAACTCCCTATCTGTAATTAAATTACAATAGTTGTAGTGAGCGCTTACAATTCACACTACCCATTGTTTATACTGGCAAACAATAAACTCAAATTATTGATAAATATTTATTTTGTTTTGTTGTAGATAACAGGAAGGCGATAGGTGAATCCGTTATTGGTCATATAAATATTGAAGCGATAAACGATTTTGGCAGTTGGTGGGTTGTCACGTTTTGAGAGCATTTTATGAAATAAGTGTAATAGCCACTTTGAGTATCTTAACTATCACGTGACGGCGTCACTAAATGATGCCCTGCTCTCCCGAGCTGGATTGAACTGTGGTACGCTTCTGGCTATCAACTTTCAGGGAAGCGTAAGTAATGCTTGATCACCTCCAACAAATTGTTGTTTTGGCTACCGTGGCTCAAGAACAACACTTCACCCGCGCAGCAGAACGGTTAGGGATTTCAAAGTCTCAAGTCAGCAAGCAAGTGCGTTATTTGGAAGACAGGTTGGGGGTGCAATTGGTGCAGCGGAATACGCGCTCTGTGTCGCTAACGGAAATCGGCGCACAATACGCCGACTATGGTGCGCAACTTATGGCAACGCTAGACGAAGCGGAAGCCATGGTGGCAGGTTATCGTGACGAAGTAACAGGTAAATTGCGTATCGGTGTCGCACAGTCATTTGGTAACACGCTGATCACTCGCAGTTTTGCCACATTTCGGCAAAAGTACCCTGCGCTCGATCTCGATATTACACTCTTTGATCATCGCCCTAATCTGGTTGAAGAAGGCTATGATTGCTGGGTCGCGATCCATGAACAACCGCCAGAGGGAATGGTGGCTCGCAAGCTCGCAGATTGCCAATTTAAACTGGTTGCCTCGCCGGACTATTTAGCTCGGCAAGGAACACCAAGTCAATTAAGTGATTTGAGGCATCATGATTGTATCACCTATCAAAGTCGCGAACGCAGCTATGATAAATGGCCATTCAATAAAGCAGGCAATGAGCAAGTCGTTCGCGTATCGGGCCGCTACAACATCAATAATGCCCCTGCCGTGCTTGAAGCTGTAAAAGCGGGGATGGGGATTGCCTATTTAGCGACCTACCTCCTCGATGATGAACTTCAAAAAGGTGAGCTGGTTGAGATCTTACCAGACTGGCATCCCTGCCTCGCGCTCCCGATTTATATCGTCTATCCTCGCCGCAAACATTTAGCCCCTAAAGTGCGCGAGTTTATCGACTTTATGCTCGAAGAAGTGGGCGATCCGCCCGTGTGGGATCGCCTTCACGCTAGCAATAAGTGACATTGTCACTCTTAATTTATCGATATCGTCGCTTGATCGCTGGCGGCACGTTGCGCATTGATCACCGGGTTCGCGTACATCTGACGAATATAATCGCGTGCTGCCTCGGGTGCTTGCGCCAACTTTTGTTCAAACAGCGCGCGCTCTTCGGCGGTAACACTGTCATGCGCTTCCCCCGCAGCGATATAGTTAGCAGGGTAAAGTCGATACAAACAGTGAATTTGGCGATCGATATCTGACGCTAGCGTCTCTGGTGTTGCTTGTGACACCGTCACGGGCGCACCGAAGGCGACATGAACTTGACGCTTCTGCCCCACAATGCCTTTTACAATGGTTTGAATATCTTCAAATTCACTCTTTTCATAAGCGCCCAAACGATTGACGGCATCTAGCTCAGTCGCTTTGTCTAAGTCGCAAGGATCATTTTGATATGAGATGGCCACCGGCACGATATTTAGGGCCTGCATGTACTCATCAAAGGATTGCTTGTTTTTGCGCCCTTCCATGTAGAACATCTTGAGGATGGCAGGATCGGTCATGTCTAATCCTGTTTTTGCACGCCCTTCACGCTGAGCAATCCAGATAGACTGGCCTTCATCTAATGAATGGCGTATGTACGCCGACAGCTGAGAGAGCGATTTCATCATTTCACGCGGCGCTCTTGCGGAGCGTTTGACGATAAAGCTCTTATTTAACTTCATCAGCTCGGTCGCACAGGGTTTTCGCAATAGATTATCACCAATCGCGATACGTACTGTATCTAAGCCTTGCTGATGCAAACACCAATTGACCAGCGCGGGATCCATCGCAATATCACGATGGTTAGAGACAAAGAGATACGCTTTATCCGGCGAAAGATGCTCGACCCCCGAAACAGTGACGTTGTCACATGATGTTTTGATCATCTTGCGCATGTAACTCGCGACATGCAGCTGTACGTCTTGTACAGTTTTAATGTTGCGCCACTTTTGGGTGAGGTAAAGTTTAAGTGCGGGCTTAAGTAACCACCCTAGCGGGCCCGAAGCATGAGGATAACGATAGGATAAGATCGCATTGATAAATTCATCGTCTTGGATCAAGCGATGAATCGCTGCAGGTACCTCATCATCATGATAAGGGCGGATGTCTTGGTAAGGATCGTTAACTGTTTGCACGTTTTTCCGTTTCATTTGATAAAAACCGCGCCATTCTACGCGGTCAAACAAGGATTCAAAGTTAATCCAGCGACATTTTATAGAGGTTGGAGGTCAGACCTATGCTGTACTCATGAGTTCCCTCAATCATATTGGGGCTTGACCTCTTGTTTAAAAGTGCTCAACATTGCCGGCTTATAAAAATGAGAGCCAGACATGAAGTACACCAGCGAATACACCGCCTATCACCAAGATCGCCTCGTGCTTACCCCGCGAAAGCGTCGCCATACCGCCACTTTCTTATACGTAGAAATCGGTTTAGTTCTCGTTCGTCTCGGTAAACACGATATTCCCGTGTACGCTGGCCAAGGCTTTTGGCTCCCGTTTGATTGTCTATACGCACTGATGATCACGCCACACACCAGCCTGCATCAGCTAACGGTATCGCCTAGAGTGACGATGTCACTTCCTCAGTCTGCGGGCCACGTGATACCTAGCACATTATTACATGCCGGACTCACAGCACTTGAGCCGTTATCCGGTGCGAACCAAAACACACCGGCAACGCGTCGCCTGCATAGGGTACTGCTCGATCTGCTAGTGACGCTATCACCCGCAATCGCAAACGACGCTAGCTATCAATGTGTAGCGGCCTGTGTTGATCAAGCGAATGCTGGACGGTCTCTCGAAGGTGACAACGCGCATTTTACCTTCCAGGCCTGCACTCAGCTTACCTATTCAGCGTTGTGCGAGTACCTCACCGTCCGCCATCTGAGGGCGCAGCTTAAATCCGGCAACAAGCTGGAAGCTGCAGCAACGTCGCTCGGGCTATCTTACGATGCCGCCCTTGCGCTATCCGACGAATATCACGCTGTACTCGCTTAATCAGAGAGCGAGAATGCTGTATCGCTGAGTTGCTTGGCAACACTGGGGGTCGTCAAGTCGTCGACTGACAGCCCTTTTGCCAGCCGATCGCGGATATACGTACTGCGTACATTGACGGATTCTGGCATTCCTAGCACGGACCAACGCGCCAGGATTTGCTCACTGTGCGCAAATTGGCCGAATTTTAATAAGTTATCTGGCCCGACGACGAAAGTCAGATCGGCGTGGCAATAGTGTGCCTGCAGCGCGGTCAGCAACATATAAGTTGTGACAGCGTCACCGTTTTTACCCAGCTCTGCTTCAAGGCGACAGCAGGTGGCCTGCGGCATGTTCAAATCGTGAATAAAGGCATCAACCCATTGGCAACGCTGTTCAAACGAGGCCATCGATTTTCCCCACGCATGCTTATAACTTGGTACCAGCAGTACACGATCAAAATGCGTCAACTGTTCGATAACAGAAGCATGCCCGCATGTGGGCGGATTAAACGCGCTGCCAAAAATGGCAATTTTTTCAGTCATATCATTCCTCTTTGCCACGAAGTTTACATGTATCTGCCTGATTGCGCGACCATCGGCGAAGCGGATCGACGTTATTGGCCATCTCATAACCAGTGATAACGGTTAATCTTGGCGTAGCTATACCCAAGCTTTACGAGATCATGCACAATAAACCCAATAAGAATCATCACGTCGGTCGCATGCAAGCGAAATCAAGAGGAACACAACATGGAACAACACATCCGCGAAGAAATGCGCGTTCAACCTTCTATCGATCCACAAGCAGAAATTACACGCCGCATTCACTTCATTAAGACCATGCTCACCCGCTCGGGAACACGCAGCCTGGTATTAGGTATTAGCGGGGGCGTTGATTCTTCAACTTGTGGTCGATTAGCCCAGCTAGCCGTTGAGCAATTGAACGAAGAGATCGGCGGCAATCACTATCAATTTATCGCGGTGCGTTTGCCCTATGGTGTGCAAAAAGATGAAGACGAAGCGCAATTGGCATTATCTTTTATCAAGCCAAGCAAGACGGTCACGGTCAATGTCAAACCCGGTGTTGATGGCACGCACAGTGCGGTATTAGATGCCGTCGCGGCGGTAGATCTGTTACCCGATAACGAAGGCACCCTTGATTTCGTCAAAGGTAACGTCAAAGCACGCGCTCGCATGGTCGCTCAATACGAGATTGCTGGACTAACTCAGGGATTAGTGATTGGGACCGATCATTCTGCGGAAAACATTACTGGTTTCTATACCAAGTACGGTGATGGTGCCTGCGACCTTGCTCCTCTATTTGGATTAAGCAAGCGACAAGTGCGCCAATTGGCTGCGGCACTGGGTGCGCCAGAGGTATTGGTCAATAAAATCCCGACCGCGGATTTGGAGGAGTTGTCACCGCAAAAAGCTGATGAAGACGCGCTTCAGCTGACCTATGAGCAAATTGATAACTTCTTAGAAGGCAAGCCCGTCGATGATGCGGTTAAAGAGAAGATCATTCAGGTCTATCAAGCCACCCAGCACAAACGTCAACCTATTCCGACTGTCTACGATATCGAAGCATGAAGTTGGTGATCGGGATGCCGGTCGGCTTGCTGGCCGGCATCAATTAGCTCATCCAACTCCGTCCATAAATTATCACATAGACCAGGTCGGTATACGGCCAGCCGAAAGCCGCCATGCTCTCGTTGGTATTGCTGAAAACGCGGTGGACTGTGTTCACTGCTTGCGATCACATTGGCAAGACGGTCACAGGTTTTAACAATCAGGGCAAGCCATGCGGCGTCATCGCTAGGATCCAGTGCGATCAAACGCTGGTTGAGTGCCCGCTTTCTCTCATGTCGGGTCGGTTTGCGCGGATCGGTCACCAGCATAACCGCTCGCGCTATCGTTGGTCCAAAGCGTTCGGCGATCTCTTCGACACGCGTGGCGGTGTCTTCAAGAATATCATGCAACTGAGCGACAATACGTGCGTCTTCACCATATGGTGCAGCAATACGCTCTACATGATCGAGATGGCAGCGATAAGGCTGCGCACCATATCGTTGCAGCGCATGCCTGACTCTTGCCCACTCTCTTGCTTGTTCGACCGCGTGACTCATCTCCGACTCCCTTGACCTCTCTACTATTAAATAAATCAGGGATCCGGTGAATTGTAAATAAAAAAGCAGCATATTCTGCTGCTTTTTCTTACTCTTCAGACGCTGAAGCCGCCGCTGCTTGTGCTCTGATCTCTGCCGCGACTTTCATGATGGCTTCACCACTACTCATGCCCTGTGCCATCAAAGCGTGAATACGCTCTGCAGCCTGTTGCTGCTCATCATGCGTCAATGTAATACCGTCGAACATAAATACGCTCATCTATTAGAAAGGCAGGCTATTTTAGGGCCTGCCTTTTGCGTTGTCATCGACTTTTCGTCACCGCGAGCTTAGAAAGTAAATGCGAGTTGGGCTGAGCCCCCATAGCTGTTGCTATCAATGATACTCGCCGCGATATCCACGTTGACCACCCCAAAGGGTGACAAGCCTAGACCCAGAGTAAATGCGTCTTCAACGTTATCTTTCATATCCGCGCGATAACCAGTGCGTAATTGGGCATGGCCAAAGGCATCAAATTCAGCCCCGATCCGGAAAAACTGGGTATCATCGTCAATATTCAGCGTGCCTTTAAACCCTTTGCTCTTGTTTAAGTCGATATCGCCGGCAATGGTGACAAAGTCGGAGACAAACGCCGAGCCAAGCGTAAACTGTGGCCCTACCTCATAGGTAAAGCTGTGACCCGTTGTACTACTTGTCACTGTGTCCACATCGTTACTGATCAGGTTTTTACCGGCCAAGCCGACGCGATAAGGACCAGTCTGCCACACTGCCCCAACATCAATGTTAAAGCCGTTATCTTCTTCACGGTAACGGCTATCATCCCAGTCATCGGTGTCATAAGAATCAACCGAGACGCCATAGTTGTAGGTTGTGATGCGTTGCAATTTTGGGGAGACACCCACCGCGATACGTTGACCGGCAATTTCCACGTTTGATGCAAGCGCAACACCCAGCTCACCCACCCCCACGGCAACGATGGTCGCGGTCGAACTGGGGTTAATCGACGGTGTGGTAATATCGCTGTCTTTAATATCCGGTAAGACTGCACCTTCGATGATTCCTGAGGTAAAGAGTGTCGCAGAGATAGAACCAGTTGGGATCCCCACAGCTGCACCGACCCCCGCATCCAAGTGCGCCTGATCGCCCTGCGCATTTCGCATTGCTTGCTGCGCAGCCGTTAGGTCGTTGTTATCGTAAGCATCAGAGATATCGTCTAAATTATCCAAGAGCTCATCTGGGTCACGCACTTCTGCGCCCAAATAAGGGAAAACCACCCCAAATGCGCTGTCAGGGTCAAGTGCCGCCAAGGCAGGGTTGTGAAATCCCGCAGATAAGTAGTCGCCAGCCGCAACTGCAGCGCCACCCATCGCATTTGTTCGCGCATCGGTAGGATTGGTCGCTGCCACTGCAGACCCTGAGCATGCTGCAAGTGCAAGCACAAGTAGGTGTTTTTTATCGTGCATTAGGTTGCCTCGCTTTCCTCTTCGTTTTATCTAAAGAGCGTAGCGGCTTGGCGATCAGCGCGATCAAGTAAGGTCAAAAGATGTGAACAATGTCAGGTTTAAGCCGTGTAACACCTTGGTCAGTCGGGCTTTATTGCGCGAAGCGCATCCGGATCCAAATCCGGTAAATCAATCGCCCGACCAATTCGCTGTACTTCCTCAACAGACAACGCACCTTGCCAGCGTCTTTCAATCAGCGCCACACTAAACCAATACTGGCCGTTCGGTACATCCAGCACTGGCAACGTCGTGGGCAGGCGTTTGTGCTTTTCGACCGACCATATCGGTGCACCATCTGGCTGATTGTGGGGATAGAGGTTGAGCGTGAGAAACGGGCGCTGACAGGTGGAGTCTAAGCTGTCAGGCGGGGCTATCCGCCAACTTCGCGTGTCTTTCCAACTGATTTTTTGTAAAGGTTGAGGCTGAGTCATCAATAACCAGCTGGTCCATGTTTCTCCTTCCACTGACGTCACCTCAAGCTGATAGAGCCCTTCTTTCATTGGTTCGGAAAGGCCATCTTGCTCTAGCAACCACTGGTGTTGGTTTTGACCACTCAAACGCTGCGAAATAATGGTTTCATCAGGCCAATGTTTAAGCGAAAAACGGGCGATACCGGGCTGAGATTCCCCACGAACTTGCAAGCGATAATAGACACGGCTGGTCGTCTGCACCGTTTCACGGCGCAGGGATAAATTGCTCAGCCAATCTGGCATCGTCTGCTGACTCAAGCTCCGCCCGCAATCTTCGGTTATCGCCAACGCAAGCAGCTGCGCCAAGTGTTGCTGACGCGAAGCGGATAGATTTGGCTGCTGCCAGGCTTCAATCATGGCATCCATACTGCCTGCTGTGTTCCCTTCCAGCAGGCGTTGATGGGCGCTGGTCAAGGCATCATTGCCATCAAACCAAGCCGCTTGGGTACCACCTGCTATCAAGGCAGCAGCGAATAAACCGTGCGTGAGCCGTAAACGCATTATGCTTTCATGCGATAGCCAACGCCACGCAATGTCTCAATATTGACTGAGGGCAGCTTTTGGCGAAGTTGCAAAATGTGCGTGTCGACCGTGCGCGTGGTCGGGTAATGGTTGTAGCCCCAAACCTGATCCAGTAGCTCATCCCGTGTGAACACTCGTCCCGCATTTTTAGCTAGAAAGTGGAGCAAATCAAACTCAGTTCGTGTCAGTACCACTTCTTGTTCGCCACACATTACTGCGCGACTTGCAGTATCAATGCGCACATCGTTGACAACAATTTCATCACTGGATGCATCGACTTCACCAACAGGGTTGCGCAGGTGAACACGAATACGTGCCAGCAATTCTGCTTCAGCAAAAGGTTTGGTGATGTAGTCAGTGGCGCCAGAGTCAAGGCCGCCGACACGGTCACGCACGGAGACCATCGCGGTCAGCAAAATCACAGGCACCGTTTTGAGCTTGTTCCAGTCAGGCAACCAATCAATTGAGTCGCCTTCGGGTAACTGGCGATCGAGGATCACCAAGTCTGCATCACGCCATAGCTCTGCCACTTTTGTCGCGCTATCGGCGTATAAACAGCGGTAACCGGCCTGCTCTAAACTGGCAAGTAGGCCATCAGCCAAGTTGGCATCATCTTCAACCAGAAGTAACGTCGCTTGCGTCACAATGAATCTCCAAAGTAAATGTAGTGGGCGGGCCCGATAAGCTTAGCTTACCCCCCATCCGCTCAATCATAGATTCCACGATAGTTAGTCCGAGGCCTAAGCCACTTTGACTAACAAAGGGTTTACGAATATGTTTCCAGTCCTTGGCAGTCAGGTCGCCCTGATCCTGAATCGCGATCGTAAAACGATCTGACAATACCTGTGCGCGCACTTCAACCGGTGCCACACCGTATTTGACCGCATTAGCGATCAAATTGTTCAATGAGGTTGCTAGCCAATACACATTGGCACTGACGGCGCCATCTTGCGAGACATACATAGTGACATTGTGCTCGTCACAGATGTAACCCAACCATTCTTTTAGTGAAGGGATCGTCTCTTTATTCAACGGTTTTTGGTTCGATTGTAAATAGTCTTTGCTCGCTTCCGCTAACTGCTTTAAGCGACGTGCATCCTCACACAAGCGCCGAAACTCGTCATAAAATGACTCAGGCAAGGTATCAAACTTGCGCCTAAACCCTTCTACAGTCATTGAGAGGCTGGCAATCGGCGTACGCAGTTCGTGGGTGAGGATCTGTAGCACCAGCATCCGCTCTTGCATCAACCGGCGCTGAACCGTCCAACGGTTAAATGCCCAACCTCCGAGCGCCGCAAGGTTGATAACAATCAAGGCACCGACTAAATAGGGCCAATACGTCGGCGCTTTTTCTTCATTCCAACAAATGTTTCCCACGCGCGCCAAACAAAAATCTTGCTCGCCCATCGCGGACAAACGCAAATCAAACTCTGCTAATAATGGCTGCCATTGTGTCGAAGGGTACAAGTGATAATAGCTACCGACACGAACCCACATTTCATCACTACTGAGTAACGATTTCGCACCACTATTCAGCGCTTCAACAGCAGCAGTATCCATACGCTGTAACCGCCCCAACAAAGTATCCGGCTGTGCCGTTGGCCGTTCTTGAATATGAAAAAAACGGGTCAGCTCACTGCGCCGAGACGGAAATTGTTCGACATATTTCGCCGCATAACTGCCTCCTCCAGGATGGATAAACCCTGAACGGGAAAACCAAGCAACCGGCAACTGGGTATGATTACACATGGCTCGCGTGAACACTAAAGGCTCAGTCACTTTGGGGTGTACAGGCCACGGCCCTTGGCACTTTTGTGCGGCTTGGTACAAGCGACGAATATCCTTAAGCGGGTAATTAGCGGTTTGCGGCAATAAACTGTCGGGACTGAGTAAGACCTTGGGGAAGGCGCGGTTAATGCCAATGAGGTTATATCGCGCCACCGGATCGGCAAGCAATAGCTGTGCTCTGAACGCTGTCATTTGTTCAGAGAAAGAGCTTGCAGCACTCGTTGGCAGCGCCATAAGCGCCAGAGTCATTAACAGCAGGATTCGCATAGTTGCAAGCTTATCACCCAACGTAAATAAAATGTCAGTGCAATGTAAGTTCGGCCTATTACACACGATGAAAGCAATCGGTAACGATGACACCGCAAGCCAACGTGACCCCTCTCGCCAAAAAAAAGAGCCAGCCTTCGCTGACTCTTTATACCTATATTGATGCTTTTTGCCAATCAAAGCGCTTTAAATATTGCCTCAACGCTTTGTTTCGCATCACCAAACAACATCGCACTGTTCTCTTTAAAGAACAGCGGGTTTTGCACCCCAGCATAGCCGGTATTCATAGAACGCTTAAATACCACCACGTTGCGTGCATTCCACACTTCAAGCACTGGCATACCTGCAATCGGGCTTGACGGGTCTTCGGTCGCGGCAGGGTTAACCGTATCGTTCGCGCCAATCACCAAGACAGTGTCCGTTTCCGGGAAATCATCGTTGATTTCATCCATTTCCAACACGATGTCATAAGGGACTTTCGCTTCGGCTAACAATACGTTCATGTGGCCAGGCAAACGGCCCGCGACAGGGTGAATACCAAAACGTACGTCAATACCCATCCCGCGAAGCTTCTCGGTCACTTCATAGACGGGATACTGCGCCTGAGCAACCGCCATGCCGTAGCCTGGAGTGATAATGACGCTTTTTGAGTCTTTCAGCATCTCAGCAACATCTTCGGCGGTCACTTCGCGGTACTCGCCCATATCTTCGTCACCGGATGACGCCGTGCCATCAGAGCCAAACCCACCCGCAATCACACTGATAAACGAACGGTTCATGGCTTTACACATGATATACGACAGAATCGCACCCGACGAACCTACCAGCGCACCCGTCACGATCAGCAGATCGTTTGCCAGCATAAAGCCTGCGGCAGCAGCCGCCCAGCCTGAGTAGGAGTTAAGCATCGACACCACAACCGGCATGTCTGCACCACCAATCGAGGCCACAAGGTGATAACCGAACGCTAACGCAATCACGGTCACAATCAACAGTGCTGCCGTTGACCCTCCCGCATTCACAAAGCTAATCAGCAACAAGAAGGAGACGACAACCGCGGCTAGATTCAACTTGTGACGGTGTGGCAACATCAATGCTTTGGAAGAAATCACACCACGCAGTTTACCAAAAGCGACAATGGAACCGGTGAAGGTAATCGCGCCGATAAATACACCGAGGAAAATCTCAACCAAGTGGATATTAAGCATCGCACCGGTCAATGGTGGATGATCAATATAGGTATTAAAGCCCACTAATACCGCAGCCAGACCCACAAAACTATGTAGCATAGCCACCAGCTCAGGCATTTCGGTCATTTCAACACGCTTGGCATAATAAATACCAATCACACCACCAATGACCATAGCAAGAATAATCCAGCCAACGCCCTGTACTTCAGGCCCCCAAATCGTCGCGACTAACGCGATCGCCATCCCGGTAATACCGTAATAGTTGCCGGCCCGCGCTGATTCTTGCTTGGACAGCCCAGCCAAACTCAGAATAAAACACAACGCCGATACAATGTACGCAGCTTGTACCAATCCTTCAGACATTGTTTCTCCTTATCCTTTACGGAACATTTCAAGCATGCGCTTTGTAACAGTAAAGCCGCCAAATATATTGATACTCGCGATCAACACGGCTATGAATGCGAGGAAGGTGACAAACCCAATGCCTTGTCCGACTTGCAGTAATGCGCCCACAATAATAATCCCGGAAATCGCATTGGTCACCGACATCAATGGTGTATGCAGTGCGTGAGTGACATTCCAGACCACGTAGTAGCCGACCACACAGGCCAAAACAAACACAGTGAAGTGGGAAAGAAACTCGCTCGGCGCATAGTTCGCAATCCAACCAAATGCCCCAGCGGCCGCGGCCATTAAACCATATTTGGTTGCACGAGAGGTTTTCTTAGGCTCGGCTTTTGGCGTCGGCTCGGCTTTGGGTGCTGCTTTAGGTTGCGCCGAGACCTGAATCGGTGGCGCAGGCCATGTAACTTCACCTTCTTTGATGACGGTCACGCCACGGATCACCACATCCTCAAAGTCAATGGCGATATTGCCATCTTTCTCTTTGCAAAGAAGTTTAGTGAGGTTAACCAAGTTGGTGGCATACAGTTGTGATGACTGCGTCGGTAAGCGGCCTACCATATCGGTGTAGCCAATCACTTTCACCCCGTTGGGTGTTGTGATCACTTTATCCTTTTCCGTGTATTCGCAGTTGCCGCCGTTTGCAGCGGCCAAATCAACAATCACGCTACCCGGTTTCATACTGTCGACCATCTCTTTGGTCACCAGTTTCGGGGCAGGTTTGCCGGGGATGAGCGCGGTCGTGATAATAATATCGACATCTTGCGCTTGTTCAGCGTAGAGTTTTTCGGCAGCTTTATTAAACTCATCAGACATTTCTTTGGCATAACCGTCGCCACTGTCTGCATTGTCTTGTTTAAAGTCAGCCTCTAAAAACTCGGCGCCCATACTTTCGACTTGTTCTTTCACTTCAGGGCGTACATCAAACGCACGGACAATCGCCCCCAAGCTACCTGCGGCACCAATGGCGGCAAGCCCGGCCACGCCAGCGCCCGCAACAAAGACTTTCGCGGGTGGCACTTTACCTGCTGCAGTGATTTGTCCGGTGAAGAAACGGCCAAACTCATGCGCAGCTTCGACCACCGCGCGATAACCGGCAATGTTGGCCATCGAACTTAGCGCATCCAGCGATTGTGCACGAGAGATCCTTGGCACCGCATCCATCGCCATCACATTGATTTTGCGAGCCGCCAAACGCGTCAACAAGTCTTCATTTTGCGCTGGCCAAATAAAGCTGACTAGCGTCGCTCCTTCTTTAATGAGCGCAATTTCGTCTTGACCGGTTTCTTCAACCACACCCGGTGCATTCACTTTAAAAATGACATCCGATTGCCAAACGGCTTCGGTATCGACAATACTCGCCCCGGCTTGCTCAAAGGCAGTATCTTCAAAACTCGCTAGCTCCCCAGCGCCTTTTTCAACTGCTACTTCAAAGCCGAGTTTTATCAACTGCTCCACCGACTTTGGTGTCGCAGCAACTCTCGTTTCATTAACGAGCCTTTCTTTTGGAACACCAATCTGCATAGCTATTCCCTGACTATTGGCTTATGAGAAATTTTTTGTAACGAACCACAGGTCAAATATCAAGCACCTGTAGGCATAATACTGACAAAAAAAGGCATACCTTGATAAAACCCATAAAGACTGCGAAAAATCGATAAAAAATAACGCCGCAAGCACCACATAAGGCACGTGCGACGTGGGTGCAGTCTGTTGTCAGCGTCCGATGCTTAGCAACGCAACATCACTAACTTAACGAGTTTGAGCGACAATCACCACAGGGCAAGAATCGCAATTCTGGTGTAAATGTGATCAGTACTACATTTTATCTTTTTTTGTTTCGAATATTTATGCATTAGTTTTGGTATGACGCAGAAGCCCATGCCAGTAGTAAGGTCAAAATAGGCGATCGCCATTCTGGTCAATCATCATTTTGGCTTTGACTAGCATCAAACTGTTGGCATCTTCCTGATTCCCCAATAAATCTGAGCGAATAAACTGATGCGTGAGCGTTTCTTGTCCCTGCTGCTTGCAAATTCGCCCACACACTCGGTACTGCCCGTTTTCTGGCGTTGCTTCGGGATAAATTAGATAGCCTTTGTACTCAGTCGGGGGCACTGTTGGGGCTGATGCCTTGCAAGAGGCATCGTTTCGTGAGAATAACTTAGAAAACCATCCCATTGTGTTTGTCGCTCCATTAAAATACGTTTAGCGTCAATAGCTAACCTGCCATGATCCAAGCCAAAGTACTAGTCGCACACCAGTTTCTTTACGTTAACCGTCGCGATAGAACAAAAAAAACGCCATATCGTTATGATATGGCGCTTTATTTTTATCAGGTCATCTTATCGGTTTATGCCAATGTCACGTTGCAAATGTGCGGGTAAACGGCTTGCATCATAAGCATGTGCATTGGTGTTGCTGGTGAACAACACATCCATGGCATGAGCGATCAGTCCTTTGATTGTCACCGCGTAAGATCGACGTGTGCGTGGCATGTTTGCCGTAACAGTTGTCATACGATCCTCGCTTTGTTTTCTGAATCACTCGCGGCGCATTATAGAAACAGTGACTTAGATTCTACACTGATGATAATTCAACCTAGCCATTAGTTTTATTTATCCGAAACACGGCTATCCACCGCAATGATTTTTGTTAATTTTCGGTTAAATAAAGAGCTAAGATAAATAATGGGGGATACGGCAGATTTTAAACAACGTCGATTGCTGAAGCTGCCTTCTGAGACATGCTATATCAGGCTTTTTTGCGTATAAATCGACGAAAACGAACAAACTTTACTCACTTTTAGGAAAAAGCTGGTAACATTGCCGTTACACATGTGATTAGGGTGCTGTCCATGCTAGCATTTCTTGCTCGACATTCTGCGTTGTTTCTTTTTATTGCCGCTTTAATCGGTTTTGCGTTTCCTCACCTTTCATTGGCACTTTTTCCCTACCTGCCCTATGTGTTATTCGCATTAATGTTATTTACCTTACTCGGGATCAACCAGTCCCTATTGGTAAGGGCTCTCGGGCAATGGCGCGTTTGGCTTTACGCATTTGTTCATGCCGTGGTTCTGACCATCATCACCTGTACGATTGCATGGGGACTGGGCGCCTCCGATAACATGCTACTCGCGATCAGCGGGATCTGTGCCACTGGCTCGTTATTCGCGACACCTGCCATTATTCGCTCATTAGAAATGGACGCATTAATCGCCATGGCATACACCATTGCGTCAACCTTGCTAATGCCCATTGTACTCTTTATCAACCTCAGCCTATTGAGTGGCGAAGCGTTCTCACTCGACTTACACAGTTATATCGCAAGGCTCGTGATCTTTATTTTTGGTCCGATGGGGATGGCCGCGCTATTTCATGCATGGATTAAGCCTGAGAAGTTAAAACGTATTCATGGAAAACTGGCGCAGTTCACGATTGTATTGGTGTTTAGCTTTCCACTAGGCCTGGTGGGTCCGATTGGCGCTATGTGGCAGAAGGATAGCGGTTACGCCTTGGAGCTGTTAGCAATTTCAGTCGCATTATGCATGCTTTTCTTTGCAATTGTGTATTGTATCTATCGGCGGTACGGGGAAGAAGCCAGCATGATTGCCGCAGTCACCGCCGTGAATCGTAACGTGTTACTCACTTATACGGTAGCTGGCGCTGCATTGGGGCCGGTATTTTTACCCCTCATTGGTGCCATTCAGCTACCTATTTATTTACAACCGTTACTGGTGCGTTGGGGAGTACGTTTAAAGCGCGCATCCCACAACGCCACCACGGATAACTCGCTTAAATAACGGGCACGAAATACACTAACGATGCCCACGCGAGTAGCCAAAAGGTGATTAAACCCACATCGAACCAATCACGCATTTCCATACGAACCTCACTCTCTATTCGTGTGCCGATAAACTGCGTTCCTAGATACATATCGACCATGGAGATGAAAACTTAACCTTGCGGCAACAAAGTGCCGTGGTTACCCTTCATCTGATAGTAAGCAAGGGATGGGCCAAGTAAGTGATTATGATTGCCAGCAGCTCTCGCACTGCTGAGGTGATGCGAGATAACACACCAAAGGCTGGTCAGGGAGCTGCAATACATCTTGCGCTCGCGCGTATTGCATGAAGCATTCCGCCATCGATAAACCAATCGAGCGACGACGCCCGGTTTGAAGTGCATCGTAGCCCTCTTTACCTTGCGCGGTATATGAAGATGACACACCAACGTATTGGCGCTCATCATCAATCGCAATCCAGTGCTGACCGCGCTTAATGTCTAATTGGGTGATGCGCGCGCCTATTGGCTGCCATGCTTCATAGCGATAGCGCAGATCGGCACAATAGGGAAAACTGCCCGAACCGAGTCCAATCACCCCATTATCCGTGGCATTATTAATCGCACCTTCCAGCGCATTGCGGATTTGCGCGCCAGTTACCCGATACGCAATTACATCAATCGCAAACGGAAGTAACGAACCAGCGATAAGTGCGGCAGAGAGCGGACCTGCATTTAAGCTCACCCGAACGCCGCCGGCATTATGGATGGCAAAATCTGCCTCGATACCCTGTTCACGCGCCGCCCATAGAAAGCTTTCCGTCACCAATGGCGCGACATCACTGCCGCCTTGCTGATCCGGCACGCGAACATGACGCAACCGCTGCGGCACATGCGTGACAATGTCACTTTCCAACTGTGCTACCCGAGGGCGATAAGTTTGCTGCAAATACTGCTTGAGGGTGAGATCACTCGGCAAAATCAGAAGATTTTGCTGTTGGCTCAAATAGTCACGTGCCGCTTGGTATGAAGAAGCGGTCAGTTTATGCTCACGCGACGCATCCATCGCCAAACTGCGGCCTAACAATAAATAATTTTGCCCCTCAAAATGGGTCGGGCGCCCTTTGGCATCTAGCGTTAACGTAAAACGTCCAATTGCCTGAGCGTGGCAACCGGCTTGGACAATCCAGGTATCATTCACTCGATAACCGTAAGAGTCTTGGTTGTCGAGGCCAATGTTTTGAAAATCACCCTGCAGGACGTGGGTGTGCCCACCCACAATCACATCAATGCCAGAGACAGATTCAGCCAATGATTTATCTTTGTCATACCCTAAGTGGCTGAGCAGGATCACGGTACCGACCCCTTGCGAACGCAAGTATGCCACTGTGTTTTTAGCAATTTCTGTCGCGGGCAAAAAGGGCGTGTCATGATCAGGGTTAGCCAGTGCAGCCATTTGCTCGACCGCAAGACTAAAAATACCCACTTTACGCCCTGCTATCGTCTTGATCATCACGCTGGCGCGTTTCTGTTCGGGCAAATACGGTAATAACGCGGGCTTTTCACTGACGCGCTTTTCTTTGTCTGCAGCTTCATTGGCAACGTGCCAATTGCCGGCCAGCAAGGGAAAGGTAATACGATCAAGAAAATCAGCAACCGGACCATTACCCTGATCTAACTCATGATTCCCGATTGCCATCGCATCAATGCCCAACTGATTGAGCATATCGGCATTGGCTTGCCCCTTAAATAGGGAATAGTACAAGGTACCTTGAAAGCAATCCCCCGCATGCAAGAACATGAAAGCGTGGCCTTTCTGGTCCGCCTCAGCACGAAAACGCTTAACGGCAGATGCAATACGTGCAAAGCCACCGCAGTTCGCATAAACACGCGTCTGTGTGCTATCCAAGCTCAGCGAAACAGGTGTCGATTCAAAATGCGAGTGGGTGTCGTTGATGTGTGCAATGGTTAAAGCGATAGATTGAGGTGCTGTCATAATAATCCGTGTTACAACACAAAATGTGATGGTACAAGATTATCATCTGAAGGAACAAATCAGGTTAAGTTTCTGATAAATTATCGCTCATATAACAACAAGGATGCTATATGACAACTCAAACTCCTTCCGTGGCTTTTATTGGCCTAGGCGTCATGGGGTTTCCCATGGCCGGACATCTACAAAAAAATGGCTTTCCAACCACTGTCTATAACCGTACAACGGCCAAAGCAGAACACTGGTCAGAACAATATCAAGGGGCCTTCGGTACGACACCAGCGGAGGCTGCCGCTCACGCCGATATTGTTTTTATGTGCGTCGGTAACGATGACGATGTGCGCAGTGTCGTGTATGGCGATATAGGTGTACTTGCCAACATGAAAAAAGGCAGTGTGCTGGTCGATCATACCACGACATCAGCCGAACTGGCCTTAGAGCTCGCTGACGTCTGTGGCCGACAGGGTATCCAATTTTTAGATGCTCCTGTGTCGGGCGGACAAGCAGGCGCGGAAAATGGCGCATTGACCATTATGGTTGGAGGTGAGCCATCCGTTTTTGAACGTGTTGAACCCGTCATGCGCGCTTACGCCAAGGCAAGCCAACACATCGGCCCCCATGGCAGTGGACAGCGCTGTAAAATGGCCAATCAAATTTGTATTGCGGGCGTTTTGCAGGGCTTGTCAGAAGCGATCGCATTTGCCCAGTCGGCCAATTTAGATATCGACAAAATGATTAGCGCCATCCAGCACGGTGCAGCAGGCTCGTGGCAGATGAGCAACCGCGCCCACACCATGGCAGACGATCAGTTTGATTTCGGTTTTGCCATTGACTGGATGCGCAAAGACCTTGGCTTTTGTTTAGAAGAAGCCGCCAAATTAGGCGTGGATCTCCCTCTCACCCAACAAGTTGATCAGCGTTATGCACAACTTCAACAGCGCGGGTTTGGCCGCTGTGATACCTCTGTTTTAGTCAAGCAATTTGATTCGGACGATCACTCCTGCCAATCCTAAATAGCACCGAGCGTGTCTGGCTCAAGCATGTGCAGGGCCAGGCACTGCGGTTTTTCCCTGAGCCTCTTATTGCTGCAGTTGGATCAGCTCTGTCGCCATCGACGAGACAGACTGCGCGCCGCGCTCAATTTCTTCCATCGATGCCGCAACCTGCTCGATTTTATCTTTCCCCGCATCTGATGTGCCTTGGGCTTCTTGTATCGATATTCGTATTGCCTCAATATGGCTACGGTTATTTTCAACGACATTAGCAATCTCGCTGGTTGAGGCGCTGGTCCTTTGCGATAGCTGGCGCACCTCATCGGCAACAACAGCAAATCCCCGCCCTTGCTCACCTGCGCGCGCAGCCTCAATCGCTGCGTTCAGTGAGAGTAAATTGGTTTGCTCTGCGATATCACGAATGGTGTGGACGATTTTTTCAATATCAGCAAACTGCGCATTTAACTTTTCAATGCTGACGGTGGCTTGGCCAACCTGCTGTGCAATCAATGCTGATGTCTTGAGCGCTTCTTGCAAATAGTTAAGCCCCTCTTGGCAGACCTGTGCCGTTTGCTCAGACGTACTGCTAGCAATTTCCGATGCTTCCTTAATGGTGCACTGAATCTCTTGTTCTCGCTCAATGCGTTGAGTGACATCGCGCGCAAACTGAATCACATTGATGATATTTCCTTGACCGTCTCGTATCGGGTTATAGCTTCCTTCGACCCAAATAATGTCACCGGTTTTTGAGAGTACACGATACAGTCCAGATTGAAACTGTCCTTGGGCAAGTTGAGGCCAAAACTGTGGGTTTTCCTTATTAAAGGTACTTTCGCACAACACACTGTGAGGCTTACCCTGCAATTGGTCAGCCTGATACCCCACTAGCGAGAGAAAATTGCGATTAGCCGTTTTTATCGTTCCATCAATATCGTACTCCACCACCCCTTGTGAGCGATCGAGTGCTTGCATGATTGAACCCGTTTTATCGGCTTCCTGCTTTCGTTGCGTCACATCCGCCGCGATCTTGATGGCACTGATCACCTTTCCTTGTTCATCTCGCACAGGAAAATAATTGGCTTCTAGCCATAACGTGTTCCCCTGCGCATCAATGCGCTCAAAGATGCCGGAGAAGTTCTCGCCTTGCTGAACTTTCTGCCACAACAAGCCGTAGTCTGGGTGGTTGGCAACATGAGGCGGACAGAACATTCGGTGATGCTGCCCCTGAATTTGATCCAAGCGATAGCCCACTGCACCGAGAAAGTTCTCGTTGGCCCGAATAATTGTGCCATCTGGTTCAAACTCGATGACAGCATTACCGTCCCATATCGCATTGTACTTTTGCTGTAATACCGTGATTTCGCTCTCTGTCAGACTCTTACTTTTATTCCATCGCAACATAGTCGCCTTCTCTCTTAGCAAAGTGGCTAACCAGAAAATGAGCGCTGTTCTACATCACTTGGCACAACCGCCCACACAAACAAATTTAGTCTAGCAAAGCTTTCACGTCTGACCTTATTTGTATTCATTTGTGTACATAGAACGACGATACATCTCCGCAACCGCTTTCTACTCCTGCTTTTGTCTCAAAAAATGATAGGATGACGAGCAAACATGACGGTCACTCGAAAACGTATAAAAGATAAAACGCTGTCCGCGAGTGACTGCGGATGAGAAAAGGCAATTTTTCAAATGATTAACAATAAGATTCAATGGTTTCCGGGCCATATGCACAAGGCGCGGAAAGAAATCGAAGAAGTCGTTCCTAAGATCGATGTGATCATCGAAGTACTCGACGCACGCATTCCCTTTAGTAGCGAGAACCCGCTGATCCGCACACTACGTGGCGATAAGCCTGTTATCAAAGTACTGAACAAACGCGATCTTGCTGATCCTGCCATGACAGATATCTGGATGGCACACCTAGAACAAGAGCAAGGCGTTTCTGCTATGGCCATCACCACGCAGCAGCAAAGTGAAGTCAATCGAATCATGGAGCGGTGTCGCGCGCTTGCTCCTCATCGCGAAGCCATGGGCAAAAACATTCGCTCGATGATCATGGGGATCCCTAATGTGGGGAAATCAACCATCATCAACAGCCTTGCCGGTCGAGTAATTGCTAAAACAGGTAACCAGCCCGCTGTAACGCGCCAGCAGCAGCGAATTAACTTGCAAAATGGCGTGGTGCTTTCGGATACACCGGGAATTCTATGGCCAAAAGTGGAGAATCCACATAGCGGTTTTCGCCTCGCGGCAACCGGCGCCGTTAAAGACACGGCGATGGACTACGACGAAGTGGCGTTTTACACCGTCGAGTACCTAGCCAGCGCCTATCCAGAGCGTCTGCAAGAGCGCTATCAGCTGGACGATTTACCCGAAACTGAAATCGAGTTGATGGAAGCGATTGGTGCGAAACGCGGTTGTTTGCGTGCTGGCGGGCGAGTCGATATTCATAAAGCGTCAGAAATCCTGCTTCACGACCTCCGTGCCGGCGCGCTAGGGGGGATCACTCTGGAAGCACCCGATATGATTGAAACTGAATTAGTGCAAGTGGAAGAAGAAACCGCACGCCGCGAGGCAGAAAAAGCGGCGAACAAAGAAGCACGGCGTAAGCGCTATTTAAAGAATAAACGCTAAACACTATCCCGCATCTACCTTGTTAGATGCCGGAGAATCCGCACACAATAAGGCCCGATTGCATCGGGCCTTTTTAACGACACATCCCTTTAAACGTGTCACGACAAGATTTGTTTGATATCGGAAGAAATATCACTGATCAATTGCCGAGCGCTCTCATCTCTTTGTTGTACCAAACTGATAAACAGTAAATCTGTGATCACATTTTGCGCCGTGCGGGACGCAATAGACGAACTGCGATGCTTGGTTTCGTCAGCAATGGTATCGAACGTAATGTCTGCGATGTGTCTGATACGACTTCGGCCGGGTCCTAATAAGGCGATCACCTTGGCACCTTGTTCTTTAGCCGCCTCCGTGGCGACTAAAATCTCTTTTCGTTCCCCCGAAAATGAAATGACAATTTGCACGTCATCCACCCCCAATGTGCGCGCGACGGCAATTTGTACATGACTGTCTTGTTCACACAGCGCCGTGATCCCTAGTTTCAATAATTTAAAACTCAGATCTTTCGCAGTCAGCGCCGAGCTGCCAATCCCCACCAATTGTACCCGACGTGCTCCATTAAGCCACGCTACCGCTTGATGACAGGCTTCATAAGAAAGGGCATTGGTGGTTTGAAACATGGCCTCCGTTTTCGCTTTCACTAATTTTTGGGAAATCACCGTCATGGGATCATCAGCCAAAATATCACTGTGCATTGGTGTCGATTGCATCACTTGCTTACGGCCAATCTCTTCATTCAGCGCCAACTTGAACTCACTGTATCCTTTGTAACCCATTTTTTGGCTGAATTTCACAATGCTCGATTGACTCACCCCCACCTGGTTAGCCAGCGCTTGGCTCGTTAGCTGCGCCGCTTTCTCTGGATGCGCGATAACCCAATCGCCAATCAGGCACCCCTGCTGCGACAATTGTGTCCGCCGAGCTAAAATTTTATTGATAATTGACATAACGCCTCAACGACATAAATAAATTATTCCAATATTGGAATTACATCGAATATCCCTAAATTGCTGAAAAAGCATCATTCACCCGCAAATTAAGCGCTATTAACCCCAAATATTATCGACATTATTCCAGAATAACCGTGTATAAAGAATAACCATAACAGTGATTTTGATCACTATATTGGAATATTTTATTCCATAGAATCGCCGTCAAATAACAGCTGATGTGAGAACAAGGCATGACAATTGATTTAAGCGGATTGGTCACAGAAAGCCGCAACCCGGCCAGTGCAGAGATAGACACACTTTCAACGGTCGAAATGCTACAAGTGATCAACGATGAAGACCAAAAAGTGGCGCTTGCGGTGAAAGCCGTCTTGCCACAAATTGCGCAAGTGGTGGATGCAATTACGCATGCATTTGCACACGGCGGACGCTTAATCTACATGGGTGCGGGAACATCTGGCCGCTTGGGTATCTTGGATGCCAGCGAATGTCCTCCCACCTATGGCACACATCCGGATCAAGTCATTGGGCTTATCGCGGGTGGCCATAAAGCCATTTTAAAGGCGGTGGAAAACGCGGAAGATAACGAGCAACTTGGCCAAGACGATTTACGCTCACTCAACCTAACCGATAAAGATGTGGTTGTCGGCATTGCGGCGAGCGGTCGTACACCCTATGTACTCGGCGGATTAGCCTATGCGAAAACCATTGGCGCCATGACAGCATCGATTGCTTGTAATCCTCATTGCCAAATGTCTGAGGCGGCAGATGTTGCCATTCTGCCCATCGTGGGGCCTGAAGTCGTCACCGGCTCTTCGCGCATGAAAGCCGGTACCGCGCAAAAGCTCGTCCTCAATATGTTGACATCTGGAGCAATGATCCGCAGCGGTAAAGTGTTTGGTAACCTGATGGTTGATGTTGAAGCCACTAACGCCAAACTGGTCCAACGCCAAATCAATATTGTGGTGGAAGCCACCGGTGCCTCAAAAGCGGTAGCTGAACAGGCCCTCTGCGCATGCGATCGTCATTGCAAAACTGCCATCTTGATGATTTTGGCCGACTTAGATGCCGAGCAAGCAAAAACTCGCCTCACCGAGCACAACGGTTTTATTCGTGCAGCCCTCCATCGTGATTAACTATTTTTAGCTCCAGAGGATCGCCCCCATGGCCAAAATCACTGCAAATACCGTCGCGCAACTGCTGTCCGCCGTTGGAGGGAGCAGCAATATCAGTCGATGTGGTAACTGTATGACAAGACTGCGGTTATCCCTTGCCAATAACATATAGCTGCATTTTCCCGGGCATACTGGTCTTTGTTGCTGGACTGCTTATCGCTTATGTAGTTGGCTTTCTCGCGACATACTTCTTTGGCTGTAAAGATGTCGATTTAAGCTAGTTCATTCCCCCATCCACATGAACCAGCTTGCGCCCTTGTCTTCCTCAAGGGCGCACCTTTTTCTACGTCCGCGTGCGCGTTTACACTGATAAAAAAAGAGGGCCTAGCAATATGCGCTAAAAGCCCTCTTCCGTTATACAACCCGCGCTAAACTAAGAACGCGTTACGTCCACTAGCGCATCGGCCAGTGTATCAATATGGCGCTCCGCTAAGCCGGCAATATTGATGCGGCTATCTCCAACCGCATACACGCCATGCTTATCACGCAGTTGATTGACTTGCTCTGAGCTCAATCCCAACACAGAGAACATCCCACGGTGCTGCTGAATAAAGTCAAAGTAGCCATCACCGGTTCGATCGCGTAACGCTGCCGTTAGGCCTTCACGCAGGCGGTTAATGCGCGTGTTCATCGCTTCGATTTCTTCGCGCCACTGCTTCGTGAGGGCGTCGTCGGTGAGAATGGTTTCGACGATCGCCGCCCCATGATCCGGTGGCATGGTGTAGGTGCTGCGCGCCAGTTGCAAAATACGCCCTTTGGCATTTTGCGCTTCCTTGGCGGATTTACCCACCACAATGGCAGCACCGGTGCGCTCACGATATAGGCCGAAGCTTTTCGAGCAAGAGGTGGCAATCAGCATCTCTTCAACGTTATCGGCTAACACACGTAGACCACGCGCATCTTCATCTACGCCATCCCCAAATCCTTGATACGCAATATCCACAAACGGGGTAAAGCCATTACGATTAGCCAGCTCAGTGATAGCTTTCCACTCTTTCAGGCTAATGTCCGCCCCCGTTGGGTTATGGCAACACCCATGCAGCAACACCACGTCGTCAGCGCCGGCTTGCGACAATGCATTCAGCATGGCATCGGTATCCACCATTTTGGTGTCTCGATTGAAATACGGGTAGAACTTGACCGTTAGGCCTGCCGCTTCCATGACAGGTTTGTGGTTCACATAGCTTGGGTCAGTCAGCCATACCGTGGTCACCGGCTTGGCGAGATGCATCAGGTCAGCCAGCATCCGCAAGGCACCGCTCGCACCCGGGGTTTGTACCGCGGCACAGCGATGGTAAGCATCCGTTCCCTTCAGCAATAGATCAATCATGGCTTGGTTGAAGTTTTCATTGCCGGCAAGACCAACATAGGCCTTGGTTTGCTGGCTTTGCGCCAATGATTGCTGCGCGGTTTTAACCGCTTGCATAATCGGTGTTTGCCCGTGACTGTCACGATATACACCAATGCCCAAATCCATTTTGTGCTCACGAGGATCGTCACGAAATGCCAATGACAAAGAGAGGATCGGATCCTGCTGGGCAGGCGAGAGCAGATCTAACATAGTATTACGTCCTTTTAGGCTTGGATGCTCAAGATACGTAATACCCTACCCCATGCGGGAAAATTGGCAACCTCTCAGCGCTGATTCTCTTGCCACTGCTGGGCTCGCTCGGATAAAAAGTGTACGCATTGGTTGTCACTCCCTCGCCAGACTAAGTTAGGATCGGCGCGAGATTGTATAAACTTCCCATCAATCAGCACATCAACGTAAGCCAATATTGCTTGTTGTTCCGGCGAGAGCTCCGCCAAGGTATAGCCACTCCATAGCCAAACATCCTTGTCTGGTGCATGCTTAGCCACTTTTTGTAACAATAATTTTACACCGGCGAGGTTCGCAGGATGCAGGGGATCACCACCACTCAGTGATAAACCACGCCTTGGAACACGGGTATCCGTGAGATCGTGCATGATTTGCTCACACATTAAGTCCGTGAATGGATGGCCGCTAGTAAGCGACCATGTTGATTTATTGTAACAACCACGACACTGATGCTCACAACCCGAGACAAACAATGTGCACCGTGTGCCGGGACCATTCACGACATCGACAGGAATATATTTGTGGTAGTTCACGCCCCTCTCCTACATGTGTTTGACGCGACGAATCACTTCTTGCTGTTTACCCGGATTAAATGGCCGCGTATCAGGACTGCCCAAGTAACCACAGACACGGCGCGTGACCGATACTTTGGCAGGATCATGGTTGCCGCATGCAGGGCAGGTAAAGCCTTTACTGGTGCAATCAAATTCCCCTGTAAATCCGCACTCGTAGCACTCATCAATAGGCGTATTAGTCCCATAGTAAGGCACACGTGTGTAGCTATAGTCCCACACATTCTCGAGCGCTTCGATGTTGTGCTGCATGTTGGGGTACTCGCCGTAACAAATAAATCCGCCGTTTGCCAAGCGTGGATAATCCATTTCAAAATCAATCTTGTCGTAGGGCGTCACCTGCTTTTCCACGTCCAAGTGGAAACTGTTGGTGTAGTAGCCTTTATCTGTGACCCCTTCAATCATCCCAAAGGCTTTAGTATCGAGTTGGCAAAAACGACTGCACAAGTTTTCACTCGGTGTGCTGTACAAACTAAAGCCGTAACCCGTTTCCTCTTTCCAGCGCTCCGTCGCATCATGTAAATACGCGACTATTGCCTTGGCTTTTTTCTGTTTAATCACGCTGTCGTAAAGATGAGGCTCACTGCCGTATAGAGCATTGATGGTCTCATGTAGTCCGATATACCCTAAGGAGACAGATGCGCGACCATTTTTAAAAATCTCGCTCACGTCATCATCCGCATTAAGACGCACGCCACAGGCCCCTTCCATGTACAAAATCGGCGCAACACGGGCCTTCACCCCTTTGAAACGTGCGATACGGGTATCCAAGGCTTGGCGGGCAATATTAAGCGTCGCATCTAGGCGCGCAAAGAATGTCTCTTCGTCACCTTCAGCCTCAATCGCCAATCGAGGTAAATTAACACTGACCACCCCCAAATTATTGCGTCCTTCGTGGACCCACTCACCATTTTCTTGATAAGCGCTTAAAAAGCTGCGGCATCCCATGGGCGTTTTAAAAGAACCGGTTACCTGAACGACTTGCTCATAGTTGAGAATATCGGGATACATGCGTTTGGACGCACACTCCAACGCAAGCTGTTTGATGTCGTAATTCGGATCTGAAGGATGACGGTTGAGCCCTTCGCGAATACAAAACACAAGTTTAGGGAAAACCGCCGTTTTGCGATTTTCGCCCAAGCCCGCAATACGATTGGCAAGGATGGCTCGTTGCACCGCACGGGCGGCCCAGCTTTGTCCGAGTCCGAAGCCAAACGTTACAAATGGCGTCTGCCCATTGGCGGTATGCAAGGTGTTCACTTCATACTCCAGCGACTGAAACGCATCGAAGCATTCTTTTTCGGTACGTGCCATAGCGTATTGATCCGCCTTGGCAATGGACCAGGTTTGCGCCACTTTTAGGTGTTTGTGATAGCTGGCTTCGACATAGGATGCCAACACTTCATCGATACGATTGATCGTGGTACCACCATAAATATGACTGGCCACTTGCGCGATAATTTGTGCCGTTACCGCTGTTGCAGTCGAGATGGACTTTGGCGGCGCAATTTCCGCGTTACCCATCTTGAAGCCTTTTTGCAACATGCCCGCCAAGTCAATCAACATACAGTTAAACATCGGGAAGAAAGGCGCATAATCGAGATCGTGATAATGGATTTCTCCCGATTCATGCGCACGTACCACCGCACTGGGTAGCATATGTTGTTTGGCATAGTGCTTGGCGACAATACCGGCCAGCAGATCACGCTGAGTTGGGATCACTTTGCTATCTTTATTAGCATTTTCGTGCAACAGCTCGGTGTTCGTTTGTCCTACCAAGCCTTGCACTTCGTGATTCAATCGGCCACGGCGTTCACGGGCAATATCGCGATCGTGACGATACTCAATGTAGGCACGTGCAACCGCTTTATGCGGCCCAGACATCAGCGCATCTTCCACGGCATATTGAATGTGGTCGATATCCACTTCTTTCTCGCCAGCGAACTGGGTTGCGATCTTATCGGCCAATGATCGAATCGCCTGATCCGATAACGAACGCGTCCCCTGCGCACGCTGTGCCGATTCTCGTGCACAAGTTACCGCTTGAACAATCCGGTCTGCATCAAATGAGACGCGTGTTCCGTCGCGCTTTATTACCGCTGGCATATGCCCTCCATCACCATATATTGGATTTAAACCTAGCAAACAACACAAGATGTGGCATTTAATAGCAAGTGGGGTCGCCATTGTGTTGATACAGATCATCGAAGTTTCGAATAGAGAAATTCGGAGGAATAAACGCGTACAAGGTCATCAATGTTGTGATGAATTGTTGTGACTTTTGTTAGTTAAAATCAAACCTTGTCCGCATTTTGTGGGTTCGATCAAATGTGACTTACAGGCTTCAAGTAAGATCACAGTTATGAAGTCATAATTGAGGTTTACGCCACTGTGATCCGGCGGTTTGGAATCGTAGTGATGCTTTGGGCGATAACGTGCCCGAGCTTTGCGCTGACGATAGCAACATGGAACTTTGAATGGTTAACCCTAAAAGGCGATCAACGCGCTGGAGATCGTGGTGACGAAGACTACCATCAACTCGCCTCCGTTTTTGAACAGCTCTCGCCGGACGTGCTCGCGTTTCAAGAAGTTGATAGCCCGGCGGCACTTGCTCGCGTGGTTCCCAGCGATCAATACACCTATTACTTTTCTGACCGCTACCCCGCGTTGCGTGATAAGCCCAATAGTCAACAGCTGACTGGCATTGCGGTACGCAATGGATGGACCGTTTCGGATCCAAAAGATCTTCGCGCGATCGCGTTACCCAGCTTTTTTGGTGTCCCAGCGCTACGCTATGCCACCTACGTGATTATTACGCCTCCTGAACAAGCGCCGTTTCATATGCTGTCTGTGCATCTGAAATCAGGTTGTTTTCATCAATCACAAGGCACCCGAAGCTGCGATAAACTTAACAAGCAGATGCGCGTTCTAGCCGATTGGGTAAGTGATCGTCATCATGCGGGCGAACACGTCGTTGTCGCGGGCGATTTTAATCGCTACATTGGTGAGAGTGATGATGCCGTTTGGCGAGATTTTCAGGCGCGTCTGGTTGAAAAGTCCCCCACACCGCCCCATTTAATAAATGTCACCGCGTCTGTCCGAGCGCGTTGTAAGGCAAGACGGTACAACCATCGAACCCAATCGTGGAATCAAGTCATGTATAACCGCTTGGTGGATCACATCTTAGTCAGTGAACCTTTGGTCAAGCAGTGGCAATACAGCTACCAGCATCACTTTGATTACCATACCGTGATGCGTTACCGTTTAAGCGACCATTGTCCCGTTGTGGCGCAGTTCACTCCGCCAGCAACGTCGCAACGTTAACCCAAAGCACATCATTGCTGTGGTTAACTTGTCACAATACTGACATCGAGCCGCCATAGACTAAATACACCGATGGCAATCAACCATCTAAATCGTTTAATGTGGTCAATTAGTAAAAAGACGCAACCTGTCATCTGGCACCCTGAGTCAGCTAGCTGCCATGTACAAACTAAAAGGGGAAACCGCTAAGCCTTGAAAACAGGCGCAGCACAAGGAGAACCATCATGGATACATTACAACAGCACGTGATCCCAACCGATGACGATCTGCTTGCCGACCATCTCGGCAATGCTACCGGCTTCGAGGAAGACGACGTATTTGGCGATGATGTAGAAGACGCATCCCGCTAACGGATATCATTGCGTCACTCGTCACCAGTGACGTACGAATCTTTCAGTTTTAACGCAGCGCTGACAACATTCCCGCCGCCACTTTGCTAGGTTGTCAGCAAATTCACCGACTTAACGATGCGTCATGAAAAAAATCCTCTCGATGTCTATGTTTTTTGCTTCAATCCTGTCTTTCAATGCATTTGCTGCGCCGGAATTGATTGCCAAATCCACCCTCGATTTTGGTGATTTTGAGAAGACCGCCAATATCGAGATCCAAGGAAACATTCAAGAAGATGTGCTGCGTTTAGCAGAGCGTGGCGTTCAAGATCAAGACGCAGACTATTTCGTGATTGAACACATTAACGAAGACACACAAGAAGAAGTGTTAGTCGTCTCGGTGAGCCTGTACCGTGAACATGCCACCGACAACCAACAAATGGTTGAAGACCGCCTCGGCTAGCAGATTATCCAAACACAGGCGAGTAGCTGCTGGCCTGTGTTTTCCCACCTGACGTCCGTGCACGCCATTTGCTACACTTGCCGCTCTTAATAAAACTAAAACGAGCAATGTCGTGATTGGAACCTTAGATAAAATGCGCACAGAAGCCGGCGCAGAGGTACAGTACTTTCTGCGTGTCGGTAACGAAGAGCTGCATCTCAACCCTCTCCTTGGACAAACCCTAACCCTGACCCACACTGGCAATATCTTTTGCGATGCGTGTGGACGAAAAACAAAAAAGAGTTACTCGCAAGGCCATTGTTATCCGTGCATGAAAAAGCTCGCCCGCTGCGACATGTGTATTATGAAACCTGAAACCTGCCACTATGCACAAGGGACGTGTCGCGAGCCAGAATGGGGAGAGCAGTTCTGCATGACAGACCACATCGTCTATCTGGCCAACACGTCTGGGTTAAAAGTCGGAATTACTCGCGCTAACCAAATGCCAACTCGCTGGCACGATCAAGGCGCCACGCAGGCTCTTCCGCTGTTTCGGGTAAAAACACGCCATATTTCTGGGCTGGTTGAAGTCGCCATTGCACAACATGTCGCGGATAAAACCAATTGGCGCGCGATCTTAAAAGGCGACAATGGTCAGCTCGATCTCCACGCCGAAGCGACGCGACTTACTCAAGCGATTGAATCGGAACTCGCGGATATTCGCCTACAGTTCGGTAGCGATGCGGTTCAGCCCGCCGAGCTGGATGCATTGAGCTTTAGTTACCCTGTCACTAAGCACCCTACCAAGATCAGTTCGCATAATTTTGATAAACACCCTGAAGTCAGTGGTGTGTTACAAGGGATCAAAGGTCAGTATCTGATCTTTGATACGGGCGTGATCAATGTGCGCAAGTTTACCAGCTACGAGGTCAGCGCGTCGCACAGTTAATCACGCGTCCAATCCGCGACACTGTGCAAGTGATGATTAACGCTTGCACAGTGTGCCTTTCTCACGACCTCCAGAGGAAGATGCCGTTCATTTCAGTCAGATTATTGCGGTTGAATACCGGTAATATCTGAGATCAACGCAATATGTTGGGCACTTAACGGCAGTGACCAACGAACATCGCCAGCATCAGCCACCAACACATTGGCATCCGCAATCATCTGTAACGAATCAGATTGAACCTGCATACTCAATTTCATTGCGGGCAATTTGATCACCACTTCATGCGCGGTCACGATTAGCTTACCGTGTTCGATATCGATCACCATCTCCCTCAATCCTCCAACGATTTATCGGCGCGCTTATCGGTGAGTACCGCCATCGTAAGTCGGCTTACACACACGTCTCGACCTCGCTCATCGTGAATAGTGATATTCCACACCTGGGTGGTTGCCCCAAGATGTACAGGACTTGCCACGCCAGTCACTGTCCCTTCTCGCATCGCACGCAAGTGATTGGCATTGATATCTAACCCAACACAATACTTACCTTCGGGCACACACATGTTTGCCGCCAACGACCCCAGCGTTTCTGCGAGCACCACAGACGCGCCACCATGCAACATGCCTAAAGGTTGATGGGTATGGGGAGCCACAGGCATGGTCCCAGTGAGGCTCGATTCATCAAATGCCGTATACTCTATGCCCAAGTGAGCAACCAGGGTATTGCTCGAAGAAGCGTTCAAAGCCTCCAATGACATCGCTTTTTTCCAAATGCTCACACTTTGCCTCTATTTTTCATCGTCGCTGTGGATGTTTGTCATACTGTTGGGTGGGGATCAAGCTACATGTCATGACAGCCCGATATTGAAAACGGCGCCCAGTCGATTACTATACGTTAGTTTTTTCAGTAGCTTGCCATCATCAACGAGTATAACCATAAAGGGAGCCCTCATGCTACGCATCGCAAAAACCGTGTTCTTGTCAGCAAGCCTCACGATATTGCTCTCAGCATGCGCACACTCTCCCACCGGGCGCAATCAACTATTACTGTTTTCCGGTGACCAAATGGCCAATCTTGGTCAACGCTCTTTCGAAGAGATGAAACAGTCTCAGCCAATTAGTTCCGACCAAGCCATCAATGCCTATGTACAATGTGTCACCGATGCTATTTTGGCCGTCGTGCCCCCACAGGCGGATTTCTCCGAATGGGAAGTAGTGGTGTTTGACAGCGAGCAGGTCAATGCCTTTGCGTTACCGGGGGGTAAAGTGGGCGTATACACGGGTTTACTCAATGTGGCAGACACTCCGGATCAACTCGCGGCAGTCATCGGGCATGAAATCGGACATGTGCTAGCCGATCACAGCAACGAACGCCTATCTCGCTCTCAACTTGCCACGCTGGGACTCACCATCACAGGTATGTCAATGTCTGACAGCCCATACGCTGCGATGGCAATGGCCGGTTTAGGGCTTGGCGTGCAAGTGGGGATATTACTGCCCTACAATCGCGCGCAGGAGTCTGAATCTGACAAAATTGGCCTACAGCTCATGCATCAAGCTGGCTTTGATCCGAGTGCGAGTGTCGCCTTATGGAAAAATATGGCCGCGGCTTCAGAGGGTGCGCCACCAGAGTTACTCTCGACCCACCCATCGCCTGACACTCGTATTCAAGCGCTAGAAAAAGGCGTAAAGGCGCTTCCTCAGGTGCCTCATCGTTTGACACCACGCTGTCAAAAGCCCAGCCAGCCTCATTAGTGTAAACATTTGATTAACATCGTGAAGAGCGTCACATACTGCCCTAAATCACGCTGATGCAAAGGATCTCAGCGAGATTAGGTTACAGGTGTCACACAATAAATTAACTTATATGTTACGCTTAAGTTTTAGGCCATACGCAGCGAACACCACTTGTGATGAAGCAGTTGTTGATGTTTCTGTTAAGCGTCTTGCTTGTGCCGGTAGCCTTTGCCACGCCACAGAGCCAAGTCGACCTATTCGATCAGATGTTTGAAAAGAATACGCTGGCGATGATGCTGATCGTGCCAGACAGTGGTGAAATTGTGGCTGCCAACCCCGCCGCGAGTCGATTTTATGGCTATTCAATCGCAGAACTAACCCAAATGGGTATCAATGATATCAACGATTTACCACCAGAGGCGGTTGCTGAAGAGCGCAAACTCGCCAAACTTGAAAACCGAAATTATTTTGTTTTTCGTCATCGCACGGCCGACGGCTCGTCCCGCACCGTAGAAGTCTCATCGGTGCCTGTCGACTATCAGGGTTCGACATTACTGTTCTCAATTATTACTGATATTAGCGATCTTCGCGCCACGCAAGAGTCTCTTTGGCACTATCAAAACCGGCTCGAACAAATGGTCGCGACACAAACCGAGCAAATCGAAAAGCAAAAGGATCACCAACTCGTCATTACGTCACTGATCATCTTTCTTTTGGGTGCAGGGCTCGCGGTCATGTGGTTAGTGCTAAGCAAATCCAGACGGACGGAATACGAGCTAAAACTCGAACGGCGACGTCTCGATGAAATTATTCGCGGCACTCATGTGGGTACGTGGGAATGGCATATTCCCTCTGGGGAGCTGGTGATCAATGAGCGTTGGGCCGAAATCTTGGGTTACCAGAAAGAGGAGCTTACCCCAGCTTCTTTTGAAACCTGGAAGAAACTCTGTCATAGCGACGATTTCAGCCGCGCATCCAAAGAGATAGAAGCGGCGTTCAGTGACAATAATCCCTTTTATGAGTGTGAATTCCGCATGCTACATAAAGATGGGTTCTGGGTATGGATTTTGGCGAAGGGCAAGATTATGGAGTGGGACCGGAACCACCAACCGCTGCGGATGGCCGGCACCCATCAAGACATCAATGAGACCAAACGCTTATATCTTCAATTCGAGCATATGGCGCATACTGACACCTTAACAGGTGCTTTAAATCGTGTTGCGTTTAAACAACGTGCCGATGTCGTCATGGCTCAAGCACGTCAGCAAAGCGCTCACTTTGCGCTTTTGTTTATCGACCTTGATGGCTTTAAGAAAATAAACGATACCTATGGTCATGATGCGGGAGACTGTGTACTCATTGAAACCACCAAACGAATGGGCCATAGCATCCGTAATTCCGACACACTAGCACGACTCGGCGGGGATGAATTTGCGGTGATTCTCGAGTACACCAGTCAGCCTGACGATGCTGCGCGCGTGGCAAGCAAAATTATTGCCAGCCTTGATAAACCATTTGACGTGGGAGACGGACAACAGGCGCGACTCTCTGCCAGTATAGGTATCGCTTGCTACCCTGAACATGGCGAGTCTGTCGAACAACTACTCAATTGCTCTGACGCCGCGATGTATTACGCTAAAAAGTCGCTATCTGGCGGCACCTACGCTTTTTGTGAGCCGGAACATCTATCATCGGCACCCCGCGACGATCAAAACTAAGCAAGGTTATGACGATGCAGTTCGAGTCGGTGCAGTGGCTCGGGGCGTTTGACTTGCTAACGCTTCATTGGTCACATCTTGAATCGAAATAAACATATGATTCACCTCACCGCGTGTATTGGCCATGGGGTGCATAGTGACGTTTTGATACATAAAGGGAAGCTGCCCGGTAATCGGACGCACGTGACGGCAACGAAACAAGTAAGGGCGCTGCTGCCAGACAATAAAGCTGCGGCAGCGTAACTCAAACACCGGCTGTGATTTGGCGCGAAACCAAGGCTCGTTGATTTCCGGAAACACCTCGAATAAGGTGCGATTTTGCACATCCTTAGCGTGTTTGCCGCTGTGGTGAACCATAAAGCCGTTCCACATCTGAATTTGGAAATCTTTGTCTAATACAATCAAGCCCATATCGATGTGTTGCACCATATCGAGCATCCAATGGAATTGATCAAAATCTTCTGTCATGCCTTACTCCTCATCCATCAGATAAGCCAACTTCGCATCCAATAAAGGTAGCGATTCATCCAGTAATAACAGCAATAGATCGCACTTAATCTCGGTGCCATCAATCTGGTAGCTCACTTCAATGGTCACCGTACGTTTCCAAGAGCCTTTCATCGCGGCTATCAAATGGTCCGCTTCGACATGTTGTCCCATTAATGCCGGATAGCTTTGCGAAAACTCGAGCGCAGCTTGCTCACCAAGCCCTCGCAAAAAGGCACTAATCAAGATATTGCTGATGTCGACCAACAGCTCAAGTTCATTATCGAGCGAGCCATCATCGGGATAATCCAACAAGTCAATCATGTCACTGATACTGGAATCGCTGATCAGCATTAATGCTTCACCGGCAATCCCTTCGCCACTAAAACCTTGGCATACGCCGTTCATGGTATCTGACTGTGCCAAGTGGCGAATCGTCATGGTCAATTCAGTGACCTCAAACACGTTAACCTGCGGCAGAGGCATGTGAACAAAGACACCACAATGACGCGCGAGTTTATCTGCCGCCTGCCCCATGGCGATGTTGACCACTTCCATATATATATCGCGCCGGCTCAATTTCTCCTTCGGTGCATGGGAGCGCTCGGTTTCCGAGGCGGTTGCGGTGGGAAGATAGGCCTTAATTAGAGCCTCAACGCGCTCGCGGCTAATAGGTTTTTTAACAAAGTCTTTCGCTCCCCGTTCAAGCACTTGCTGCTGAGCGAGCGGCTGAATATCACCAGACACCACCACGACGGGGACTGTCATCCCAGCGGCTTGCATCGCTTCAAGGGTTTGATAACCATCCAATTCCGGCATGGTTAAATCAAGGAACATAATATCGATCGACTGACTGTTTAAAACATCTAAAGCCACCTTGCCATTCTCGGCAAAGTGCACCTCAGCATCTAAATCTTTGGGTAAGGTTCGCGCGAGCTGCTTCCGCGCCAGTGCGGAATCATCAGTGATCAGAATTTGTGTGGTCAAAAGCCTCTCCTTGTCGACTTCTTAACTGAGAGTGTGGCTGGGTCAACACAGTAAGCATAAACCAAGATGAACAGGGATGAGGGCAAACCAGTCAAAATACTGTCTTTATCGGTCACCGGTTTGAGTTTCAGCCAAGTCACAGAGTGCTTGAAGACGATCCGCGCGACTGATCAAATGAGGGTGTTGTAAGTACAAATGATGTAGGCAGACCAAGCATAGCTGAACACAATCGTTCACCTTTTCACTGATCGTTTCTGGGTCTTCAAAAAACTCGCCCGTCAGCAACGCCTGCCAATCCTCTGCGAGTGCACTAATCATAGAAATATCTAACGGCGCATTCACAAGATGGCGCGCCGCAGGTTCAATGCGCTCCATGTCATCACTGGCAGCAAAAATGTTTCGCAACGCAATAATCGCATCCACCAGCGCCCCTTGCGTGTTGGGACGTTTTGCCGCGGCATATAAGCGGGACATGGCTAAACGAATGCCGCTCGAATCCGTATCATCGACCAACATGCTCCATCGCTCGATGTCCACCAAATCGAGTTCACCTATCGCGATAGGATCGCTGGTTTCGGCCACTGAGCCAAAATCTTGCCGTCGGTTGTCCAGCGAAAAAGGATCAATGCGCCAGACCCACTCGGGTGCGACAAAGGGTTTGTATTCTGTGAGGTAGCAAAGCGCCATACACAAAGTGATGTTGAGCTCCGTAGTTTGCTGATCGGTATTGGCATCCATCGCTTCATCTGGCCAATCGTCATCTTCGAGGAAGTCACCAAAGTTGATCGCAAACGCATAGCCCGACTCCAACATAAAACCGTTATTGCGTCGCTTGGCCATTAACCCCGGCGCTTGAAGTACGTATTCAGCAATGCTTGGCGTATAACGGCGAATGCTTCCCCATTTGGTATCCAATTCCGCTAAGTTGGTGAGTACCGCATTACGAAATCCAACAAACATCGGAATATGCGCCACTTCGCCATCGGCAAGACTTCGGGCGATATCCAACATTTCTTGTACAGTGCTGACAAAGCGATCCGCAGAGACTATCCCGCGAATCCGCATCAAGTCATAACTGTTGATTAAAATCGATACCGGCAAGCTCGCCAAACTCACTACACCACGATGCCCGGTCGCATCTTTGTAGTCACCGAACGTTTGCTGAGGATCATTACCTATGGCGTCAAACAAGCGCTCGAGGGACGGATCGGCCAAAATACGCTTTTGCACAATCTTACTGATTGGAAACTGTTCGATAGCAGCCGTTAAGTAACCTGCCCCACGATAGAAAAGATGAGGACGGTGGCCCGCTTTGATCAAAAAGAGTGGATAGAGCTCACCGGCAAGCTGACAAAAAGCACTGATAAGCGGATCAACGCTATTAACACGCGTTGCCAACTCTCCACCTTGTTGTGCGCGCCACACATTGAAAATATGACGACCATTTTGCATCACATGGGGCAAACGATAGAAGAAAGATTGCTCGCTCTCCCCCTGCTCCACCGCAGACACACGTAGCTGTCGACACAACTCGACATATTGGTTGAGTGTGTCGCGCTGTGTGCGGCTTAGCCCCAATTTTTGCATCAAGATCAGTCGGCCTTCCGCCTCTGTGACATTGAGAATGTAGCTCACCACCCGGTGACCCATGGTTTTCACAAAGTGCGGAATAGCCGGATAGGACATCATGCTTATCCGCCTATTTTTAATCGAAAAATCAATCCAGTGTTTATCACCGTTATCGGCAGAAAACGGCACCCCTTCACCGTGACTATCGTTAACATCGTACTCGTCACATCGTCTCGTGAAAGCTAAGTATAGCTATCTCAACAAGTAACGGACGAATGACAAAAACAGAAACAATTTTGTGACGACTCAATGCGGGGAATGCTTGACCAAGCTGTAGCACGCATCTATTCTAGCGTACAAGTGTACGCTTAAATAAAGATAACGAGTTATGGATACCAAGGCTTCAACCTCTCCCCCTCAGAAACCACGCTTAATCTGGTTAAACATTAGCGTGTTTACCCTCACTTTTTTGATTGCCGCAATTGGTACGCCATTGTGGGCATGGCATCATGGTTTTGATTGGATGCAGATCACTGCGCTGATTGTCGCATTCAGCTTTTGTGGCCTATCGATCACCGCCGGTTATCACCGGTTGTGGGCCCACAAAACCTATCAAGCCCATCCAGCTTTGCGCTTTATCTTCGCTATTGGTGGGGCATTTGCGCTGCAAAACAGCGCGCTTCATTGGTCATCAGATCACCGCATTCACCACCGCCATGTCGATGACAACGATGTTGACCCGTACTCGGCCAAACGCGGCTTTTGGTTCTCACACCTTGGTTGGATGCTGCGCGAATACCATCCCAACCGTTACGGCGATTACAGCAACTGCCGCGATCTACAAAAAGATAAGATCGTGATGTGGCAACACAAGCACTACCTTGCGCTGACACTGGCCACCAACTTTGGCTTCCCTATCGCGTTTGGTTTGCTCCATGGCGATCTTTGGGGCGCGATTTTACTGGTCGGCTTTACTCGATTGGTGCTAAGCCACCACACCACCTTTTTCATTAACTCACTGGCGCATGTGTGGGGCAGCCAGCCTTATACCGATAAAAATACCGCGCGGGATAATGGCGTGCTTGCCTTAATGACCTTTGGCGAGGGCTACCACAATTTTCACCATATTTTTGAGAACGACTACCGCAACGGCATTCGCTGGTGGCAGTTTGATCCCACTAAATGGCTGATCAAAACCGCATCTTGGCTGGGCCTAGCGGAAAAGCTGCGCGTGACCCCCGAAGAGAAGATTGAAAAAGCGCGTGCGACCATGCAATTGCAGCGCGTCACACAGCAGCTCAGTGACAAACCACACGCATCGCATCGTCTGCAAATTCTGCAACAAGAGTATGATGCCTTGGTCGCCAAAATGGCGGACTACTATACGCTGAAAAAACAGCTGTTAGCACTCGAGCGTGACAAGCTGCGCGAAAAAGTCGAAAACGCCGAGCTAACCCAGCAATACAAAGATTTAAAGGTGCGTTTTCAGCAACAAAAACGTAGCTGGCAGGTGCTCACCGCCAAATACGCCAGCTAGCCGCGACGAACAAGCGACACACGACAAACCGGCCACTTGGGCCGGTTTTTTATCGGATAAGAAGGCGCCGCTGGCAAGATCTGTGTATGCCAGTTAGTTAGACGGGGTAAGGAAAGAAAGCAGGATCGACTCTAGCTCATCCCAAGGTAAGGCGTCGGTATCGATCACTTCGATGCGCGACTCGGCCTGTTCAATCGACATAGGCGTCACAGTAACCACCTGATTGGCGACATTAAACGCGTAAAACCCCTCGTCTGTATTGACCACCGCTTTAATCCGTTGGGCGTTGATGTTGCTTAATAGCCCATATAAAGCATCAAAGGGAAAGCAACAATGCGCGGCGAACAACCAGCCGCAGCTGACATAACCCTGCCCTTGGTTTTCTTTGCGGGTATAGGTATCGTCCGGGCCCAGAGCGAGTGTGGTCATCGGCTCGGCATCGTTGTGATGGTGATGATAATGCGCTTGACGGGCATGACGCGGTAACGCAAGCCACGCGGTCTCGAGCGCCCCCTGCTCAACGCCGGTTACCAAGCTTTTCTCGCCATCAAACGCGGCGACATAATTATGAAAGGTGGCGATTTGCGCCTCGCTACACTGATCAAGCTTGTTGGCCACCACCACATCCGCGAGCGCGATTTGATCATGAAAGTTTTGATTTTCACGATAGCGCACATCATCAATACAACGCGGATCCACCAAAGTAATGGTCGCGCCCAGCGACAAGGTGGCATCGAAAGGCGGCTGAGTCAGCTTACCAATAATGTCTTTAGGATGACCGAGTCCGGTCGGCTCAATCAAAATCCGATCCGGCTGCTCGGCGAGTAAGGTATTTAGCCCCACTGTCATGGGTAAGCCAGCCACACAACACATGCATCCGCCCGGCACTTCCTTTACCAACGCACCTTGTTCAGAGAGGATAGCGCCATCAACGCCCACCTCACCAAACTCGTTCACCAAGATAGCCCAACGCTCATGATCGGGTTTATTCGCTAATAAATGACGAATCGCCGTGGTTTTCCCCACGCCAAGAAATCCAGTGATAATGTTGGCTGCGATCTGACTCATGTTTCTATCCGCTCCTTACTTGTATCGGCGTAGTGTAACGGATTGCGCCACACTCGTCGCCTTTTGGTCACACGCATGGAAAGTGTCCATGTGCAGGTCAGTGAATGGCACAAAAAATGATGAAATATCATGCACTCACTGCAAGTGGTGATCATTACCAATAAAAGCTTGGTAGAATGAAAGGTTCGCTAACACACTTCTTAGGAGGAAGTATGCTGAATCCATCAACGGCAAAGTCGGTGATTGACCATGCCCTGTTTTTAGGCGCGGATTTCGCCGAACTCTTTGTCGAACGCCATCACTCAGGCAACGTAGAGCTGTTGTCTGGTGAGGTGGATAAAGTGAGCTCAGGGATTGATTTTGGTATTGGTATCCGGTTGTTTTTCGGCCATAAAGTGCTTTATGGCTACACCAACAGCCGCGATGAAGAACAATTGAAAAAAGTCACCAGCTTGCTGTGCGCGCGTGACAAACGCGATCAAATTGCCACCGCGGGACCGCTCAATTTATCCCATTTAAATGACAAGCACCCGGTGTCTGAACCGTTATCGTCGGATCAACATGTCGCCGATAAGGTGGCGTTCTTACGTCAAGTGGATGCTCGCATTCGTGCCGAGAGCGATAAAATCGCCCAAATTATTGGTCGTGTCGGCCAACGTGAGCAACAGGTCGAAATTTTTAACTCTCATGGCCTGCATGTCACAGATACCCGCCACTACACCCGTATTGCCGCCACGGCGGTCGCCACTAACGGCGAGGAGCAATCAACGGGCTTTGATGCCCCCGGCGCGCTCACAGGCTGGGAGTTCCATCAGGATATCGATCCGGTTGAGCTTGGCGAGCGTGTCGCACGACAAGCGCTGGTTAAACTCGGTGCCCAAGCCTGCCCATCGGGCGAAATGCCGGTGGTGATTGGCAACGGCTTTGGTGGAGTGATTTTCCATGAAGCCTGTGGCCACTTGTTAGAAACCACCTCGGTTGCGAAGCAAGCTTCCGTCTTCCATGACCAAATGGGCGCAATGATTGCAAGCCCTGTGGTAAGCGCGGTGGACGATGGTACCTTGGCGAATGCATGGGGCTCAATCAATATCGATGATGAAGGCATGGAAACCCAACATACCCAGTTGATCAAAGACGGTAAGCTCACCTCCTTTATGGTCGATCACATGGGGAGCCTGAAAACCGGTTATGCGCGCACCGGCTCTGGCCGACGTGAGTCTTATAAATTCGCACCGACCTCGCGGATGCGAAACACCTTTATTGAGCCCGGTAACGACAGCTTAGACGCCATGATTGGCTCCATAGAGCGTGGCATCTACGCAAAGAAGATGGGGGGCGGCTCAGTACAACCCGGCACCGGCGAGTTTAACTTTGCGGTCCAAGAAGCTTACTTGGTCGAAGACGGTAAGATCACCGTGCCACTCAAGTCTGCCACCTTAATCAGTACGGGGCCTAAGGTGCTTAAAGAAATCAGCATGGTCGGCAAAGATCTTGCCCTTGCCGCCGGTATGTGTGGCTCGGTGAGCGGCTCAGTCCCCACCACCGTGGGCCAACCTGCATTGAAAGTCGATAACATCCTAGTAGGAGGCGGTAACGCATGAGTGAGCAAACCATTAAAGCAACCCTAAGCGATGCCGTCGATCAGGTCCTCAGCTTGGTGAAACAGCAGGGTGCGCAAGCAGACGTGATTGCCAACGCCAGCGAAAGCTTGTCACTCAAAGCCGACCAAGGCGATCTCTCCGAGCACAAAGTCACCGCCGGTCAAGTGATCGGCGTGCGGGTGGTCAAAGGGGATCAAGTCGCCACCAGCTATTCAGAATCACTCGATAGCGACAGCCTTGCCAGCATGGTGAACGCCGCACTCACCAACGCAAGCTTTACCAAGGCCGATCCGGATCAGCAAATTCGCGCTGAAGGGCAGCAAATTGATCAGCAAGATCCTAGCTTACTGCAAGCAGATAACACCCCGATTGAAGACAAGATCGCGTTGGCGCTGGCCCTTGAGCAAGAGGTGGTCAGCCAACCCCGCGCAACGGGTGCGCCCTATAATGGTTACAGTGAGCAAACCCAATATCAGTTGCTTGCCAATACCTTAGGCACACGCTGCTATCACAGCGAACGTAGCTTTAGTTGCTACACCGCAGCACTGCTCAATCACGACGGTAAGCAAGCGATGCACCTCGGCGCGTCAGTGTCACGCCGCTTTGCTGATCTAGATCTCGCCCATGCGACCCAACTGGCCTACCAAACCGCTGACGCCTTGCTTGAGGGTGGCCCAGTGAAAACCGGTTCGTATCCGGTGATTTTTGAGCATGATTGTCTCAGCGAATTGCTGGGCGCCTTCGGCAGCTGCTTCTCCGGTGATGCTGCCAAGCGCGGAACCAACCCGTGGCGTGAAAAAGTCGGCAAGCCCGTTGCAGATAGTGCGCTTACCATCACCGATGTAGCAAGGCTTGATGGCGGGATGCGTATTAAAGCGTTTGATAGCGAGGGCTTTGCCACCGCCGACACGCCTTTGATTGAAAACGGCGTCTTAGTCGGCTTTTTACACAACAGCGCCACGGCGCAGCATTTTGGTGTTCCCCATACGGCTAACGCGGGCCGCAGCCCCAAAGGCGGTTTGGATGTCACTTCTCGTCATGATGTGATTGCCGCAGGTAAGCACAGTGATGCGGACGTGCATGCCGGTGAATACCTTGAGTTGGTATCACTGCAAGGGGTGCATTCAGGCGCGAATGCCATCAGTGGCGACTTCTCTTTCGGTGCAAGTGGGTTTGTTTGCCGAGATGGCAAACGCGTTCGTCCGGTTCGCGGGATAACGGTGGCTGGTAACTTCTATACCATGCTCAATGAGATAGAGGCAATCGGCAATACCGTGTTACCCAACTATGATGGCGCCTTCTTTGCGCCACGCATTCGCTTCGCCCGCCTATCCATCGCCGGCGAATAATGGCGCATTCTCTAAAGGCATCGGTTTAAGCTGATGCCTTTTTATTCTCAGTTTGTGCTTCAACACTTTGTACCGCGGGATTCATCTTTGCCGCCAAGTCGGTAAATGCCTGCATCGCCACGTCACTGGTAAGAATACGCCCGTGCCCCAACCCTTCGGTAGCTAGCACAGTCACATGTGGATAGTCAGTGGCTTTTTCAGTGACGGTAAAGGAAGCAAAACGGTCGTTTTTATCGTGGGCAATCACCACCGGATGACGGCGACGTGACAATTTTTCGAGCGGCTCAATGGTCTCGATCGGATAACCATGTTGATCACCCACTTCTCGGACAATTTCATCAAACAGCTTCAGTGAATACCCCGATTTTCGGACTGTGGCATATAAATTCTCGCGATAATTCAGCACAGGTGCGACCAAAAAGAGCGGTAAATCATCCATCTGCGGATGCTGGCTCTCGAGTACCGCGGCAGCGCCCATACTATGTGCAATGATCCCAGAAACATTATCAACTTGATCTAATACATCATTGATTGCCTGCACAAAGCCGGGAATGTGGCTCTCCTCTCCACCACTTTGACCGTGGGCAGGATGGTCAAATGCCACCGCACGAAAGCCCAGTGACGCGATATGCGCCATCAGTGGAAAAAACTGGCTGGCAGACCCCGACCAACCGTGCGTCAGCAACCAAGTTGGCCCAGCGCCAAGGCTATACATTTGCAACACCCCTTCTTGGCTTTGTACTTGCGCACGCACCAAGCCTTCCGGTTCTGGGTTTGCCATTGGACTGCGGGTTGGAGTGAGAAAGAGCTTACGTGCCACTTTTTTAGCATGACGAGGTGCCAAGCGATGATGACAACGGCTTACCGCTCCCACGAGCGCGCGTTTAGCGCTAAAACGACCCGGCGTTGAAAAATAGACTTTTCTGCTCATTTGCGATCCTTTACGTCAATAACACACCACTCCTAATGTTTGCTACACCAATCATCACGGCGTCTGGGGATTAACACACGTCGCCACCTTACCGGAAGCCTTGTCGTATTAATAGAACGAACACCCGTTTTAGAATAGGTTGACCTAATGCATACTTTCTATTGGACACTATACCATCAATAGTCGCGCAATCGTTGCGCCATATTCGATTTAGTTTTAACAAGTGCTTTTTTTATCTAATTGCACTGTGACATATGTCTTCATTATGTGCACCAGTCGGCATAAGATGCGAGGCAATATCGATCCATTAGCGACATCCGCGGGATCTCACGCTCAAATTATTATAATTCTCTAGATTGGAACGCCGACTATGACAGTTATCCTTTTAAATCTGATCGCTTTTGCGCTGTTGCTGGCGGTGCTTGTCAAATTGCACAAGCAACAAAAATCCTTATCCACACGTGTGTTTACAGGCCTCGGCTTAGGGGTCGCATTTGGTGCTGCCCTACAAGCGCTATACGGTGCCGACGGTGCAATCACACGCGAAACCATTGGCTACATCAATATTGTCGGGTCCGGCTACGTCAGCCTGCTTAAAATGATCATCATGCCGCTGATCACCGTGTCAATTATCGGCGCGATTTTGAAAGTGAAAGACTCTGGCTCGCTGGGCAAAATCTCTAGCCTGAACATCGGCATCTTGCTTGCCACGACCGCCGCCTCTGCGCTCATTGGTGTATTCGTGAGCAACCTTTTTGGTTTGTCGGCGCAAGATATCGTACAAGGGGCGCGTGAGATGGCGCGCGGTGCTGCTCTGGAGCAACGCTTGGGCTCAGTCGAAGACTTATCACTGGCGGATATGGTTATCTCTTTCTTCCCGCAAAACCCATTTGCAGATCTCGCCGGCAGCCGCCCGACGTCAACCATCGCTGTGGTGATTTTCTCAGCACTCGTTGGTATGGCTGGTGTCACCTTGTCACGTACTCAGCCTGAACTCGGCGAGCGTTTTGAACGCTTTATGGAAGTGGCACAAGAGCTTGTTCGCGCCTTGGTACGTATGATCATCGGCCTCACGCCTTATGGTATTTTGGCTCTAATGACCAAAGTGGTGGCTGGCTCAAACGTGAGCGAAATTCTTGAGCTGGCGAACTTTGTGGTTGCCTCTTATGTAGGCTTGGGTGCCATTCTGGTGATGCATCTGGTATTGATTGGCCTTGTCGGCATGAGCCCGATTCAATATCTGAAAAAAGTGCTCCCAGTGCTGACGTTTGCCTTTACGTCTCGTTCAAGTGCGGCCACGATTCCTCTTAATATCGACTCGCAAATGAAGAACTTGGGCAATGATCCGGCCAGCGCCAACTTCTCCGCCTCATTTGGTGCCACCATGGGTCAAAATGGTTGTGCCGGCCTGTATCCAGCCATGCTAGCAGTCATGATTGCGCCAACCATTGGTATTAACCCACTCGATCCGGGCTTTATCGCCACCTTGGTTGCGATTGTCACTGTGAGCTCATTCGGCATTGCAGGTGTAGGCGGCGGCGCCACCTTTGCGGCACTGATCGTGCTCTCAGCATTGGATATGCCTGTTGCGCTTGCCGGCTTGCTGATTTCTATCGAACCCTTGATTGATATGGGCCGTACTGCTGTGAATGTGAGTGGCTCAATGACGGCCGGCACTCTCACCTCGCGTTTAACCGGTGGCCAAGATAAAAGTGTTTTCGATCACCATGAAGTGGTAAAGCAAGACACGGCTAACGCCTAACGTTACACAACCTTGATTGAGATAATGCCACGCGTTTGCGTGGCATTTTTGTTTTTGCGTTACTCGACATATATAGCCACTCTATTCGCTGACTCAATCCCTTATAACTTGTAAGAATTTATGTCAGCGATTACACTCTGCCTCATTGTTAATGCAGGGACCTCCCTGCCCGTTGTGAGATAAAACATGAGTATTGAACAAACGCTTCAGGCACGCAGTGGCGGCCAATGTGAACTTTGCACCAGCCAAGACAACCTCTCTGTGTATGAAGTCCCGTACTCGCCAGACACCACAGCCAACAGCTGCGTATTGGTCTGTGGCACTTGTCATGATCAGCTTAACAACCCGGAAAACATGGACGTGAACCACTGGCGTTGTCTAAGCGACAGCATGTGGAGCCAAGAGCCTGCGGTTCAAGTGGTTGCCTATCGCCAACTTTCTCGTCTTTCTAGCGAAAGCTGGGCACAAGATAATCTCGACATGATGTACATGGAAGACGATGTCCGTAAGTGGGCAGAAACGGGGCAAGATATCGAAGAAGTCAAAGTGCTGGACGCTAACGGTGTCGCACTGCAAAAAGGCGACGACGTGACCGTGATTAAAGATTTGCCTGTTAAAGGCTCAAGCCAAGTGATCAAACAAGGCACCGTGATCCGTGGCATTAACTTGACCGACGATCCGACCCATGTACAGGGTAAAGTAAACGGCCAAACCATGTTTGTGATTGCGGAGTTCTGCCGCCGTAAGTAATCGACTTTCGCGCCTGTCGAATTCTATACGTAACATGCAAACCGACGCCATCAAGGCGTCGGTTTTTTTTCGGCTGACAAACCGCTGACAGAGTCATACAAAATTCCGCTAGTCGGTATGTGTCTCACGCACTATGATACGCGCCTTTCTCAATCATCTTGGAGTTACTATGAAAACGCGCGGTTGGTTCTTCTTGTCAGTGTTGCTGTTGGCCGGTTGTGCAACGCCTTACTCAACCGAGAAGAACTTTTGGTCATTCGGCATGGGCTTTGATGTGATAGCGGTGAGCCAAGACACGTGGCACATCAGTTTTGTGGGTAATGACTTTACCGACCGGGCCATTGCCCATAAATACGCCCTGCGCAAAGCCGCAGAGCTGGCACAAAACGCTGGCTATCCATACTTCACCTTAAGTGACGAGCAGCTACACGTTGACAATAAAGGCAGCCACGCCACATATAGCGAGCGTAAAGATAAGAAGTGGGATTACGGCTACGGCAATACCTCCACCACCAGCGAAACCACCATCATGGTAATTGCAAAAGGTTATCATCAAGCGCCTAAAACCGACGCCATGGTTTATCAAAGCGCCTTTATTTTACGGAGCGTTACGGTCGAATAGCGCGTGAAAGTGTGCATCATGGTAAGGCACTTGTGTTATTTTCGCCTGCTTGTACACCATGATGCTTGCGCTAGGTCAGTATCGATGGCATGACGAAGGGTGTATACTGCCGCCTCTTTGCTCATTGCCTCGCTCGATTATGTACAACGACCAATTTTTAATGTTGCTGGCTGTGTTTGAACGCGCCGCCCTTCTCCTTATGGCGCTGTTTTGGCTCACTCGCACCCACCTGATCCAAACCATTGTGCAGAAAACCCAGCGCCATCCGATGGAAACGGCGCTGATTGCCGCCTTGTTTGTGTTGTTTGCATTGTTCAGCACCTACACAGGTGTCAATGTAGATGGATCACTGGTTAACGTACGAATCATCGCCATCGTCGCTGGGGGCATTTTGTTTGGCCCTTGGGTAGGTGTGACAGCAGGCGTCGTCTCAGGTATTCACCGCTACCTGATTGATATTGACGGACCAACCTCACAAGCCTGTTTGATCGCCAGCATTATTGCTGGGTGCCTGTCTGCCCTGATCCATTATCGCGCCGATAAACAGCACTATGCCCGTTATGGCATTTTAGCGGGAATGATCTGTGAATCGTTGACCATGTTGCTGATTCTTTTACTGGCGAGTGACCAAGCTCTGGCTCAACACATTGTCGCGACCATTAGCTTTCCGATGATTGCGGGTACCGTCTGTATTGGCCTGATCATCCAACTGGTACAGTACATCGATGATGAAAAAGAACACCTCGCCGCCCAGCAAGCCAAACAAGCGCTGGATATCGCTAACCGTACGTTGCCTTACTTTCGACGCGGTGAAACACGAGGCTTAACCAAAGCGTGCAGTATTATTCGTAAAGACACCGGTGCCGATGCGGTTGCCATTACCGATACCGCCGATGTGTTGGCGTATGTTGGCATTGGTGAGGAGCAATATATTGATGCCCACCACCAAATTAGTCGCCTGACTCAGCAAGCGGTAAAAACCGGCGAACAAATCATCAGCAATGATCTCAACGTGCATGACTTTCGCTCTTTGTTGATCATTCCGCTTTGGGAAAATGGCGTCGTCACCGGGACTTTAAAGGTGTTTTATCGTCAACCTCACCGTATTCGTCGCCCGATGCAAGAAATGGCGATTGGTTTATCGCAATTGATTTCAACCCAGATGGAAGTAGCGCGCATACAAAAGCTTAAAGAAATGGCCAGTAAAGCCGAATTTGCCGCGCTACAAAGTAAAATTAACCCACATTTTTTGTTCAACGCTCTCAACGCGATCTCCAGCTTGATCCGGTTACGTCCGGATGACGCCCGTGGCTTGATTGCCAATCTAGCCGACTTTATGCGTTACAATTTAGAGCGCACACAAGATCTCATCCCTATTACGGATGCCATCAAGCAAGTCAAAGATTATGTGGCAATAGAGCAGGCTCGTTTTGGTGACAAACTTTCCGTTCACTTTGATATTGAAACGACCGACATTAATATTGCGCCTTTACTGATACAACCGCTGGTAGAAAACGCTATTCGCCACGGTTTTCAACCTTCTCGCCGTCCTTGTGATGTCACCATTGCAGTGCGGGCAATTGAACGCGGCGCAGAAATTAGCATTACAGATACCGGCGTGGGCATCGACCCAAATATCGTTGAACAGCTTTATCATGGCACCATCGACAGCCATCATATTGGCTTGATGAACGTTCATCAGCGCTTGATCTTACTCTATGGTCAAGGCCTCACCGTCGAGCCTCTTCATCCAGGAACGCGGGTATCATTTACAGTCGAAAACAAGGAGGCATAATGCGCGCTGTCATTGTTGAAGACGAATATCTTGCTCAAGAAGAGTTGAGATACCTCATTGAAAAGCACAGTGCTATTACTATCACCGAGAGTTTTGATGATGGGTTAGCAGCGCTTAAATATCTGCAGACCCACAAAGTGGATGTGCTGTTTTTAGATATCAACATCCCCTCCATTGATGGCATGTTGCTGGCGCGCAGTTTACACGCGGATGCACGCCCGCCCTTTGTGATTTTTACCACCGCGTACAAAGAGCATGCAGCAGATGCATTTGAGCTTGAGGCATTTGATTACTTGCTTAAGCCGCTCAATGAAACGCGCGTGAAAGGCGTGCTCGACAAGCTTGCTATCGCAGCTACTCCTGCTGATACCCTAACAGAGCAACGCCATACCTTGCATTTAATGCGCGATAACCGGATCCGTATTACCGATACCGCCGACATTCTTTACGCCGCGGCTAACGAAAAGACCACCTTGGTATATACCCCAGATGGCGAGTTCTATGTGCCCTACACCATCAGTGAATTGATGACACAATTGCCAGCCAACTTTTTCCGTTGCCACCGCTCTTACTGCGTTAACTTAGATAAAATCACCGAGATTGCACCGGGCTTAAACAGCACTTACCACGTTTTTCTTCCCGGTATTCCTCATCCCGTGCTGGTCAGTCGCAGCAATCTGAAGGCGTTTCGCGAACGCATGCAGTTGTAATTCATGCCATCTCGCTGCAGTTCATGCCCGCTAACTGCAGCTCATTTTATCTTTTTCACCTACTCTTGATGTGGGGATTCAGGGTCGTATCTTGGGGGTGTTCCCAATAGATAAAACCCTGGAGCGTTACCATGAACGCACGTTTATCCCCCGGCATGAAAACCCTGCTTGGCACTGTATTAGCCCAATTTGCACTTGGCTCTGTCTATACATGGAGCCTGTTTAATGCTCCCCTTGCAGCCCAACTTAATGAGCCTGTCAGCCAAGTGGCTTTCACCTTTGGTATTATGACACTGGCACTGGCACTGGCGTCTTCCGTTTCCGGCCATCTACAAGCACGCTTTGGCGTGCGCCGTGTAACTATCGGCGCAGGCTTATTGCTTGGCACCAGCCTTGCGCTAACCTCTGTTGTCGGCCAACTATGGCTACTTTATCTGACCGCCGGCCTTCTGATTGGCTTGGCTGACGGTACTGGCTACCTCATGACGCTCTCCAATTGCGTACGCTTTTTTCCAAAAAACAAAGGGCTTGCCTCAGCTTGTGCCATTGGCGCTTATGGGTTAGGCAGCTTAGGTTTTAAATACATCAATCTATACTTTTTAGCCGCAGGCGGTGCAGCACTCAGCTTTCAAATGTGGGCGGTTCTGGCCTGTGTCATGGTCGTGATTGGCGGCGCGCTGATGCACGATGCACCACAACAAAAAGCAGCTACAAACGCGTCTGAGACCGATGCACCTGCCGATTACACGCTCTCTGAGTGTTTTAAAACGCCACAATTTTGGCTGCTTGCCACGGTATTCGTCACAATTTGTATGAGTGGGCTTTATGTCATTGGCGTCGCTAAAGATGTGGGTGAACTTTATGTCCACCTTGATGCTGCCACCGCTGCGGAAGCCGTTGCCATTATCGCACTGGCAAATCTAGGCGGCCGTCTGGTGCTGGGTGTGCTGTCTGACCGCATGGCGCGCAGCAAAGTGGTTGGCTTAGCGCTGTTGGTCTGCGCCGCCGGTGTCGGCATGCTCCGCTTTATGCCACTTGACCAATACAGTTTCTATCTATCAGTTGCTTGTGTCGCATTCAGCTTTGGTGGCGCAATTACGGTCTTCCCAACCTTAGTCAGCGACTATTTTGGTATGAATCACCTCAGCCAGAACTACGGGTTTATTTATCTTGGCTTTGGTGTGGGCAGCTTTATGGGCTCTGTCATTGCAGCGCTATTTGGTGGCTTTGTCGCCGCGTTCAGTGTCATGCTGGTGATGATCGCGCTCTCGCTATGCATTGCCTTTACTATCCAAGCGCCGAAGCGTGATAACCAACCGGTCAATCACAGCTGGCAGCTTGAATCGTCAACCCATTAAGCGCTCGCCATCTCGACACGTTACCTCGCTCTGAACGCTTTCCGTGAATCAGGGCGAGGTATTTCTCTCTCCAATCTTCATTCTTATCTCCCCAGAAGAGACTCCCTTATTCACATAAAACTAAAATGTGACAGTGTCACTAGGGGGTAATTATTTACACTGTAAAGTCCCAGAGTGTGGCCGATATCTCCTTGCTTTATTGATCATTCCTTAACCCTTGCCTATTTTCAATGAACGGCAGATCGCCACTCCTCGCTTTTATATTAGGTTTTTGCATGGCACGTACGTTGTTTGTCACCCTACACAGCAAAGCCGCACTGATTTTCCTTCTCGGTATTGTTGGGATCATCTTTAGCAGCTTATTAGTGACTCGCTATTTCTTTTTGTTTGGTATTAACCATTTAGAAGACATAGAGATAACCCGTGCCAACCAGCAGGCAAAAGCTGTTATCCAACGCGTGGTTGATAATCAAGTTGAGTACGCCGTCGATTGGGCCTATTGGGATGACACCTATACGCTACTCACCAACGGGAATACACAATATGCCAGCCGCAATCTCGAGGCCGATACACTGATTTCACTCGGGTTGAGTATGATGGGTTTTGCTGATTTAGACGGTCGCGTGGTGGCGGCTCGGGTGCTTAATAACGATGATGAACGTGAGTTTATCCAACGCATTTATCAATCAGCCGCTATCCGTGAGCATATTTCGCAATCGCTGCCTGATGATGCCCTGACGCCACTTTCCGGCCTGCTAGAGATAGATAATCGCCTTTGGGTGATCAGTCTCAACCCCATTCGTGATAGCTCAGGCACAGCGCCAGCGGTGGGTTGGATGGTATGGGGCCAAGCGCTCACCGGACGTTTCCCATCTGCCTATGAGAACATCCTTACCGGCGACAACAGCCTGCTTGAAGGTGCAATTCTGAAACAAATTGAAACCAGCGAGCATATTGTTCGTACCGACACCAAGCTGACTCGCTACACCCCTTTGTACGATTTAAATAATCAGATTGTTGCGACCCTGAAAACCACCGAACAGCGGCGTTACTATCAAAAAGGTAGGCAAGTATTCCAGTATTTGATCATGACGATGCTCGCTATCACATCACTGATCGGCGTACTCGTTTTTATACTCTATCGCCGGAAAATCGCGAAACAGTTTATTTCCTTTGAGCGCGATGTCAGTGCCCTCCTCGGCGACGGCCCGTTACCGCACAAACGCAAAGACACATTCACCCATATTACCGAGCAAATTAAGGCGCTAGCGCACGCGTCATCAAAAACAGAACGCCAGCTCAAGGAAACGCTGTCGCGCTTCGATGCCTTGTACCACAGCCAGCACTTGGGAATGATTATCTTAATGGATGATCAAATTATCGATGTCAATCAAGCACTATTGGATTTATTGGGTTACGAACGAGAACAAATTACCAGCTTATCCATTCGTGATCTCTGCCGTAACGATGAGAGCACGCTTGCACGTCTTACGTCGCTCTATCAACAAGGTCCCCGTGATGTGACTCACTTTGAGACGGCCCTGCGCTGCTATAAAGGAAACACGCTACCTTGTGCCATTGAGGCAGTCAGGCTCGATGACGGAGAAAACAGCTCGCTGATGCTTTCCGTGAAAGACATTAGCCAACAAAAACAACAAGCAGAGCTGATTGAAACCTTATCACACTATGACACCCTATCTGGATTACTCAATCGCCCATCAACAACAGAAGCGTTGAACGCGGCATTGGCGAACCAAAAGGGCGTATTCGCACTTTATTTTATTGCCACACGTCTGAGAGAGATCTACGAGATTTATGGCCATCATGCCTATGACAGCATGGTGAAACACATTGCCGATACCTTAAAAGGACAGTTTGTTGGTGCCACCATAGGCCGATTAAGCGAAAACGAGTTCATTGTCTTTACCGACAAAAGCAATGAGCGTGACCTTGAGGCTCATGCCTGTCTTGCCCTCAAAGCCAGTGATAACCATATTGCACTGACCGATGCCGAGTTTGATATTGGCTTGAAAGGCGCGCTGATCGGCCCACACCTGCAGTTCCAGCACTTTGAGACCTTGGTACATTGCGGTTTTTACGCTATTGAACAAGCACGTACCGGTAGTAAATACCGCGTGGAGATCGTTGACGAACATATCGCACAGGCAGCGCAAGAAACCTTGGTGATCAACCGCAACCTTGTCTCTGCGTTAAAAAACAATGAGTTCACCGCCTACTTCCAACCCATTGTCAACGCCACATCCAACCAAGTGATTGGCTTTGAAGCACTGGCACGATGGCATCACCCCTCACTCGGTTTAGTCTCACCAGGTGTTTTTGTTCCTTTGGCAGAAAAACACAAATTAATCATTGAGTTGGATGAGGTTGTTCTCGAAAAAGCTTGCGCATTCTTACAACAATTACAGCAGCATTGGCGTAAAAAATCACAACATCGTCTGACCATCCACGTGAACCTTTCCAGTCCCCACTTTGGCGCGAGACGATTAGTGGACAATCTAAAACGCTTGATCAATCGCTATCAGCTTGCCCCGGGGCAACTGGTACTCGAAGTAACGGAAAGCATTCTGCTAGGTGCCGATAAAGAAACCATCAAACGAATGCATGCGTTAAAAGCGTTAGGCGTACAACTGGCTCTCGATGATTTCGGAACCGGCTACTCTTCATTCAGTTCTTTATGCAATTTCCCGTTAGATATCGTCAAACTCGATAAATCTTACATGAGCGAAATTGAAACCAATGATAAAGCCAAAACCTTGGTCCGCAGTATCATTAACATGGCACAAGAATTGGGAATGACCACAGTTGCAGAAGGCGTCGAAACCGCCTCTCAATTACGCATTGTGAATGTATGGCGCGTCGATGAAATTCAAGGGTTTTATTTCTTCAAGCCAATGAGTGCAGAGCAAGCATTAAACACCTTTGGTGAAAATGGTTAATTGTAAGAGCGAGAATAAGCCCGACATAAAAGCTATACTACTCGGCCGCTTTCTCTTCTTCTTGCTGATAAACAGGGTGTTTATACAGGGCAAGATCACGAACGAATTTTGAGCAAAATAGACCAGTTTGACGATCACTTATCGCTGTGATCATATACTCCCTTTTTGACGGGAGTTCACGATGTCCATCGATGCTTTTTCTCAGTACTTTTCTGTTATCCAAGACACACGACAATCAGCCAAAATTTCGTACCCTTTGTTCGATATCTTATTCCTAACGGTGTGCGCCACCATTGCTGGCATGGAGGGATGGGAAGACATTGAAGACTTTGGCGAAGCACACCTTGATTGGCTGCAAGATAAAGGCCTGTTCCTTCAAGGCATTCCCGTTCATGACACGATTGCCAGAGTGGTTTCTTCCATCGAACCTGACCAGTTTCAGGACTGTTTTTTGAAATGGATGCAGGCCGTCAACGTGCACGCTAACGGCGCTCTGATTGCTATCGACGGGAAGGTGCTCCGTAGCTCCTATAACCGAGTGTCACCGATCATGCAAAACTGATCCACTAACGATCATCGAAAACTGATCCACTTGGTATCATCCGTTTATTTTTTGTACGGGTGATTTATGTTAACCAAGGAGACATTTGTGGATATTCATGTTCACTTTGCACAAGGCCAAAGTATTCGTAAAATTGCCCGTCAATTAGGCATCTCTCGTAACACCGTAAAGCATCATTTGCAGCAGCATCAGATGCCCAATTACGCGCAACGAGCACAACCCGCGACAAAACTAGCGCCCTTTAAACCCTATCTCGTCCAACGAATTGAGCAGGCCAAACCCGATTGGATACCTGCCACCGTCTTGTTTGACGAGGTCGTCCAACGCGGTTATCCAGGCGGTATTGCTCAGCTCCGACGCTTTGTGTGTCAGTTTAAGCTTTGTTCCACTCCTGAGCCGGTTGTCCGTTTTGAAACGCTACCAGGGCAGCAAATGCAAATCGACTTTACCACCATTCGTCTCGGTAAACGGCCGCTCAAAGCCTTTGTCGCAACGTTAGGTTACTCGCGCGCCACTTTCGTCAAATTCTTTGATAACGAGCGTGCGCATGCATGGCAACAAGGTTTAAAAGAAGCGTTTGAGTATTTCGGTGGAGTACCCGAGCAAGCACGGAAAACGCATGAACATCCGCGTCACGAAAGGCTTCCCAGCACGGTCGCCAGGTACTCTTGGTCCATCGCGCACATCATTCGCTTGCGTTGAATACCGGCTTTGAAACTCTTCTCTTGCTTTAATAAATTCAGAACCATTTGCCTTATTCGTGCAAAAACTTCCGCTCGGTCATCGACTCTTATTCGGCAAGCATCTTCTTTTAATCCAACATCAAGTTGCCAGTGCATTGATTCAATTAACCAGTGTGAGCGCGTGGCATCATGAAGCTCTTTCGCTGTCAGTGCTTTTGAGCTTATATAATAGCGCACTGAAATATCTGACTCTTCGGCGTGTTTTCCCTCTTGTCGAACACTCACCATGATGCCCATCGTTTTTAATTCAGGCCAATCGTAAGCCAAATCACCTAATACACTTAAATCCGTATTAATCAGTGCACATCGTGTTTCTAAACGTCCATGCGATTTCTCTTGTGATGCGTAGCTATCACCATCAAAGTTTTGAAGCATTGAAGGACGGTAATAATTATCAAACGCTTTGTCTAACTTGCCTTGGTTTCCTTTAACAGCAAGCAAATAGTCGGCATTTTTATTAATGATTTTTTGTGCGATTTTTCGCTGACAACCCATGGTATCTATAGTAATTAAACACCCAGAAATGTCGAGCAATTCCAGCAGCTTAGGTATTTCAGTGATCTCATTGGTTTTACTATTTACTTTTGACTGTCCGAGGCATACACCATTTGCGGTTGCGAACGCATTAACCATATGAATCGCAGCTTGGTCTGTTGCTCGGTTATATGAACCCCTCAGTGTTTTTCCATCAATGGCAACTACTTCACCATCCGTTAATTCATGACACGATTTCATCCATTCTATGAAGGCTTTTTGTAATGCTTTTGTACTGATGGTTCCCATCACTCTTGCAATCGTATCTGCCGAGGGTGATGTTTTACCTGAGAAGCCAAAGCGTAATAAAAAATCACGCTGCTTACGTCCATAATCACTCATACCTTTCCAGGTATCATGACCAGACAGCACCGCACAAATCGTTATCAAAATAATATCTGATAACGTATGTTCAACTTTACCTTCTTGACGAATGTCTCTAATGGAAACGAAATGCATAAATGGACTTTTATCTTCTGTCATTTTTAATCTCCTAAACGTTAGGAGACCATTAAATCGCACTGAAAATGATCAACAAATTGATCCTTTATTTTCACTCATTTTAATTAATAAACATGGTTCAACGCACGATTTTCAGCCTTAATTGACAATTAAGTCATTAAATCGCTAGCCCAGGCATGCCGCGGATCTTCATGCGTTTTCCCTGCCCGAGCAAGTGCTGTGTGACAACGCTAAAGCGCTCATCAGTGAGCGAGATGCTTATGCACAAGGCGAACATAAGTTGCATGATGAGATGCTACAGATGTCGAAAGACTACGGCTTTAAGCTGGTTGCTTGTAAACCCTATCGAGCTAAGACCAAGGGGAAAGTTGAGCGTTTTAACCACTACTTAAAAAACAGCTTCGTTGTGCCACTTAGCGCCGAATTGCGCGCGCAAAATCTCGAGCTGGATGTACAAATAGCCAACGCAAAAGTCGGCCCATGGTTACAACGTGTGGCGAATCAACGCATTCATGGCACCACGTTAGCTGTCCCTGCTGAGCGCTTGCGAGAAGAAGTGAAACAGTTACTTCCTCTGCCAAAGTTCGTACAGGGTGCAAGCCAACACAAGTGTGCCCCAGATATCCGTATTGTGCCGCCACGAGAGTCCATCAATCTACAACATCCCATGAACGTTTACGAAGCGTTGTTAGGAGGTGACCATGCTACTGCATGAACAAATAGGTCATCTCTGTGACTCACTGAAACTCAGCTCTGTTGCCGCCTCTTGGCCATCGTTGGCTGAGCAATGTATTGCTCAAGAAAAGAGTTATGGTGAATTTCTACGCGCGTTATTGGAAAGCGAGCAACAACAACGAGACGAGCGAACCCGACAGCTTTTCAGTCGTATGGCAGGTTTTCCCGCGCATAAAGAGTTAAGTACGTTTGATTTTAAGTTCGCCACCGGCGTCCCGAAACAGCAGATACAAGAATTAAGTGCGCTGACCTTCATTGAACGTAATGAAAACGTGGTGCTACTTGGACCAAGCGGTGTCGGTAAAACGCATTTAGCTATCGGGTTGGGACTAAAAGCCGTACAGGCTAGAAAGAAAACGCGCTTTATCACTGCTGCTGATTTGATGCTGCAATTATCGACCGCTAAACGGCAAAACAAGCTGAAGCAATACCTCTCTCGCTCCGTGATGGCCCCAAGGTTATTGAGCATTGATGAAATCGGTTACCTGCCATTTGGACGAGAAGAAGCGAACCTATTTTTTAATGTGATCGCTAAGCGCTATGAGTATGGCAGCATTATTTTGACCAGTAATCTATCGTTTGGCCAATGGCCAAGCGCATTTGCCGATGATGCGACATTAACGGCAGCGATGTTAGATCGACTACTTCACCACTCCCATGTTCTGCAGTTAAGTGGTGATAGTTATCGATTGAAAGATAAACAACGCTCAGGAGCAATACCTGACTAAAAGGGTGGATCAATTTTGATTGATCGTTTTTAAGCTAAAAGTGGATCAGTTTTCGGTGATCGTTGACACCGAGAAGATAGGCAATCCACTCTCCACATGGTCAGTGCCTTTGCGACAGCGAATGGCGTGGTAATGGGCCAGGTTAAGACTCTAGACAAGTCGAATGAAATCACAGCGATACCCGAACTCATCAACCTGTTGGACATCAAGGGATGCTTGGTTTCCATCGATGCTATGGGTTGCCAAACAGGTATCGCCAAGCAAGTTGTTGAGCAAGGTGGCGACTATTTACTCGCAGTCAAAGGCAATCAAAAAGGCTTGGAGAAAGCGGTTCAAAAAGCCCTGGCACCGTTAGTTAAAATAAGCCCAGAATGCGACATTGAGCACGGGCATGGACGCATCGAAGCACGCGAATATTACGTCATGCCAGCGCAGAAACTGGCGATAGATTTCCCCGACTGGCAAGCGCTTCAAACGGTCGGTGTTGCTATTAGCTATCGCATTGACTCAAAGGGAGAAGAATCACTGGAATACCGCTATTACATTAGTTCAGCGACACTGACACCGGAACGATTTGCCGAGGCAGTTCGCGGTCATTGGGAGATAGAAAACCGACTCCACTGGGTTCTCGATGTGACCATGAATGAGGATGCGTGCCAAATTTATCGTGGGCATGCGGCGGAGATTCTCGCTGGCGTGCGTCACATGGCTCTTAATATGCTTCGGTTAGAGAGCAGCAAAAAGGCAAGTATTAGACGCAAGCAGAAGATGGCATCGATGAATGTTGCTTATTTAGAGCAAATTGTACTGGCCGGAATCAAAGGGTTGACTGAAATTTGAGCATACGTAATCTCGCCCTGGGTCACCATCCCTGTCTGACGGTTTAAGCGATATACACGTTTGCTTTTCAAAAAAGGCGCTAAAAAATAGTAGCCTTTACATACCAACTTGTAGTGACCCAAAATCAATAGACATGGCAACGTCCCATAGAGTGTTAATACGTAAGTACCTGTTGACCAAGTTTCTAACCTATCATCCCAACTAGCATATCCGAATAACAATGGATAGAGATAAATCAAATAAAACAATGGTAAAAACAATATTAATTGTATTTTCGCCAACCCCACTATTAAAAAATACAGATGAGACAGGCCTGATAGAGATTCACTATCTAAGCTATCTTCGGTCCAGAATGAAGGCTTTTCACTTCCTTCTGTCTCTTTTATTTTCGATGGTAATGTTTCTCGAGCAAGTGATAAAGCAATGGTGTCATTTGCCTTGGTAAAGGGGAACACTTGCCCTTTGGTTAGTAGCTGCTGCAAAAAACCGTGCGGTGGTTTTGTGGGTTGTAGCGACAGTTGCTCAGTGTTGTAGGCCATATCAGCTATCTGCAAAGATATTGATTTTTGGACCGGTGGCGGGCGATGTTTTTTGTTTTTCGGCTATTTCCGCTAGCGTCTTCTTGTAGGTTTCATCGCTCATATCCCGCCAGTAACGGGGGTCGCGGCCAGTCTGTTGATCATGGGCAGCGGTTACAGGGTCTTTGGCTCGGGCTTCTTCCAACACCAAAAGATCTGGCATCGGTTGACTCGCATCCATATAACGCTGGATCATATTCCACAAGCGCTGGTACTCCACCACTCGCTCGTTGGTGCCAATTAAGTTACTAATAGGCACACCCACAGAGTAAGGCTGATAACGATGAACTAGCATTAAGTTATAGTTTAGGTGGCCTTGCGGACTCGGTGCTGACATCAATACACAATCAAATTCTATAAAAGGATGCATAAAGCGCACTTTATTGCCACGCTTATACAAGGTCACCATCCCTGTCTGACGGTTTAGAACCTATCTCAATAGGTGTTGTCTGAGTAAATCAACACCTATTGAAAATACTGTAAATGAATTCGACACAATACCTAATCTCTGACGCCCTTTGGGCAAAAATTGAGCCGCTTTTACCAATCCACAAGACGAACCATCCTCTAGGAACACATCGAAAGAGAGTCGATAATCGTGATGCTATGAACGGCATCCTCTTTGTTCTCAGAACTGGTTGTCAGTGGAATGCGCTTAACGCGACAGGTATTTGTTCCTCTAGCTCTGCACATCGTCGTTTTCAAGAGTGGCGAGATGCAGGAGTCTTTGAGCGATTTTGGCAAAATGGCCTGATTTACGAAGGGGTTGATTGGAGTTCCATATCAATGGACGGGTGCCAAACTAAAGCACCTTTAGCTGGCTCAAAAAAACAGGTAAGAACCCAACAGACCGTGCGAAACAAGGCGTAAAACGCAGTTTGTTGACGGATGCGAATGGATTGCCACTGGCTGTTGTTAGCGATGGCGCAAACGTCCACGACATTAAGCTGGTACTTCAAACATTAGATGCACTAGAGTGTTATCGGCCGCCGCTGAAAGTACCTTTGTACCTAGACAAAGGTTATACAGGCCAGTGGTTACATGATGAACTGGTTGCTTTGAACTACATTCCCCATGTTCAATCACGTGCTGAAGAGGCCGCGAGCTTGAAGCAATCGGATGATTTTAAGGCTCATCGTTGGGTTGTGGAGCGAACTCATAGCTGGCTAAACCGTTATCGTAGATTGCTTGTTCGTTGGGAAAAGAAAATCGAAAACTACGAGGCCATGTTGCATTTTGCTTGTGGCCTCATTGTTTGGAATAAATCCCTTTTGGGATAGGTTCTTAAGCTATATACACGTTTGCTTTTCAAAAAAGGTGCTAAGGAATAGTAGCCTTTACATACCAACTTATAGTGGCCCCATATAAGTAAGCAGGGAAGCGTAAAATAGATAGTCACAGTATAAAAAATAACGGACCAATCCTCTAAACCCTCTCTCCAGCCACCAGAACCAAAAACCAAAAACAAAAGAATTAGCATGTAAGCTACTGGCAAAAAAAACATTAATATTACTTTAGACATTGTTAGTAAAAATGTATAAAACTGGGACCATCCGGATAACGCTTCACTATTTAACCTTTCTTCATTCCAGTATAACGATTTATTATCACCTTCAATATCCTTGAGGTAAGAGGGCGTAACCTCTCCAGCCAAAGATAGAGCAATGGTGTCATTTGCCTTGGTAAAGGGGAAAACTTTCCCTTTGGTCAGTAGCCGTTGCAAAAATCCGTGCGGTGTTTTAGCGGGTTGTAGAGATAGTTGCTCGGTGTTGAAGATCATATCAGCTATCCGCAAAAATGTTGATCTTTGGACCAGTGGCGGGCGATGTTTTTTGTTGTTCGGCTATTTCCGCTAGGGTCTTCTTGTAGGTTTCATCGCTCATATCTCGCCAGTAACGCGGGTCACGGCCAGTCTGCTGATCATGGGCAGCGGTTACAGGGTCTTTGGCTCGAGCTTCTTCTAATACCAACAGATCTGGCATCGGTTGACTCACATCCATGTAACGCTGGATCATATTCCAAAGACGCTGGTACTCCACCACACGCTCGTTGGTGCCAATTAAGTTGCTAATAGGTACACCCACAGAGTAAGGCTGATAGCGATGAACTAACATCAAATTGTAGTTCAGATGGCCTTGCGGACTGGGGGCCGACATCAATACACAGTCAAATTCAATAAAAGGATGTGTAAAGCGCACTTTATTGCCACGCTTATACAGCGTCACCATCCCTGTCTGACGGTTTAAACTATAAACACGTTTGCTTTTTAAAAAAGGTGCTAAAAAATAGTAGCCTTTACATACCAACTTGTAGTGACCCCAAATTAATAGGCATGGCAACGTCCCATAGAGTGTTTGTCCATAGAAGGCAGCTGATAAGTCATCCCATCTTTCGCTCCAGCTTCCATGACTAAACAATAGTGGATAAAGCAATATTAAATAAGCCAAAGGCAAAAAAAACATTAGTATTATTTTTGTCATAGTTAGTAAAAATGTATAAAACTGAGACCAGCCGGATAATGCTTCACTATTTAACCTTTCTTCATTCCAGTATAACGATTTATTATCACCTTCAATATCCTTGAGGTAAGAGGGCGTAACCTCTCCAGCCAAAGATAGAGCAATGGTGTCATTTGCCTTGGTAAAGGGGAAAACTTTCCCTTTAGTGAGTAGCCGTTGCAAAAAACCGTGCGGCCTTTTAGGTGGCTGTGGAATGATATTTTCGGTATTATATGCCATTAATTGCTACCAAATAATTGTTTTACGAGCATTAGCCACGTGTGCTTATTATTAATGAGTCTTTCGCCCAGCCCAGATCGCTATCATCATCTAGATTAAAACTGGGAACAGGGGGTCTAACTTTTCCCTCTTCAAGTTGCTCCAGCGTCAGTGCTGGAAAAATAGCCTCTTCGACTTTAAGCTGAGCCCTTGTAATTAACGCTGGCGAGTAGTGATGTTCATAAACTCGCCCAGAAAAAAAACGAGACTCCATATTTGTTTTGGGCACGCGTTGTTCATACTTAATAAAAAACGCATAGCCTTCGTCAGTTTTTTCTTGCTTTAATAGTGTTGAATTAGCCGAACTTATGTTGATGATCTCTCTCTCTTCTTGCCTACCTACACGACTAATCGTCACCGTTTTTCTTTCAACTGCTTGACGTGCATAAAAGTCGATATCAAGACTAGTTGGGTTTAGCAATGAGGCTAGGTTCGTATTCACATGAATAATATGTGTTGCGCCAAGCGCTTGCATACGGCGTTTCAGTTGTTCAGAAAAAGCTGTTTGACTCTCGAGATGATAACCTTTTGTAGATATTGTTAAAAACAAGCCTACCAAACATTCATACGCCGTTTTAGGCCCTTGCAGGTGTTGATAGTCTTCATTAGGCTCTTTAGCAAAGGGACCATTCGTCATCCAGTCTTCCAAGGGAGTATTTTTCCAAAACGAATAGAGTACTAAGCCTGCTACTGATAGACCTATACCTAACCAAGCCACTGGGCCCATACCAAATAGTATTGGTGCGCTGGTAGTAAATAACCCTGTTGCAACTGTGGTAACTAAGGCTCCTGTTGCCACCATTCCCTTGGCAATACTGGCATCAATATCATTGTTTTGCCATAGTCGAATCGCATCCCAGCCAGCAATCGCCGCGGTTAAAAAGCCTGCGGCAAGGCTGGCAGCGCCCAGAACGCTAACTCTTGCCACTAGATGAGATCTTCCCCCATCGAAGGTTATCGTACGTGCTAGATCGTCATAAAGAGTAAACGCCGTGACATTTGATACAGTCGCAAGGCGAGAGGCATTTTGTGTGTAAAGATTTGAGGCATGTACTGTGGCGATCCCTAAGTCTGCTAGGACGCTGAGCACTTGCGCCCTAGAGTAACCCACGTCCTTCCTTTTCGCTAAATTACTAAAATGTTGAGCATTAACCATCAGATTAACAAGCTCAATAACCGCAATAAAATAAGGAACACGTAACCCCTCGTAGGCATTGCTGGCCGTCTGGTTCACATTGTTTAACGCTCGGCGGGTGTTGGCTTGATTAAAGGCTTCTGCCACGTGGCTGTCTTCTGCTACCACAACCACTTTAAGTGGCAACTTAGGCCCAACTGCTGCGCGATTAACGCCGGGTATATCACTCGGCCTAAACGCATTTTTACCGGTTGAGGCCACCAGTTTCCCTGACGCATTTTCATACATACGTGCCATGGGTGCATTTTTTTGCTTAGTTTTTATGTGCTCTCGATCGGTATTACTTAGGCCCCAAGTCAGACCATGCCCTTCTACGCCAACGACGGTCCCTCTAAACGCCTTTCCGCCAACGGGCTGATAGGTAATGTCCCCCCACACCTCGCTATTTGCTGCTTTCATTAGCCGCAAAACAGGTGCATAGGCACTGTTAAATTCAATCACCTTCGCTTCATCAGCCAAATCTTGGCTCAATTCCAACAAGATTTCGTAATAGCCTCGAAGAATGCCATCTAGAGTATTCGCAACCTGTCGCACGGGGCCAAATGCGCCCTCTTCGTTGTTATTGGCAGACGACATAAAAGCAAGATCGAAGATGCGTAAATCTTCATCTTGAATATCCTGACCCTTTTTAAACCACAACGCCAATGATTCAGGCGTTGCCAACCCGTCGCCTAGATTAGCCGCCTCTGGCGGCTGCTCCAAACATTCGTCCAAGCTAACACTTTGTTCAGCAGGGAAGAGTATCGAGTGCAAAGCCGATCCACTATTGGGTAATAAAATGGCTTTTGCCGTATCGAAATAGGGAGACATCCTCCGGCTATCACAGTGAGATAGTTGGTCAAGCTTTTTCGTATTCGCACAAAGCGCAGATGCCGCTTCCCCTATCAGCTTGTGGGCTGCCGCTGCATTAATATCGTTGAGTGAACTAATATCTCGTATCACCTCAGACAAACGCGGTTCATCAATAATACTCTGCACGTAGCCTTGCAAATTTTCTATATCGGTACAGCATATTTGACGTTCTACGGTGCGTAATGTTCGATGAAAACGTCCCCCTAAGAAGGTATCCATACTGTCGTACGCGGCATGCGACGGGTTTTCATTCTCGCCAAACTTGGAAGGGACCACTAGCTTTTGCACGAACTCCGCGGATCGGTAGTGTGGTTGTTGGCTCATATCAACGTAAACTTGTTGCATGTACGCCACACCACTTCGCGCGAGGTAAGTATGGTGTCTAAGGTCAAAAAGCGGATCATCCAGCACGATGGCTCTTAAGTGACGTTGCTTGGCTTGAGCGAGATAGTCGTCTGTCGATTCCGCCTCCCACATTTCGCTCTCCCCAGTGTCGGGAGAAAGAATATCCATCAGTGCAGAGTGTCTGAGCCCATACTCGTAGCGGTGAGGTTGATGATCATAATACCGAAGCATATTCGGCGCGGACTCACCATCTTCCCTCATGGATTCAAGCTCTCCCTTCACCGTTTGATAGGTTTGATTAACCCAAGCGCCAGATAGATCACGATTCAGCTGCATCGGCTCGGCAAGAAAGAACTCTAGTTCAGGCGCCCTCACTCGCATAGCCGGTAACGCTGTGACTTTCAGTATGTCTGACCTATCAACCGCATTAAGACTGTCTAGCGGTTTAGCACGTTGCATTAAATGCTCTGGGTGTGCCTCAAGATAGTTCAGACGGGGCGCACTCCATTGCACTTCAGAAAATGCAATATGAACAACGGATTGCTCGTTTTTTGCTTTGGCGGGGATCCAAATCTCACCTAAGGGCATTCCTGTCGCCACACGTTCTTCATCTTTAAAGGGTTGATCTCGCCCCTCTCGATAACGATAGAGATGAACGTCTTTTAAGCACATTTCCCCGTCTTCAGGTGTAATGTGGATCTCTCGCCATGCTTTGTGGTTATAGAAGACATATAAATAACCCGCGCGAACAGGTGCCACACGGTCCGCATTGGTAACGGATCCCTGATATGACGGCAAAAGAGTGAGCGGAAGCACTGAGTGAACCAAGTAATCTTGTTCGTCTTGCTTTCTCTCTGTCACTGTTACATTTTCAAATAACGGTAGCTTAATGGGCCCATCGTCGGCATCCACTTTCAACCAGACGTTACGGTTTTCTTTCTCGTCGCTCCAATCCCAGCTGTATATCGTGGTGTCATCGAGTTCGGGGTCTACCTTCTTCTTGGCTTCAAGAGAAGGTTGCTGCGTCATGTCTGTTAGATCATAAAATTCAAAATCCTGCTCTGCTCCATGTTGTATTCCTGTTACTTCAATAAGAAGCTTTTTGCCATCGCATGCAGGCGCTGAAGAAAACTTATCAGACATTTAAATACTCCCTAGACACCCATTTCTCTAATTGTTCCACAATGCTCGTTTCAGTCTGTCCTGGTGCGATTGTTAACAATGCTTCGTCCAAACTGATCGCATTTTCATGTAGGAGAGAGTGAACCTTATTGATTAACGCTTGGCTCTCTATTTGATGCTTTGCACAAAAGTGGCTAACTGCTTTTTGTTTGGGCCAGTCAAACACGTCAATGCCTTGCGTTTCAGCCCATTGCTGTATTTCTTGCTCTGTGTGCTTTTCGTTCAATGCATCTTTCTGTGAATCCGTCAGCTGCCACAATGACGACGATGCTTCTACGGTATTTGCTCCGAGGATATGCACCCACTCAGGTTGTCGACTGTGTATCTTCTGGTAAACATAAGCCCCAGAGAGAATACCGAGCCAATCAGCAGTATCACTTGGTTCAGCGAGCAACAAAAAATAGCTTGCTACTGCCGGTACGTAGTAATGTAAAAAGCCTTTTCGCGCTGCTGAAAACTGCACTTGAAGGCGATTTCTTAACTGCGCGAGAACAGCGTCGAACCCTACCGTGTTTGGAGCAGAAAAGTATAAGGTCCTATCTTTGCATAGCTTATCGACAATGGGGTCATGCGCTCTCAAAGGAATAACAAGTGGACTACGCTCTATCATCACTGATAGCGGCGTCGATAAATAAAGTGGTTCAATATTGTGACCAGCAATAAGTCCATAAACCTCTTGATGCATGCCGTCATAGTCACTCACTAACGCATACCAGTTTATCGGCTCATCACCGTGTGTGGATGCTAGATGTAAGCTCATACGTTATTCCCACAGGGGCAGTCTGACAGCGGGCAACTACCGTCAGGTTGTTTAAGGCACGCTTGCGTAATAGGTGTTTCAGATTTAACGTCGGCAATAACTTGTTGCACCAGACTCGCCGTCGCTGGAACAGCGATAAGCGTCGGTGCCCCTTGCTGTGTTTCTGATGTGGTCATTACATCAACCGCTTGGATATCGGGGAGTGGCGTGGCTTCGGGATCGGCCAAGGCGTCGATAGTTTTGGGACACTTCGCCATTTGGCCATTAAAGCCTGGTCCACTGCCTGCGCTGCCGCCTGAGTTTAAGTTCACCGCGGCACCAGAAGCATGCACGCCTGCCGCATCCACTTTCACAAAGCTACCGCCGGCACTTAAGGTAACTTCTGCACCGGCTTCGATCACCAGTTTGGCGCCCGTTTTTAGGTGAATGTCACTCCCTGCTTCCACCGCATGAACCTTACCGACTTTATAGTGCTCACTGGCTTTGACGAGATTGGAGTGGTTACCACCAATACGGGTGCGACTCTCTCCCTCCACGGTATGATGCGCATTGCCCATCACACGATGAAATTGGTCGTTGTGCACCTGATGGTGATTGTCATGACCTATCTCGGTCACACGGTCGTTTTCTACCTCGGTATGCCAGTCTTTTTGGGCGTGTAAATACACTTGCTCACTGCCCGATTGGTCTTCGAACGTGAGTTCGTTATACCCCTCGCCTTGGTGGCTCTCACTGCGCCAAACCGTCTTGGTTTTGTTCGCGGGTAAGGTATAAGGCGGTACATTGGTCGCATGATACGTGCGGCCGGTGATAATCGGTTGGTCCGGGTCACCGTGTAAGAAGGACACAATCACTTCATGGCCAATACGGGGAATGGCCATCATGCCGTATTGGCTGCCCGCCCAGCCTTGGGCCACCCGTATCCAGCAGCTGCTTTTGTCATCGCCGTTGGAATAACGGTCCCACGGGAAGTGGACTTTCACCCGCCCGTGTTCATCACAAAAGATTTCTTCGCCATCCGGTCCCACCACGGTGCCTATCATGGGGCCATCCACTTGCGGTTTAGGCGTGGGGGTTGCACGCCACGGGGTGATGGCAGGAATAAGCATAAACTGGTTGTTGTAGGTGGTGGCGCCTTGGCCGCCCTCTTCTTCCAGTGCTTGTGGTTGGCTGCCTTGATGATGCACCCGCACCACTTGCCACGCTTGGTTCACGCTCTCATCCAGATGGTCGCTGATGGTAAAGCGATAGCCCGCGCGTAATGCCGGCTCATTGCTTTGGCCGTTGGCATGCTCGGCCTCACGGCGTAAGTACTCTAAGCGGGTTTGGTTAAACGCCTGTCCGGTGGCGTCGTCTTTAAAGCGGCCCGGGAAGTCAAAGTGCTCGTAGCTGTCGGTACGCTGGTAATCAATGCCATCGGCTTGCGCCGCTTGTTGGAAGCTGTAGCTTGGCTTTTTAAAGCTGTAGTCTTTTAAGGCCGTGTGACTAGGGCGTGCCGCGGTGTGGCGTGTCAGCCCATAGATATACGGCGTATCCGTGCGACCGCCGCTGACAGCATTATAGGGCACCGGGCTCTCAAGCTGGGGCAAGCTGTCGGGCGCATCAGTCACTATCAGGGTATGGGTGGTGGCATCGTGCTCATGGTGATACACCAAGCCTTCTTCTGCCGCTAAGCGGTGGAAGAACGCCAAGTCACTTTCACGGTACTGCACACAGTATTCGCGCTCGGCATAGTCACGGGTTAGCGAGAAGTTAACCTCCGTCACCCCCATTTCCGTGAGCAGGGTTTCTAGAATAGTCGGCACGGTTTGGTGCTGGAAGGTACGACTGTTTTGGCGAAGCGACAGGCGATACAGGGCGGGCACCAAGGTTAAGCGGTAGCGGGTAAAGTGATGACCAATGTCACCTTGGCTAAAGGCACTGGCGATACCCTGCACCCGTTTGACCAGCTCGCCATTACGCCACAGTGTCAGCTGCACCGGCTTATCGACCACTTGCTCTGGCGTGATGTCGGTATGGCGGCTCGCCAAGGCCACCTCATACTGGAACCCATACACCGGATTGCCATTCAGGCCAGCTTGGTGAGAGAGGCACTCGTCCCCTTGGTAGTCCACCACCACGAACGGTTGCGGGTCCAGCCCCGCCACGGTTAACGCTATTTGCAATGTCGCCATCTGTGTATCCTTCGCCCTGCTTGTTTACCCTGATACGTTCAGCCAGACCCTGCCGTCTGGCTCAACGCACCACAGCCCGCCCGTAAAGGCAGGCTGTTTGTGTCTTCATGTCGCCATGAAAGATTAGGCTTCGATAGGCTTGCGCCAGTCGTCTGAGCCTGAAGTGCCTGCGTTGACGTGGTCCCACGTGATTTTGCGGTAAGACATCGACACCGTCAGGTTCTGCGTAAAGTCTGACTTCGCCGGGTCTTGGCAATGAGGCATCTCGCAGTGAATGTCCACAATCGAGGCGCTTTCCAGCTTGGTGGTAAAGAAGTTTTCTTGTTTACCTTCAATCGACGTGCGGTACCACTTCAGCTCAACCGTTGACATCTTCTCGCCTGACGCCAGTGCGTTATAAAGCAACGGCACCGCTTTGTTGAGCGCAACGGTGAATTTAAATGGCTTGTGCACACGTTGGCCTGATGGCTGACCTGACTGAGGGTCAGTTGGTACCGTTACATTGTGGTCAAACTGTTGTACCAGCATCTCGTCTTCGTGGCCTTCAACAAAAGCATCACCGATAGAATCCGCGGTGCAGGCACCGGCAGTAATCAAACCCTGAGTTTCACCTTCAATCGAGATATAACATGGCGTTGGCATAATCGCTCCTTTCTTATTAATGGAAGAGGCTTTCCAGTCGGTGCCTCTGTTCGCCATCCCATATAGCGAAATGCATGCCAGCTTTTTTAGCCCTAAAATTCAGTACTTTACTCTCCCATTGACCAATTTTTTGCACGCCACAAGCAAGTTTTTGCTCGGCGAGGCAAGAAGTTGCTTTGCCTGCTTAATTATCATTCTCCGTGGTCACCTTGGCGGAAGCTTCATTCAACGCTTCGTTTAGCTCAGCCACTTTCCAGCTCAAATGATTGAGACGTTCGGTCAGTACCATTAATTCGTTGTTTGCCTTTTCAAACTCACCTTGCTCAATCAACAGGGTGACGTAATCCGCACGACCATAAATAGGCGATAAACTGATCGCAAAATTTTCGAGTGAACGTGTTTGCTTTTGTAGCGCCCACCAACGATTTTGCTCGGCAAGTAGCGCGATATTCGCCATCTTGGTCCGTACCGCTCTGAATTTATCAATGTATTTATTAGTGCTTTCCAGTGCCTCTTCTCGCTGCGTGTTATAAGCACTTAACAATACGCTTGATGCTTCATGCTCTCCGTACAACGTCGTGAGCGCATTAAGGTGCTGCGCAGCCAACACTTTGGGCGTTTCAATAGATTGATCGAGTTCTGACTCAATAGCTTGTTGATACATAGCAACAAATGCATCTTGCCAACGTGTCAAAGAAGACGGGCTATATCGTTGAGTAAACTCTTTCAGTGCACGTTCAGAGTTCAAGCTAGGTTGAGGACTGTAGGTAATAAAGGGGGTTTGGAAATACGGAATATAAGGGTAAGCAAGCCAAATAATTACCACTAGGATCGCACCAAACGCGCAAGCGAATACGTTCTGGCGACGGCTTTTCTTGACCGTGATGGTAGGGTTTTCCTCCTCATCACGTTTCTGCTGTTTCACGGCACTGTGTAAACGGGTTTCTATCCGGTCTATGTGCTCAAATAAAACGTAAGCAAGCCCTTCATAATCGACAACATGATGAGGTTGCTGCCGCTCTAAAACATGAAAGAGCGAATCGCAAAGTCGTTCGCAGCGATAGAGGTCACGCAATGCCTGTTGATCGGGCTTGATTTGTTTTAATTCGCTTAACACGCGCGAATTCACCCAATCAAGGGCTTCTTTACGCGCACGCGCTCGTTTCTCATTGACCTCAGTTTCATTATTTAAACATGCAAGCAGCAACTCTAAACCATTGGCAAATTCTGCCAATCCGCTGGTTTTTAGTGCTGCAACGGTAAAATAGCCACTGAGTAATAAATCAATCCCCTTATCACGTGCCAAGGCTTGGCAAGAGTCCTTCACACATGCCCAATCTGTGCCGCCTGATAGCGGAGAATGACGCTTGTTAATTTGTTCCCTAACCGCGTCGTAACGTTCGTCATCACGAATGCTTGATGAATCGAGTGAAATCTTAAAGGGTTGGTTATCTATTGAGATAATAAAAGGCATGTTTGGCTTTCCTGATAATGCAGGGGCGAGTCCCCTCGCCCCATGATCAGTTAGTAAAGGTTGCGTGAGAGTTTAAAGGACTTAAACAAACGCTGAGTGAATGGGTTAGTCGCGGCTTGCGCATTAACGCGGTAAATCATTCCGCCACCATCAACGTTGAATTGATAATCAACAGATGTCGCACTTGCCGATACGACCGCACCTTGATCGAGAAGACGGAATAATGCCCACGGACCACGTATCACAACACTGCGTGGAGACAAATTGGTTTTTGTCGGTACCAACGTCAACTTCGATGTTGCCGAGTCTCGCAGTGTATTCGGCCAGATCAGCTCTATACTGTCTCGCGGGCCGTGGCTATAGGTCACATATTGCCCATCAATATTCAACACACTACGACGCTTATTACTGCTCAAGCGAAGAGGTTCAACGGAGAAGCTAACATCTAAGATACCTTTGCGGTTGAAGAATGCTTCTCGAATCTTTTGTGCTTGACGGATCTGAGCAAGCAAGTCTTGGCGGATCAATGAACCGTCAATGCCGCTGTTACCCACAGAGATGTTTTCATCAATAAACATCTTAAGCTGGTTGTTATAGAAGCTATCCAAAGTCCCACCCGGCGCAAAGAAGCTCTCAAAGTCACTGAGTGATGCATCTTTACTCGCCTGCGGATTGAACGGATATCGATTAGCCAGCTTTTGTTGATAAGGACGATAAACATCTTGATACCAGCGAACTTCAAGGTGTTGAATCGCCGCCTGTTTTACAACATGCCAACTTTCATCTGCCAGTTTGTCGACCATGCCATCCAGCGGTTCTGGTAGGCCTGTCGCAATACGTTTTAGCGTATAAATAGGATCGGTGTTTACCAGCTTCACACGCGCTTTAGTTGCATCGAGCGCGGCCGTGCCGACGTCAGGCGCATCCTGAATAGACTTAAGGTAGCTCTTGAGTTCTTGCACGGACGCCAGTACTTCACTCAAGTAGGCAGGCTTGTCATTGACCGCTTTAACAAGGCTATTTAAGTCAGAAAACGGCGCTTGGATCTGAGACGCGACGTTATATTTTGGATTCTCTGCAATCGCGTCCTGCGCGTCTTCATCCAATCCCAGCCCTGATGCAAGCTGAGTATTGGTTTCCAACGTACGCAATAGGCGCTGTAGCGGTCCAACGTGACCGGTAAAGTTATCCAATACAGTAACGGCATCGTTGATATCACTGAAGAATTTCACGTCAATCTCATTCAGTGCCGTTCGCCATGTATTGGTGTAATCCGCAACATAAAGATCGCGAATCTTGTTCCTTAGCGCTTTCTTATCTGCTTCACTAAACTCCGCAGTTTCGGCTTCACCGAGTACCCAACTGTCGATCAACGCGAGGTCAGAAACGGATTGCAGTTTTGGTACAAAATACTCTTCAAAGCCTTTTTTAGTCAGCATTTGTGGAATATACAGATTTTCGCTGTTAACTACTCGTTCTTCAAAAACCACATCAAAAACGGGCCCTACCGAATTACGCAAGTTCATTGGCGCACCGAGTACGGTCTGAGCGTCGAGTTTAAGATTACGATAAACACGTTGATCGGTTGGCATGGTGCGCAAATCAGCTTGCGCGCGCGCAATCGTCATATCATAAGGACGCATAACCCGTTCTGCGACCTCATCGCCTTGTCGGCGCGCATCCGTCAGATCGGTATGACGCATCGCATAATCTAAGTGTCCTAACAAACGTTCTTGGATAGTTTTTTGCCCGGCAAACTCTCGTTGCCATTGCTGACTAAAATAATCCATTACGTAATCATGATAGCGACCACTCTTATCCACCATCATGCGATACACTCGCAACGCCACGAGTCTTTCCTGATCCGTTGTTGCTTGGTTAAGATCAACCACAGTATCCGCCATCAGCAGGGGTAAGAAACGGCTCTTCAATAAGTTCAAGTACGTTTGTTCAACCTTAGGCCCAATTACATGTCCCTGATAGAGACCAAAGTCAGAGATATACTTCGGTTTATCTCGGAAAAAACCAAATTCCAACGTGGCTTGTCGGATCTGGTTCAGCGGTTTCAATACTTCTTGTTGCGATGCTCCTGCCGCATTACTCGGAAATTGCGTCTTATACTGGTCGACTTTTGTTAGCACCGCATCCGCATGCGCGACGTTGGCAAGATAATAGCGATGCCACGTCCCCGCGAGCAGCACGGTTGCAATTGAGCAAGTTAACACCGACATGCCGATGAGACGTCGCTTATGCTTCGCCACCCGGAAGTTATCAGACGCGAGTCCTGCTTCTGGATAAATAATGTTGCTGAAAAGCCGTTGCGTAAAATAAACGGTCGAGTTTTTCGACTTCTGCGCTCGGTTCACCGCATGCGAGAGCCCATAACGGCGAGAAGCCGCATCATCAAAGGCATTGGTTGGGACACCTTGTTGATATACCGATGTGAAATAGGCCCCTCGCACCAGTGCGGATGTCGAGAACTGATCGCTTGCCAACGCTTCGTTAAAGAAGGTGGCCAATATTTCTTTCAGCCCTGCAATTTGGCGTGAGAAGCTGTATATCGCTTTGCGATCCTCAAAGTCGAGCGGTGTTGCCAATGCGTGAGGCACGATCGCATTTACCCTGTCGATAAAGCCACTGTATGCCTCATCAAACTCTTTTAACCACGAGTCTAAGTCATCCACTGAGTTTAAAGAGAAAGTAAACCCAAGCACTTCATCGCGCTGCTGCTTCGAATAATGCTTAAAGAAGGGTTCAAACCCATACAGTAAGTCGAGCTTAGTTAAGGCAATATAAACAGGCAATCGCGTCGACAGGGTTTCCATCAACTCGCGCAACCTCGCACGCAGCAAGTTAGCGTAAGCTTTACGTTCAGACGCTGTCGCCGTCGCTAGGTGTGATGCGTCTAGCGTCAGCACGATGCCATTAAGTGGACGACGACTACGTGTTTGTTCCAGCCACTTAACAAAGTGTAACCACAGACGGCGCTCTAATTCACCGTCGTTATTTTCATCTTTGTTGCCCTGAGTGAGTAGCTCGCCATCAGGGTCAATCAATACCGATTCATCCCCTATCCACCAATCAAATGAATATGGGTTTTCGCTTTTTTGCCCAGAGGCTCGCATCACAGACGAAAACACGAAGTTCTGCCCAGAGCGATTAATAAGACTGGTTTTGCCGGCGTTTTCCAAGCCCAGCACTAAGTACCATGGAAGTGCGTAAAGGTGGTTTCGCTTGTTCAAGTTTTGCTTCATGTTCGCAACAACTTGATCAAGCTCAGACTGTTGGCGCTCTTCGTATACTTGGATAGGGTCTTCGCGTAGCCGCTCAGCGTGCTCTTGCTCCGCTTTGAAACCTTGTAGCTTACGCCATTGCCAAACACCCCAAATCGCCAACGCCCCGAGTGTAATAAAGCCACTGCAGATCGCACGCGCCGCGATAGATGCAAGAGGCTTTTGCTCACCGAGTGTTAGCCAAGGACCTGCCCACCATATGGCGACATTAACAAGGATAAATATCGCAACCAATAAAATAGGAAAAGCCGCAAGCATTCCAGGCTTCAGCTTTTTCGCTATTTTGAAAAGATGTTTCCACATGAATTTTCGCCCTTAATCACTCTGACGTTGTTTTGCGTTCAAGTTGTTCAACCAAGCTGGGCTCCCAGTCGGTGACACTCATGGTCTTAATTTCTTGGTTCAAGGTTTGATACTGCTCTTTTGCCATGCTGTTTAGCTGGTTCGCGTGCAAGAGGTCGGCCGAAAGCATACGCCAGTAAAAGTGGTCTCTTGGCTCGTTTGCTGCCTGTAGCCCATCGTTTAGCATGGAGAGTGCAACGGCAATTCCACCTTCTTTCGCCAAGGCAAGTGCCTCTTTCTTTTTCTCCTGCCAATCGCCACTGACTGACTGGCCCCCACCTCTCTGATTCGCGCTGCCACTGGCCAACCAGTCTTTCACTGCATCAGAAACAAAGGGCTCTCCACCTTTAAACTGCAAATCTTTCAGCCCAGGTAAGCGCTCTAAAAATTGCGCCACTTCGGATTGAATGGCATCGCACCAATTTTGATGGCCCAGTTTTTGGGCAATGGTGTAACTCATTAAGTGACCATCAAACCAATACGGTGCCATGGTCAAACTTTGCTCGACCTGACGCCATAAAGCTAAATCGGGATGGCGCATTTTATCTTGATAGTCTTTGACACGGTCTTGCTGCATACCTCGCAGCAGCGTTTCCCCACCGGGTTTATGGTCGGGCAAAGCAGTGATGCTGTACCAGACGGCGTAGCGCCTTAATCGAATCGCCAGCGCCACCCCATCGCCTTGTTCAGCTAAGAACGAAGCGACCTTAAGCAGTGTCTGTTTAGTGGCTTTATCACTGGAATGATCGACATCCACGGATGATGTTGTCGGCGTCGTGCTGGTGCGCGAAGGCGTTGGTTGCTCTTTCGCCACCTCGTTTACGCGCTGACGCTCTTCCGCTTTGCGCAGTTCTGACTTGATACTTCCAACCACACTGCCGACGAGGTCATTCGTCAGCCCATTGTCTTCAATCGCTTTTTCCCATGCCTCGATAGCCTGATTGAGCTGTTCTCTATCTTGCGCATCGAATTGGCCAAAGTCGGTTTTATCGACCGCCATAGAAAAGCGCTGAGCCATTTGGCTAAAGAACTTGCGCCGCGGTAGATTGCCGCGTTTGCCGGGCGCTGGATGGCTTTGCTCCCAATAGTTCGACATGAAGCTCGCCATCACATCAAACGAGAGGATGAATCTCGACGGAGACGGTTGGTGGTGCAGGCACTGCAACAGGTATGCAAGCAGCTTGATGTCTTTTGTTTTTTCCGACAGCAGTTTAAGAACGCTATGCTCAACCTCATCCCACTGCACATCGCCGTGAGACAAGGAGCCAACTTTCATCATTTGATCTTCAACAAAATCAAACAATGGATCGTCAACCAGTCGCTCTCCAACCGGGTTCGCCGCGTCAATAGGTTGCGCGATACAACGCTTGTACTCTTTTAATTCCATCTTTACCAACCGCAACGTTCGCGTAATGCATGTATGGTGTTATTTAGCGGCGCAGTATCAAAGCGAAGGCCGTCTACATATCGCGAGTTTGAACGAATAACCAGTTGATCTTGGCTAGAAAGTGATTTCATCAATCGAATAGCCGGAAGTCCCCGAGAAGACGATAACACTACACCTACATCATCACTTCTCCAGTACTGGGTTTGACCTTGAGGGAACGTCATCTTCACTCGGCCATCGTCAATCGGTTCCGGCAACATCAGTTCGATGCGACTGAGGTTGTCGATACAACTCAGCATCAGTACCGGTTGCTCGCTTGCTTTAAAGCGCGTTCTTACATTGTTTGCTTGAAGGGTAATCCAAGCGCTACTTCCGCGCCCTTCCCCTTGCTCCGTTAATGACCAAGTTTGAGGCGCTTTGGCATTCGCAGCATCCATCGCTCTTCGCCACTGCTGCGGCTTTTGGGTAGCGTGCTCTTCTGCCACGTCGCTTGCGGACAATTGCGTGTTAAAAACACGATCAAAACACGCTAAACGGTCGAGTCGGGAAGGCACAACGCGACATTGCTGAGCCTGCTCAAGTTGCTTAACAGAGGATATTTCTGCCGCAGTAGAAGAAAACGATGCACAGAGAAGTGTTACCGATGCGGCCATTGCTAAGGCGTGATTATGCGTATTCATGGCGCTTTTATCTCTAATTTTCGACATTTATAAGTCAATGTTCTTCTCGGGATACCTAAGCTTTCCGCCACTTTGGCGGTATCACCATCAAACTGCGACAACCTATCCGTAATAATGCGCTGTTCAAAATCCATCAATGCTTGTTTCAGGTCGCCAATCGACGCAGCGTCGATATTCAGCACGCGGCTCGATGTCGATAGCCCATTAGAGTCACAAACGGAGCGGACATCATCGGTTGCTGGAGCCGGGGCTGGGGAACTGCTTACCGACATATTCAAGCGCGCACCAAAGGTTGCCAGTTTTATCGCCTCGCCATTTGCCGTTTGCGCGCAGGCATACTCGATTAAATGTTTTAGCTCGCGCACGTTACCGGGGAAGCTATAGCCAAGTAGCGCATCCAACGCTTGGAAATGAATATCACGGATGCTAGTGCCATGTTGCCGATTAAACTGTTGAATAAAGTGGAAACATAGCTGCCGTATATCTTCCTTACGCTGCGCAAGTGCTGGTACATGTAGCGGGTATTGCAGTAAGCGATAATACAGATCTTGTCGAAACTCGCCTGCACGCACTTTTTCAAGTAGATGAACATGAGTAGCCGACACCAACCGGAAATCTGATTGTTGCTCTTGGTGTCCTCCGACAGGTCGAAATGTTCCAGACTCCAGTACCCTGAGTAACTTTGCTTGCAAGCTCATTGGCATATCGCCAATTTCATCCAAAAAGAGCGTGCCGCCATTCGCTTGTGAAATAAGCCCTTCTTTATGATTCACGGCACCAGAGAATGCTCCTTTCACATGCCCGAATAGTTCACTCTCGAGCAAGTGCTCCGGTATGGCCGCGCAATTGATAGGCACAAATGGCTGAGTATTTCGGCTTGATAGATCGTGAACCGCGCGCGCGACCAACTCTTTACCGCTTCCTGTCTCTCCTTGAACGAGCACAGAGAGATGCGATGACGCCGCATTAGCAATTTGGTCACGAAGACGCAGCATAGGTGCACTGTCACCGATAAGCGTGGCAGACAAGCTCGCTGCTTGCTTTTGCTGATGCGCCCTTTTTTCGATATCCGAAAGAGAGGCTCTTAACGCTCTACGACGGCTCTCCTCGCCTTCCATTTCACTAAGTAGAGACCACTGATTCACAAACACATCCACAAATTGACTGAAACCTGGGTCGTCGTGCCACAGCGAAGATAGAGCATCGCTATCTCCCACTAGACAAACAACAAGCTTTGTATTCGTGTCACGACGTACCAAAGGATAAATATTGACGGCTTCAAACAAACCAAGCTCACCGACAAATTCAGCGAACGCTCGATTTGATTGCCAATAAACAATATCTTCCGCACCTAAATGCATAGGGACGACATTTTGAAGAACATGAGCAAAGGGGGTGTCAAAATCCGTTACCGACCAAGACGTATCCAATGCGTGGCAGACAAGCTGTCTGCCATCGCAACTGGGTGTGAGTAGCATTCCTTCGCGTAGCTTGAGCTCACCAACAACGATTTGGATAAAGCGAGACTGTAGATCGACAGTCCGCCTTTCCTTCGCTAGGTCAGTCACATAAGCCAGCCAATTACGCATTCTTACTCAACCTCGCCTTTAAACTCACCCTCTTCGGCGTATAAACGCACATGAGAGATATCTGATTTCTCAGCCAGTTTGTTAAGCAGAGATAGCGAAACAGGAGGCAATAACTGACCTTCTATAATCGCTTCCAGCATACGTGCCCCATTTTCACTGCGAGTCGCGCGCTGCAATATCTCGTCAATCAGGCTTTCATGAATATCAACCGTTGCGCCATAACGCTGAGCAAATGTCTGTTCGAGGTGAGTGAGTTTACCTCGCACGATATCGGCGAGTACGTCCTGGCCTAGTGGCAAGTAAGGTACGACTTCCATACGTGCAAGCAGTGCCGGCTTAAAGAAAGCCGCAAGTTCTGGATACAAGGCATTATCAAGGTTCGCTTGATCATCAGCATGATCAACGATCGTTTGATAACCGAGGTTCGAGGTCAAAAAGAATACGGTGTTTTGACAGTCAATCACGCGGCCTTCGCCATCTGCCAGTTCACCCTTATCAAAGGCTTGATAGAAGATGTTCAATACTTCTGGGTGCGCTTTCTCGACTTCATCAAGCAGTACGACCGAATAAGGCATTTTACGAATCGCCTCAGTCAGTACACCACCCTCGCCATAGCCCACGTAGCCTGGGGGAGAGCCAATCAAACGTGAAACCGTGTGTTTCTCTTGGTACTCCGACATATTAATCGTGGTTAAAAACTGCTTACCACCGTAGAGCTGTTGAGCAAGCTGCACAACGGTTTCGGTTTTACCCACACCGCTTGGACCAACCAGTAAAAATGCGCCTTTCGGTCGGCCTGAACGACGCAGATCTGCACGTGCTGTCAGCAAGTGACGATGAACACGTTCGATGGCAATATCTTGCCCTTTGATCGCCTTTCCAAGCAGTGTTGTCAGGTTGGTGATCTTGTAAAGCTCATCACTGTTCATCTGATCAACAGGCACACCTGTCCAATCAGAAATCACTTCAGCGACTTGTTCCGCATCCACGTGCGGGTGCATAAGACGCTCATCATGAGGAATCGCGTCAAGTGCCGCATATTTTTCTGACAGCGTTTTCGCGAGTGCGTCATAATCACACGCTTCATCCGCATCGTCACTGACATCAGCACTATCTTTGTCTAACAGCTTGGCGCGTAAGGATACAATTTCTTCTACCAACTCGCGTTGCTCATTCCAGCGTGATGAGAGAAGACGCTTTTCTTCTTCATCCGCCTGCTCCAAGGTTTCCAATTCATCGAGACGTTCCGTGTCTACCGGCTGGCCAATAAACTCTGCGCGCTTCAGCATCTCGATTTCTTGTTGACGTTGGTGACAAAGCGTTTCAAGCAACGCTAAGCGCTTCGGTGGCGTCGTCATGTTAATAGCAATCCGAGCGCATGCCGTATCTAGCACATCAATGGCTTTATCGGGGAGCTGTCGTCCTGAAAGGTAGCGAGCAGAAAGCTCTGCAGCCGCTTTTAACGCGTCGTCAGCAATAATAACGCCGTGGGCTTTTTCATAGGCACTACCAAGACCACGCATAATATTGACCGCTTGATCAACAGAAGGCTCTTCCAATTTCACCAGTTGGAAACGACGAGTAAGTGCAGGATCTTTCTCGAAGTACTTTTTATATTCTTTCCAAGTCGTTGCAGCAATGGTACTTAACTCACCTCGCGCCAGTGCTGGCTTGAGCAAGTTTGCTGCGTCACTACCGCCTTCTTGGTTTCCTGAACCGATAAGCGTGTGCGCCTCATCGATAAAGAGAATGATTGGGTTGGGTGCAGTCTTGATGCCATCGATAACCCCTTTCAAGCGTTTTTCGAACTCACCCTTCACAGAGGCGCCAGCTTGAAGTAGGCCTAAATCTAAGCTGAATAACTCAACGTGCTTAAGTTTTTCCGGAACATTTCCGGCTGCAATGCGCAATGCCAGACCTTCGACCATCGCGCTTTTACCCACCCCTGCATCACCTACAACAATGGGGTTGTTCTTACGACGACGGCATAAAATATCAATCATCAGGTTAAGCTCTTCCTCTCGACATAAGACCGGGTCGAGCTCGCCATTTTTTGCTTGTGCCGTAATGTTTGAACAGTATTTGTATAACGGAGATTCATTGCCCTCGAGAGAAGGCGCATGTTTTTTCGCTGCCGCATTTGTATCAACCGCCGTTTCTGCGGAATCAGCCACAATCGCGTTAAAATGTTTCTTTAGACTTTCACGATTAATGCCATCCAACAGCTTGGCGGCTGGACGAGAAAGGTAACGATCGGCGCGGTTAAGTACGGCATAAAATACAATACCCGAGCGCAATTCCGATTGATCCAATTCAGTCGTCGACAGCAACCAAGCCTCTTGCAATACTTCAACCAGTAGTGGGGAAAAGGCAGGATACGTGTCTAGTGCTTTGTCACGCTCATAGCTCGAAGAAAGCGCCTGTTTTAGTGCTTCAACTTCAACGTTCGCTTGTTTTACGATCAAACGAACATCAGAAAGCGGATTGTCCAGTAACACTTCGATGAAGTGTTCAATCAATACTTCTGGATGTTGCCTTTCAATACAGAGCGAGGCTGCTTGCTCTAGGGCAAGTTTACTTTGCTCATTCAATTTTGAAATTAGTGTAGATAATTCAATTCGAATCACGGGGACACCTAGTTATCTAAATAAAATACGTTATTGGCTAAAGCAGTTGATTCAGCTGGCTTAGCACATTCTCAGACTTTTCATGGAGTAAGTACGAGTAACCCGCAAAAATACCTGCCCAAAGCACGACGAAACCAGCGAAGACTGCCCATAAAGGCACCTGCTTACTGAGCGCATAACGCGTGTTGACAACATGATCACTCGCGTCTGCCAAGGCTTTAGGTTGCTCATCATCAAGGACCAAATCATGTAACCTTTTGATCACTTTCTCGCGCTGAGCATGCCCGCCATCAATGACTCGATATTTGCCTTCAAAGCCCAGGCATAAGCAGTGGTAAATAAAGATCAACAGCGGCTGATACTTTTCAGGTTCGCTTTCAAGACGACCTAAAATGGTGAACACTTTTTCTCCACCCCAGGTCTCGTTGTGAAAACGGGACAGCATTGAGTGCTCAGCCCAACATGTCGATGCTCCCCATGCTGTTCCCATTACCGCTTCATCGAGAAACGTACAAAGAATGTAGCGATATGCCATCAGCACAGCATGCTCGAAACCTTGTTCCGATAGCTCGATTTCAATCGCTTTAATTTCTTCGATCGTTTGATGGTAAATCTGCTCAATATTGCTACAGCTTGAGAGTGAACGAACACGTAGCGCAAGACCAAACAGTGGCGTTGCTGCATCCACCAGCGCGTTTGGGTTATGGCCCCGTAATTGAAACCAATAGTCTTGGTCGCTATCTATTTTCTCAACATCATCAAACAAAAGATCGTTGAAAACACTGTCTTCGGTTGCCGCCATGATCAATCCCTTATTGCCCAGAACTGAATATCTAAATCATCAAATGCTGCTGCCACATGGAATGCAAACCCACTTGAGTTAGAAAGCATCGCCCATGCTGCACTTTCTTTATCCAGCTGATAGTAGGTGTATCCCGCATGGTAAGGCAGTTGCCGTGGCGCCACGGGTAATGGAATCAGTGGGATGCCAGGTAACTGAAGTGAAATAAGCTCCCGTATTTTTTCCACAGAAGACACTTTGGTTTGCTGAGTAAACAGCCGGCGCAACTCATCCAATGGCATGCGCGCTTTCACAGCAACGATGAACTCCGCCGAACCCATCAGCTGCGGATCCTGAATTGGCGCAACCATTAAGCCGTAATTACGCTTATCAAGCTGAATTGACACCGCTCGTGGCTCCAGTACAACACTGAGGCTTTGACGTAAATAACGAATCACCGGCCAAAAGGACTCGCTAGGCATATCGTGGTTGTAGGCCGGCAACGTCGGTGCCAAGCGGCTTTCATCGGTGAATGTTGCTAACTCACCACACACCGAGGACAAACATTCATACAAACGCTCTGGATGTAAGCTACCCAAGGATGCCAAATGCTTCATTTGTGGCTGCAAACGATTTAATGAATGCAACAACATAAAGTCCGAAACGTCCGCAACACCGCCTTGAGAAGGAGAACTGATACGTTGAGCGATATTTTTGGCACGTTCGTGCATCAATCCCGCCATTTCATTAATAAACCGATGCAATGTAGCGTTACCGGCAACATTAAAATGACAGGGAATAAAGTCAGGATCGAGAACGACACTTCCATCTGGACGCTTTTCTAAGATACGAGCAACCGGAATAGATGCATAAGCACTACGGTCCTCTTTTTCGAGCATCAGTTGCAAATGAATCGGAGAAACATCTAGCGTGGTTGTATCACCTTGAACACTATGGACATCGCGCACGTCAATACGGCGGCTTTCATAGCGCCCCGACCCTTTATCGTCGGGCCAGTTAACTTCCATGATCGATTCACTACGCAGCGGGACTGCGAGATAAATCAACTGGTTAGATAGGGAGCTATCTTCAATTTCCAAGGCATCCGGCATCACATCTTCCTGCGGAATACGAAACGCAGTGCCATCCGGCATAACCCCAACGGCTCGCTCAATCGCAATACGACCAAAAGCCAAGTATTCAGGGTTTAACGAAAGTTCCGATACGCCATACAAATACTTACTGACAGATGTCAATCTCTCTTCCAGTAAGTATTCGCTGTAGCGTTGCTGCTGTTGGAAGTGTTGTGGCTTAATAAAAAGCCCTTCACTCCATATCACCCGATTCCGTGCAAACATTAAATTTACTCTACCTTCTCTAATTTCACGTCGTAATCTTTGAAAAGCATTAGCAGGTGATATTGACGGCCTTTATTAAGCACCTTCACAGCCTTTTTCCATTCACCTAAGTTTGGCTCTGAAAAATGTGCCATCACACCAATGTAATTTGTGTCTTCATCTATTTTAAAGGCGTTAACGAACTTGAATTGTCCAGGGGTTAACACGTAATCGTAGTTATTAATAAAATTACTACTCAGTGCCCCTTTATAATCAGTACGCAACTGATCGAACCCTGCCGACATAAACATTGAGTCGTCTTCCAACTCAAAGATTTGCACCTCGATTGGGGCTGGATCACCCGCGATATTTGGGTTAACACCTGTATCGCTCACCAGACTGAAAGTCACCGTCGTGGGTTGCTCTTCAGGCTTGTATTCATCGGAAGAGCTACACGCCGTCAACAATAAAAGTGCACAGACAATACTCAGTTTTTTGATCACCGCTTTAGCCCTCCAATTGCTTTTCACGGATACGTTTGTCATAAACCTGCTCAAAAATTTCCCAGAACAGCTTTGAGAAACCTCGCTGGCGATTAGAAGTCAGCTCTTTGTAATAGTTACAATACATTTCCCACGCCCACGCTGATTCACCTTCAACCTGCTCATCGGTATTGCGGCGGCAGTGCTGGAAGCGACGCAGAAGAACGTCGGGAGAGAAAGCGTGTAAAATTTGGTCAAGCGCTTCCGATATCGCCTCTTGCGTCGCGTCGTTGTGATCTCTCACATTTTTTAAGCTTTCCGCGATCGCCGCTGGCGCAGATAAATGCACTAAGCTTTTGTCTGCGTCATACATGGTTCGGACGGTCTCTTCATACGTTAGGCCCAAACGAAGCGGGTTATCTTCAATAGGTTGCAAGTTGCGATTCATGGTACCGAAACGCCCCTCTGCGGCTTGTTCATGAAGCGCCAACAACCCTTTTAAGCATGCTTGCAATGACTGTCCCATCTCCTGTGAGAGGAAATGCATCTTCTGCATATCGTGGTCGTTCGTGACTCTCACGCCCAATCCATCCAGCATCGGCCCAGTCAGTAAATGTTGGCCATGATCATTATTAGACTGTGGTGGTGAAGTAGGCTCATGACTTAAGCTCTTCGCCACTTCTTGCTCCAACAACCCTAGTTCTTTTTCATCCATCGGTTTTCTCTCGCTCTGTTTCGTTTGATGCATCGTCTCAGGTGACATGACGCGATTCAGCGCTTCTTTTGCTTTCGATGCGTGAAATTCACGCTTTTGAGATTTCTTTTGCCCAAAGCCAAAAATACGCTTTAGTTTGACGGATGCCGACATGACATCTTCGCTATCTGCTTGCGGCGTAAACGAGGGCTTTCGTTCGACAATATTGTTTTTAGCTATCAATGAAGACTCAGCAAAGGTTTGTTGCTTCTGCTCTTTGTCTCCATTTAAGAGCCAGTTCGACGTTTGATTGTCTTTGTTTTGGGCGTCGAGCTCTTTTAACGGATCAATCGCTTGAGTGAGCTCGGGTTCTTCTTCGCCCGAATCAATCTCTTGACTAGGCCCATCGGCCAAAAGATCGTGTTGCTGCGTTTCAAATAAGGTGTCAACGTGCCCCCCATCAAACTCCGCGTCTTCGCCGGTAAGCACGCGAATTTGATAAGGACCGACTTGTATCTCGTCTTTGTGTGCCAACCGGGCTAACTGACCTTTCCCTAAAGGCATATGCGTGCCATTGACAAACGTTTCTCCACAGTCATCGCGCACACAAAATGCGCCATCAACAACAACGACTTCACAATGACGACCGCTCACACGACCCAATCGATCGGTTAACCGCCAATCAGCACTAAAGTCGGAGCCAATGACACCACCGGAGTCAACAAAACGGACCTGAGCTGACAAGCCAGATTCCAGCGCTTGCGCATTGGCGACAACTAGCGTTAATCCATGTTTATGTTCTGGAGCCATAACAATTATTGCCTTACTTGAATTAATACCCGCTTATCTCTTAAGTCATTCCCTAAGAATGATGTCCACCCCAATGCGATTTGTCCCCCCAGCTCAAACGCAGGGGTGTCTTCATCGGTCATCGAAAGCTCAAGATCAAACGCCATCTGTTCACGAAGAATAAATTCCACCAACTTGCAAAGTGGCTGATACTCTTTACCCAAAGGTAAAAAGTCGTTAAATCTGTCTCGCGTTAAGTCTTTAATACAAATGACAAACTTACCGTTACAGTCAAAAACAGACTCACCGATGACGGTATCTTCGCCTAACCGGCCATTCATGCATCCCAACGCCATTTGTTGCTCTTTGGCTATTTTGACTTTGCGCGTCACCCATTGACGAATCTCAACATTTTCAAGATCAAAACAATGGGCAATGATCCCAGCTACAACGGTTGGTGAACGACTCCGGCCCGCCAATGTGCCCGCGTATGCCAGCATCTTGCACCAATTGATTGGTGTTTCTCCGCGTAACTGCGGATCACCCAATCCAACCAGCGCAAACAACTGCGCTGAAAACTGATCTTCTGCCCCTGGTTGAAAGCGAATGTAATATCGATACTTGCGCCATATCCGGTAGACCAACGCAATCAAGCGATTGCTAAAAAAGTCGAGAAAGGGCCGTTTAATCCCTCCCGGTTCCTCATGAAGCAATTGCTCTGTGATAAAACCGGGTAAAGGGGACTGCGAGCCCGCAAGACCTAAAAAATTGGTGAGCATCACCGCATGACCATTCTGATCGTGCAACGACGCCACATCAGAAGCCGCAAACCCTAAGCTCGGGTTGGCACTAAAAACCAGTTTGCACTCTCGTTCCCAATCTTCTTGATCGGGATCAATGGCTCCATGCTTCTGTAGCAATGCCACTAATTGATAAAAATTGTAAGGCCGAACATCTGGCACTAAGTCAGTCATTGTGCGGCCATCTGTTTCATTTTTTATATCAGCGGCTGCATCCCGACTTTCGTCTGCCATGTATAAGTCTCGTTATTCGTTGTATTAATAACGGTCAGCTCATGGAAAGAGTTAATGCTCGCATACAGCGAGAAAAAATGGCTGAGCACCGTTCCAAACAGGTATAAGTCGCCCTCTGACCCAAACCCATCTTGATTTAAGTAAAGCGTTGATTTTAGGCCTCTCACTGGCATCCCTTTGAGAAGCTTGTCCATAGGCTTAGACTCAATTTTTTCAATGGCGTCTAGCCTTTTCTTACCTACTCGTTCGGCTTGTCTATCTACCAATGCCCTAAAATCATAAGCGGTTAAAACACAGCTCAGCGCATCTTTCGAGAGCAGCGATAAATAGTTCAATGACAGATTCGAGATCAACATCCACAATAAGCTGCCATCCAACACCGGGCGCAATGATTGCGTCGGGATGGTAATATTTTCGAATTCCGCAAACGGAGGCGATGTATCTGTGGGTTCACAGATATCGCCGACTCCCAGATCAAGAGGTAATTGTCGATTCGTACACGTCAGCTTCACTGACACCGCTTCGTCGACACCAATCGAGTCCGATTCATCCCCTCGTATAAAGGAGATAAAAGACTCAAATCCATCACCTCTAATACTGTCTTTAACACGTGCTCGGTAATAAAGCGTTTCTCGGTTTCTGACACGTTCTACTTCGTGTTGAAAACTTTCAAACGGGGTATAAACACGCTTTTGCCCACGTACCGGTTTCCCATCAACCAATCTATCTTGACGCCCGGTCACACTATCAATGCTAAATACTTCATAATGTGAGGGCTTACGACTCGACGGAATCACTTTGTACTCGGTATTTCTACCGCTCAAATCTATCGGGTCGGCATCATGGCTAAATAAATTGATAACAGGCGTGCAGAACAGCTGAAAACTGTCCTGTCTAACACGAACGTCGGCGGGTAACGTTTTCGACAAGTGCAACTGAATAGAGAACTGCCCATAAACATTTTGGGGTAATGCTTTATCTAGCCCACTTATATCAAAAAAGTGAAACGCTTCAGGAAAAGACAAATATTCCTGCAGGATCCGATAACCATCGTAAACATTTTGCGGATACGGAAGTAGGCTGTCTCCGGGATTAAACCCCACTGTCTGAAACGTATCTCGTGGTAAAGAAAACCGAGTGCCGTCCACGCTAACGGTCACTTTCTCTAGATAGTGATTGAGCCACAGATAAATCATCTGAGCACTATAATTGTCACCACCGATATAAAAACGTAGCGAATCAATCCCTGCATCACTGGCAGACATATCGCCATCTAGCATCATTTGGAGCTGGATGGTCGTCGCTTCACGTGTATGCTCTGCGTGCACTTTTTCGCATTTCAATGGATAAAGCTCGACATCGCGACAAGTCTGAAAACGACACTGAGTACCCATCACAGCAATACTGTCTAGCTCTGTCCCTTGGCCAATCACCTGTTTTTCACTCACGCTTCGATCGGGCGAAAATTGGGTGATGCACATGCTAGGAACAGGGCGCAAGTAATTAGGCCATAGCATATTGATAATGCTATGGGTTAGTTCGGGAAAGTCATCTTCAACTTTTTCACGCAGTTTGCCTGTGAGAAAAGCAAAGCCTTCTAATAACCGCTCTACATCAGGATCCGTATGTCTCCCATGTAAAAATCGAGATAACTGAGGATGGATCTCAGTAAAAGCTTTACCTTGCTCTTTAAGAAACGCGAGTTCTTCACGAAAATACTTATCTTGCGTCATAGCAATTACAACACCCGATACTGGCGATTTTGATCCAACAACAAACTTAACTGCACTTTTTCATGGAGTGCTTCACTGTTAACCGTTGCGATGATATTGAATCGTAGCGTCAATGGTGAATGTTCGTCGTAATCAGAACTCACTAATATATTAGTTAACCGCGGCTCGTAGGTTTCCAGACACTGTTTAATCGCTAGCTTCACACGCAATGAAAGGTCTAAGCTTTCAAGCGTCGCGTCGTTGAAATCTATCAGTCCAAGTCCTGGAGAGCTTTGTGCTCCGCCCGTACGCGTGTTCAATACATTAGCGATGTTCTTTTTTATCGAATTAACGACATCCCGAGTTTCTGGACCTTGGGTAATCGACACAGGCTTAGCGCCGGCTTCCAAGCGCTCAAGGAAGCCGACACCAAATACACTGTCTTCTAGTGCGATGTATGACATGATTACTGATCAAGCCTACCAACAAGAGACAGTTCAAAGTTCGCGCCCATATATTTGAAGTGAGGACGCACCGCAAGAGAAACCTGATACCAACCTGGATTCCCCTCAACATCAGCCACTTCAATTTTTGCGGCACGAAGAGGACGACGGCTACGTACATCTGCAGGCGGGTTCTCTTGATCGGCGACATATTGCTTCAACCAAGTATTCAGCTCACGCTCCAAATCTTGACGCTCTTTCCAAGAGCCGATCTGCTCGCGCTGTAGCACTTTAATATAGTGCGCTAAACGGTTGATAATCATCATGTATGGCAGCTGAGTACCCAGTTTGTAGTTCGTCTCTGCTTCCTTGCCTTCTTTGGTATTTGGGAACACCTTCGGCTTTTGAATCGAGTTTGCAGAGAAAAATGCAGCATTGTCGCTACCCTTACGCATGGTTAGGGCGATAAAGCCTTCTTCTGCCAGTTCAAACTCTTTGCGATCGGTGATCAGAACTTCGGTTGGGATCTTGCTCTGTAGCGCGCCCATTGACTCATAAACGTGAACCGGTAGGTCTTCAACCGCACCGCCACTTTGAGGACCGATGATGTTTGGACACCAGCGGTATTTTGCAAAGCTATCAGTCAGACGAGTTGCAAAGGCGAACGCAGTGTTACCCCAAAGGTAGTGCTCATGAGACTGACTCACATTTTCATGATAGACAAATGATTTAATAGGGTTTTCAGTCGGGTCATAAGGAACACGCAATAAGAAGCGAGGCGCGGTTAGACCCAGGTAACGCGCGTCTTCAGACTCACGGAGCGCACGCCATTTAGTATACTTTGGACTTTCAAAGATAGACTTCACATCTTTGATGTTAGGTAGCTCTTCAAAAGACTCAATACCAAAAAACTCAGGGCCTACACTCGAGATAAATGGTGCATGGGCCATAGCGCCCAACGCGCCCATGTATTGAAGCAGCTTCATATCTGGCGTCGACGGTGTAAAGGCATAGTTACCAATAATGGCACCAGTCGGTTCACCGCCGAATTGTCCATAACCAGATGAATAGACGTGTTTATAAAGGCCTGACTGTGTCGTTTCCGGCGCAAACTCAAAGTCGTCTAACAGTTCTTCTTTGGTCACATGAAGAATGTCGACTTTATTGTTCTCACGAAAGTCAGTGCGGTCGACAAAAAGCTTCAAACCGCGCCACGCCGACTCCATTTGTTGAAATGAGTCTTCGTGAAGAATTTCATCCATTTGCGCACTGATTTTCTTGTCGAGCTCGACGAGCATTTGGTCGACCAGCGACTTATTAACAGGCTCTTTGGTTTGATCGTTGCCAATCAGATTTTCAATAAATGCCGCAACACCTTTTTTTGCAACATCATAACCTTCTTCGCTTGGTGCGATGCGGGTTTGAGCCATGATCTCGTCAAGTAAGCCGCCTTCTTTGACTTCTGGCGACTCTAACACCGATTCATTTGTTGACATGTTTTATTTTCCTAGCGCTTAGTTAGTTGAAACTTATCCAATTACTCTTTAGAAGTATCTTCATCGCCGCTGACAATATTCAATTCAGCGAGAAGCTTCTCTCGAGAGTCTTCTGAATTAAGGAGATCTTGTAGTCGCTCTCTAAACGCTGGGATATTGCCGAGAGGGCCTTTAAGAGCAACCAATGCTTCACGAAGCTCGATCAGTTTCTTTAGCTCTGGGACTTGTGCAGCAACTGCATCGGGAGAGAAATCCGACAAAGACTTAAACGCGAGTTCAACAGGTAACTCCGCATCTTCGTCATCAGTTAACTTGTTTTTAACAGTGGTGGAAATACGCAAGTCGCTTTCGCGCATCACGTCTTCAAAATTGTTTTTGTCAACCGAGACAGTCGAGCGATCTTCAACGGGTGTATCTTCTGTTTGACCTTTAAAGTCGCCAACCACTAATGTTTTTAGAGGCAATTCGACTTCAGCTTGCTGATCACCTGTCGCCGGTACGTATTTGATATTTATACGCTCTTTTGGCGCAACACTTCCTTCTTTGGACACTTTGAACCCTCGATACCTTCACCAAAAAGACAACATGGCTCAGTGCCTCTCAGTCTGCACCGGCCAATGTTAACACTGTGTTACTGCTGAAAGGTGTTATCTACTACCTATCAACGGCGACTCAGCATACCGAACAGAAAGTTAGACATTAATTAAAGATCATCAAGCTTGGAGCAATGCCTCAAGTTTTATTTTTTTATAGGAAAAAGAACATTGATATAACAAATTGACATTTCTCTGACTTACCAAATTGTTTCAAATAAGTTAGCGAGTAAATACTCTATATTAAAATCAACAATTTAGCATTAGTTAATAATGACAAATGTATAAAATCAGACACTTTTTGTGGGTATTTACCAGTGTTATTTCCATCGCGAAGGCAGGAATACTGGGCAGGAGGAGTGGTTTTTACTCTATGATTTAATTATGTTTTTTATTTAATTATCAGCTAAATAACGATCACGATCCAAATAGATTTTTATTTATATTCATAGTGTTTCATTAACTCGGACTTCACTCGAAAAATTCCAAACAAAGTCCATGTAACTAATAGGTGTCTTTTTTGTGATTCTGGTTCATATTTTATCTTTAAAAGGCAACAATTCGCTGCCTTTTAGATGAACTCATTGTGCATCATTGAGCTGGTTTTCTATTAGCTCAATAAAAATCTTATCGGCACTTTCTATTTTCAATGCCTTGGCTTCGTTGAGTAAGGCCATTGCTTTGCTGATGTCCTTTTCACTGATGGCCGCGGCTATCGCTTGTTTATAAAAGTCCACGGTTTCCTTCTGAGCTTCGGGCTGTTTGACCCCTTGTGGTGTTACAGAGTCACTCACGCTTGTATTGTCACTGGATAGGACGGTCGCATACTCCTTGGTTACCACTGTGACGGATACTTGACCAGTCGGCGCATAACGGTAGGTCGGATCGGTCACCATCGGCATTGGCTCGCCTAACTCCTGAGCACGCAGCTTCGCCGGATGTGGCAAAGTAATCTTATGACCGAGAGTCGTCGCATTGGTGTACATGACCATATAGCGCGCTCCCTCGGAATCGAAAGATCCTGACAATTGAGAGGAATCAAGCAAGTTAGCCGTTTGCGGCGTAAACGTATCCGCTCCCAGTGTTTTGATCACCTGATAATGCTTATCCAATAGCAAGACTCGCGGCACGAAGACACGGCCATGTTGCATGACACTCTTTACGCTAATCTGAGCACGCGCGGTCCGATCGTTAAAACGAAATGCTTGGGTGTAACTCTTACCCTCTGAAAATGAAAATACCTCCGATTGAGGGCCAAGCGATACTGTCAATGTTTCACGCTCTTTCAACTGGACGTAAGGTAATTGCTGGAATGTCGCGCAACAGGCTTCACGATTGGGGGCGACAGGCATCTCTTCCTGCAAGTTAGACGCACACCCTACCAGCCAAACCGCGGAACTGACTGCCAGCGCCATTTTAAAGCGCTGATAATTTCTCATTATATTTGTCATTGACTCTATCCTAAAAAGGCGGCCGTCTCGGCCGCCTCGTTATAACACTGATAGTACTAACGCATCGGTTAGAACCAAATTTCGGTATGCACACCAATCACGGTTTCATCATCACTATTATCGATGCCGATTTGGCCACCGCTGGCCTTATCATCAGCTTTGATGTAGCTGATATAAGGCTTGATTTGAGGACGGCCGAAGAAATCTGCATTCACAGTCAAAGGCACAGCCACTTCAACGTTCCAAATATCGCTTTCCACGGCATCGCCTGAACGTCCCCAATAGCCATCAGCCCCTTCTTCATGACCATAAGACAAGGTGGTCTCGAGACGCATGTTCTCATTGACTTTATAAGAAGGACGTACGGCCGCAATGTAACGTTTTAGATCATCCGCGCCGAACAACTGATCGAGTGCAGCAAAATAGGTAAGCTCTGATCCCATTTGCCAATTGTCAGAAATATTCATCACCCCGTAAGAGGTTAAGAAGATCGACTCTTGATTTTCATCGCCGCCAGACCAGCCGCCAAAGTTGACGCCACGGTTTTGCGCCACACCTTTACCATAAGCGATGGCCGTTTGAGTCCAGCCGTCCATGCCGTAATAGCTAGAGTTAAGGGTGATCGCAGCACCAAAGCCATCATCAGAGTTACTGTCTTTGTTCGCCTGCTCCATGTATTTAAAATCAAAGTCTAGGCTACCGATCCCTACATCCACACCATAGTAATAAAGATCATAAGAAGTGAGTGTGGTGCGGTCATCACTACGCGACGCTTCGCCAGCATCTGGATCAGCGACAACGATAGCAGCACCGGCGGTGTGACCATTCAATTTGGTTTGTAAGCCTGCACCTACCCCAGATGACTGCTTCCAATATTCACCTGACAGTAAGCCAGCCGCACGGTTCAGATAACGCTGACCACCCCAAATAGAGGTATCCTTACCCATAAAGGACAGGCCACCTAATTCGACATACGCTTCCTTGACTTCAAATTGGGCTTCGTCGTTTTTCTTTTGGCTACCTGATGAGGTATAAGCGTAAGAGTTACCGTTACCGTATTCAGAGCGGACAACATAGTCAGCCCATGCACCGTTGTCGTAAGTGGAATGTTTTTTAACCGTGAACTCAACTTGGTTTGTACTCTGACCATGAGTACCGGCAGTTTTGTAGTCAGGTCTACCGAATTCCGTGTCGACTGTTTCACCATCAACCATACGGAAATTCATTGAGCCATAGCCGTGAACTTCCCAGCCATCATTTTTGTCCGCATTGTCAGCCAATGCGACACCAGAAGCTAAAGCTGTAGCCACTGCAGCGGCGAGTAAACTTACCTTTCTCATACCTTACTCCATTAGGACTGTTGTTAAACTGCATCATGAGATCACCGGCAGTAGGAAAGTGAGCACATCATGCATGGGCATTGCCCTTTTTTGTGTTAGAAACATCCTATGCTTCCAACTTTTTCTGCGCGTCATCCGTAACGGAAAATATGGGGGGAGGAGCCTTAAGGAGGAGTAAGAGGAAAGAATGTAATTTAGTCGATCTATCTCACTAAAACACGGCGTAAAGCGTTATTTACTTTCTTGATCACCCCCTACAAAACGCTATATGGATCACTATTAACAGTTTTATTCCTATTAACAAGAAAGTGAATTACAGCAGAATCGATATTAAGAACTGTGAGCCTAGATTGAATTTATTTTGTGGGGGAGGTGTAATAGCGTTTCTTCTTAATTAGATGGTGTTGTTTATGTCTCTCTGCCATCCGGCGCCTTATACCTTAGGCGCTCGATTATCCGATCAAGGCTGCCGCTTTAGCTTATATGCTCCTGATCGTGACGCTGTCACCCTACTGCTTTGGCAACGTAGTCACCAACCTACCCGTATTCATATGCAAGAATACAAGCTGGGCTATTGGACTGCGTATGTTCCGCACGTAAAAGCAGGCGACACTTATAGCTATGAAGTTCTGATTAACGGACAAGCGTGGTGCATTGCCGACCCCTATGCACAAGCCGTTGTCGGCCCAGTGCAATATCAGCCACCGTATACACCCAATCAAAGCTACAGTTTGGCTCGATGCCAAGTCGTCGATCATCAATTTGATTGGCAGGAGGTTTCACGCCCTGCACATACAATGAGCGAAACCGTCATTTTCGAAACACACGTTAAGGGGCTCACGCAGTTGCATCCCAATGTGGAAGAGCGCGCGCGTGGACGTTATCTCGGCTTAATAGCGCCCGACATGCTGCGCTTTTATCAGGACAACCAGATTAATTGCATTCAACTTTTGCCGATTGCTACTTGTTTACCTGAACCACATTTACTGAGCCAGCAAAAAACCAATTATTGGGGCTACAACCCCTACTTATGGATGGCACCGGATCCTCGTTACGCGCACCATGATGCAGTGACTGAACTTAAAACGGCGATTCGAGAGCTGCACCGACACGATATTGAAGTCATCTTAGATGTGGTATTCAATCATACGGCAGAAGGGGGAGATGGCGGGCCTATCCTGCATTTCAAAGCGTTAGATCACGCCATGTATTTGCATGATAAACATCGACTCGTCAATTACACTGGCTGCGGTAATACCCTAGACATGCGCCATCCTGCCGCGATTACCGCGGTATTAGACAGTTTGCGCCTGTGGGTCACTCACTACCAAGTTGACGGCTTTCGCTTTGATCTGGCCGCGACACTGGGCCGAGAAGGTGAGCAGTTCAACCCACACGCTGCGTTTTTTACCGCATTGGCACAAGACCCTGTGCTCTCTCAAGTTAAGCTTATTGCAGAGCCTTGGGATATCGGTCCAAATGGCTATCAATTGGGACAGTTCCCTTCCAATTGGTCGGAGTGTAACGACAAAATTCGGGATACTACCCGTAGTCTATGGCGCGGTGAAAAACATATTCTGCAAGATTTTGCGACGCGATTAATGGGCTCGCGCGATCGATTCAGTGCCGCCCATTGGCCCGATCACTTGTCAGTCAATTACCTGACCTATCACGATGGGTTCACTCTACAAGATGTGGTCAGTTACGCCCAGCGGCATAATCACGCCAACGGTGAAAATAATCGTGACGGACACGGTGATAATCGTTCGGCTAACTATGGTATCGAGGGCCCAACGCAGGATCCGGCTATTATTGCGGTGCGCGAGCGACAAAAGCGCAACCTTATCGCCAGTGTTCTCTTTGCTTTTGGCGTCCCTCACCTCCTGACGGCGGATTTACTGGCTCACTCCCAACAGGGTAACAACAACGCTTACTGTCAAGACAATCCAATCAGTTGGTTGAACTGGGATAACCTCGAATCGTCAATGCCTTGGGCAAACTGGCTGTCCACCATGATTAAGCGTCGCCAAGCCGTTATGCCCGCGTTTATCGATGCATTTAGCGGCCGAAAGCGCCATCAAAACCGTATTCGTTGGCGACATCCCGATGGTAACGCGATTCAACCGAATGATTGGCCAAACTTGTGCGCTGTTGTTTGCCATATCGAAATCGGTCAACATCATCGCCATGCGGGCGCTCAGTTACTTTATTGTTTCAACGTCAGCGATCAGCCGTTATCTTTTTCCCTCCCCGACGACAAGTCATGGCAGACGGTGTGTGTCACCGAAGAGGCCGACACCGCCACGCGAACGGTCACATCATCATTCACTCTGGCGGCCAAAAGCCTCAGCATACTCACCAATCACGCTTAACCGCGTCATCCACATAATAACTATTCGCACAAACAGTATTCACATAAAAAAGGCAACCTCATCAAGGTTGCCTTTCTTCTAGGTCATTGACTGACTTAACCGCGTTAGCCTTTCACGCCACCAGCGGTCAAGCCACCGACTAACCAACGTTGCGCGAGTAAGAATACCGCAGTAATTGGGAAAGCCGATAAGACAGCTGCCGCGGCGAAATCGCCCCATAAATAGTTTTGTGGATACAAATACTGTTGCATGCCGACAGCGAGTGTATATGAATCCACATCAGACAACAGCAAAGAAGCAACTGGCACTTCACCTACCGCGAAGATAAACGACAAGATGAAGACCACGGCAAGAATCGGCACTGACAATGGTAGCAATACCATACGGAACGCCTGCCATGGCGTCGCACCATCCAATGCGGCCGCTTCCTCCAAAGAACCATCAATGCTTTCAAAATACCCTTTGATGGTCCACACATGCAGGGCGATACCGCCGAGATACGCAAAGATCAAACCACCGTGGGTGTTGAGCCCTAAAAACGGAATGTAGTTACCCAACTTGTCGAAGAGTGCGTAAATCGCCACCAACGCGAGTACTGCAGGAAACATTTGAAAAATCATCATCGCTTTCAAAATAGTTTCCTTGCCTTTAAAACGCATCCGGGCAAAGGCATAAGCTGACGTCGTTGATAACGCAACAATCAAAAGTGACGTTACGCCAGCGACTTTTACTGAATTCCACAGCCATAATAGAACCGGAAATGGCGGTGGTGTCACCGAGCCATCAGGATTAGTGACAGGGAAGCCGAGTGCCAGCTTCCAATGCTCAAGAGACGGGTTTTCCGGAATCAAACTCCCGGTCGCAAAGTTACCTTCTCGGAACGAGATTGCGATAATCATCAACAAGGGGAAGATAATCAGCGAGAGAAAGCAGCACAGACCTATATGCGTCGCCCACACTCGGTATTTTAATGATTTTCCTTGAACCATAGCCATGAGAGACTCCTTAGCTTTCTGTCACTTTGGTAAGACGCAGGTTAATCAAGGCGAGCGCACCCACCAGCAAGAAGATCAATGTTGCGACTGCACTGGCGAGACCGAAGTCTTGGCCGCCACCACCTTCGAATGCAATCCGATAGGTATAGCTGACCAGCAAGTCGGTATAGCCCGCCGGCTCTGTGGTACCAATCATGTTCGGACCACCTTCTGTCAACAGCATAATCATTACGAAGTTATTGAAGTTGAATGCAAAACTGGCGATGAGCAACGGCATTAGGGGCTTGATCATCAACGGCAACGTAATCCGCGTAAAGTTTTGAATAAAGTTAGCGCCATCGATAGCAGAGGCTTCATAAAGATCATCCGGTATGGCTTTTAATAAACCCATACACAAGATCATCATGTAAGGGAAACCTAACCAGGTATTCACCAACACCACCATTACACGTGCCAGGAATGGATCATCAAACCAATTGGGACTGATACCAAATAAGGCTTCAAGTACCATATTGATTTCACCAAAACTTTGGTTGAATAACCCTCGGAAAATAAGAATGGAAATAAACGCAGGTACCGCATAAGGTAGAATGAGTAACACGCGATAAATTGCACGGCCTTTTAATTCTTCCCATTGAACGACATTGGCAAGAATAAGCCCAATAATTAACGTGAACACTACCGTTAATAGCGAGAATACAATCGTCCAAATAAAGATACCAATAAACGGTTCTTTTATCCCATCATCGGTCCAAACACGCTCGAAGTTGTCCGTACCAATTTGCACCACATAACCCGGTGCCACCGTATCACCGATAAATTGACCGGCCTCATCAATCGGTTGATAAAAACCAATTTCATCATTTGGCTTCAACGTATCGCCAGTTTTATTATTAATCAGTGTACGGCCATCATCTTGTAAGGTATACAGCGGTTGTTCTGCGGCAAACTTACGCAGCCCGCTCATACGGATGGTATCGCCATTCGGGAACTGAACATCCACCTGACTCAAGGTATCGCGGTTTTTGATCACATCGCGTAGCGTCGCTTTTTCACCCGACAGGCTTTCTACCGGCGAAAGCGCTAACGTTTCGTTCGACATCGACGCCATATCAAACGGCGCGGTCGCAAAGCGCTCACCCGCTTTATCAATCACTAAACGGGTACCTGATGGAGTTTGATACAAAGCAAACGGATAGCTCTGCCCACTTTGAAAAGTACGCTCAAGTAATACCGATTGCGCGCGCTCGAAAGACAGCTGATTTTTAGCACTATAGTTGGTAAGGGAGAGGCCCACGGTATACACCAAGGGGAAAATGATAAAGAGGATCATCCCAGCAATACCCGGATAGATATATCGCTGAGCATACATCTTCTTATTACCAAAAATGTATAACGCTAGCGCGGTTAGCACCACAGTTAGCATTGCAAACGCAGTTTCACCACGCGAATACATAAGTATGGTGGCGTAACCATTGATGATCGCCACAGTCGCCAACAACGCCCATTTAATGAACGCTTTTGAGCTACTTGGCAAGAAAGAGCCTGACGTTGTCATAGCTGGAGAACCTTGAACTGACTGCATAAGGAACGCTACTCACATTGTTCGGGAACTGTGCGGGGAGGCTGCCCTCCCCGCAGATAGAGCTTATTTCAGCATTTGTTTTTCTGCATCGTTAAGCGCATCGTCGATGGATTGACGGTCGCCAACCACATTAACAACGGCGTTTTTCGCAGCGCCCCAAAATGCTGTCATTTGAGGAATGTTCGGCATCACCTCACCATGCTTCGCATTCTCCATGGTTGCTGCAATACGGCTGTCTTTCGCCAATTGAGCTTGATAAGAATTCAGCGCAACCGCCCCTAAGGGTTTATCGGCATTGATGGTGGATAGGCCGTCATCAGTCAGCACATAGTTTTCGAGAAACTCAACCGCAAGGTCTTTATTCGGTGATGCGGTGCTAATGCCAGCACTGAGCACACCGACGAACGGCTTAGACGCTTCGCCTTGGAAGGTTGGTAGTGTTGTCACGCCATAGTTAATGCCGGATTTCTCGATATTACCCCACGACCAAGGACCATTGATGGTTATTGCCGTATCGCCTTGGTTGAACGACGATTCAGAAACGGAATAATCCATATCAGACGAAATCACGCCATCTTTTACCATGTGCTTAATAAAGCCCAGTGCGTCGTGAACACCTTGCTTGTTGATGCCGACATCTTTGACATCATAACCTGTGGCAGTTTGTTTAAAGGCATACCCACCATCAGCCGCCATCAATGGCCAAGTGAAGTAAGGTTCTTTAAGGTTCCACATAATAGCGGTTTTACCTTGTTCACTGAGCTTGCTGTTCAGCTTCGCCACTTCTTCCCAGGTTTTAGGTGGTGTAGGGACCAAATCTTTGTTGTAAATCAGTGATAGAGATTCCACGGCAATGGGGTAACCCACGTACTTGCCTTTGTATTTCACTGCGTCCCATGCAAAATCAACCATCCCGTCTTTCAAACGCGCAGAGGGTTTAATTTCAGCCAATAGACCCGACTCGGCATAGCCACCAAAACGGTCATGCGCCCAAAACACGATGTCTGGACCATCGCCGGTTGACGCTGTTTGTGGGAATTTATCTTGCAAGCCATCAGGGTGAGCCACAGTTACCGGAATACCCGTGTCTTGTTCAAAACGTTTTCCAACTTCAGCAAGTCCGTTATAGCCTTTGTCACCGTTAATCCAAATAGTGAGCTGGCCTTCTTCGATACTCGCCTGTGCCCCAAATGAGCCGAGAGCAATAAGGGTACCGAGGGCAACAGCACTGAGTGATTTCTTCATCTTTCTATCCTTCTTCTACTGAGGTGTAGCACGATTCCTTGGCGGATGAGCTGTATTTCACGGTCTATCATGGTTAATTCACCGCAATTCCTCATCATCCCGTCCTCTACGCCCTACGCCACTGCGAGCGAATTCGTGATCCATATCGCTCGCCGCAGATGATGCGGCTCACAAAAATAAACCTAACGTGATCAAGTTCAACTAATTGGCTGATAATTTTGTGACGTACGCCCTCAAATTAGTTTGGGGAGGAGTTCATCCTCCTCCCCGTCTACTCCCCCTGTAATAATTCTGCTTAGGAGGATGTATGACTGCCGTGATTCGCCCAAACTGAATACCATCAAAAAAGCATTGGTGAGCAATCACACGATATGCTTAAGCTTTAACCCGTTAACTATTCAACAAATAGGTTAACGGTTATTTAGGTCTTAAGTGACGTGCGATGAAATAACGCAAACACCTATAATGCGTATTAAGCCGAATTAATGAAAAGCGATTGAGGGCGAGCGACATGGCAAGTGTCACGTTTAAAAACGTTTGTAAAGCGTATGACGACGATGTAATGATTTCTAAGAACGTTGACCTAGAGATTAAAGACGGTGAGTTTGTCGTCTTTGTCGGACCTTCCGGTTGCGGTAAATCCACATTACTGCGCTGCGTTGCAGGCTTAGAGGATATTACCTCAGGTGATTTATATATCGATGACCAACGGATTAACGATGTTGAGCCATCCAAGCGCGGTGTGGGGATGGTCTTCCAATCTTACGCGCTATATCCCCACCTTAACCTGTATGACAACATGTCATTCGGTCTGAAATTAGCCAAAGCTAACAAAGCAGAAATAGATAAACGCGTCCATCACGCGGCAGAGATCTTGCAGCTTGGTCACTTGTTGGATAGACAGCCAAAATCACTGTCGGGTGGACAACGTCAACGTGTGGCTATCGGCCGTACTCTGGTTTCACAGCCAAAAGTGTTCTTGCTGGATGAACCGCTTTCTAACCTTGATGCCGCGTTGCGGGTGCAAATGCGCGCGCAAATCACCAAGCTCCAACGTCAGCTGGGCTGTACCATGATTTATGTCACCCACGATCAAATCGAAGCCATGACCATGGCCGATAAAATCGTGGTCTTGGATGAAGGGCGAGTCGCACAAGTTGGCCGACCACTCGAGCTCTACCATTATCCTAAAAACCGCTTTGTCGCTGGCTTTATCGGCTCACCTAAAATGAACTTTATGAGCGTGTTTATTGATGATGTCGAAGCCGAACGCGTTAAAGTGCAAATGAGCAATGGCACCACGTTCTGGATCCCCGTCGATGGCACCACAGTGACACGAGGCGATCGCATGTCACTCGGCATTCGTCCCGAGCATTTGCTAGCGGCGAAAGAGGGTGATGCTGTGATTGAAGGCGAAGCTACTATCGTTGAAAAGCTCGGTAACGAGACACAAATTTATATTAGCCTCGACAGTGCCGATGCGGATGTCATTTACCGTCAATTGGATACGGTTGAAATCGAAGCCGGAGACAAATACGCGATTGGTATTCCTGCACACCGTTGCCATTTGTTCCACAGCGATGGCCGTGCCTGTAAACGCCTGCACCGTGAAAACGGGGTAATTTTTGATGAAGAGGCGGAACAAGTCGCCTAATCACATCCTCCTTACCAAGGCCGCTCTCTTAGCGGCCTTTTTGATCCCGCTGGCTGCCAAAGACCCTCTCCTTGAGACAAGCAATCGCGATTGACAGGCACGTTCGACAGGCTCAAAAAAAGCGCCTCTCCGGGCGCTTTAGCTCAATTCATTGCCGATACAGACGATGTATCACCCCTCCCACCGATAGAACACGGTCGCTAATGGCGGTAACGTCAGTGATAATGATTGTGCTTGTCCATGAGCCGCGGTGTTTTGCGTATCGATCTCCGCGGGCAATGGATAGCCGCTCCCCCAGAATGCCGCATCATCGGTATTCAGCATTAGAGAATAATGTCCGGCATGGGGCATCCCCAAGATAAACGAGTCACGCGGTACCGGTGTAAAGTTACTGACCACCAGCACACGCTCCCCATCATCGCTGATCCGCTCATGAGCAATCACGCTCAACGCGTGGGCATCTTGTAAGCGCCACTCAAATCCAGCGGGATCGCAATCGAGTCGATAAAGCGCAGGCGTTGAGGTATACAAGTGATTGAGGGCCTTCACCAGCGACTTCACGCCCTGATGCCGTGGATATTCCAACCAATGCCACTCCAGTTGACCATCATGATCCCACTCGGCGGTTTGGCCAATTTCCGTACCCATAAAGTTCAGCTTTTTCCCAGGCTGACCGTACATATACCCCAAATATGCACGCAAGTTTGCCGTTTGCTGCCACTCATCTCCCGGCATTTTGTTAAGTAAGGCACCTTTGCCGTACACCACTTCGTCATGCGACAGTGAGAGCACATAGTTTTCACTGAAGGCGTATACCAACGGAAAAGTCAGCGTGTCGTGATGATATTGGCGATGGATGGGCGCTTCACGAATATAGCTCAAGCTGTCATGCATCCAGCCCATGTTCCACTTAAAGCCAAACCCTAGTCCGCCTAAGTAGGTAGGCGCAGACACGCCGGGAAAAGCGGTAGACTCTTCGGCGATCGTCATCGCATTAGGGAAGCGTTGGTAAATGGCTTCATTCACCCATTTCAAGGTCGCAATCGCATCATAGTTTTCGCGCCCCCCATCGGAGTTCGGTAGCCATTGATCGTGCGAACGCGAGTAATCGAGGTAAAGCATCGACGCCACCGCATCGACGCGTAACCCATCAATATGAAAATAATCCAGCCAATACAGCGCGTTACTGACCAGAAAACGACGGACATGTTCTTTACCCATGTCGTAGATATGGCATTGCCAATCATTATGCCACCCGCGGCGCGGATCGGGGTCATGATAAAGCGGCGTGCCGTCGAAATAGGCTAAGCCATGATCGTCACTCGGAAAATGCCCGGGCACCCAGTCCAAGATCACGCCAATACCTGCTTGGTGGCACTGGTCAACAAAGTACTTAAAGTCATCCGGCGAGCCATAACGACTCGTCGGTGCAAACAAACCAACCGGTTGATAGCCCCAAGAGCCATAAAATGGATGCTCACTGACCGGCATCAACTCGACATAGGTATACCCCATTTCGACTAAATAGGGCACCAGTCGCGCCGCCAACTCACGATAGCCCAGCGGATTTCCCATCTCGTCATGCTGCCAAGAGCCGATATGTAACTCATAGAAAGACAAGGCTTGTTGGTGCTTGGCGGTTACAGGCCGTGTCTGCCAAGCCGCATCTTGCCATTGGTAAGCCTGATGGTCGTAGGTTAACGACGCAAACGAAGGGTATTGCTCCGCATACGCACCGAACGGATCCGCCTTGTGAGGCAGTGAATGCCCATCGGGCCCGGTGAGCGCGTACTTGTAGCGACAATCCGCGCCCAAGCTAGGCACAAAGCCCACCCAGTAGCCGTCATCGAGTCGCGTCAGTGGATCAGCCTCTGACTGCCAATGATTCCAATCACCAATGACACTGACAGAACGCGCGTTTGGGGCATAAACCAGAAAACGGACGCCTTTGATGGGCGTACCGTTAACCGGAAGTGTCATTAGCTTGGCCCCCATCTGATGATAGGCCTGATGAGGATCGGATAGATGCGCAGCATTAAGCGCATAGTCGTCCGCGGCGATGGTGCCATGCGGTTTAGGATTGAGGGTGTCAGGCACGGTTGTCTCCTTATAAAAAACGCCCTACCCCTGAGGTGTTGGCTGTCACCGAGGATAGAGCGTTAAAACGTGGCATCGTGGTTACAGATAGTGAATCATGCGACCGACTGGCGGCTAGCGTGCTGTCGAACGCGGGTTAAATCACGCGCCAGTTGGTTCACTTCCTCTTTGCTAAATAAGGCATCGAGGTTCACCGAAAGCTTACGACGCCAGTTAGGATATTCATCGACCGTCCCCGGAATATTGACTGGCTTGTCCATTTCTAACCAATCCTCCAGTTGCACACTCAACAACGCAGACTGTCCTGCCGCTACATGCAACTGCAACGCACGGCTTAAGTAGCCATCCATTGGCACGTAACGCGCATCGTCACCGACCCCTTCCGGTAACATGCCATGCCAACGCACACTTTCTAGAATGCCTTGTTTGGCTTTTAAACGGCCATCAAACAAGGCTTGCAACTGTGACTCGTCCGGATAAAGCCCCAACTCTTGTCCCATTTTCAAATCGTCGCAATGCCAAAAACCTCGGATGGTTGGCATATCATGGGTACACAAGGTAGCCATTGCTTGCTCCGCATAATGGGCAGGGGAGATAAAGCCACCATCGTCTTTCGAGGTTTCAAAGAAGAAGACCTTGTAAGAATGCACCCCCGCATCACGCAGTAAATCGACAATTTCATCGGGAACCGTACCAAGATCTTCACCAATTACACTGCACTGATGACGGTGCGACTCGAGTGCCAAAATCGCCAGCATGTCTTTAACGGGATAATAGAGGTACGCGCCTTCGGTGGCATTTTTCCCTTTTGGAATCCACCACAAACGGAGCAAACCCAACACATGATCGATGCGCAGTGCGCCGCAGTGTTGCATGTTTGCGCGTAGCAGCTCGATAAATGCTTCATAGCCGGTTTCTTTCAACGCATGCGGGTCAAACGGCGGTAGTCCCCAGTTTTGACCTAATGGCCCCAGCACATCCGGTGGCGCACCGATACTCGCATCCAGCACCAATGGCGAATGATCGGACCACGTTTCGCTGCCCGCATCAGACACCCCAACCGCCAAATCGCGATACAAGCCCATCGCCATGCCTTTTTCTTCAGCCAGACGCTGTGCTTCTTCAATCTGTCCTTGTGCAATCCATTGTAAATACATATACAAGTGGACACTGTCTTGGTGCTGCTCAACAAAGGCCTGGGTCGCCGCACTTTCATAGCGTCGATACTTTTCGGGGAAGACTGGCCAGCCCCATATACTGTCATCATCCGCGCGCAAATGCTGATGCAATGCATCAAAGGTCGCTTGTTGCTTCAAGCTATCGCCTCCTTGCTCAACAAAGTCGAGAAAGGCACGGCCGCGGGCTGTGTCTTGGGTTAGGTGTCGCTGTTTAAACTCCTCGAAAAGCAAAGGTAAAACGGCCATCTTCAGTGCCGCGACTCCGCTGTAATCGACCCAATGCGTTTCGCGCACGGCCTGCAAACGACGCTGAAAGTCGGCACTGCCCACCAACTGCTGAGCCTTGGCACTTAATGCAAACTCCGACACGGCACTGACATCGATATAGAGTAAGTTCAACCAACGACGTGACGACGGGCTGTAGGGGCTCGCTGCTTCTGGGTTGGCAGGAAATAACGCATGAATAGGGTTAAGCCCCACGAAATCTGCGCCACGCGACGCCAGATCACTGACCAACTGCTTCAGATCGCCAAAATCACCAATCCCCCAGTTATGCGGGGTACGCAGCGTATAAAGTTGAATACTCGGCCCCCACATTTTTTTGTGTTGGTCGAGTTCAGGCTGCATGTAGCAGCGCGCAGGTGCCACAATTAGCGTCATTTCATAGGGGGTTTTGCGGCGTTTTCTCATTACCGACAAACGGTGGTATCCCCAAGGTAAGGTGCAGGGCAGATTGAAGACCAACGGCCCCCCTTCACGACGTTCATCACGCACAATTTGGGATTGTAGATAGCCTTCGAAGCACTCACCTTGCTCGGTATCGATGCGCCAGCTAAAGTCACTCTCTCTGGCACTGGTGCCTAAATGCAATGCGACCTCGAGCGGTTCATCGTCGCGAATGACTTGAACTGGCGACAAAACGCCTTCTTTGTGTTTTTTCTCTGCTGAGGCCAGTAGCGTTTCATCGTTACGGGTGTCATAGCCAAGTGACGTCAACAAATCATATAAGGTGCTGTCTGGCACAGAGGCTTCAGTGCCCCATGCACTGATGTAGCGGTCGGCTAAATTTGCCATTTGTGCGACTGTTTTAAGTGCAGGTTGTTTCATCGCATTCTCCGAGGGGTCCGCCCCCTTCTTTTATCGACCATTGCAGTTATTGTTATTGTGGGTGGCACCCTATGTCGTGCCACCCATTTAGCATGTCAGCTTGGTATCAAAGGCTTAGCGTTTTACCGCTTTCAGTTGCCAAATGTTAGTGACATAGTCTCGAATTGAGCGGTCAGAGCTAAATTTGCCCACCAGCGCGGTGTTCAAAATTGCTTTATGTGCCCACAGCGTTGAGTCACGATAATCGCTATCAATTTGATTATGAGCACGCACATAATCGGCAAAATCCGCTAAGCACAAATACGGGTCGCCACTGGCCATCACACTATCGAATACCGGACGGAGTAATCCTGGGTGTCCCGGCGTGAAGGTGTCATCCAACAGGCTATCAAGCGACGCTTTTAACAGCGGCTGTTGATGGTATTCGTGATCAGGGTGATAACCTTTCTCACGCAATGCATTCACGCCTTCCACGTCGAGGCCGAAGATATAGATATTGTCATCGCCGACTTCCTCACGAATTTCCACGTTGGCGCCATCCATGGTCCCGATAGTCAATGCACCATTAAGCGCCATCTTCATATTGCCGGTGCCCGACGCTTCTTTGCCGGCCATCGAAATTTGTTCAGACACATCGGCAGCAGGAATAATGATTTCCGCCATGCTGACTCGGTAGTCAGGGATAAAGACGACTTTAAGCTTGTCACCGACTCGTGGATCGTTATTGATCGTCTCTGCCACCTTATTAATCGCAAAAATGATCGATTTGGCGAGCGCATAGCCCGGCGCAGCTTTGGCAGCGAAGAACACCACACGAGGCGTCATATCGAAATTCGGCTCATGGATCAGACGGTGATACAGAGAAATCACATGTAACAAGTTCAGATGTTGACGCTTGTACTCATGAAGACGTTTGATTTGAACATCAAAGATAGCATCAGTGTTTAGCGTGATGTCTAGATGGGTTTTTACCCAATCAGCAAGACGCTGCTTGTTGCGCTTTTTCACTGCCATAAAGGCTTTTTGGAACGCTTTGTCATCAGCATACTGGGCAATTTGCTCCAGTTGCTCGAGATGAGCCGGCCATTGGTCACCAATTTTTTCACTGATAAGGGCAGAGAGATCTGGGTTACAGAACTTCAACCAACGACGTGGCGTGATACCGTTGGTTACGTTTTGGATACGGCCCGGATAAAGCGCATCAAATTCAGGGAAGAGATCGCGTTTTACCAACTCAGAGTGCAACGCCGCCACACCATTGACCGCGTACGAGCCAATCACACAGAGGTTTGCCATACGCACCATGCGCTCACCCTGATCGTCAATCACAGACAGCACTTGCTGTTTGCGGACATCGCCCGGCCATTTCGCAGCAACGTCTTGCAAGAAGCGGTGGTTGATTTCAAAAATGATTTCCATGTGACGCGGCAGCAAGTTCGCCATTAACGACTCGCTCCACGTCTCCAGCGCTTCTGGAAGCAAGGTATGGTTGGTGTAAGCAAACGTCTGGCTGGAGATAGACCAAGCGTCATCCCAGCTCAAGTGGTGCTCATCCAACAGCACTCGCATCAGCTCAGGAATGGCGATAGTCGGGTGAGTATCATTCAACTGAATGGTTTCATAATCTGGAAGGGCAGCCAGTGGGTGGCCAGCATCTAAATGGCGACGAAGAATATCCCCAACAGAGGCCGCACTGTGGAAGTATTGCTGCATCAAACGCAACGTTTTACCCGCATCATGATTATCGTTCGGGTAAAGCACTTTGGTCAGGTTGCCTGCATCAATTGCGGCTTGTTGCGCACGGGTATAGTCACCATCATTGAAGGCATCGAGCGCAAATGGCGTCAGTGCTCGACCTTCCCATAAGCGAAGTGGATAAACCGTATTACTTTGATAGCCCACGATAGGCAGATCCCAAGGCATCGCTTGAATATGAAGGCTAGGAACCCATTCACGGCGCGTGTGGCCGTTTTCTTCAATCACCGCTACATGGCCATAAAAGCCAACCGTTTGGGCAAGGTCAGGACGAACGACTTCCCACGGGTAGCCTTCTGGCTCACGCCATGCATCCGGTGCTTCTTGTTGGGCGCCATCTTTAAATGATTGACGGAACAGACCATACTCATAGTGCAAGCCATAGCCGACCGCTGGATACTGTTGGGCTGCCAGCGAGTCCATAAAACACGCGGCCAAGCGGCCCAAACCACCATTCCCCAACGAAGGATCACGCTCTTGCTCAAGCAAATCGGTCAGGCCAAACCCAAACTCGCTGACCACAGCCGCAATTTCATCGTAAAGCCCCATGCTGATCAGGTTGTTACCCGTTAAACGGCCAATCAAAAATTCAAGGGATAAGTAGTTCACACTCTTCGCTTGTTTGATGGCTAAATCGTTTTCTGTCGCAACCAGATCACTGGTGGTGTGTTCGGCCAGCGCGCGGCCTAAGGCGAGATACCAATCGCGCATCTCCGCGGTTTCGGGGGTGCGACCAAGCTGCGTCAAATGTTGGGTCATACTGGCTTTAAAAGCGCTTTTATCAAATGCGTGTTGCTGTTTAGGCGTCATGTCATCGCTCTCGTAATGGAAGAAAATCTCGATGACAGTCATCCTGCCCAAGCCTGTCGATACAAACATCCTCCCGAGACAGGAGGAGGAAAGGAGGAGTTGTCAGGGCGTAGAGAGCCACATCACAAGCTGTGAGTGAGCTTGCTCTCATCAATGGAGGAATTTCGTGATATTGAGGTGATAAGAATCACAATTTGAGGGAACACTGACCAAAATACGGCTGTGAAAAAAGAACAATCCCTTTTGTTAATTTTGTGCGCTAACGCAAATTGTGGGGGCATTCATCGTCTCTGGCGTGTAATACCTTCCATATTCCGTATCCGAACCAATAAAATTAGTGACTTTAATCACAATTAAAAGGCGTAGTTGCACCAAAATAGAGCAATTGCACCATTATCAGCGCTGGATCATAGTTTGTGACAGACCAGTTACATACACTTGCGTACAAGGATAAACGCGGCAAAGCCGCACTCGCTGTAAAGGACCTTCTCGCTATGTGGATCCCGTCAAAACTTACCCGTCCCGGCCGTCTCTACAATGCCATCTTGCGCCCGCGCGTATTGGATATCCTCCAACAAGCGCCAAATTACAAATTGGTGTTGTTCCGCTCGCCGGCAGGTTACGGCAAAACCACCATGGCCGCACAATGGCTCGCCGATCAAAACCATGTCGGCTGGTTCAGCATTGATGACAGCGACAACGACAGCTTCCGCTTTATCAACTACCTGTTGCAAGCATTAAATAAAGCGACCCACGATGGGTGCCCCAATACCGTTAAGCTAGCAGAAAAACGCCAGTTCTCATCCCTGCGTGCGCTGCTCTCCGATGTTTTCGCTGAGCTGGCTGGGTTACAGTCCACCTGTTATCTGGTATTAGATGACTACCAATTGATCGACAATGAAGACATTCATGAAGCAATGCGCTTTTTTATTAAGCACATGCCCGATAGCCTGACTTTGGTGGTGACCTCGCGCGCGAATCCGCCGCTAGGGACAGCAAATTTGCGGGTTCGCGACCTGATGATCGAGATCGGCAATGAACTGCTTGCGTTCGATAATGAAGAGACCACCCGCTTTTTTAATCAACGTGTCGCCGATGGTGTCGACGAAACTACCGCGAGCACCCTCTGTGCCTACGTCGAGGGCTGGCCATCTGCCCTACAGTTAATTGCGATTCAGGCTCAGCATCAAAAACGGACCCTGATGCAAAGTGCCGCCTCCTGCGCGAGTTTTAACCATGCCCACCTGTGGGATTATTTGGTCGAAGAGGTTTTTGATCTGCTGGACAGTGAAACCCGTCAGTTTTTAATGCAAGTTTCCGTACTGGAAATGTTTAATGACGAGCTGGTCTTTGCGCTAACCGAGCGCGAAGACGCGCTCGGCATGCTCGAATCGCTAAATCGCTACGGTTTATTCATCTATCCGTTGGAAGGAGACAATAACTGGTTCCGCTTCCACCATTTATTCGCAGAGTTTCTCGCCCATGAGCGTCAAGCACGGATCCCTCAACAGCAACAACACTTAAACCGACAGGCAGCATTGGCTTGGCTAAAGCTGAATACGCCTCATCAAGCATTGCGCCACGCCCGCTACGCCGAAGACGATACCTTGATGGCGGATATCCTCAATCAGCACGGTTGGCGTATGTTTAATCGTGGAGAGCTCTCAACCCTAGAGGCGGCTATCGGCCAAATCAGTACTCAGTTGCTATTCACCTACCCCAACTTAGGTCTGCTACGCGCTTGGTTAGCGCAGAGTCAACACAGATATCATGAAGTCGGCGAACTTCTCGCAGAAGCAGAGCAAGCCTACCAAGAACGTAATATCACGCTTGATATTGATTATCAGGGAAATGCCAACGCGTTACTGGCCCAAGTTGCCATCAATCGCAACGATCCTGACCAAGCGATGGCGCTGGCCGAGCTGGCACTTAGCCAACTCGATAGCGCGAACTATCGCAGTCGCATTGTCGCCACATCCGTGGTGGGAGAAGTAAATCACGTGGTTGGGCAGCTTGATCGCGCTCTGTCTATGATGCAGCAAACCGAGAAGCTCGCGCGCCAGCATCAAGTTTACCACCAAGCGTTATGGGCGATTTTACAACAAAGCGAAATTTTGCTCGCACAAGGCTACGTGCAAGCTGCATTCGAATTGTTGGATAGCGCCGATAAATTGATTGAAGATCAGCAGCTCCACCAAGTTCCTTTACATGAATTTGCGCTGCGCTTGCGGGCACAAATTCTGTGGTGCTGGCATCGATTGGATGAAGCCGAAGTCTGTGCGCATAAAGGACTTCGCGTGCTGGAAACGCAGCCGCCGAGCAAACACTTGCACAGTTATTCCATGCTGGCTCGCGTCGCGATTAGCCGTGGTGAGCTCGATAAAGCCTCAAAGTATATCGATCATATCGAACACCTTCTTCGTGAATCGGTTTACCACGTAGACTGGACCGCCAATGCCTCGCTGTCACTGCTCTTATACTGGCAAGCCAAACATGAGCTCACCAATATCGATGAATGGCTTCATCAAGCCGTGCGTCCCGACACTGCCTGCAACCATTTTTGCCAACTGCAATGGCGAAATATTGCCCGTGCGTACTTACAACTGGGACATCATGACAAAGCCCGCGAGGCGTTGGCCTTTTTACGTAAAGAAGCCGACCGCGCATGCCTAGTCACGGATAAAAACCGCAACCTGATTGTGGAAGCCGTACTCGCCAGCCGAGAGCAGGAAGAAGAATATGCGAAAACCTTACTGCAAGAGGCGCTTACGCTAACCAACCAGACCGGCATGGTGGGTAACTTCTTAATCGAAGGCGAGGCGATAGCGCCCTTACTGCACCAATTGCTTCAACAACAAGCGCTCGGGGCATTGGAGCGTCATCGCGCTCAGCAGCTGCTGAAAGAAATTGCCAGTCATCAACGCAGCCGCGCCGTTCACTTTGATGAAGATTTCGTCGAAAAATTAGTGAAGCACCCCAACGTCCCTGAGTTAGTACGCACCAGCTCGCTTACGCAACGCGAGTGGCAAGTTCTTGGGCTCATTTATTCGGGCTTGAGCAATGAACAAATTGCCCAAGAGCTCGATGTCGCTGGCACCACCATCAAAACCCATATCCGTAATCTTTACCAAAAGCTGAATATTGCAAACCGCAAAGAAGCGATTGTCACCGCAGAAAATCTACTGCAACTGATGGGAAGTTAACGGGTGAAGCCTACGCCTTTGGCTGTTCGCTAAGGGCGTAGGCACTGATTACTCTCCGCCTACCTTTCGTGATACGTTATTGAATTATTGAAATATTTTCTTATTCATTAGTTGATTTATAACGCGATCACAGTTGGTACATTTCACCTTTCAGTAAGCTTGGCCTCCCTACAAAACATAAAGGTCAACCTGATGAATCATCTGTTAAATAAACATCCTCTTGCACTGCCTTTTACGATTGCCTCGGCAATCGTATTAACAGGCTGTCCGTTAAATGACGATAACCCTGACGTCGATACCAACCCAACCGCCAGTGTTCGTGATGCGGGCACCAGCGATGCCAGTGTGCTGTTTGCTGACGCCGATACCCTGCTCACTCATCAAACAAACGCCACCTCGCTCACCTTGTATTACTCCGCTGATGGCACGATGCGCTATAACCCGGACACACAACAGGTGGAAAACGCCACCGCGAGTGTCGAATCCACCCTTGCCACGCGCGATCATTGGCAGACATCGTTTCCCCATTTGCAAGGTAACGTCAAAGGGTTCGATTTTGATTTTGTTAGCGCCAATATTGCCCTGAAGCAATGGCTTAAAGGACAGCTTCTCGCTATCGCCAAAGACGGTGATACCGTACTAACCGCAACCGATGTGCAACCGGCCCGCGCGCTTGATGCCTTGTACGCAGAACACGCCGAAAAACTTAACTATGGGGCCATCCCTGACGCTGGACACACTGAATTTCGTCTTTGGGCCCCTACCGCACAGCAAGTTTCGCTGGTGCCCTATCAATCGGCGAGCGAACAAAACGCGCCCAAACAGCGCCTAACGCCCATTAAAATGGACTTCGACGCCGAGTCAGGAAGCTGGCATATTGCCACCACGGCGCTGAATCATGGCGACTATTACCGTTATCAACTGTCGGTCTATCACCCTGCCACACACCGTGTCGAACGTCTCGAAGTTACGGATCCTTACTCACATAGCTTGTCGACCAACTCCAGCTATTCACAGGTGGTCGATCTGAATGCGCCCGCGCTTAAACCCAGTGGTTGGGATATGCTGAGTGCGCCTCACTCGCAGCAAAATCCCGCCAACAGCGTGATTTATGAGGCGCACGTGCGTGATTTTTCCGCGCTTGATCAATCCACTCCCCAAAATCTGCGCGGTAAGTACCTTGCTTTTACCCAAAACACCACTGAGCCGGTCAAACACTTAACCGCGCTTGCGCAATCTGGGGTTACTCACTTGCACCTGCTCCCCGTGTTTGACATTGCCTCCATCAACGAGGACGCGGCGCAACGTATCGATGTCACCGACCGCTTCTCCACGCTATGTGACAAAGTCCCCTCACTGAAAGATACCCCAAGGCTGGCCAGTGAGTGCGACAACAATCAAACCATCCAAGCGGCCTTAACGGATTTAGCCACCCAAGACAGTGCTGACACCCCCTATGTGCAAACGGTAATGGCGGCGATGCGTCAGTACGACAGCTTTAACTGGGGTTACGATCCTTTCCATTACACCGTGCCCGAAGGCAGTTATGCGACCGAGCCTGAAGGCACCGCGCGTATCCTTGAGTTTCGTAAAATGGTCATGGCCATCAAACAAGATATCGGCATGAATGTGGTGATGGACGTGGTCTACAACCACACCCACCAAGCAGGCTTAGGGCCCTATTCTGTGCTGGATAAAGTCGTGCCTTGGTATTATCAGCGCCTTAACCCCGTCACCGGGGACGTTGAGCAATCCACTTGCTGTTCCAATACCGCGCCTGAGCATCGTATGTTTGCCAAACTGATCGATGACTCGGTTGCCACTTGGGTGAAAGACTACAAAATCGATGCCTTCCGTTGGGATTTGATGGGGCATCACCCATTAGCGCAGATTGAGCATACGCTAGACGTTGCCCGCGATATCAACCCAGATGTGTATTTCTATGGTGAAGGTTGGAACTTCGGTGAAGTCGCCAACGATCGCCAGTTTGTCCAAGCCACCCAAGCAAACCTGGCAGGCACAGGTATTGGCTCATTCTCTGACCGACTTCGAGATGCTGTTCGCGGCGGCGGTCCGTTCGATGGCGGCGAGTACCTGCGTAAAAACCAAGGCTTTGGTAATGGTCAATGGGTCGCCCCCAATGATTTACAACAGCAAGACAGCGGGGAAAAAGCCAGTGCCCTGCATAATGCCGACCTAGTTCGTTTGGGTATGGCGGGTAACTTAAAAGATTTTCAGTTACAAATTGCCAATGGTGATGTCGTGCGCGGTGAAGAGGTCGATTACAACGGTCAACCGGCTGGCTACGCGCAAGATGCTTGGGAGATTCAAAACTATGTCTCCAAGCACGACAACCAAACCTTGTGGGATAACAATCAATACAAATTCCCTTACGCCATGCCACTTGCGACACGCGTCCGCGCCCAAGCCGTGTCACTCTCCACTGCCCTGCTGGGACAAGGGGTGCCTTTTATTCACATGGGCAGCGAACTGCTTCGTTCAAAATCCATGCAGCGTGACTCGTACGACTCGGGCGATTGGTATAACCGCGTCGATTTTACCCAACAAACCACGCAGTGGGACCAAGGGCTGCCGCGTGAAGATAAAGACGGCTACAACTGGCCGATGATTGAAACCGTGATTGCCAACCACAACAGCGAAGCCAAACCAACACCACAGGCAATCAGCAACATGAACAGCTATTTTAATGAGCTGGTGGCGCTGCGTGCGTCGTCAGGGCTGTTCCACTTAGGCCAAGGCAACGTTATTAACCAACGTGTCAGCTTTCACAACACCGGTGCCTCACAAATCCCGGGGCTGATTGTGATGCTTCTTGATAACAGTGGCAGTCTGCACGACAGCTCTATTGATGCAACGCGTGACGGGATTATCGTCGCGATCAATGCCTCTGGCACGGCGGTCAATGACTTTGCTAACATCGACGCCACCGGCTATCAGCTTCACAGCTTACAAACCAATGCGGGCAACCACTCGATAGCGTATAACCAACAGGCCGCTCAAGTGACCAACGGCAAACTCACCATCCCCGCGTGGTCCGTCGCCGTATTCGAGAAACCTCATCAACCTTAATCGTATTGGGGGGAGTGCAGTATCATTCCCCCATCTTGTCCTGTTTGGGTACACCGTGCTCGATATGCAAGGTTAAACACTCCGATTTACACGACCTCGATCATGTTCGAGGTCGCACCACATCCGACTTTCGCTCATCTTGTTAGCTTTTATCAACATGAGAAAAAGCGATGTATTATCAACGTGTCTTATTCACCATTTTCTGTTTATCCTCTCTTCTCCTACAGCCTGCGCTGGCCAACTCAGTCGGTTTTATACCTTTGTATATTGAGGCAAATGCTATCCGCCCACTTGAAGGTGCTATGTGGTATCCAACCGATGAAACTGAAGCGAAAGTACTAATCGGCGATAACCCTGCTTTTATAGGCGTGCCTGTCATCCAAAACGCCTCCATTGATACGAAAAATGCACCATTGGTCGTATTGTCTCACGGCTATCGAGGTAACTGGAGGAATCAAGGCTGGTTGGCTTATTCACTGGCCCAGAAAGGCTATATTGTAGCGGCAATCAACCACCCTGGAACCACGAGCTTTAACCATAACGCCTCTCAAGCCGCGCAGTGGTGGCAACGCCCAAAAGATATGTCACATCTCCTCGACCATCTATTAAGCAACAATAGCTATCGCAACAAAATAGATAAGCAGAATATCACGGCGATCGGGCATTCATTGGGTGGTTGGACAGTGATGCAATTGATCGGCGCACAACTCGATAGAACAGCGTTCAAACGTGATTGTCAGCAATACCCGAACTCGAGAACATGTGGATTAGCGGACGAACTAGGATTGTCCACACGACAAGATGCTGAACCCTCATCTCATAGCCTTAGTGATCCTCGGATAAAACGAGTGGTAAGCCTTGATCTTGGATTAGCACGAAGTTTTTCGACAACCAGCCTCGCATCAGTGTCTCAGCCCACTCTCATTTTGGCTGCAGGTGTCGATATTGGGGACCTACCACAAGCCATGGAGTCTGGCTACTTAGCGAAACATATGGGGCGCGCACATCGTCGCTATAAAGTCTATCAAAACGCTACCCACTTTAGCTTTATACAAGCCTGTAAGCCCAATGCCGTAACGCTGCTTGAGGCCGAAAAACAGGGGGACGGTATCATTTGCCAAGATGGACGAGGTGCACAAAGAAGTACCCTACACCAGCAAATAATCGATGATATTGTGCAGTTTTTAGCAGATTAAGCTCTACAGACGAGAAGTTATCCCGTTATTATGGGCTGCTTCTCGTTCACCGCTCCTTTTCTATATGCGCTCGGTGTTTGGCCTACAACACGTGAGAATTCACGATTAAAGTTAGATTTCGTATAAAACCCAGCGCTCAATAAAATATCCATGATGGTGTCGTCACTTGAGAGGAGTCGTTTCTTCGCGTATTCAATACGATATTCATTGATTACTCTGGAAATGTTTTGTCCGTAGTGCGCATTAATAGCCGAAGAAAGAGAACGCGATGGTACACCTAACTTACGTGCCAACCGAATGAGGGACAAATCTGGATCAGTGAATAGCGCTTCTGCATCCATGAGTGCTTTGAAACTTTCCACCACCTCAGACTCGACATCATTTTCAGTTACTTGGGCCTTTTTACTGACTTGTTCCTTGCTAGCTGGAAGTTGATAGCTCGCGATAATCATTGTCACGACAAGAGCTGGGATAAGTAACAAATAGCTCACCGAAACAATGGCCCGAACGTGCTCTCCTGATGCCAAAGAAAAGTCCCATGCGATCAGAACATCAATCAATGCTGAGTAAAGTAATAAACTCCCCGCAGTCCGTTCTGACAACACAAACAAACTCACACGATTGAAGCTAACCGATTGAGGGAGCCTCAATGAGTGTATAAGTAAACACACCCCATACCCTGCCGACAAAGTGGCTAGAAGCACATCGAGAACACCAAAGCTAATTAAGTACGGAAAAAACGCACAGGCTATGACCATAGCAGGACCACATAAATGCCAAATTAAGCGACCTCTCCGTGAGGATTGTTCAACAATGCCATACCAGGCTGCAATGGGAAGACAGGCTGCCAGAATGGTTTGTATAAATCGCAAAGTAGCTAAATCGAACGTCCAACGTAATCCGACAATACACGTCATCACCGCACAAAAAACGGTGAACGTAAAAGGCTTGTGCCAGTTTTGGTCACGACGAATTACGATGACGATAGCCGTCATTACCAAAATCAGAGTTGCAATATACGGAAGTGGCACAGCAAGCATATGTTTAGCCTAGCAATTTTTAAATAACTCAAGGATCATAGCCAAATTGTTAAACCAGTGATAGAAAAACCACACTTTACCTCTCACATCTCCTGCGGATTAACTTTGCCCTACCCCACAGGATGAATGTCGGTATAATGCGCGTCTCAGCTTTTATCGATGAATAGCATTATGATCAAGAACCTGATCTCAACTTACCTCAAAGGCATGGCGATGGGCGCTGCGGATGTGGTTCCTGGTGTCTCTGGCGGTACGATCGCATTTATTACCGGTATCTACACGCAGTTGCTTGAGAGTATTCGGCGTATCACGCCGCGCCTTTTTACACTATGGCGCCAAGAAGGTCTCAAAGCGGTCTGGCAACATGTTAACGGCACCTTTCTTTGTGTACTCTTAGCCGGCATTCTGACCAGCATTGCCAGTTTGGCAAAAGGGATCAGTTGGATGCTCACTCATCATCCCATTCCACTTTGGTCGTTTTTCTTTGGCCTTATCATTGCCTCGGCCTTTCACATGGCCAAGCAATTACCAACGCCTAAGTTCACCGTTAAAACCCTTATCGCCGGTGCGCTAGGGATTGGGTTTGCTTATTGGATTACCGTCGCCAGCCCACTTCATTTGACCGCAAGCCCGGCGACAGTGTTTCTCTCCGGCGCGATTGCCATATGCGCTATGATCCTGCCCGGTATCTCCGGCAGCTTTATTTTGCTTTTACTTGGCATGTACAGCCCTATTTTGAGTGCAGTTCATCAAGCGCAATTTGGCTTATTGGGATTATTCGCTGTTGGCGCGGTAACCGGCTTACTGACGTTTTCGCACCTATTGTCATGGCTGCTACGCCGCTATTATGCGCTGACCCTCGCGTTTCTGACCGGCCTAATGTTAGGTACCTTGGGTAAGATTTGGCCTTGGAAACATACCCTCACTTGGCGCACGAACTCATCCGGTGAACAAGTGCCTCTGGTGCAAGATAACCTCTTGCCCGGCGCCTACGAGGCCGTGGTGGGACATCCGGCACAAGTTGGCCTTGCGGTGATTGCCATGATAGCGGGCTTTGTGTTGGTATTGCTGTTGGAGCGCTTTGCCCCCAGTCAGGACTAAATCATGGACTCTTCTCTCACCGACTCACGTAGTGGTCATCGCCTGCTGACGATTGCAGGCATTGTCGCAGTATTTGCGCTCGCATTCAGCGCACCGACATGGCTAAACACTCTTGCCGATTGGATAGAGGGAGGCTCAACGGCCTCTCTTAACTATTGCTCATTAAACCAACAAACCTGCCATTATCAAGGCTATCAAGCCAGTTTATCTGACCCGACCGTCCACCCCATGCACGCTAACACGCTGACCTTCACAACCTCACAACCTCTTAATAGCGAAACCCTATTAGTTAAGCTAAAAGGTGTTGAGATGAACATGGGAGAATATCGCTTAGTGCTGAATCAAATAGACGAAACGCACTATCGCGGCGATTTGATGCTTCCAGTCTGTACTGAGCAGACCATGACGTGGGCAGGAACCATTACGGTACCGGATCAGGGTCAAACACAATTTCCGATCAAAGTGACCATGGAGCGACCATGAGCAAAAAAGCATGGCTAGTGGCATTATTTGCGGTTTGTTTGGGGTTAGGCGCACGTGCTTACTATGACAGTTATCAAGTGAAGCAACAGCAAGCACAGGCTGGCGCCTTACAATCAGATGGGCAGCCCTTCAACCTTTTCAATGAAGCCGATCCTCGGCCCCGAATTGTTTATTTTGGTTACACACACTGCCCAGATGTGTGCCCCACCTCACTGGCGGTATTATCGGCGGCGCTCAAGTCACTGCCGCAATCGACACAAGATGCGGTGGCACCTGTCTTTATTACGTTGGATCCAAAACGGGATACCAGCGAAAAAGCGGCCGAGTATGCCCATTTCTTTCATCCGGCCATCACAGGTGTGAGTGGCAGTAACGAACAAATTGATCAACTGGCGAAGCGATACGGCGTTTTGTATCAAATTACCGAGCTTGAAGATTCCGCCATGGATTATGCCGTTGACCATAGCTCATACTTTTATTTTCTTTCTCCGAACGGTGAGCTTTTAGAAAAGGTGCCCCACACCTTGAACCCTCAAATGATCACCGCCGCTATTTCTCGAGTGACTGACACCAATAAGGAACCATAATGTCGTTTTTTCGCCTTTTTATCTCAGCCATTGCACTTTTCACTGCATCTTTCAGCCATGCTCATGGTGAATTTTTTATCCATGACGCCTATGCGCGCGCCAGTGCACCGGGCGCCCCTAACAGTGCCGCCTTTATGGTGTTAGACAATCAAAGTGATGTGCTTAAACGTGTTGTTAGTGCCCAAACTCCTGCGGCAAAACGCGTTGAGCTACACGAGCACGCCATGGCAGATGGCATGATGAAAATGCGTCAAATCCCACAAATTCTGGTGCCCAGCGGCGAACAAGTTGTCCTTCAGCCGGGCGGCTTGCATGTTATGTTGTTCGACTTGGTGAAGCCTCTGAAAGTGGGCGAACAGATTTCCCTGACCCTGACCACTGCTGATGGACATTCACTGACCAAGCAAATTCCAGTGAAATCTGTCATGGGAGGCATGCAGCACCATAGCGATGAAGGAAATCATCACCACCAATAGCGTTTAACACGTCTTAATGGATGAGTCACACAGCGCGTTAAATGTTAACTGTGTCAAGGTATGGCCGCCAAGTTGAGGATTCAGCAGCAAAATCTCCTATCACCGTCTATGGTAAAAGGTAGTCGCGCTTGCGCGTGACCCTTTTGACGTGATTGCTATCTCCAACAACAATAGCGAGGTTCTCTATGAAAATCCGTCCAATGGCGCTAGCAGCAATAGCTTCAACCGTGTTGCTCGTCGGCTGTACTAGCAACACTGCACTACAACAAAGTGTTGATGATTTATCCGCGAAAGTCGATGCGCTGTCTAACGACGTTTCCATGATGAAAAATGACTCTCAAATGGCGTATGACGAAGCAAAACGCGCCAATGAACGCATTGATAACATGGCACAGTCTTATACAAAATAAGGCAAGATTGAAAGATAAAAACGGCGCCTTCGCGCCGTTTTTTGTTTATCCGTGATTACCTCATTCTGTCACTAAGGCGTATCCGCTTTCACCAGATCAGACGCGTTTGTCAGGCCTTGCTCATTGAGCGTATGCCACGCCTTTAACTGCAACGGGCTCAGCTCCGCCACTTCAATTGGCACCCCTTGTTGCACCGCCAGTGCGGCACGATAACGTCGCGTGGAAATATCCATTCGCTCAAGTTTGGCAATAATCGCAGGATCGGGGGGAAGCAGAATACGTTGCTGGGTTTCTTTCTCCGTACGCGACAGTGGACGATGAGCTTCTACCATAATTCGTCCATCTGGTTCAATGCTGACCTTGGTTGCCGTATCAATGATCCGCACGGGCGTGTTGACATCCACCGCCTCAAAAAGCCAAGCCACATCATCAGGCCGCAATCGGATACAGCCGGCACTGACGCGTAAACCAATACCGAATGACTTATTCGTACCATGAATTAAATACTCGCCATTCCCATAGCCAAGCCGCAGTGCATGGCGCCCTAACGGGTTATCGGGACCAGCAGGGACCACATCTGGTAACACAATATTGCGTGTCCGCTTATATTCCTCTCGAATACTTTGCGGCGGCGTCCACGTCGGGTTTTGGCGCTTTTGGCTGACGTAAGTTTGCATAACGGGCGTTTCACGGCCAATTCGTCCGATGCCAATCGGAAAAACATGAACCCGCCGCTCTTCCTCCGTCGCGTCATTATTCCCTTGCGGCTTGGGCGGATAATAATAGAGCCTGAGCTCCGCCAAGTTGATCACAATCCCTTCGTAGGGAGTGTCGGGCAACAGATGCTGCTGGGGGAGCTTGATCAGTGTACCGGGCTCTGGCAAGTAGGGATCTACGCTGGGGTTTAGCGTCAATAATGCTAAAAAGCCGATATCATACTGTTTTGCAATGGCTTCAAGATGCTCGCCTTCTTGCACCTCGTGCATGGAGGCATAGCCGACAAGCCGACTGCCATCCAAAGGTAACGGATAGCTCACCGCCCATGCAGGGGAAACGCTCAGTCCCCAACCGATGGCAAGCACCCAAAGCGCATGATAAAAACGTTTAAAAATACATCCTTGCGCCGGCTGCGCCTTCAAATTCAATATCGCCTTTCTCCTCCCAGTACCATGTGGTACCGGCTTCCGCAAACAACTCTACATCACCGGTGCCTACGGGAAGTGTCACCCCTAGCCCAGCTCTCGGTCCCCACTGATGGGTAGAATCATCTACCCACTGACCACCAGCATAGATATACATGGGCGCATATTCCATCCGGCCTAGCCATTCCCCTAAATTCCACGTCCCATCGATCGCAATCCCAAACTTATCGATCCCAGCTTGAATTTTAAATTGGTCTTGCTTGATGGTCACACCGGACATCGGCGACCCCAGAAAAACGCCTGCCGCCAAGCCATCGGCTGCTCGAGCCGGAAAAGAAATCGAAGCGGCAAGTAAACATGCCGAACCACATAGCCAAGCTATTGTTTTCATTATCATCCATCGAGTTCATGTCACAGAGACACCTAGCACTGCAATTACCGTTCCAATTTATAAGCTTCAATGCGCCCGAAACCGGTCATACTTCGACCAACATGGGTGTACTCATCATGGCTTTTGTCTTTCATCGGGTAAACATAGAGGCAAATCTCTGCCGCCACTATCAAGCCGACGCCTGCGTTGCCGATATCTCTTTTAGTGGCAGAACTAGACATACTTCGCCCAATCACACCGACTTGTGATGAGAAAGTGCGCACAGAGTGGCGTTTCTCTCTGATTTATTGGGCGATTTTGGTGATATAATGCATACTTTATGACGTGCGATAAATCAGTCGTGTTTTGGTAGGAGTGGCTCGTTTTTGTTAGATGATCTCGTCTCGCTCGCGCTTCGACAATTTCAACAAGATTGCGTCAAGCTTTGCGAACATCATTACCCCACGGTGCATAACCGCGGGATGCGTGACCCACACATGGGTAAAGCACTCGCACGTCGTTTAATGCGCGTGTTGGAAGCGCACGACCGCCCCGCTCAGTTTCACTTGCTTGACGACAGTCGTCCCCACAGCCAAACCGTTTATCAACTGCAACTGGATGGCGCCGCGGTTTACATTCTTGCTCACCGTCTGCTCAGTGGGAATTTGGCCTGTCGTGATGCACTGGTGCGCGATGTCGCATGGTTGCTCAACCACGGTATTACCAATCCGGCCGAGCCCGGGCGAGTGATCATTGTCAGCGACCACTGGATAGATAGAACCAATGCCAGCAAAGCGATTCCTTCTTGGTGGCTAGGCCATCAACCGATTCATGCCGACTCATACCGCGCGCAAGGGATTAAACTGACCAGTGCGACCACCAGCCTCGCCGAGACCATCGAACCATTGGGGCTGACCGACGGACGCTATCGCATTTTCCACCCTTTGTTTCGTAAAAAAGATGGCCTGCCGTTGCATAAGTACCTACTACTCACCGCCACCTTTCCGCTCGGTGTCGAAGAATAACCCTTACTCGCTTGGCTTGTACCACACCGATTGGAAATCGAACCAACCGACTGCGTTCGATGCCACATCTTGCAAGTCCGGCGTGGCAACCACACCCGTCCAGATATGAAATAACGGCACCACCTGCTGGGCAACCAGCTCACGCGCCAAGGCTTCAGCGCAATCTGGCTTAGCCTGCTCACGCCAACGGGTGGTGTAATGGGTAACTTTATTTAGCAACTCGTCGGTGAACGCATGCAAGAAAAGATCGTGATTGCCCAACCAATTAAATAATCCTTCTTCCCCGCGGATCCCAAAACTGATCGCCCCTAACCAGATGTCGATTTTTCGGCTGTATTTCCCGCCAAAATACGCATCTGGCGACAGCGCCATGGTTTCCACTTGAATGCCTTCTTCGGCCAAATGTGCTTCGATGGCAGATGCGATCAGTGGATAAAGAGGATGGTCCGCCAAATAAGCCACACTCAATCGCGTCGGGCCCGGTAGCTCTGGCATCGATACCGGTTGGGTGTGATGGATCCAACCGGGCATCAAACCATAAGCATTAAACAAGCGGTATTCACCCATCCCATTCGCGGCTAAACGCGGCAGCAATTGCAAGGAGGACAACTTGGCATGCAAGTAAGCACGCCAGCGCGCACTTTTCGCCAACCCATCACGACAATTGAGCATCAAATACCCTGCCCCTTGGTCCATTTCAAGCTTTTGGCTTAACGCAGCTGGCGGCTTAACCGCATAGTCCGGCATACGATCCGTACTCGGAGTGAGATAACACATGGCCGCTTCATCAAACACCATCAACTGGATTTCATCCGTTAACGCGCGATAACCAAAGTAATCATCAAATGCTTGGAGCACCAAGCGATGATCCTGACGCTCAGCCACACGATAGGGGCCTGTGCCAATTGGCTGATCTGCAAATCCTTTTTGCTGATCGCAATCGGCGGGTAAAATAACTGCTTCAGGCAAGGTTAACGCATGATCAAAACGCGGGTCGGGTGACGAAAGCGTTATATCAATGATCCGTGCGGCAGGTGATGTCACTTTAGCGATGTGGGCAAAAAACCGTCGAGACGATAGCGCAGACAAACTCGCCACCACATCGTCTTCACGCATCATACGGCCATCATGAAATCGCACGCCTGGGCGCAGATAAAAGCGCCAATGGGTATGACTAAGTGCCTCCCAATGGTGAGCTAAATCCGCACAGACTTGCTTATTACCCTCTTGGTATTTCACCAGCCCGTTAAAAATCTGCCCCACCAAGTGCTCTTCAGAACGGCGCAGAGGGGTACGCGGATCAAGGCTTTCAAGCTGACGATAATACGGCAAGCGCACAATCTGGCGACCATTTAAGGTGCTCGGCCCCAATTGCTTTTGGATCAACGCCGCAAGCTTGGTCGAATCGTTATCCAAACAAGCGAGTGCTTGGTCCATTTTGCCCTGCGCTAACCAATGGGCCGCTTGCTCGTCACGCAGGGCTGACTCGGTACGCAAAAAAGTCAGCCGTGACAATTTGCCTCGCCCAACGGATGGCGCCCACGTCAGCCAATGCTGCTCCTCCAATTTATTTAGGACCATCCGCGCATTACGCCGCGTACACACCAAAATATCGGCAATCGCCTGTAACGTGGTATCCGAATCTTCCCCGTTAAAGTGATGATAAAGACGGGTAAATTGTGCGCGTAGCCGCTGTCCAGACATAAAAGGGGAACCTAAAGGCAGTATCAGTTATTATTGATACTTCCTATTTTACGCGACAACGGACAGTCCGTCTGCCCAGTTTGAACGCAATCAGATCGAGGCTGTGATCTCTGGCAGGCTTTATTTTCGCGTGCTGTAGCGCAGCGATTGTTATTTCTGCTCACTCCGCTATGATGCCTGTTGATTGTTGTTATCGCATGTGGTGTTTATGGACGCGTCTGAAATTATTTCCCATTTTGAAGTCAAGCAACGTTGGATGGCCTGCCATGTTAAACAAGCCCAATATCCAACCGCCGAGAGCTTGGCCGGTTTCGAGCGCTACCATGCCGAAGAGACGTTACTCACTCCTGCGACTCGGCCATCTGCCCCAGCCCACGCCCCCTTGACACTTTATTGGGTCGATAACCATCCATTGATGCTGCAATACGCCAAGCTACAGGCGGCACAGTGGCCGGACGATGCCCGCCCCGACATGCTTGCTTACTTCGCGCAACTTGCCCTGCATGATGGTGTAGAAATTGCCGAAGCCACGGTCTCTTTGTGCATTGGCACCCAACACGGCGAAACCTGCGCCGCCGCCATGCGGGTAGACACCCAAGAAAACGGCCAGCCAATCAGCGGTATTTATGATCTAATTGCCCCCAGCGACGACGCCCGCACACAACTTCTACGCGCAATGATGGAGGCAACTGACGACAACCGCCAATGGGTAATTGCCGGTTAAATCTGACGCTTAAGCAGCTCGATGATGCTCGCCATTCAACGAGCGTTTCACGGGAAAGAGAGTGTTGTGTTTGGGAGAAGAAATCGGGATTTTCTGTGAGCACTTCTGAGTTAAGAAGTGCCCTCTATGAAGGTTCTGGACAAAGGCGTGTTTGCTGAGATCGGCGTCAGCACGTCTTTGGACAATTATTGGTTAGAGTAAAAAATCTACTAAAGTTCCATAGTGTCCATTGATTTGAATTAATACTCTTTAAAAATGAATAAAACTAAATATGCGTGTTATTGAATAGCCATGCTTGGTCATTAGGCCATGCAAGCGTCCGACAATATTGTGTTGAGTCGTATCGGAAGTATGTCGACTTTCATCGCAATAGACATTGTAAGTTATCACTAAAATTTCCTAAACAGAGGGCAATCCAAGCTTGTCAAAGAATGCACGGTTACGTTCTTTGGCCGCTTTTACTAACAGATCGAAACTGATCACCTCTACATATGCATGGGATGGCTCGTTGTACCCAAAATAACCCATCCCATCAGATGTGATTCGCAGATTAGCTCGACGGCAGCGGCGATGCATGGACTCAGTCAGGTCACAAAGCACATAGCAATACCCAGGGATATCGTTGTTGCCGGGTATTGGGCGACCAGATTTTGTCGTTACTTTACCTTCTCGTATCCTCTCTAAATAACCCAGCGCTTGATCAATTGGGTCTTTATCTTCACCTTCGCGCATATCGTTGCGCATTGGGCGTTTGATCTCGACCACGGTGATAGATGCTAAGGGAAAGCTATTTTGGTCATTAACAAGCAACGGGTTATCGAACACTCTTAGGCTGAGTAAATCCGGTTCCTTTGTTGAATCATTACCAGTAATCGGCATCGCATTCAGAGTTTTGTCGGAAGCCAAATAGTTGTGAAATGCCAAACGTTCATCGATCAGCCAAAGGTTGCAAGAATCCAGTAAAACCTCACTGGAATCTTTACGCATAGGCATGATTAACTCATGAATCATATCCTCACGAGCATACTTGCCATTATCCAGTCGTTCGATGGATTTTTGCAGCAGATCAATAATGACCTTTCGATGGGATACGTAATTAGCGAGGTCTGATTGTTTAAGGTCTTCAGCTTTTTGCAGATACTCACTCAGCCGTTCCTTGTACTGCTCTATATGCTCCTCATTTTGAGGTTGCATGATGTCATGCCCCTCACTGACTAAGTGTCTCTCGACCTCATACCACTGAGCATGTAGATGTAACTCTAAGTCTTTGTCCGACTTTTCTGGGTCAACAATGAGCTGTTCTTCTGCAACATAGTGAGCAATAGGCCGGTATCGGGGTGCATGGCTATTAATAAAATCATCTACACGTTTACGACCGGCTGAGACATTTTCTGCCAAAACATCTTGCAGATATTCTTTCGTTCGTGCGAGCACTGCATCGCGAATATCTTTAAAACTGACTTCGTTGAGTATGTCCTCTACGTTTTCGGCAATATCAAAAGAGGTTCGTTCGCTACGTACACGCTCATCTAGGTAGCCTGAAGACACGTAACAGGTATAGGTAAATTCCCCAGATTCGTCAGATATTTTGCCGTACAAGCCGGGAATTTTTCCTTGAATGGATTCTTCTTTAACCAAACGATTAGCTGCGCATAAAGCTAACTGATGCTTTTTATTTACCGATGCACGAAACTTGATGTGAGTTAGGTCGAACGCATAATCGCGGATCTTAATGGTTTCTATAAATGCACTCGCGTGCATATGCTCTGTAAGCAAGTCATCAAGATCGAATGCTTCATCTACATCCTCTACCAGTATCTTGGGAGCGCTGCCTTGACGAACAAAGTACCAGAGCACATGTTCAAGTAGCTGATTAGCTATTGTTAGCCCTTTGGTTGATACCTGCTTTCGATAGCTTTCATCAAATCCCACCAGTTTGATTTGAGTACCTGGTTGCTGTTCGGTAGCTATCTGAACATTTTCACTGTGGACGCCTGATTTATCGTTAAAGCGAAATACACGCTTTTTTAGCTGGCCATCCCCATCGACAAAATGGCTTTCTACTTCGACAAGATCAAACACCTTCAACCACATCAAGCGACCGACACCTCGGCAGCCTTTGTCAATTTTGTGGTCGGAATCCAGTGTTTCAAATGACTTAAAGTTGGTTTCATTAAAACCACAACCATTATCAGTGATGGTGAAACCTACTATAGGTGGCAGCGATTTGGCGTCGAAATCTAGGCTCTCCTGAGTAGCACGATTGATCCGAAGAACAACCTTACCGTTATCGCTATTACCTTTTTCTTCAATCGAGTGAATAGAGTTTACCACCGCCTCAAAAACCGGCATTAGGCCGTGGCTCTTAGGTAAAGAAGTGTTGCGCAAGCGGCCTTTGAGATTGGTTTGTAAACTCATATTCCCTCCTTAGAGCTCGCCTTTAAAGGCAGAATCGAGAATTGATGCCCTTAGACCTGTTAAAAAAGACAATTTGCTAGCTAACTCTTTACTCATTTCGTTGGTCTTCTTAACCAAAGAATCGAGAGAATTACATATAGACCTTTGTTCATCTATCGATGGCAAATGAAACTCGAAATTAAAAAGGTGATTGCGATTTACCTTTGGCATTCCAGCTCGACTGGAACCTTCAATTGCATATTGGGTAAATTGCTCAGATAGCAGTAGATAGAATAAAAAATCCCTAGTCATCCTTTTTTTGTCTGGTGTGAGCGGATAAATATCTGCACTACAGATACCAGATATAGTTGGCCTAGCAACCTTCATAAGATACGGTCGTATTTTACTGTACAAGACCATGCTGTTATCAAAAGGAAACTTGCCAGAAATAAGCTTCTCGTCTCTTGCTGTTTTCAGGTCAATCAGCTCTCCACTAAAAGATGTAATATTTGCTCCACCTATATGGAACATATCTAAATATTGCTCTTCTCTTGGGTCACATAATTTTGAGGTGATTTGGCAAACATCATTCAACCTAACCTTATCCCAATGCTCTTGCCTTGTAAGCATGGAGCTGAGTGAACTTTTAAGTAACGCATCTGCTAATGTGATGCTCTCCTGTAAATGCTCGATGGCGGTGTCGATGCGGGTGAGCAGTGCATCGAGTTTTTCGACGATGCGTTTTTGTTCTCTAAGTCCACAAACAGGAACACTAACATTTTTTAAAGCCTTTAAAGGTACTCGCTGACGACCAGTTGCACCTTCCATTTGATCTATTAAAAAGCGGCGAACCGATGGCGACCTAAAGAAGTGCAATAAATATTTTGGTTCAACACTATCCAATGCATGAATTGGAAAAACTTCTGTTGTTGCGAAGCCACAATTAACATTGTCGATTAAAGCTGTTTTGTTATTCTCTGTACAAGGTGTGATTTTGGCAAACAGTACCGCATTACGTTGAAATTTTGTGTATCCCTTTTTTACGTCATCAAATTTTCGTAGTTCGTAGGTGCTCTTTTGACCCGTTTCTTGGTCAATGTCTGTCATTCCAATAAATGGGACATTCCCTTCAGAATCTGGAGTTGGCACAAATCCTCTATCGGCTCCTATCTGCGCAACGTCTTCAATAGCTTGCCACTCCCACCCATACGGTAGTTTATATAAAACCTGCTCCATGATTATTTCTCCGCCAACAGGTCTTCAATTTCATCCAAGAGGCCAGACACCCGCTTTTCTTTGGTGCGGATCTGCTTAAGGATATCGCTGGGCGCTAAATGCTCGGATTCTTTCTGTTTGGCCGGATTTTTAGCAGATAGGTCATAGTCTTCAGCCAATTTACTGGCTGAAACTGTCCAGGAACGCTCAGTGGTTTCGCGGCTGTTATACAGCTCAACAAACTCTTTTAGGTGATTATCGGTGATCGGTTTGTTTTTGGTAAGCTTTTGCTCAGGCTCACATTCGTAATACCAGACCTCGCTGGTGCCGCCACTGCGCTCAAAAAACAGTACGTTGGTTTTAACGCCTGAGTAGGGCAAAAATACGCCAGCAGGTAGGCTTAAAATGGTGTGCAGATTAAAGTTTTCCAGCAGCTCTTGTTTGACTTGTTTAAACGCACTGTTGGTTTGGAACAGTACGCCTTCTGGTACTACGATGGCTGCCTTACCGCCACTTTTTAGTGCTTTCATAAAGTGCTGTAAAAACAGCAATTCAGTCGCATTACTCTGGATAGGAAAGTTTTGCTGAATTTGCGACTTTTCTTTACCACCAAATGGTGGGTTCGCCAAAATAATGTCGTAACGGTCTTTCTCCTGAATATCGCGGATATTTTGGGTAAGGGTATTACCACGGAACAGGTTAGGTGACTCGATGCCATGCAAAATCATGTTCATCATGCCCATCACATAGGCCAGCGAGGTTTTTTCAAAACCAAAGAAGGTATCACGTTGGATAAAGTCCCACTGCTCGGTAGAAAGCGCACTCCTTTTAGCTTTTAAGTGGTCAAAGGCTTCGACTAGAAAGCCGCACGAGCCAGCCGCTGCATCGTAAATGGTTTGACCAGCTTGTGGGTCAATGGCCTTGATCATGGCACGTACCACGGGGCGCGGGGTGTAAAATTCACCCGCATAGCCACCGGCATCCCCCATGTTTTGCAATAAGCCTTCATAAACTAACGAGAGCTCAAACATTTCATCACTGGATTGAAAGTTCAGCGTATCGATAATATCCAACACCTCACGCAAGGTATGGCCAGACGCCACCTTGTTGTCTAAATACTGGAAGATGGCACCAATTTTATAGGCGAAGGATTTTGGGTCTGCTCCCGTAACGGCGGCATTGGCAAAGCTCTTTAAGTACGGAAACAACTCGTTATTAACATAATCGGTTAAGTCATCACCTGTGCGAACTTTGTTGATATCTAGCTTGCCCTCAGCATTTTTCGGGCAGGCCCAATTTGACCAACGATGTTCTTCATCCAACACCGGTTGATAATCTTTACCTGATAGTACTGCTTCATCTTCTTTTTCAGATTCATAATCATCCAAAAACTTTAAGAACAGTACCCACGAGGTTTGCTCGGTATAGTGCATAGCACCACTAATGCCATCGTCGCGGCGCAGTATGTCGGTAATTCGGTCAATCTTTTGTTGTAATGACATGGCTTATAGTTTTCCGATAATAAAATTGTACATATTGGTGATGTCTTCGCTGATTTCGTCTGGCGGAATCAGGTCGATATAGTCTTGGAGTTTTGCTGGGTCTAAGCCTTCGCCATCGGTGTTAATCAGCGGGTTGATAATGTCTTTGACGTTCATCCTACGAATATCGTCGTTATCACCAGGATTATTGGACTGAAGGTGATTGCGCTGCGCAATATCACCATTGTTTATTTGGCCAAGCAGATTGTGGTGCGCCAATGCGGTGTATGAGAGCAAATAGTTTTTGATTTCACGGCGTTTCCAAGCCAATAGATATGGCGATACGTTGGTGCCACGAGGCCATTGAATGGCATTTAGCAACTCACGGTACACTTGCCCGTTCACTTGAACGCCATTGGCAGCATTCCAGTCCAATGCCGCCTCGTCTCGATCACAAATTAGGAAAATCTGTGTTGTTACAAGTGGTGATTCAATCTTGCTTAAGCCATGTAACCAATCTATTTTGCCCTTGCCAAAGGTTTCGTTAGCAGTAGCGTAGCTGGACGACTTTTTCATTGCATGCACAGTGGCTAATCGATTTACGTCTAACCCTGCACGTGAGGCGAGTTTGGTAAAGATAATCCAGTCGTTGTAGTCATCTAATAAGGCGATGTTAGGCAGCTTGCCACACACCTCAAATTCAACGGATTTGGCACGAGAAAGTACACTGAGTCGGCTGATTAGTTGCTTGATTTTGTTGTCTTCATTGATTCGGCCGTGTTCCACAACTTTCAAGTGTTCTATGCGGTTTTCTTTTGCAGAAATAGAGTCCAACAGGTGTGTCGTAGTAATCGCATGGCCTTGTATGCCGTGTAATAGAGACCATAGTTTCTCTACGTTTTTGTAGTGCAGGTGCGAATCTGCTTCATCAAACAGGAATAGAGTATTCGGTGCATCAAAAAGGTCTATCAACGCGTATAGAAAGAGCAGTTGGTATTCACCGTCGCTTAACTGGTCAAGCTCTATTCCATCTTTAAAAACGAGTTTGTAGCCTTGTTTGTCTATGAAGTAATCGTTGTCTGCCGCTTGGGTAAAAAAGCTCACTTCAGGCTCAAACGCTGTATTTTGAGCTTGGGCATTTACATCACCGGCCTCTATACCTTCTTCACCTGCTTGTGCTTGTCTTGGATAATCGAACGAAACATCTATAATTCGGCTTGCTAGTACTTCAATAGTTCGCTTACGTAGCGGTTGCTCAAACTCATAGTCTCTAGAGTGAAAGGTGCTAATAAAGCTGTCTAACGAACGGAAGTAAGGCGTATTTCGTAGTGTATCAACTTCGCCATTTTCTTCGCGCTTCAGGGCATCCTGAACTCGCTTGACGTAGTTTTTATCAATTTTGAATGCGCATTTTAAGCACGTAGTTTGGTCATCACCTTCAAATGCTGATTCTGTAACATAGCCTCGTTCGCGCAAAAATGAACGAACTTTGCCACTACGCTTAGTCGCCGTTGCGAGGAAAATGAGTAATTTTGACCAGGGCTTGTCAAAGTAAAGGCACTCTAAACCCAACCCTCTACCAGCTTGACGTTCGCGTTTTAAGTAAATACCAAACTTTTCAGAGTAGTTTTCATTCTGCCCTGAAGAAAAGCACACCACATTTAGGTGGTGATGTGCGCGTTTGTTTAACCGCTCTTCAAATACTGACTGCAAGATGCTGGATTTACCGCTGCCATTTTCACCAATCAAGGTCGCTACTTTGTTGATATATAGGGTTTGGCGCTGGTCGTGCAGCGGGTTAGGCGCTAGTGTTAGTTCCATTTCAATTCACGTGATATAGCTGTTGTTGTAATTGTTTAAAAGCCGCCAGCAAATAGGCTGGTTTTCCACCGAATGCTGTTGAGGCATCTTTGACAGTACCCAACCCTGATAGCTCGATAAGCGCTGGCAAGCGCTCGCGCGATAGCTCGGTGCTGCCAGTTTGCTCATACCTGTTAAGCACAAAGTGCAAAAACCGCTGTGCCTTTTGTTGTTGGTACTGATTAAAGAAGGTGCTGTTAGTGCGTACTTGATCGGCACGAGCTTTACGGGTTGCCATTGGCTGTTCAAAGGCTAAAAAAGCCAACAAATCGAAAATATCGCACTCTTCTGCTTCAAACATGAGTCGTAGTGTGGCGAGTTGCTCTTTATCAAAACCTGCTTGTACGAGTTTACCGAGCAAGGTTTCGCGCTCGTCTGGGTCTGACCATATCTGCCGCAATTCCTCAACCGATCTAAACAACCCTGGTAATTGGGTGATCAAGCGCTCAACAAATTCTTGCACAGTGAGAGGTTTGCCGTTTTCATCGATATAACGAGTTTCAACGTCAATGACTTTCAGTTCTCGGTGTTTGCCGAGCTTTACTTTCAACCGAGGTTTTGTTTCACCCGGTTCAGGTTCTGGGCCATCTGTTCCTCCGGGTGGTTCTGGTGTGTATGGCGGTGGTTTAGGCTCCCCTGTGCCACCGGGCTCTGGTGCTTCAGGCTCGCCATCCCAATCTTTGTCATAAAACTTATTGGTTGCACCGCGAAAATCGACAATCGTGAAATAGTCTTTGCCATCAAAAACACGGGTTCCGCGACCGACAATTTGTTTAAACTCCACCATGGAGCCAACGGTTCTATCCAGCACTACGTTACGCACGTTACGGGCATCTACCCCCGTGGTTAACATTTGCGATGAGGTAATAATGGTGGGGATATCTTTGTCATTATCTTGGAATTTTTCCAGTAGCTCGCGGCCAACTTTACCTTCGTCACTGGTTACACGAACGCAGTAGTGTGGGTCTTTAACTTTTTTATGTTTATTGATCATGTCGCGCATGGTGAGAGCATGATTTTGGTTTTCGCAAAAGACGATGGTTTTTTCTAGTGGATTGATATTGTCCAAAATGGCTTTTGCGACCAGCTCGGTACGTTCATCAACAATGATCTTCTTGTCGTAATCTTCTACCTGATAGACGTCTTGCCCTGATTCACCTTCGATCACTTGGTCATCTTTGGTCAGCACGAGCTCGTCTAAGTTGGTACGTACCCGCTTAACACGATATGGCGTTAAAAAGCCATCGTTGATACCGTCTTTTAATGAGTATTCAAATGCAGGAGTTCCAAAGTAATCATAGGTATCCACATTAGCTTCACGTTTTGGTGTGGCTGTTAAACCTACATGCACTGCACTGCCAAAATGATCGAGTATGGCTCGCCAAGAGCCTGTCTCATTAGCACTGCCACGATGACACTCGTCAATCATTACAAGGTCATAGAAATCACTTGGATACTCTTTGTAATAGCCTTCAATGTTTTCACGCTCAGCAATGGCTTGGTAGATAGCAAAAAAGATATGTGCATTGGTTGGCACTACACCGCCACGCTTGCGTACCTCTTCCCCATTTATCTTAATAAGGTCTTTTTCATAGGGGTTAAAAGTATTGATAGCTTGGTCGGCCAAAATATTGCGATCAGCCAAAAACAATATTCGTGGTCGTCGACTACCTGGTGTTTCTTTGTTCCAACGGGACTGAAACAGTTTATGGACGATTTGGAAGGCAATAAAGGTTTTACCTGTACCTGTCGCCAGCGTTAACAGTACGCGAGGCTTACCTTTACCAATGGCATCTGTGGCAGCATGGACAGCTAATTCTTGGTAATAACGCGGCTGCATTGCGCCTTCTAAATGAAAGGGCACATTACGAAGTTGCTGGCCTAGATCCGAATTAACACCCGCGTAGCGGTTTTCAAGCTCTTGTGGTGTTGGGTAAAACTCGATGTAGTCGCCTTTGCCAGTTTCTAAGTCGAACTCATAGGTTTGTATACCGTTGCTTGAATAGACAAAGCGAACGAGTAGCTTCTTGGCATAGTCGATGGCTTGTTGAAGGCCTTTGGTTGGATGTTCTGATTCTTTTTTTGCTTCAACAACTGCAAGGTAACGATTGTCTTTGTGGAGCAGATAATCGACGAAGCAACGACGACCACGGACACCGCCAGCAAGCTTACGGCCATCGGTAAAGTAATGTTCCCGAATGATGTTGCCCGGTTGCCAATGTGCGGCTTTTAACGCTGGATCGATGTAGTTTGCTCTGGTATCTGCTTCTGACGACATATATCAACTACTCCCTCAACGCTCTAGTTCTACTAAAGCTTTTTCTGCGATAGTCCATGGTAAACGCCTACCATTGGCTTGCATCTGCCTGTAGGCCTCTCGCGCTTGTTCTGTGTTAATTTGCTGATGTACTACCAGCTGGCTTACTAGCCAAATTGTGCCTTTGACAATAGCAGCTTCTTTCTCAGCTGCTTTTCTAAGTACCATATCTCCCGTTAGCAAAGGGCACTGCTCTTGCTTAGCTAAAGCAAGGGCAAAGCAATCGTTTCTACTTGCTTGGGTATAGGTGCCTGTCAGCTGCATGGCATACATCATTGATTCTGAAGAAACCTCTTTTAACGCTAACCCTAAATTGGGTAAGTGGGAATGTTCTTCTTCTAGCTCTTCGAAAAAAAGAATATCTGGCGTTGCGAAATCAAAAGGTAATTGAAACATAGCTTCCAACAGGCCGCCTTCTTCCATATCAATGAGGATATTGGCGTCACTAATTAAAAGTTGCTGCACTCAACACCTCCAACTTTCGTTCTTTATGAAAGCTAGAGACAGACATGCCAAGTAACTCAGCGGCTTTTGATTCCCCTATGTACTCCTCACCTAAAGCACGGTAAACCAGTTGCTTGTGTAGATATGTCGACTCATGAGGGTAGGCCTTCCCAGGCTCTTGAGTGCGCCATCCATTTTTACTAAACAGCATAAACAAGTTTTTCTGAGTCGCTGGCGTAATAATCCCACATTGCCCAGCACGAAACAGTGCTGCCAACATGCTAATACCATATTCATGCTTAATCATGAATAATTCACGTGGTTCGATGTGACGGCGTTTTTCGCCCAAGTGTTCAATAAGTGTTTGAGCAGGGAGAAGAAACGCACCAGCAAACGTATTACAAGCCTTCTCTTCATCAAGACCTTCAGCCAAACGCCCATGCACAACCAAATGACCGAGTTCATGAGCCAAGGTAAAGCGCTGTCGATCGCCGCTTTGAGCCGTAGAGATAACCACTACAGGCGTGTTCCCGATTTTCCCCGCAAGACCGTCAAACTTTTTATCCGTTGCCACATCAGTGGTAATGATCATCACTCCTTTAGATTCGAGGGTATCGATCATATCGTGGATTGGATTTAAACCAAGATCCCATACATGGCGCATTTGAACCGCTAAGTCTTCGGCTTGATCCAAGCGAGTTATTTGCTCAGGAAGGTCATCAGGTAGCTCGAAATCAGGGATAGGTTTCACGGAATCTGGATAAAGCTCTAAAAGCTCTTGCCAACGTTCAGCTTGATCTAAGACGTCACCATTGATTCGATCTAGTACTTTCTTTGGGGTGCTAGCACGCTTGCGGTACTCAACACCTTCTAACTTCACCTTGGTCGGTCGAAAGAAGTATTCGGTGCGTACATCTAGAGCTTTCGCAAGCTTAAGCAAGTTTGAAGAAGAGGGCATAGTTGTACCATGTTCGTACTTTTTAATGGCGTTAGCGGACAGGCCAACCTCACTAGCTAATGCACTCATTGATAGCCCGGCAGCCTTGCGGGCTCGTTCTAGGCGTTCTGCAAACATGGTATCCTCTCAAACAACGGATTGGTTTATAAAAATGGAAAAACAAAGTAAATTATAAACCCTGTTGGTACACTTTTCTATAAGTTTCATAGTGCAGAAGTCACATTGGTTGAATGTTTGACCTTATTACACCTATATATGGACGCTGTCATATCAGAACAAAGTCACAGTTCTAAACTTTCAGATATGTTGAGTGCGTCTTCCATCTCTACTCCTAAATAACGAATGGTATTATCCAACTTAGCGTGACCTAGTAGTAGTTGAACAGCCCGAATGTTTTTGGTTCTAGCATAAATTAGCGTCGCCTTTGTTCGACGCATTGAGTGCGTACCATACAGATAGGGATCGTAGCCGAGTTCCGTTGCCCAACGGCGAATAATATTGGCATAGCAGCTATAACTCATTGGTTTACCTTGTTTACGAGGGCTCGGGAAAAGGTAGTCTGACGCAGATAACTGGCTGTGCATTAACCATTGAGTCAATGACTGTACGGTGCGTGAGGTGATCTCAAACTGTACCTCTCTGCCCGTTTTACTTTGACTGTAAAGCACGCGTTCTTGAATCACACTACCAGAAGAGATATCCCTCACTTTCATCCTGAGCAAATCACATGAGCGCAACTTGCAATCAATGGCGAGATTCAGCAAGGCCAATTCCATGATGTTACCTTCGATTTCGAGTCTAGTACGAATTCGCCAGATATCTTCAAGCTTGAATGGCTTTTTTTGCCCAGTTAGATGACCTTTTTCGTCCACATAATTGACCTCCAGTCTTACTTTAGAAGTGGCCTTATAAAATTTAGATAAGGGGAGTTGAATGATTATGCAGTAAGGGGGCTGAGAAATATTGCAGGTCTAAGCGCGCTAGAGTATTTAGTCTAACGAATTTTGGGGCAAAAACAATTTAAGCAGCCTATAGCTTGCTCCTCGTTACCAGCTTGAGATAAGGGAAAAACAGCCAGGCTGGTGGCCTGACTGTTTGGGTTGAGGCAGGTTAAATCCGCTTTAAAGGCTTAACCACGCTTTCTAAGCCTTCAACTTTTAATGCTAAGCACAATTGCATCAGCTCCCCGAGCTCGCCGTCGGGGAATTCTGCTTTGTTTTGAAACCACAGTAAGTATTCTTCAGGCAGATCAATCAATACACGGCCTGCGTATTTGCCAAACGGCATGCGCATATTGGCCAATTTAATCAGTTGCTCTTTGTCCATGAAGCATTCCTTGTCGATTACGCCGTGGCTTGTTGGGGGTTCTCACGCTGCTGAGCAATCATTTCGAGCAACATGGTTTCACGGATCAGCGATTGCCCGGCTTTGTCGCTGTTTGCCATCACCGCTTTGTTGTGCGCGATCGCGTGAGACAAATTCACCCACACAGGTCGCATGCCGTTATGGATCTCGTAGTGCTCAAACGTGGGAGTACCCAGCTCTCGATCGACTTGGCAATAGAAGCAGTAAGAAAACATGTGCATCACATCGGCACCGTCACGATACCAAGGGCGATATTCTTCAAAGCAGCCAAACGGGCGAATATCACGAATATGTTGTGCGCCCGTTTCTTCTTGTAGCTCGCGGATCATCCCCTGCTCTGCGGTTTCACCCTCGTCAATACCGCCACCGGGTAACGAATAATCATCATAGCGTGCTGTGTACATCAAAAGGATCTCATCCCCTTGCAGCGCAATCGCGCGGGCCGCATGGCGTGTGATAATGGTTTTGTTGTCGAGCGGTAACACGCGCTCATCGGTGTGTTGGGCGATAATTTGCATAAAGAACTCAGGCAATACAAAAGCAAAGCGCGCGAGTATAACACACTCGCACGATTCGCCGCAGCGCGTTGCAAACCGCGAACGCCGTTACGCCAAGGCGGTGCCTTTTTCTGGTACATAGCCGCTCGCCACAAAGTGAACAAACGCTTCTTTATCTAACACCACCGCGCCTTCAGCGTGCGCTTTTTCTATCATTGCGTTGCTAGCGAAATCACCAAAGCAGAGCACATCAACCGCCTCTTGCGTGTGATCGTTAATCGTCATACCGCTTTGCAGTGCCATCTCTGATAACTGACTTTCTTCATCGTTTGGAAAGCCTAAGAAGCTAACTTTAAACCAGCCATGTTTAGGGGTGGCAAGTTTGATCAAGCCCTCAACCGAACGCGCCGAGTCGGTGTTGCTCACGCGAGTATCATTAGCTTGAGCGGGCGCGTGATGCTCAGCAGATGCCGAAACAGACTCAGAAGCCACCGCGTCTGACCACGTAAAGGGGCCGAAGTCCGATAAACCTTCACAGAACTGAATGACTTTATCTTTCGCTGGGCCAGACATATCAGCGGGAAACGTGAAGTGAATCGTGCCATCGGCGTTTTCACTCACGTCGATATCTTTCACAAGCCAAGCCGGCAGTCTTTTTGTCACCGCTGGCTGGGACGGTGTCTGCATGCTGGCGGCTGATGTGGTTTCCTTGCCGGTTGGTTTTAATTGCTCAATGGCATTTTTCCACCCCCACTTGAGCGCTTGGCGGACTAAATAAAACCCAAAGCCCAATGCGCAAAGGGCCAACAAACTTAACGTCGCTGACCATATAGACTGCGGGTTAGTGGGGCCATTAACAAATAACATAAATGCAATCACCATATAGCCAAAGCCGAGAATACGGCTAAACGCGCTATACTTTTTGTCCAATAAGGTCCAAACACACAGGTAAGGAATAAAAAGGATTCCTACGATTAAAAGGCCACTCGGCTTGGTGGTGGCGCGTGCATCAGTATTCATGATGGTTGTCTCTGCGATGAATAATCATACGGCGAAAGGAAACGCGCGAAGCCGCTGGGGTTCCGCACACGGAGCGCGCATAAAATTACGCCAACGTCCAGAATAATGCGAGCTATATGTCTTATTTTATCGACCTTCTTCCCGAACCCATTGCTCTTGGCTATCCAGCGTGGTGCTAGAAAACCCGTATGGACGAATTTATCGGCATTATTGACAGACTCGCCCGTGCAAGTAAGGTTAATCCTGTGACGACGCGAGACCTTTTGCGTATACTGCCCGCCCTTACCGATTAAGACAGAGAGATCATCATGAGAGTTTGTGCTGTTGATTTAAAAGCCAATGAAGCGAACATTGTATTGCTAGACAGCGACAACGGCTTGTTTTCTGTGCCTGAGTGCCGCGCAAAAAAGATCACCGTTGCCAAGCCTGAAGCGCAAGAAAGCATCCAACACTTTCATCGCACCATGAGCAAGCTGGTCGAAGACTATCAGGTAGAAAAGATTGTGATCCGCGAGCGCCCAACCAAAGGCAAATTTGCCGGTAGCAGTGCTGGATTCAAGCTAGAAGCCGCGTTGCAGCTAATTGAGGGAACAGATGCTGAGGTGCTGCCAAGCAGCGTAATGAAGCAAACCCTAAAACGTCACCCTGTTGATGTGAGCTTAAAAGAACTCGGCCTTAAGCAGTTCCAAGAACAAGCGTTTTTAACCGCTTGCGCGTATTGTAATCAGCACACCAACTAATTAAGTGACAACCACAAGGATGTGTTATGAGCCAAATCACTTATGCATCACCACTCGGTGAGTTAACCTTAACCGCGAATAGCGACGGACTCACCGGGTTGTATTTGCCTAAACGCGCACCGCAACCCGTTGATGCATCGTCTCACTCCGCCCAACGAGTACTGGATGAAGCATGTCGTCAGCTAGATGGTTACTTCAATGGCACGCGCCAACAATTCTCTTTGCCCCTCGCCCCACAAGGCACGCCCTTTCAGCAACGGGTATGGCAAGCGCTACAAGCAATTCCGTATGGGCAAACGGCCAGCTATCAGACCATTTCCACCGCTATTGGTAACCCAAAAGCCAACCAAGCGGTAGGCGGCGCGAATGGCAAGAATCCAATTTCTATCATCATTCCTTGCCATCGTATTATTGGTCGCCAAGGGCAGCTGATTGGCTACGGGGGCGGTCTTGCGGCCAAACAAGCTTTGTTGATGTGGGAAGCAACCGGCGAATGGCCAACCACGCTCCCCAATCCGCAAAGTGGTAAAGAAAAAGCCTTTGTCGCTTAGCTATGCTGCTAACGCTTTTATCAGTCGCTCTGGGGTAAGTTTAAAACCGCAGTGCAGGTAAAAGCTTTGCGCATCGGCTTTGTGATAACTCGGGACCACTTCAATCTGATCACACCCTCTTGCCTGCAAACAGGTCTCCGCGGCACTGAGTAACTGGCGGCCGAGTGTCATGTCTCGAAAGTGTTCATCCACCATAATGGTGCTGATGCGCCCGACATGGTTGGATTTATCCAGTTGTAAGATCACATTGAACGCCACCACGCCTGCGACCAACCCACAAAGCTCAGCGACTAATACGTTGGCATCCTCTGCGTGAATCAAATCGGTGAGCGTTTTCTTCATTTGACGCCACGGAAGTGGGTCAGGCTGACAGCGCTCACACAAAGCGCAAATGGCATCGATATCGTGAAGGGTTGCCTGTCGAATCATGGTGTCTTCCTTGGTTGCCGAAGATAAGTCTCTAACATTTGCGATGGGCTAGGCCGTTGCATGGTAGCCCAGCCCCTGAACGATAAAGCGACGACTATTGTGCCTGTGCCATTTGCCCGCCTTTGACACGTGAAAGGGTGACGCGACGGTCAAAGAAGAAGCCTTCATTGTCAGCTTGGTCGGCCAATGGCTGGCTGTCTCCATACGCAACCGTATCTAGCTGCGCCGGATCGACCCCAACCGAGACCAAGTAGTCATAAACCGCTTGCACACGTTGCTCTGACAGCGCTTGGTTATAGGCTTTGTGCCCCCGTGGGTCGGCATACCCGGCCAATTGCCATTGCGCATCCGGCATTTGCTGGATAAACCCTGCCAGCTCATCAAGCTGAATCATAAAGTGGGGTTCAATCTCGGCCGAGCTGGTTCGAAACTGAATATTCATCGCTAAGTCGATATCCTCGATAGAATGTTGCTCGGTGCGCAAGCGGGCAAGCTCTAATTGAGCTTCGTTGTATTTTTGCGTGACAAGACTCAGCTGCTCATTTTTCGCATTCATCGTTTCAATCGTATCTTGCTGCTCCGTCGCAAGTGTTTCGAAGCTCGCGTTTTGCCCCATCACGGTGCCGATAATCGCTCCCGCGACTGCGCCGACCGGTCCGGCCACTAACGCGCCAGCCACCGCGCCGCTGCCCATACCAATCAATTCTGGTTTTTTGTCTCGCTCAACATGTGTGGCGGCCATCCCTTGTGGGGTTGCCACGACAAACATAGAAACCGCGAATACAGAGTGTGTGAGTGCTTTTTTGATATCCATAATGTCCTCGAAAGTGTGTTTGTTGTGCCGTGCTGGCGATGAGGACATTAAAACAAGCCGATCAGGCATTTTGCGGGAGAAAACATGGCAATGTGGCGATCAATTGTGGCAAAAAAATGGCAATTGCGCGGATTCCAGCAAAAGGGGTTTTCTCTGCGCTGAGTTTGGGTATAGTCACTGCAACACTCGTTACCTATCCCGTACCATGAAGCAGATAGCAATTGTTGAAGATGAAGCCGCCATTCGCGATAACTATGCCGATGTGATTCGTCGCCAAGGCTATCAGGTTAATACCTACGCCGATCGTCCATCCGCCCAAACCGCTTTTGAGCAACGTCTACCCGATTTAGCCATTATCGACATTGGTCTGGGGAATGAAATTGACGGCGGCTTTGCGCTATGCCAAGCCCTACGCGCGATGTCTGCAACAGTGCCGATTATCTTCTTAACCGCTCGGGATAGTGACATTGACACAGTGGTGGGGCTGCGAATGGGCGCCGATGATTACTTGACCAAAGACGTCTCACTGCCTCACCTGATGGCGCGCATTGCCGCCTTGTTTCGCCGCAGTGATCTCTTGGCCCAAGCGCCGGCTAGCCAAGTAAAAAGTCTGCATTGCGGCCCGCTGAATCTTGATTTGGATCGGATGCGCGTTTATTGGCATGACACCTTGATCGATCTCACTGTGACCGAGTTTTGGATGGTCCATGCCTTGGTTAAACGTCCGGGCCACGTCAAAAGCCGTCAAGCATTAATGGATGAAGCGCACGCGGTGGTGGACGACAGCACCATTACCTCACACGTGAAACGGATCCGTAAAAAGTTTCTCGCCGTCGATAGCCAATTTAATTGCATTAGCACCGTCTATGGCATGGGGTATCGCTGGGATGAGGAACACCCATGAGCCTGAGTCGACTGCGTCGTTATGGCTTAAAAGGACGTCGCTGGGTGCGAGAAGGGCTGGCCGGGATCCGCACCAAGATTGTGATTCTCTCGAGTTTTCTACTGCTGCTGCCCTATTTGGGCTACCAGTACGTGTGGGAAATGGAAAGTGTTTTACGCCAAGGCCAAGAGCAGACGCTAATGGGCACTGCTCGGGCCTTTGCGATGGGGATGAACGATCGCCCCAGCTTATTTACCCAGCATGCCCCCCCCTCTACCTTAGAGCCGGGCAAAGATTTGCATGCATTTCGCTTAACCCAGCCTATTCGCTTAGATGGCAACTTAGAGGATTGGCAACCCTATCGCCATCATCAGCGCTTTTATCAACGCAACGGACTGATCTTTAGCCAAGGAGCATACAACAGTGACACGCTTTCTTTGGCGATCATGAGTGGCAGCACCGACACTGCGGTGTATTTCGCGCTCGATATTATCGATAGCACCCCTGCCACGCCACAAGCGACAGGCGATATCGACAGTCAAGATCATCTCATATTGGCACTCACCTCACCGCAAGGGGCGTTTTATCGCGTCGCCATCGGACAAGCCCGTAATTCTGACAATGCAAAAATCATCCATCTCGATAACGGTCTTGCCGACAATGCCACCGGCGTAAATATCGAAGGCCCGCCCCAACCACTTCCCATTGCCGCTAAGTGGCGCGCCACAGAGCAAGGCTATCAAGTTGAGATCAAACTGCCAGCGGCGTGGGTCGGCCAGCAGCTCGGCATCGCTTACTACGATGTGGACGACAGTTTTAACCGCGGTCTACGCGCGATTATTGGCACCGCATCGACACGTTCAGCGGCAACGCTGGGCAGCTTTATGATGCCCTCGGCCCCCATTCAAGCATTAATTGAGCGGATGAATAATGGGGCCTCCAGTGTATGGGTGGTTGATCAACACAGTCGCGTGCTAGCAAAAGCGGGTGACATCCAAACTTCCACCGGTGTCTGGCAACCTCGCCAAGCGATCCCAGAGCAGCAAAGCGTCATGGACTGGATAACACAAACGCTGCTACGCCCTTGGTACGATAAACTGCTTGTAACCCCGCCTGAGCATTTTGTCGATGCGATGCAACAAGCCTCAATTTATAAGGGCGTACAGGCGCAACAAGCCTTACAAGGGCGGCCTTACGCCAGTTGGCGCAGCTCAGATGACAACCAAGCGATGATCTTAACTGCAGCCTACCCGATTTGGTTGGACGGTAAAGTTGCGGGGGCCGTGATTGTTGAAGAGACCACCAACGGGATCCGTAGCCTGCGTAATGAGGCCCTTGAAACCCTCTTTTCCGTGATGCTCGCGGTGATTTGTACCGGCGTGCTCTTGCTGCTGTTATTCGGCTCGCATATCGCCAAACGTCTGCGTCGCCTCCAACAAGAAGCTAATCATGCTATCGATAGCCAAGGGCGCGTCACGGGCACAATCACACCGGCAACCAGCCACGATGAAATCGGTTTACTAACCCAAACCATCACCGACATGGTTGGCCGCATTGCTGGCTATAACCAGTATCTTGAAAAAATGTCATCTCGCTTATCCCATGAGCTGAGAACGCCCATTGCGGTAGTGCGATCGTCATTGGAAAACATGGCGTATACGCAAGCGGATCCTGACCAGCTCACCTACATCAACCGCGCCCAAGACGGGGTGCAACGCCTTGCGGGGATCTTATCAACCTTAACCGAAGCCACACGCCTTGAACAAAGCTTTGATAATGCCGATAAAGAGCCGGTGAATCTCAATGCACTGATAGAAGGCTGCGGGCAAGGCTATCAACTGGCGTATCCGGATCATCGGTTTAACGTCATGCTACCGGCGCAGACCATCCGAGTATTCGCTGTGCCCGACTACCTCGCGCAATTATTGGATAAGCTCGTGTCCAACGCGGTTGAGTTTGATGATGGCGCCACCCCGATTGATCTTGCGCTGAGCCTTGACGCTGAGCATATTACTATCACAGTAAGTAACGCCGGGCCGCTACTGCCCGAACACATGCGTGATCAGCTGTTCCAATCGATGGTCAGCGTGCGTTCAGAGTCGCATAAATCGGATAAACCGCATCTCGGTTTAGGCCTTTACATTGCACGTTTGATTGCAGACTTTCACCAAGCGACACTTGTGGCCAGCAATCGCGCCAGCCAAGATGGTGTGACAATGTCACTTATATGGCCCAGCACACAGCAGCTTGGGGAAGATTGATCTTCCGCTTTATCGTGTCGATACTGAGGGTTCACTGACAGGGAGAGCTAACATGATTGACTTTTATTCAGCCGCCACCCCCAATGGCTACAAAGTTGCGATCGCCTTGGAAGAAATGGGACTGCCGTATCAATTGCATGCACTCGATTTAATGGCGAACGAACAGAAACAACCGGAATTTCTGGCGATTAACCCCAATGGACGTATTCCTGCCATTGTCGATCAGGACAACGACAATTTTGCTGTGTTTGAGTCCGGTGCCATTTTGCTCTATCTCGCGGAAAAGACGGGGCAGTTTCTACCGTCAGACCCTAAAGCGCGCTCGCAAACTATCCAGTGGCTCATGTTTCAAATGGGTGGGGTTGGGCCCATGATGGGCCAAGCGAACGTGTTTTACCGCTATTTCCCAGAGAAAATCCCAGCGGCAATCGAACGCTATCAAAAAGAGGGGCGACGCTTACTCGAAGTGGTTGATGGCCAGTTGCAAAAACATCCGTTCCTTGCCGGCGACGAATACACCATTGCCGATATGGCCACCTGGCCTTGGGCGCGCATTCATGAATGGAGCGGCATTGATATTTCGGGCCTTGATGCTTTAAAAGCGTGGCTAGATACGCTAGCGGCAAGGCCTGCCTGCCAAAAGGCGCTACTCACGCCCGCCCCCTCTGACGCAACAGATGAAGAGCGTGCCAAACAAATTCGCGGCATGGTCACACGCTAGGCTGAGCGGTATACTAGACGGGCAGGCACATCATTGGCCTGCCTTTTTTGTTCTGTCTATGCTGTCGAGGTTTTGTCGTGTTAACGCCCTGTATTGGTTTGTGCCGCCGTGAAGAAGATGTTTGTGTAGGGTGCAAGCGTACCCTCGATGAAATCATTGCGTGGGGCAAAATGACCGACGATCAGCGCGCCGCGATTATGGCTGAGCTCCCACAGCGTCCTGACCCCAAACCGCCTGAGCCCATTCGCCCCTCACGAAACCCGTTCAAACGACGATTCAGCTGATGCCACCAGTGGTTTACGGTATTCAATAATCACTTGGTTACCTTCGTAGTACACTGCTTCAATGTCGCCGTCGACAATGACTTTACTGGTTACCAATACATCTTGGTACGCTTGTTCGCGCTCGCGCAGGCTGGGTAAGATTTTGTTGGGCTCAACGCCCATCGCTTGACAAAATGCGAACACAAAACGGCTGTCGAGTGTGGCATCGCCATGAATACAACGTGAAAAGGTAAGATGGCTGACTTCTAAGCGTTTTGCCATTTCAATTTGCGTGATCCGTGCTTTGGCTTTGTACGACATCCACGTGTCGTAGAGGGCTTGTCGATCCTCTTGGTTAAACGTCATCCTAGTGTCCAATCGAAAAAAAGAGCATTGGCTGCAAGGGTAACAAGCCACGACCGACGAATGTCAGCCTGCCGTTAAGCGCGAGTTAATCTTGCCGTGTGGCATCGACTTCGCTAGGATCGCGGCTACGCGCCCAAACACAAGAGCCCCCTATGGACATTAATTTGGCGAACCTGCCTGCCGATGAAAAACAAAAAATAGAACTCGACAAACAAGCCGCCTACGCAGTTTGGAAAGTGGTCAATAACAAAGCAGAGTCGAGCTTATTCGAGCAAGAAGCGCATGCGCTGGGTGAGTGGCAACGGGACTTCTACCTCGAATGCGTCGAAAAGTATCGAGCCCAACCCGACGCCTTCATCATTCCCGAACAAGACCCCCCTGTCAGCTGATCCTCTCGCGCCTATTAAGGCGCGTTTACACAAAGCGCTCCGCACGGATAAAAGTGACCGACTTTAAACCAGTTATTCTCCCTGCCAATAAATCACCTGTTTAAAACAGTAAAAGTGCCTGCGTTTTATGACACCACCAGCACGCAAGTTACGCCAAATTGTCATACACTTTTTTATCATTTCGACTAGCCAAATCCACCAACCCGCTCTACTGTTATTCTTATCAAAAAGCATTCATTATTTGGCGAGTTGCCGAACATTTAACTAACTTTAAACCGATGTTGGCTGGGTGACTCCGCGGTAAACATAATAAAAACCGCACAGAAAAGCGGGCAATATACGATTACCGCCAGTAGGAAGCACCCTTACTTTTTAGACAGACAAGCGTTAACTCAGTAAGGGGTAAAAACTATGACGTTGGGGTTTAAATCACGCATTATGGTTGGGGTCGGCCTATTGGTTACCGTCTCTCTCGTGGTGTTGGGAACACTCAATACGCTCTCACTGAGAGACAAAATGATCGAGTCTCTCACCACACAAACACAAAACAAGCTTGAACACCATGTCGCTGAGTTAGAGCAACTCGTGACATCTCAGCTATCAGCGATAGAAAAAGGTGCAAATCACTTTACGACGAGCCTCACGGCACAAGAAAACGTTGCACAAGTGAGGATGTTGGCAGATACCGCTGATATCGCCAATGTGATCATGACGTATGAAACCGGTGATTCGTTTATGTCGAATCATTCAGGCGATGGCGTCACCACCAACCAATACAACTTCCGCGATCGCGACTGGTATCGGCAAGTCAAAGCCGATCAAGCCATTCACTTAACCGGTATTTACACCGACAAAGTGACTGGCGGTAAGGTGATCAGCGCGGTCGCCCCCGTGTTTGAAAACGGCCGCTTCATCGGCGCGTTGCTTGGTGACATTCCACTGGAGAGCGTGATCACTCAGGTAAGCAACATGCGCTTTGCCGGTGGTGCCGCGACACTGACCGATCAAAACGCAGTCTTTTTTGCCAGTGATGATCCGAATGATATCGGCAAAACGCCCTCTCAGGTCAGTGCCACCTTCAGTGATATGGAAAACATGTTCCGCACCGATGAGCGAGGTCACTTAAGCTTTCCCTATATGGGCATTAATTTTGATGGCTATTTCCAGCGCGTTAACCTCACGGAAAATCGCTATTGGACACTGATGGTGTTTGTGGATCAGCAAACGGCGTTGGCGGACATTCGCAGTGCTAAAATTGAATCTTTAGTGACGGGGCTCATCCTGCTAGCACTGAGCTTGGCGGCGATCTATCTGGTCATCAGTTACTCATACCGTCCACTGCTCAAGCTGAAACAGGCGGTGTTAGATCTCTCCAAAGGGAGCGGCGATCTCACCGCACGACTTGAAGTCAATGGCAACGATGATTTAGCCCAAATCAGTCACGGCTTTAATACCTTTGTTGAGAACCTGCAAAATATGATGCTGAAGGTATCCCAAGCCAGTCAAATGATTTCCAGCAACATCACCCAGCTGTCGCAAAACACGCAAGAAAACGAGGCTATCCTAGAGGCGCACTCGGCAGAAACCGAACAAGTGGTGACCGCGATTACTGAGATGAGTGAAAGTGCGCGCAGTATTGCTCATAACGTCTCGCAGTCGAATGACATCACAGAATCGGCCAGTAAAGAGGCCAGCCAATCGCTTGGAGTGGTCGACAATGCTGTCGTCACCGTCAGTGCACTGGTAGATGAAGTGGAAGATATGTCAGCCCGAATCACCAGTATGAATCAGGATGCAAACAAAATCAGCGACGTGCTCAATGTGATCGGGGAAATTTCCGAACAAACCAACCTGCTTGCACTCAACGCCGCGATTGAAGCCGCGCGGGCCGGTGAGCAAGGCCGTGGGTTCGCGGTGGTCGCCGATGAAGTTCGTGCCCTCGCCGCACGCACGCAAAGCAGTACAACCGAAATCTCTGATATGCTTACTGCCCTGCTTGATGGTACATCGAGCGTGGTTGAGGCGATGGGAAAAACCAAAGAGCAGTGTCAAAGCACGGCGGATAAGACGTCGGAAGTCTCAAACAGCTTGACCATCATGAGCGCCTCCGTGCGTGAGATTGATGATGTCAGCACACAAATCGCGACCGCGACCGAAGAACAAAGTGCCGTGGCGGAGGAGTTGAGTAAAAACATGCTCTCGATTCGCGACATGGTGAGCAACTTAGTTGACAGCGGCAAGCAAACCGTTTCCGCGACCGACTCATTATCACAATCGAATCAAGAGCTTGATCGCTTAGTGTCGAATTTTAAACTGCAGTAGTTTTGCACGGAGCCCGTTTCAAGGGGCATAAGCACCCTTACGCTTTATTCGGTTGTTGTTATCGTCAGGCAGGGCCCCCTGCCTGACTTCGCAGTTGGAGATGTAGTTATGTCTAGTGCCCACCCCGACGGCTATGCCGTCACCCCCACGTTCGCTAAACATTACCAAACTATGCGGGCGCATTTTTTTAACCGAGACCCGAACCGCTGGCCCATTTATCGTACGCCGGGTTTAGCCCAGTGGCTCGAGCAAGGTATGCTCCCCGCGCCAACGTCACCCGATATACATTTGCTTGAGCAACAACACGTGCCAAGCCACAGCGATCTGAGTCATCATATTTTTCCGCCGCTTGCTTTACACGCGGCAACACACTCCAAAGATTGGACTGCACCGCAAGCGGTCGAAAATGTGATTACTGCGCCCTGTGACCCTGCCATTCATGGCGCACTACTGGCTACTTTGGCCAATCCAAACTTGGTGTATAGCGAATACGCGGGGTTGTCGGTAGAGCTTGAGCAAACTATCGTCCGCCAAGTCGCCAACTTGATTGGTTATGATGACCAACGCGCCACGGGGCTTTTTACCCAAGGTGGCACCTTTGGCAACCTTTACGGTTACTTGCTTGGGCTGAGAAAACAGTTTCCACTATCCGGTCAGCGAGGTCTGCAAGGGCAAGACTTTCGGATGATTAACTCATTAGCCGGTCACTATTCCAACATGACGAACCTCGGCCTGTTAGGGACAGATATTCCTAATCAAGTGCTTCGCGTCAAAGTCGATGCGCGTAACCGCATGGATTTGGATGATTTTGCCTACACCTTAAACGGCTGTTTGGCGCAAGGGCTAGCGGTTCCTACCATCTTGCTCACCTTTGGGACCACAGACACCTTTGCAATTGATGACATTGAACGCGTGTATCAGATCCGAGAGCGTGCTTGCCAGCAATACAACGTCGTCAGCAAGCCTCATATTCATGTGGATGCGGCCGTCGGTTGGCCATTGATCATGTTCAATGATTACGACTTTAACGACAATCCGCTCGGCATTAACAGCGTGACTACGCAAAAACTCGCCGCCTTGCTCCCGCGGATCCGTGGTCTGCGCTATGCCGATTCCATCACGATCGATTTCCAAAAATGGGGGTTTGTCCCTTATACCTCCAGTTTGGTGATGTTCAAAAATAGCGACGATATGGAATGCCTCAAACAAGACCCTCACTATTTCTCCTATTTTGAAGCGAGCAAAACCACCCATACCCATCTGCAATCCACCATTGAGTGTTCTCGCGGTGCAGCGGGGGCTTATGGTGCTTACTGTGCGCTTAATATGCTGGGCAAGCGAGGCTACCAGACCATGATTGCGCATGGCTTACAAAACGCGGAGTATCTGAAGGGACGATTGAGCGATTTACCTTATTGCAAGGTGGTCGCGCGAGATAACTTGGGGCCCACAGTAGCTTTTCGCCTGTATCAACCCGCTGATGACCTCGATGTAGATACCCTGTTCGAGCGTGAACAACAACTACACCAATTAGGCGCGCGTATCGACAGTATTACGCAGCACAGCTTATTTCACCGCGAGCACTTTTTAGCTCGGCAAGGTCGAAAGCTTCATACCAATTGGGTTGAATCCATTGCCCACACGGAGTTCGACACCGATGGCCAATGCTTGTTTATTCCCGGCGAAAAGGCCGTGTTCCTTAATCCGTATACCGAACAGCGCCATATCGGTGAATTTATTGACACCTTAATGGCAACGGAGACTGAACAGCCCGCCTGAGCACGGGCTTACCAACGCCAAAAGTGCGGCATAAACAGGGCCAAAACGGTGAAATACTCCAAACGGCCTAAAATCATTGCGGCGTTCAGGAACCAAATACCGGTATCACTCACCGGCTGGAAGTTGCTGCCAACCTCACCAAAACCTGGACCCAATACATTGATACACGCGACGACCGCGGTGAATGCAGACCAAAAATCGAGACCTGTCATCATCATTAACAAGGTGAAAACGCCCGTGGTCAGCGCAGCTAGCGACATAAACGCCATAACCGCTTGCGTCACGTCGTTGGACACGACTTTGTCCTGATAGCGAATAGGCAGCATCGCTGAGGGATGAATCAATTGGTGCAGCTGGCGACGAATAATTTTAAACGTGATGATATCGCGAATGATTTTATTCCCGCCAGCGGTTGAACCAGAGCAGCCGCCCAAATAGGCACAGAACACCAAGAACAGTCCGGTGGCCGCAGGCCAAGAGCTTAAATCAGCAGCACCGAACCCCGTGCTGGTAATAAAAGACACCACATGAAACGCGGCAAAGCTTAGAGAAACCCATACCGATTCATAGCGTGCCTCACCGTATAAATACAATCCCAACATCAGGGATAAGCAAGCAACGACAATGAGAAAGACCCGTGACTCTTCATCGTCGAAATACAAACGCACACCCCGCCAACCGATGCGAAAAATGCGAAAGTGCAAACCGAAGTTAATCGCGCCAAGCAGCATAAAGACATTGGAGATCATCAACATCAAATGGCTTTGAAATTGCCACATACTGGCATCATGCGTCGAGAAGCCACCGGTTGAAACGGTTGAGAAACTATGGGCAATGGCATCGTAAGCACTCATCCCCGCCAAATAATACGCAAGGGCACAAGCAAGCGTGATCACCACATACACGCCCCATAAATAGTGGGCCGTTTTAGAGATCCTCGGGGACAATTTCTCGTCTTTGATGGGTCCGGGGGTTTCTGCTTTTAACAGCCGCATCCCGCCCACGTTCAACATGGGGAGCACCGCGACCACAAAGATAACGACGCCAAGTCCGCCCATCCATTGTAAAAACTGGCGATACAACAGGAAAGAGGCGGGCATGTCATCTAGCCCACTGAGTATGGTGGCACCAGCGGTGCTAAGTGCACTGATCGACTCAAAGGTGGCATCCGAAAAATTCACCCCAGTCACCAGTTTAATCGGGATCCCACCCAATATACCGACCAAAATCCACGTAAAGGTCGAGAACAATAAGGCATCACGGAAGGTGACTTGGCTTAACTTACTTTTACGAAATAGCCAAGAGATAACCAAAGAGGCCATCATCATCAGTAAAGAGGGATAAAAAAACTGTGTCGACACATGATCGCGAAATAGGAATAGCGACAGAAGTCCAAACACAAATTGAACAATACCCATCCATAAAACAGGCATGCCCAATAGACGCAGTGTGTTTTGAAAGTTAATCATGACATGGGAAACTCATCATTAACGCGCCAGTGGCCTGCAAGCCCTTCGAACCACTCGCGTTATCACGCCATTAAAGGCGACAACGGTAAAAGTATATAGCTGGCACATCGGGAATGTCCCACAATGCCACAGGCATATCAGCGTCGTTAATACCCTGCCAACAAGGCATTACGTCGCAGACATGGATCAAAAAAGCCGGGCATTGCTACCCGGCTTTCTATTATTTACTGCGCTTGGCGACGCTCACCGCGGAATGAGCCGCGATCATTGCCACGGTCACGGTTGAAGCGACGTTCGCCACGACCACGGTTGTCACGGTCTTGACGACCACGGCCACCACCATTGCGATCGCTTGGACGACGGTCACGGATCACATTGCCTTCAACGCGTTGTGCGTTGGTTTCTTTCTGGCGAATACGTAGCTTCTGAAGCTGCGCAAAGACTTCTTTTGGCATGGTCTTTGGCAACTGTACGTAAGTGTGTCCCGGTGCCAGTTTGATCGCACCAATGTTGTTTTTGTCTAGACCTAGCTCGTTAGCAATCGCGCCCACGATGTCTTTAACTTGTACGCCTTGCTCACGACCCACGCTTAACTGATAGGTATCCCAATCTGCCGGGTTAGTATCACGGCGGTCACGACCATTTTGGCGATCATCACGACGACGCTCACGACGTTGGCTTTCACGTTCCATCGCCGCAATCATAGGATCAGGGCCTTTGTAGAACAATGGACGCTTGCCTTGCTGACGCTGAAGTAGCATCGCCGCTAAGGTAGTCGCATCAACTTCGATGTCGTTTTGGAGCTGTTCAATCAAGGTGACGAAAGGAGCGATTGAGTCAGCATCTTTTTTCTCAGCCAGTTCGCTAGCCAAACGGGCAACACGAGATTCCGCTACTTTATCGCGGTTCGGCAACTGGATTTCGTCCATGCGCGTCTGAGTGACACGCTCAATGGTACGCAGCATACGCATCTGGTTGGTACGTACCAACAAGATCGCTTTACCTGCACGTCCAGCACGACCGGTACGACCAATGCGGTGAATGTAAGATTCAACATCAAACGGAATGTCATAGTTAAAGACATGGGTGATACGTGGCACATCAAGACCACGCGCAACAACGTCAGTTGCTACCAAAATATCAATCACACCACGTTTGATGTGGTCAACCGTACGCTCACGTTGAGATTGTGGAATATCACCGTGCAGCGCAGCGGCTTTAAAGCCACGTGCAGACAACCAGTCCGCAAGACGCTCGGTATCTTGACGAGTGCGAACGAACACAATCGAGGCGTCTGTGTCTTGCGTTTCCAAAAGACGGCTCATCGCTTCGTCTTTTTCTACGCCTTTCACGACCCAGAATTGTTGCTCAACTTTCTCAACCGTACGGTTGCTTCCCGCAACGTCGATGCGAGCAGGCTTACGCAAGAAACGATCAACGATTTGTTTAACGATTGGAGGCATGGTGGCAGAGAACAACACGCGTTGTGCTGACTCAGGCGCTTGCTCCATGATCCAAGTGACGTCGTCTACGAAGCCCATTTTGAGCATTTCGTCAGCTTCGTCGAGAATAAAGGTATGTACTTCATCCAGCTTCAAACGATCGCGGTTAATCAAATCTTTCACACGACCAGGGGTACCCACGATAATGTGCGCGCCGCTTTTCAGCGCCTTCATTTGATCAACGATCGAAGCACCGCCGTAGATCTCAAGAATTTTGAGGCCTTTGATGTTTTGCGCCAAGGTCTTCATCTCAGCAGCAACCTGAATGGCCAACTCGCGAGTCGGCGCCATCACGATGGCTTGAGGTTTATGCTGGCTTAAATCAACTTTGTTCAACAGCGGCAAAGAAAACGCCGCGGTTTTGCCCGTCCCCGTCTGCGCTTTACCTAGCGCATCACGGCCTTCTAGCAGCACAGGAATAGACGCAGCCTGAATCGGTGTTGGCGATTCAAAGCCCATGGCGTCAAGTGCAGATAAAAGGGTGTCGGCCAGATCTAACTGGCGAAATTTGGTTACAGATTCTTGCATTGGGATCCCAATCTATGAGTGTAGCGAAACGGGGCCCCTTCAGCGTTCTGCTCAACCAGCTACACTGCTCTTTCACAGTGTAAGTCACCAGCGCCACGGGCCTCGGTAATTAAGGGTGTGCATTCTGCGCTATTCAGGCGAAAAAAGCCAGAAAAAGTTGAACAACTTCACAAATTTTGCCGCTTTCGCGCACTCATGTGGCACATTGTTTATCTCGCATACAATCCCTGTATGGTTACGCATCAACCGATTACTGGCGATTCACTCGGATCCACGCCTGACCACACCATCGATAGCAATTTCCGGTCACGGGTTGGTTTTGCGTGACCGAATACGTATAGTGTGGCGATTCGAAAACCGAGACCGATGTTATGTTTCAAGACAATCCCCTGCTAGCGCAACTTAAGCAACAGATCCAAGAAACCCTGCCCAAGAAAGAGGGAACGGTGAAAGCCACTGAAAAAGGCTTTGGCTTTTTAGAAGTGGACGATAAAACCAGCCTCTTTATTCCACCACCGTATATGAAGAAAGTGATGCACGGTGATCGTGTTGAAGCCTTCGTTCGCACAGAAAAAGAGCGTGAGGTCGCAGAGCCGGATGCCTTGGTTGAGCAAAGCATTGACCGCTTTATTGGTCGCGTTCAGTGGATTCGTAATCGTCTCAATATTGTCCCGGATCATCCGCAAATCAAAGATGCTATCCGTGCCAAAACCCAGCGCGGCTTATCGCAAGACGAACTCAAAGATGGCGACTGGGTTGTCGCATCCCTGATCCGTCACCCACTCAAAGGCGACGACAACTTCTTCTGCCAAGTCAGTGAAAAAATCACCGATGCCAATGACAAGATTGCGCCTTGGTGGGTCACGCTAGCAAAACATAACTTACCAAACCAAGAGCCTGCGCCTAAAGAAGCATGGGCGATGTTGGAGCAAGGTTTAGAGCGCCGCGATCTGACCGCGCTCCCCTTCGTGACCATTGATAGCGAATCGACCAAAGATATGGACGATGCGTTATATGTAAAAGCCAACGAGCAAGGCGGCTTTACCATGACAGTCGCGATTGCCGATCCGACTGCGTATATCGATGCGGATGACGACCTTGACCAAGTGGCCCGCAGCCGCGGCTTTACGATTTACTTGCCCGGTCGCAACATCCCAATGTTGCCTCGCGATCTGAGTGACGATTTGTGTTCACTACGTGCCCACGAGAAACGTCCGGCGCTTTGCTGTACCTTCAATATCGCTGCCGATGGCACCATTGCCGATGACGCCGAGTTTTTCTCAGCATGGATCCAATCACACGGCCAGCTAGCCTACGACAAGGTGTCTGACTACATCGAGCAAGGCGAACAAGCAGCATGGCAGCCAGAGAGCAGCGACATCGCGGATCAAATCCATCAGTTGCATCAATTTGCACTTGCTCGCATTGAATGGCGTGAAACGCATGCGGTGACCTTCCCCGATCGTCCAGACTATCGATTTGAACTCAGCGAAGATAACGATGTGATCGCGATTCACACTGACGCGCGCCGCATCGCTAACCGTATCGTTGAAGAGGCGATGATCAGCGCTAACATTTGTGCGGGTCGCAAACTGCGTGAATCGTTCGGTTTCGGTATTTTTAACACCCACGCAGGCTTTAACAGTGACAAGCTGGACGATGTAGTCGAGTTGGTCAAAGCCCATGAAGGAGAAGCCGATAGCGAGAGTTTGGCAACCGTTGAAGGCTTTAGCGCATTGCGTCGTTGGTTAAACAGCCTAGACAGCACGTATCTCGACAACCGCCTGCGTCGTTTCCAAGCGTACAGTGAAATTGGTCATGAGCCTGCTCCTCACTACGCGATGGGCCTTGATGTCTACGCCACATGGACATCGCCTATCCGCAAGTACGGCGATATGATTAACCACCGCTTACTCAAAGAGATCATTCGCGGCGAAACCGAAGCCAATGCCCCTGCGGATACGGTCGGTGAAGAACTGGCTGGTCATCGCAAACACCACCGCATGGCCGAGCGCGATGTCGCTGATTGGCTGTACGTCCGTTTGTTGAAGCCAGAAGTGGAAGCACAAACCCGCTACACAGCGGAAATCTTTGATATTAACCGTGCGGGTATGCGTGTTCGCCTACTCGAAAATGGCGCACCGGCGTTTATTCCATCGTCGCTGATCATCGATAACAAAACCCGCATTGCCTGTGATAAAGAAACAGGCACAGTGACGATTGATGGCAACGTTGAGTTTAAGCTTGGCGACAATCTGGAAGTGGTGATTGCGGATATCAAAGAGTCTACGCGCTCTATTGTGGCAAAACCAACCCAAGTGTTTGCGCTGCCTGAGCAAGCGAGAGAAGAATAATCTCGCCCTCTTTCTTGTGGCTCTCTACGGCGAGTCCACTCCCCTTCAAAGCCAAGCCTTACCGCTTGGCTTTTTTATTGGGCGTCTTGCGCCGAAAGTGATAAGTTAGTCATTAGTTTCGCGCTATCTAACGGCAAGACGCCAAGGTCATCGAGCCACCATCCCATCGATAACAAGCTTTGACGGCGCATCGGCAGGAAAAAGCACAAGGCTGGTCACAGTCTGTTTGTTTAAGGCACTGAATTTGGCACCCTTTCACCATGCGCAAACTATGATAGCTAAAACACAAGCATTGATTTTTCACACTTGCCACGCAGCATATAAGGTGTCATGGGGCTGTTACATTCACCGTTAGCACGTTTGGGCGTGCCGCTACTTATCTTCCTTGTTTTTGCTGCCGGTTATCACCCGTTGCTGGCCTCGCTTTCGCCATACCTAAACTTACTCTATGCCGCGCCCTTCTATTTATTATTTACTGCCCTGCTATTAAGTCACTTGTTCAAGAGTGCGCGTGTTGGCATGACTGTGGTGATATTGCTTATTAGCTACACCGTCATTTTAACCCGGCTGCAATCACCACTGACTGACGGCACAACCTATTTGGAATATGTCCTTCTGGTCGTATTGTTGCCGATTAATTTGCTCTATATTCGCATCACCCGCGATAGAAAGCTGACCTCGCTGTATGGCTTGTTATTTTTTGCCGCTATGGCACTCGAGATTGGCTGGGGCGCGCTGTTAGTGATGCAATATGGTGAATTGGCGACCTGGCTGTACCAACATCCAGTGTTTGTGCGCATCCCCGCCTTTAGCCCATTGCCCCTGCTTTTGATTGTAATGCTACTGATTGCGCTGTGTATGGCCGCGATACGTGTTTTACATAAAAACAGTATCGATGATCATGCCACCTTTATCGCGCTCACCTGTACATCAGTCACGGTGATCTTTTTTGATATGGCCTATGTGTCATCATTTAGTTTTGCCATTGCCGGCTTACTCCTTATTGCCAACCAAGTCGCGTTTAGTCATCAATTGGCCTTCTTAGATGGTTTAACCGCCATTCCAAGTCGTCGGGCATTGCAAGATGAGTTAAAGCACCTCGGTCGCCGTTATACCATCGCCATGCTCGATGTGGATCACTTCAAGCGCTTTAATGACACCTATGGCCATGAAACCGGTGACGATGTGTTAAAACTGGTGGCGAGTTTGCTGTCACAATGCGAAGGTGGCGCAAGCGCTTTCCGCTACGGCGGGGAAGAATTTACCCTTTTATTCAAAGGAAAAACCACCGATCAATGCCTGCCTTTTCTTGACGCATTGCGAGAGGATATTGCCCAGTACCCGTTGGTACTTCGTGAAGAAAACCGTCCCACCAACCCGAGTGAAGGCAAGCAAAAACGAGGACAGAAAAAAGATAGCGCAACCGTTCATGTGACTGTCAGTATCGGCTTCGCCGATGCCTCGCAAGCCAGCCAACCGGATGAAGTGTTGCAACTGGCCGATCAAGCGCTGTATAAAGCTAAACAGGCGGGAAGAAACTGTATTCGAGGAAGCGAATGATAAAGCTAGGGTTAGTGTTTACCTTCATCCTGTTGCTAAGCGCATGTAGCAGCTCACCATCGGATCCGGACTCAAGCACAACGCCCGTCTCCTCGGCTCACTCACATTCCGCAAGCAGCCAAGCGTTGCACTACGCACTGACCCAGCACTACCAGCAATGGCAAGGCACGCCTTATCGTTGGGGAGGCACCTCACGCCAAGGCATCGACTGCTCAGCTTATACCCAGCGCGTTTATCGTGATGCGCTATCCACGCCCTTACCGCGCACAACTCATGGCCAAGCAAAGGGCGGCTATCCGGTTGATTATCAGGATGCTCAATTGGGCGATTTGGTTTTCTTCCACATTCGCCCCGGCTTGCGCCATGTTGGTATCTATCTCGGCAACCAGCAATTTATGCATGCGTCCACGTCACAGGGAGTGACAGTGTCACGCCTCGATAACCCTTATTGGCAAGCGCGCTTCTGGCAATTCCGTCGTTATTTCTGAGGAGAGGCTTTTGACTAAGTGGCAAGATGGCCTTTTAACCTCTCTTATATCCCGAATTCGTTTTGAATCGACATATATGTTCACAAACCGATCTTTTCTGTAGAAAGCTATTCAATTTCTCAATCCATGCGATCCATTTAACGAAATGTGCAGGCTAAAGTGTGACTTATGTCTCATTCCTATTTATTTTGATCATGGTTTAATATTTGAAAACCAAATAACACCAAAAATAATAATTTTGTTCAGAGAAGAGTACCTAGAAAACAAAAGAAACCAGTTAAGTGCTCTGTATGGAAGTCCATTAACGGTTGGCAATAAGAATATCAGATTCGGTATTTTTATAAGCTTAGTTATCTTTATTATTCTCGCGATCTCGTTATTTATTATTGAATTACCCAGAGTAATCAACGCTGACGGTGAACTTACCTATAGCAATGGCATTATCACTATTACCAGCAATGAGAGTGGCAGTATTAGTGGCTTTAATTTTGACAATGGTGATCTGGTAGATAAAGGGCAGTCGTTACTGTTTATAACCAATGATGAGTACGACCAATATGGCAACTCGAAATACACTAAGCTGTTGTCATTACTCAATGACACAAAAGAAAAAATACAAATGGATAAAGTGGCACTGAAAGAGAAATACGCTCTGTCTAACGACAATATTCGCCAAGAATTAGCCTTAATTGAACAAAGCCGTCATAAAACCGCGCGGGTCTTAGCCGACTTGTCGCAAGTCGAACGTAACTATCAGCAAGAGCAAGCGGTGCTCAAGACACAAAAGGAGCAAGGTCTTGTGACGCGCAGCGAACTAAGAAGCTTCAACTACGAGTATGCGTCGTTGCTCAAAGACATCGCCTATGAACGTTCAAAGTCGGTTGAGTTGGACACAAGGTGGCAGAACTTAAATAACCAGAATGCGATGCTGGATCTCAACCACTCGCTGCAGGTCAACGAGCTGACTCGTCAGTTCAACGAGATCCAGCAACGTATTGATGAGCTGAGCAGCGCGTTTAAGACCCAAGTGGTTTCGCCGATCTCGGGCACGATTTATAACATTCACTATAAGAACAATCAGGCCATTAATAAGGGAGAACCCCTGTTTGATATTTTGCCTAATAATGGTGAGTTAGTGGTCAAGCTGAGCCTACCGTCAAAAGACATAGGATTTATCGAAGTGGGTCAGCGCGTTGAAATAAACTATGACTCTTATCCGTCAATTAATTACGGAAAACATTACGGAACCATCAAAGCTATTTCTGGGGTATCGAGTGAAAGCGACTTAAATACAGGCTCAACGCTGAACAAACAGTTTTCGGTCAGTGTTGCATTACACTCGAATACTATTTATGCCGATCAAAAAATAAGAGAGTTAAAAGTCGGCATGAAAGTCGCCGGCAGGATCATATTAGGAAAACGCAGTTTGATTGACTGGGTGTTGAGCCCGCTAAAAATCACCGCGCGTGACCTCAACAACAGCTCGGATTAATCGATTAACGCTCTCAAGCATCTATATACATCATGGCTAAGGATAGTGATGATCAATTTACGTTAAGGATATCAATCAAAATAGGAAAATGACTATGAAACCAATCAACACGAAAGATCTTAAAAAAGTCGCCGGTGGCAGACGGCCTCATAGCAATAACTGGGGAGGTGGTTCACACCGAACTTAATCCCATCGCATAACGTTAAGAGAGTGCTCCGCACTCTCTTTTTCTGAGGAACCCTCACAGTGAATATTCCCAGCCATCTCTTAATCCCCTTCACGGCTCAAAGAGTCGTCGATGCACACGTTTTCTGGTGCGCGGACCATGACGAACAAGCCCTGCTTGACTCGTACGCGTATGTGATCCCAAATGGAGAAACCTTTACCGACCTGATCCTCGATCCGAGTCAACCCAAAACCTTCCATGCCGAACGCTACGGTGGGATCGGTACCGCTCTGAATGGTGGAGGAGCACGTGTCGGATTGAGTGGCGCCTACCAAGTCAAAGGCATTGGTCGTACTCCCGTTGCAGGTGCCACGGCCGAACAGTGGTACTCCTATGGGGCACTGACACTGACAGACGCCATCCATGAAACCATTAATTATCATCTCGTCAATGCCCTACTACCGCATGGTGCGGTGCCCATCGCCGGCATCATAGCGACTGGGCAAGACAGTGCGCTAGCCGAAACTGACACTCCGGATGATCTCAGCACACGATTTGGTCAGGGGGCATTGTTGATACGACGCAGTTCGATTCGCCCTGCGCACTTTCTGCCTTGTGAAGATTACCAGCCACTCAGCGCGCTGCCCTACAGTGAGCTGTCACGTGTCAAAAGTCTCGTGCGACATTGGTGTGCTCAATTCCAAAACGAGGAAGATGTGATTGCCTGGATGTCTAAATGTGTACTCCGGTTTGCGCGTCAGATGACGAAAGCACGCGTGTGCCGTCTCTATCACGGCGCGCCGTCTTCGTCGAATTTTACGATTGACGGCACTTGGCTGGATTTGACTAACACCTCCTTCAGTCTGAGCGGGCACAATCAAGGGTACCCGTATAAGTGGCTCGATGATGTGAATCTCGAATCGCTCACCTTTGAGCCTTGGTTCTACTTTGTGTGCAAATATCACCATCTGGCGCTCAACGTCAGGACATTTACTCAGTACTATCGCGACGCCATCACTCACTATGAGCCCATCTATGCCCTATCGGTGATCGGGATCGATATTGCCGAATGGCCAAACGAAGTCATTCAGTCTCTTGCTATGCCCTTGGCGCAGCGCATCACAGACACCTTATATACCCCGATCCACTCTGCTGCCAACGGCGTATGGGATCGTCGACTAGCCGAGTTCATTCTGACGCTGTTTAACCAAACGTCATACCCGGGACACCACGCGCTGATACTGCTGCTCCAAGAGCTCAACTTGGACACGCACGCCTGCCTGTACACCGCGTTACGCCGTTGCCTGATGAGCAGCGTGTTTGAGAAGCAACAGGTTAAGCGTACACTGGCGCGCCACAGCGTAAACCTGACGGACCATCAGCAGACGGTCCAAGACTACATCGACTGCAGCGCTTGGGCTTTCGAGCACAGCGACGTGGTTTTACGCCACGGTGATCTTGAGATCACCGTGTCCGCCGAGAGCCAAGGATACTGTGTCAATCAATCCGGCCATACCAAATCTGGGCTCTCACTGGAGCGCCTATTGGCCATCACTGAGTTGCCAAGTTTTCTTGCTCCCTATCTCACCGAGTTTCATTATTACAGAGAACGTTTTTCATGCTGATCGACAACGTCACCCATAAACTGGAGAGTGCTCTGCTACTCCGAGTGCAATTACAGTTAGGCCTTGAAGCGCATGCACTGTCGCTGCTTTATGCCGCCAACAAGGCCGCCACGTTAGAACTGCTCGCCAACGAAAAAGGAGAAATGGTTGGTTACGTGGTCATGCACCCCATTGATGTGCACGCCTTTCATGCGCTAGTTCGTTGGAACGAATGGCCACTGACGCTGAGTGAGTACCAATCCGGCCCGGTTCATCTCGTGACTGAGGTGTGTGCCCTACCGAACTCCGGTTTCCAGAAACCGTTGCGTCGGCTAATCAAACAATACCGCTACCTGGCTTTTGCCCGCAAAGGCGCTTGGCAGTTACTCGCACCCCATAAACGCCAGCACTGGCAGTGGGCCCAGCAATGACCGCCTTACTGGAACACCTTCAGTTCAACCCGGCGTTCTCTGTCACCCCGGTGTTGCAAAACGAGCTCGCTGAGTGTGGGCTCGCTTGCCTCACCATGTTGCTCAATGCTCACGGGAAAGAAACGCAACTGACCACACTGCGCACCCGCTATGCATTGTCTGCCTATGGCATGGATTTATCGGAATTGATGGACATAGCCGCGCATGAAGGGCTGATCACTCGCGCCATGCAGTTGGAGCTGGATGAAATCGATCAACTCTCTCTCCCCTGCATTCTGCACTGGGACATGGCGCATTTTGTCGTGCTAACGAAAGTCGGGCCAAACAGCGTCACCATTTGCGACCCCGCCAAAGGGATGGAAAAGCTGTCCTTCGAGCAACTGAACACCCATTTCACCGGGATCGCCTTGGAAGCTGAACCTTGTTCTGAGTTTCGTAAAGAGCCAAACACGGTCTCCTTTCGGCTGCGAGACTTGTTACTCGGTTGCCGCGGCATCACCAAGAACCTCACCATCATCAGCCTGTTGAGCCTATTGTTGCAGTTTTTGCTGATGACCACGCCGATCTTCACCCAGATCATGCTTGATAACCTGGCACTCAGTCTCGATGAAACCTTGTTGTTTGTCTTTACTGGCGTGTTTGCCCTCACGCTCGTGTTGCGCCTCGCACTCAATTATCTCCGCGATCAGGTGGTCGTCCATTTCACCAGTAAGCTCAACATCATTTTTGCTGCCAAGCTGATCCATCATTTGCTTGGCCTGCCGCTGACCTATTTTCACAACCGCCATATTGGCGACATTATCTCGCGCTTTACTTCGATCGAGAAAGTAAAGGAAGCTTTTGGTCATACCATGGTGGCCTCATTAGTCGATGTCTCACTGTTGCTGATGTCACTGGTGATCATGTCGCTCTACAATCTGGCCATGTCACTGATGGTCTTGGCCATATTTGCCCTCTATTTGGTGTACCGTTTCGTCACTTATGACCGATATAAACAAGCGACCAATAGCTTGATTGGCGCATGCGCCGCTCAGGAGTCCAGCTTTATCGAAACCGTGCGTGGAATGGGCACAGTAAAGGCGATGGGGTTTACCCCTGCTCGCACCGAAGCCTGGCTCAACAAGTACGTGAATTTCATCAATCAGGACATTGTCATCACGCAAGCGGAAATTCGGTTTCGCCTAGCACGCCAGTTGGCCACCGGCTTAGCCATGTTAGTGGTCATCGTCCTGTCGGCGCTTGAACTTAATCAAGGTCACATCACGGTTGGGATGTTTGTCGCCTACCTGTCCTACCTCGCCCTGTTTACAGAACGCGCGGAGTCGGTGGTCGAGTCCATCATTGAACTGAAAATGATCCGATTACACCTCGAACTACTGGCGGATATTTTTTCGGTCGAGGCAGAGCCAATCCGACCGATCAGCGCCACGATACGGGCACAACTCACCTTCGATACCCTGTCGGTCAAAGGCTTGTCTTATCAGCCCGATCCGCGCAGTCCGATGATTTTTCACGACGTCTCCTTTGATGTCAAACGCGGAGAATCGCTCGTGATTGTTGGCGCCAGTGGGCAAGGAAAAACAAGTCTACTGCGGTGTCTCCTCGGTTTGCTCAACGCTTCTGAGGGCGAAGTCTTGATTGATAACAAAAGCGTCAACTTACGTCAGTTGAAAGGTGAAGTAGCCTGTGTGATGCAGGACGACCAATTATTTTCAGGCACCGTGGCAGATAACATCTGCTCTTTCCAATCGATCAGAGATCATGCTCTGATGGTGGAAGCAGCACAGCGCGCCGATCTCGATATCGAGATCGACAACTTACCCCTTGGATATGATACCTTGATCGGCGATATGGGTTCCTTACTCAGTGGGGGGCAGAGGCAACGCTTACTGCTCGCGCGTGCTCTGTATCGTCAGCCAAAAATTCTGCTGTTAGATGAAGCGACCAGCCATCTTGACACACTTAGCGAACAAAAGATCAACGCCAATATCGCTGAGCTGAACATCATAAAAGTCATGATCGCCCATCGACAAGAAACCATTGCTTCTGCGGATAAGGTTTATCCATTATGATTCTACGTTATTTGTACCACGTCATCCTCGTGCTATTCGCTCTTGTGAGTACAGTCACTGACGCGAAAACGCAACTTTCTTACCCGACTCAAGATGACTGGATGCACCACACGCAAGTGATTAGTCAATATTGGATGCAGCCCGATGCCTATGGCACACCACGAGGACGATTCCCAACCTTTCGCTGTGACAACGGCCGCCTGCCCTCACCAGAGGCTCTGTGTCAGGAGTTGGTGGATGTGAGAGCTAAAGACAAGTTAGGCCGGCGTTACACTCGAATGCAGTCTCGTCAGATCTACACCTATCTGGCTTTGTTCCATATTACTGGGGAGCCCGACGCCCTCTCTATCGCTTCGGCGGGTGTTCAAGAACTGTTAAAGATGAGACTACCACAAGGAGGATTTGCGCTTTACGTAGACATTAATAATAAGGTCAGCGAAGAACCTGCCTCAGCGCAAGATGCGGCTTATGCTCTATTAGGCCTAGCCATGTATGATTACCTCACTCGCGATGCGGCCGTGCACCACATCCTACTTCAAGAAATCGATACCCTGTTTAAGCGCTACTATGATCCAGAGAACAAGGCTTTGAACTGGTGGCCACGCTCGACGTCTAGCACTCCACAACGCGAGCTGGTCGCACAACTCGATCAACTCACGGCCTATTTGAACCTAGTCAGCTTGGTTAGTACGCCACAAGAGAACATCCAGTTAAGCCAGTACCGCCAATGGGTGGTTGATGCGCTCATCGATCAGTATGTAGATCTCGAGCAATGTCGCGTCTTCGGCGCATTACATGACAATGGCACGATGTTATCCGAACATGAGCATAGTGACTTTGGCCATGCTGTCAAAACTTGGTGGAACCTGCTCCTCAATCGTGACTTACTGACTCACGAGCATCAACAAAAGGTACAAAACTGCCTAGCACAAACTCTTAACCAAGCGGCTCGTGAGCTGCCCGTCACCGAGCTGATGTCATACCTCCCCAACACCAAGCGCGACAAATGGGCTAGCGCAGGTACCCAAATCACTTGGAAAGGCTATCACGATGAAAACTACATCAACTCTTGGCAATGGGTCGAGCTGGATCAGGGGCTCATCATCGCCAAATTAGTCGGGGAAGATTCATTGCAGGCAAGCTTGGCCAGTACCACTTGGCAGTTTCTTGATGCGTGGGTGGATATGGTCCACGGTGGCGTAGGCCTAAACCCACACACTAATAAGCAGTTCGACTGGCTAAATGGCTATCATCACACCGAACATGCACTGTTTGGGCTACTCGCCACTCAACGTATCTACGCTCACCCAGTCACACTGTATTTCGCCTTTACTTCTGAGCAATCGGACGCGTTTTTTCCCTACCTGCTCGGCGGTCGGGTAGTCAACACCACCCCACTCACCCTGCCCAACCGTCGCGGTAGTAACGTAGTATTTGATCGTATCCACGTCCCAAAAAAATTAGCCCATGATTAAGTATGAGAAAAAAGACAATCGCTCCCAAGAGAGCGCATACCTAGTCGGTTCAGATAATTGGTTTACTGTCCGAGCCGCGCAGGAGATTGCCAAGTCGCCCCGCCGCATTATTGTTCTCGTGGTCTTGGCCGTGCTCTGTTTATTCGCGCCAGCGATCGGCGCTATCAGCCAGTTCATTCAGGCATGGCTGAATTAACTCGAGCATCTCCGCTTGGTATTTTCTCCACGCAAATTGGCAAGGGCGCTTCTGGCAATTCCGTCGTTATTTCTGAGGCGAGGCTTTTACCGAGTCAGCCAGTTCGCAACAGGGTTGATAGCGCGGACACGTGACGACATGATCATTGACCATGCCAAGCGCTTGCATCAGCGAATAACAAATGGTCTCGCCCACAAACTTAAAGCCACGTTTTTTCAAAAAGCGACTCATGGAGCGGGACTCGTCGGTCGCGGTGGCGACATCGGCATCCGATCGGTGGTGGTTAACAATCGGTACACCGTCAGTAAACTGCCAAAGTGCTTTCGCCAAGGATCCATACTCTTCCACCAGCGTCACTGCCGCTTTCGCATTGGTAAACACAGACGCCACTTTCAAGCGATTGCGGACAATCTCGTGATTGGCCATGATCTCAGCAATATTCGGCTCAGCCACGTTTGCCAGTTGATAGAAATCGAAATCAGAAAAAGCGGCGCGATACGCGGAACGCTTTTCTAAAATCAGCCGCCAACTTAATCCTGCTTGCGCACCCTCTAAGCAAATGAACTCAAAGATCGCTTGATCATCAAATGTCGGCACGCCCCACTCGGTATCGTGATAATGCCGCTCCGACTCACTCTGCTGTGCCCATTGGCAAGGTTCCATGACAATTTCCCTTAAAGTTGGTTGCATGATGGTAATGCATTTGTTCCGATTGTCCGCGATTTTGTTGTTCATGCCACGAAATCAGCGAGTTAACTCCGTATAAATCTGTCGATTTCGTTAACATGTCGCTATCTTTGATCGCTACAAGTCTATGAAACGTAACATACTCGTTGTTGTCAGAGTGCATTCACTCTCAGTGGTAACCATAAAGGAAAACACGTGACAAAAAAGCATATTCTTATCACAGGGGCAGGACAACGGATCGGCTACGCGCTTGCTTGTCACTTTCTTGCCCAAGGGCATCAAGTCACTGTGTCGTATCGGACACCGCGCCCCCAAGTGAGTGAGCTTATCGAGCGAGGCGCCCACTGTATTCAGGCGGACTTTTCTACCGATGCCGGCATCCACGCATTTATCCAAGCCATTGACGCGCACAATCCGGTGTTTGATTGCTTAATCCATAATGCCTCATCGTGGAACAGTGAAAAGCAAAGCCAAGATTTCGCGGCTTTGTTTGACAGCATGATGCAAATCCACGCCAAAACGCCTTATCTGATCAACATGGCGGCAACCCGATGGATGAATAGCGGCGACATTATTCACCTGACCGATTATGTGGCACATAAAGGTAGCGCAAAACACCTTGCCTATGCCGCGAGTAAAGCCGCGCTTGAAAACCTCACGCTATCGTTTGCCCAACAACTCGCCCCCGACATCAAGGTAAACAGTATTTCCCCCGCGCTTATCATGTTCAACGACGGCGATGACGATGCCTACCGTGAAAAAGCGCGCAAAAAATCGATTTTGGGCACCGTGCCCGGCGAGCAGGAAGTGATCAACGCCTGCGACTTTATTCTTGCCAGTCAGCATATGACGGGCCAATCCCTTAAACTCGATGGCGGACGCCATTTAGCGTAATTGCCTAACTGGAAAGCACAATGATGAATGACGCTGTGATCAAAATTACCAACCTACGTTTGCGTACTTATATCGGCTTTAACCCCGAAGAGCAGGAGAAAAAGCAAGACGTGGTGATTAACGTAGAAATTCACTATCCCGGCCACAAAGCCAGCCAAGAGGATAATGTTGACGACGCACTGAACTATAAAGTGATCACCAAAGCGATTATCGACTATGTTGAGAATGGCCGCTTTTTGTTGTTGGAAAAACTGGTCGCCGGCGTGCTCGACATTGCACGCGATCACCACTGGGTGCGCTATGCACAAGTGACTATTGATAAGCCGCATGCACTCAGATTTGCCGACTCTGTCTCATTAAGCCTAAGTTATACCGCTAACGAGTCGTAAGACCACACAGAGTTCGTTAGAATTATTCGAACATCTTGTTCAAGGTGAACGGCTTCTCTATTACCTTTCACCTTATATACTGTGTTGGATAAGTAATTGGGAGCGGGAACAAATGACACCGAAAAATAGCTACGATCGCGTTATGCGTACGCTACATTGGCTATCGAGTCTCGTTATCGTTGGCCTTTTCGCTGTCGGATTATGGATGGTCGATTTGAGCTATTACAGTAGTTGGTATCAAACTGCGCCACACTGGCACAAATCGATAGGCATATTACTGGCGATAACGACAGTCGGTCGACTTGTGTGGAAAGCAACACACACTATGCCCACCGTTGAAGGTAAGGCTTGGGAACGCAAAGCAGCGACCGCGGCACATCACACGATTTACTTGCTCCTCGCAGTACTGTTTGTGTCTGGGTACTTAATTTCTACCTCAGATGGCCGAGGTATCGACGTGTTTACTTGGTTTACCGTGCCGAGTGCTGGGGAGCTTTTCCCTAATCAGTCGGATATCGCAGGTGACGTACACTATTATGTTGCCATTACCCTGATTGCCTTAGCCGCTGTTCACGCATTGGCTGCGTTAAAGCACCATTTTATCGACAAAGACAATACGTTACGGAAGATGATCGGAGGAAACCCGAAATGAAAAAACTCATGTTAGCCATGGGAATTAGCGCCGCGACACTCTTATCTGGGCCTGCATTGGCAGACACTTATATGATTGACACCAAAGGCGCACATGCCTCTGTCAACTTCAAAGTGCCTCACTTAGGCTACAGCTTTATCAAGGGTCGCTTTAACAAATTTGATGGTCAGTTTGAATTTGATCCCAACAACATTGGCGCGTCTAGCGTGACAGTGACCGTTGATACCACCAGCTTGGACTCCAACCAAGCCGAGCGTGACAAGCATATTCGTAGTGCGGATTTTCTTAACGCGAGCAAGTTTGGCCAAGCCACTTTCAAGAGCACCAAGGTCACAGATAACGGCGATGGCTCAATGACTATTGCAGGCGATCTCACCTTGCATGGGCAAACCAAGCCGATTGAAATTGACGCTGAACTCGTCGGTCATGGTGAAGATCCTTGGGGCAACTACCGCGCTGGCTTTATGGGCAACACTCGCCTCGAGCTTGCTGATTTCGGCATTGCCACTATGGGTCCAGCCACGTATGTCGATATGGAGCTGCACGTAGAGGGTATCCGCCAATAGTAGAGGGCATCCGTCAATAAGGGATAACGCTTTCCCTCCCAACTAATCCACACGCCCCGGCACCTGCTGGGGCGTTTATTATCGATCCCTAAAACATTCACTATACTCATCAAAGCGGCGCCTTGGTCTGGCGATGATATCCATTGTTCGATAAGGATACCTATTTATGAGACTCACCTCTTTTAAGCGTCTTTCCTTCGTTTTGGCTTTCTGTCTCGCCACAATTCCAGCACAAGGGGCGATGAAAATTGTTACCGCAGTCAACGACGCTTGGCCTCCTTACGTCACTCGAGATACAGCTAAACCGGGCTTTTCTGTTGAAGTAGTGACCGCTGCCCTTTCTACCCAAGGCTATGACACCAAGTTCTTACTTTTCCCTTGGGCGCGCGGCTTGTACGAAGTCAGAAATGGGCGAATCGATTTAATCACCACCACTTGGTACACAGACGCACGCAGTGAATTCCTGCTCTACAGCGAACCCTATTTCGCAACCAATATCGATATCATGATGCGAAAAGACACCTTTTTTGACTTTACTGGACCAGAAAGCCTTGCTGATAAGCGGGTCGCTAGCGTGCGTGACTATGGTTATGATTCGTGGTTTTTAGACGCGGATTATTTTCAACGGGTGGAAACCACCTCGTTAAGATCAAGCTTACAAATGCTCGCTGCCAAACGGGTCGATCTGGTCGTGGGCAATCGCTTTGTGATGCAACACGAGCTCGAACCCTTAAACCTAGATGCTGATGATTTTCACTTTTCCCCCACTCCGATGATCAAACAACATATCCATGTCACCGCCGGCAAAGCCAACCCTAAGGCGCAAGAATATATTCAAGCCTTTAACCGCGGGTTAGAAATAATCAAACGGAATGGCACCTTTGACGATTTGAAGCAAAAATACGGGCTGCTCTTACCAGATGATACCACTGCAGAGTAAAACCCAATGCAGAGTGAAACCCTATCGTCATAGTTGCGGGTTAGTATAGCCATATACGTCTCATTACATCAGTTTGGCTATGACTTCTCCGATTAACATTGCATTCTTCGACTTAGACGAAACACTGATTGCCACCGACACCAAGCAAGCGTGGCTGGAATACCTTTGCCAGTGCGATCTCGCCCCGCAAAACGTGGTCGACCAAGAAAAACAAGCGTATCTGGATTTTAAAAAAGGCCGCATCAACCTTGAGCAATATATGCAAGTGCAGTTGAGCCCAATTAAAGGAAAATCCACTCAAACTGTGGCTGCATGGGCGACCGACTTTATCGATCAGCGCGTCGCTCCCGTGGTAGTGCCACAAGCGTTAGAGCGCATCGAGTGGCACCGAACACGAGGCGATCACTGTGTGCTGGTATCGAATACCGCCGCACACTTGGCAAGGCCGATTGCCGAACTACTCAAACTCGATACCGTGATTGCGATTGAGCTTGAAACATTAAATGGCGTGTATACAGGCAGCATATCCCATTGCGTGCGTGATTTTCGTGGCAAGCATGACTACATGCAGGCATGGCTATCTGACCGTCATGACACGGTCGGCCACACATACGGTTACAGTGATTCGCACTGGGATGTCCCCTTGCTTGAGCAAGTTGACAGCGCTTTTGCGGTTAACCCGGACCCGCACTTAAGCCTGCATGCCCAAGAAAAAGATTGGACCATTATGGAATGGGCTCGCTACGACACCATTCGTGATTAGTAAAAGATCACAGGAAACGTGACGACAGGGCGCCTCGTGTGCCCTTTTTAATAACACCTACTTGAGAATGATTATCATAACCGTTATCTTTAACGTATGATCGGCTGGCGACCTCACGCCGTAGTCACACGCATAATGAACGAGATTAACGCTTATGAGAAAACACCTGCTAATTATTGCGGCGCTCTTGCTCTCTCCGATGGCGCACGCCGACCAATTAAAACACGCGGACAAGCTAAAAGTGGTAACCAGCTTTACCATTTTGGCTGATATGGCCGCCAACGTAGCGGGCGAGCATGCCGAGGTAGTGTCCCTTACGAAACCCGGCGCGGAGATCCACAATTACCAACCCACTCCGGGAGATATTCTGCGTGCGCAAGGTGCGGATGTGGTGATGTGGAACGGATTAGGCTTAGAGCGCTGGTTCGAACGTTTTTTCCAGCACATTGATAAGGTGCCGAATGTGATCTTATCTGACGGGGTGGAGCCGATTGTGATTGCCTCGGGCCCGTATCGTGGTAAGCCCAACCCACACGCGTGGATGTCGCCCTCTGATGCGATGCGATACGTTGATAACATCGAGCAAGCCCTGATTAAGTACGATCCCGCCAACCAAACGCACTACCAAGCCAATGCCAAAGCCTACAAGGCACAAATTCAAGCCGTGTTCGCGCGTGCGCAAGATGCCTTATCCGCTGTCCCCGATGCCCAGCGTTGGTTGGTAAGCAGTGAGGGTGCGTTTTCTTATCTCGCGCGTGATATAAACCTCAACGAAGCCTATTTATGGCCGATTAACGCTGAGCGTCAGGGCACCCCCCAACAAGTGCGCGCGCTGATTGATACCGTGCGAGAACACCAAGTGCGTGCTGTCTTCTCCGAAAGTACCGTGTCTGATGCGCCCGCCAAACAAGTCGCCGCGGAAACCGACGCACACTATGGCGGCATTTTATATGTCGATTCGCTCAGCACCGCTGACGGACCCGTGCCTGACTATCTATCCTTACTGACAGTTACCACAGAAACCGTGTTAGCGGGGTTACGCCATGACGCACTATGATTTAACCGACGGCACGCCCAGTGTGTTAGATGTCAACGAGGTGCGTGTCGTCTATCGAAACGGCCTGTGTGCCCTTGAACACGCCAGCTTCTCGCTGCCCGCGCAAACTATCACTGCCCTTGTCGGTGCCAATGGCAGCGGCAAATCCACCTTGTTTAAAGCGATCATGGGGTTTGTGAACCCCGGCAGTGGCAGCATTGCGGTGAACGGCACCCCCATTAAGCAAGCGCAAAAAGCAGGCTTGGTCGCTTATGTGCCTCAATCGGAAGAAATCGATTGGTCGTTCCCGGTGTTAGTGGAAGACGTGGTGATGATGGGCCGCTACGGCAAGATGTCATTTATGCGTCGCCCCAAAGCGGCGGATCATCAAGCGGTGGATGAGGCCTTAGCCCGCGTTGGTATGACAGCCTTTCGCCAGCGGCAAATTGGCGAACTGTCCGGCGGACAGAAAAAGCGCGTTTTTCTTGCCCGCGCTCTGGCTCAGCACAGCCCGCTGATTTTACTGGATGAGCCTTTTACTGGCGTAGATGTCACCAGTGAAGAGTCGATTATGCGTTTGCTGCTCGAGCTCAAAGACGAAGGCAAAACCATTTTAATTGCCACCCATAACCTTGGCACCGTGCCCGACTTTTGCGATCGCACCGTGCTGGTCAATCGCGCGGTGGTGGCAGGCGGGCATACCGAACATGTGTTTACCACCGAGAACCTGAGTGCCATTTTTGGTGGCAAACTGCGCCAGTATGTGATGCCCAGTGAGAAACTCCACCAAGACGCCGATCCGCGCGAGCTGTCGGTCATTTCCGACGATGAACGACCCCTGGTGGTGTATGGCAAGCGCGAACAAAGCGCGCAGGAGCGGCGCGAATGAGCTTACTCGATCCTCTCGCCTATCAATACATGCAAAAAGCATTGCTGGTCACTACCTTGATTGGCGGCGTGTGCGGCTTGCTCTCGGCCTTTTTGATGCTCAAAGGCTGGTCGCTGATGGGCGATGCCCTCTCTCATGCGATTGTACCGGGCGTTGCCGGCGCTTATATGCTGGGCTTGCCCTTTTCACTCGGCGCTTTTGTTGCTGGCGGCATGGCCGCGAGCGTGATGCTGTTTTTGCACCAACGCAGTCACATCAAACAAGATGCGATCATCGGTTTGATCTTCTCAAGCTTTTTCGCCTTCGGGCTCTTTTTAGTCTCCATTTCGCCCGTCGCGGTCGATATTCAACAAATTATGCTGGGCAACTTGCTCGCCATTGCCCCGCTCGATGCGGTGCAAATGCTGATCATTGCCTTGGTGAGTCTCACCGTACTGGCGCTGAAATGGCGTGATTTTATGCTGACCTTTTTTGATGAAAGTCACGCCCGCTGTATTGGTTTACCGGTGGTGGGGCTCAAAGTGCTATTTTTTGCGCTGCTCAGCGCTTGCACCATGGCGGCACTTAAAAGTGTCGGTGCCTTTTTGGTGATTTGCTTAGTGATTGCCCCCGGCGCCACCGCCTATTTATTGAGTGATCGCTTTGGGCCCGTGTTGGTGCTAAGCGGTGTCATCGGCACAGTCACCTCACTGTTTGGGGTGTATATCAGCTATTTCGCCAACCTTAACGCCGGCGCACTGATTGTGCTGGCCCAAGTGGGACTCTTCTTAGCCGCCTTTGTGTTTGGCCCCAAACACGGTTTGCTCGCGCGGCGCGCCAAACGTCAGGAGGCACTGCAATGAATCCGTATCAACTGACTTTTATGCAAGATGCCTTGCTGATGGCCGTCTTAGTGGCGCTGCCCTGTGCGCTGCTTTCTTGCTATTTGGTGTTAAAAGGCTGGTCATTAATTGGCGATGCAGTGGCACACGCGGTGCTGTCGGGGTTGGTGCTGGCAAACTTGTTTGGCCTGCCGCTGATTGTCGGCGCCTTTGCCGCCGGCTCCGCATGCGCCACCAGTGTGCATTGGCTCAAACAAAATAGCCGTGTGAAAGAAGACACCTTACTGGGGATTGTGTTTTCCGGCTTTTTCGCCCTGGGGCTGATTTTGCAAGGCCAGTTCCCGTCTGATTTGCACCTTGATCATATTCTATTTGGCAACCTGTTGGGGATTAACCACCAACAGTTGCTCACCGCCGCCATCACTGGCTTAGTCGTGCTGGCGCTAGTGCTGCTTAAAGGGCGAGATTTAATGCTGCTATCGTTCGACCCCGCACAAGCCAGCGTGCTCGGGCTCCCCGTACAAAAGCTTCACTGGCTCCTGCTCTCGGTGATGATTGCCACCATTGTGGCGGGCTTACATGCCGTGGGGATCATCTTAGTGGTGGCGATGTTGATTGCACCGGGTGTCACCGCCTTTATGCTCAGCAAACAATTTAGCCGCATGTTATGGATTGCCTGTGCAATTGCCTTAGTCACCGCCGTTGGCGGCGTGACCTTATCGTTTTACCTCGACAGCGCCCCCGGCCCGACTATTGTATTGCTGCTCACCGGCTGTTTTGTGGTGACCTTTGCATGGCAGCAATATCAAATCCACCGCAACCAACAGCGCCCAAAGCCGACGCACCAAACCACAAAAGCAACGCGCTCTACCACCACCCATTCAGCGCAATCGCACTAATCGGCTTCGCGACGGATACAGCAACACCCCATCCTCAGCAGTGCGCGAGAAGAGCTCGCGCACATTGCTCGTCGCATAGGTTTTATCGCCCATGGCCGTCATCTTGCCTTCACGCACGCCAAATACCATAATCAGGTATATATTGGTATCAACGAGCTTTAACCATGGCAAAGAATACAAGTATTACCCTAGGTGAACACTTCGATGGCTTTATCGCTAGCCAAATCGAAACGGGGCGTTACAGCTCGACAAGTGAAGTCGTTCGCGCCGCACTGCGTTTACTCGAAAACCAAGAGACAAAACTGGATACACTGCGTCAACTTCTCGTAGAAGGCGAACAGAGTGGCGATGCTGAGTACGACCTCGATAACTTTATCCAAGAAATCGATGCCGAAGATACACAATGAAGCCATTTACGCTGACTATCGCCGCCAAAACGGACATACTAAAGTCGTTCTAATCGCGCACTTCACCCCACCAACCCAATTCGCTCCTTGTGTTCTAACCAACTTCTTGCACCCACCTCACAAAACATGGTTTATCTAACACTTTGGACAATAGCGCACGAAAACCAAAACAGCCCTTGATAAACTAATTTCAAATCTACCAACTCAATGGCGTGTTAGGTGCCGACAACTAGCTGGCGGTAGCATGGCAAAACACAGGATGGTTAACCTGTTTATCGGCTAGATAAACGCAAAAGCGTGCGCGTTTATCCATGACAGATGCGCACTCTCCCAGAATGGATGATTAAAAGAGCTTATTAGTCATATAGTTAAAGATTTGTGTTTGGGGATAGTGTGAACGCTTGAACAGAGATAGGCGGCTGCACACTGTCGCGGAAGAGCAGTATCCATTAGAAATTCTATTGGTAACAGCCAGTTAGGTATAAGAGAGTGCGGATAACGGTTTTGGGAAATCGTACATGCGCACTAATGCAATGTTATGTGTAAGACATCGGGAAATATTATTTGAATGAGAATTGAATATCAGGTGCTCGTTAAGAGTGATATTAACGCTTCGGTTCGAGACACTTTCGCTAAAGCCCCAGGGAAAACGCATGAAGATCCGCGGCATGCCTGGGCTAGCGATTTAATGACTTAATTGTCAATTAAGGATGAAAATCGTGCGTTGAACCATGTTTATTAATTAAAATGAGTGAAAATAAAGGATCAATTTGTTGATCATTTTCAGTGCGATTTAATGGTCTCCTAACGTTTAGGAGATTAAAAATGACAGAAGATAAAAGTCCATTTATGCATTTCGTTTCCATTAGAGACATTCGTCAAGAAGGTAAAGTTGAACATACGTTATCAGATATTATTTTGATAACGATTTGTGCGGTGTTGTCTGGTCATGATACCTGGAAAGGTATGAGTGATTATGGACGTAAGCAGCGTGATTTTTTATTACGCTTTGGCTTCTCAGGTAAAACATCACCCTCGGCAGATACGATTGCAAGAGTGATGGGAACCATCAGTACAAAAGCATTACAAAAAGCCTTCATAGAATGGATGAAATCGTGTCATGAATTAACGGATGGTGAAGTGGTTGCCATTGATGGAAAAACACTGAGGGGTTCATATAACCGAGCAACAGACCAAGCTGCGATTCATATGGTTAATGCGTTCGCAACCGCAAATGGTGTATGCCTCGGACAGTCAAAAGTAAATAGTAAAACCAATGAGATCACTGAAATACCTAAGCTGCTGGAATTACTCGACATTTATGGGTGTTTAATTACTATAGATGCCATGGGTTGTCAGCGAAAAATCGCACAAAAAATCATTAATAAAAATGCCGACTATTTGCTTGCTGTTAAAGGAAACCAAGGCAAGTTAGACAAAGCGTTTGATAATTATTACCGTCCTTCAATGCTTCAAAACTTTGATGGTGATAGCTACGCATCACAAGAGAAATCGCATGGACGTTTAGAAACACGATGTGCACTGATTAATACGGATTTAAGTGTATTAGGTGATTTGGCTTACGATTGGCCTGAATTAAAAACGATGGGCATCATGGTGAGTGTTCGACAAGAGGGAAAACACGCCGAAGAGTCAGATATTTCAGTGCGCTATTATATAAGCTCAAAAGCACTGACAGCGAAAGAGCTTCATGATGCCACGCGCTCACACTGGTTAATTGAATCAATGCACTGGCAACTTGATGTTGGATTAAAAGAAGATGCTTGCCGAATAAGAGTCGATGACCGAGCGGAAGTTTTTGCACGAATAAGGCAAATGGTTCTGAATTTATTAAAGCAAGAGAAGAGTTTCAAAGCCGGTATTCAACGCAAGCGAATGATGTGCGCGATGGACCAAGAGTACCTGGCGACCGTGCTGGGAAGCCTTTCGTGACGCGGATGTTCATGCGTTTTCCGTGGCTAAAGCCCTGAAACGGCAGGGTAAGGTCCAAGGCGACGTGAGCGAAAAGGCCGATAGGTGCAAACTCCTTTGCATCGCTAGAATCGATGACGAAGTAGTTGGCATAGGGGCAATAAAGGTCAGAACAAAATCGGATTTTTCTGAACAAAAAGCTGATCTCTCAAAGTTGAGTGATGATTTTGATTGGGAACTGGGTTATCTGTTTACTGACCCTGCGCATACCGGAAAAGGTATCGGTAGGAATATTGCGCGGCTGCTGGTTGATGCGTACGGCCAAGAAAACCTAATGGCTTCAACGGAAGTTTCTGCTAATCCTAGAATGGTGAAGATCTTAGAAGCATTGGGCTTTAGACATTATGGCAAGCCTTGGAAGAGCGCGATCCATGATAATTATCTCGGTTTGTTTTTGAGGTTTCAGTGATCAAACTCACGACGAATAATCACATAACAATGGGCTCCAAGGGACGCTGCGCGCCCCTGAGCCCCTGCGTTATGGATAAATGATAATGGATTGGAAGACTTTCATAGCACAAGTAATCGACTCTCTGGCTTGGCCAGGGGTGGTGATTATTCTTGTCATTTTACTGCGTGAAAAGGTCGCTGAACTAATTCCGCGACTCAAACGATTCAAGCATAAAGACACCGAAATCGAATTTACGGAAGGTATTACTGAATTAGTCCAGGAGCGGGAAGCTGCCGGGATCGAAGATCAAGAAATACCGAGATCAGACGAATACCAAGACCAGTTCAGTTTCCTGGTGAGGCTGGCAGATATATCGCCTCGTTCAGCCGTCCTTGAGTCCTTCCGTGCTGTCGAGTCTGCCGCAGCGAAGAAGGCAGCTCGAATATACCCAGAGATTGAGAGCCGCCACGCGCGAAGCCCTTTGCAGCTACAAAAAATGCTCAAGGGCGAAGTCTTGAGCAAGCAGGAATACTATCAGTTTAACCAGCTACGAAAGTTGCGAAACGAAGCGGCGCATGCTGAGGAATTCGACATTCGAGGAATGCCAATTGAAGCGTATATTGACGTTGCTCTGTCCTTGGCGGCTCGCTTGGAGGCAGAGTATCCATAACAATCGCAGGCACAGCGGCGGCTTTTCCATTGCGGCTTCGCCTCCATTCCAAAGCCGCGCGTGCTGCCGGCGTTATATTTTTATTCGATTTTGGAGATCGTATGAGCAATAATGGTAGAGATTATGAAGAGTTTGTTGCCTCACTACAACAAGCACTTTTTGAGTCGGAAAAATGGACAGAGTTGCACAATATAACGATAGAGCGTAATAAGAAAATCACAGATAATTGTGGAATAGATAGAGAGTTTGATCTCTATTGGGAATATGAATTAGCAGGAATTACTTATAAAACTATTATTGAGTGTAAAGACTACGCATCAAAAGTAACAATTGAAAAAATAGATGCTTTATTAGGTAAGTTGCGAGATATACCAGATATAAAACCTATATTTGCAACAAAAACAGGTTATCAATCTGGTGCGAAAACGAAGGCTGAACGTAATAAAGTTGAGTTGTTAATCGTTCGAGAAGAAAATGATACAGACTGGAACGCTGAAGATGGTACGCCTTTAATAAAATATGTGAATGTTAATATTCATATTATGTCCGAAGCGACAATTACATTTTTTAGACCTTATATTGATGCCGAATGGGCAAAAGCAAATACTAATATTGATTTAGATAAATTGAAAATAGAAGTTCGTAGTGATTTAGCTTTTGTTGAAGATATAGATAGATCAGACAAGTACACATTGAAAGAATTGCAAGAAAGGTTTACAAAAGAAAATGAAGATGATTTTGGTGAGCATCATGTTACTTATAAATATAAAGATGCTTACTTGTGTTTTGATGGAATTAAATTAAAAATCATGGCTATCGAATTAAAATATGTAATTCCAAAGCCAATCATTAGCCCTGTTCGTATTGATTTTTCTAAGGAATTAGTCGGAGTTGTCGAGTATTTAGGAAGAAAATCAAAAACAATGATATTCAAAGATCATGTTGTAAAAAATTGGGGACAAAAAATATAACAAGTCGCTTCAATTGACAAAATAATTGTCACGCATTTTGCAGAGAAAAATGACGCGCCAATCATTTTGCAACTGAGCTCAGCGTTAAGCTACTAATAAGAGTCATCAAGTAAATGTTAGAAATTATACAAAAATTAAATTTAGGTGAATGGACGACATTTGTCGTTATTGTCTTTATTTTGTGGAAACTTATTGTTAAGTCTTTAGTTGATGGCTGGTTTAAAAATCGATTAGATCTTCAAAAACAAGAAGTCGGTAATGCATTGCAAATTCAGAAAGAACTTGTATTAAAACAAGCTGAGTTTGAAAAGATAAAAATGGAACGTGTATTGCCTCTTTTTGAAGAAATTAATGCAGCCGTCTCTGAGCATAAAATGGTCTTTAACACATATATACATTATGTCGTTAATAAATGTGGAAGTGCTGATAAATTAGAGAAAGAACGTTTAAAATGTGATGAAAGAATAATCAAGGCAAATTCATCCTTAACTATCTATTTACCCGATGAGTTTCGAAAAGTTATTGATCGATTAAGGAAAGTGGTTAGTTGTTCTATTAAAGAACCAGAGATCACCTCAAGAGTACTGAGAAACTTTGGTGCAGGGACAAGAGTGCCGCCCAAAGCTGTAGATTTATATGAAGATCTGATTAATTGCTTTTATTCTATGAGTGCTAAATATCTAGGTATATCCAATCAGGATAAATCATATAATGACTTACTTGCGGAGAATAGCCTAGATAGTAATGCTCTAACAACACGTTGTGACGAAGAAAGCATCCTTGCTTATAAATTTTTGCTGTTACATGAATACTTTGGTTCCAATGAAAAAGTGGAAGCTCAATATGACGTTGAACAATTGTATAAAAATGCAGAGCAAGCGTAGCTTAACAAGGCTACATGGATTCCCCCGTTCGTCAAGCATCCGCGAAGCGTATTGAGTTTGGTTTGGACTGCTGCTCTACATTCGGCCTTTTACTGACTCACGTCATGGCCCTGATGACATTGCGCGGTTGCAGTGCCTAATTCGTTAGAAGGCATCAAGGTGTCCGCCGCATTAACAGGCTCTCTGCAAATGGTCTTCACCGATATTTATGAGCTCATCAACTATACGCAGAAGCGTACGCGTTTATCCGTGATAGATGCACACTCCCCCAGCCATAACGGATGATTTAAAGCGTCGATTAGGCATATAGCTTGCGTGGGGATAGTGTTAATGCTGAAAAAGAGATAAGCGGCGTGAACACATTCGCGGACAATCAGCATTTATTATGAGTAATAAATAGAATTTTAAACAGCCAGTTAGGCAGAGAATCGCGCATATAAGGACTTTGGAAAACCGGATATGTGCACTAATTTAATATTACGTTCTAGGAGGATAAATTGAGTAAGTTGGAAATAGTTGATCCTGAGACTGGTGTGACTAAAGAGATTCCAGTTTCTGAGTTTATTATGCAAAGTTATAAAGAAGCGCTTATTCAAGGTCGTGAAAGAGAGATTAACGTTACATCCATTATTCGCGAGATTCACTTAAAAAGTAGATTGAAGAAGACGGCATTTGTGAAGTTACGAGTTGATGGAAAAGAGGCTGGCATTGAAATACCAGCTTTAGCTCTTTCAACTTTGTCTATGTACTCTCAGGATGAAATTAATGATTTAGTTACAGATTCATTTTTGTCTAGTGACTTCGAAAAAGCCTACAGTAGTGCTATACCAGATGATTTACAACCATCAACTTCAAAACAACGAACTCTAGCGTTAAGAATTTCTGAGTTACTAGGTATCGATTTAGGTTATGAGATTCTTGCTTCTAAAAGGAAACTGGGTGCTTTTATCAGTGATAGTCAAAAAGAGCTTGAACGTTATGAGCGGGATATCGAAGGTGTAGATTTTATATCAGAAAGGCTTGAAGATGCTCTAATAAAATACTTTTCAAATGATAACTGTTGGCGTGAGTTATTCAATAGTGCCTATGAGCTTTATTTACAAGTCCCGCAACGAGCTCGTGAAGTTATTCACAAAAATGTACGTGATGGTATTTCTGATAGCTACTGGAATGAAGCTCGCGATGTACCTGAGGGTAATGTTGTTTCAGAAATTATATCTGAAATATCATTTAAACTGGCAGAGATGGGGACACATGCAGAGAAGTTTGAGAACCTCCACACAGACCAACAGTAGTCGCACTTAATAAGTGTCGCGAGGCCTACATTTTATTTGAATGTTGCACAATTCCATTTTTCAGCACTAGCTTAGCTAAGGGGGACGGTTATTTCTCCATCACCTCTGTCGACTGACACAACTGCATCCAAGCCTCGGCGGTGCGTGAGACATAACGCTCGCCGTGCCAGACTAACCCAAGTTGCCATTCAATCGCTGGGCTTATCGGTTTCACCAGCAATAACTCACTGTCTTCCAAGCTGGCACTAAGGCGCTGGCATAAGGGCGCGGGTAAAAATGCCACGCCTGCACCACTTTTCACCAAGGCGGCTAAAAAATCCCACTGACTGCTACGCGCGGCAATGGTGGGCTGATAACCATGCTCTTCACAGCGGGCAATAATCCGATCGCTTTTTTTCGTTCCCACGCTCCCGCGTGGGAATGCATATCTAGTTATCATTCAGACACTGAATGTTCCATAACCTGAGTAAAATCACGCCGCCTAGAGTATTGAACCGGCTTGTTCGCTAAAGATATTGACGCTGTCCGCGAGTGTTAGAACAGAGATCAAGTGCAGTTCGGTGATCTTTTGGCGAATCCTGCCCATGATTCAAAATCCATATACATTCCCACGCAGGAGCGTGGGAGCGAGTTAAAAGCGTCGATGAATCATGCAGTTACAGTTTAAGACTTGGGGATAGTGTGAATACACGATTAGGGATGGGTGTAATGAACATTTTCGCGGAAGAGCAGTATCCATTAGAGGTGATAAGTTCTATTGGTAACATATAGTTAGGTAAAAAAACAGTGCGTATAACGGTTTTGGGAAATCGCGCATGCGCACTAATACAATGTCAATGGGGAGGAGCAAGTAAGTGGCTGCAGAAGATAAAGAAAGCTTCATTCGGTGGCAAAGTGTTACGCGAGACTACTTTTCGTCCGCATCAAACCTTGTGCTTGGGTTATCTACAGGTCTTCTTGGATTTTTAGTTTCTGGTTTGATTGGCGCACAGCCTGCTAGTCGTTGCTTGCTAATTATCGCAACATGCGCAATGAACTTATTGGCTGTTTCAATTGGTCTGGCTGTTTGGTGTGCCATCAATCGCCTCCGGGATTTTCGTGATACCACGCAAATTGCACGTTGCCGCTACAAAAATGAGCCAGTAAGTTCCTGTGACCGTCAAGAAACCAAAGCGCTGGGAAACTTATCGTGGCGTTTGTTTTGGTGGCAGCTGTTTTTATTTGGTATTGGTGCAGGTGGGGTAGCCATTACGATTATCGTACAAATGTGGTCATAGCCAATGCCCATTAACACAGAATCAACCCCAACTCCTTGCTCAAAACGGTTAATTGAACTATAGTTCGTACGTTACTTTGTACAACTTGAGGTTCAATATGAGTCGTATTCATTTCGATCAAGATATTCAGCCGTTATCTGAATTTCGTGCAGGTGTGGCTTCTTACATCAAACAAATCAATGAGACTCGCCGTCCATTGGTCATCACACAGCATGGCAAAGGCGTAGCTGTTGTTCTCGATGTTGCAGAGTATGAAGCAATGCAAGAGAAGATCGAGTTACTGGAAGAAATGCGTACAGCTGAAGCTCAATTAGCTTCAGGCCTTGGTGTTTCAAATGATGATGCTCGTGCTCAAGTACTGGGGCGCATTAAGAAATGAAAGTAGTTTGGTCTCCATTAGCGCTTCAGAAATTAGGCGATGCAGCGGAATTTATTTCTTTAGATAATCCACCTGCGGCGGAAAAGTGGGTAAACGAAGTTTTTGACAAAACTGAACTACTTGGAAGTATGCCTGAAATGGGGCGCTTTGTTCCTGAAATGCCCAATACTAACTATCGTGAAATAATTTTTGGTCACTATCGTATTATCTATAGCTTAAGCCATGAGATCCGCGTACTAACAGTTCGTAATTGTCGTCAAATGTTGTCGGAAGATGACGTGTAAAACTGTGTTATAACGAGTATGTCGTCAATCACTAAATTTTAGCGAGTTTCTTCGTCCCACATCACGCTGTCTCTATGCATCGAATTTAAGATCCCCACCATATTGCGTACTAAAAGGCGTTGTAGATCAAAGCACTGAGTCTATCGATTCACCTCCGTCGACTGACACAACTGCATCCAGGCCTCGGCGGTGCGTGAGACATAGCGCTCGCCGTGCCAAACTAACCCCAGTTGCCATTCAATCGCCGGGCTTATCGGTTTCACTAGTAATAACTCACTGTCTTCCAAGCTGGCGCTGAGGCGCTGGCATAAAGGCGCGGGTAAAAACGCTACCCCAGCACCACTTTTTACCAAGGCGGCTAAAAAATCCCACTGACTGCTACGCGCGGCAATGGTGGGCTGATAACCATGCTCTTCACAGCGGGCAATAATCCGATCGCTTAAGGTAAATTCAGCGCTATACAGATAAAACGGCTCGTCTTTGACGGCCTGCCATGTCAGGCTTTTTTGCGCACGCCACGCGGCTTGGTTAGGTAGCACTGCATAAATGGGGTGAGTTTGTAAGGGTAAGCTTTGCAAGCACTCAGGCTGGGTGTCAGTGAGCATGGTGATTGCCACATCAATCTCACCATTGATCAGCGCTTGTTCGGTGCGCCGCCCCCCGTATTCAACAATACTGAGCGCGACATTTGGGTAGCGTTGTCGGTACTCACGCAACACGTTGGCATACAGCGGCCCTATCATCGGCGGCATCCCCAACCTAAGTTGCCCGCGCGCCAGTTGATTGAGATCGTCGAGCTCAGTATTTAGCTGCTCGAACTCAGCAATAATGCTCTGCGCACGCTGATACACCACCTCTCCAGCATCGGTTAACCAAAACCGCCTTCCCTCTCGGTGCAACAACGGCTGACCCACATCTTGCTCAAGGTTACGCACCATTTTACTGATTGTCGGTTGCGTCACATGCAACGACGCCGAGGCGGCAGTAAAGCTCTGCTGTTCCACTAAGGCAATAAAATAGCGCAACGCACGAATATCCATAAACGGCCCTTAAAAGCTAATCGTTAATCATGCCATTTTGGCATAGTTTAAATAAAAAAAAGTCACTTTATTCACTCTATGCCAAGACGTAAACTATGAGCCATCTCACAGATTCTTGGCACGCCTTCGATGCAATTGATTAAAAACGCCTTACTTACCTTACTGCAAGTCTTTGTCTTAGCAGGCATTTGGTTTTTGTCTGATTGGTTGGTCACAACCTTTGCTATTCCACTACCGGCCAACCTCACCGGTATGTTGCTGTTGTTAGGCGCATTGATGTTGAAAATTGTCCGTGCCGATTGGTTGCGCCGCGGGGCGGCGTGGCTGTTAGCCGAGATGTTGCTGTTTTTTGTGCCGGCGGTGGTGGCGGTGGTCAACTACCAAGATTTATTGCTGCAAGAAGGCGCTAAGATCATGGTTGTTCTAATTCTCAGTACCGCGATGGTGATTGCGTCAACCGCTTGGGTGGTCGATAAAGTGTATCGTTTTGAGGTTAAAATGGCGCGCCGCCGCAGTAACCATCACCACACGCATCATCCTGATCTAAAACCGGAGTGCTAAGCCATGATGTCTGCTTTACCTACTTGGCTTCACGCCTCGTTATTAAGCGTGACCTGCTTTTTAATGACTCTTGGCTTTTATTACATGAGTAAATGGCTGTATCGCCGTCATCCCTCCATTCTGGTGATGCCATTGTTGCTCGCGCCCTTGCTGATTGTCGCGGTGGTAGTCGGGTTTAATATTCCGTATCAAGACTACATGGCGCAATCATACTGGCTGCTGTGGCTGCTGGGTCCGGCGACTGTAGCGTTTGCGATCCCTGTGTATGATAACCGCGCGCTCATCCGCCGCCATTGGTTATCCCTGTCAATCGGTGTCACTGTGTCGGTGCTGGTCGCGATTACCAGTACTGTGGTGCTAGCGCGGGTGTTTGAGCTGTCTGAACTGCTGCAACGCAGTTTGGCGATGCGCTCAATCACCACCCCTTTTGCCGTAGAAGCCACCAAAGCGATTGGCGGGCAAAGCGATCTCACCGCGCTGTTTGTGGTTCTCACTGGGGTGATTGGCATGGCAATTGGTGAAAGTATTCTGACCGTGATTGCAATTCGCTCACGCTTAGGACGCGGCGCAAGTTTGGGCGCATCAGCGCACGGAGCAGGCACCGCTAAAGCTTATCAAATAGGCCATGCCGAAGGGGTGGTGTCGAGTGTGGTGATGATGATTGCTGGCATGGTCACTGTGTTGCTTGCCCCTGTGTTGGGTCAGCTGCTTTGGTAGGTGATCGCTAAGGGCTTTTCTGCGCTACGTTATCTGTAACAACAGAAAAGTGGGAGAGGATGAAAGTTTCTGCTTAGCGCGCAGGTCTTTATCCTCACCAACCCCAATAACGAGGCGATCATGAAACAGCACAAATCAATGTGGCGCGTTATCGCGTTTACAGCGTTCAGTTTGCTATCGATAGCAAGTTATGCGGCGGTGAAAGATACCGCCACCACAGACCAAGGTTACCAAAAAGCGACCCTTGCGGGCGGCTGCTTTTGGTGTACAGAATCTGATCTTGAAAAGCTCAACGGTGTGATTGATGTGGTGTCTGGCTACTCAGGCGGTGAGCTTGAAAATCCCACCTATAGAGAGGTTTCGTCCGGCACCAGTGGGCATATTGAGGTGATTGATGTCACCTATGACCCTAACGTCGTGAATTATGAACAGGTGCTGGATCAGTTTTTCCGTCATATCGACCCCACCGATGACCAAGGCTCGTTCGTTGACCGTGGCCCACAATATCGTCCCGCGATCTTTTATCGCTCTGAAACACAAAAGCAAATTGCCGCGGATTTTATGGCGGAAATTGAAGCGTTAGGCGTGTTTAAAAAGCCGCTGAAAACCGAGTTAATCCCGTTTGAGAAATTCTGGCCAGCAGAAAGTTATCATCAGGATTACTACAAAAACCACAGCATTCGCTATAGCTACTATCGCTATGCATCAGGGCGTGACCAGTATCTGGACGAGATTTTTGGTGATGATCGCAAAGACAGCCCGGTCACCTTGCGAGAAATGATTGATGCGCAAAAAGCGGAAGAGATGACAGCAACTAACACCCGCTACTCGCGCCCCTCGGACGAAAAAATTCGCGCGATGTTGTCAGACATTGAGTACGAAGTCACTCAAGAAGACGGCACTGAACCCGCATTCCGCAATCGATATTGGGACAACAAGCAAGCGGGGATTTATGTGGATATCGTTTCGGGCGAGCCGCTGTTCTCATCCACTCATAAATACAAATCCGGTACCGGCTGGCCGAGCTTCACACAGCCCATTAATGAGCAGTATGTGGTTACCAAGCCGGATAACTCCCTGTTCTACACGCGCACCGAGGTCCGCAGCAAAGTCGCCGATTCGCACCTTGGCCATGTGTTTGAGGATGGTCCCGCACCCACCGGCTTGCGTTATTGCATGAACTCAGCCGCAATGCGCTTTGTGTCCGTCGATAAAATGGCCGAGGCAGGTTATGAGAATTACCTCTACCTGTTTGAATAAATCTTCCTTTGCGTGATTGGCTTGTAAACCTGCGGTAGAGTATAGCTCTACCGCTTTTTTACGCGAGGCATTGGATGCACACGATATTGATAACCGGATTTGAACCGTTCGGCGGCGAGAGTGACAACCCGTCTTGGCAAGTGGCAAAAGCATTAGAAGGCTGGCAGCCTAATGAGGAGTGCATTGTTAAAGCCGTGCGCCTGCCCTGCACCTTTGCAGACAGCTTACCGACGTTACACAGTGCGCTAGAATCGCTCAGTCCGGTAATGGTGATCGCCCTTGGCCAAGCCGGTGGTCGCGCAGAGATAAGCTTAGAGAAGGTCGCGATCAATTATCAGGACGCACCCATTCCCGACAACGCCGGTAAGCAGCCGCATGGTACGCCGGTGGTGCCATCTGGGCCCACTGCGTATTTCTCTACCTTGCCCCTCAACCGTTTAGTGAACGCATTAAACGAAGCGCATCATCCTGCCAGTGTTTCTTACACCGCGGGCACCTTTGTGTGTAACCACGTGTTTTATGGCTTGATGCATGCGCTGGCTCATCACACCGAGGTACGCGCCGGCTTTATTCACATTCCCTACAGCCCAGCACAAGCGTGCAAACACCGCGCCCCGAGCATGCCGGTAAGTGATGTGGTGGCAGCGATGAAGATAGCCATCGAGTTGAGTTTATTGGATGATGATGTCACCGCCGTGTGTGAAGGCATGTTGCACTAAGACGCGGTAGATGGCGCTCAGACGATGACGCTCAAACAATGGCGCTTAGTAGGTGGAGCACAGTGGCGGTTACCGTGCTCCTAACCTAGTCGCTTAAAACAACCACTCAGTGACGAGATCGTTGTCAGTCAGCACGCTATCGAGAAAGGCAAATAAGTGCGCATTCATCGGTGCCGTGTCAAAGGCGCGAATGGAGGCAGGGTCTTGAATAAAGCGCTTGTTAGCGGCCTCGCCCTCTGGATAGGCGGCGTGCAATAATCCTTCAACGGCCAGAGGCGTCAACTCAAGGTGGCATTGAAAGCCATATACCCGTGGTCCGTACTTCACGATCTGGCGCGGACAGCCTTCGCTGCTAGCCAGTACACGACTATTGGGTGTCAGCCCCGGCATATCATGGTGCCAATGGCCCACAATTTCTTGCGGCGCGAAGTGCGGAATGTGCTCGTCGATATGGCCATCTTCGCTTAACTGGATGGGGAAGTAGCCAATCTCGGGTTCAGGACTTGCCTGATACGGTGCGCCCAAGGCTTCACCAATCAGTTGCGCACCGAGGCAAATCCCCAATACCGCACTACCTTGTTCTATACACTGCCTAATCAGCGCTTGCTCGCGTTGGCTATCGAAATGCGGACACTCTGACTGTGGCGTATCTGGACTTTGCGGCCCGCCGAGTACCACCAGCAGATCAATGCCTTCACTGCTTTCTAGCAACGGCTCGCCCCGATACAAATGGCTGGTGGTCACATGATAGGCACGCTCGTCACACCAATCTAAAATGGCTCCTGGGCCTTCAAACGCCTCGTGAATAACAAGATGGACGCGCATTCCTCTCTCCTTGGGATTTGTTTTAGGCACGATTGTGCTAAAGCATACTATATTGAGCCGCGGCCTCAAGCCTTGCCCACCACCAGTGGCGGACGCGCCACAAACGCTTGAGTCAGCAACTGAAATAGCTGTTCAATTGCCATCATGCTCTCGCTGTCGTCACGTTCACTGATTGCGCGATTAACCGAATAAACGCTGCCAAATGCTTGGGTTGCGTTTGTCGTGATACTCTTCACGCAAGGCATCGATTTGGCGCATGCCTTGTTTTGCTTGGTCGAGGTCGCCTTGGCTCAGCGCGGCATCAATTTCCTCTACTGTCACCGCCAGTTTATCGAACCCTTCCATGAAGATCTCTGCTTTTTCCGGTGGATAGCTACCCGCTTTAGCTTGCGCGATCAGGGTTTCTAATTTCGCAACCGGGGCTTGCATGGCTTCGATACTTTGTGCGCTCGCCGCCTCTTTAAAGGTCATTTTCATTTCTTTCATGATCGGCTTGAGCTCAGAGGCCGAGACGTTCAACGACAGCAGCACCGCCATCGCGCCCGTGAGTATGACTTTCTTCATTTTTGCTCCATGTGATTGTTTTTTAGTAATAATAATGCGTCTGTATCTTACTCACTTCTCAGGGTATTGCCTAGTAGAGAAGCGTAAAACAATGTAAAGCACTTACACATCCCGCATCCGAATGGTATGATTAATTGTAAATGATAATGATTTTAAGTTAGATAATATGAAACAGCCGAACTATCACCTCACTCACGTTATTGATACCCAAACCGTCACACCCAATATGCAACGCTTGACCTTACAAAGCGACGCTTTCGCGGCGTTCCCTGCAGAGTGTGAAGGCGGCTATATCAAGTTACTGTTTGATAAAGCGGGAAGCACCGATCTGAGCGGATTAGCAGAAGGCGAGCGCCCCGTAATGCGTACCTACACCATTCGCCGCTTTATGCCTAGCCAGCAGCAAATTGAAGTGGATATGGTTCGCCACCAAATCGAGCAAGCCGACTGTGGTTTTGCCGCGCGCTGGGCTCTGAATGCCCAAGTGGGCGATACCATTAATATTGCCGGCCCTGGGACGATTGCGCCGATTAATCGCGATGCGGATTGGTTCTTTATGGCGGCCGATATGACCGCGTTGCCGGCACTATCGGCCAAGATCAAGATCTTACCTCGCGATGCCAAAGGTTATGCAGTGATCCAGCTCGATACTGCAGAGGATGCTCAACCACTCGACGCCCCCGCGGGGATGGAGATTATTTGGCTGACCACCCCGACGTTGGCCGAGACGGTAAAAGCACAGCCTTGGTTAGCCGGGCAAGTGTCCGTGTGGTGTGCCTGTGAGTTTGAAAGCATGCGCGCAATGCGCCAATATTTCCGTAACGATCGTGATGTTGAGCGCGAGTTTATCTACATCAGCAGCTATTGGAAAAATGGCGTGACCGAAGAAGGCCACAAAGTGATCAAGCGTGAAGATGCGGAGAACAATCAGTAAGCCTGAGCACCTCGTTTTTATCGACATTGAGCGTGCTTATCGCGTCTCTACCCGCATAAAAAAGCGCCGATAGCGGCGCTTTTTTCGATCTTCAACGTTTAGTCGTCGACTTAGTTACCCTGCTTGTCGAGCAAATCAAAGAAGAAGGCATATTCCAATGCATCTTCTTTAATGCGCTTAAAGCGTCCCGACGCGCCGCCGTGGCCGGCTTCCATATCGGTTTTAAACACCAATGTATGGTTATCGGTTTTGAGTTCACGCAGTTTTGCGACCCATTTCATTGGCTCAAAGTACTGCACTTGTGAGTCATGCAAGCCTGTGGTGACCAGCAAGTTGGGGTAATCTTGCGCACTGACATTGTCGTACGGTGAATAGCTAAGCATGTACTCGTAGTAAGTTTTGTCATTCGGGTTGCCCCACTCGTCATACTCGTTGGTGGTCAGTGGAATCGACTCATCCAACATGGTGGTGACAGTATCCACAAACGGCACATGCGCCGCCACGCCTAAATACAACTCTGGCGCTTGGTTGATGATCGCTCCCATTAACAAGCCACCGGCTGAACCACCAACGGCAAACACCTTGTCTTTATCACCATAGCCCTGCGCGGTCAGCGCTTTAGTCACATCAATAAAGTCGTTAAAGGTATTCTTTTTGTTGAGTTTTTTGCCATCGTCATACCAAGGGCGTCCCAGCATTTCAGAGCCGCGAATATGAGCAATAGCAAAGACAAAGCCACGATCTAACAGGCTTAAACGCGTGGTAGAGAACATGGGATCCATGGTCGCGCCGTAGGAGCCATAGCCGTATTGATAGAGCGGGTTGGTGCCATCTTTTTTGAAGCGATCTTTACGGTACACTAAAGACACAGGCACTTGCGCGCCATCACGTGCGGTGATCATCACCCGCTCGGATTGGTAGTTGTCCGGGTTGAAATCACCCAGCACTTGGTTTTGTTTGAGCATTTCACGCTCGCCCGATGCCAAGTCAAACTCGTAATAGGTTCCCGGTGTGGTCAAGCTGGTGTAATACACGCGCACCGCGGTGTTATCCATTTCAGCATTGCCGGTCAGGTAGGACGCATAAGCCGAGTCGTTAAACGTGAGCTGATATTCCTCCCCAGTGGTGAGGTTACGCACTGTGGTACGCGGCAAGCCATTCTCGCGCTGATCGTACACCAAGTGGTTATCAAATAGCGTAAAATCAACCAACTGCACCTTATCGTTTGGCGCGATCACATCTTGCCATTGGCTGCGATCGTCACGCTCACTTTGGTGTACCTTCATCAAGCGGAAGTTGACTGCTTGATAGTTGGTATAGATGTAATACCACTCGCCACGTTTCGCCACTTCATATTCAATGCCAGTTTCTCGCGGATAAAACACTTGGGCGGTGGCATTCGGATCATTGGCATCCACGAGCGATACGCCGCTGGTTTCAGTGCTGGAGTGCCAAATAAAGATCTGCTCACCGTCTTTGCTTTTACTCAAGCCGGTGTAGTAGCTGGTATCCGTTTCTTCGTAAATTAACGTATCAGCGGATTGTGGGGTGCCCAAACGGTGGCGATATACCTGATATCCCAGCAAGGTTTGCGGATCTTTTTTGATGTAGTAGAAGGCTTGGTTGTCGTTCTGCCACACAATACTGCTCGAGGCGCCTTCAATTTTATCATCGAGATACTCACCGGTGGTGAGGTCTTTAACTTGAATGGTATAAACGCGGCGGCTAAGGGTATCTTCCCCATAGGCTAATAGGTTTTCGTTTGGGCTGACACTGAGTTGGCCAATGCTGTAAAACTCATGCCCTTTCGCGAGCGCGTTGACATCCAAAATTACCGTTTTGTCGGTGCCGGCAAAGTCTTTCGCACGCACGTAAGTGCGATATTCATTATCGCCTTCCACCTCACTGGAATAGAAATAACTGCCTTTTTTGACGGGAACCGAGGCGTCGTCTTTGACGATACGCCCTTTGATTTCATCGAATAGTTTGGCCTGCATTGGCTCAGTGTGCGCGAGCACCTGATCGGCATAGGCGTTTTCTTGATTAAGATGGGCGATCACATCGGGATCTTGGCGTGCATCGTCACGCATCCAATAGTAGTTATCCACGCGCGTGTCGCCGTGAATGGTCATTTCATGAGGGATTTTTTTCGCGACAGGCGCACTCAGTTCGCCTGGGCTGGAAGCTTTCACGTGTGACTCTCCTTGAAAACTGCACCCTGAGAGCAAAGACACCGCCAGTGCTCCGGTGAGTAAAATGTGTCGGGACATACTTTTCCTTCAGGTTTATTTAGCCATAACAGTAATTTAACAAGCAAGCATCCTTTTACTGACCTGAGGGCATCAAGCAAGTTCCAATAAATAGTGTCCTTTTTATCGTTCGCCAAACGACTGACTGACGCATCGTTTCTTAATACCAGTCCGTCATTTAAGCTTAAAACGGCTAATTCTTACTTTTTAGCCATAAAAGGGTAATTAAAGCAAAGTAAGGCTTTGCGTGATCACAACGCCCACTAATGTCGTGATCACTACCGACAATAACGAACCAATTAAAACGTATTCGGTCAGGCTGCGATCCGCAGACCGCGTCAGCTCACCAAAACGAAAAATCGACTTAGCTGCCAGCACAAAACCGACAGCGGTATAGCTGCCAAGTAAGGTAAAGGTCAGGATCAAGATACGCTCTAAATAGCCAATCAACGCCCCCGCAGCTACGAGGCCATGATAATCATGTTGATGATCAGAGGGTGAGTCTAACGTGACCGTAAAGCGCTGTAAAACATGACCAATCAATACTGATGTCGGCTTTAAGATCAATAAATAGCCCGTGCCAATCACGACGATCTCGCTAAACAGAGGCATCTCGGTCAGCCCAACCCAAGGTGGCTGCGCCACAAAACTCAGGGCAATGAGCCCTAGTACCAAAAGGTGTATGCCTTGGCTCACCGTAAAACGGGCCAGTGATGACTGAGCGACAAGTTGACCATCAAGCACAGCCACTACGCGCTTGGTGATTATGCCAACCGCCAATACGCCCAATAGCGGCGAGACGGTTTGAGTCCAAAACACCGCAGGTACCAGTAAACATAAACCGTAGAGGAGCGGTCCCACCGCCCAATCCACTATTCGCGCGCGTGGTGTCGATTTCGTCCACCAATTCGTAGGCTGTAGATAGAAATCATAAATAAGATGAGTCAGTAACAAGGGAACCAGCAAAGAAAGGAAGGCCATCATACGTGTGCCCCCACGGCTTGCTGAAACTCGGCCAACAATGCCTCGATAAGCCCCCAGCCCGCCGCTTTAAGGGACTTACTCACGGTTGCATTCGCGACCCCAAGTGCGGCCGCTAACTCGCCATACGGGAGTGGTTGATCGCGCTGTAATAAAGGCAACATCATTTCGCATTGACGAGACGTCGCATCGCTGAGTTGCCGGTCAAGATAACGGATCAGCAACGCAAATCTGTCTTCAATATCGGTATTGGCGCAGAAAAAAGCCAGCCGCTGGTTTTTCATTGCTTTTAAGCCACGACCAGATAGCACAAACGCCTGTCCCATTGACTCTGACACCGCCTCACGCAAATCAGCTTGCTCGGCAATCGCAAAGCTGATGCGACAATCAAACGGTTTTCCCAGTGCTTTGATAGCAACACGATACATCACGACATAGTGAAGCGCGTTCGCCACATCATGGATCACAGATTGAAACTCATCACCGCGTATAATGCTGTGCTGATTAGCGCGATGTGCTTGTGAAATATGGGCTTGTATGGTTTTGATTTCCGCCAGTACTCGCTCATACTCATCTCGATTTAAGGCGGTCGAATCCACCAGGTCGCCACTGATCACCGCAATGGGTGCCTTGCTTTCTGTCGCCATCATTCATCCTTGTTAACCAACTCCGTCAAATTTAGCCTTTTTTAGCAAAAAATACAAATTTACCCATAAAAAGCAAAAAATAAGCGAGGCCGCATCACGCGACCTCGCCGTTACTGACGTGGCTATTACTAACGCGTTAGCGACTAAAGCTGGGTCATATCGATCACCTTATCCGGCCAGTGCTCGATAAATTGTGGCTCATGAGAAACCACAATTACGGTGCCTGCATACGCTTTAAGGGCGTGCTGCAACGCCATTTTTGCATCGACATCAAGATGTGTGGTGGGCTCATCTAACACCAGTACATTGGTTGCCATCACGGCTAAACAACAAAGCTTTACTTTGGTTTGCTCACCCCCGCTCAGTGTACGCAATGGCCGCACCGCCTTTTTACCACTGAGACCAAATTCAGCCAGTTTCTGGCGCGCGGTTTTATCTGTGAGCTGGCCCACCCCACACACGGCCTGAACCGGAGAGCTTTCCGGATAGCGCCATTGTAAGCCTTGCTCAAAATACCCCCACTTTATGCCGTTTGCCGTGTCAATGTGGCCCCGTAGTGCGGGGATTTCTCCCAATAAGGTTTTCAATAATGTCGATTTTCCCAAGCCATTGAAGCCAATAATCGCGACTTTTTCGCCCCGTTGAATCTGAAGTGACAACGGCGGCAAAAGCGGCGTTCGATAGCCAATCTGCAACCCCTTGGCGGCCAATACATGTTGCGACCGTAATGGTTTGTATTGGAAAGCAAAGCTTACCGACTCACGCATCTGTTTTTTTTCAATCGGCACCATTTTCGCAAGCTGTTTCTTACGCCCCTTGGCAATACGCGCATTCACACCTGCGCCGTTCTTGCGAATATACGTGGCCAACTTATCCATTTTTTTCTGCTGTGTGAGGTATTGCTTGTGCTGTGTTTCACTTTGCTGCGCCTTTTGTGCCATCGCTTGCTGATACGATCCTTTGTATTTGCGTATCTTGCTCTGGTCGATATCAACAATCGCTGTCGTGATCGACTCAAGGAACGCCTCATCATGCGACACCACCATAAAGGTACCCGTATAGTGATTAAGAAACTCCGCCAACCAAGCAACGTGCTCAGCATCGAGGAAGTTCGTCGGCTCGTCGAGTAACATCACTTCGGCTTGTTCAAGCAGTAACTTTGCCAACATCACTTTATGCCGTTGACCGCCACTCAACTGGCCCATTGCGGTTTGCATGCCCAATGGTGCGATACCCAGCCCAGCCGCTACCTGTTCAATACGATGAGAGATACGGTAAAAATCTTGTGCCTCTAATTGGCTTTGCAGTCGTGCCGCTTTGGCAAGCACCGCGTCTGACGTGTCCGCCGACATCGATGCGTAGATAGCATTTAACGCTCGCTCAACCTCAACAAGATCGCGATATGCCAACGCCATAAAGTCATAGATAGACAGTGTTGGGTCGATCGTTAAATGCTGGTCTAAATAACCGACTTGGATATTCGGTTGCCAAACAATCTCGCCACTATCCGGCAGCAGCTCCCCTTGCAGCATTTTCAACAGGGTACTTTTCCCCACACCGTTCGCACCCGTCACGCCAACATGTTCACCATGATGTAGCACCACGCTCGCACCTTGGTACAACACTTTTTCCTCAATTTGAAAACAGATGTTTTCAATCACTAATAAACTCATGTTTCTTATCCATAAAAAAAGGCCGGTAACAAGTACCGGCCTTTCGTCATCATTAAAATGGATGCATTCTGCTGTGTTCAGAATGCAAAAAGGCCGGTGATGGAGCATCACCGGCCTCACTCTCTATCGCGTCTTTACATCAGATACTGGTAACCCTGCGAAGAGTACGCATGGCAATACCTGATGAAGATGTGATGTTAAGCTCCGAGCAACACTTCATCGTGTATTTGCGCGGAGCCAAGCCTTCTTACGAAGTTCTTAAATAGAATATAAATCATCATAGAGAGTCGACATATCAACATGAGCGTTGGAGAATAATGAACCTCATCGGTGAATTCAATTTTGTGCATGGAATCTAGATATGCATACATCAAGCGATATTAGGTATATGCTCTGCGTCATGAGAGACACTTTCCAGTACCGAGACGTACACTTTAAAGGTATTTTTTCCATCATGCTTCGCCTGATAAAGCGCATCATCGGCTTGGGCTAACAAACCGTCGATATCCATCGCCTCGGAGGTCGTCGTTACTCCTATGCTGGCAGACAAGCTTATTTCAAGTTCAGCGCGACTGTTTTGAACGGCGCGGAGCAAGCCAGCCGATATTTGCTGTGCACGAGCACCGTCGCAGTAAGGGAGCACGACCGCAAACTCTTCTCCTCCTAAGCGTCCGACAATGCCATCGTCATCAACCACTTGTTCGAAAACGTCAGCACAATGAATCAATACTTTATCACCAACAGAATGGCCAAATGAGTCATTAATACTTTTAAAGTCATCCAAGTCGATCATCAGTACACTGAGAGGGAAAGCGGCAGTCTCAACGCGCCGTTTCGCTTTGGCCAAAAAGGCACGACGATTTAATAGCCCCGTTAAACTGTCTCGGGTCGCTTCACGATGAAGTTTCTCGTGAACGCGCTCTAATTTATATAAAAAGATAATCAGGGTGTTAATCACGCTATAGACGATGCCCGATAAAATCAGCCCGGCTTGTAATAGCGACGTGCCAAGCAGCTGCGTAAACAGATCAGGATAAAAATGTGCGAACGTCGCCCTGCCTATGTAAGCCACACTAAATCCACCCATCACCATCATTAGCCAACGCTTTAAACGCTGACCGCCGGTGTTTGTGCTCCTCACAATGGTTCGCGTCATCAACGCAAGCTGCATACTGACAATCAAACTGACGTAAACTACGCGGCTCCCGATATCATCGAGGTGTGATGCCATCAATACTACCGAGAGCACGACGGGCAGCGCCAACTGCCAGCGCGGTATATCGCGGGCAAAGACTTGCCCCAGTGCCCAATGGCTAAAAGAAAATGCTACCATCACACACGCATTGTAAAAGACGATCCCGAGATAAGGATGAAGGTACGGACGGGCAAATAAGAAAAGATTGCTAAACCCATGGATAAACAAAGACACCGCCCATCCATTAATCCCGGGCTCTTTACGGTTTTGCACCAACAAAAATGCGGCAAGCAACCATTGGGTTGCCGTAAGCGTGATCAGTAATGTAGGCGCATCAAGTTCAAACATAAGGCGGACATTATTCAAGGCATGATTTTACTGTACCACTTTCTTAGTGGCGGCTTGGGGCAATCGATGTGCGCAATATCAATTTCTATGCGTTAACTTTCTATGACAGTTTCAGTCACCTAGCGCTTATCGCAAGGGTTAGTTGCGATATAACACTTTAATAATATGCCAACCAAATTTGGTTTTTATTGGCCCAAGAGGACGCAATAATTCGCCATTGAATACCGCTTTGTCGAAAGAGGGAGCCATATCGCCGCGACGAAATTCGCCCAGATCCCCACCGCGTTTTCCCGATGGGCATTGCGAGTATTTTTTCGCCAACGCCTGAAAATTCGCACCTTGTTTGAGCTGAGCGAGAATTGTTGTCGCTTGCGTTTTATCTTTCACCAGTATGTGCAACGCCGCTGCTTTCTTGGCCATGATGCCACCCTACTTGCCACAAAAGCCCGCGATTATAACGAATCCAGTCATTAAAGGGGACTGAATTTTATCTCGCTGAGCCGTCCGTATAATTACCGTGCATTCGCCACCTTCGTTGCCACTCCGCTAACTGCTGGACACGTTTCTTACCACCCAATGGGTTGATAAATCGCGTCATGAGTCGCCAATAAAAACGTAAGCTGTCTCCTTTGCGTCGCGGGATCAGGTGAATATGAACATGGGGAATATGTTGCCCAGCATCATGACCATTGTTAACGACCAAGGTGTAATCGCTCACATCATCCATCACGTCAAACATCCGCTTGCCGATTTGATGCGCAAATTGAAACAACTCGGTATGTTCTTGCGCACAGAGTTGCTCAAGGTGCGAGGCGTGACTGCGACTCAGAATAAGGACATGACCTTCGGTGATGGGATAGATATCGAGGATTGCCTTCAATCCATGACGCTCTGCCACACTGAAATGTTCAAGTTGATTGCTGTGGATCTCGCATATGATGCACGACTTGTTGCTTAGCAAACATGGCTCCTGTTACGTCGTAACATGGCTTAATATCCCTTACCCAAAACAGGCTAAAAAACCAGCACACATTATTTAGTGTTAAAATCAATACTGTTCGATAAATCGTCTTATCGTCGATTTTTCTTTTCGCGTTATATCTATATTTTTCTTTTAAAAGCCACTTCACCAATATCCGCTTTATCGTCAAACCACTACAAAACGCTGAATAAATCTAGTCTTATTCAGTATCTTGCCGTTATTTTACGCTGAGATTTTCTCTTTTGATGCAAAAACAAGATCTCAGTCACAGTGCAAACACGCCAAAATTCATCTGGCTTTAATAATTACAGCTCTGATGTTTAAGCTGTTGGGATAGTCTGTCTGGTGGCCAAAAACATCGGCAGATGCTTCCACGGGTATAGGAGAGACAGGCACAAAGTGCCAACTCGTCAAGTGAGAAAAAGATCTTAATCACACTCTCGTTAACCACGAGTGAAAGCTAAACCACATATCGGAGGGACACGATGTCCATTTATAGCCATCTTAAGCAATTGACTGCGGTTTCATGCGTTGCTGCTGCGCTTGGCTTTTCAGCCCTAGCCAGCGCCGATACTTGGCGCTATGCGCACGAAGAGTATGAAGGTGACGTACAAGACGTGTATGCACACAAGTTTAAGGAATACATCGAAGATAACTCTGAACACTCTTTGCAAATCTATCGCTTCGGCGAGCTGGGTGAGTCTGATGACATCATGGAGCAAACCCAAGCCGGTATTCTTCAATTTGTTAACCAATCGCCGGGCTTTACTGGCTCATTGATCCCAGAGGCACAAATTTTCTTCATCCCTTATCTGATGCCAACCAACATGGAAACCGTGATCGAGTTCTTCCGTCAGAGCAAGGCAGTGAATGAAGATTTCCCAAAACTGTATGAAGAACAAGGCCTTGAGCTTCTCAAGATGTACCCTGAGGGCGAAATGGTCATGACTGCCGACGAGCCTGTGACTGAGCCGGCCGACCTGAAAGGCAAGAAGATCCGCGTCATGACTAACCCACTGCTTTCATCAACCTATGAAGCTTTTGGTGCAACGCCAACGCCATTGCCATGGGGTGAAGTATATGGCGCACTCCAAACTAATATGCTCCAAGGCCAAGAAAACCCGATTTTCTGGATTGAATCAGGTGGTTTGTACGAAGTATCGCCGAACCTGATCTTCACGCACCACGGTTGGTTTACCACTGCCTCCATGGCAAACAAAGACTTCTTTGACGGGTTGTCGAAAGACGATCAAGCAATGATCCGTGACGCGGCTGATTATGCCTTCAACGAAACGGTGAAGCATATCCGTGGCCTGGCTGAGAAGTCATTGGAGAAAATTCAAGCTTCGAGCGACGACGTGACTGTCACACGCCTGACGGATGAGCAAATCGCTAAGTTCAAAGCACGTGCACCTCAGGTTGAAGAAACCTTCTATGAAATGACCGGCGAAAGCGGCAAAGCCCTTCTTAATCAATTTAAGAAAGATCTCGAAGCCGTTACTAACTAGTTGTCAGTTGTTCAGGCACCGCGCCTTGCGGTGCCTGTTTATTTTGAGGAATACGTAATGACCGATTCCGACTCTCTCACTTATCACTCAGAGCTTCCCGGCCTTCTTGGCAAATTGGACACCCTGATCTGCAAAATCGAGTCTTTTATGCTCGCCGCAGGCGTGCTATTAATGGCGCTCAATACCTGCGTGAACGTCGTGGCGCGTTTTGGCTTTGGTCAAGGGCTGTTCTTTTCCGGTGAGATAAACCGCATTCTCATCATTCTGATCACGTTCGCGGGGATTGGCTATGCCGCTCGCCATGGCCGACATATTCGTATGTCCGCCCTTTACGACACCCTGCCGTTTAAGGGACGTAAGATCCTAATGATCACTATCGCGTTGGTGACTGGCTTAATTATGCTGGTTCTCGCATATTTTTCTTATCAATACATCGTTTCGGTATACGACCGAGGCCGTATTTTGCCCGCCCTCGGCTTTGAAATCTGGTGGATCTATATTTGGGTTCCCCTTGGGTTTGTCATCACAGGGATCCAATACGGACTAACTGTATACAAAAACCTAACCGCTCCCGATGTTTATCTCTCCGCCGGCGTGCTTGACGGTTACGCTGAGACTGAAAGTGAAGTTTAAATAGGCACTCTTATGGCCCTGACTTTAATGTTCATCATGATTGTCTTGCTCGTGCTTGGCTTTCCGATGATGATTCCCCTTACGGCTGCCGCCTTAACCGGTTTTTACATGATGTTTGGTGGCGTCGGTCAAATGGATACCTTTATCCAACAAGTGTTAGGCGGCATCCGCCCAGCGTCCTTGATTGCTGTGCCCATGTTTATCCTTGCTGCAGATATTATGACCCGTGGTCAATCGGCCTCTCGCTTGATAGATATGGTCATGACGTTTATCGGCCATATTCGTGGCGGCTTAGCCATCAGTACTGCAACATCTTGCACGCTGTTCGGCGCCGTTTCGGGTTCAACCCAAGCGACAGTGGTCGCAGTGGGTTCTGCTTTACGTCCTAAATTATTGCGCGCCGGATACAGCGATTCGTTCTCACTCGCGCTGATTATCAACTCGAGTGATATCGCCTTTTTGATCCCACCTAGTATCGGGATGATCATTTACGGGGTGATCTCCGAAACCTCGATTGCCGAGCTATTTATCGCTGGGATCGGCCCTGGTTTGATGATTCTGTGCTTTTTCTCTTTGTACTGTCTCTATTACGCGACGGTCAATAAAGTGCCGACTGAGCCAAAGGCCACATGGAAAGAGCGTATGCAGGCCACGCGGAAAGCACTCTGGCCACTGATGTTCCCATTAATTATTGTGGGAGGGATTTATGGCGGTGTGTTCAGTCCCACCGAAGCGGCTGCCGTGTGTGTACTTTATGCGATGATTTTGGAGTTTGGGGTATTCCGATCATTAAGCAGTCGAGATGTCTTTACCATCGCGCGCTCAACCGGTCTTATCACTGCGGTGGTTTTCATTTTGGTGGGGGTCGGTAATGGATTCTCTTGGATTATCTCATTCGCACAAATCCCACAAACCATTCTAGAAGCCGTCGGGATTAGCCAAATGGGCCCTATGGGTGTCCTTGCCTCAATTTCTATCGCCTTCTTCGTCGCCTGTATGTTTGTAGACCCCATTGTGGTTATCTTGGTGTTAACGCCTATATTTGCACCTGCGATAGAAGCCACTAGTCTTGATCCTGTACATGTGGGGATAGTGATCACCTTGCAAGTCGCGATTGGTTCAGCAACACCACCCTTTGGCTGCGATATTTTTACCGCGATTGCGATTTTCAAAAAACCCTATTGGGAAGTTATCCGTGGGACAGGCCCTTTTATTGCGATGCTGCTCCTCTCTGCCGCATTGCTGGTGATGTTCCCTCAGATTGCGTTATTCCTGCGTGATATCGCGTTTGGATAACCTAACAACAGGAGTAACTGGATGTTTAAACGAATACTCGTTGCGGTTGATGGCTCTTTTTCAGCCTTGAACGCATTGGATAAAGCGATAGAAATTCAACAACTCACCGGTGCAGAGTTGTATCTTTTGTGTGTGTTTAAGCATCACAGTTTGTTTGAAGCATCGCTATCAATGGTGCGTCCTGATCGATTACAAATCCCAGATCAAACCTTAAGCGAATACGCGCGTAACATCGTCGAGCAAGCCAAACAACATGCGCTTGAAAATGGTGGCGAAAATGTACGTGGTTTTGTAAAAGGCGGTCGCCCCTCTAAAACCATCATTAAGTTTGCCAAAAGCAAAGAGGTAGATTTGATTGTGATGGGGGCACATGGGACGCATTCAGATAAAGACGGCATGTTCCTTGGCAGTGTGTCTCATCGCGTGGCTGGACGCGCCCACTGCCCTACGATGGTCGTCTAACGCCATGATGGCTTTGCTTCACTGCACAACACAATCCCTTACGCTAAACAGCAAAACGCCGCTATTGAATAGTGGCGTTTTTCTTTGATGCCAACTTATCAGCTATTGAATATGAAAGTAGTGGCTATTAAGCACTAAATGCACAGCGATAGAGGCGATATACCCCAGCATAATGACAGGTGCCCACTTTAAATGACCAAAGAAGGTGTATTTGCCGTGCGCTTGTCCCATCAATGCTACCCCTGCGGCTGACCCCAAAGAGAGCAAGCTGCCGCCAACACCGGCCGTTAATGTCACCAACAACCAGTTTCCGTGCGACATTTCTGGGCTCATCGTTAATACGGCGAACATCACAGGAATATTATCGACCACCGCGGATAGCACCCCAACTAAGCTATTCGCCCAGATAGGATCCCACTGAAGATACATAACGTTTGAGACCATGGTGAGGTAACCAATCAAGCTAAGTCCCCCGACACACATCACGACCCCATAGAAGAAAAGCAAGGTGTCCCACTCCGCATGGGAGATGCGACGAAACACATCAAAAGGCACCACTGAGCCCAAGCGACGCAATGCCGCTTCGTCATTCTTCGCCTCCGCAATCGCACGTTTACGTGCCAATGAGCGCGGTAGGGTGCGACGCAAATAAAAGCCAAAGAACTGTAGATACGCGAGGCCCATCATCATACCCATCACCGGTGGGAAGTGAATAAAGCCATGGAACGCAACCGCGGTGGCAATGGTGAGTAAAAACAACACCATAATACGACGCGCGCCACGCTTAAGCTCGACGTGCTCTTGCATTACATCCGGCTGAGTCCGTGGGATAAACAGTGACATAATAAAAGCGGGGATCACATAGTTGACCACAGATGGAATGAACAAAGCTCCGAACTCAGCAAAGGTCACTTTGCCCGCCTGCCAAACCATCAGTGTGGTGATATCACCAAAGGGACTGAAGGCGCCCCCTGCGTTTGCGGCAACCACAATATTGATACACGCGAGGTTCACAAAGCGAGGGTTGTCACCGCCGATTTTTAGCACAATCGTACACATCAATAGTGCCGTTGTGAGGTTATCCGCAATGGGAGAAATAAAGAAGGAAAGTACCCCAGTGATCCAAAACAAGGTACGTAAGTCATAACCTTTGCTTAGAATCCACGCTTTTAAGCCATCAAATAGACGCCTTTCTTCCATCGCAGAAATATAGGTCATCGCCACCAGCAAAAATAGCAGTAGCTCTGCATACTCAAGGAGGTTGTGCTCAAGCGCCGCATGCGCGGGGGCCATGTCTCCCCATTGAGAATACGCATATCCAATTAGCAACCAGATTAACCCCGCCGCCAGTAACACGGGCTTTGACTTACGCAGATGAAGCTTTTCTTCTAGCATCACCAAGCTGTAAGCCACGGCAAAAATGGCTAAAGAGGCATAGCCTACCCAGTTCTGGGTTAAATCCAGTCCTTGTCCTGTCGTAGCGGCAAATGCACTCGGCGAAACTACCGCCAGTGCCGCAACCAAACGCTTCATCCTTGAGCCTCCAAGTATTGATTACCTAACTTTTCTACATTGCATAAAAAACCGGCCTAGTCGGCCGTGTCGTCTAAAACCCTATATCGATAGGGGATAAATACCTGCCAGCGCCCTGTCGTGACACGATTCGCAGCCTCGAAAAAGACCTCAAACAGCGCACGCTTTTGCACTCAACGGGTTTTCATAATCGTTTATTTTGCTCATTTGCCGCGTAGCAGCACAAAAGCAAACATAATATTAACAAATGTGGCGTGAACGTCTATCTTTAAGCGAGGTGAATCGGCAAAAAAGAGATGACATTGCTTACTGTCAAGCTTAATAATATCAACTTACTAGTCGACATACGCTGTCATCGTCAGCAAAAAACGACTAAGTTTGAATAAAAAGCAAATAAATTCAATTGCTATAAAAACAAAACCCATATTTTAACTAACACACAACATCGCAATCTAACATCCTTGCTTGATCACCACCCATGGCATGCATGATGAGAAGAAGGGAGTCACTATGAAAGCACCTAAACTCGCCACATTGGCCTGCGCTGCCGCGCTGTCTGTTGGCGTCTCTGTGACGGCACTGGCAGAAACCGCGACGGTTGCGGTTTCCCAAATTGTCGAGCACCCTGCGCTTGATGCCGCGCGAAACGGTCTACTCGATGGGTTAAAAGCCAAAGGATATACGCCGGGTGAAAATCTAGATTTTAAATATCAAACAGCGCAAGGTAACCCGGCTATTGCCGTTCAAATCGCTCGTCAATATGTTGGCGAACAACCTGATGTGTTGGTTGGCATTGCGACGCCTTCCGCGCAAGCACTGGCTGCCGCTACCAAAGATATCCCAATTATTTTTACCGCCGTTACCGATCCTGTGGGGGCGAAACTGGTCAAGAATATGGACGCACCGAGTGGCAACGTAACGGGTCTGTCTGACCTCTCTCCTGTCGCTCAACACGTTGCATTGGCCAAAGAGTTACTCCCCGAACTCACCACTATTGGGGTGGTTTACAATCCAGGGGAAGCTAATGCCGTCACCTTAGTCGAATTACTCCGTGAAGCCGCAAATGCTCAAGGCATTAAGGTAGTGGAAGGAACAGCGCTAAAAAGTGCCGATGTTCAATCTGCTGCGCAAGTTGTGGCCACCCAAGCGGATGTGATTTATGCGCCAACCGATAATACCGTTGCCAGCGCCATCGATGGTCTTATCGCAGCGGCTAATTCTGCTGATACCCCAGTGATTGGCGGATCGACATCGTATATCCCTAACGGCGCCGTGGTGGCGCTCGGCTTTGATTACTACTCCGTTGGTGTGCAAACGTCCGATTATGTTGCTGCGGTACTGGAAGGGAAACCCGTGTCTTCACTGCCGGCCAAAGTCGCGCTCGGCTCTGACTTAGCCGTTAATCGTGCAGCAGCCAATCGACTTGGCATCACGGTTCCCGACACAATTTTGGATCGTGCCGCGCGTATTCAAGACTAGTCAGTATCAGTCTTAGGAGTAGTGAATGACTGCCATTGCTTTTTTTGGCACCTTGGAAGTAGGCCTTATCTATGGCTTGGTCGCCTTAGGGGTTTATCTGACGTTCCGGGTGCTAGATTTTCCCGACCTTACCGTTGATGGCAGCTTCCCGATGGGCGCTGCGGTGGCGGCCACCCTTATCGTCGCAGGCTACAACCCTTGGTTTGCTACCGCAGTCGCTATTCTGGCCGGTGGGATCACCGGCTTGGTGACGGCGTTTTTGACGGTGAAGTGCGGCATCCTCAATCTGCTCTCGAGCATTTTGACAATGATTGCCGCCTTTTCGATCAATATTCGTATTATGGGCCGGCCGAATATCGCCTTGTTGGGTGAGGAAACAATTCTTACCCCATTCGAACAACTGGGTATTGCACCTGTCTATCTGCGTCCCCTCGTGGTCGGTGTTTTGGTGATTATCAGCGGTTTGTTGGTGATCCGCTTACTCGCCAGTGATTTTGGTCTCGGCCTACGCGCCACTGGGGTCAATCCTCGTATGGTTAAGGCACAGGGCGGCAGTACCGCCATGTACACGTATTTTGGCTTAGCCCTATCCAACGCCTTTGTCGGCTTTGCTGGGGCGCTATTTGCACAAACCAATAGTTTTGCCGATGTTACTTCGGGGGTCGGCACCATTGTAGTTGGTCTTGCTGCTGTGATTTTAGGCCAAACACTGATACCGGGCCGCAAAGTGTGGGTGGCAGTGGTTGCTGTTATTGTTGGTTCGATTCTCTACCGTCTCGCCGTCGCCTTTGCGCTATCTAGTGGTATGTTTGGCTTGCAAGCCTCGGACCTCAATCTGGTTACTGCAGTACTGGTCGCCGTCGCGCTTATCGCGCCTAAAATGCGTCAGCAGTATCAAAAATCAAAACGCGCCAAGCAGGCAGAGGTGTCGGAATGATTTCATTAGCCAATATTCAAGTGACCTTTAACCCCGGTACTGTGCTTGAAAACCGCGCCTTACGTGGCGTAAGCCTGACGATTCCAGAAAAAGAGTTTGTCACCATTATCGGCTCTAATGGCGCAGGCAAATCAACACTGCTCGGAGCGGTGACCGGCGAGACGCCAATGATCGGGGGAAGCGTCAATATTGATGGCGTCGACGTGACTAAGAAAGCCGTTCATGAACGCGCCACCCTTGCTGCCCGTGTGTTTCAAGATCCGCTGGCAGGCACCTGTGCCTCGCTGACCATTGAAGAAAACCTTGCACTGGCTTATCGTCGCGGTAAAGGACGTGGCTGGACACGTGCGCTCGGTGACAAGCGCCGCAAGCTCTTTCAAGAAAGGATCGCGATTTTAGGTTTAGGCCTTGAAGACAGGTTGAGCGACAGTATTGGTTTGCTCTCCGGTGGACAACGCCAAGCGGTCAGTTTGGTCATGGCGACCTTGTCGGAAAGCAAACTCTTGTTACTGGATGAGCACACTGCCGCGCTCGACCCTCGCATGGCTGCATTCGTGATTGATTTAACGAAAAAAATCGTCAACGAATTTAATCTGACTGCCATGATGGTCACCCACTCCATGAAAGATGCCCTTGCCTGCGGCGACCGTACCGTGATGCTACACCAAGGTAACATAGTGCTTGATGTGCATGGCGATGAGCGCAAAAACATGGATGTGCCACATCTGCTTGAGATGTTCAATAAAGTGCGCGGCGAGACACTAGCAGACGACAGTTTGCTCCTCAGCTAACCCACACCTACTAAACCATAAGGCGCCCTATCGGCGCCTTTTTTCGTGATGGCCCCATCAACAGATCTAATTTATTGGCATAGCTGTCTAACAATTAGGGGTTATGACATTTACATGCTAGCCTAACGCCAGTATTGCCAAGGAATTAGGTATGAACGCAAAAAGTATCGCACTCGCCCTTACCGTGGTCGTTATTTGGGGCGTGAATTTCTCTGTCATCAAGGTAGGCTTACACACACTGCCGCCAATTCTTTTCTCTGGGTTGCGCTTTTTAATTGTTGCTATCCCGGCGATATTATTTGTCCCACGTCCTCGCGTCCCACTATGGCAGTTATTGACCGTCGGGCTCAGCCTTGGCGTGATTAAATTCAGCCTACTCTTTGTCGCGATGGACGCCGACGCATCGGCAGGGATTGCGTCTTTGCTGTTGCAAGCGCAGGTGATCTTTACCATCTTACTGAGTGCGGTGTTACTGCGCGAAGTCGTTACTCGCGCGCAAGGACTGGGGCTGTTCATTGCCCTTTCTGGGTTTGCACTTTTCTTTCTTACCACCACAGGTAGCGCCACCCTCACAGGTGTGACGATGATCGTCGCCGCGGCGTTTTTCTGGGCCATTGCCAATCTGGTGATGAAACAGATGCCAGGCGTGAATCTAATGCATTTTATGGTATGGGTGAGCTTGATCCCTCCCCTGCCACTCTTCGCCCTATCCTATTTACTGGAGAGCCAACATCCGCTCCAATTGCTGCAAGCTACACCGCTATCTGGCTGGTTATCCATCGCTTACGTCGGCTACATTTCTACCTTGGTGGCCTTTGCTTTGTGGGGCTGGCTATTAAATCAACATACCTCAGCGTCGGTCACACCGTTCGCGTTGTTAATCCCTATTGTGGGAATGAGTGCCGCCTCGATAGGTCTGGGTGAGCGATTATCACCCATCGAATGGGTGGGGGCAGGATTGATCGTGGTTGGGCTAACCATTTCCGTACTTGGCGCGAAACTGTGGCGTTATCTTAAGCAGGCAAGAAAAGCATCGACGAAAAAAGCACCGTCTGCGTCCGCTCAGTGATCTCGCTTGCCCGGCCACCATTGATTAACTAAGCGCCCGGCTAAGGATGGCTGATAGCGCCAACAGTGATCAAACATCGCCATCAGCTCTGGATTACCGTATTTAGACAGGCTCACGGCGTGAAATCGATTTTGCTGCGCTTTCAGTGCGTTCACTTTTTCGATCATCGCATCCGATTGTTTGGGCGCGATAAAATCAGACACCACCACCAGATCAGCATTTTGGTAACGGTCACCTGCCATTAAGTCGAGCGCTTTATCAATCACTGGCGCCATATCGGTACCACCATGAAAACGGTATGAAAGAAAGCTCATCGCTTCTTGTAGCCCCTGTTCGCCAGTCAGCTCATAGCTAATATGGTCAGTGGAAAACAGCATCACGTAGCAGTCACGATGCTCGGTGGCGGCGATACGCATTAATACATACGCCAAGGCTTTTGCACATTGTTCCGGAAAGCCACTCATGGAGCCAGAGGCATCGACCGCAATAATAAATGGGCCTTTTATCTGCTCAGGCTTAGACTGACTCGGTGCATTGGTTTCTACCTTTTGGCGACGATGTGCCTTCCCCGACAATTGATAGTTCAGTAGCTGTTTATCCACCAATTGCTTATAAAACACCACTTCGAGGGCAGGATCTGAAAGCAGCACCGCTTCATTAGGAAGTAAGCGATCAACACGGTCGCTTTGACAAATACCCGTAATATCATCAGGAACGTCAACTTGTCGCTCTGGCACTGTTTTTAAGGTTTCAGTCGGTTGCTGGCTGGGGCCACTGGCACTGACTTGATTCGCCATCCGCCCTAATTGCTCCGCAATCGCTTGAAGATCAGGATTTTTCTCTAGGAAAGTGACAAAACGTTTCAGTAAGGTCACGTCATGTTGAGACAAATGGCTCGCGGCCATATCCCACAACCGGCCCACTTTACTGATATCACCGGATTGATCGACGCCATCCATCGTTTGATAGGTTGCAATACGACGGTAAAGATCGTCTAAAAGCTTCTCTTTTTGCGCTTCCAAATTTTCCGACTGTAACGCGTGGATTTCTGCCTTTAAATGCGCATGCCATTTATTGCAAAAATACGATTGAAACATTGGGTCAGGATGTTCAGCCTGTTGTGCCGCCAATGATGACGCTTGCGCATGAAACGAAGAGACCGGCTCCAAGTCAGCGAGGAGTGTTTGAATGTCGGACTCAAAGGCGCGTGCCGACTTCTCTGTCGCTTGCTCATACAACTGAATTTCTTGCTTCAGGGCCGGTGACAACCCTTGCTGCATGAGTTTGCGCTTCGTGTGACCTCGCCATTTATCGAGCTGTTTTTGTACCGCACGTTTGATCGCCGGGCTGCGCTCAGTGAGAAGCAGTAACTGAGGGTGCGACATCAACTCGGTCATTGCCGCATCAAGCAAGCCGGATTCCGCCAACATCAAGCCCATGTTTAAGCTTTCCGCGCTAAGCATCGTCCGCTCCAGTAAAAAACGTATCGAGACGACGTAAACGGCGCGCTTGCTGTTCTAGCGTGGCCATGTGCGCTTTTACATCCCGCTCGGCATCCACCAAGCTCGCAGATGCGACTTCCAGTAACTCTGGCTGGGCAAAAAGATGCGGTAGGCCTGCATTTAGCTGACTACGGGCGCGACGAATAAGAAACTGCGCCTGATTTAATTGTTCAAGCGCTTGGTCGGTTTGCGCGTGCCAGGTGTCAAGCTGTTCGGCGTCTGGGTTATTCACCCCCGCCAGTGCAACCGGCACAGCACGATTGGCGATGTCTTTGACCACCAGCATGCCCTGTGCGTCCCACTCTAACGTGAGGCGACACAAATGGGTGTTTTTGTTGACGTAGCCATAAAGATCCGTGCTGCCGGGCTTGAGCTTCTTCTCCACATCAGCCGCATCGAGGTATATCCAGCGACTATCACCCTTTTCTTGCTCCGAGACCGACGGGTTGGCAGTGAGCAGCACAAAGCGGACAAGGTCGCGACTTTGATTGACGCTAAAACGCGGGGCTTTGCTGATATCGATGGTGGGTTTTCTCAAACTCGAACTTGCGCTGTCTTGCTGGTAAGCGAGCGCTTCTACCGTGCTTTGCTCTATGTCACGCAAGGCCACTTTCACATCATCCATTAACGCTAAGGCTTCTTGCTGATCGAACAAAATCTCAGCCGCAAACTGACGCATCACATCCTGTACCACGTCGCGCGATTCAGGGCTGTGCCAGAGACAGTCTTCGAGTAGCAGTAAGTCGAGCGGTCCGACTTCATCACGTCCGTTAAAGAACGCCGCCGCCTTTAAGAGGCGCACCGCTTTTTTCCAGCGGCGATCCGACACGTATAATTCAGCTGGATTGAAGTTTGGACTGTCTTCGCCCGCCTGCTCGAGCCGCTGCTTTAAGGTATAGAGCTTGTCAAAAATCGCATCGGGCAAAGAAAGGCTAGGAATAATGCTCTGCCATTGCTGATACTCCTCATGACCAATTTTAATTTTATCCGGCACCGAGGTTTCATCTTGGCTCGGTTCAGTGAGCATCAGTTTAAAATTCTTTTTCTCTTGAATACGGTTAACAAATACCCGCAGAAGCATTCGGTCATACAAAGCATCTAGCCCACTATCAGGCTCAGGAAGTTCGTTCGAGGCCGTGACGAGAAGCCGCATGGGAACCGGATAAACATGCTCGCCATTACGAAACGTACGCTCATTGACCACAGTTAATAGCGTGTTGAGGATCGCCGGACCAGCTTTCCAAATCTCATCGAGGAACACCACATCGGCGTTGGGCAGATAGCCCTCGGTGAGACGAACATATTTACCTTCATCCTTTAGCGCTTGAATGGATAACGGCCCAAAAACTTCTTCAGGGGTGGAGAAGCGGGTCATTAGATACTCAAAGAACTGGCTGTTTTCAAACGCATCGATTAGACGTTTGGCAATAAAACTCTTGGCGATGCCCGGTGGACCCAACAAGAACACACTTTCGCCAGCAAGCGCGGCGAGCAAACACATTTTGATCGTATGTTCACGTTCATAGACGCCACTGGACAGGGCATCAATAAGTTGAGAAATGCGCTCAGGCAATAGCGCACGGCGGCTGACGGTGGCGAGGTTTTGAGACAAGTGACACTCCCGCATTCTGATTCGGTTTCAGTCTGAGCGGCCTCTCGCGGTGATAAGGCGGCTTCCTGCTTCTACATAAAGCATGGCAAGCCCATCCAAGGCTGCCATCAACACGCTGAACAAGCGAACAATAAATAAACTAATGTGTAAGTAAATTTTAAGTAATGTATGGATATATCATTGATGCAGATATCAAATAGTGACACAGATCACCTTAAAGTCAATATTGTGTAGTCGCTCGAAGAAGCTGATGGTTAAAGCATCAGGAACGCATTGATCTTGTTAACTCAGCATGGGTTTGGCTCACGTTGTCACTGGAATGACACATCATTGTCATAGAATCCGTTGCCTCTTTATCGCAACAGGACGTTAACCCATGTTTAAACACACACTTTTTTCTTTCCTCTTCCTTTGCATCAACCAACTCGCGATCGCCGCGCCATCAGTCACTATCACGGGTTCAACGTCTGTGAGCCATGTGATGGAAGTGATTGCCGAGCGCTATCAGCGCGACCATGATGTGGTCATTCAGGTACAAGGAACGGGCTCGGCCGCGGGCATTGCTGCAGTCAAACAAGGGATTGCACCCATGGGCATGAGTTCGCGGTACTTAAAGCAAGAAGAAATAGCTCCCGATCTCACCACCGATATTCTGGCCTATGATGGCATTGCCTTGGTGGTTCATCCCAGCAATCCCGTCACGGCCCTGACCCAAGCGCAAATTCGGAAGATCTATTTGGGAGAGATTAAAAACTGGCAAGCACTCGGGGGAGCAGATCGTGAAATCGCCGCGGTGTCCCGTGAGTCAGCCTCGGGATCACGCTTTTCGTTTGAAACCTTACTCGACCTGACCAAGGTCGTGAAAGGTGAGACAGTGTCGGGAGTGAGTCCACGCTTAATGGTGGTGAATAGCAATAGCATGGTGAAAACCCTAGTGGCCAAGAACCCTCATGCTATCGGCTATGTCTCGCTGGGCTCGGTCGATGCAGGCATCAAACCGCTATCGGTGGACGGTCAAGCACCAACCTTGGCCGCCATCGCTGATGGGCGCTATAAGTTGGCGCGTCCTTTTGTGATCTTGCGCAAAACCGCACCACTGTCATCCGCCGCTAACGGCTTTTATGATTACTTGCTTTCTGAGCAAGGCCAGCAAGCGTTTGCCAATGCCGGCTACGTCGCGAGTCAGTCGCCACACATGGCACTGACAACGCCCTGAGCGGGCAATTAGGCCGTACTGGCTTCCTTAGTCACCGGCCATGTTTCATGGCTACCCCACTCTGTCCATGACCCATCATAGACAGCAATCGGGTAGCCAAAGTAATGCTCGGCCACTGCGGCGAGAATGCAAGCCGTCACGCCAGACCCACAGCTTGCAACATTAAGACGTGTATCACTGAGTAACGGAAGCACGAGGCGTCTGGCTTCTGTTTGATCAATCACAAAGCCTTGTTGGTCAGTAAGGCTAGCAAACGGCAAGTTCTTTGCGCCCGGCATATGCCCTGCACGCACACCGTCTCTTGGCTCTGGCACCGTCCCGTTAAACCGTGCCGCTGGACGGACATCAATCACATTCACAGCCGCCAGTTTTGCCGCCAGTGTTTCTCCATCTATGTAGCGATAAGGTTTGAAGCTCGACACATATGTTGCTTCGACACGGGGTTTCGCGGCCGACTCTTCCAAAGGTCCATTTTGTGCCAACCAAGCCGGCAGTCCACCATCCAAAATAAAGACATTTTCATGACCCATGACTTTACACATCCACCACACGCGAGCGGCAGAAAACAGGCCTTGGGTATCGTAGATCACCAAAGTATCTTGTGGCGCGATGCCGAGTTTGCCCATGTGTCTCGCAAATTCCTCAGCACTGGGTAACATATGAGGTAACGTCGATTGGGTATCTTTAATAGCGCCATCAAAGTCAAAGAATATGGCACCGGGCAAACGGCGCTGCTGCCACTCCTGATAGCTATCGCGCGCCACGTCGGGCATAAACCAACTGGCGTCTACGGGGACAACCGATTCTAATCGCGACGTTAACCACTGCGCACTGACAAACACTGACATCTTGACGATCCCTTTTCATTATTGATGGAGGCCTTACTCATATTTCACTCGATACTGACGAGCGTGACATAGAGTAACACTCAGTTTTTCTTCATACTGATTCTGTCGCCATTAAGATGCAAGCCAATGAGGACGTTAATGACATCGCTGCCCCTAATTCGTCGAACCGCTATAGCCCTGCTCGTACTTCCCACACTCGGCCATGCAGCAGGGTTTGGCGTGACGATCGAAAATGACAGCCCGCTCGGCGAAGATAATCAATATACCAGTGGTGTATATGCCCATTGGCACAGTGATTGGTCTGACGATGTCACCACCACATCGGTTGCGCCAATACGTTGGTTTGCAGAGCAACTGCCTTTAAACCCAGAGGCCCGTCAAGCTTGGAGTCTAGACATCGGCCAGATGATGTGGACACCGAATGACATCACCTTCACCACACCGCAACCTAACGAGCGTCCCTACGCGGGGCTGATTTTTATCGAGCCAGGTGTGTATCAGCAAACGCCTGAACGCGTCGATAAATGGTCAGTATTGTTTGGCATCGTGGGGCCTGCCTCTTTGACCGAACAGGGGCAATCTTACGTGCACAAGCTTATCGACTCACCGGACCCCAAAGGGTGGGACTATCAGGTGCGAAATACGCCGGTGGCACAGTTTGCCTATGAACGCCACCAACTTCTTCATCGGAGCGAATATCAAGAGTGGGGCGTATCTGGTCGCGCAGATATTGGTAACTTTCGCAGTGAAGTATCCGCCGGGCTCAGCTATCGCATCGGGCTAGACTTAGCGAATTCCTATGGTGGGATCAGTTTTGAGCCCGGTCGCCACCTTGACAGCCGAATGTTTGATGCCAGTACCCAAGGCGCGTTTTTTTACACCGCTGTGCAAGGTCGATACCGCGCCAATGACATCACCATTAATGGCGATAAGCCCCCTGAAAACGCAGATATTGATATGACCCATTGGCAAGCCAGTGCCGCGGCCGGTTTCGCTTATTACCAACCGCGCTGGGGCACTGACGTGAGCGTTGCGCTGCACAGTAAAGACTATCAACAAGCGACTGACGACACCTACAGCTATGTGTCATGGACAGTCCACTATCGTTATTAATGGTTAACTGGCAGAGGCTTCTACGGCTTGTTTCACCACAGGTCGTGCGCCTCGATCAGACCATTTCATCCATACCAAGGAAGCAAGGATCAACCCAATACCGACCCACTGCATGGGCTGAAGTGTCTCATTAACCCACAAGACCCCAAGAGTGACAGCAGTCAGTGGGTTCAAAAACATAATGATCGACTGGCGATTGGGGCCTAACACGGTAATCGAGCGTATATAAGCCCAGTAACCTACCGCGGTATTCAACACAATTACCCAGATCAAACCCGGAACGGCATGGAGGCTGATTGCCTGTGGCGGTCCTGCCAGCAACCACGCAAACGGGATCAACATCACGCCACCAATGACTAACTGCCACGCGGTTAAACCAAAGATATCTTTGGCCTCCCAGCGCTTCATCCACAAGGTCGACTGCGCGACAAAAACGGTGGCGGCTAACATCGCCCCTGCACCAACCCAATCAATGTCGGTAGAAGGGTTAAGGAGTAGCCCCACCCCAGCCAAACCGAGCAGTGCCAACATCAACATCTTTAACTGAGGGCGTTTCCCTTCCGTTAACCACTGCAACAACATCAATACGAGCGGTAAGGTCGCTCCTAACGTCCCAGCGACAGCACCCGGTAAACGATAGGCGGCCACGAATAACAACAAAAAGAACGCGGCGATATTAAAAAAGCTCACCGCGAGCATGCGCGGCACGCTCAACGGTAAGCCTCGACGACTAATCAATAGCATCAGCAGGCCTGCTGGCAATGCGCGCCATACTGCCATCCAATAGGGAGACAGATCTGCCAAGAATAGTGCCACAGCGGAGTAGGTGCTCCCCCAAAAAATCGGTGCCAACACCGCAATCAAATAATGCATACCTTGCCCTCACTTATCTTAATGTGAAGATATATTAGTGCTCCAATTGATTTATATCAAGTATCTTTATGTAATGATAATAACTTGTGCGATGGACCTCGGCGAGAAAAAATCCGTCCTGCTACGCTTATTACTTCGTGAAAACAAAAGGATAGTGTGATGATTAATACAGAAAATGCTGTCGTCATTCTGATTGACGTACAAGGAAAACTGGCGCAAAAAGTGGTAAATAGCGATGCGCTACACCAAAAGACCGCGCAACTGCTTCGCGCCTGTCAGCATTTTGATGTGCCCGTTATTTGGATGGAGCAATTGCCAGATAAACTCGGCCCAACTTCTCCATCGCTCTCCGCGCTATTGCCTGATAACACTCCGATTGCGAAGCAAACCTTCAGCGCTTACGCCCACCCCGATGTGCAGCAACAACTAACAACGCTCAACCGTAAACAAGTGATTTTATGTGGCATCGAAACGCACATTTGTGTCTACCAAACCGCTTGCGACCTCTTACGTGCTCATTATCATGTTCACGTGGCAGTCGACGCGACGTCTTCGTGCCATGCCAACCACCATCAAGCAGGCCTGAGCATGATGCAACAACATGGTGCATGGATAACCGTGGTTGAGTCTTTATTGTTCGAGTGGCAACAACAAGCCGGTGGCGACGACTTCAAACGCTTTTTATCGTTGATCAAATAAGCGCAGGTCAGCGCCATGCGAAGCCTTCTACTGCTTTGACAGATGCTTGTGGTAATTTCGATCGAGCCCGCGGCACATCGTGATCCATCTGACGTGCCATGCACTAACAATTTGGTTAGTGGTCTAATATTATTGGGAATGCGTGTAAAAGAAGAAGGGAAGCACTATGTACAAGCGAATCATTGCCGCCAGCCTGTTAGCGGTAGGCGCGCTACCTGTGAATGCGGATGATCACACCTGTGGCAAAGTGACCATTGCCGATATGAACTGGAACTCTGCAAGCTTAATTGCCAATATCGACCGTTTTATTCTCGAGCATGGTTACGGATGTGATGCAGAGCTGGTGCCGGGTGACACCATGCCGACCGGTACCTCGATGGTCGAAAAAGGAGAGCCCGATATTGCGCCGGAATTTTGGAGCAACTCAATGCGTGAAGGGCTGCAACGTGGCATCGACGAGGGCCGGATTCGCTATGCAGGCAAAGCCTTGATTGACGGCGTTGAAGAAGGATTCTGGGTGCCGCAATATCTCGTCGATGACTACCCTGAGCTGAAAACCATTTCCGGGGTGAAGGCTAATGCCGAACTATTTACTCACCCTGAAGACCCCTCTAAATCTGCATTCTATGGCTGCCCCGCCGGTTGGAATTGCCAGATCACGTCAACCAACCTCTTTCGCGCCCTCAACCTTGCCGATAGCGGCTTTGAAATGGTTGACCCGGGCTCTGGCGCTGGTTTAGCGGGTTCGATCGCCAAAGCTTATGAACGCCAAGAGCCTTGGTTCGGGTATTACTGGGCGCCCACGGCCGTGCTCGGCAAATATGACATGGTCAAAATAGACTTTGAATCCGGCACCGATATTGATCACTACAAACAATGTGTGACCGCAAATGACTGTCTCAACCCAAGGGTCACTATGTATCCCGCAGCTGATGTTGATACCGTGATCACCGAACGATTCGCAAAGCGTGCACCAGACGCCGTGGCTTATCTAGAAACACGAGGCTTTACTAACGATCAAATGAATACACTGCTTGCCTGGATGGAAGAAAACCAGGCCGATGGCGAATATGCCATGACACACTTTTTAATTGAGCACCCTGAGATCTGGACATCATGGGTGTCCGACGATGTCGCCGATAAAATCAACAATGCACTTTAACCTCACTCAGCGCAGTCTTTGGCTGCGCTGCGCTTTCCCCGCAGTAAAGGAACCCCCTGAAAATGGCAAATTCATGGCTAACTGATGTGCCTGAAATGAGCAGACGAGATCTGCTTGAAATACGTAAAACCCTCGACGGTGCCTATCGCAGCTTCTCCCGTGAATACGGCGAATCTATCGAGTCTTTTTTCGACCCCTTACTTAACTTTCTGGTTTGGTTCGAAGATTTGTTGCTGTCGACACCGTGGTGGTTGGTGATCGCAATTCTGGCCGGCGTTGCCTATCTGGCCAGCCGCTCTTGGAAACTTCCCCTAGCTGTGGTGGTCGCATTCACTGCCATCGGGTATTTAGGGATGTGGGAAGATACCATGAGCACCATGAGTATTATTCTCGTCTGTACCCTGCTCGCTATTGGTGTCGGTGTACCGATTGGGATAGCCATGTCGAAGTCAGACCGTACCCAAGCGATTGTCACGCCACTTTTGGATGTGATGCAAACCATGCCGGCATTCGTCTATCTGATTCCGGTGGTCATGTTGCTTGGGATCGGGAAAATTCCCGGCGTCATTGCCGTGGTGATTTATGCCATTCCGCCGGTGATCCGATTGACCAATTTAGGCATCCGATTGGTCGATAAAGATGTTCTCGAAGCCGCTACCGCCTACGGTGCCAGCGGCATGCAGCGGCTTTTTCAAGTTCAGCTCCCCTTGGCAATGCCCACCATTATGGCCGGTATTAACCAAACCATCATGATGGCCTTGGCCATGGTTGTTATCGCATCCATGATTGGTGTGGCAGGCTTGGGACAACCCGTTCTCAAATCCATTACTAATCAATACTTTACCCTAGGTCTTCTGAACGGTTTAGCCATTGTCGCGCTCGCCATCATTTTTGACCGCGTTTCACAAAGCTACGCCAAACGTGCGCAGCAGCATTTAAAAGGAAGTGAGCATGACTGAGCCAACCCATGACACGCTGATTGAAATTGAAGGCCTGTACAAGGTGTTTGGTAAACACCCTCACAAAGTGATGGCCAGTGTGAAAGACGGAAAAAGCAAAGATGACTTGCTTCAGCAAACTGGGCATACCATTGGGTTAAGTGATATCAACCTCTCGATTCGACGCGGTGAAGTCTTCGTGATCATGGGCCTATCGGGGTCAGGGAAGTCGACCCTTATCCGTCACTTTAACCGTCTGATTGATCCTACCGAGGGCGCGATTCGCATTGAGGGCACGGATATTATGCAATTCTCTCAACAAGAGTTGCAGCAATTCCGCCGTCATAAAATGTCGATGGTCTTTCAACGATTTGGCCTATTACCGCACCGGACCGTTAAAGAAAATGTCGCGTTTGGATTACACATTCAAGGCGTGGCCAAAAAGGATCGTGATGCCACAGCCCAACAGTGGTTATCAACCGTTGGTTTGGAGGGTTACGCGGACCAATACCCTGCGCAATTGTCAGGGGGCCAACAGCAACGAGTAGGACTCGCGCGTGCTTTATGTACCGATGCCGATATATTGCTCATGGACGAAGCCTTCTCTGCGCTGGACCCGCTTATTCGCAGCGAGATGCAAGATCAATTGATTGAGTTACAAGAGAAGCTCCATAAGACCATTGTGTTTATTACGCATGATCTGGATGAAGCCTTACGCTTGGGCGATCGCATTGCGATTTTGCGCGATGGTAAACTCGTACAGGTTGGTGAGCCCGTCGATATTCTATTGCGTCCAGCAGATGACTATGTGGAAGCCTTTGTCAAAGATGTGAATCGCGCTCGCGCACTCACGGTGGAGACGGTGATGCAGCCGCAGATTTGTCGCATAAGCGCCAATACCATTGGCGATGCCATCATGCAAATGCGTCGACAGAAAGCCAGCTATGGCTATTATGTCACCGAGGATGGCTATCAGGGCACACTGAGCGAAAAAGCGCTCAGCAAAGCTGATCCCAGTACACAAATTGATGCCAGCATGATTGAAGATGTGCCTGCTATCGACCAAGACTCCTTGCTTGAACAAGTGATCCCAGACACGCTGGCATCGAAATGGCCGCTTCCTGTTTTTGATAAAGAAGGGGAGTTGATTGGCCACCTTTCGCGCCAAACGGTTGCCACGATTCTCAGCGAGAAAGCCGCTTCCACAAGGGATCCTGACTCGCCCGCGATTGCGAGTTGACCGGTGACAGCGGCTATTGGGTTAGCCGCTGTGTTCATTAAACTAAACAGTGACATCAGTCTCAAATCACACTATTGAGACAGGTGTCATTCCCCTGCAACAGTCGCTGCCTAACCTGCCCCTCATCCGAACATGAGTAGTTGGTAGGAAACAACATGAGTGTACGACAGCGACTGTTAATCGCATTTTCCCTCTTTATTGCATCCACGATTGGGCTAGGAAGCTTATCGCTGTGGATTTCATCCCGCTCTGCGCAAGCCTCTTCGGAGTATGTCAATCAGCAGCTGCCTGAAGTCTGGGCGTTGCTCGCGCTGGAACGCGATCACCGCAACTTGGTCAACTTATCGCAAAAAATCAAAGCACAGTTGCTGTTCTGGAATGAAATTCAGCCGCAGTTTGAACAACTTCATCAAGACTATCAGCAAAGCTGGCAAGCACTCTCTCACTCTCCGTCGCTCACAATCTGGCGCGCGCAGCATCAAGCCGATAAGCAGGCATTCGATGACTATCTCGCCCAGCTAGAAAAAACCATCGCGGCCAAAAGCTTCTATGATGCGGGGAGATTGGTCGACTTTGATATGTATCCGGCCGTTGATCCTATGCTGCTCGCTATCAACGAGAAGCTGACCGAAAGACAAGCTCATGCGAAACACTCTGCAAGCGGGCTGATCACCTTTCTAAACCAACAAGCCCATACCGTGTATATTGGTTGTGGCGCCACCTTACTCTTAGCATTGGTATTGATGACATGGTTGCGCAAAACTGTGGTGGTTCGCTTGGATCATATTGCTAATGCCTTAACAGATATTGACCAGCGCTCCGATCTGAGCACCCGCCTCACCGATAGGTACAGTGATGAGGTCAGTGCAGTGGCTCGGGCCTCGAATAACTTACTCGACAAGTTTTCGCATTTTGTCACTGACATTCAATCACGAACCGCCGAGTTAGATGGTCAATCTGACACGCTCGATACCCAAAGCAAACAAGTCGCAAAGATTAACCAGCAGACCCGTCGTCAAGTCGACGATGTCGCCCAATCTCTCAGCGTCATGGAAAGTGCCACCACAGAAATTGCCAGTGCCATTCATGATACGCGCGAGTACATTAGCAAAGTGTCTCACGATAACGACGAGATCCAGCAACAAATGCGGGCTACCGACGCCGCTATCGCACACAGTGTGGGTATCGTAGAGCAGGTGTCGTCGACCATGGCAACACTGAAACAAACCAGTGAACAAATTGCAGGGGTCATGGATGTGATTGAAGGGATTGCGGAGCAAACTAACCTACTGGCATTAAATGCAGCCATTGAAGCCGCGCGTGCCGGCGAGCATGGCCGAGGGTTTGCGGTCGTTGCCGATGAGGTCCGAGGCCTGTCACAGCGCACGGCGCAATCGACCGGTGATATTCGCAATTGGATTAACGATCTCTTAGGACAAGTTGATACCGCCAGTTCACTGCTCACAGAAACACAAACGGCCAGTGCCTCCAACCAGCAAGCCAGCATTCGTCTTCAAGGCTTTCTCAGTGATATGCATGCCACATTCCAAGGCTTGGAACAGTTGAGTGCCGAGGTAGAAGCCGCCCTGGCCTCACAGCATAAGGAGATAGAACATCTCACCGCCGGCCGTCGTGCGCTTAAGCAAGGCAGCCAGTCACTCACTGAAGCCATCAATACCACCAGCGACGTCAGTGGCCAACTGAGTCATCAATCGAGTGCACTCACCACGCTGACCGACCAGTTCCAGACTTAAACCGACATCAAAAAGCCACCTTCATCAACTTAAGGTGGCTTATCCGCTTTTACTGGGCCGCTTTAATGCGTTCAAAGCCTGCTGCTAAGTCAGTGATCAAATCCTCTACCGCTTCCAAACCAATGTGCACACGGACTAAGGTGCCACTGAAACTTACCTTACCGGCAGGACGAATACGGTTGAGTTGTTCAGGTTGATTGGTCAACAGCAACGACTCAAATCCACCCCATGAGTACGCCATGCTGAAATGCTGTAAATGATCACAGAACGCTTCCAGCTGTGCATCGGTAAGTCTTTGGTCAAAAACAAACGAAAACAAGCCATTACTACCAGAAAAGTCTCGCTCAAAAAAGACATGTCCGGGGCAATCAGAAAATGCAGGGTGAAGGACATGCGCAACTTCTGGCTGCTCTTTTAGCCATTGCGCAATTTGTAGAGCACTTTGTTGGTGTTGCTTTAAACGCACGCCTAGGGTACGCAACCCTCTTGCCGCTTGATATGCCGTCTCGGCATCAATGGTTTGCCCCATCAAATAAGCACGTTCTCGTAGCTGCGGCCAACAGCGACGATTCGCTACCGCGGTGCCGAGCATATGATCGGAGTGGCCAATAATGTACTTGGTGCCCGATTGGATCGAAATATCGACCCCATGTGTTAAAGGCTGATATAAAACGCCAGCAGCCCAGGTGTTATCAATCATAATGATCGCGTCTGGGACTTTGGCGCGAATCGCTTGCACCATGGCTGGCGTATCATGGACTTCCATGGTGTACGACCCAGGCGACTCGAGAAACACAATCCGAGTATTAGGCCGAATACGCTCAACGATTTGGGCTCCTTCAAGCGGATCGAAAAACTCAGTCTCAATCTGCATATCGGCAAGGATAGTTTGGCAAAAGTCTTGTGTGGGCTCGTAAGCCGAGCCAGTCACCAGAATATGGTCGCCCGTTTTCACAAATGCCAAGATACTGTTGGCAATGGCTGCGGCGCCACACGGAAACAACGCACACCCTTCACCTTGTTCGAGCTCTGTCATCGCATCTTGCAGGGCAAAATGCGTCTGGGTGCCACGGCGGCCATAAAACAAGGTGTGCTGGTGTCGATGCGCAATCGCATGTTTTTTGTCGGCGAGCGTGTCAAAAACAATGGAGGAAGCACGTTGGATCACAGGGTTCACACCTTGTTGGGTATAACGTTTGTCGCGCCCCGCGTGAATCAATTGTGTGCTCAGGTATTTTTTTTCCATAATTCCTTACCCAAATATTTGCTCCATGGATACCTTACCCTAAGCATTATTTCTTTAGCAGTAAAGACATTTAGCCATCTATTTAAACGGGTTCAACCACTCGTCTCCTTGTTATTTATGGCATGGATGACGAAGCCCCGCAGCTACAATGTCGAATTGTATGCAAATAACTGTTTAGATCACTAAACAGATCACAAATTAAGCACACTAGGTGGAAAAGCGAAGAAAGTGTATATACATTGTATATCCAAACGATAGGCAAATGCAGATGACAAAAAAAGAAAAAAGCAAAAAAGACAGTCAGTTACTCATTCGCATTAATAGTGAGCAACGCGATGCCTTCTTGTCAAAATGCGAGGATCTCGACACATCAGCCGCTAGAGAGATCCGTCGATTTATCAAACAATTTTTAAAAGAACACGAAGAAAAAAAGAGCTCATAATCACAGTTTTAGGTGCAACTTGCCGGCACCTGTCCACGGCATTGAAGCCGTATTGCGGTGGCGAAAACACCGGCAATGACATAGAAAGGAGAAAACCGATGGCTAAAGCATCAAAGAAAGATCTGAAAAAATCGATCAAAAAGACCAAAGCAAAAGTTGCTAAACAAGAAAGCAAACTGAAAAAGCTGAAAAAACAGCTGAAAAAAGCCTAAATACAGCGCCTCCACTTATCGAGGCACCCGGTTAGCTAGGCATAGCGCGTATCACGCGAAAAAGCTCGGGACATGATGCCCGAGCTTTTTATTTGGCTCAATTAAACCAGAATGGCAAACAACGCCTAGTGGCTCGACTCCGCTTCACCGGCCGGTTCTACCGTAAAGCGACCGACATCAACACCGATCACCCGCACTTTGTCACCTGCTTGCAAGCTCGCATCATGACAGCTGCCACTGAGCACCAACTGCCACGTGACACCCGAATACTTAATTGTCGCTGGATGTGCGGACGTTAACGGCTCAGTCAATGTCAGCGTCAAGCCAATAAAGTCACTGTGCGTATTGTCAGGACTACGTGCACCACGTTGTAGCCGCTTTAACGGCTGCCACAGCGCGGCGGTTAACAGCCCAGCCCCGATCCCGGTTGCGCTGAACATCACGGTCACAGTCTCCGGCAACACACCAAGCATCGCTAAAAGCCCCGCCAGTACCGCAGCAACCCCGGTCGCCAGTAATACGATGGTCGATAAGCCCAGCAACCACACTTCGACCACGAGCAGTAACAGCCCGATAATCATCGTCATCTCAGCTAGATGGGTGGTAAACCAGTTTTGCATATTAGCCTTTCACTTTGTTCAATGTTTGAATAATGGTCATCGCTTCAGCAACCGTACTCGCCGCGCCAGTCCCCGACTCTGGAAGCAATACGACAGAAGACTCTTTCGCGATCGCTTCTTTCGCACTGATGGCTTTTTCTGCCAAGTCTAACTGGATAGCTTTCTGACCTTCTTCCGTGATCGCTCTTGAACCGACAATTTCAAGCGCTTCAGCTTGTGCTTCCGCGACCGCGATAATCGCTTTCGCTTCACCTTCCGCTTTCAAGATCTGCTCAGACTTTTCCGCTTCCGCGGCAAGCACACGTGCTTGTTTTTGCCCTTCTGCAACGTTGATATCCGACTGACGTGCCCCTTCTGACTCAAGGATCACCGCACGTTTTTCACGTTCGGCTTTCATTTGACGCTCCATCGCATCCAATACTGAACGCGGCGGATCAATATCCTTAATTTCATAGCGGAGGACTTGTACGCCCCAAGGCTGAGCGGCTTCGTTAATCGCCGAGACGATTGCCGTGTTGAGGCTTTCACGCTCCTCGAAGGTCTTATCCAATTCCATCTTACCCACTTCACTACGCATTGTGGTTTGCGCCAGTTGAGTCACGGAGTAGATATAGTCATCGACGCCGTAGCAAGCTTTGTAAGGATCCAGCACTTTGATATAAAGCACACCATCTACGACTAGAGAGATGTTGTCTCGGGTAATGGCCGACTGACTCGGCACATCGAACGCTTGCTCTTTTAGCGTACGTTCATAGGCTAGACGGTCGATAAAAGGCACAATAAAGTTCAAGCCCGCTTCCATCGTTTTGTAATATTTACCAAAACGCTCAATCACATAGGCGGTGTTTTGCGGAACAAACTTTACCGAGCCACGCAAGAAAACAATCACTAGGATTGCGAGTACAATCCAAACGCTAAACGCGCTAGTAAGAGAGACCATTTCGTTCATTAGGGTTCCTATCAGTAGAGGATCGACAAACAGCAACGCGCTGCTACTCGTAGAAAGCATTAAGAGTACGTCAATGTCGATGAAAAAAGACAGCGTCCGATAGCATCTTTGACATCCGTCCCAATACAGGACGCGGTTTTCGCCATTGATTTGCTTAACCCTGACAAAAATCTCGGCGCTTGATCTCACTTTCAATCATTCACTCAAAATAAACCGGATATAAAGTGCGAAAAGAGATTTACCTCACATTCTTTTGCGTGTATTCTCGCTACTGTTCAACCGTGTTGGTTGACGTTACTGAAAGCTGAAAGGCGACCATCGTCACAGCCAACAGTAAACTGACGCGCAAATTACGCGTAGTCCTCTTGGAGCTGTTAAGCGGCTTCGCTAATCGGAAATTTATGCAGCAATTGAATATAGAAACATCGAAACACCCTACCGTTTGGCTGGAAAGTTAGTTGTCCTGAAGATATTCGCTACATTTGCCCATAGAACGATTAATGGCACTCGCGTCACTGCTACACCTAGTTAATATATTCAGGAGACATCATGTCTAAAGCTAATGGTACCGTTAAGTGGTTTAACGAAGAAAAAGGTTTCGGTTTTATCCAGCAAGAGAACGGTCCAGACGTATTCGTTCACTTCCGCGCCATCGTTGGTGAAGGCTTCCGCACTCTAGCTGAAGGCCAACAGGTTGAGTTCGATATCGAGCAAGGTCAAAAAGGCCCACAGGCAGCGAACGTAACTCGCCTGTAAGCTAAACCAGATTTAAGAAGAAAAGGCGCCTTTTAGGCGCCTTTTTTTATATGCGCAACCTCTCACCCCCCACAAAAACGCATAAAAACTCAACAAATCATTCAGCAGCAAAACTCGCCGTTTACTATGCTTTTAAAACAGTTAGCGCTTTGGCAGGAGGGAGTATGCTATCTCGGTGTTTAGTGGTAGATGATCATGAAATGATTCGAGATACCATAAGTTTGATGGCACAAGCGCTAGGGATCAAATCCGTTATCACGGCGGCCGATGGCGCTGAAGCCATATCACGAGCCTTTCACGAACAACCTAGCCTAATTATCACCGACCTACAGATGGAGCCTATCGATGGTTTGGAAATGCTAAGGCTTATCCGTAGCGGTCGCTACCACCTACAGCACGATGTACCGATCATCATTCTCACCGCAAATGCCTCTCAGTCAGTGATTAGCGAATGCATCCGTTATGATGTTGACGCATTCATGGTCAAGCCAGTTAGAAAACAAGACCTCGAAAATCGTGTTCAACAGCTAGCCAAAGATACCAAATCCAAAAAGCCACCAAAATACTACTTTGAGATGTATCAGGCCGATCCAGCTAAATCGACCGATTTTGAGCACAATGGGGCCATTGTCTTCACTGAAGAAGAGCAGGAGAAAATCGAAAAAATTTCGGACACAAGCCCGACAATTGATACAACAGCACCCCCTGTTACGCCTGAACAAGCGACAGCAAAGAGCAAAGACAGAAAGTTTATTCGTTGGCAGGACAAATACTCTGTGGGGCACTCAGAACTCGATGCCAGCAACAAGCAATTACTGGCTATCATCAATGACACCTATGAGGCTATCGCGTACCACCATGCCGATGGTGAAAAAGGAGATTTTGATGATCTCGCCCAGCGGTTTCGAGACTACATTGTGTCCCACTTCCAACTAGAAGAAGACATTCTTCACGATCTCGCCTATCCCAAATACAAACAACATGCGGTCATCCATGAGCGTTTATCACGGCAAGCGCATTATGTGTTGCTTCAGTGCCAGGCGGATCCTGAACTGTACTCTTCAGAGTTTTTCAAGTTTTTGCGTTACTGGTGGGTACACCACGTCGTAAAAGAAGACAGACAATATCGTGAATTCCTTAGCCAATCGCCTCAATCCGCCTAGTCACCCTATTAGATTCACAAGCAGCAAAGGTGACTAGGCTTTTTGTCTATTAAAATCTATTTTTAAAGCCAATCTTTTCACCTCATTCAACTCCAACTGAGACGAAGTCCAAGCCGCTCCTCCATCTTTGTGGCATGAGTCACACCAGATTGAAAATCGTCAATACATTTAGTCCAGTAAATGTTACGCATCAAAGTATTATGGTTAATAAAAATTTTAACATTAACAAATTTTATTAATATCAGTTACTTATTGAGTAGTGATAAACCGATTAGCGAAATCCGGGGTTGATAAACAAAATTCAGCACCTATTATATATAACGAATTCGTTAGAGCACAAAACAATTATGTGGCGATCAAAAACGACAGATACGGCAGTTCTTGAAAACGAAGTCCTTGACCGTAAACAGATAAAACCGAGCACGCGGTTTGTGTTTCGTAAGCCATCGATTCGTGATGGTGGCGACATCTATCGATTAATCACCCAGTGCCCTCCGTTGGATGTGAACTCCGCCTACTGCAACTTTTTACAGGCAACGCACTTCAAAGAGACCTGTGTTGTGGCAGAGCGTGACGGCGACATTCACGGCTTCGTCTCTGGCTACATTCGTCCAGAGCAACCAGACACATTTTTTGTGTGGCAGGTAGCCGTATCGCCCAAAGCACGTGGAGAAGGGCTTGCCCTATCAATGGTCGAAGCGTTACTAGCGCGCAAAGTGTCACAAGACATCCGATTCATTGAAACCACAATCACTGAAGACAACGCTGGCTCTTGGGCGTTGTTCAAAAAGGTAGACCGCCTCTACGGTACAGGTGGTCAGCGCTCAGTGTTCCTTGATGAACAAGAGCACTTTAACGGTGAACATGACACCGAATACCTTTTCCGAATTCCACTCAAAAAATAACAGGATGAGTTATGGATATCTTTAAATCGCAGGAGTCAAATGTTCAATGTTACGCCAACAACTTCCCCGTCGTGTTTGAAAGCGCGAAGGGCTGTTGGATCACTGGCGTTGACGGCAAGCGCTACCTCGATTTTCTTGCTGGCGCCGGTTCGCTTAACTATGGACACAACAACCCGACGCTAAAAAAAGCGCTGATTGAGTACATCGAGAAAGATGGCATTACCCACGGCTTGGATATGCACACCGGTGCAAAAGCACGCTTTCTCGAGGTATTTAAAGAGCACATCTTGGCACCACGTAACTTGGACTACAAACTCCAGTTCACCGGTCCAACCGGTACAAATGCTGTTGAAGCGGCGATGAAGCTGGCACGAAAAGTGACAGGTCGCCCGAACATCGTTTCATTTACGAACGGCTTCCACGGCTGTACCTATGGCGCACTCGCTGTGACCGGTAATCATCATCATCGCGGTGGTGGCGGTATGCCAGTGAATAACGCGGTAACACGTATTCCGTATGACGGCTATGCCGATGTTGACGGTCTCACACTGTTCGAAACCATGCTAAACGATGCCTCAAGCGGTCTAACAGGTGGAGATAAACCCGCCGCTGTCTTGCTTGAAGTCGTTCAAGGTGAAGGCGGTCTCAATGCGGCCTCTAATGAGTGGCTGCAACGCCTAGAAAGCATCTGTAGAGAACATGGCATCTTGATGATCGTCGATGATATTCAAGCTGGCTGTGGTCGTACTGGTACTTTCTTTAGCTTTGAACCATCAGGTATCAACCCAGATATCGTGACCTTGTCGAAGTCGATTGGTGGTTATGGCCTACCAATGGCACTGGTTCTGCTGAAACCTGAGCTGGATCAATGGGCACCTGGCGAACATAACGGTACATTCCGTGGTAACAGCCATGCATTTGTGACAGCCGCAGAAGCGATTGAAACTTACTGGCTAGATGGTCAGTTCCAAACCCATATCCAAGCGCGTGCTGATCAACTCAATAAAGTGTTGAAAGACGTCTTAGCGAAAAATGGTGACCTGTTCGACACCATCAAAGGTCGTGGCCTGATGCAGGGTATCGCATGTAAAAATGGTGATATCTCTGATGCCATTACAAGCCTTTGTTTCGAGCACGGTATGATCATCGAAACAGCTGGCCCTGATGATGAAGTGATCAAATTCTTCTCACCACTGACAGTTAGCGAAGCTGAAATGGAGAAAGGCCTGCAGATTTTTGTTAAGTCGGTTGAGCAATACAAAAAAGACAAATTGAAAAAAGCGTCTTAATTCAAAGCTCTCACCCATTAACAAACAGACGTATAAAGGATTGACATGATTGTTCGCACATTAGAAGAATGCCAAAACAGTGAACGCCGCGTAGTGGCTGAAAATTGGGAAAGTGTCCGTATGTTGTTGCGCGATGACAACATGGGCTTTTCGTTCCACATTACCACCATTTACGCCAATACTGACACGCATATCCATTACCAGAATCACTTAGAGTCTGTGTATTGCATGTCAGGTGAAGGTGAGATTGAAACGACCGACGACGGTAAAGTGTATCCAATCAAACCTGGCACACTGTACATTCTTGACAAACATGACGAGCACCAGCTTCGCGCAAATAAAGGTGTTGATATGGTCATGGCCTGTGTCTTCAACCCACCGATTACTGGGCAAGAGACACATGACGAAAACGGTGTTTACCCTCTGGTCGATTAACCGTCTTGGGGCAGCGGGATGCTGCCCCTGTAAACCCAATCGACGACTTCAATTCATAAAAGCCCACAAGGAGCTCACATGAATCATACCGTTGAAAAGATCGGCGGTACATCAATGTCAGCGTTCGACGCTGTCATGGATAATATCTTTTTGTACCCGTCTAACCCTTATAACCGAATTTTTGTGGTTTCTGCTTATGCTGGCATCACGGATGCATTGCTGGAGTGTAAGCGTTCTGGCAAGCCGGGTATCTATCGCCTACTCGCCGCCAATAATCCGAAGTGGCGCGATGCTATGGAAGAGCTGGAACAACGTATGCTGCTCATTAACAGCAACATGTTCCCAGACCCTGTTTACCGCGAGCGTGCAGACAACTTCATTCGTCAACGTATGGAGAAAGCACACAGCTGCATCGAAGGTATTCTCGAAACCTGTAACTATGGGCAGTTTTCTCTAGAAAGCTATTTGCCCCAAGTGCGCGAGTTCCTCTCGTCAATTGGAGAAGCTCACAGTGCGCACAACTCTTCTCTTTTGCTTGAGAGCGTGGGAATTAACTCACGGTTTGTTGACCTTTCTGGCTGGGACAACCCCGACGAAGCACAGGGTGATTTAAACACCGTGATTGCGCGCGCCATGGAAGATATCGATCTCAGCAATGAGCTGCCCATCGTTACCGGCTACGTATACTGCGATGAAGGTTTGATGAAAACATACGATCGCGGTTATAGCGAAATGACGTTTAGTCGTATTGCGGTATTAACCAAAGCAAGCAGCGCGGTGATCCACAAAGAGTATCATTTAAGCAGTGCTGATCCGCGTATCGTCGGTCCAGAACGCGTTCAGCCGATGGGCTTGAGCAACTACGACGTGGCTGATCAGCTTGCCAACTTGGGGATGGAAGCGATTCACCCTAATGCCGCATCAGGGATGCGCGCGGTCGGCATCGAACTTGTGGTGAAAAATACCTTCGAACCCGATCATCCAGGTACGGTGATTTCCCACAAATATCGTCCTAAAGACAATGAAATAGAGATCATTGCAGGTCGTGATAAAGTGCTAGCGCTGCATATCTTTGATCAATCAATGGTTGGCCATGTCGATCGCGTCAGCTACGACGTGATGGAAATTATTCGTGAGGAAAACGTTCAGCTAATCAGTAAAGAGATGAACGCCAACTCGATCACTTACTATTTGGATGGCAAGACAGCCAGCCAAGACAAAGTGATCAATCGCGTAGAGAAGCTATATCCTAAAGCGAAGATCACTGGCGAGATGGTTGCGTTGATTTCGGTCATTGGTAGCCGGATTGACTCCAACCAGACCATGAGCCGAGGTATGCTCGCGCTACTGGACGCAGAAATTAATCCAAAAGCCGCACACTCCTCGATGCGTGACGTGGATGTACAGTACGTGGTACTGGATAAATTCTATCATGCGGCGATTTGCGCACTACACGCATGCTTTATTGAGAAACCGGCCCCAAAGCCGACCATCAAAGCCGCGTAACCGCAGTGCTAAGCGATTAATTGCTCAGTCAATTTTTCTTCCATTAAACGCCTCTTTCGAGAGGCGTTTTTTTATGCTTATCACATTAATTTTCCACTCCTGTTTACACTAATTTTAGTACTAATGATCATCACAATAGATAAGTTCCGTTGATCCTTTTGCTTAACCGGGTAAAATGCCGCGTTTTATTTTGTCAGTGATACGCGCATTCTATGATTGATCCAACCTTGCTCCCTGTTTATTTAACGGCCGTTGTGGCACTGCTTCTTATCCCCGGTCCCGACATGCTACTGATCATTAGTGCAAGTCTTAGTTATGGAAAGCGAGTCGGTTTTGCAGCAAGTTTAGGGAATGCGACATCCGGATTGATTCTGACCCTCTTGGCAGCTACTGGCGTGTCGGCGATGATTGCAATGTCGCCTATGGCGCTCACTGTTTTAAAGTACGTAGGCGCCGCTTATCTGCTAAAAATGAGCATCGACACATGGCGAGCTTCGCCAACGGATAGTGAAGCGCTTGCTCATCGTCAAAAGATGGGCCGACACCTTTATAAACGCGCGGTGATGACCAACTTACTCAACCCCAAGGCTCTACTCTTTTTTGTTCTCTTTTTACCTCAGTTCATCTCGCAACAAATCCAAGCATCCTCAGGCATGCAGCTTTTGAGTCTTGGCCTATTGCTCAATATTCTCGGATTGGCGTTTAATGTCTTGCTTGTTGTGATAGTTGGTCGTCTAGGTAACGCTTTATTCACACGTCCTAGCGTTCAGAAATACCAGCATAAATTGATGGCGATGATTTTTGCGACTCTCGCTATTTGGCTATTTTTACAACAGAATAGTATTTAGTGGTTTGTCGAAAATACATTGAATAAAAAACCACCGAACCCTCGTGGTGCCATAAAACTTTCCCTCATTGTCTGGTATATTGTACGTAAGCTCGTCTTCAACGTGCGGGCTTTCCTTGCCTAGCATCACGAGTTTAGGCTGTTGTATCGGATGGATTCGAGTACGTGTTTGACCTTCATTTACCCACGCTAACACTAGCCTGTATCAGTATATTTTGGTTGCTAACGGTCGCTGTTTTATTGATTGGTTGGCAGTTTAATCAACACAGAGATATAAAGCTGTGGGGCGTAGCGTGCTTGTTGATCTCAGCAGGCACGTCCGTGTATAACCTCGGAAATAGTACAGAGATATCAGGGCTTGTTTGGCTCGGTGTCGTAGCAGCCATAAGCGCCCAAGTTTTCGTCTGGTGGGGGACCCAATCACTCGAAAAACAGCCACCTTGGTGGCGTGTCGGCGGGTTGGTCTTTACACTGGCTGTCGGGATATACTCATTACTCCTTGTCAATGATGCGCCCCTTGCCATACGCATCAGTTTTTATTGCCTATTCTATGCGGTTATACACCTGATGGTGCTTCGTATACTGCTCAAAAGCCCGTATCGCGCACGCACTGGCTATCGCTTATATGCTGGTATCGCTTCTATCTTGTTGGTTCTGTATGGCCTGCGCATCCAGTTTGCGTTTGATACACCATTCAACGAAACCACGCTGTCCCATCGCTATATCTTCGTCTACTACATGATTTTGATGGCCGAGTTCGTCAAATTTGTGACCTTTATTTATCTTTGCTTCGAACGGCTCGAATACACCTTATGCCAACTGGCTTTGCAAGACACGCTCACTCAACTCCCCAATCGTCGTGCCTTCGTGACCCAAACCACTCAACGTCTTGAAGACGATACCGCTCACGCCTTGTTATTGGCTGACTTGGATAACTTTAAAAGTATCAACGACGTCTATGGCCATCTCGCCGGTGACCAAGTCCTGATCGCCTTTAGCCAGCATTTACAACACATCGCGCAACAAGTAGGCGCCTTGTGTGCGAGAACGGGCGGAGAAGAATTTATCCTGTTACTCAGTGGTGATTCAGTTAAACGCGTTCAGCACATCGCATTGCAGCTTCGCCGACAAATTGAAGCCTGCCAAGTCAGAACAGAACAAGGACATATTATTCGCTTTACCGTCAGTGTGGGTGTCGCCACCCATCGCCGCCATCAGCCTGTGACAATAAACCAGCTATTCGAATGTGCCGATGGCGCGCTTTATGAGGCAAAAGCACGTGGCCGGAATCGGATCGAATTTGCCCTCACCGAGCATCAAGCCGCGCCGTCAAGTGTCGCCCCCATGCGAGCCACAACCTCTGTTCCTTGCGAAGAGTCGAACACAGATCTTCCTAAACGTTATCTCACACGACAATCTTTGACATAATGGGGAGTCAGACATCCTAAGGAGATCATGTAATGGACGAAAATGCCGACACGCTGCTGAACTTGCGTGTGATAGAGGTAGGTGATTACCAGCCACTTGCAGAACTGATGGATCTCGTTTTTCCCGATGTTGGGGGCGCGTGGCCCAAGAGTACTATCATGCAATTGGTGACCGCGTTTCCGGATGGACAAATCTGTATTGAAGACAATGGTAAGATTGTCGCCGCGGCACTCACGCTAAAAGTGGCTTATAACCGCTTTTCTATTCCTCATACTTACGCGGATATCATCACCGATGATGGGGTGGTATTTCATGATGCCAAAGGGGATGCGCTCTACGGCCTCGATGTCTTTGTTCACCCTGATTATCGTGGTCACCGCTTGGGACGTCGGCTTTACGAAGCACGTAAAGATCTCTGCCAAGCGCTTAACCTCAAAGCTATTCTTGCCGGTGGGCGGATTCCCGGTTATCACAAGCATAATGACCTGACGGTCACTGAATACATCAACAAAGTGCGTCGTAAAGAAATCCACGATCCGATTTTGTCGTTTCAACTATCAAATCATTTTGATGTGAAACGTTTGATGAACCGATATCTTCCAGAGGATGGTAAATCCGCAGGCTACGCCACCCTATTAGAGTGGGACAATTTCTTTTATGAAGAGGATGCCTCATCCGTCCACGATATAGAGAAGACTATTGTTCGTATTGGGGTGGTTCAATGGCAAATGCGTCATGTACTCTCCGTCGATGACCTGCTCAATCAAGCGGAGTTTTTTGTCTCATCGCTATCGAATTATCAATCGGACTTTGCCCTATTCCCTGAGTTTTTCTGTGCGCCTTTGATGGGGCTTGCCCCAGAAAAAGGCTCTGTAGAAGCAATCCGTTTTTTAAGTGAATTCACACAGACAATTAAGCAACGCTTCTCTCAACTCGCCGTTACTTACAACATCAATATCATTGCAGGCAGTATGCCTGTATTAGAAGATGAAAAGTTGTACAACGTGTCATACCTGATGCATCGAGACGGCAGCATCGATGAGCAATACAAAATACATATCACGCCGCATGAACAGCGAGACTGGGTGATTGATGGCGGCGAAACCGTCAAAGTCATTGAAACCGATGCCGGACGTGTGGGGATCCTCATCTGTTATGATGTCGAATTCCCTGAACTGGGACGCATCCTCGCGGAACAAGATGTGCAGATCCTCTTTGTTCCTTTCTGGACCGACACCAAAAACGGCTATTTACGCGTTCGTCTCTGCGCTCAAGCGCGTGCGATTGAGAACGAATGCTATGTCGCCATTGGAGGCAGCGTGGGCAACCTCCCTCGAGTAGATAACGTCGACATTCAGTATGCTGAGTCAGCAGTATTCTCGCCGTCTGATGTGTATTTCCCCCACGATGCAACACTCGCCGAAGCGAATGCCAATACAGAAATGATGATCTTTGCGGATGTCGATTTAGACAAACTTAAAATGCTGCACGAGCGAGGTTCAGTCACCAACCTCAAGCACCGTCGACCAAAACTGTATGCCAATCACCTGAGTCAGGAGTAAAGGCTTTTGCCCCGTAAATTGCGGGGCAAATCACTTCTATTTATTGGCCTTGCTCACACTGTGAACAAAAAAAAACACAACAAGCGCCCAATTTTTACGACACGCCTGCCAATCACTAACTACTATTGATTAAAAAGCAACCAATTCGGCTTGCCTATCCAATCGGCTAATTAATCATTGAGGTGAAAGGCCATGAAGCTCAAACATAGAATGCTCGTCAGCTTGCTTGGCGTGGGCATCGTGCCTGCGTTGGTGATCACATTGCTGTCGCTTAATACGGCATCTTCCTCGCTCGAGACCCAAACGTTTAACCAGTTAGAAGCACTGCGAGAGGTGAAAAAATCTGCGGTCGAGCGTTATTTTAAAACCGCAGAAGGGCAGATCATTACCACTGCGGAAATCCCTTCTATCGCTGATGCCATGGCTTCCATGACCCAAGCCTTTACCAACTTAGCCCGCCCAGAAAACGCCGCGTCATCATCGTTAGTCCGCTATTATCAGCAGAACCTAACCAGTAAACTACAAGCGACTGGCAACACTGGCTTACCGAGTGTACAGGAGCTCGTCGCACAGCTTTCTCCACAAACTATTGCCCTACAAAACGCGTATCTGGTGAATAACCCCAGTCCCATCGGCGAAAAAGGGAATTACCAAACCAGTCGCCAATTGCCCGCTTACGATCGCGCTCATCAAGCTATCCACCCCTTTTTAAGAGACGTCCAAGCGAAATTTGGCTATTACGACATTTTTCTCATTGAAGCGCAGCGGGGCACGGTGATTTACTCGGTCTCCAAAGAAGTCGACTTTGGCACCTCGCTACTCACCGGGCCTTTTCAACGCTCAGGGCTTGCCGAGGCTTTTAAACAAGGCCGTCAACTTAGCAATGGCGATGCCGTGATTGTCGATTTTTCGCCCTACTCCGCATCCGCCAATGCACCAGCAGGATTTATGGCCTCGCCTGTCTACCGTAATAATCAGTTACTGGGTGTGTTAGCGTACCAATTCCCCATTGATCGATTGAGTGAAATCATGACCGAGCGTGATGGCTTAGGCCAAACCGGTGAGACCTACCTGGTGGGCAGCGACGGCTTAATGCGCTCCAACTCATTTCTAGACCCAGAACACCGCACCGTGTTCGCTTCGTTTATGAACCCCGCTGAAGGTGCCGTCAACACGCAAGCCGTTCAACGTGCAATTAACGGCGAAAAAGGCATTGATGTCATTAGCGATTATAATGGTAATCCTGTTTTGTCTGCTTATGCACCGGTGACCGCTGGAGGGCTAACCTGGGCGATCATTGCAGAAATGGACGTTAAAGAAGCCTTTGCTGCTCTAAACGCGCTCGAGCTTTCTGTCGCGGTCATTTTTGTGATTGCCGTGATGGGTATCGTTGCAACCGCCATTATCTTTGCCCGCAAAATTACTCGTCCGATTGGCGGTGAACCTGAAGAAATGGAAAAAATTGTGCAAACCATTGCCGATGGCGATCTCACCGTCTCCTTTAATCAAGATCCGAACGCAACTGGTGTTTATCGCTCAATGCGAGAAATGACCAAAAACCTCACCGCAATGGTGTGTGATATTATCGGCGCTACCAGCCAACAAGCCGCAGCGGCAGAACAACTGTCAGCGTCAACCGTTGAAACCTTGACCAACTTCGAAGCGCAAAATGCACGTACTGAACAGGTTGCGGCAGCGATGGAGCAGATGACCGCGACCGCCAATCAAATCTCATCCAGTACCTCTTCCACGGCCGATGCCGCGGAGAAAGCGCGTGAGATGATCCACGATGGTGACAGTCAGGTCTCACTCGCCGTCGACTCAATGCGCGACTTAGTCGCGCGATTACAAAGTGCGCGCACCAAATCTGACTCGTTAGTCCGCAGTGCGGAAGACATTTCAGGCATTTTACAAACCATTGGACAAATTGCCGATCAAACCAATCTACTCGCGCTTAATGCGGCCATTGAAGCGGCACGTGCGGGTGAGCAAGGACGCGGATTTGCGGTAGTTGCCGACGAAGTGAGAACCCTCGCGCAAAGTACACAAGACGCGACGGGTGAAATTGCCCAATTGATTGAAAACTTGCAACGCGATTCCAGCGATACAACGCAAGCAATGGTCGACAGTGCGGATGCTGCGGGCAATGTCTCGGAACGGGCAGAGTCCAGTATTGCATCGCTAAAACAAGCGGTGATGGCCGTCGAAGAGATCGCCGATATGTCACTGCAGATGGCGAGCGCCTCTGAAGAGCAATCCTTGGTCGCGACAGAGATCAATCAAAACCTCGAGGAAATTAACACCATGACAGGTGAAAACCGTCAAGCCATGGACCAGATCACGCAAGCAACACAAGACTTAAGTGCCCTTTCCCAAGTGCTCAAAGGCCATACCAGTAAATTTCATTGCCAAGGCAAGCTTGCCTAACGCTCACGCTCGGCACCTTATGTGCCGAGCACCTCTCTTCTCCCAAACAATCGCCTGACCTCGCGCAAACTCTCAACATTCGCTAGCACATAGAATGGCTATCTTGATAGAATCACCGCATTTCTGCGTAAGCGTAACAAGAGAGATTCCGAATGGGACGTAGTTTTGAAGTTCGTAAAGCGTCGATGGCCAAAACCCAGGGCGCAAAAATCAAAGTGTATTCAAAGTACGGTAAAGAGATTTACGTGTGCGCCAAAAATGGCGGTAGTGACCCAGACAGCAACCTTTCACTACGCCGTTTGATTGAAAAAGCGAAAAAAGACCAAGTGCCTGGCCATGTGATCGATAAAGCCATTGATAAAGCCAATGGTGGTGGCGGCGAAAACTATGAAGTAGCTCGCTACGAAGGATTTGGTCCTGGCAATTGTGCCGTTATCGTCGATTGTCTGACTGATAACAACAATCGTACCTATATGGACGTGCGCCAATGCTTTGTGAAGAATGATGCCAAGATTGGCTCACCGGGCGCCGTGTCACACATGTTTGAGCATCAAGCGGTATTTCAGTTTGCGGGCGACGATGAAGAAGGCGTTCTCGAAGCGCTAGTAATGGCAGATGTCGACGTGACCGATATTGAAGCAGAAGATGGTGTGATGACCGTATTTGCGCCGCATACAGAGTTTTTCAAAGTGAAAAACGCACTCAGCGATCACCTTGGTGATACACCTCTGGATTTGGAAGAGATTACCTTTGTTCCTCAGACCAATACAGAAGTCAGTGGCGAAGACGTTGAACGTTTTGAAAAGTTCCTCGATATGCTAAACGACTGTGATGACGTACAAAACGTTTATCACAATGCTGAGCTCGTTTAAGCCGTTCACTCAAGGCGCCTTTGATAAGGCGCCTTATTTCTCACCAAGTTGCTTGAGCAGCATTTGAGAGAACAACGCCCAGTTTTGCCGGAACTTATCTTCCCCCTGTAATAAATAGCTTTGCAAGCCAACCCCTAGAAAAAAGGCATCTACAACACGGATTGCGGTATCAATTTGGTGCTGAGGAATTTTGCCTTGATAGAAGTAATCTATCGCCCGGGTGTACTCTGCGAGTCCATGCTGAGAAAAACGCTGTATTGACGCTCTGAACTGATCGTCAAATAACGCTTGCGCGGTGAAACTGTACATGGCTTTCATCGCATAAGGTTCGCATTTCATGGTGAGATACAAGGTATCACCCGTCACTTCGAGATAACTCTCAAAATCATCAAAATTCGCGGGCTCTGCCACCGCGAGAAACATTGAAATCAGCTCATCTACCGCAGCGTGTTTTACCGCATCTAGATTATCAAAATGATGATAAAGCGCCCCTTTGCTGATCCCCGCCTTCTTACCTAACTTTGTTGCAGTTAATGCTGCAAGCCCCTCATTTCCAACAATTTCTAAAGTCGTCGAGAGAATTCTTTGCCGCATCGCCTGAGAAGCAATTTCGTTCTTATTCATCGTTATTTGATCAAAAAATGAAAGACTAGTTGAAAAAATAAAACATACCGAATGTTCATTCAATTTTATTTGCATAAAATGTGACCAATAACCGAATGTTTTTTCGACAGATCTTGGTGGGCAATTTGGAAGTAATTGAAAGTTATAGCATTAAGGACAGATCAGTCAGTTAGGTGATCAAAAACAGCCTCCGAGTCCGTTTCTAGACGATCATTGTTCGGTGACACATTACGCATAACACTCAGATAAAAGGCGGGTTAGCGAGAGGAATAACACACATTGATCGCCAACAGGGCTAACCTGTAGTTAAATAACAGGATGACAAGAAAGACTTTCAGAATGAGGAAAGGAGCTGTGATCGCATTAAACAACAGCAATGGTATCTACATTGGGTGGCGACACATCGATTGTTAAGACTGCTGATCAGATTTAACAAGTTGATATACACGCGAATACGATGCCGCCCACAGACACTTCTAGAGCCAAGGTCTACAATAGTAATAGTGCAATGAGTCGGTGACGTACGAATGAAATGGCAATGGTGTTTACTACTGACAATACTCGCTACACTTCCTGTAGGTGCGAATCCCACCTACGTGATTGGCGTGCAAAATTTCTCGCAGTATTATCCGTATTCCTCCTATGCAAACCGTAATTACTCTGGCTTCAATCGGGAGTTGCTCGATATGTTTGCCAAAACCCAAAATTACCGTTTTATCTACAAGCCTCTTCCTTTAAAGCGCTTATATCACCGCTTTGTCGACGGAGCTGTCGATTTTAAATATCCCGATAGTCCAAAGTGGAGCCCAGAAATCAAGCGTAAGTCGAATATTATTTATAGCGAGCCTGTCGTCAACTATATTGATGGCGTCATGGTCATTGATGACAACTATGGCAAGTCTCTTAACCGGCTTAAATATTTAGGTGTTGTGGCAGGGTTTACGCCTTATCCCTACCAGTCTCGGATCAGCGCCGGTCAAATTCAGGTTGATGAGAGTTACAAATACGACTCACTGTTGATGAAAGTGGTGAGCGGTCGCGTTGATGGCGGATACGCAAACGTTGCCGTTGCGCAATTTTACTTAGAGCAAATGGGATTTCAAAAAGGCTCGGTACGGTTTGACGATACCCTGCCACACAGCAAGGGCACTCGCCACCTTTCAACCATCAAGTATCCCGAAGTGATCGCCGAATTCAATCGGTTTTTAGTTGATAACAAAGAGGATGTCGAGGCATTAAAAGCCCGCTACGGACTCGAGTAACGAGTTTATCGCCATCCATCTGTATTCCCACTTCATTTCGCGCTCGGGTGTTGTATACTCGTAATCCTTCAAGATGCTGGTTGTTACAGCGACCAGCTTTCTGACTGTGCCCAACAACATGGATAGATATCGCGAAGGAGCCCCTTGAGTAACCAACTGATTAGTCTGGACCTGTTTTACGCGATTGAGCATTTGATGCCAGGGAAACGTACTGTCGCCCTATTCCGTAAATCCGTCAAACACCTTCCAGTAACAACCTTGCCTTTAACTCATTATGATTCTGCGGCAGGCTTACAATTGGCATTGTTTCGGCACTGCCGCAACTATGTCGCATTTACACAAGGCCACCCTATCTCTCCGGATTTTGATTTTTCGGGCAGTGCGGAGCAGATCTTGGCAGCAGAATCCATCATGAAGGCCTTTATTCGAGGCGCTTACTGGTGGGTGGAGTATCACATGGCTCACTACCGTGACGATTGGAGCCACGAGCAAACCCAACGTTGGCTAAAAGACCTACGTTTACTCGTGCAAGTGGTTATCGGTATTGGCAATTGCACCAACGCGGAGTGGATCCTCACGCATAGAGGCCCCATTCAGGCTCTGACCTACGATACCCATTTAGAGCCATTTCTCGCGAGCTACGACTAGTTAGACTCGGCGCCTTGCGTCAGTGTGTTCACGCTGACGCTCTCCCACTCATTCGTTACGATAGTTTCGTTTTTTCGTCACCTTAGTTGCGTAACCTCGTTCCAAACAGGCAATTAATTGGGCGACTGTGAAACGATTAAAGCGATATCAATACGAGCGTTATGCCATTTTATGCCGCGCGTCCTATCCGAGCTATTTTGATCATACCCATTATGGATTTAGCCCAAACGGACGACGGGATATCTATGATCGCTGGGGACGGTGCATTATTCGCGTGCTCTGGCGCGATGATGACGATGTGGTGGTGGTATTTCGCGGCTCACAAACCGCGTGGGACTGGCTGGTTAATTGCGCGTGTGGACCTAAGCAAATACGAATGGGCAATGTCAGATGCTTTGTGCATTGGGGATTTCATTATCTCCTTACTCAAAAAAGCTTACCCTGGCAACAGCACAAGCGCCGCTATCAATCCATGACCACAAGCCAGTTTGCGGATGTAGCGCAAGCTGCCGACACCTGCTCATTGACCGGAAACACAGTGATGGATAAGCTAGAGGCAGCACTCGCGCCGCTGCTCAAAGCCAACAAAAAGGTCTCCTTTATTGGTCATTCATCAGGAGGCGCAATGGCCGTCATTGCCGCCGCAATGCTTTATCCCTCAATGGGACAGGCAATCAAACGCATTGTCACTTTTGGCCAGCCGGCTGCCGGTATGTGGCGTTTTAAGCGATATTATCCTTTTCACACCAAAACCTACCGTATTTGTTGTGATGTCGACATCATTACATTTCTACCCGGTATTCCCATGCTGTATTGGCATGTCGGACGACTACTTTGGCTACATGAGAACAAGATCTACACCGACACACCTTCCGTCGTTCGTGTACTACGCGTCTTGTTCAGCTGGCTAACCCGTCCGATTGCTTATCACTACATGGACAAATATATCCGACGCAAAGACTATTTTGATCAACACTGATCGTTTCATGACAGCCAAAACGTGACGCCGTCACTAAATGCTGTTTATCCAAACCAATCTGTGATCGGGTTAACGGACCACTTTCGTGTCCCAAGACTGTCACCCAACAGTCACCGCGGTTTCATATTGACTCGCCAGACTCTCGACCAACTTTGCGCCCGGTGGTGCAGAGCCTCGCTATCACTAAACCCATAAATACGATAACGAATAGAAAGGAAGTCATGTCGTGAGCAAGCATATTGATCAGCGTCCGCTGGATGCAGAACCCGAATTCAACCGTTTTATTGACGCCGCCGTGAGCCGTCGCCGCTTCTTACAAGGCGCAGGCGCGGCAAGTACCGTAGCTTTTTTCGCCGCTAACCCAGTTGCAAAAGCTGTGGCTGGCAGCTTGAGTAAAAGTGAGTTACTCGGTTTTAAAGCCATCCCAACCTCGACGGCTGACACCGTCACTGTGCCCAAAGGATACAAAGCGGAGGTACTGGTATCATGGGGCGATCCTATCTTTTCCAATGCCCCCGCCTTTTCGCAGCAAAACGATGCCAGTGCCCAAGCACAACAGTTTGGTGACAATAATGATGGCATGACATTTTTCCCGCTCGCCAATGATCGCGCCTTACTCGCCGTCAATAACGAGTACATCAACGATGAGTTTCTGTTTACGCACGGCGGTAAAAACATCTCAGCCGATGATGCGCGTAAATCACAAGCAGCACACGGCGTCTCTTTAGTCGAGCTAAAAAAAGTTGATGGCCGCTGGACGGTGAACCCGCAAGGGCGCTTAAACCGTCGTATTACCGCGTATACGGAGATGGCAATGACAGGCCCAGCCGCCGGCCATTCACTGCTTAAAACCGCAGCTGATCCCTCGGGTAAAAAGATCCTCGGCACCTTTAATAATTGTGCCAACGGCGAAACGCCTTGGGGCACCTATCTCACCTGCGAAGAAAACTTTAACGGCTATTTTGCCAGTGAAAAAGAACTCACCTTGGGCAAAACCTATCAGCGCTACGGCATCAGCGATAGTGACTGGGGTTACGACTGGTACAAGCACGACGAGCGCTTTGATGTCGCCAAACACCCCAACGAGCCCCATCGCTTTGGTTGGGTGGTCGAAATTGATCCTATGGATCCCAACTCAACCCCGAAAAAGCGCAGTGCACTGGGTCGCTTTAAGCACGAAAATGCCGCTCTCACGGTCAATAATGATGGCCACGTCGTGGTATATATGGGCGATGATGAACGTGGCGAGCACCTGTATAAATTTGTCTCTGACGGAAAATACGATCCGAGTAAAGGTAGTGCTAATCGCGATTTGCTCGAAAACGGCACCTTATATGTCGCGAAATTTACCGGCAGCGACGGCGAGCTAAAAGGCCAAGGCGAATGGTTAGAGCTCACCTTTGGTAAAAATGGTCTAACCCCAGAGAACGGCTTTCCTGACCAAGCCAGTGTGCTCATTTTTGCCCGCGAAGCCGCGACGCAAGCGGGTGCGACCACCATGGATCGTCCTGAGTGGGTCGCCGTGCACGCCGACAACAAGCATGTTTTCTGCACCCTCACCAATAACAAGTACCGCGGCGTGAAAGACAGCCAACCATTAAATGCGGCCAACCCACGCACCAAAAACCCGTATGGTCATATTATTCGTTGGGCACCGACCCAAGGCGATCATACTCAGCCTACCTTTGAGTGGGATATCTTCGTGATGGCCGGCCACCCTGAGAAGCAATCTGGGTTAATGGCGGGTACCGATAACATCAACAAAGACAACATGTTTAACAGCCCGGATGGTATCGGTTTTGACCGTGCCGGTCGCCTTTGGATTCAAACCGACGGTGATTACTCCAACGAAGGAGACTTTGCGGGTATGGGCAATAACCAAATGCTGTGTGCCGACACGCAAACAGGGGAAATTCGCCGCTTCCTTACCGGGCCAACGTCATGTGAGATCACGGGACTAACCTTTACCCCTGACTCACGCACTATGTTTGTGGGCGTGCAACATCCAGGCGCTCACTTCCCTACTGGTGGTGATGCCATTCCTCGCTCTTCAGTCATCATGATCACCAAAGACGATGGTGGCGTGATCGGGACCTAACAGCCCCGCCACGAAATATTCGCACTCGCGCGATTTAACCAACGCCATTCAGCCCTTGTCCTGACAAGGGCTTTTTTCTTTGCGCGACGATGACAGACACGCAAATTTTGCACTTATCTGCAAACTATCAACTATATTTACAGAGGGTATATGTATCGATAATGCGCCAAACTGCACCTAACAGGTTGACAAAAGAATGTAACTCATTCAAAAACAACACGTTGGCACAATGCAGTTACCGAAGGAGCCGACAGCATGGCGACAGAGACACAAGTCACCGAGACACAAGGAACGGTTGCTGCCGTTCAGCCTGACGGCCAAGTGCGTCAAATTGAGGCCAATCAAACGGTTTCGACGGGAGAGCTCGTCACCGCGGTAGGCAACGAGCCCGCCTCGGTGCGCCTTGAGAATGGTGTCGATGCCAACCTCGCCTTATCTGCCTTGCTTGTCGGCGAAGGTGAAGACGATACACTGGTACAAGATTTACCTGAGGATGTGCTTGAAATCATCGAGGCCATCCAACGGGGTGAAGATCCCAATGCGATTGAGGATGCTGCGACCGCAGCCGGTGCAGCGGCCTCAGGGTCTGCCATCACGGCTATGGCGATTATTGAAGCGAACGGCCGTATTGGTGAAATCATTGCGGGTTTCCAAACTGAGGGTATTACCAGCCCCGATGGAGGCATAACCGACGAACAGCTATTTGCTTTAACGGCGTTAAGATTGGCAAGCGCAGATGCAGTATTCCCCGCCGCAGAGACCAATGAAGCGCCGAGTGCCGAGTCGCTGACCTTTAGCACCGATGAAGATCAGCCATTAGTGCTGACGCCCAATCAAATACTGCAGCAAATCAACGATCCAGATGGTGACACTCTCACTATTGTTTCCATCACCAGTGGTAATCCAGATGTCGAAATCGACGAAGATGCGTCTGGCAATATCGTTATCACACCACCGCCCAATTTCAATGGTGACCTTGATCTCACCGTCATTGTTTCTGATGGCCAAGCAGAAACGCCGTCTGATATCACGGTCACTGTGAATCCCGTCAACGATGCTCCTACGCTGCAATTTTCAGCGACAACAGTCACCGAAGATGCGGTCGCGGCAGGCGATACCGTCGGCACCGTGACGGCGGCGGATATAGAGGGTGATGCCCTCACTCTGTCGTTGACTGATGACGGACAAGACTATGTCGAATTGCAGGGCAATAATGTCGTTCTCACTCAGGCAGGCGTAGATGCAATCAATAATGATGCGCTAGATATCGCCTCGCTGACATTTACGGTCACCGCCTCAGACGGCGAAACAAGCACCTCTCAAACCTTCACCTCAGCAGTGGAACGTATTGACGATCCCGCATCCATCACAGGTGATACCTCAGGCACCCTCTCGGAGGGTGAAATCGATGGCTCTGACGGAAGTTTGATAGCCAGAGACTCGGTTTCCGGAACCTTGTCAATTTCCGACTCCGACGATAACCCCACGTGGATCGATAGCGCAGAATCCGGCCAGTATGGTGAGCTTGTCTTCACCAATGGCAACTGGACCTACACCGCAGATAGCGATGCGTTGCAATCTCTTAGCGAAGGTGATGCGGTTTCAGATAATTTCACTGTGACCGCGTCAGACGGCAGTAGCCAAGTGATTTCGATAACTATCACAGGTACAAATGATGATCCTGTGATTAGCGGCCAAACCCTTGGCGATGTGGTCGAAGACAGCATTTTAGAAGCGACAGGATCTCTCAGTATTTCGGATGCAGATGGCAACAATGCGCCGAGCTTTTCCGATGGCGATGTGTCGGGTCAGTATGGTGAGTTATCACTAGTGAATGGTACTTGGACGTATACGCTCGATAATAACAGTAGCGTTATCCAAGGCTTGGATGCCGGCGATCAGGTCACCGACACCATCACCCTGACTGCCTCTGATGGCACCCAGCAAGATATTGTTATCACCATTACGGGGACCGACGATGTACCAGAAGTGAGTGGTGAGTTTGTTGGCTCAGTGACCGAAGGCAACGAAGGTGATGCACCTGTCACTGCCACCGGCACCCTTGCGATCAGTGATGTGGATGACGGCGATAGTCCAACCTTTGCCGATACCACAGAGACCGGCACCTATGGCTCACTAGAGCTGGTGAACGGCAACTGGACTTACACCCTTGATCAATTTGCGGTGCAGAGTTTAGATGCCGGCGATCAGATCACCGATACCATTACCCTGACTGCCTCTGATGGCACAGAGCAAGATATTGTTATCACTATTATGGGGACCGACGATGCGCCAGAAGTAAGCGGTAGCTTTGTTGGCTCGGTCACCGAAGGCAACGAAGGTGATGCACCTGTCACTGCCACCGGCACCCTTGCGATCAATGATGTCGATGACGACGATACACCGATCTTTTCCGATGTCACACAGGCAGGCACCTATGGCTCGCTAGAACTGGTGAACGGCAGTTGGACCTACACGCTAAATCAGAGCTCAGTACAGAATTTAGATGCCGGCGATCAGGTCACCGATACCATTACCCTGACTGCCTCTGATGGCACAGAGCAAGCCATTGTGATCACCATTACTGGTAGCGAAGATGCGCCAGAAGTCACTGGTAGCTTTACTGGATCAGTGACCGAAGGCAATGAAGGTGATGCACCTGTCACTGCGACGGGTACGATTGCAATCACTGATGTCGACGATGGCAATAATCCAACCTTTGCCAATACCACTGAGGCGGGCACCTATGGTTCGCTGGAACTGATCAATGGCAACTGGACGTATACGCTCAATCAAGCCAGCGTGCAGAATTTGGATGCTGGCGATCAGGTCACCGACACCATTACCCTGACGGCCTCTGATGGCACTGAACAAGCCATTGTGATCACCATTACTGGTAGCGAAGATGCGCCTGAAGTCAGTGGTGAGTTTGTTGGTTCGGTCACCGAAGGTGACGTAGGTGATGCGGCCGTGACTGCCACGGGCACCATTGCGATCAGCGATGTCGACGGTGACGATGCACCGACCTTTGCGGACACCACTGAGACTGGTGCTTATGGTTCGTTAGAGCTGGTCGGTGAGAACTGGACTTACACCCTCGATCAATCTGCGGTGCAGAATTTAGATGCCGGCGATCAAGTGACGGACACCATTACCCTGACTGCCTCTGATGGTACTGAGCAAGCTATTGTTATCACGATTACTGGTAGCGAGGATGCCCCAGAAGTGACCGGTAGCTTTGTCGGTTCAGTGACCGAAGGCAATGAAGGCGATGCACCTGTCACTGCAACAGGCACCATTGCGATCAGTGATGTGGATGGCGACGATACACCAACCTTTGCGGACACCACTGAAGCGGGCACCTATGGCTCATTAGAGCTAGTGAACGGCAATTGGACCTACACCCTTGATCAAGACAGCGTACAGAATTTAGACGCTGGCGATCAGGTTACCGACACCATTACCCTGACAGCAAGCGATAACACCCAACTAGATATTGTCATCACCATTACCGGGACAGATGATGACCCTGAAGTCACCGGTGAGTTTGTGGGTTCTGTGACCGAAGGCAATGAAGGCGATGCACCTGTCACTGCCACGGGCACGATTGCGATCAGTGATGTCGACGGCGACGATACACCCACCTTTGCGGACACCACTGAGACAGGCACCTATGGTTCGTTGGAATTGGTGAACGGCAATTGGACTTACACCCTTGTTCAAGCCAGCGTGCAGGATTTGGATGCTGACGAACAGGTTACCGATACCATCACCCTCACCGCCTCTGATGGTACTGAACAAGCCATTGTCATCACCATTACCGGTAGCGAGGACCTACCTGAAGTCACCGGTGAGTTTGTGGGTTCAGTCACCGAGGGCAACGTAGGTGATGCGGCCGTGACTGCCACGGGCACCATTGCGATCACTGATGTCGACGGCGACGATACGCCCACCTTTGCCGATACCATAGAGACCGGCACTTACGGTTCGCTCGAGCTGGTCGATGATGATTGGACGTATACGCTCGACCAGTCTGCGGTACAGAATTTAGATGCTGGCGATCAGGTCACCGACACCATCACTTTGACTGCCTCTGATGGTACTGAGCAAGCTATTGTTATCACGATTACTGGTAGCGAGGATGCACCAGAAGTGACCGGTAGCTTTGTCGGTTCAGTGACAGAAGGTAATGAAGGCGATGAGCCTGTCACCGCAACGGGCACCATTGCGATCAGTGATGTTGATGGCGACGATACGCCCACCTTTGCCGATATCACTGAGATAGGTACCTATGGTTCGCTGGAACTGGTGAACGGCAACTGGACCTACACCCTCGATCAGTCTGCGGTGCAGAATTTGGATGCTGGCGATCAGGTCACCGACACCATTACCCTGACCGCAAGCGATAACACGCAACAAGATATTGTCATCACCATTACCGGTAGCGAGGACCTACCTGAAGTCACCGGTGAGTTTGTGGGTTCCGTGACCGAAGGTAACGTAGGTGATGCGGCCGTGACTGCCACCGGCACCCTTGCGATCAGTGATGTGGATGGCGACGACAATCCAACCTTTGCCGATACCACTGCGTCCGGCACTTATGGCTCGCTCGAGCTGGTGAACGGCAACTGGACTTACACCCTCAACCAAACCAGCGTGCAGGATTTAGATGCTGGCGATCAGGTTACCGATACCATCACTCTCACGGCCTCTGATGGTACACCGCAAGATATTGTCATCACCATTACCGGGACGGATGACGACCCTGTAGTCAGTGGTGAGTTTGTTGGTTCAGTCACTGAGGGCAATGAAGGCGATGCACCTTTCACTGCGACGGGCACCATTGCGATCAATGATGTCGATGGCGACGACAATCCAAGCTTTGCCGATACCACAGCGTCTGGCACTTATGGTTCGCTGGAGCTGGTCGATGGTGATTGGACGTATACGCTCGATCAGTCTGCGGTGCAGAATTTGGATGCCGGCGATCAGGTCACCGATACCATTACTCTCACTGCCTCTGATGGTACTGAGCAAGATATTGTCATCTCTATTACCGGGACAGATGATGCCCCTGAGGTCACCGGTAACTTTACCGGCTCGGTCACCGAAGGCAATGAAGGCGATGCACCTGTCACTGCCACGGGAACCATTGCGATCAGTGATATCGATAGTGGCGATAATCCAACCTTTGGGGATACCACTGAAGCCGGCACCTATGGCTCATTAGAGCTGGTGAACGGCAATTGGACTTACACCCTCGATCAATCTGCGGTGCAGAATTTGGATGCTGGCGATCAGGTCACCGACACCATTACCCTGACAGCAAGCGATAACACCCAACAAGATATTGTCATCACCATTACCGGTAGCGATGACCTACCTGAAGTCAGCGGTGAATTTATTGGTTCCGTGACCGAAGGTAATGTCGGTGATGGCCCAGTCACTGCCACCGGTACCCTTGCGATCAGTGATGTGGATAGCAACGATGCGCCGACTTTTGCCAATACCACAGCGTCTGGCACTTATGGTTCGCTAGAGCTGGTCGATGGCAATTGGACCTATACGCTTGATCAGTCTGCGGTGCAGAACTTGGACGCTGGCGATCAAGTGACCGACACCATTACCCTCACTGCCTCTGATGGCACTGAACAAGCCATTGTGATCACTATTACTGGTAGCGAAGATGCGCCTGAAGTCAGTGGTGAGTTTGTTGGTTCGGTCACCGAAGGCAATGAAGGCGATGCGGCCGTGACTGCCACGGGCACCATTACGATCAGTGATATCGATAGTGGCGATAATCCAACCTTTGGGGATACCACTGCGTCCGGCACTTATGGCTCGCTCGAGCTAGTCGATGGCAGCTGGACCTATACCCTTGATCAGTCTGCCGTGCAGAATTTAGATGCCGGCGATCAGGTCACCGACACCATTACCCTGACAGCAAGCGATAACACCCAACAAGATATTGTCATCACCATTACCGGTAGCGAGGACCTACCTGAAGTCAGCGGTGAATTTATTGGTTCCGTGACCGAAGGTAATGAAGGAGATGCTCCTGTCACTGCCACGGGAACCATTGCGATCAGTGATATCGATAGTGGCGATAATCCAACCTTTGCCGATACCACTGAAACTGGTACTTATGGTTCGCTCGAGCTGGTCGATGGCAACTGGACGTATACGCTTGATCAGTCTGCGGTGCAGAATTTAGATGCCGGTGATCAGGTCACCGATACCATTACTCTCACTGCCTCTGATGGTACTGAGCAAGATATTGTCATCTCTATTACCGGGACAGATGATGCCCCTGAGGTCACCGGTAACTTTACCGGCTCGGTCACCGAAGGCAATGAAGGCGATGCACCTGTCACTGCAACGGGCACCATTACGATCAGTGATATCGATAGTGGCGATAATCCAACCTTTGGGGATACCACTGCGTCCGGCACTTATGGCTCGCTCGAGCTAGTCGATGGCAGCTGGACCTATACCCTTGATCAGTCTGCGGTGCAGAATTTAGATGCCGGCGATCAGGTCACCGACACCATTACCCTGACAGCAAGCGATAACACCCAACAAGATATTGTCATCACCATTACCGGTAGCGAGGACCTACCTGAAGTCAGCGGTGAATTTATTGGTTCCGTGACCGAAGGTAACGTGGGTGATGCTGCGGTCACTGCAAGTGGCACCATTGCGATCAGTGATGTGGATGTCGACGATGCACCCACCTTTGCGGATACCACTGAGACAGGCTCCTATGGCTCACTGGAACTAGTTGGTGAGAACTGGACTTACACCCTCGATCAATCTGCGGTGCAGAATTTAGATGCCGGTGATCAGGTCACCGACACCATCACCCTCACCGCCTCTGATGGCACCGAGCAAGCTATTGTTATCACGATTACTGGTAGCGAGGATGCCCCAGAAGTGACCGGTAGCTTTGTCGGTTCTGTGACCGAAGGCAATGTGGGCGACGCGCCTGTCACTGCCACAGGCACCATTGCGATCAGTGATGTGGATGTCGACGATGCACCCACCTTTGCGGATACCACTGAGACAGGCTCCTATGGCTCACTGGAACTAGTTGGTGAGAACTGGACCTACACCCTCGATCAGTCTGCGGTGCAGAATTTAGATGCCGGTGATCAGGTCACCGACACCATTACCCTCACCGCCTCTGATGGCACCGAGCAAGCTATTGTTATCACGATTACTGGTAGCGAGGATGCCCCAGAAGTGACCGGTAGCTTTGTCGGTTCTGTGACCGAAGGCAATGTGGGCGACGCGCCTGTCACTGCCACAGGCACCATTGCGATCAGTGATGTGGATGGCGACGATGCACCCACCTTTGCGGATACCACTGAGACAGGCTCCTATGGCTCACTGGAACTAGTTGGTGAGAACTGGACCTACACCCTCGATCAATCTGCCGTGCAGAATTTGGATGCCGGCGATCAAGTGACGGATACCATTACCCTGACTGCCTCTGATGGTACTGAGCAAGCTATTGTTATCACTATTACTGGTAGCGAGGATGCCCCAGAAGTGACCGGTAGCTTTGTTGGTTCCGTGACCGAAGGTAACGTGGGCGATGCGCCTGTCACTGCCTCAGGCACCATTGATATCACTGATGTCGACGGTAACGATACACCCACCTTTGCCGATACCACAGCGTCCGGCACTTATGGCTCGCTCGAGCTAGTCGATGGCAATTGGACCTATACGCTTGATCAGTCTGCGGTGCAGAATTTGGATGCCGGCGATCAGGTCACCGACACCATTACCCTGACAGCAAGCGATAACACCCAACAAGATATTGTCATCACCATTACCGGTAGCGAGGACCTACCTGAAGTCAGCGGTGAATTTATTGGTTCCGTGACCGAAGGCAATGAAGGCGACGCGCCTGTCACTGCAACGGGCACCATTGCGATCAGTGATATCGATAGTGGCGATAATCCAACCTTTGGGGATACCACTGCGTCCGGCACTTATGGCTCGCTCGAGCTAGTCGATGGCAGCTGGACCTATACCCTTGATCAGTCTGCCGTGCAGAATTTAGATGCCGGCGATCAGGTCACCGACACCATTACCCTGACAGCAAGCGATAACACCCAACAAGATATTGTCATCACCATTACCGGTAGCGAGGACCTACCTGAAGTCAGCGGTGAATTTATTGGTTCCGTGACCGAAGGTAACGTGGGTGATGCTGCGGTCACTGCAAGTGGCACCATTGCGATCAGTGATATCGACGGTGACGATGCACCGACCTTTGCGGACACCACTGAGACTGGTGCTTATGGTTCGTTAGAGCTGGTCGGTGAGAACTGGACTTACACCCTCGATCAATCTGCGGTGCAGAATTTAGATGCCGGTGATCAGGTCACCGACACCATTACCCTCACCGCCTCTGATGGCACCGAGCAAGCTATTGTTATCACGATTACTGGTAGCGAGGATGCCCCAGAAGTGACCGGTAGCTTTGTCGGTTCTGTGACCGAAGGCAATGTGGGCGACGCGCCTGTCACTGCCACAGGCACCATTGCGATCAGTGATGTGGATGTCGACGATGCACCCACCTTTGCGGATACCACTGAGACAGGCTCCTATGGCTCACTGGAACTAGTTGGTGAGAACTGGACCTACACCCTCGATCAGTCTGCGGTGCAGAATTTAGATGCCGGTGATCAGGTCACCGACACCATTACCCTCACCGCCTCTGATGGCACCGAGCAAGCTATTGTTATCACGATTACTGGTAGCGAGGATGCCCCAGAAGTGACCGGTAGCTTTGTCGGTTCTGTGACCGAAGGCAATGTGGGCGACGCGCCTGTCACTGCCACAGGCACCATTGCGATCAGTGATGTGGATGTCGACGATGCACCCACCTTTGCGGATACCACTGAGACAGGCTCCTATGGCTCACTGGAACTAGTTGGTGAGAACTGGACCTACACCCTCGATCAATCTGCCGTGCAGAATTTGGATGCCGGCGATCAAGTGACGGATACCATTACCCTCACTGCCTCTGATGGCACAGAGCAAGCCATTGTCATCACCATTACCGGTAGCGAGGATACGCCAGAAGTGACCGGTAACTTTGTAGGTTCAGTCACCGAAGGCAACGAAGGCGATGCTGCGGTCACTGCAAGTGGCACCATTGCGATCAATGATGTCGACAGCGACGATACCCCGGCCTTTGCCGATACCACAGAAACGGGGAATTATGGTTCGCTCGAACTGGTGAACGGCAATTGGACCTACACCCTCGATCAAGCCAGCGTGCAGAATTTGGACGCTGGCGATCAAGTTACCGACACCATTACCCTCACCGCCTCTGATGGCACTGAACAAGCTATTGTTATCACGATTACTGGTAGCGAGGACCTACCTGAAGTCACCGGTGAGTTTGTGGGTTCCGTGACCGAAGGTGACGTAGGTGATGCGGCCGTGACTGCCTCCGGTACCCTTGCGATCAGTGATGTCGACGATGGCGATAATCCAACCTTTGCGGATACCTCAGAGACAGGGACTTATGGTTCGCTAGAGCTGGTCGATGGCAATTGGACCTACACCCTCGATCAGTCTGCGGTGCAGAATTTAGATGCCGGCGATCAAGTCACCGATACCATTACCCTGACTGCGAGCGATAACACCCAACAAGATATTGTCATCACTATTACCGGTAGCGAGGACCTACCTGAAGTCACCGGTGAGTTTGTCGGTTCCGTGACCGAAGGCAACGAAGGCGATGCTGCGGTCACTGCAAGTGGCACCATTGCGATCAATGATGTCGACGGTGACGATACCCCGGCCTTTGCCAATACTACAGCGTCTGGCACTTATGGTTCACTCGAGCTGGTCGATGGCAGCTGGACGTATACCCTCGATCAGTCTGCGGTGCAGAACTTGGACGCTGGCGATCAAGTTACGGATACTATCACCCTCACCGCAAGCGATAACACGCAACAAGATATTGTCATCACCATTACCGGTAGCGAGGACCTACCTGAAGTCACCGGTGAGTTTGTGGGTTCCGTCACCGAAGGTAACGTAGGTGATGCGGCCGTGACTGCCACGGGCACCCTTGCGATCAGTGATGTGGATGGCGACGATAACCCTACCTTTGCCAATACCACAGAAACGGGTACTTATGGTTCGCTCGAGCTACTCGATGGCAACTGGACGTATACGCTTGATCAATCTGCGGTGCAAGATTTAGATGCCGGCGATCAGGTCACCGATACCATCACCCTCACTGCCTCTGATGGCACTGAACAAGCCATTGTCATCACTATTACCGGGACAGATGACGACCCTGAAGTCACCGGTGAGTTTGTGGGTTCCGTGACCGAAGGTGACGTAGGTGATGCGGCCGTGACTGCCTCCGGTACCCTTGCGATCAGTGATGTCGACGATGGCGATAATCCAACCTTTGCGGATACCTCAGAGACAGGGACTTATGGTTCGCTAGAGCTGGTCGATGGCAATTGGACCTACACCCTCGATCAGTCTGCGGTGCAGAATTTAGATGCCGGCGATCAGGTCACCGACACCATTACCCTGACAGCAAGCGATAACACGCAACAAGATATTGTTATCACCATTACAGGGGCGGATGACGACCCTGAAGTCACCGGTGAGTTTGTGGGTTCCGTGACCGAAGGTGACGTAGGTGATGCGGCCGTGACTGCCTCCGGCACCATTGCGATCACTGATGTCGACGGCGACGATACGCCCACCTTCGCCGATACCACAGAAACGGGTAGTTATGGTTCACTCGAGCTGGTCAATGGAAGCTGGACTTACACCCTTGATCAGTCTGCCGTGCAGAATTTAGATGCCGGCGATCAGATCACAGACACCATCACCCTCACCGCCTCTGATGGTACTGAGCAAGATATTGTTATCACCATTACCGGGACGGATGACGACCCTGTAGTCAGTGGTGAGTTTGTGGGTTCCGTCACCGAAGGTAACGTAGGTGATGCGGCCGTGACTGCCACGGGCACCCTTGCGATCAGTGATGTGGATGGCGACGATAACCCTACCTTTGCCAATACCACAGAAACGGGTACTTATGGTTCGCTCGAGCTACTCGATGGCAACTGGACGTATACGCTTGATCAATCTGCGGTGCAAGATTTAGATGCCGGCGATCAGGTCACCGACACCATCACTCTCACTGCCTCTGATGGCACCGAGCAAGATATTGTTATCACGATTACTGGTAGCGAGGATGCGCCAGAAGTCAGTGGTGAGTTTGTTGGTTCGGTCACCGAAGGCAATGTGGGCGATGCGGCTGTCACCGCGACGGGCACTATTGCGATCAGTGACATCGACGGCGACGATACACCCACCTTTACCGATACCACTGAGACTGGTGCTTATGGTTCGTTAGAGTTGGTCGATGGAAGCTGGACTTACACCCTTGATCAGTCTGCCGTGCAGCATTTAGATGCTGGCGATCAGGTTACCGATACTATCACCCTGACTGCGAGCGATAACACGCAACAAGATATTGTCATCACCATTACCGGGACGGATGACGACCCTGAAGTTATCGGTGAGTTTGTGGGTTCCGTCACCGAAGGTAATGAAGGTGATGCGCCTGTCACCGCGACGGGCACCATTGCGATCAGTGATGTTGACACCGACGATGCGCCTACCTTTGCCGATGTCACACAAGCGGGTACATATGGTTCGCTAGAGCTAGTCGATGGTGATTGGACGTATACGCTCGATCAGTCTGCGGTGCAGAATTTAGACGACGGTGATCAGGTCACCGATACCATCACCCTCATCGCAAGCGATAACACCCAACAAGATATTGTGATCACGATTACTGGTAGCGAGGATGCGCCAGAAGTCAGTGGTGAGTTTGTGGGTTCGGTCACCGAAGGTAATGTCGGTGATGCGCCTGTCACCGCGACGGGGACGATTGCGATCAGTGATGTTGATGGTGACGATGCTCCGAGCTTTGCCAATACCACAGAGACAGGTACCTATGGTTCGCTGGAATTGGTCAACGGCAATTGGACCTATACGCTTGATCAAGCAAGTGTGCAGAATTTAGACGACGGTGATCAGGTCACCGATACCATCACCCTCATCGCAAGCGATAACACCCAACAAGATATTGTGATCACGATTACTGGTAGCGAAGATGCGCCTGAAGTCAGTGGTGAGTTTGTCGGTTCCGTGACCGAAGGTAATGAAGGCGATGCACCTGTCACTGCCACAGGCACCATTGCAATCAGTGATGTTGATGGCGACGATACACCCACCTTTGCCGATACCACAGAGACAGGTACCTATGGTTCGCTGGAATTGGTCAACGGCAATTGGACCTACACCCTCGATCAGTCTGCCGTGCAGAATTTAGATGCCGGCGATCAGGTCACCGACACCATTACCCTGACAGCAAGCGATAACACCCAACAAGATATTGTCATCACCATTACTGGTAGTGAGGATACGCCAGAAGTGACCGGTAGCTTTATCGGTTCCGTGACCGAAGGCAATGTGGGCGATGCGCCTGTGACTGCAAGTGGCACACTTTCAATCAGTGACGTTGATGGCGACGATAATCCCACCTTTGCCAATACTACAGAGACCGGTACCTATGGCTCGCTAGAGCTGGTCGATGGTGATTGGACGTATACGCTTGATCAAGACAGCGTGCAGGATTTAGATGCTGGCGATCAAGTGACCGACACCATTACTCTCACCGCCTCTGATGGTACTGAACAAGCTATTGTCATAACCATTACTGGTAGCGAAGATGCGCCTGAAGTCAGTGGTGAGTTTGTCGGTTCCGTGACCGAAGGTAATGAAGGCGATGCACCTGTCACTGCCACAGGCACCATTGCAATCAGTGATGTTGATGGCGACGATACACCCACCTTTGCCGATACCACAGAGACAGGTACCTATGGTTCGCTGGAATTGGTCAACGGCAATTGGACCTATACGCTTGATCAAGACAGCGTGCAGGATTTAGATGCTGGCGATCAAGTGACCGACACCATTACTCTCACCGCCTCTGATGGTACTGAACAAGCTATTGTCATAACCATTACTGGTAGCGAAGATGCGCCTGAAGTCAGTGGTGAGTTTATCGGTTCAGTGACCGAAGGTGATGTGGGCGATGCGCCTGTCACCGCCACCGGCACCATTGCGATCAGTGATGTCGACGGCGACGATACGCCCACCTTTGCCGATACCACTGAGGCAGGGACTTATGGTTCGCTCGAGCTGGTCGATGGCAACTGGACGTATACGCTTGATCAATCTGCCGTGCAGAGTTTAGACGCTGGCGATCAAGTTACCGACACTATCACATTAACGGCTACTAACGGTGTACAACAGGATATTGATATCACCATTACCGGTACCAATGACGCCCCCATATTGACTCAAGCCGTTTCAACACAAACTCTGCAAGAGGATTTTGTTAGCTATGCCATTGATCTAAATACAGTATTTTCGGACGTCGACAGCAATGATACGTTAAGCTTTGATGTAGCGAATGTGCCTAGTGGGGTCTCTGTTTCTATTGATGCGAATGGTATCGCAACCATTTCATCGGTCGCTGATTGGAGTGGTACAGAGACGGTGAGCTTTCGTGCCACCGATACCCAAAATGCGAGCCTGACCCATGATGTCATCTTCAACATCGAAGGGGTCGCTACTGCGCCTACCCTCACAGTCAGCCGTGGCGATCAATCACTGACTTATATCGACAGCGCTGGACAAATCTCCGCCACTGATCCCGGAGCGGGCGGGTCTCGAGCCATTCTTTCGCCCTTAACAATCTCCGGCACCGCTAATGAAACGGGTGAAACACTCACCTATAGAATCGGCGGTTTACCGGATGATGCAGTATTATCAGCAGGAACCAAAGAGGCAAGCAGCGGCGATTGGCTGCTCACGGACGCGCAACTGAGTGGTCTTAGTCTCGCCTCTCCTGCCGATATTACTGGCATTACGCTATCGATTACCGCTATCAGTACCGACGGCACAGATCAGGCATCAACCACCGTGACGTTGAATTTAGAAAATGACAGCTTTGCGCTGACCGAAGGGCAAACCAGCAGCATTGCCAGTGTCGACGGATTGATTAGCAACGATACAGACACACAGGCCACTGTCACCCGCGTTGCCACCAATGCCAGCCAAGGAGAAAATGGTAACAGTGAAATTGTGATCGGCCCTGCCACCATCGCCACCGCATTGGGTGGCAGTGTGACCGTCAATGCCGATGGCAGTTTTACCTATACTGCACCGGCGGTGAATCATGCAGGCGGCGGTCAAGTCTATGACAGCTTCTCCTACCAGAGTAGCGAGAATAGCGAGTGGACAACCGTGACCTTTGATGTGAGCGACTCCGCGCCGGTTGCCCATGATGATAGTGATAGTGTGGCCTCTGGTGCCTCGACAGGCGGTAACGTTATTACTGCTGGCGATGGTGCTGATACCCTTGGGGCGGATACCACCACGGTGAGCGCGGTCAGCTTTAACGGCACCACCTATGCGGTTAACGGCAGTACTGTGATTGCCACATCGCAAGGGCAATTAACCATACAACCTGACGGCAGCTACCTATATCAATCATCCGTGCCATCGACGACCGATGCCAGCACCTTGGATGATGAGATATTCACCTATACCCTCACCGACAGCGATGGTGATACCAGTCAGGCGCAGCTCACACTTGGTCATGACAACAATACCCAGTTAAACGCCGATATCGCTTCAGTCAGCGAGCAAGGGTTGGTGAGAGACGATAATAGTCACACTACTCAAGGTAACCTGTTGGATAATGATACGGGGATTGGCGTCAATGTTAACCTCTATCAAGTTAATGGGCAGAGTTTTGGCAGTGATGGGGTTTTAACCCTCACCACAGCTAGTGGCACCCTGACTATTTATAACGAAAACAACAACCAAGGGTATCGTGCGGGTGACTATACCTATACACTCAATAATGCCACCAGTGGTGATAACGTGAGCGAAGCCTTCACCTACACCACCTATGATCCGACGGCGTCTACCACGTATCGCTCATCAACGTTAACCATCAACGTCCAAGATGATACGCCGACATCAGACAACATCGAAAGTGCCTTGTACGCCACGGCAGAGAGTAGTTCGACCTTTAACCTGATTCTTACCGTTGACCTTTCGGGCAGTATGGCCGATCCGGTCGATCCAAATGATCCAAACTCACCGACTCGAATGGAAGTAACCAAAGCCGCACTGAAATCTATGGTGGAGGAATACGACAAGCTCGGCGATCTCAACATCCAAATTGTGTCATTTTCGAGTGAAGCCCAGTCTTCAGGTTGGATGCTTAACGATATCGGCAGCGCATTAGACGCAATCGAGGGCCTGTATGCCGGTGGCGGGACCCGATACGATAATGCGCTTAACGAGATCATCAATACTGTCGATACCTCAGGGCTGACTGCGGATAAAACCATCTCTTATTTTATCTCGGATGGGATGCCCAATGATGACTTTGAAAACAACAGCAGTCTGCAAAACGCATGGCAAAACTATGTGAGTACGCAAGGTATTGACGAGTCCTTCAGTGTCGGGGTTGGAGACGGTATTACAACATCGCCACTAACTCCCATCGCGGCAAGTAGTTCGGGAAGTACCAGTGACAACGTATTGCTGGTCACCGATGAAAATGAACTCGCCTACTCGCTGCTACAAACCATTGAAAGCGGACAAGTGTCAGGCGGCCTCGTGCTGATGGATGATGACGGCAATACTGTTTCCTTATTCGGGGCTGACGGTGGTTATATCTCTGCGCTCACCCTAGATGGACAAACGTACAACTATGATCCGGCGACTGACAGCGCACAGCAGACCTTTGAAACCGAAAAAGGTGGTATCCTCACTATCAACTTTGATACCGGCGAGTACGACTATCGCGTGGCGGTCGACAGAGATATTCTCAACGAGCAAGAGCAAATCGCACTAACGCTTACCGACAACGATGGCGATACCAGTAACGTCAATGTCGCCATTAACCTCTACTACGAGGCGCGGCTTGATGCCAATCACGATATAGTGATTACCAATATTCACGATGGTAGTCCGATCGTCATTCCCGGTTTGGCCTTAACCCATAACGATATTCCATCGATGGGCAGCACAATTACAGCCACCGGTAACGCGGTACAAGGGTCGGTAGCTGGCACGGATGACATCATCTTCACGCCCGATAGTGCAATGAGTCCGCAAACCTTCCTTGATCCAATCGGTAACGATTCCGAGTTTATTGCTGAATCCGAACTGGGCGATTTCGCCAACTCGTTTGCACAGGCACAGAGCCTAGACCGTGGTAAGTTCGGGACCATGACACAGGAGGTATGGGCGCATATTGATGCCGGCAACTATGGTGCCAACGCAGCTCTGACAGGTACGGTCCAAAACGGCACCGACAGTGATATGACAAAAATGGATCTCTACCAAAACGAGACCTTACTTTTTGATGATGATCGGTGGTGGAATGACCTCAGCGTTAGGGTTTATGACCAAAACCAACAGCTGCTGGATACTCTCAATCCAGATACTGGCAGCAATAGCTTTACCGCCGGTCAACAAGGCACTTATTACTTTGAGATCGTTTCCAACAATACATTAAATACGACTGAGGACTACGAGATTTATCTTACTTTGGATAGCTCTAACGCGGTATTACCAGAGCCTGAACATCAATTTGAATACACCACCTCTAACGGCAGTTATGTGGACAGTGCATTGGTCGATATTATTGCCATTGATGACCAAACACTGGAAGGCGGCTATCAAAGTGAAATCCTCGCCGCCGGTACAGGTGACGATACCCTGATCGGTAACGAGGGAGATGATAGCTTACTCGGGAACCACGGCGATGATACCCTTGATGGCGGGCTTGGGGATGACCTGCTGATTGGCGGTAAAGGTGACGATACGCTGACTGGCGGGCTTGGGTCGGACACCTTCGCCTTTTTGAGCGGTGACCAAGGCTCTGTCGGCGCAGAAGCGGTCGATCGCATTACGGACTTTGATGTGCAAAAAGACACTCTCGATCTCTCCGAGCTGCTGATTGATGAAGACCAAGCCGGTGCAAGCCTTGAAGACTATCTAACCCTTGAGGACAACGATCAAGGTGAAGCCACCTTATACATTGCCTCTGCGGGCGATAATCAAATCGACCAGCACGTGGTGTTCGAGAACCTCAGTGTGGCAGATATGGCCGCAGCCTACGAGATTGATATTAGTGGCCTGAGTAGCCAAGAGCTCAGCGCTTCCGTGATTGATGCCATGATCCAACAAAGCAAATTGATGACAGATTAGCACCCACCTCACACGCCGATACCTCGTCCTGAGGTATCGACAACTTTACGTTTTATTTTTATCGCCAACGGGGCAGAATAGCGCCAAAGCTCGGGAAATAAACAATAGGGAGCAACTTTGTTATCTGAGTTAAAGAGTATTGCCCAACTGTTGGTCGACAACAAGCTACTGACCACCATCGGCGTCATTGTTGTTGTGAGCGTTATTCGCCGCCTGATCCTACGTCATATTCGCGGTGACAGTAACTTTCTCAGTGAAGATCAACGTAAGTGGATATCTCGCACTAAAAATGGGGCGTTTAGCTTACTGTTACTGTTTTTATTTTTATTCTGGAACACGGAAATTAGCGAGTTTGCCCTCTCACTGACTGCCATCGCAGTGGCCGTCGTGGTGGCATCGAAAGAAATTATCTTGTGCTTTACCGGCTCCATTCAACGCGCCAGCTCTCGATCATTTCGAATCGGGGATTGGATTGAGGTGGGTAACTCACGCGGCGAAGTGATCGAGCATAATTTGATGGCGACCAAAATTCAAGAAATTGACACCCACCATGGGCACTATTGCTACACCGGAAAAACCGCGACATTACCAAATAGTCTGTTTTTCTCTACCACAGTGAAAAATCTCAATTTTATGAAGCGCTATGTCTATCATCATTTTCACTTGGTGATCCGTGGCGATATTAATTTGTATCCCCATATTCCCGCGCTGCTGGCACGTATTGACGATCATAGCGAGGATTTTCTTGATGTCGCTCGACGTTATAACCATGTGATTGAACGTCATGCGGGTGTCGATTTACCTGGTCCAGAGCCCCACGTTTATTTGTCTCATGCCGACACCGGCGAACAGCATGTTCACGTCCGCCTGTTCTGTCCGACCGAACGCGCCGCCGAGCTCGAACAATTAATACGGGAAGACATTATGACGCTTTATTGCGAAAAACTGCTCCCTGCCGCTGACGGAAAACGGCCAGAGAGCGCCGACGCTGCTGCGTCAGATCCTCCCGCACCACCAGCAAACTCATAACAAAAAGCGCTCGTCGTTACGGCGAGCGCTTTTCAATCCCTGCTTTCTTGGTAAAGGTTTACAGCAAAAACAAGGTTCCTAACCCAAGGAAGGCAACAAAACCAACAATATCCGTCACCGTGGTTAGAATGACCGATCCTGAAAGCGCCGGATCAATTTTAAGCTTATCGAGAATGACCGGAAGAAAGATACCCGCCAAGGCGGCACTGATAATATTGGCAACAATAGCAGCACCAATCACCATACCTAGTCCCCAGCTGTTAAACCAGTAACCGGCGATCAAACCAATCACTATCGCCCAAAGCACACCATTTAGTAACCCCACTTGCAGCTCTTTGTTCAATAGCGGCCTTAAGTTACTTTTAGATATTTGTCCTAATGCTAAGCCTCGCACAATCAGGGTTAGCGTCTGGCTTCCGGCGATCCCACCCATTGACGCCACCACGGGCATTAATACCGCCAGCGCGACCACTTGTTGCAGTGTCGCTTCAAACAAACCAATAAACCAAGAAGCAAGAAAAGCCGTCATTAGATTAATGCCAAGCCACAGTGCACGATTGCGCGCGCTTCTCATCACCGGAGAGAATAAATCTTCATCTTCATCCAAACCCGCCGTCGCCATAATTTGTGCTTCAGCTCGCTCGGCTTGCATTTCATACGCAGTACCGAGATCAAGCCGGCCAATCAACATCCCACCATCGTCTAGCACCGGTAAGGCAACTTCCTCACTGCTAGCAACCTTATCGGCACTCACATAAATATCCTCGCGAGCATTGAGACTCGGGAATTGTTCGCGCACCAACTCACTGATTTTTAATACGCCATCGGCCCCAAAGAGTTTGTGAATCGGCACCGCACCGACCCATACGCCACGGCTATCAACCACGAACACATGATCACAGTATTTCGGCATCACACGGCGCAATAAACGCAACACGACATTCACTTTTGTTTTGGCGGGTACCACTAATGGTTGATGATCACACCAGTGCCCCACCTCGCTATCTGCATATTGCTGAGCGGAGGCATAACGTTGCTTTTGCTCCGTATCCATGCGCCCCAATGCTTCTTCCAGCAAAGGTTCGGTGAGCACATCTTGCAGCTCCAGCAAGGTGTCGGCATCCAGTTCCGCAAACAAGTCATGCAGGCGAACCTCATCCACTGCGCGAATAATCGCTTCACTCGCATCAGCACGCATTTCCGCCAACACCGGCAGCTGTATTGCAGGCGATAATTGCTCCCAAAAACTCACACGATCAGTAACGGGCAAAGACTCAAGTAATAGAGCGAGGTCATCAAGACTGTGGGCTTGCTCGATCTCTTGTGCCACTTCGGGCGTTCCCTCATCAACTTTTGAGAGCAAATCCTCAATTACTTCTTGTCTATCACTGTTTTGCATGGTATTTCCTTCATGAAACTTTTCGTGTGCTCTCTGACGCCATCACGGCGTATTTAGCGACTATTATTTCGTCGCCCTGCCCAGAGATGCCATGACGTTGCCACGACGAATCCCAGACTCTCTCGTATTGCCGCAAAGCGGTAAGTGCGCGCATCCGCGTGCACCTCATACTGCTGACACTACGATAAGATCTGCGTCAATGCGTAGTAAATGTATGCGATGGTTATCACACATCATCGCTTATTTTTCAGATTCTTACCACGAGTAATCGTAATCCCTTCTACGGTAGAGGAAGGGACTTTGTTATAGCGGATCAAAATGAACACTGTGCAACACAAAACACCTAAAGTCAGCGTCGGCTGGCGAGAGTGGGTCGCCCTCCCCGACCTAGGTATTGCTAGGGTGAAAGCCAAAATTGATACCGGAGCACGGACTTCTTGCCTGCATACGTTTAAGATCGAAGAATTCGACCAAAACGGAGAAGCTTGGGTTCGCTTTTGGGTTCACCCTCACCAAGGTGACGATGAAACACACGTCCAAGCTGAAGCCAAAGTGGTAGCCAGACGCGTTGTTCGCGACTCGGGAGGTCATGAACAGCTTAGGTATGTCATACAAACCACACTTCAAGCGGGTACATTACGCTACCCGATAGAAATGACACTAACGGCAAGAGACAACATGCGTTTTCGCATGCTACTCGGCCGCACAGCCATGGCGGGACAAATGACCGTCGATCCCATGCACTCTTTTTTGCTCGGTAAGTAGGAGCGGTTAAACCATGAAAATAGGCATTCTGTCGCGTAACAAAAATCTTTATTCTACGCGTCGCCTGATAGAAGCCTGCGAACAACGCGGTCACGAATATAAAATCATTGATGCGCTACGCTGCTACATGAGCATCAACTCAACGCAACCGATGATTCATTTAGCCGGTGAGGAGCTATCAGGATTCGACGCTATCGTACCTCGAATTGGTGCATCCGTTACTTTTTATGGCTGCGCGGTACTACGCCAATTCGAAATGATGGGCGTATTCCCCGTCAATGAGTCGGTTGCCATTAGTCGTTCTCGCGATAAATTACGCTCAATGCAATTGTTGTCACGTAAAGGGATCGGCATGCCTCATACTGGGTTTGCCAGTAAGCCCGGTGATATTGCTGACTTGCTGACTATGGTGGGTGGCACGCCCGTGGTGGTCAAGCTGTTGGAGGGAACCCAAGGTATTGGCGTCGTGCTCGCTGAAACTAAAAAAGCCGCAGAAAGTGTGATTGAAGCCTTTATGGGCTTAAAAGCGGATATTTTGGTACAAGAGTACATTAAAGAGTCTAGCGGCGCCGATATTCGCTGCTTTGTGATTGGTGATAAGGTGATTGCCGCGATGAAGCGTCAAGCACAACCGGGCGAGTTTCGCTCTAACCTGCACCGTGGCGGGACGGCAAGCCTTGTCCGTATTACGCCAGCCGAGCGTCGAACCGCGATCGCGGCCGCGAAAGCCATGGGACTTAACGTGGCAGGGGTTGATCTTCTTCGCTCCGAGCGCGGGCCCCTTGTGATGGAAGTCAACTCTTCTCCTGGGCTAGAAGGCATTGAAAAAGCAACAGGAAAAGATGTCGCGGGCATGATCGTCGAGTATATTGAAAAGACGGCTAAACCCCAAAGGACACGCACACGTGGCAAGGGCTAAAAAAAACAATGCCATCGATATCGGTGGCGAAACAATCCAAGCTGGCGAGCATGCCAGCTTGGAACTGGAAATGGCGCGCCTATACACTCACGCGCCATTAAATGTCAGCATTGAAGTGTTAAACGGCAAGTTAGAGGGTCCTATTCTGCTTGTTTGCGCCGCCATTCATGGCGACGAGCTCAATGGGATTGAAATTGTTCGTCAAATATTAGCCAAAGTCGATACCGAAAAGCTTCGTGGCACCTTGATTGCTATTCCCGTCGTCAATGTCTTTGGCTTTATTCACAAGTCCCGCTATCTACCCGATCGACGCGACTTAAACCGCTCTTTCCCCGGCTCCGAGCGTGGCTCCATTGCCGGGCGTATGGCATATCAATTATTTAATGAAGTGATCAGTCAGTGTACGCACGTCATTGATCTTCATACCGCAGCGATTCATCGCACCAATCTACCTCAAATCCGCGCCAATCTTGATAATGAAGGAGCGGCAGAGATGGCGAAAGCCTTTGCAGCTCCCGTAATGGTTGATGCCGCCTTACGTGATGGTTCTCTCCGTGCCGAAGCAGAAGCGATCGGTATTCCAGTCATTACCTACGAGGCAGGGGAAGCGCTGCGATTTGAACCTTACGCTATTAATGCAGGCGTGCGGGGTGTCATTCGAGTGATGCGTCATTTGGGGATGCTACGTCAATCTCGGCGCGCACTGCCCTATCAACCCGTCACAGCACGTGCAACGAGATGGGTGCGCGCTGAAGCTGATGGGATTTTTCGTAGTCATATTGCGCTGGGTGAACGAGTTACTAAGGGACAAATACTCGGTATCATCAGCGACCCTGCTGGCAGCACTGAAGTGGAAATCAAAGCCTCGCAAAGCGGTATTTTGATTGGCCAACAAACTCTCCCTGTTGTCAATGAAGGGGATGCGGTCTTTCATATTGCCTTTTTCTCGCAATCTGACGAACTGATTGAGCAACACTTAGAGGGCTATTTAGATCAAGTGCGAGACGATCAAGACGATGAATTACGATGGGGTATCGGCACACTTTAACTTTGATCTTAAAGGCGAATCATCACCGTACTACTTGCATCGCGCACTCAGATTCATAACACTACGCGTTTTTGTAGCACGGGCAGTTGCCCGCCACACAAGAGGATCGACATCATGCTGACATGGCAAGAGATCGTCACACGAAGCGAACAAGGTAATGTGGCGCCGCGCCAGCGGGTGGAAAAATCAGATCAACAATGGCAGTCACAGCTCAGCGACGAGCAATATCGCGTTACGCGTCAAAAGGGCACTGAACGTGCTTTTAGCTCGGGCATGTGTACCTTGTTTGAACCAGGCCTATACGGCTGCGTTTGTTGCGGCACACTGTTGTTTGATGCGAATGAGAAGTTTGACTCTGGTACCGGCTGGCCTTCATTCACACAACCGGCCGAAGATAGCGCCATCGCATACCATAAAGATACCAGTCACGGGATGACGCGCATTGAAACCACCTGTGCTAGCTGTGATGCTCATCTGGGACATGTGTTTCCCGATGGTCCCCCACCGACTGGATTACGTTTTTGTATGAACGCCGTCGCGTTAAAGAAATTAGATTAACCCACCTCTCTTCAGGTTGCCGAGCCGGTGCATGCTGGCTCTGCTATATTTACTCCATCACCATCAAGTGGTTTTATATCAAGCACTGAAAATGCTCATCATCGGCGACACCTTGTAGGAGACATATGGCATCCACTCTTTCATTCTCCTATTTAGCGCTCTGGGTCGCAGTTTACGCCGCCCTTATTTGGGTTGATATGCGATATATTGCTGTATTAGTGGATGTGCATACCTCGACACTGACTAATATTGCGAGTGGTCTCGCGGTCGTTTTGTTTTATCACTACGGTCGACAGCTATTCGTGCCATTTTTAATCACCAGTGCGCTTGGCTACTCTCTCGCCGCCACCGCTCGGATTGATGATTTACACGTCACAGTGTCGCTCTTATTTGGCGCCCTACTTACTGTTATCGCGTTTATCTCCGCAAGGTTATGGGTATCGCGGTGTCAGCAATGCTTAGATAACGTGAGTGTCTTGTTTCGCTTTATTCTTATCGCCTGCTTCATCCCTTCAGCCGCCATGATTTTGCTCGTGTCGGTGCCTCTTTATATAGATAACCAGCTTATCCCGGGAAGATTAAAGTTTCTATATATCGAGTTTTCAATGACCTATACGACATCTCTATTGATCTGGGTGAGTCTTTACATAACTTGGCGACGAGGTGGGTTTCAATTAGATAAGATAAACAAAAAAAATACGGGCATGGCCTTAAGCGCTCTGATGCTCACATTAGCGGGCTTTTCCTATTTCCCCGGTGCTATTTTTATTGTTCTCGCCCTGTTAGTTTATATTGCATCGTCTGGGTATTGGCGAACACTGCTCGTTTCTCTTGTGATCCTGATTGCTTCGATCTTAGTGATGGTGCCGCACAGTCTGGGCGCTTTTGCGATTCCAAATCTTGATGATGGCATTCTGGCTTTATTAATTTACGTATTCACGACAGTGCTCGTTAGTATCAGTATATCTACCCATGCCTCAGAACTAAGAAACGCTGTGGCAGCTCGGGATAGTTGGCAAAGAAAAGCTAGCCTTGATCCATTAACCGGTACCCTGAACCGCTACGGTCTACTGCCCGAATTAGCCATCGAGCACGAATTCGCTAAACGCGCATGTTACTTTTACACAGTGGCCGTTATCGATATTGACCACTTTAAACAGATCAATGACAACTATGGTCACCTTGCTGGCGATCAAGTATTGAAAGATGTCGCTGGCATCATCACAGACACAGTGCGCCAGAACGATTTAGTCGCTCGCTATGGCGGTGAGGAGTTCGTGGTCATCTTTCGCAACACGCGCGCAAGCGATGCCACTCATGTGGCAGAACGGATCCGAGAACGTATCGCCGCTAGTGTTTCTCACATTGATGACCAGTCACTGACCTATACCGTCAGCTGCGGTTTGGCTGAAAACCACACTGACGATGTTCACCCAGAGCGTGTTTTTGACCGAGCCGATGATTGCTTATATCAGGCCAAAAAGACGGGGCGCAACCGTGTTGTTGTGGCGCCCCCACCCTAATATTTATTCAGCGATACCGCCTTCGGTGAGCTTGGCTGGATCAAGCAATTGCGACAAATGCTCGCGGCCGAGATCCGTTTCTTCCTCCGCGACGTCCAAGATAGGCCGACCCTGTTGATACGCCTTCTTCGCAATTTCAGCGGCTTTAAGGTAACCCACAACTGGGTTAAGCGCCGTCACTAAAATAGGGTTACGGGCTAGCGCTGACTGTAAGTTATCTTCTCGCACTTTAAAGGTCGCCACCGCTTTATCTGCTAGCAGATGAGCTGCATTCGCCAATAGACGAATACTTTGCAGTAAGTTAGCAGCAATCACAGGCAACATCACGTTCAGCTCAAAATTCCCCGATTGCCCCGCCACCGTGATGGTAGTGTCGTTGCCCATCACTTGCGCTGCAACCATAGCAGCGGACTCTGGAATAACAGGATTCACTTTCCCCGGCATAATAGACGATCCCGGCTGTAACCCCTCTAGCTCAATTTCTCCGAGCCCGGCGAGTGGGCCCGAGTTCATCCAACGTAAATCGTTACTCAGTTTCATGACCGCAACCGCGGTTGTCTTCAACTGGCCGTGCAATGCCACCAGCGCATCTTGGCTACCAATCGCAAAAAAAGGATTCTCGCTCGCCGTGAATGAGGAGTGACTACACGCACAGACTGCGTTGGCAAAACGCTCGGCAAATAATGGGTGAGCATTGATTCCCGTCCCTACTGCCGTGCCACCCTGAGCCAGTGCGCGCACCGATGATAGACTTTGGGTAATTTGTACCATTGCGTGTTCGACCTGCTGAGTCCAAGCATCTAGCTCTTGACCAAGAGTCACAGGCATCGCATCCATCAAGTGAGTGCGACCCGTTTTCACGATATGACCGACTGTGCGTTTCTTTTCCTGTAACGCGTCACGTAAATGCGCTAACGCGGGAAGTAAGGCTTTTTCACAGCCCAATGTGGCACTGATCTGGATAGCCGTAGGAACAGAATCGTTACTACTTTGACTCATATTGACATGATCGTTGGGACTGACCGTTTCACCACACTTTTCAGAGGCCAACGTTGCCAGCACTTCATTCATATTCATGTTTGAGCTCGTGCCTGAGCCGGTCTGAAACACATCAACGGGAAACTGCGCTAAATGCTCACCATCCATGATGGCTTCGGCACTTTGGCGAATCGCATGTGCGATATTGCCATCCAGTAAGCCCAGCTCTTCGTTAGCCGTTGCCGCTGCATGCTTCACCATGGCTAACGCGCGAATAAAATCCTCAGGCATTGTCTGGTCACTGACCGCAAAGTTATTCACGGCTCGCTGCGTTTGTGCTTGATACAGCGCATCCGCGGGTACTTCAACATTACCCATACTGTCTTTTTCGATACGTGTTTTCGCCATGATTATATCCTTTTCATTCGCCACACCATTTCGATAATGGTTATCATTAACACATTGAGTTAGCTAAATGAAGTTAGTGACGTCATAGGCTGACAAAAAATCCGTGCCTCTCAGGCTTGCATCCCCTAGTATGACGTCACTGTCACCGATAACGAGCAATACCATGCAAGATGAAACCAGTACCAGTATCGCTAACTTGATTGAAGTGGTTGAGAACCAGATCGCCGACCAAGATCCTAAAAAGGTAGCAGAAACCTTGATGCGCCTGCGTATGACCGGCTATTCACGCGACGAAGCTATCGAGTACATTGCCTGTGCGTTAATGGTTGAGATCTATGATGTTAGCAATCACAACGGGCAATTTACCCTGTCCCGCTATGAAGCCAACTTAGACACCCTGCCAGACATGCCATGGGCCGATGAGATTAATTTGGATATCGGTGAGTAAACCTTGATCGGCTTAGTCGCGACAGTGCCCGCCTAAAAACGCAGTTCAGACCGATTTTGTCTGCCACCACCCAATGCACATCGCGACTATACTACTGACAGTCAAGCTTATCCCCAGAGCTTGCTCTGCTCCTACGCTAGCTAATCCAATACCAATTAACCCGTAATAGAGCATACCGAATAGGGCGCCAGCCGTACCGACACAATCAGCGTAGTGGCGAAGCGCATATGCGAGGATGTTAGGGATCGCAATCCCATACGCCATCCCAACGAATATCATAGGCATCACAAACCACGGACTGGTTTCTAGCCTCCAAACCGCAATACTTCCTAGGGTAGAGACGAGGCCAGACAATAAAAGTAACGGCTTATACACCCAGCCTCTTGCTAAAAGCTTCTTATTCATAATGGCTCCCATACCAATCCCTAGTGCTAAGATGCAACCTGAGTAGCCATACCATGAGGGCGGGATACGCAAAGCGCTAAAATAGAAAGGCCCAAGCTGATAGTAAGCAAATAAATTAATGTTAAATGCAGCCACCAAGACAGCACTGAACCAGACATCACTATCCATCATTAATCGTCGTAAAACCGGTACTATCGGAGGAAGAGAGTTATCAGCCCTTCGGGTCTCAGGTAAACACTGGTAGGCGTAGAGGAATAGTCCTACAGACGTAATAGCCAGCCCAATAAATACCCCTTGATAACCAAGAAAACCCACCAATAACGCTCCAGACAACACGCCAATCGCAGGGCTCAGTGCAATGGCAATCCCCATCACTGCGAACATTCGCGCCAATTGGGTACGACTATAGCAATCTCTAATCATCGTTTGCGTACCAACTGACCCAACCGCGGCACCAAAAGCCGCCATGACTCTGGCTATCAAAACAAGGCTAAAATCAGAACTAAACACGGCAAGCAAGCATGCCATCGCATAGACCCCCAAACCAGCGAGCATACTCAGCCGACGACCTATAACATCACAAGCTCTCCCCCAAAAAACAACGCCAAATGCAAAAGCAACAAAGTAGCTAGATAAGGTTTGCGAAGCGATATCGGGAGTAACCGAAAAGTGTAAAGCAAGTTCGGGGAGCGCCGGGCTGTAAATCGTTTCTGCAATTTGCGGAAACATCATTAAAGCCATAGCTAAAGTCAGGCTAAAAGTCCGTGTTTGCATAATGACCTCTGAAGAAAACAATGAGGTCTTAGACTACCAACATCAGCACTTTGTCTATTATAATATAAAAGACAATAAGTTTATAAAATAAGACAATTTGTAATGGCATGGCTCAACAGCGACGATAACTTTGATCCTGATATGCTCGATAATTCGGTGCTGGGGATCGGTGCTGACTTAACCTCGCACGACTCAGGCTTTCACTATCACCAAAAAGGCCAATTACTCTTTAGTCAGCATGGCTGTATGCGGATAACCCTCGCGAACTCAGTCAGTATCTTGCCTCCCACTCGAGTTGCCTGGATTCCGGGCCACTGCAAGCATAGGGTTGAGATGCAACACACGGTAGGCTACCGCTCGATCTATTTTGACCAAAGGGTAATCACCCAATTACCTACTCAGTTAATGATCCTGACGACAACACCATTACTGACAGAAGTTCTGGAGCGTATTGCTCTTTCTCCGTTTACGACGGATTGGCAATGTGGCGCACCAGCCAACCTTCTCGCGGTATGTATCGATGAGCTGGCAAACGCTAAAGAAGAAACAATGACGTTGCCTTTACCGGCGGATTATCGTTTATCACCACTCCTCGAAATGGATGTACTCCCACCGTTAAAAGAAGCAGCAACACAATGCGGCGCCTCTGAAAAAACGATCACGCGCTTGTTTAAGAAAGAAACAGGGATGAGCTATCAGCAATGGCGACAACAATGGCGGATCATTAAAGCGATAGAGCTACTCGCCGCGGGAAAAAAGCAAGGTGATATCGCCCATCGATTACACTTTGCCAGTGACAGTGCGTTTATCACATTTTTCAGAACCATGCTGGGAGAGTCACCTCGGACTTACATGAAGATGAATCACCATTAAAAAAGCCGCTCTACGCGGCTTTGATTTTTAGAGTGGATAGACTTTCTCAAACTCTTCAAGCACCACATCCGAGTGCTCATCAAAATGTAGGCCGTGTGTTTTGGCGTACTGGGAGAAGTACCCCCAATGCGCTTCGTGCCAACACTGGTAGGAGCCATCTCCCTCTCCTTCACGTTCCGCAAATTCCGCACTGACTTGGTTGAACGGGCAATAGCTCACCTGAGTGGTTTTGACGATACACACGGGTCGCTGGTGACCATTAAGAACAATCTTATAATGTCCTTTTTGCGGGATCACCGCACTTTTCTCTTCCAAAGAGCTGCGCAATCGGCAGTGGGCTTTCTTTTTATTCAAACTAACCAATGTCGCAACTTCGTTCGCTCTCACCGTGTGATGACTTAAGGTGTCCACCACCACTTGATCATCAGTTGGCCGTTGGTCCGCGGGAAGAGTCGCTAGATATTGGTGCCAAAAGGCGTTTTGTTCTTCAGTCATGGGTCTCGCCTTGATTATTATTGGTTTCGTTTTTTTAAATGATTTCTTTCTGAACAGGTTCTTGGACAGCAGTAACGATGTTGATCATAACGTGCAGGCGCACATTCGCCTATGCGCTAGCTAACGTTTCTAGATTGCATTGTGAATAAATTCACACTTAAACATCAACTGAAGCCAATTTTGATCAAAAAAAAGCGGCCTTTTTGGCCGCTTGAGAGATTGATTAACCTTAATCGCTAATAAATGGCAATAAGGCTTGGTGTAGTCGGTCAATTTCATCAATGGTGTTGTAATGCATCATACCGATGCGGATCACACCGCCTTTGTCTAAGATATCAAGCTGCTCACACAGGCCTTGCGCATAGAAGTGTCCATTCCAGACACACAAATTTTGCTCGCCAAGTGCTTGAGCAACCTCTGCCGGCTCTGTTCCCTCTATGCGGATCGCAAACGTTGGAGTGCGTTTGTCGAGCTGATTATCATCGGTAATACCATAAATACGTACTTTGGGGTAAGCGCGCATCAACTGGATAAAATGTGCCGACAATGCTTGCTCATGCGCTTGGTACTGCGCATAACTTGCCGCTAGCCTTTCTCGCAGTGAGGACGTCGGATTGCCCCATTGTGCAAGATAGTCGACCGCCGCAATAAAGCCCGCTATCGCCTCAAAGCTTTGGGTGCCCGTTTCAAATCGGCCGGGGCCTTGATTAGCCGCAGGTTCCACTTTGTACGGTTTTAACGTCTGTACCCACTCAGGCGCGACATAGGCAAAACCAACATGAGGCCCAAAAAACTTATACGCTGAGCAGGCAAGGAAGTCGCATCCGAGTGCTTGCACATCCACCAAGTGATGGGGCGCGTAATGCACCGCATCCACATACACTTTGGCGCCCACTTGTTTTGCCATCTCCACCACTTTTGCCACATCGACCAGACTGCCTGTGGTATTTGAGGCTAATGTCACCGCAACCAATTTGGTTTTATTGGTCATTAGGGTGGCAAGATGTGCCATATCGATAGAGTACGTCGATTCATCAACACGTACCTGTTTCACAACCGCACCCTTGTCGTGGGCCGCTTGCTGCCAGCTGGACACGTTTGAATAGTGGTCTAGCGCGGAGACAATCACCTCATCTCCCGCCTGCCAGTCTCGACTGATGGCGCGGCTCAACGAGAAGGTCAAGGTGGTCATATTAGGGCCAAATACCATGCCTCCTGACGATGAGGCATTCACAAAGGTGGCCGCCACATCCCGCGCGCGCTGCATAAGCTCGGTCGTGTAACGACCAGAAAAGAACTGGCCGCCCAGATTGGCGTTGTAGTGCCCTAAATAATCCACCATAGCGTCAAGCACTGCGCGGGGCACTTGCGCGCCCCCTGGGCCATCAAAAAATGCGACGGGTTCGCCTTCAATAATTTGGGAGAGCGCGGGAAAGTGGCCCCGAACAGCATGGGGTGAAAAACCTGCCGGTGTCATCGTTACTTCCTTGTTGCTGTGAGTACAAATACATCCATTGTGCCCGGCTTCTGATTATCAACGGGCGTAATCGGCTCAGCGTAATGCCACAACGTACGATCATCAAGTGCCGCCATTTGCCCCGGTTCCAGCGGTAAGCTAAACAATGGTGCACTCGTTTTGTGACGGAACACTTGAAAATCTCCGCCCTCAATATTATCGCGGCCAATGCTCACAATAGCGATATGATCAAAGCCATCTTGATGAACCCCTTCTGGGGCAACCTGCACGGATTGATTATCCGCCTGAATACGAATTTGGTGGATTTCGATGTCGTTGTCATCGCTAAGCTGGTAAAGGTCGCGGAATGTCCGACACATGGCATGGAAGCCCGGTGCCTGAATGGTCTGGGGCTCGATATCCTCAAAGGTTCTAGCCACATCCCCTTGGAATTCATTGATGTCAGATGTTTGCATAAATGGGCGAGTCGGTAACTTCTCGATGCCCCCATCGAAAGCATGCACGATTGAATAGCGACGCAAGCGATAACCGCCGTCTGCGTGAGATGTACCCGGAAGGTTATCAAACGAAGGCTGTAATTGTTTGATATGATTATCGTCCAGTTGATTAAGCTGCATGAGTAATGTTGACGTATTCATGGCTTCCTCCTGTTTCGCGACTGTGCCGCGCATTCAAACCAATACGTTTGAAATACATTTATTTAACAAACGTGATACATCCAATCATCAACCATATACACTGTTATTTCCAGATCGAGCACTATATTTATCGATCATAAACCACTCGTTTAGTTTTTTTGTCTAAAAAATTTCGCTAAGCCGTTGAAAGGCTCCACTACAAAGATTAACAATTATTAAACAAAAGAATTAATCACTGCATAGTTGGTCTATTGCCCTATTTTAGAAGGTGGAAATGGGACAAAAATGTCACGAAAAGTTGCCATTCTGCGTAATTCAGAGGAATTTCATGTTCAGATAGCGTTATAAATCAAACACTCTGCATCGGTTTTTTGCTCATCCTCTACACTATTAAGACACGCTTTGATGCGCGGGAGAGGATAGAATGACAAGGTTGAATATCCAGTGTGCTTGTGGCCAAGTGACGGGAGAAATTATCGATGCGCAACGCAGTCAGCGTTGCGTTTGTTACTGCAAAGACTGCCAAGCATTCGCTGAAAAACTGGGTTACCATACCGAGCTAAGGCCCGGTGGCGGCACAGAAATCCTACAAATCACGCCAGCGCAGTTACGCGTTTACCGAGGGCGAGATAAGCTTTCCTGCGCGAGATTATCCGAAAAAGGGCTTTATCGCTGGTACACGAGCTGTTGCCATACACCGATAGCAAATACAATTAGTGCAGCTATCCCTTTTATCGGCATTATTAGCAGTTGTTATCACATCGAAGGCGATAACGAAGAAGAAATTAGCCCTGTCCGTTGGTATGTACAAGGACAAGACGCACGTTCATCCATCCCAGAAAAAAATGTCCACCCTCGCTTTCCGCTTAGCTTAGTGATCAGAACCGCCCTCCGCATTGGCTGGGCACGTTTACTCGGTCACCATCGTCCCAACGCTTTCTTCGATCGCCAAGGTCAGCCACGTGGCGTTGTTTACTACCCACAAGACGCGATGATCGCCAAACCCGACAAACAGCCTCACCCTGAATAAAAAGGTTTCAGCGATGGCAGTTATCGGCCACACGATAGTAACTAAGCTTTAACTAAATCAATCTCGCATTTACAATAGTGCTGTAAAAACAAGCAATCCCCCGAGCGAGGTGTCCTTATCTACCTCGCTTCTACTCACAATAACGGACTTGGGGAGGCACCCGTGAGCAACACATCTCATTCCAATAGCCAAGACAGTTTCAACACGCGACGTACCCTACACGTCAATGGTGAAACCTACGATTACTTCCGTCTCGATGCATTGTCTGATCAATTTAATATCAGCCGCTTGCCCTACTGCCTAAAAGTGCTGCTTGAAAACTTGCTGCGCAAAGAAGACGGTAAGAATGTATCAGCAGAGGACATCAAAACCCTTTGCCAGTGGCAAGCTGATGCTGCCGGTAAAGATCAAGTAAACTTCACCCCTGCACGTGTCGTGCTTCAAGATTTCACTGGCGTACCTGCCGTGGTGGATCTCGCAGCCATGCGTGCCGCGATGCGCGATTTAAAAGGCGATCCAGCCAAAATTAACCCGCTTGGTGCGGTTGATCTTGTTATCGACCACTCGGTCATGGTGGATGACTACGGCAATCCTGACTCCCTGCAAAAAAATACCGAGATTGAGTTCGAGCGCAACAGCGAACGCTACCAATTTTTACGTTGGGGTCAGCAAGCCTTTTCGAATTTCCGCGTCGTCCCCCCCGGCACGGGGATCGTACACCAAGTGAACCTCGAGTATTTAGCCCCGGGAGTATTAGTGGAAGCGCAAGGTGGCAATAAGCTAGCCATGCCAGACACGCTAGTGGGCACTGACTCACATACCACTATGATCAACGGCTTAGGTGTGCTTGGCTGGGGCGTGGGTGGTATCGAAGCGGAAGCGGCGATGCTCGGCCAGCCTATCACCATGCTCATTCCTGAAGTGGTCGGCTTTGAGCTTAAAGGCGAGCTACCTGCGTCTGCCACTGCAACTGACTTGGTACTCACCGTCACTCAAATGCTACGCGTGCGCGGCGTGGTGGGTAAGTTTGTTGAATTTTATGGCCCGGGCCTCGCTAAACTCCCGTTGGCTGATCGCGCAACCATTGCCAATATGGCGCCCGAATACGGTGCAACCTGTGGCATCTTCCCGATTGATGAAGAAACGCTAAGCTACATGCGCCTAACAGGACGCACCGACGATCAAATCACGCTGGTCGAAACCTATGCCAAAGCACAAGGCTTGTGGCGAGATGACGATGCACCGGTGGCTGATTATAGTGACACACTCCATCTCGACCTCGGCGATGTGGTTCCAAGCCTTGCCGGCCCCAAACGCCCGCAGGATAGAATTGCATTAACCGATGCCAAAACCCAATTCGATCAGCTGTTGGAAAAAGAGCAAGCGGCAGCAAATAACCTGATCGCCAGTTTTGCCAGTGAAGGCGGGCAAACTGCGGTCGATAACCCCAGTGTACGCGAACAAGGTGATACTCAAGTCAAGTATAAGGGAGAAACATTTACGCTTGAGAACGGGGCCGTCGTCATCGCAGCAATCACGTCCTGCACCAACACCTCGAACCCTGCCGTGCTTGTCGCTGCTGGGCTGGTCGCTAAGAAAGCACGCGAGCTTGGCTTAAAAACAAAACCGTGGGTGAAAACCTCGCTTGCTCCCGGATCACAGGTTGTCCCTGCCTATTTAGAGAATGTGGGTTTACTCGAACCTCTGGCTGAGCTTGGCTTTAACATCGTCGGCTTTGGCTGTACTACCTGTATTGGTAACTCAGGGCCTCTACCAGAGCCTATCACTGAAGCCATTCGCGCTGGCGACTTATTGGTGACTAGCGTGCTGTCCGGTAACCGTAATTTTGAAGGCCGTATTCACCAAGATGTAAAAGCCAACTATTTAGCCTCGCCACCGCTTGTCGTGGCCTACGCACTGGCGGGTAATATGAACGTGGATGTTCTGAATGAGTCACTCGGACAGGATAAAAACGGTAAGCCAGTCTACCTCAACGACATTTGGCCAACGCCACAGGAAGTCGCGCAAACCATTCAGACAGCAATGACCGACGGGCTGTACCAAGACAAATACGCGGACGTGTTTGCCGGTACAGACGCTTGGCGTCAGCTGCCCGTGCCTGAAGATGAGATTTACTCATGGCCTGACTCTACCTACGTTAAGAAGCCAACGTACTTTGACGGCATGACCATGGCACTGCCTGAGATCAAACCAATCAAAGGCGCGCGCTGTGTGGTGAAAGTCGGTGATTCGATCACGACCGACCATATTTCACCTGCAGGGGCGATAAAACCAGATAGCCCTGCGGGCGAGTATTTGAAATCTAAAGGCGTTGAGCCAAAAGATTTCAACAGCTACGGCTCACGCCGAGGCAACCACGAGGTGATGGTACGTGGCACCTTTGCCAACGTGCGCTTGAAAAACCAAATGGCGCCGGGCACCGAGGGCGGTATGACTACCTACCTGCCCACCAATGAACAAATGAGTATTTACGATGCTGCGCAACGGTACCAAGCGGACGGCACGCCATTAGTTGTGCTTGCGGGTAAAGAGTATGGGACAGGGTCAAGCCGTGACTGGGCCGCCAAGGGCACCAACTTGCTGGGTATCAAAGCCGTCATTGCTGAAAGCTTCGAGCGTATTCACCGCTCTAACTTAGTGGGCTTTGGCGTGTTGCCACTGCAATTTAAAGAGGGTGATTCCGTTGAATCACTTGGATTGGATGGCACAGAAGTGTTCGACTTTGAGGAGATCAACGGCGAACCCTCTACCCTCAAGGTGCGTGCAGTTCGGGATGATAAAACCATCGAGTTTGACGTCAACGTCCGCATCGACACTGCAGTTGAATGGGATTACTACCGCCATGGCGGTATTCTCCACTACGTGCTGCGCCAACTCGCCAGCTAGTACTAGCATCGCCACCACAAAGGCCCCGCGGGGCCTTTTTTGTTATCTACCCCACAGCTTAAAGGCGTCTCAGGCAACCCAATCATGACAGCGGGCTAAACAGTGTTATAGTGCGCAAAAATCATAAATTATAAGTACAAGGTATGTATCAATATCGCTTTCGTTTTTTATTTATAATGAGTCTTCGCTATATATTGCCAGGGCTTGCCATTCTGACTCTTGGGCGGCTGGCATTATTGTGGTTTGTGAATACTGACATCGAACTGGACACACGCGTTCAAGATTTACTTAGGGCACTATGGGTTGGTTTCAGGTTTGATGCAAAAGTAGTGGCTATAGGCTTTTCTCCATTGATACTCGCTGGCTTATTAAGCCTCACCTCAGCACGTCTTTTCCAAAAAATAACAAATATCTCGAGCTGGTATGCCACTGTCATCTATGCCTTAATGATTTTAGCCTCTGCGATAAATGTTTACTACTTTTTAGCATATGGTAACCATCTTGATGTATTCCTATTTGGTTTGTTTGACGATGATAGTCAAGCAATCATGGATACGCTTTGGCAAAGCTACCCATTATTTTCAGGCGTTATGGCCACAATTATTATCGCATTTTTTCTCGGGCATACTTTTTGTGTAAAATACAACTCATACAACTCATACAACTCAAATGAACGTTACCAATCCCTGTCAATAAGATCACATATCATGTATTGCATGGCGATAGCAGCGTTTGTTGTTGCTTATTTTATCGTCGCTCGCGGTTCGATAGGATCACTACCACTTAAGCGCTATCATGCTAGTGTATCCGAGCTGCCATTACTAAATGCAGCAGTTCCCAATGCTTTTATGGCTCTTGATTGGGCACGGAGTGATTATCAAAAACAAGAGATCCTCTCCTCGATAGAAGAAAAAGAATTAAGAGAACAAATGCTTGCTGTACTTGGCAAATCCACTCCCTTTGAAAGAACATTAAATAACGACTATTTAAAAAATAACCCGCCTCATGTCGTTATAACTTTGATGGAGGGAATGGGGATGAATATGTTGGTTGAGGATGATAAAGAGACTAATGACTTGTTGGGAAGACTACGCCCTTACTTCCAAAAAGAGTTCGTTTTTACGCGTTTCTTGGCTGGTACTTCTGCCACCATTGATAGCATAGTCATGATGCTCTTTCACAGTGATGTCCCCACAATTAGCCATTCAACTTATAGTGCTAAGTCTCTGTCAGATAGTGCCGTAGAACCTTATGAGCGTGCAGGATACCAAACCATTTTTGTCTATGGTGGCAATGCAATGTGGAGAAATCTATCACGTTACCTTCCGTTGCAAGGCTTTGACCACGTTTATGACGAAAATACAATCATCGACACATTCCCCGAAGCGAAAAAAAGTGCCGGAACATGGGGGGTCGCAGATGAATATACTTTCAAGTTAGCACAAAAAATTCTTGAAGAAGCATCCAAACCAACCTTTATCTATATAATGACGGTGACTAACCACTCTCCTTTTTATGTACCAGATAACTATCAAGCGAAACCAGTCGCTGCAAGCCCACGATTAAAAAGTCGAGTCCATGGTGAAACAGTTGAAGTAAGTACTATGTTAAAAGCCTACCAATATGCTAGCGATGCTTTAGGCGGTTTCATAGAGGCCATTGATGACTCAGCACTTTCTGAGCGCACTATTATTGCTGCAACAGGGGATCATCATTTACGGTTTTTATCAAAAGGTGCGCAGAATGAAATCGCACTCAATCATGCTGTCCCATTTTTTCTTAAAGTACCAAAACTAATTCTAACTCAAACACCTTATTATTACGATCCAACGCGTATCGGCTCACACCGCGATATTTTCCCTACGCTCTATCACTTTAGCTTATCAAACTCGCCGTACTCGAGTTTAGGCGGAGAAAACTTGCTGCAAAAACAGCCTATCTCTAATTATGGCTACAATAACTCTGTAGTTATCAACTCGCAGGGGGTATATCGTCTCTCGTCCCCTAAAAAACTCTACCCTTGGCGTTCATTACTAACCAACGAACGCGAGGCGATCACAAATTCAGAGCCAAACTGGGGTAGAAACTATCAAAAGCTTCAACATAGCTTTCTAAGGTTTAGGGTTAACGGCAACAGTGAAAAACATGCGCTGATACGTCCCACTACGACAAATAGGTAAAACAGAAGCGCGTAGGTGGCGCCTTGTCATCGACCTACGCGCTAACCTCAGTGATATTGCTTCGCCATCATGGTTTCAAACGCGTCGATCACCTGCTGTGTATCAATGGCAGCCATCACATGATCGCCTTTCACCCTAGTGCTCCATGCCAATTGATTAACGGGCTTGCCATGTTGCTGTTCAGCAAAGGTTTCATAGACACTAACTACATCCGCGAGGTTGTTATAAGGGCCGGTCCGCTTCGGATTGCTATGCCCGTAAAGACCTAAGACGGGCGTGCCTTGCGTGGTTGCCATGTGCGCAGGGCCGGAATCGGGGGCTAGCACCGCATCGGCACGTGCGAGCACCGCGGCTAATTGCTTAAGGCTGGTTTGTCCCACTAAATTAACCAGTGGCGCGTTAGCAGCGGCAATAATGCGGGCGGCCAGCGTTTTTTCACGCGCGGCCGGTGAACCACAGAGTACCACCTGATACCCTTTACCGACCGCGTAGTCGGCAAATTGGGCGTAGCGCTCTGGCAGCCAGTTACGCTCATCTTTACTCGCGGCAGGACTGATCACGACAGTGGGCTTGTCACCCAGTTGCGCTTTGGCAAAGGCATGATCGTCTTCAGAAAGTGGTAGTTGCCACTGCGGTGGCGTAACCGGCACGCCCAAATATTGAGTGAAGGCGAAAAAGCTATCTAACACATGGCAAGATTGGGTGTCGGGGATCCGTTTATTGGTAAACAGCCACTGTCCCTCTTTCGCTCGGTGGCGGTGAAATCCCACGCGATGGCGCGCACCGATCCCCACAGTCAATAAGCTCGCGCGCAAAGCAAGCTGCATATGCACTAACGCATCAAACCGGCGCCCTTTCAGCTGCCGCCAAACGTGACGCATGCCTGCTAAGCCCGCTTTTTTATCAAACACCACCAGCTCCACCCCATCAAGCCCAGCTAAAAGCTGTGCTTCAACTTTACCAACCACCCAAGTGATCTGCGTCTGCGGCCAATGGCGCTGCACGGCTTGAATCGCCGCGACCGCATGACAAACATCGCCAATCGCAGATAGGCGCAAAATACACAGGGAGCGTGGGGCGTGAGTAAACAGAGGCATAACAAATTCCAATTAAGTTATCGCGCCGATTATGCAGTTGGCTCGGTTAAATGTAAAATGCCAGCCTATCGATCAAATTGTTACGAGAATGTATTTATGGGCGCTAATACATCCCCCTCAGAAAAGCCGCGAGGGCTGATACGGATCATTAAAGCCACTGGCTATTCTTGGGCAGGATTAAAAGCGGCATATCACCATGAAGCCGCGATCCGTCAAGAAGTCGTATTATTGGCAACGGCGTTAGCCGTATTACTCTGGCTACAATTGCCGGTGATGGAATCTTTGATGATGTTCGGCGTCATTGTGTTAGTGATTATTGTCGAACTGCTTAACTCCGCCATTGAAGCCGTGGTAGACAGAGTGGGTGAAGAGCGTCATGAGCTCAGTGGCAGAGCAAAGGACATCGGCTCTGCGGCGGTGTTTGTCAGTTTGCTTTTAGCAGGTGTGGTCTGGCTTACCATTCTATGGCATCACTTTGGTGTCCCACTTATTCAATAACACACGTCGTCATACAACCCGGCAACGCGCCCGTTACGTTGCCAATTGATTAACTCAACTGTGATGAGAAACCATGTCTTTTAAATCGCGACTTCAAACCCATAGCTGGTTCATCGCTATTAACGCCCTTGTGTTGATGGCAATAGCCAGCCGCTACTTTGCGTTTCTACCTAGCTTTCCCACTGAGCCACTTGGCATCACCTTTATCGTGGTCAGTACCTTTAGCCAGATGGCCTTACTTGCCGCCATTGTTGGCTTAGTAACACTCCCGCTGTTACTGCTGCCAACCAAGGTGCGCCAACCATTGCTCGCCTTGATAGCGTCGGTGGGTGTGATCACCCTTTTCATCGATACCATCGTGTTTGCCCAGTACCGATTCCATATCAATGCCATGGTGCTGGATTTGATCCTCGCCGGGCAGATTGTTAGCTTCCCGCTGATCACTTGGCTGATGGTGACAGGTGGCGTGGTTGCCTGCCTCGCGGCACAATGGGCACTTCTGGCTGCGTTGTCACGGACACGGTTTTCTTCCCAGCACAAAGTCGGCAAAAAATTTGCGCTGCTCACGTTTCTGGCCTTGCTCGCCACCCACGGGATTCATATTTGGGCCGCGGCCTACGCGTACCAACCCGTGACAACGGTGAAACGTTATTTGCCACTTTTCTATCCAGCCACCGCCAACAGCATGATGCGCAAAAACGGCTGGATTGATGAACAAGCTCTAGCGCGCCAAAAAGCCATGGATGTAGATCGCGAAGCCGACCTGAACTATCCCCTTTCGCCGCTGAGCACGACCGAGGTTGAGCAGCCGGTGAACATCATGTTTTTGGTGGTTGACTCATGGCGCGCGGATACCTTCAATGCCGACAACACCCCTAACCTTTGGGCGTTGGCGCAAGGTGGCCGTACCTATTCACATCATCTTGCGACGGGGAACGCGACCCGCACCGGCATTTTTGGCCTGTTTTATGGCATGCCCGGCACCTATTGGCATAGCTTTCTTGCCAATCAGCAATCTCCGGTATTGATGGATCGTCTGCAGGCACTCGATTATCAACTGGGTATTTTTACCGCCGCGCAATTGGAAAAGCCGGAATTTAACCAAACCGTGTTTGCCAAGGTGTCCGATTTACGTAACGGTTCTGAGGGCGACTCTCCCGCCGAGCTAGACGCAGATCTGACCCAAGATTGGATCCGTTGGCACCAAAAGCGTGAGTCCAATCGTCCCACCTTCTCGTTTTTGTTTTACGATGCGCCACATGGCTATGATTTTCCTGCGGACTTTACCCCCAAGTATCAACCGATGTTGGACGAAATTAACTATCTCAAGCTAAATAACGAGACCGATCCGACACCGTTTTTCAATCGCTATAAGACCAGCGTACGCTACGTTGATAGCTTGGTGGCCAAGGTCATTGAGGAGCTAAAACAAAGCGGAGAGTTCGATAATACCTTGATTGTCGTTACCGGCGATCACGGCCAAGAAATGAATGACAACCAGCTAAATTTTTGGGGACACAACAGTAACTTTACTGACCCACAAATTCACGTGCCTTTCGCGATGATAGGCCCCGGCATCGATGTAAAACAGGTGGATACCGGCAAGCAGCTAACCAGCCACCAAGATGTTGCGCCCACCCTGATGAAGCATTATTTGGGCGTAACGTCCGATCCGGCCAGCTACGCGATTGGTCATGACTTGCTTGCACCCAAGCCCGGGCAAGATTGGGTGTTATCGTCAAACTACAGCGGCTATGCGTTGGTCACCGACGACACCATTTTAGAAGTGGGTGCGGGGGGGCAATATCAATACATGGATAACACTAACCGACCGATAGAAAACGCGTCACCTGACTTTGCGCAAATGGAAAAAGCCCTCGAGCAAATTAGCCGTTTCCGCTAGTCCGTCGCTTGCACGTTAAAGCCTATCCATTTATGAGCCTCTGTCTTCCAGAGGCTCATCTATCCATTTTTCTGCAAGTTAGATCCAGTCAAAAAACTGCACAAACGCCTGCCATTGCACTGATGCATCCGCCAGCCGCGCTGGATAAAAATGCACGGTCTGACCGGGTCGCGTTTGCGCCAACATGCTTAAGCTGGCACGGGTTAAGCAGCCAAGCTTAGGATAGCCACCGAGTGTTTGCCGATCGTTAAGTAGTACAATCGGCTGACCGTCAGGGGGCACTTGCACGGCCCCGAGCGCAATGCCTTCGGAAACAATACCCGGTTGCTTGCTCACGACGCTTGGTCCATTGAGCCGCACGCCCATACGATCACTGTGCTGATCGATCGTGTATTCGCCATCAAAAAATGCCGTTAGCGCCTCGGCGCTGAAGCTATCAAACTGATACCCCGGCACAAGCGCCAGTGGAGTCAGGGCATTGTAGTCAGGAATAAAACGTGTCGGCACACCGCGCACCTTTGGCAACAGCGCATGCGGTCGACAAGGCAACACATCTCCTTTCGCGAGCGCCATGCCTCCCGCCTGTTCACCTAATCCGGAATGCAGGCCGCCGAGTTGATTGCGCATTACCGTCGCGGCACTGCCAAATGCGCCATCTACTACCCACCCACCACGCACCGCGAGATAGGCGCGCAAGCCATGGCGTGCGTAGCGTAAACGCAATTCATCACCCGCATTTAGCGTCAAGGTCTGCCACATACCCACGCGCTGACCATTAATACAAGGTTGCATGTCTGCGCCGGTGATGGCAATCGACATCGCATGGTCAGCACGAAAACGTGCTTGGCCCATGGTTATCTCGACAAGCGGCGTCTTTGCGGGGTTATCGAGTAAATAATTCGCCCAAGCAAATGCGTGGCAATCGACCGGCCCGCCTTGGCTTAAACCAAGCTGGCCCACCCCATAACGCCCTGTGTCTTGCACCAAGCTCAATACGCCGGGGGCGAGCACCGTTAATCCTGCCACCATTGACCTCCTGCCGCACGGTAATCAGACTCTGACATCGGCTCAAAACGGACGGTATCACCTACATCAAACGGCATCATGGGCGATTGACGGGGATTAAATAGCACTTTGGGGCAGTTGCCAATAATTTGCCAGCCTGCGGGCGAAGCCGCCGGATACACCGCGGTTTGCTGTTGTGCAATGCCCACACTGCCGGCGGGGATCTGATGACGAGGCGTGGTATGACGTGGCATGGCTATTGTCTCATCCACCGACGCAAGAAAGGCAAAGCCGGGCGCGAAACCAATCGCACAGACGGTGTAAGTTCGTTGGCTGTGTCGCGCAATCACCTCTTGCTCACTTACGCCGGCAAACTCGGCGACCGCAGCTAAATCGGGCCCAACCGAGGGGTGATAATACACCGGCAACGTCACCTGTTTTCCGCTCCCAGCGTCACGGGTGACTCGCAATGAGTCGCCTTGATTCATCACCCACGTTTTCAACGTTTCTGGCGAGAGTAAGCGAACATTCACTTCCACCAGAACGCTGGTGTAGGCAGGAATTAACTCAACCACACCACGGCCAAAGTGTTGCTGGATTCGCTCACACAGCGCAGATAACTGTGGGACTAAGGCAAGATCGATCTTATTGCCCAACCGGATCATTACCGTGGTTTCACTGACCTGCTCAACCTTGAGTGTCATGGTGTTAAGGCCTTTCTGAGTTGTTTTATCGCCTCGACCGATTGTGGGTTATCTCCATGCACACACACCGTATCCGGCGATAGGGTGAGCGTTTGCCCCTCTAGGGTTGTCACCGCGCCATGTTGAGATAACTGCAACACCTGCGCAATCATCGCGTTGGCGTCATCTAACACGGCGCCCGGTTGACTGCGCGGCGCCAATTGCCCTGACGCCAGATAGGCTCTATCAGCAAAGGCCTCAAAAATCAGCGGCACACCGGCTTGTTGGGCAAGCTGGCGATGCCGACGGTTATCTGGCAGTGCCAGCACCATTAAAGGTGTATTAGGCAGCGTATCAGCCACCGCAGCCAATACCGCTTCAAAGCAATCATTGTCCACCATCATGGTGTTATACAGCGCACCATGGGGCTTCACATAATCAAGGCTCGCATTAAAGCGTGCACAGATCCCTTGTAATGCGCCGATTTGATAGCGAACGAGGTGACTAATTTGTGCCGGGGTATGATCAATATGACGACGGCCAAAGCCCTGCTTATCGGCGTAGCCGGGATGAGCACCAATACTCACATTGTGCTTTACTGCGAGTGCTACCGTGGCCGCCATTACATCAGGATCAGAGGCATGAAAGCCACACGCAATATTGGCCATATCAATCCACGGCATCAGCGCGCTATCCATTCCCATCGTCCACGCACCAAAGCTCTCACCCATGTCTGCGTTTAGTTTCATCATTCCCTCGATTTCACTGACTTTGCTCTACCTTACGGCTTTTTAAGCCGCGGATAAACCAACAAAATAGTCAGTATGTGAGTCTTGTGTCGTACTCATAAGACTGATAGTTTAAACCACTATGAAAACGGTATTTGATACACACACTCTATTGATTTTTCGCACCCAGTGGTGGCGCGCGCTTTAGCGTGCCATTGAGTCTGGGTATTCATTGGCCGCCGGTAGGCAGTCAATGAATCGTTTTCAACTTCCCTGTCTCCGTCGGCCTTTACCCTCAAGGAGACACCAATGCATACCCCCTACGCTATCGATAAAAACGCTATCGACAAAAACGACGTTATTCTGACCGGCGATCGCGCCACTGGCCGCTTACATCTTGGTCATTACAGTGGCTCACTTAGCCAACGACTTGCCTTACAAGGACAATGTGCTCAAACCATTCTGGTCGCAGATATGCAGGGATTAACCGACAATGGCCATCAACCGGATCACGTCGCCACGCATATTTTAGGCTTGGTCGCGGACTATCTCGCGGTTGGGCTTGACCCTGATAAGGTCACAATTTGTCAGCAATCTCAACTTCCTGCGCTCGCAGAACTCACCATGTTTTATAGTAATTTAGTGAGTTACGCACGACTGATCCGCAACCCCACGGTAAAACAAGAAATCAACGACAAACAGTTTGGACAGCAAGTTCCCGTCGGTTTTTTAACCTACCCAATCAGTCAAGCTGCCGACATCACCGCATTTGGCGCTAACCTCGTGCCAGTAGGCGATGATCAACTTCCTATGATCGAGCAAACCAACGACATTGTGCGCAAATTTAATCACGTTGTCGGCGAGCCTGTATTACGCGAATGTCGTGCACTCACCAGCAAAGCATCGCGCTTGCCGGGTGTTGATGGTAAAAGCAAAATGTCAAAATCTTTGGGTAATGCCATCTATCTTAGCGATGACAATGACACCATACGTGACGCGGTACGATCCATGTACACAGACCCTCAACACTTGCGCGTCTCAGATCCCGGCCGAGTCGAAGGCAATGTCGTTTTTACCTATTTGGACGCTTTCCATCCTGACGCTCAACACGTCGCCGAACTCAAAGCCCATTATCAGCGCGGCGGTCTAGGGGATATGACAGTGAAAAACGTGCTAACCGATAGCTTAACCTCCCTGATATCGCCCATTCGAGAACGGCGAAAAGCACTCATGAACGCCCCTGATTACTTGTCTGACGTCCTAAAAGATGGGCAAAAAAAGGCGCGTATACAGACAGACCAAACATGCCAGAATGTTAAGCGTGCGTTGGGCTTGCTTGTGGGATAAAGAGGTAAGAGGAGTGAGTGAAAAATGGCTTATATTTACTTACCAGTGATGAATCAGATAGTTATCGCAATCTCTTGTGCATAACGAGTTAGACAGATGTAAAAGATTGCAAGATGTTTCCCAATCCACATCAAATAAAAGGGCTTTTTGCGCGGCAAACGGAAAAAATGTCTTCCATACTTTAGCGAAATCGAAACCATCATTAACACAAGGTATCCGGTATGTTGACGTTAATGCTGCGCGGAAAGCTCTTAGTGCTTGCCATCGTACCCTTGGTATTATCCATTCTCGTTACGTTGTTTATCACTACCTACTACGAGCGTGAGCTGGTCGACGAGAACATTGCCACTTTTCGAACCAAATTAATTGATGAGCGAAAAATGCAGCTTCGCGAAGCCACAGAAATTGCCGCGACTGTAGTAAAAAACGCACAACAAGCGGGCGGTGATGCCACGCAAAATGTCAAAGACGCACTTCGCGAAGTGACCTTTGGTAAGGCGGGCTACTTTTATATTTACGATCGTCAGGGAACCAATATCTTTCACGCGCTGAAACCTGAAGTCGAAGGACAATCGTTAATTAACCTTACTGATCCCAAGGGCAACAAAATTATCGTGGGTCTGCTCGAAGCGGCGCAAAGCGGTGATGGCACCTTCACCTACTTCTACCAAAAGCCGGGCACCGATGAACTGATCGAAAAGATTGGCTATGCCGATATGGTCAACAACGGCCAATGGATGTTGGGAACGGGGGCGTACATTGACGACATTGAGGCACGTGTTACCGATTTCCGTGAAAATGCAGAAGAGGCTTTAGCGGCACAAACGGCACGAATGGTCATTGCAGGCATTCTTATTTTGATTGTTACCTTTATCGCGGTTGCCTTTGTTGCCCAACGGATGTCAACGCCGGTGAAAGACATGCTGGACAACCTCAATGATATTGCCGACGGTGATGGCGACCTGACTCAGCGCCTGAAAATTAAAGGCAGTGACGAGATTGCGCTGCTTGGGGATGCGTTTAACCGCTTTATCGATAAGCTACAAACCACCATACGTAGCGTGGTGGATGTCACGGAAAAAGTGAGCCACACCGCACGCACGATTGACGAGCAAACCCAGATGGTTGCCACGCAATTACAGACTCACGATAACGAGACCGAGCAAGTGGTCACTGCTGTTACCCAGATGAGCTCGGCCGCGCAAGAGGTGTCACAGAACGCCACCCAAGTAGCTGATGCCACCAGTGCAGCTACTGACGACGCGCGTCACGCCCAAGAGAAAGTGCAATTCTCGATCACCTCGATGCAAGCGCTGGTCGAGCAAATGAATACCTCGAGTACACATGTGGATTCGCTAAATGAGCAGTCCCATAAGATTACCGGCGTGCTTTCTGTGATTGGCGATATTGCTGAACAAACCAACTTGCTGGCGCTAAACGCTGCCATTGAGGCCGCACGTGCAGGTGAACAAGGTCGCGGGTTTGCGGTGGTCGCTGATGAGGTGAGAACCCTCGCAAGCCGCACGCAAAAGAGCACTCACGAAATTCGCGAAATGCTGGATGAGCTACAGTCGTACGTCAATCAGGCTGTAGAGGGAATGAAGCAAAGTAACGATACCTGCCAGCAAACCTCGGAGGCATCCAACGAAATTGGTAGTGGCATTGATTCGGTGAGTAACGCCATTACTCAAATCAATGACATGACCAGCTATATTGCCTCGGCAGCCTCGGAACAAACCACGGTGACAGAGGACATCCACCGTAATCTGGTATCGATTCGCGACATTGTGAGCCAACTACTCAACGCCAGTAATGACTCGGCACAAGCGGCGACTGACTTAAACCAGACAGGCGAAGAGCTCAAACGTCTGGTGAGCCAATTTAAAGTTTGATTCGTCAAACCAAACGAAAAAGGCGCTGATATTTCAGCGCCTTTTTGCTGCTGGACAATCGGCTTACCGTTCCACCTCAGGCAAGGCGCGCGCCATCAATGCCCCCAGCAAGCCAAGCGCCGATAACACCGCAATCACCACCATTAACCCCCACTGGCTCAACCATGCCGTGACGCCGCCCATGAATAAGAGCATGAAGCCAATCAAAGTATTGCTGACCGAGACATAATCAGTGCGCTGATTGCCCTCAGCCATATTCACGATGTAGGTTTTACGCCCAAGCCGCACACCCTCGTGAGCAATGGTCAGGACAAAATAGACGCCAGGCAGTACCCATTGCGAAGCAAACAACGCGGGATACCAGTGGCTGATACTCACGACCACCAGGCCCAGTAACGCCGTCACCACGGCAGCCATTATCATCACTTGGCGACTAGATCGATCGGCAAACAGCCCCCAAAAAGGGGCCGATAACAAACTTGCGATGCCGCTAATTGCGACAAAGCTTGCGGTAGTGATCGCTAACGCTTGGCTATGCTGACTGGCTAACAGCACATAATAGGGCGCGGATAGGGCCGAACAGAGTAACAGTGAACGGGTGATCACAAAGTGGCGTAGACGTCTATCATCCACCAATAAGCGCAGTTTAGAAATCGCATGCGTGAGGGCATTGGCACCACCTTCAGTGGCCCCTTCGTATTCATCCACTTGGCTGTAAACCGCCGCGGCAATCCACCAAAGCACTGCGCCGAACGCCAATAGCGCGCAATAGACCCACACATGCTGCTGAGCCGAGACACTGAATAATCCGACACCAGCGGCAATCGTTACCGCTCCCGCCAAGCTCGACGACCACCCATTCAAGCGTCCTCGTTGCGGCTTAGGAATGGTTTTCCCTAACACATCTTTCGAAGCGACCGAGCACAAGCCTCGCGCCAGACTAAATACCACCAGCAAGCCAACAATGCTCCAGCCGGCTACTTGACCGGTTAAAAGCAACGCTGCGATCGCCATTGCTAGGATACACGCTCCTTGAATAACAGAGCCTGCCACCCATGCCCACTTACGTACCGCAAATTGGCGGACATAACCGGCGATACCTAACTGAGGCACTAGCGACCCCGCCTCTCGTATTGGCACCAATAAGCCAATTAACGCCAAGGGAGCGCCAACCGCGGTGAGAAGCGCTGGCAAGACAATTTTCGGGTTAGATACCGCGTCGCCAATTTTGGTGAGTCCTTGGCTAACGATGATGCGGAAAAAGTTGCCCGGAACCTCACGACACGCACTGCCATCAATGTCTTTACAGGCACGCGCATCTTCTTCATTAAATAGTTTTTGGTGTAAGTCATCCGCTAGTTTGTGCACGCTTTCTCCCAGTCTTTTTTGTTTTTATTCTGCCCTTATTGGCAAGGCACAGCAAAATCAACGTGATAATGTTCATCATGGCGAACCCAAGACCGCCGCGTTGAAAACTGAATATGTTGCTTTAAATACTGCCCATACGGGGTATCGTACTGGCGATTAATCAGCATGGTCTGCCTGCCAAGTGGGTTTCGATATGGCGTATAAAACATGCGTGGCGAGCGGATGGTCTGCCGCCAAATGAGGATGCGAAAAGGTAAAGGGAGCAGCCGGTGTCATCCCGAGTTTTTTCATCACCGCTTGTGAGGGCAGGTTACTCTCGGTGGTAAACGCATAAATTGCCGGAAGCTCAACGTCCTCAAAGCCGATGGCAAGTGCTTTTTGTGCTGCTTCAGTGGCATAGCCTCGCCCCCAATGTGCCGACGCTAAACGCCAACCAATTTCAACAAACGGCTGATGACCGAGGTCGAAGGTGGGCCGGTTTAACCCCACAAAGCCAATGAATTCCCGAGTCTCCGTCAGTTCTACCGCCCAAAATCCAAACCCGTTATCCGCCAGTTTGGATTGAATATGTGCCGCCATCGCATCACTTTGGGCGCGTGAGAGCACACTGGGAAAATACCGCATGACGTCTGAGTCTTTATTGAGCGCGGCAAAAGGGGGCAAATCGGACGCTTGCCATGCGCGTAGCGTCAGTCGCTCCGTCGAGTACATTGCCAATACCACTCCTCTCTAGATACAAGGCTGAACACCATCGAGCCTGCTACTGTAAATCTTTGTGGCGCAAGCGCGTAAGCCAATATTCACGATAGCGAAAATAGCAATAGGTCGAGGCAAACAAGAAAAACAAATACGAAAGCGAAAATACCAAAGGTGAGGTGATCAACGCATGTTTTAACCCGAGCAATACACCCGCCGCCGTCACCGCAATCTTAGCGACCACCCCGAGCAACAACAAAAACAACGCAAACTGGGGGTAATGGCTGCTACGAAACGTGATCCAATAGCAAGCACCCACCGCTGTACTAGCGACGCCCAGCCCAAGAAGATAAGAATGGAAGTGCTCACCCGCCAACACACCACCGATTATGGTCAGCACGAGAAGAAGAATAAATGCCATGTTTCCTGCCTTTTTCTCTATTATGCCACTGGTTGGCTAAGGGTGAGAGTGAAGGCTTAAGAGAGTGCGACGCCGCTTACAGGTTGAGTGCACGTAGATGAAAGGGTGCGGGATTTTACCGTCATGATGGCGCCGTAGCGTTGTGTCAGCGCATCCACGGTGATCACTTGCCCTTGGCGTTTTACACTAACACGCGTGCCATAGTCAGCCCCAATGTGTCCAGCGCCCTCATCCGCGCTACCCACATAGGTGAAGCACTCAATCGCTAAATCCACAATCCGAAACTCTCGACGACGCGCACTTAAAAGCGCTACCCAACATTTTGCCGCCAGCACTTGTTGGGGCGTTTCTGCCCGTACCGCAAAGCGCCAACCCTCGCCGTCACCGTAAAAATCCATTGGGAAATGACGCTTTATTCTCTTTTTATCGTTATAGGTTTTCATTGTTCAATTGTCGTTTTTTTCGTCACTATCAATGACAATCATCGCCATAATTACTGCATTATCATGCCCTATCGTCCAACGCTTGCCTAATCAAATTTACGCGACAATGCCCAAACGTCTAGCAATTAAACATGTAAATTATGAATAGCCTCGCAACCTTGCTTAGTGCAAAGCAATGATCATAGTTTTGTCGTGAAAATACTGAACTACACCCTCATTCTTATAATATCTAGCTAAACTATTATTTGTATTGGGAGATTTTCATCAACGAGGCCGCGAGAGAGGATGAGAAATAGAATAATCCGTTGTCTGGGGATGTTTATCAGTCTTGTCAGCATTATGCTGAGTGCATCTGCATACTCAGAGCAGCCAATCCGAGTATTATTCATCAATCCTGGGCATGCGTCGGAAAGCTTCTGGCAGGAAGTCGATCAGTACAGTATCGCCGCGGCGGACGCGCTTGGGATCGAGTTAGACATCCGCCACGCCTCCCGTAATCACTTTGCGATGCGTCAGATACTGTCGGCAAGACTGAATAAACGCCCGCTCCCCAATTACGTAATCATTGTGAATGAAAAGCTAGCAGCCAATCACCTTTTTCCGATTTTACGTCAACACCCGATTTACGTTCAGGTCATCTTAAATGACATCGATGCAGACGTGCGCGCAAACCTGTTAAGCGATCCTCACTGGCAGCAATATTTGTTACCCAGCGTTATCCCCGATAATCGCTATATTGGAGGGAAAATCGCTGAAGCTATGGTAAAAGCTGGTCACCAACGACCCGGCGAAGCGGTTATGATATCGGGCGATCTCACCACCCCCGCCTCTGTTGCCCGCGAAGCTGGCGCTCGCGACTATTTCAAAAGCCATCAGCAGATTGAATTAATGCAAGTCGTTCATGGGCAATGGGATGAAGCAATAAGCTATGAACAAATGGGCACGTTGCTGCAACGTTATCCAGCGCTGAGGTACGTTTGGACCGCGAATGATCATATGGCATTTGGCGCCATCAAAGCGGCGCAAGAAATGGGGAAAAAGCCGGGTGAAGATATTTTTTTCGCGACAGTGAATACGTCAGCAAAGGTTCTATCGCTGAGACAGCAAGGTATTATCTCGGCACTGGGCGGCGGACATTTCTCTGCGGGAGGCATAGCACTTACCCGTATTTATGCCCATGCAAATGGCCTTTCATTACCATTGTTATGCGCTGACCAGTTGTTCCAGTTGATAGAGCCCAACACACCCTATTTTTCTTTTTTACAGGCCGATGCTTGGGACCATATCTCTTTCGAAGAAATGGCTCGTCAACAACGCTCGCACTGCGGTGCTGATAAAATGGAACGGATAATTCAGTGACCAAACTCGACATCAACTTTAAAGGTCTCCAAGCTCGTATCGCGTTTGTGGTACTGGCGCTCAGTTTGCTGTTTTCTATCGGAAGCACGCTATCTCAGATGTATCTCAACTACCAACGTGCGGTAGCCACCTCGACCACACTGATCGAAAGTCGCAGCACGGACGCCGCGCGTGTGATTAGTCATGCGCTCTGGGTGGTCGATTTAGAACTCGTACGTCGCAGTGTCAAAGGGTTATCGATGATCCCAACCGTGTGCCGCATTGAGGTAAAAGGCTTTGATGGCACCCAGATCAGCGAAGTTAATAGCACGAGTAGCCATTGTGATGCCAATCATCAAGTTCTTTTAAGCGTGCAGGGGAATAACATCGGTACGCTGAATATGGTACTCAATCGCTACGAGGTAAAACGGGAGGCGCTCGATAGTGCGACCCCTCTCGCGCTCGTCCATTTTACTGAAGCATTCATCATCACTATCATCGTACTTTGGGTGGTCAACCGACTATGTTCTCGACCACTCAAGCAGTTAACAAATTCTTTGGACCGGTATCAATCAGACAAAGCCAATCAAAGCTGTGTACCTGTAAGCTTGATCCAACGCGGTGATGAGATTGGTAAGGTGGCACGTTCCATCAATGCCATGCAATCGCGTATCCGCGATGACTTTCTGCAAAAGCGCATAACCGAGCGAGAGCTACGACAACACCAAACCTTACTGGAGGAGCAGGTCGAACAGCGCACCAAAGCACTCAATTGGCAATCAAACGCAAGCTCTTTGCTCGCAGATATTTCCATCCAGTTTTTAAGCTCTGACTCCCACAACATCACGCAAGATGTTAAACAAGTGCTCCCCAGCATGGCAAAGCTTTTGGGGGGGGAAGCAATTAGCTGGTATGCCTTCGATGCCTATCGCGCTGAGCGCCGTTGCTATTGGCCACAGGACATTACCTTCGCCCCAGATGTGGTCGACCTAAGTGAAATGCACATGATAAAGCGTTGGCTTGCGGATACAGAAGCGCTGGTGGTTCCCCATGTCGGACAGTTAGGCGAAGACGCTATCAACGAACGAACTTGGTTGCGCCATCGCGGCATTCTCTCTATTGCCGCATTTCCGCTAACTGACGGTCGAAAAAGCTTTGGCATGATCACGGTGGCGAACCGTCACTTACCCTTTATTTGGGATAACAACAAAACACTGTTGCTCAAACGCTTTGCGACTGCAATCAGTGAGGTCATGATCCGAGAACGCAATCATGTTGCCATGGAGCAGTTGCAAGAAGAATTGATCATTGCCAATGAGCGCCTCAAAGTACAAGCAGAAACCGACGATTTAACCCGACTCATGAACCGTCGCCCGTTCAAACGTGAACTCAGCAATCATATTTACGAAGGCATCAAAAAAAACCACCCAGTCGCGGTCATGATGATCGATGTCGACCATTTTAAAGCCTACAACGATGAGTATGGGCACTTACAAGGCGATGACGTACTTACTCAAATCGCACGTATTTTACTCACCCGAACCCAAGAGTATGAAGGCACAGTCGCACGGTTCGGGGGAGAAGAATTTGCCATCACACTACCCCCTAAGCATGCCGCACAGCTCGACGACTTAGCCAATGCGATTCGCGATGATATCGCTGAATTAGCGATGGCGCATGAGAAAAACCCTGATGGCGATTATGTCACTGTCAGTATCGGCGGGATCATCACGATACCGGATGATGATACATCAGACTCCTATCTGTTAGAGGCCGCCGATCAGCAACTCTATCAAGCCAAAGACGGCGGCCGCGATTGCATTAACATTCTCGACCAGCTAGAGAAAAAATAGCGAGCCAGCTCACGACCGTTTATGACTAGCCATCGACATTCATGACAGGACGATGACGGTATGCTACAACGCCAACATCATGGTGTGGCAGCTGCCTTTGCAATGCCCATCGATAAGCGCATCCGCGCAACAGAATAATAAATTGTTATCGACTCAAGAAAAGGAAGCCCTATGAAAGTCGTTTTTATCCGTCATGGAAAAACCGATTACTCACTGGCAGACGCGCGCCAAATGAGCCAGTTGGAAAAAGACTATGCCCCCTTGCAGCGTGCGTGTATCCCTAACATTCAGGCCTTGGCCAGTCATCCTAGCTTACAGCAAGCAGAGATTATTCTGTCTTCGCCCTACACTCGTGCATTACAAACCGCTGAAATCCTTAATCGTCAGCTACAAAACCCGTTGTTTGTGGAACATGACCTACGCGAGTGGCAAGCGGATGTCAAAGGTAGCTATATCCCCCTTTCAGAGCGTGATAGACGCTGGCTTGAGTATCGCGAGCTATTTGCCAATGGCAACGAAGTCACCAACGCTGGCTATGAATCAGCAACCAACTTGCTCCGCCGTGTCAGTGCCGTGCTCGATAGCTATCAAACCTACTCAACCATCGCCGTTGTCGCCCACTTTAATGTGATAGAAGCGATTGTGGGGTATCGCGAACAAGGCATTGAATACGGCGAAATTATCGAATTTGATTATCAGCCCAGTCAATAACAACTTTCTCACGCAGAGATAGACGCCTCGAGTACAGTAAAAAGGGACGCCGCATGTGTCCCTTTGCCGTCGCTACTATTTTGTCAGGCCATTATTGGCAATCACGCTTTGATACCAGTAAAAGCTCTTTTTGCGATGACGTGAAAAGTCACCACTGCCATCGTCATGACGGTCAACATAAATAAACCCATAACGCTTGCGATACTCTCCAGTGGTAAACGAAACACAATCAATACAGCCCCACGGGGTATAACCAATGACATCCACCCCATCTTGCGAAATTGCCTCTCCCAAGGCCTCGATGTGTTGTGATAAGTAGCTGATACGATAATCATCATTAATCTCGCCCGATGCCTCCTTCGTATCCAGCGCACCTAAACCATTTTCCACCACAAAAATCGGTTTCTCGTAACGTTCGTAAAGCTCCGACAGCGCGTAGCGCAAACCCTTAGGGTCAATCTGCCAGCCCCAATCCGAAGCCGGTAAGTGCGGATTCAAACGACTGGCGCTGAACAATGCATTTTCATCTTCCTCGGGTGGGTTGGCATCGACAATGTTGGTCATGTAGTAACTGATCGCCAGAAAATCCGCGCGGCCATTTTCTAGAATCTGCACGTCATCGTCGTCCATTGCGACCTGAATCCCTTTTGCAGCCCATTGTGGCCAGATGTAATGAGGATAGTGACCCCTAACCTGCACGTCGCTGCATAAATATTTATCTCGCATCGCACGTTGAGATGCCAGTAGATCATCAGGATGGCACGTTGCCGGGTACAGCGGCATCATATGGATCATGCTGCCAATTTGAAAATCTGGATTAATGACGTGGCCCAGCGCGACCACTTTGGCACTCGCCACGAATTGATGGTGCAGCACCTGATAAAGCATCTGCTCGGGGTGATCGTGTTCGGTAAAAATGACCCCTGAATTACAATAGCCAAACAGCGGATAGTCCCAATTCAGCTGATTGTTAATCTCGTTAAAGGTAATCCAGTAGGTGACTTTATCGCGATAACGCGTGAATACCGTTTCACAAAAACGGACAAAGCAGTCCACCACTTTGCGGTTGGCCCAGCCCCCATACGCTTTCACAAGGTGATAAGGCATTTCAAAATGCGACAGAGTTATCACCGGCTCGATTCCCTGTGATAACAAGTTATCAATCAAGCGGTCATAAAACGCTAATCCGGCTTCATTCGGTGTGGATTCGTCACCGTTTGGGAAGATCCGCGACCATGCAATCGAGGTTCGGAAACACTTAAACCCCATTTCCGCGAACAGAGCAATGTCTTGCGGATATCGGTGGTAAAAATCAACCGCTTGATGATTCGGATACATCTCACCAGCCTCAACGTTATCGGTCATCTTTCTTGGAACACCGTGCTCACCTTTGGTCAACACATCGACAATGCTTATCCCCTTGCCATCGGCGTTCCAACCGCCTTCCACTTGATGCGCAGCCACAGCGCCACCCCAAAGGAAGTTCTCAGGAAATTTACTCATGTATCACCTCTTATCCGTCTTCGTCGCTAGCCTAACCCGTTCAACACTGCTGAAGTGTGAACTGAATCTAAGATTAATTGATAGTTAATATAGTTGCTGGAAACAGCCATGTCAGAGTGAATAAAAACGCAAAATAAAAGACAATTTATTCTGTTAACTTATTTCGCTGGCAGTGATACGCTTAAGTGATATACAACGGATACCGTTTGATCAGCCCACAAGGAGTATCAATGAGCATTTTTAGTCAGGTCGCGATTGTTGGTGGCACCCATGGCAATGAATTCAGTGGCATCTACGCACTTAAACAGTGGCAGCAGAATAGCGAGACGGTCACACGAAGCAGTTTTTCTACTGAGTTATTTTTCGCAAATCCCTGCGCATATCAAGCCAACAAGCGCTATCTCGATTGTGACCTTAATCGGCAATTTGATCCCAAGTTACTCGCTGATCAATCACTTGCTAACTATGAGCAGAGCAGAGCCAAGGTACTCAACCAGCAACTCGGCCCCAAAGGCGATCCGCGAGTAGATTTAATTATTGATTTGCACAATACCACCAGCAATATGGGCCCGACGCTAATTTTATTGACCCTAGATACCTTCAATACCCAGTTAGCCGCCTATGTCAGCGAACGCATGCCCGATGCGGTTATCTTAGTCGAAGATCATATTGAGCCCATTCAGCAAGCCTTCTTGTGCTCGGTAGCCAAACAAGGTGTGATCGTTGAAATTGGCCCCCAACCTCAATCGGTGCTGCGCCATGATGTGATGGAATCGATGCATGAAATGACCACGCATATTCTTGACTTTGTTCATTTATTTAATATCGACCAAGTGCCTGAATTGCCGGAAAAGATCACTGGGTTCCGTTACACAGAAACACTGCACTTGCCTCAGGATGCATCTGGGGAACGCATTGGTATGGTGCATCAACATGTGCAAGACAAAGACTTTGTTCCGGTGAATCCGGGGGATCCACTCTTTATCTTGTTTGATGGCAGTGAGCAAACATGGCAAGGCGACTATGTAGCGTACCCACATTTCATTAATGAAGCCGCGTATTACGACAATAACATCGCCATGTCGATGGCAGAACGTATTGAGATCAACACCAAGTAATAAATCCATCAATAACACGAACAAGCACTGGGTTTTGTACTACGCTTAAGCTATTTCCGGCAGACGTATAGAGCCAGTTGTGAACAAGGCAATTGAACATCATAAAGACGTTGAGACGATACTGCCCTCGCTGTTTCGTAATCTAGATACCGCCGTTGTAATAGCCGACACGCAACGGCGCATCCAGTTTTTAAACCCCGAAGCAGAAGCCCTGTTTGGTTGTACACTGGAAAGTGTGAAAAATACCAGCACGCGAGTGCTATACGCCGAGCAAGAAGACTTCGATGCTAAGGGGCGTGAACGCTTTAATCCCGAGGCGGAGCCCTATTATCACAATGCTTACGTAGTAAGATACAAAACCGCCGATGGCCATGTGTTTCTGGGGGAAACTCACGGTGGTCCAGTGTGCGATGATAACCAAGACGTTATTATGTACGTGGCCTTTATCCAAGATATCAGCACACGCGTTGAAGTAGAATCAGCTCTCAGCCAACTGCATTCCATTACGTCAGCGCGTAATCTCGACTTTAGCAAACGTGTGGAGCGCATTTTATCGCTGGGCTGCAAACACTTCGGGCTACCCATTGGCATTCTTAGCCAAATCGTCGGTCAACGCTATACCGTCCAACAAGCCATTCATCCCGAATGTGCGCTCCAAGCCGGTCAGGTATTTGATTTACAAACCACCTATTGTAGTCATGTCTATCAAGCCAATGAGGTCAAAGGCTTTCATCATGTTGGCGCCAGTGACATCCGCTCACATCCCTGTTACCAACATTTTGGTTTAGAAGCTTATATTGGCGCCCCCATTTTTATTGATGGTGAGCGCTATGGCACCCTGAATTTTTCTAGCCCAGAGCCTACTCGACCCTTTATTCCACAAGATTTCGAACTATTGCGACTATTTGCTGAATGGGTGGGTCATGAGCTGGCGCGACTACGTGATTGGGAAGCGTTAGAACATGCACAGCAACTGCTTGAGATCCAAGCCAATACTGACTCGCTCACCCAGCTCTACAATCGCCACTATCTGACTAATGCACTGACCAAGGAACTGGCGCGATGTGAACGTTACAAAAATCCATTAACATTGGCAGTCGTCGACTTTGACCATTTCAAGAATCTCAATGACACCTATGGCCACCGAGCTGGCGATATCGCGCTACAGCGCTTTGGGAATATTGTCAGGGAAGAATCACGAACCAACGACATATATGGTCGCTGGGGCGGGGAAGAGTTTTTGTGTGTGCTACCGGAGACCGATATAGACGGCGCGAAAGTGGTACTCCAACGTCTCGTCGAGCGCGTTCACGCCGAAGTCATCCATGTGGATGGGCAAACTATACGTTGCACCATCAGTATCGGTTACACCCATTTTGTGTCACACGATACACAAGACACTATCATTCAACGCGCGGATACCGCACTTTATAAAGCAAAGAGAAATGGCCGGAACCGAATCGAGCAGGCGTGACCCGCTCCCAACCATATTGTCCCTTATCGACTAGCTTGCAGGCTTATCCGCTACAACGTTGGCAGCAGTTCTCTGCCAGTAACAGTCATAATGGTAAAACGTGTTTGCCTTTCTCAGCGCCGCTGCTTTTTCCTCAATATCTTGGATTTGCTCTGCCGACACACGAGACGATGCCAACTCAAACTGATCCATAGCTTGCTGACGGAGCTCTTTAAATTTACCTTGCCCGACAACATCAAGATACGCAGATAAATAGACCAAACCCTCGATGTATTCCTCGTCAGCGGGCTCATAATAGGTGGTGTAATAACGCCCCAGCGCCGCTAACGACATCAAGTCACCTTGCTCGATGGCTTTTTTTCTCCATTCAACCGCTTTGGAGCTCTCACCGCGACGGATAAAATCACGATATAAGCTTTTGGTACCAGGAATGCCGCCCGCATTGGCAATCTGCTTTTTCACTTCAGCGGCAGCATCAAGTCGAGAGCTTGGAAACAGGAAAAAGCCTCGTTGCCCCAGCTCGATTTGCGACGCTTTGTGAAGCAAAGCGTCGACATCATTCGCGGCGATCGCTTCATCTAAATAGGCTTCTGCTTTGTCTTTATCGGTAGGATGTAAATATTCATACAGACTAAAAGCGGCTTCTTCTGGCGCCTCGTCATACCAAGCGTGCAAGACTTCTTCGTACTTGTGCCGCCAAATAATCCGGTGAGTGGCCGACAACCAAGTTCCTTCTTCGACCAGTAACTTCATGGCTGGAATGTAATTCGCTTTCGCCGCTTGAGTCAGGTAGTCCTGTGCTTCCTGAGAATACTCAAGCTTTTGCGCATCATCACTCAGCAACACAGCATATAAGTACGCGGCAGGGGCAATCCCCTCATCCGCTGCGGCTTTGAGATATTTTTCCGCACGCTGGTAATGAAATTGCGCACGCGATAAGCGTCCATGTTCAAATAGCGCCTGCGGCTTCATAGCCTCAATGTCATAATCGTCAGCGATTTTCTCAACCGGTTCGATGGTGGCAAAAGGCGTCGCTTCTACTTCAACCTGTTCAGCCCAGCTATGACTACTAACCGCAAGAAAGCAGCCCAGCAGACTCGCTCTAAGTATTGATTTATTAACCAATATTGACACTTGAACCTCCTGCAATCACCCCACCACAACTTACCGCATCGCCAATACGTGCGGCCGGCTTGCCGTCAATCATGACACTACCGGATCCCCCATTAACGGCACGCCCATGTGGCGGGTGTTTGGGTTTACTGTGAGGGGCCAACGGATCACCTTTACGCACCGCGGGAATACCATCGATTTTAACTGTCGATGATCCTTCGGTAATCGGTGTCGGCGGGAAACCATCATGGGCTGTCCCAATATGGCCGACAAGTGCAGCTTTTGGCATACGAATCCTCAACTCTTTCTTTCGTTAACTATTCTGGCTTATACGCGGGGCGAGGCGATGTTGGCGACTTACCTTGATAGCCTGAGCCGCTCCCTGCACTGCCTCCAGCATTTAAGTTGATTGCTGGACCAATCAGGTGGACGCCCGCTGCGTCGACTTTCATCACACTACCACCGGCGGATACGGTAATCTCAGTACCGGCATCAAGCACGACGTTTGTCCCTGCTTTGAGATGAACCTCACGTCCTGCCGCCGCGGCAAAGCGATTGTTAATTTTTTCATGAATACTGCCACCAACTTCTAGGGTCGCATCTTTTTTGATGCGCGAGCGGTGCTGTTTCTCGACGGTCAAATGGCTATCGCCACCCACTTTTGAGAACGCATCATTATCAATTTTTTTGTGCTGATCGTGGCGCACCTGTGTGATCGCATCATTCTCAACCCGTGTTTCCCAATCTTTCTGAGCGTGTAAATACACTTGCTCACTGCCCGATTGGTCTTCGAACGTGAGCTCGTTGTAGCCATCGCCTTGGTGGCTCTCACTGCGCCAAACCGTCTTGGTTTTGTGTGCCGGTAAGGTATAAGGCGGCACATTGGTCGCATGATACGTGCGGCCGGTGATAATCGGTTGGTCCGGGTCACCGTGTAAGAAGGACACAATCACTTCATGGCCAATGCGGGGAATGGCCATCATGCCGTATTGGCTACCCGCCCAGCCCTGAGCAACACGAATCCAGCAACTGCTTTTGTCATCGCCGTTGGAATAACGGTCCCACGGGAAGTGGACTTTCACCCGCCCGTGTTCATCACAGAAGATTTCTTCGCCTTCTGGGCCCACAATCATACCAATAAGAGGGCCATCCACCTGAGGCTTGGGCTGCGGGGTCGCCCGCCAAGGGGTGGTGGCCGGAATAACCATAAACTGGTTCGCGTAGGTGGTCGCGCCCTGTCCACCCTCTTCTTCAAGAGCTTGTGGCTGCGTACCACGGTGCTGAATACGCACCACTTGCCACCATTGATTCATCTCGCGATTAAGATGATCCTGCAGCTCAAACCCATAGCCCGCTTGCAAGTGCATATGGTTACTTTTACCTATCGCTGTCACTTGTTCGCGAACCAAAAACTCTTTGCGGACCTGACTTAAGTGCTGCCCTTGCGCATCGTCTTTAAAACGTCCGGGAAAGTCGTACACCTCATAATCTTGGCGCTGATAGTCTATTCCCGATACCGCGTTATGCTGCAGGAAACTATAAGCCGGCTTTTTGAAGCTATAGTCCTTCATCACGGACGAGGAAGGAACAACGCGCGTGTGCTTTTCAATATGACTGATAAATGGCGCATCAATCACCGCCCCCGAGAGTGCATTATGGGCGATAGGCGTTTCTAGCGAGGGCAGTGCAGAAGGTGCATCTGTGATATACAAGTGCTGTTTATCGTCCTGCCAAACAAAGCAATAGATTAAGCCTTCCTCTGCCGCGATACGCTCTAAAAAGACGAGATCGGTCTCGCGATATTGCACACAGAACTCACGCTCTGCGTAGTCTTTTGTTAATCCAAAGCCAACATCCGAGATATCCATTTCTTGGAGCAAGATGGATATAATTTGCGGCACCGTTTGGTGTTGAAAAATACGACTGTTTTGACGCAAAGAAAGGCGTGCCAACTCGGGAACCATCTGCACATCATAGTATGTGTGATGATGGCCGATATCGCCTTGCGAAAACTGGTTGATCACACCGCAAATTTTGCGTTCACAAACCCCATTGCGGTACAACAGCAAGGTGCCTTTACAATCTACCAATTGTTCCGGTGTTAGGGAGGAGTCACGGCTTGCTAAAGCAATATTATAACGAAAACCGTTACAGGTTTGTTGGTCGAACTCGGCACTAGAAAGGGACTCATGGCCTTGAAATTCTCTTACGACGAACGTTTCAGGATCGAGCCCCTCAACGTTAAATTCAAACCGCAACCTAGCCATGATGTCTCCTAAATCTTGTTTCAACCAAAGTGAACACTTGTGTAGCAATCCTTAACCAGTGAAAGCGTGCTACACAAGTGATAAAGCGCTAGCTCCAAGCCAGCGCTTCAACTCTATGCCCTTAGGCTTCGATAGGCTTGCGCCAGTCGTCTGAGCCTGAAGTGCCTGCGTTGACGTGGTCCCACGTGATTTTGCGGTAAGACATCGACACGGTCAGGTTCTGCGTAAAGTCTGACTTCGCCGGGTCTTGGCAATGAGGCATCTCGCAGTGAATGTCCACAATCGAGGCGCTTTCCAGCTTGGTGGTAAAGAAGTTTTCTTGTTTACCTTCAATCGACGTGCGGTACCACTTCAGCTCAACCGTTGACATCTTCTCGCCTGACGCCAGTGCGTTATAAAGCAACGGCACCGCTTTGTTGAGTGCAACGGTGAATTTAAATGGCTTGTGCACACGTTGGCCTGATGGCTGACCTGACTGAGGGTCAGTCGGTACCGTTACATTGTGGTCAAACTGTTGCACCAGCATCTCGTCTTCGTGGCCTTCAACAAAAGCATCACCGATAGAATCCGCGGTGCAGGCACCGGCTGTAATCAAACCCTGAGTTTCACCTTCAATCGAGATATAACATGGCGTTGGCATAATCGCTCCTTTCTAATTAATGGAAGAGGCTTTCCAGTCGGTGCCTCTGTTCGCCATCCCATATAGCGAAATGCATGCCAGATTTTTTAGCCATATAATTCAGCACGTTACTCTCTCACTGACCAATTTTTTGCACGCCACAAGCAAGTTTTTGCTCGGCGAGGCAAGAAGTTGCTTCGAGTTATCCACTTTTACTGCTCACTGAGTAACTCGACTGTATTTTTGCTATAAACTTTGCCAACTTTCTCCCATGGGATTGGGATAGTCGATACACCAGCATCTATTCCACGCTGTCGAACTCTTTGTGGTGTGGGTGTGGGTGTGGGGCCCTGTCTATACTCATCGGCCGTTGTACCATTTTGGTCACGGTCTTTCTCTCGTACAGGATCCAGCTCTGCCAAATAGATAAATTTCCCACAACCCCACAGCCATACTTTGGCCTTTCCATTAGGTAACATACCAAAGAATAATTCGGTTCGATAACAAGGAAGTCCTTTAGAGCCATCACTTCGTGTATAATGCAACTTTTTCGCCATTAACTCCTTAACCTTCGGAGAAAGATCATATTTGGTTACAAAAAAACGCATATTAATGAGTGATGTCCAATATATATAAATACTATCCGGTAAGTGTTTATTTGCTGAGCCTAATTGACTTCCACTTACACCGGCCAATATCGACAAAGGAAAAGGTAGTGTTCAAAAGTCTGTGTCACTCCTATAGTTAACCCTCAACAGGGAGTGATACATCAATGTCCGACAAATACGAAATTGATATTCAAGCTTTTGCTAAGGCACTGCAATCTGGACAGGGCCTCAACGGGAAAGATGGACTGCTAACGCCGTTGATTAAACAGATCACCGAAGCTGCTTTGGCTGCTGAGATGGATGAGCACCTGACCAAAGAGGGTCAGCCTAACCGCAAAAACGGTGTCTCTCAGAAAACCATCAAAACCGCTTCTGGCTCGTTCGAACTAGACACGCCCCGTGATCGCAACGGCTCTTTCGAGCCGCAGACCGTTAAGAAGTATCAGACTCGGTTAACCGATGAGATGGAGCGTAATATCATCTCATTATTTGCACTTGGGAATAGCTACAAAAGCATTCGTGAGTACCTTCTTGAGATGTATGGGACTGAAGTGTCCAATGGCACGATAAACGCCATTACAGACCGTTTGGTGCCTGAGCTACGCGCCTGGCAAGAACGCGAATTAGAGGCGGTTTACCCCTTCGTCTGGTTAGATGCTATCCATTACAAAATCAAAGAAAATGGCCGCTTTGTCTCTAAAGCCCTGTACACAATCTTAGGGCTGAATATCGAGGGTAAAAAGGAATTACTTGGCCTTTATCTCTCAGAAAGTGAAGGTGCCCGTTACTGGTTAAATGTACTGACAGACCTACAAAACCGTGGCGTCAAAGACATCCTTATTGCCTCGGTCGATGGATTAAAGGGCTTCCCTGAAGCCATCGAAACCGTCTATCCCAAGACGGAGGTTCAACTTTGCATCATCCATCAGATCCGCAACAGCGTGAAGTACGTGGCCAGCAAAAATCAGAAAGCCTTTATGTCCGATCTGAAGTGTGTTTACCGCGCGACGACCCAAAACGCCGCAGAGCAAGCGTTAGATGAACTGGAAAGTAAATGGGGTGCTCAATATCCACTGGTCATAAAGTCGTGGCGCAGCAAATGGGAAAATCTATCGGTGTACTTCAAGTACCCAGAACAGGTCCGCAAAGCGATTTACACGACCAATGCCGTTGAGGCTGTTCATCGCCAATTCCGCAAACTGACGAAGACCAAGGGTGGCTTTGCCAACGAGAACGCATTGCTCAAGTTACTGTATGCAGGTATGTTGAAGGCGTCAGAGAAGTGGACGCATCCGGTGCAGAATTGGAACCTGACATTGTCCCAACTGAGCATCCACTTCGAAGGGCGGCTCGACGACTACGTAGATCTTTAAACGTTGGGTGACACAGAACTATGAACACCCTCTCCTAGTGAAGTAATCGATATAAATCATTGGCTTCATCTCAGCGATTTCTTTTTCTATATTACAGATACTTTCATCATAGTCGTCTTTTTCTGGCCACTCATCGTCAAATCCAAAATATCGTTTACTCTTGAATGTTTTTTCATACAATAGTGCATGACAGTATTTTTCTTCTCCGCTCAACTCATTACTTTTATCTAGAGCAGTAGCCAAAAAGTAATACCGATCTCCTGACCTCTTCATTCGTTCAAAAAGCTGATTGTTATCTTCTTCATACACGGTTGATTCTGCCATTGCAGGAATATAATAGTTATTACTAGCAATATTGAAGAGTTTCACTCCTAACTTCTCTAGCTCTTTAGATCGAAATTTACGACCTCTATGACTTGGTTCCATAAGTGTAGATGTGTAATCCATTAATGGCTTGTAGTAATGAGCCTCTGCAAATCGAATAACTTCTTTAATATACTTTTCACGCTTTTCTACTGATTCATCAAGGCCTTTTTCTTTTAGCAAAAAGTACTGAGCGCGAAGGTCGCCTTCCGCTGCGAGTTTTTTAAATCCCTCGACTGCTTTTTGGTAAATTTCCTCGGTACAGTATTTATTTTCATAAGAAGTATCTAAGCCAAGTTCTTTTGCTACTTTGTTGCCAAAATGTTCTGATGAAAGATAAGAAAGGCATAAGTTACTTTTACTAGATAACCAGTAAGTCGCATAAGGGTTCCCTTTTCTCATCAATTCAGTCAGTATCGCAGTGGCTTCACTTCGTTTATAAATCTCATCTATTTTTGTACGTGCATAGATTATTTTGGCATTCTCTACGCCCTTTTTCATCAAAGAGTCCATCTCATTCCAAGTTGTTTGACTCCAATCACCACGCTGCAGCATTAGCATCAAGTCATACATCTCATCATCAGGCTTTACTGTACTCGATATATAAGGACCATCGGCAACTTTATTAACGTTCTTCTCAATGAAATCTTTAAATAAAGGAATGTCATCTTCAGGGTTGATCGCCTTTTCTTTGCAACCGGTGAGGATACCCATCGATAAGCTTAACAGTATAACTTGGATAATCGTTTTATGACGCATCATAGGGCTGTTTCCAACAGATAGTGATATTTAGATCGACAGATAGCATAACTCTTTAAACGTAAGGAATACTACCGCCCAGCGAGTGTTATAACACTCACTGAGTGGTAAATATCTAGTATATCAAATCAGTAAGAGAGGCCTTTCAACTTAAGAAAGTGCTATCTTTAGCTAAAAAGAAAATTACCCTCGCCCCCAATTTGCTATACGGGTGAAATAATCTATATAAATCATTGGCTTCATCTCAGCGATTTCCTTATCTATCTCACAGATACTCTCATCGTAATCATTTTTATCAGGCCAGTCATCATAATAAATAAAATAACGACTATCCTTAAATATCTTTTCGTACAATAACGCATGGCAATATTTTTCTTGTTTATTTAGTTCATCACTTCGATCTAATGCCATTGATAAAAAGTAGTAACTACCTCCTACTTTTTTCATTCTTTCGAATAATTCATCATTATTCTCTTCGTAGTACATTACTGTCCCCATAGCTGGGATATAATTATTGTTACTCGCAACCTTTAAAAGATCAAAAGCTATTTTTTCCAGATTTTCTGAGCGGAAAACAACCCCATCATTGGTTTGCTTTTGTAATGAATCAATATAATCCATTAACGGCTTATAGTAATGAGCCTCTGCGAATCGGATCACCTCTTTAATATACTCTTCACGCTTTTCTACGGACTTATCAAGGCCTTGGTCTTTTAACAAAAAATACTGAGCACGCAGATCGCCTTGTGCTGCGAGTTTTTTAAACCCCTCGACCGCTTTTTGGTAGATTTCCTCGGTGCAATATTTATTTTCGTAAGAGGTGTCTAAGCCAAGATCTTTCGCTACTTTATTACCAAGGCTACTCGAGCCTAGATGTGCTCGACAACGATAACTTCTATTAGAAAGCCAATACGCTGCATAAGGATTCCCATCACTCATTAGCTTCGCTAGACGAGACACTGCGATACTTTTTTTTGAAATGTCATTCATTCTTAGGCGAGAGAGTAAAATTGTTGCGTGAGCATTCCCTTTTTCTATTAGACGGTTAAATCTATTTTCTTCTTCTTTGCTCCAAGGCGTTCCTCGCTGTAGATCAAGCAACACATCATACATTTCACTTTCAGGACGAACTGTGCTGGATATATAAGGATCATCGGCTACTTTATCGATGTTTCTTTCAATAAAGTCTTTGAATAAAGGGATGTCATCTTCAGGGTTGATCGCCTTTTCTTTTTCTTTACAGGCACTAATAGCTATCACTACAAATAGCAAAAAAGCGATTTTTCTAATGTTTTTATAAACCGACATCTTTCAGGCTCCAATTAATGATCTTTTCGTTTTCTTCGGGCACTAACTTAATGTAGTTATTGTCTTCATCATTTTTAAGTTTAATTTCTTCGCCTCTGCTACTAGCATTGGCCACCACTGAACGCGCATAGGAACGATATTCTGCATTGGTAACTGGACCGAGTCGTCGAGTATTAATCGTGTTTGTATAACTAGTGAGTACCATTCTACCACAGAGAATTTTTGAAGCTTGATCGAAGTCATTTCTAACTTTTTTCAATAAGTCAATCTGTTGAACTGTTCCAGCAACCAAAAGAGTTCTATGAATAAACCTTGCTATTTTATACCAGCTCTCTCTGAATGCTTCCCACTGTTGAGGTTTATCCGCTCCTGCGTGGAGGTCAGCCATCTCAATCAAGGCTTCTTTCCACTGTCGTTGACTGGCACAAGGACCATGTTCATCTTGGTTCGTTTTATCGTGACTTAACCATTCCATGATGTTTAGTATTGCTTGCGCTTGGAGACGATTGGTAAACTCGGCACTTCCCTGTGAAGTGGTGTTAACTTGTCTTTTCAATAACGTATTAAGTAGATTAGCTAATGTTTGAGGCGGAATGCTCAGTACCCAAGGTTTCGCCTTCTTGGCCTTTTCCTTTTCTGTTAACTGTTCAGCCAAGAACGGCGCATATTCTTTACTTGTAACATCCTTCTTATATGCCTCAATTAAGTTGGGAGGCAACAATAATACCTTGGAAAACGATAACCCTAAACCCACTGCGAGGGTTGCCAGATCATTTAGTATATTAAAGGTGTCATTCACACCGTTTTCATCCACCTCACCAAACACAGACAAGCGGCGGAAGTTACTACGCTTAAGTACCCCCAGCAAACAGTCGATAAAATCATCGGCATTGGCAGAATGAACCTCGATAGCAAAGGTGCCTCGGCAGCCTGGTCCCATTACAACACCGCCAGACGCTTTTAGTATCAGCACACCACCTTGAAAAACGATGCTGAAGTCTCGGTGCGCGCCAAGCCCATAAGCCGCAGACAGTTGCCCGTTAATTTTACCTAACGGCTTGGCTTTTTTCTGCTTAGGAGGGATCCAATAGATGTCCGAGCCGAGCGATCCGCCAACTTCTACGCCCATAAAGGCGTCAACTGTTGCCTCGGCCTGAGTCGCCACTAGGCTACTTTGGAGCTTTTTCTCCGTTTTTTCGGTCAGATTTTCGGTGGCGTTTCGGTAGATATTAGGATCGTCATGCTTGATAACACTGCCACGAATGCCAAAGCCTTTTCCATAGTCCGCTGGCCCTACGGTAATGCTGGTCCCCAGTTGGCATGTCACCCCGACAAGCCCATATAGCGCACCACTGATGCGAGCCATTAGTTTCCCAGCATCATAGTGGAATGTGCGTCCACTCTCATCGACATAATCTAACATCACAGGATGCCCTGTCACTTCGGAAGCTGTCGATTTTTCGTCGAGTGCTTTGTTGTTATCGTTTTGGGGCAACCAAAGACAAACACTCACTTGACCTTGCAACACGCCTAATGATGCAGAGATATTTCCTGACGCCCCCATTTTTTGCGGGTTTTCAAGCTGCCCTTTGTAGCTTGCTAAGGGCTGATTTAGAGCAACATCGCCTTGGGCCGCAGACGTAAAACGTAAAAATTGTGCGCCGGCGTCGGCAGAATAGGCGGGTTCGTTTATCCCCTCCACTTGGCCACCCTGTATATGGTAACTGTCTTGCCAAAAGACAGTATCAAATTTAGATTCGGCTTTTAGGGGGAGGAGGTTAATCGTAAATTTTTTATTTTTTATGCCGTCGAGCACGTCATCTAAGCTATTCGCCTCGATAATATTCGAGCTTTCGGTTTGTTGAGAGATAAAGGTGATGCGACGAGTGATGGGCTCCACATGCCTACATGCCTTGGCGTAGAAGTCATCTTGTTCATCCTTAGGCATATACCATTCAGGACCACGCAGATAAAAAACCTTACCTGTGGAGAGAAGGCTACATTCTACTGGCTGTATATCGTTGTAACCGGCATCGTTAGCAAACGCGCTAGTACTCTTGTTTTTGGGGCGATATTTATCCTCATCCCACACCATCGTCAAAGTGGGAGGCAGCGCCTCACTCTTCTCGTCAGCAAAAAAGAAAGGCAATGCGCTCGGCCCTTGGTTAACGTTCGCCAGTGCTAGCTTTCTTAATAGCGCAATTCGCGCTTTAGCCACAGATTTGATAGTGAGAAGCTTGTTAAATAATTCATCAAGTGGCGTGCCTGCGCTTTGTCCTAGAATTTGGTTAAGTGCGTTTTTGTGCGACTCTAGGGTAATATCCATAAGGTGGATAACGGCTTTAGCGGGATAATACGCCCATGCCGCTTTGGTGATATCGTTAGCGAGGCTTTCTTCATCAAGGCTGTTGTTAAGGACAGCAGAGCCGGTTATCTCTTCGTAGAGTTTGTTAATGATATCGATTTGATCGATTGATATCGGCTCAGGCGACGTCCGCCATGACTCTCCCAGACGACACAATACTTGCGGCCCTGCTGAAATATCGCCGTCTTCACCCACAAGCTGTTGCTGGGTCAAGCATTGTTCTTTACAGGCAAAGCCATGATTATTCAGTTGTTTAATCGTCCACGATAAACCAGCGTTAATACGGTTGTCTTTACTCGGATCTTCGCTGACGCTCTGTAAGACATAGCTCGCTCGACTAGGTGGGGATTGGTAGAGATCTTGCCGTGTCAACGAATATTGGTAGTCACTAATATAACGCTCTATTGTTTCTTCTCGTCTCGACGTGAAATACTTAAGATCGTGTCGATAGACAAATCGCGTGCCATCATCAGTATTTACTTTACCCGCCCGCTTCTCTGCCGCGCCCTCGAGCTCTTTTGTACGCTCATCAATCGCATTTAGTACAGCAGCCTTTAGGCGCGCCATAATAGCGTTAGAGAGTGTGGTGTGGTGATTGCTCGCCATCGACGCGGCTGCATGATATTCACTGCCGTAATAACTGTGACTATGCCGGTCAGCACGCATAGTTAGTATGTCCGGATTGAGCCCTAAATCTTTAGCCGCATCCACTAAAAACATCTTAGGATCATCAGTACGTTTGTAAACATCACGCTCTACCACTAAACGTAAATAAAGCAGTCTCTTATAGTCTTCCCGTTCGTCCTCAGCCATAAACGCTTCATGAGGACGTGTAGCAAACTTGGACAAGATACCGAGCTTGTTGATGTTTGCCAGTGTTGCCTCGTTGTCACCTTCCACAACCGCATCTCGCATCAGACCGCTTTCTTCTTCGATAAGGTCCTTGGCTTCTTGTGTGATGGCATACCAGCATCTCTCACCCGTTTCAGGATGAGCGGGGACGTATAAAACATCGACAAAATCGGCGATCTGGCACTCTTCTTCCGTTGCCGGCTGCGTGGGGGGCGGTGTGAGTGGTGTACGAGACGTATCCGTATTGGCAGGTTCCGGCAGCTCTATCTTTAGCGTATCTCCAGCATAGATAAAGTCGGGATCTTTGATTTGCGTGCTGTTCAGCTTGAGAAGCTCCTCTTCGGAGACGTCAAACTTTTCAGCAATCAGACTTAAGCAGTCACCTTTCGTTATTTTGTATTCTTTCATGTCACACCCACTGCTTAAAAACGGAATCTTGTTGTTCGCCCTCCACGGGCGTAAATGGATTTGGCTTGTATAGGCACACAGGCACATCGTCTGAGTTAAACCAACACACCCCTTTGCTAGGCCCCAAGCATTGCGCGATATCGTCCGTATTGGCTTGTGCTAAAACGGCATCCCAAAGTCGTTGGCTTTGAAAGCGCAAACATAGAACTTGGCCAGCAACGTCTATCTTCAACATCGCTTGTAAGTGCACAATAAAGTCATCTGCACAGATGTTGTCATCCACTGCAAATATTACCGAGCTGGTATCAAAATAAGGCAGTGTGCGCCATGTCTCGACGTTAGCGATATCCGGTCCCATATTCACCAAATAAGGGCTTTGCTCAAGCAGATAATCAAAGGGAGTGCCTGCATATAAGGGCAGTATTTGCACGACACTAAAGTGTTCTTGAATCAGTTGCGCGGCATCACTGATCCTGACTGCATCAACGAGAAGCCAATAATGCGTTGCCATACTCTTATCCCTCCTCCTGCAAACACGGACAATCTTGACGAGGGCATGAACCATCGAATTGTCGTTGACACAATTTCAGCACAGGAAGGTTTGACACCGATGCCACTTTTAAGGTCGCTGGCGAAAGCTGCAGGGGTAAAGGATCGGGACTCTCTGGCGACTCCACCCCAAACGGGAGAGCAGCGACTTTGCCGGCATAGCCACTGCCTGCACCGGGGCTGCCGCCTGAGTTGAGGTTAATCGCAGGGCCTACAAGGTGGACACCGCCGCCATTAATGCTGACAAAACTGCCGCCGGCTTTGACGGTGATGCTACTCCCCGCCTCAATCACCGCTTTTTGACCGGCTTTGATATGAATTTCATTGCTGGCGTCATTCACCCACACTTGGCCAGCTTTAACATGCAGCGAGCCGTCGACAATCAGGGTTTGGTCTTGTTGAGTGTACTGGCGACTCTCTCCCTCCACGGTATGATGCGCATTGCCCATCACACGATGAAATTGGTCGTTGTGTACCTGATGGTGATTGTCATGACCAATCTCGGTCACGCGGTCATTTTCTACCTCGGTGTGCCAGTCTTTTTGCGCGTGTAAATACACTTGCTCACTGCCCGATTGGTCTTCGAACGTGAGCTCGTTGTACCCCTCGCCTTGATGACTCTCACTGCGCCAAACCGTCTTGGTTTTGTTAGCGGGCAAGGTATAGGGCGGCACATTGGTCGCATGATAGGTGCGGCCGGTGATAATCGGTTGGTCCGGGTCACCGTGTAAGAAGGACACAATCACTTCATGGCCAATGCGGGGAATGGCCATCATGCCATATTGGCTGCCTGCCCAGCCTTGGGCCACCCGTATCCAACAGCTGCTTTTGTCATCGCCGTTGGAATAACGGTCCCACGGGAAGTGGACTTTCACTCGCCCGTGTTCATCACAAAAGATTTCTTCGCCACCCGGTCCCACCACGGTGCCTATCATAGGGCCATCCACTTGAGGTTTGGGCGTCGGGGTTGCACGCCACGGGGTAGTGGCAGGAATAAGCATAAACTGGTTGTTGTAGGTGGTGGCGCCTTGGCCGCCCTCTTCTTCCAGTGCTTGTGGTTGGCTGCCTTGATGATGCACCCGCACCACTTGCCACGCTTGGTTCACGCTCTCATCCAGATAGTCGCTGATGGTAAAGCGATAGCCCGCGCGTAATGCCGGCTCATTGCTTTGCCCGTTGGCATGCTCGGCCTCGCGGCGCAAGTATTCTAAGCGGGTTTGGTTAAACGCCTGTCCAGTCGCGTCGTCTTTAAAACGGCCCGGGAAATCAAAGTGCTCGTAGCTGTCGGTACGCTGGTAATCAATGCCATCGGCTTGCGCCGCTTGTTGGAAGCTATAGCTTGGCTTTTTAAAGCTGTAGTCCTTTAAGGCCGTGTGACTAGGGCGTGCCGCGGTGTGGCGTGTCAGGCCATAGATGTACGGGGTATCGGTACGACCGCCGCTGACAGCATTATAGGGCACAGGACTGTCAAGCTGGGGCAAGCTATCTGGCGCATCGGTCACTATCAGGGTATGGGTGTTGGCATCGTGCTCATGGTGATACACCAAGCCTTCTTCTGCCGCTAAGCGGTGGAAGAACGCCAAGTCACTTTCACGGTACTGTACACAGTATTCGCGCTCGGCATAGTCACGGGTTAGCGAGAAGTTAACCTCCGTCACCCCCATTTCCGTGAGCAGGGTTTCTAGAATAGTCGGCACGGTTTGGTGCTGGAAGGTACGACTGTTTTGGCGAAGCGACAGGCGATACAGGGCGGGCACCAAGGTTAAGCGGTAGCGGGTAAAGTGATGACCAATGTCACCTTGGCTAAAGGCACTGGCGATACCCTGCACCCGTTTGACCAGCTCGCCATTACGCCACAGTGTCAGCTGCACCGGCTTATCGACCACTTGCTCTGGCGTGATGTCGGTATGGCGGCTCGCCAAGGCCACCTCATACTGGAACCCATACACCGGATTGCCATTCAGGCCAGCTTGGTGAGAGAGGCACTCGTCCCCTTGGTAGTCCACCACCACGAACGGTTGCGGGTCCAGCCCCGCCACGGTTAACGCTATTTGCAATGTCGCCATCTGTGTATCCTTCGCCCTGCTTGTTTACCCTGATACGTTCAGCCAGACCCTGCCGTCTGGCTCAACGCACCACAGCCCGCCCGTAAAGGCAGGCTGTTTGTGTCTTCATGTCGCCATGAAAGATTAGGCTTCGATAGGCTTGCGCCAGTCGTCCGAGCCTGAGGTGCCTGCGTTGACGTGGTCCCAGGTCACTTTGCGGTAAGACATCGACACGGTCAGGTTTTGGGTGAAGTCTGACTTCGCCGGGTCTTGGCAATGGGGCATCTCGCAGTGAATGTCCACAATCGAGGCACTTTCCAGCTTGGTGGTAAAGAAGTTTTCTTGTTTACCTTCAATCGAGGTGCGGTACCACTTCAGCTCAACCGTTGACATCTTCTCGCCTGACGCCAGTGCGTTATAAAGCAACGGCACCGCTTTGTTGAGTGCAACGGTGAATTTAAATGGCTTGTGCACACGTTGGCCTGATGGCTGACCTGACTGAGGGTCAGTCGGTACCGTCACGTTGTGGTCAAACTGTTGTACCAGCATCTCGTCTTCGTGGCCTTCAACAAAAGCATCACCGATAGAATCCGCAGTGCAGGCACCGGCAGTAATCAAACCCTGAGTTTCACCTTCAATCGAGATATAACATGGCGTTGGCATAATCGCTCCTTTCTTATTAATGGAAGAGGCTGTCCAGTCGGTGCCTCTGTTCGCCATCCCATATAGCGAAATGCATGCCAGCTTTTTTAGCCCTAAAATTCAACACGTTACTCTCTCACTGACCAATTTTTTGCACGCCACAAGCAAGTTTTTGCTCGGCGAGGCAAGAAGTTGCTTTACGGTCAGATTAACGATGAGTCAACATGGTTGTCATATCTAAATCGGCATTTTTGAAGCCAGATTGTATTGTCGAGAAACACTATATTGTCGACAAACGACTAGAGGAGATTGTCAGGAAATCATCAAGATCGCTGTTTTCGAGCCCAAGTCACATAATCTTGGATAACAGGTTCTGCGAGCAACAGATCAAGTGTGTGGTAGGAGCGGCCTAACTGCTTTTCACTGAATTGACGATGGATAAAGGCGTGGCAACGTCGGCATACCCAGAGACCATGCTCGCGCATGTAGGCGCGGGAAAAGCGTTTGGTAAACCACTTATTGTTATGGCAGGTTTTCGGGATCAGGTGATGGAACGTCAGCGGGCGTTGATGCTGACAAATCACACAGGGTGTTGAAGAAGGTGGAGGCATTGGCATCGAGTGATTGCACAACGAATGAAGGGGACATCACCCAAGCGATGTCCCTTTCAGTATCAAGCCAGCAACTTACGCGAAGTTGTCGCGCAAGTACTCAATGATATCGTCTGACTCATACATCCAGTGCGTCTCACCGCCTTGGTCGATACGCAGACAAGGTACCATGCCTTTGCCGCCTTCGGTTTGTAGGCGCTGCCACTCTTGTGCATTCGAATTCATATCCACCAGCGGGATATCGAGCTTTAACTCCGCCATCACCGCACGAACTTTATGACAAAATGGGCAGTGTTCTTTGTGATACAAGCTTAGTGCGTTCAAATCAGCCATCATGTTTCCTTTTTGAAAAAGCGGCCATGGGTGTGCCGCTGTTTACTGTCATTGTTTATCCCTAATGATGGCATTGAAGACGGTATTGATGCTAGTCATCAACTCGCTTTGTTGGCACTAAATTGCGACAACCGCTCGACGAGTGTACGGGTTTCATCAATGAGGCCACTGATTTCTGACGCCGATGCGGTGGTTTTTTGTGCCAGCGCACGTACCTCATCCGCTACCACAGCAAATCCTCGGCCCGCATCCCCAGCTCGAGCAGATGCAATCTGCCGCATTGAGGACGAGTAAGTACGGTTAAAATCAATCCAGCGCCTTTTGGTAACAGACACCATCGATATTGTGCCCAGCGACACGGGCGATATTCGATACCGTGCCACACTCAACAAAGCCATTGCGTGTTAGTACGGTTTGAGAAGCAATATTGGTGGTCGCAGCCAGCGCATGCAGTGTATTTAGCCCATACTCACGTGCAACATCTAACGCATATTTGACCGCACGAGAGGCCACACCTTTCCCAGTTTGCTCCTCAGCAATGCGATAGCCTAACGACCCTGTCCCTGATACCGCATCAATTTGGCTGATATTAACGCGACCAATAATGGCTTGGCTCGCATCAGTAATCAGCATGGGGATATGTTCGTTTTGCGCGTGAAGCATAAGCAGTGACTCAATATGCTCAGCAACTCCGTCAAGACTATAAAAAGCGTCACCGCGACTATCAACGAAGGTTTCAAAATAGGTTCGATTAACCTGTTCAAACGCGAGCAACGCCTCTCGATCGTGGCTCGTCAGTGGACGCACTAACAGTTGCATAGTCTCTCCCATCAGTCAGGTCCATGTTCGAATTGTTTCAACGCTTCATTGGGCGAGTGCCAAGGCGCTTTGGACGCGATATGAATGTGAAAGTCCGGGGCATGGCGCGGTGCCGTATCGAGGATGCCAAGCCGAATATTGAAAAGCCCTTTCTTCACTTTGTGTGAAAACAAACTCGCCCCACAGTGCGCGCAAAAAGCGAGTTCGGTTTCGTCACTTTTGGGGTAATAGCGGATATCTGACGCGCCCGACACAATAGCCACTTTACTCTTTTCAATGCCACCCACGGATGAATAATCAGCGCCAGTAAATTTGCGGCACTCAGAGCAATGGCAATTCCCCATATAAAGAAACTCATCCGGGAAAGAGAGGTGTATTTTTCCGCACAGGCAACTCGCTTTAAGCGTTTTCATCAGCTTTATCCTTGTCCAACGAATTTAACGCCAGTGTATAAAAACACTAGAAACAAAGCGATCGTTATTCCTGATAATGCTGATATAAAACAATTATTTAATGTCCTCCTTACTCTTTTCTCGCGAGTGAGCCTTGGCAACATAACACTATTTACACTGTAAATAACGCTCATCACCTGTCTACACCCTGAACAAAAAGTGACTTTGATCACATAATTATTGCGATTTTATGAATCCCGCCGTAATATCCGTTGCGACGGACAAATTAATGAGACTAACGTCACAGTTGTGCCGCTAGCGTTCCCCATCGGACGGACTATTTGTATTCGAGCATCTGAGGTTGATATGAAATTGGCACAGGTTTCATCCCCCGTTCGGACCGTGTTTTATGGTGCCGGGCAATTCCTAGCCATTGCGCTTTATTTTGCGGCTATCGCTGGCATTATTCATTACAGTGTCGCCGCCCATAACGTTGCCTCTGAGGCGTCACTGATTGAGCTTTCCCAGCTTATATTACTCGCCGCGTCCGTATTTACTTTTCGACGAATCGCCCATGTACATTGCGCATACAGCTCGGCAGCGTCGCTAATGAGCGCCTTTTTCTTAGTCCTGATGATCCGTGAGCTTGATGCAACATTAGACATGGTTTTCCACGGTTTTTGGAAAATCCCGGCGCTCACCGTCACGGCACTCGCTCTCTGGCCAGCAGCCAAAAACTGGCGTGAAACAGCTGAGAGTCTGGCAAGGATCGTCACATCTAAATTCGCTCCCGTACTGATGGTCGCCTTAGCGCTGTTACTCGTTTACTCGCGTTTGTTTGGCATGGGCGTGCTTTGGGAGCAAGCGATGGGCGCCAACTACGTGCGTGATGTGAAAAGCATTGCGGAAGAAAGCACTGAGCTGATGGCGTATGCCATGATTTGGCTCGCGGCACTCGGCTATTGGTTTGAAGCACGTCGCGCCCAAACGATTGGCGAGACGCAATTATCTCACCCTGTATCTGAGAACGACCTTTCGCTGTAACCGCAATAAACCTAAGCGGAATACGCGACACAAAATGTAAGCGGCCAACGGGTCGCTTTTTTTATGTTTGCTTAAACACCAAACTGATGAGCTAGCTAGACGACCATGTCGGCGATAGTCGACATCCCGGCTTAATGCTATTATTAGTGTGAATAGATTGAGGAACTCATATATGGCTAAGTCGTTTTTCGCCTTGTTGGCGTTGTTATCATTTTGTGTGTATGCCCAACCCGAGTCCGATACCCCAGCTAACACGGGCCAAGTAGTGACCGAAAAAAACGAGTCTATTTGTAAAACCACTTTTAGTCGCGAGATGTTCAATCAGCAGATGACATTTAGCGATCAGGACAACGACAAAAAAGTGCGCCGTATTGCTGAGCGAAAAATTGCGGCGGCACGAGAGGCCTTTGCGGAAACCGGTAGCTACTGTAACGCGGCTGATGTGCTCCTCACCTTTGAACCCAAATCGCTATCCAGTAAAGATGGTGACGCACAATTTCGAGAGTAAGTCATCATTTCCCACCTTATTCATTTGGCGTAAAAACACACAGAAACCAGACTGTGTTAGACTATTTGCCAACATTTATTCAGGCAAAACACAAAACAGTTATGAAAAAAGTACTTTGCCTCGTGGCATTTAGTGTGATGTTATCCGGCTGTGATAACAGCGAGGTGGGCGATGTGAGTTTAGGCATGTTCACCATGAAAGATATCAAACTCAATCACTTGGTTGATCCTATCGTTACCGGCGTCACCTGCCATGTCGCCTCGGTAGAAGCCGACCTCAGCTTTGCTGATCCCAGCGACAGTGCGATCTCTTGTCGACAAACCGGTGAGATTACGCCCGAGATGATCGCAAAAATTGATAAAAGCGACTCTGGTGAAGTGGTGTTCCGTAAATCAAAAAGTATCTTCTTTAAGTCTATGAAGATCCGTCGTATTTACGATGCCAAAAACCAAACTTTGATGTACCTGTCCTATTCCACCAAAGAAACCTCTGGCAGCTTTAAGCATAGCTTGTCGACCGTCCCATTATGGGGAACCAAGGCGTATCAGTTATCGCCTCAAAAAAGCTAACAATTCACTGAATAAGCGGCTACCATAGCGGGCCAATAGACTAAAGATGCTCGCGATGAAAACGGTAGAATCTCGTATCGCGGCGTGGTTAGATGAAGTGGTTATCGGGTTAAACCTGTGTCCCTTTGCTGCCAAACCGCGCCGAAATCAACAAATCAAAATAGATATCTGCACCGCGTGTGACGATGCAGATATTCTCGAGGCCGTATACCAAGCACTCACCGACTTGGCACAGACGGATCCGGCGATCACAGACACGACCGTTCTCGTCGTCCCGAACGCACTCCATGATTTTGAACATTATCTTGATGTGCTGTCGATGGCCGAGAATCTTATCGACCATTTTGGTTGGCGAGGGACTTTCCAGCTCGCCAGCTTTCATCCGCAATATTGCTTTGATGGTTGTGAACCTGATGATGCAGAGAACCTCACCAATCGTGCGCCTTATCCGTGCTTTCACTTGATCCGTGAAGACAGTATGTCGCGAGCACTTGCACATTACGGTCAGGATCCAGAGGCGATTCCGGCGCGCAATATCGCCTGTGTCTCTGCACTCACTGCCTCTCAGCGAGCCGCGTTGTTTCCGTGGTTATCCACTGACGAAGACGCATAAACGACGCGCGTTTCACCCAAATCGCACTCCCCTAAACGCAAGGTTAACTCGTCCCCATTAGCAAGGGGACCAACCCCTTCAGGGGTGCCAGTAAACACCACATCCCCAGGACGTAGCGGGAAGGTATCACTTATATGTGCAATAAGTAGCACTACTGATGTCAGCATGTTTGCCGTATGGCCTTGCTGTCGGATTTCGCCATTAATCGCCAGTGAAAAGAAAACATCGTCCCAGTTCTCTGGGGTTGCCACAAAGGGGGTTATCAGCGCGCTGCCCGCAAATGCCTTTGCCCTCTCCCAAGGCAGCCCCTTTGCTTTTAGGTAACTTTGTTGGTCACGTCGTGTTAAATCCAGTCCCAACGCCATGGCCCCCAGACCTGATTGTACCTCCGACGGTGTTGCCTCATATAACGGCTGGGTGATCAGAACTGCCAGCTCGGTTTCAAAATGCACCGGCGCAAACTTCTCTGCCAACGTCAGTAAGTGACCGAGCGGTTGGATCGTGCTTGGCGGCTTGATAAAAATCACCGGTTGTTCTGGAAGCGGATTATTGAGCTCTGCCGCATGCGCCACGTAATTTCGCCCGACACAATAAACCTGTCCGACTGGGAGTGTAATCACATTCCCGTTTATCCATTGGTGTTGATAGTCCATGTCCTTGTGGTTCCTTGTCGATTAAAAGTCGATCCCTGACCAATTTTGATAACGAATTAATACAGATTGCAAGACAGAGTTAGCATTTCAAGGGACGCTGACTTGTTGATTTTCAACTCAGCGCTAACGATAAAGCGAGGCACACAAGGGAGCCACTATGGAGCACTTTAGTTTAGATGAACCAATTGCCTGCGTTATTTTTGACTGCGATGGCACCTTGGTTGATTCAGAGCAACTGTCTCACCAAGCCTTAGTCGCTACATTTGCGTCTTTCGGCGTGGCAATTGACTTGCAAGAATCATTGGATCATTTTGAGGGTGGCAAACTCACCGACGTGTTGCGCCAAACCTGTGAGCGCTACGCCGTGCAACTCCCTATCGACCAATTAGAACCCAGGTACCGTACCTTATGCCACCAGCTGTTTGAACAATCTTTACAGCCCACTGCAGGCATTGAAGAAGTGCTAAAAACACTGGCCTCCCAAGGCATCGAGATGTGTGTTGCCTCCAATGGGCCAACCGAAAAGATGGCGCATGCCTTAACCCTCACCGGCTTAATGCCTTATTTTGAAAACCGACTCTTTAGCGCCTTTGATACCAACAGCTGGAAACCTGCACCAGACTTGCTTCATTATGCAGCCATGAATATGGCATGCCCGTCTCAACAGTGCATTTTTATTGATGATACCAATCGCGGCATTCAAGCGGGTATTAACGCCAACATGCGCACCATACACTTTAACGCCAACCCAAACGCGCTCACCACAACCCACCCATTGGTGCACCGTGAATATTCAGCCGAAGGGCTTAGGCAATTGTTTTCAAAGGCGTATGTGGCGATCTCACCGTGAATGGCTGCTCAGCGCAATTGCATGTTGGCGCCACCATTCTTCGTCGACACGAATGGCCTGTAATTGACCCGCGCGCTCAATCAACCAATGCCGCTCCAATTTCAATGCGGGTGTACCAACCGCTACATTGAGTGCCGCCATCGGCGCCCCTTCTAAGGCTTCCCAACGGCTGGTCCAGTGACATTGATGAATGGTTACATTGGCAGACAATTTCTCACTCATCGTCTGCTGCTGATGTTGTGGGTAATAGTCAGGTTGTAAGTAAGTGCGAACATACCCCACAGGTACGCCCACTGAAGAGACAACGCCTTCTGCTTGATAGATCGCACTAAAGGGTGGCAAGTGCATCTGTTGGCTCATTTCTGCACTGGCTAGCGTCGTCGTTTCTTTTTGAATAGCAAACTGTCCGCCTTGTGCGGCGAAATCAGTCGTCCAGTCTATCAAGTCACTGGGGTTATACCGCCAAGGATTCGGCGCAATAAACCAACCTCGCCGATCAAGCCGGTAGATACGCCCTTCTGCTTCTAAAACCGCGAGTGCTTCACGCAAAGTGACGCGCGTCGTGTGGAAGGCTTCCGCTAACTGCCGCTCTGACGGCAGCTTTTGCCCGGGGTCGAGTTGACCACTGTTGATTTGCTCTAAGAGTTGCTGGCGGATCGCCATAAACTGCATCATTGAATTAATACGCCTAGCCAAGGTTTGCGTTTCTTATGTGATCTTTCTCAACTTGCCTATTAAAACCTGACCTCAAGGTGCCAGAACTAGACACAGGTTAAGATAGAATCGCCAGTCTACTTGGAATTGCAAACAAGAACAAAAGATGTGCCAACGGATTAAGCAGGCTTTATCAAGGATTAGACCATGCCATACATTCACACTTTTCGTGTGTAGTTGGCTATTCGTTTCTCTCGGCTTGATGACCCCAAGTCACGCCGATGATAACCAGCTATCCGATTATTTTATCGAAACGTGGACCTCTGCAAGTGGCCTGCCTCACAATAGCATTAACGCGATTGAACAAACCACAGATGGCTACCTGTGGTTCGCAACGTGGGAAGGTATTGCCCGTTATAACGGGCTAGAGTTTGTTCTTTTCGATCGTGGCCCCAAAACCCAAATGCAAGATTCCGGCACCCGCGCACTCGCGGTTGGTCCCAAAAATGAACTCTACGCGGGTGGCGCACGCGGCAGTGTGGTGATGCGACAAGGGTTTTCATGGCACGCTTTACCGACTGCACCCAGTTTAGTGAACGATATTCTGCGTGACCCTGACGGCGGCCTCTGGCTCGCTATCGAAGGCATGGGCGTTGTCTATTACTCGTCTGAACAGTTGCAAATGCCTACTCCCCAACCCACACACTTTATCGAGACAATCAGTAGTTATCGTCTCGCGTTAGCGCCCAACAAGCACATCTATGCCGCCACAGAGAAAGGGGTTTATCTCTTGTCGGCGCAGCAGGGTGCCACGCCCATCTCTCATCATAACCTGTTCGAAAAAGTATTCTACGTCGCCACGGCTAACGATGGTGCTCTTCTCGTCGGCTCTGAGCATGGCGCTTGGCGCTATCAACAACAGCGGTGGACACCTCTCGATGGCGCCTTGCTTAACCAAGCCGTCACTCTGGTAGAACAAGACAGTCAGGGGGCTTATTGGTTTGGCACGCTGAGCCGTGGCGTCGCCCACCTGAGCGATGGCGAACTCGACTTTCTCGACAATCATCGAGGGCTGCCGAACAATCGCATTTTATCTTGGTTTGAAGACAGCGAAGGCAGTATTTGGATTGGCACTAACGGCGGGGTCATGCGTTTACGCTATGCCCCCTTTGTCACCCTGACCGCAGACCAAGGGTTGGCAGGAAATTACGTGCGTACCGTCTTAGCAGGCCAAGACCATCACGTTTGGGTAGGCGCGAGTGAGGGGCTTAGCCAGATAGATACACAGCATGGTAGTGCTCGAATACTAACAGATAATGTGTCGGTGCTCAGTCTTGCCCATCGCCGTCAAGGTGGACTCTGGGTGGGAACCTATCAGCATGGACTTCAGGTTTGGCAAAACGGCTCACTGCATACGCCGCGCGGCATCAATGGCCACTTGCCCGATGATGAAGTCCGAGCGATTTTAGAAAGGCCTGATAACACCTTATGGGTTGGTACTCCTCGCGGATTGGCAAAGCTCAATCAGGGGACCCTAGCCCAGCTTTATGATAGTCAGAATAGCGATATGCGCGGCAGTTATGTCATGGCACTGGCGAGCGACGAACAAGGTAAAGTCTGGGTAGGAACCGGACGTGGGGTCAGCTATATCGAAGCGGGTCAACTCCACACACTTGATCTCTCACAACAAGAGCAAGCTCAGTATGTCTTTGGCTTTTATATTGAGCCGGGATTTGTTTGGATGGCAACCGACCGAGGCGTAATTCGTTACTCGCAAGCCGATGGAAGCCTTGCGCTTGTTGGTCGTCCACAGGGACTACCGATCGATAAATTTTTCCAAATCATCAAAGATGATAGCGATAATTTTTGGTTGTCGAGTAACCGTGGTATTTGGCGCATTAACTATCAACAAGCGCATCAAGTGGCCGACGGTACGCGCCAACGCATCGATTTTGAGCATTATGATCAAAGCGATGGCATGGCGAATAACCAAGCCAATGGCGGCTCGTCACCCGCAGCGACGATAACACCAGACGGCACCTTACTGTTTGCAACCGCCAAAGGCGTGGCCAGTGTGAGTCCAGATAGAATTGCGCGATTGCTCAGTCGCCCACTGCCTATTGTGATGCAGCAAGTCCAATTTGATGGTAAAGATATTAACCCCGAAGCCAATGATATCGCGCCAGCGGGTACCAATCGCGTCCTCTTTTCTTACGCTGCGCTCGGCTACTCGATGCCAGAACAAATCCAATATCGCACCCAGTTGGAGGGGTTTGAGCTTGATTGGGCCTACCGGCACGAGAGTCATGATGCGGAATACACTAACCTGTCACCGGGGATTTATACCTTTAAAGTGAGTGCTCGCTACCCTTATGGGAAATGGAGTGACGATGTATTGCGTTACCAGTTCACCTTAGAGCCTTCGTTGTGGCAACGTTCGGACATACGCGCACTTGGCTTTTTTCTTTTTGTGAGCGCAGCGTACGGCATCTTTTTATGGCGTATTCAACGCTTACAACAAAAGCAATTGCAGCTGAAAGCCCTGGTCAAAGAGAAAACGCAGGCGCTGCAAGCGCAAGCCGATGACTTTGAGCGGTTATCCAAAGAAGACCCTCTCACCGGGCTGGCGAATCGTCGTGCGTTTGATGAATATTGGCACCGTGCCTTTGACCAAGCACGTAAATCGGGCGAGACATTGCAGGTCGCGATTCTGGATATTGACCACTTCAAACGGATTAATGATCATTACTCCCACTTAGTGGGCGATCTGATTATTCAGCGTGTTGGCGCGTTTTTAAGTCAAGAACAAAAACACTTACGCCATGTGGCACGCTGGGGAGGCGAGGAGTTTACTCTGCTGTTTGCTGGCAGCGTTGCCGACGGATTCAGCTATTTTGACCACCTGCGTCGCCAAATCGCAACGTTAGACCTGTCTGATATTGACACCACGCTCTCGATTACGGTCAGCATTGGCATGGCGGGTAATCAGCAAGCCAGTGACTATGTCGATGGGCTCAAACGCGCCGATCAGGCGCTGTACAAAGCGAAACGCGATGGCCGCAACTGTGTCCGCCAAAGCAAGAGTGAGTCGACTGCTCTGTAAAGCGATGAGATCAAAAAAGGGAGCGTTTGACGCTCCCTGGTTCATGATTCATTACAGTCTCATGCCGTCAACGATTACGCCATGGTATCTAGGCTTTTCTCGTATCCTTCAAATTGCTTAGAGACAGACTCGCTCGGACCACCGGTCAGTTTACTGATGATGATCGCACCTAGACCGGCCAAGAAGAAACCTGGGACGATTTCATACAAATCATAGATGCCACCCGACATCTGCTTCCAAACAACCACGGTGATACCACCAATCAAGATGGCTGCAAGTGCACCGTTACGGTTCATTCCACGCCAGAAAAGGCTCAGGAGCAAGGCCGGACCGAAGGCAGCACCAAAGCCTGCCCACGCATAAGAGACCAAGCCGAGTACCGAACTGTCTGGATCCATCGCAAGCCCCAGTGCAATCGCAGAAAGCAAGATCACAGCACCACGACCTACCATCACCACTTCTTGTGTGGACGCGTCAGGACGGAATACTTGCTTGTAGAAATCCTCTGCCAATGCCGATGAAGAAACCAGTAGCTGTGAATCGGCGGTACTCATGATCGCAGCCAAAATAGCAGCTAACAGAATACCCGCAATGACGGGATGGAAAGCAGCATTCACCAACAGCATGAAAATTTTCTCGCCGTCTTTCAGATCACCGGTCATGTCATTTTGTACGTACAAAATCCCGACCAAACCGATCAACACCGCACCAAACATCGACAACGCAGACCAACCCACCGCAATGCGACGCGCTGTGGTGATGTCTTTGTTTGAACGCGTCGCTTGGAAACGGGCCAAGATATGAGGCTGACCAAAGTAGCCCAAGCCCCAAGCAGCTAATGAGATGATGCTAATCCACGTCAGCGGCTCACCGTTAACATCGCGCCAGAGTGTCATCAGCTCAGGATTGATCGCGGCCACATCATTGCCCAGTTTGAAGACACTGCCATCCATAATAACAAAGGGCACAATCAGTAGGGCTGCCGCCATTAATAGACCTTGAACCAAGTCGGTCCAAGAGACGGCTAAGAAACCACCAAACAAGGTATAGGACACAACGCAAATCGTGCCAATCACAACCGCGGTGGTGTAATCAAAGCCAAAGACGGTAGTAAAGAGTTTACCACCCGCCACCAAGCCTGAACTGGTGTAGAAAAGGAAGAAAAGTAAAATGAAGAAGGCCGATATCGTTTGCAGAAGCTTTGACTTATCTTCAAAGCGACGCGAGAAGAACTCAGGCAATGTTAATGCATTGTCGACTTCAATACTGTACGTACGCAGGCGCTTGGCACAAATCAGCCAGTTGAGGTAGGTCCCCAACAGCAAACCGCCTGCTAACCAAAGTGATTCCATTCCAGCCGCATAGGCATAGCCAGGAAGGCCAAGCAGCAACCAACCACTCATATCTGACGCACCGGCCGACAGTGCCGCAGGCCAAGGACCTAATGAGCGGCCACCGAGAAAATAATCCTCGGAGTCGGAGGTACGTTTATACGCATATATACCAATGACAAGCATCAGTATGAGATATGCAAGAAACGTGGCACTGATGGCATAGCTATTGTCTATCATATCTGTCCCTCAATTACATGGCCCCTTCCGGGGCCATCTCTGGAAAGTTAATGTTCACCACTGCCGAGTTCCAGAAGCGTGGCATTACCACCTACAGCAGTGATATTAATTGTGCGGGTGCGCTCGGTCACAAAGCGCAGCACATAGTCAGGCGCGCCGATAACCGGATACAGCTGGGTATCGGACTCTGCGACCAGTGCTGCAATCACACCCTGTCGTTGTGCAAGTTGACGATTGACATCACGTACGTGTGTAAGCGTGCCTGTCGTCGCTAAACCCACAATATTGGGATGCGCCAAGAGCGGCGCGTTGGTATCAAGGTCAACACGAATGGCCACCCTGTCCGGACACCCTGCTTTGACCAAATCGGCCAACACGGCATCCGCCATATCGGTGTGAGTGCCCTCTACACTCACCACCACACAATTACCTGCCACCAACGCAGCCGCTAACTGCCCACACAGTGCGACATGCGTCAACGACGCATCACCTGTGATAGCAAACGTCCCGCGACCAACGGTATACAGCTCGTTGGTTTCCCCGGTTGGGCCAGGTAACTCGTGTACTTTATCGAGCAAACGCTCGGCACTATCACACTGAAATCGAATCATTTTTGCTGCGTCTGCAAAGGCTTCACCTCGTGCTGACACTGTGTCAGACCAGCGCTGCAATAGCGCGACACGGCCTGCGACACCTTGATCGTTCCAGTCTTCCCATACCGCTTCACATTGCTCAATGATGCTATTTAATTGGTTCATTTTTCTCTCCTGGTCCTTTCAACCGACTTATTGGGCATTCACCGTCGCTTGAGTGAAGCGATACAAGTAATGCGGGCCACCGGCTTTCGGGCCAGTGCCTGATAAACCACGACCGCCGAATGGCTGAACGCCAACCACAGCACCAACTTGGTCACGATTGACGTAACAGTTGCCAACACGTGCACGGTGTTCAATGTGCGCACAGGTGGTTTCATTGCGGCTATGTACGCCCATCGTCAGGCCAAAGCCCGTACGGTTAATGTCATCAATCACCTTGTCCAACTCTTCAGCGCGATAGCGCACAATGTGAAGAATGGGACCAAAGTGCTCTTCACTGAGCTGATCGATGCTCCGGATCTCAAAGGCCGTTGGCGGCACAAAGGTTCCTTGGTCACACTCAGGAGAGAGCGCAACTTGCGTGACTAACTTGCCACTGCGTTTCATTTGTTCGATATGCGCGAATAACTTGTCTTTCGCAGTCTGGTCAATGACTGGACCAACATCCGTCGACAGCAATTCTGGGCGTCCAACAGACAGTTCAGCCATTGCGCCTTTGATCAAGCTAATCACGCGATCGGCGATATCTTCTTGGATATAAAGCACGCGAAGTGCCGAACAACGCTGACCCGCCGACGCAAATGCTGAACGCAATACATCACGAACGACTTGCTCGGGTAAGGCGGTGCTGTCGACGATCATGGCATTTTGACCGCCGGTCTCTGCCACCACAGGCACAGGGTCGGCATCTCGCTCTGCCAAGGTACGCGTAATACGCTGCGCCGTTGGCGTCGAGCCCGTAAAGGCCACACCCGCGATACGCGCATCTTGCGTCAAGGGGGCGCCCACCACAGGTCCACTACCCGGCAAGAGTTGAATAACGCCCGCAGGGATCCCGGTTTCAAGCAACAACTCGATAGCGCGGTAAGCAATGATCGAGGTTTGCTCCGCAGGCTTAGCAACCACTGTATTTCCTGCAACCAGAGCGGCACTCACTTGCCCCAAGAAAATCGCTAATGGGAAGTTCCATGGGCTGATACAAGTGAAGACACCGCGTCCGTGGTAGCTCACCGATTGTTGGGTACCATCAAAGCCTTGGTAACTAAACGGAGCCGCCTGGAGTTCCATCGCTTGCTGCGGGTAGTAACGCAAGAAGTCAACCGCCTCGCGCACTTCATCGATACTGTCGTGAATAGTCTTCCCTGCTTCTCGGTGACATATAGCCACCAACTCGCCTAAATTCGCTTCTAGTTTATCAGCAAGGTCAAGTAAGTACTTACCACGCTCGCTCACATCGGTTTTTTGCCATTCAGGGAAAGCGTTCGCCGCATTATCCAGCGCTTGGTTAACCTGTTCAGCCGTAGCCCAATCCACACGCCCTACCACTTCGTTGCGATCATAAGGAGCATGCACAGCGTGGCTATCACCTGATGGTCGTTCGCCATTCACAATCGGACCGGCTTGCCATTGGTAATCTCCCATAAAGGGCGAAACGCTATCGATGAATGGTTGCCATTCAGACGCAATATCCGTCGCAACGCCTTGGGAGTTTTGACGGGTCGGTCCGAAAATCTCACTCGGCAGCGGAATGCGATCATTGTGCAATGTCGCATGCCCTCGCAAGATATCGACAGGGCTGGCAATCAGATCCTCGATAGGGCAACGGGCATCAACGAGACGGTGAACGAAAGAGCTGTTGGCACCGTTTTCTAGCAGACGGCGGACAAGATAGGGCAGCAAGTCTTTGTGGCTTCCCACTGGTGCATAAATGCGCACATCACTATTAAATAAGCCTTTGGCATGGTTATACAAGGCATCACCCATGCCATGCAGGCGTTGGAATTCAAAATCCTGATGGGTCGCCATCGCCGCGATCGCTGCGATAGTATGCGCATTATGACTGGCAAACTGGGGATAGATGAGGCCACGCACGTGATCGCTCAGCAAGAAACGCGCACACGCCAAATAGGACACATCGGTGGCTTCTTTACGGGTAAATACCGGATAGCCATGATGGCCGGTTTGCTGACAAAGTTTGATTTCACTGTCCCAATACGCACCTTTCACCAGTCGCATTGGGATCAAATCACCTTGTTCTTTAGCAAGCGCCGCTAGCCAAGTGATAACAGGTAACGCACGCTTAGAATAAGCTTGCACGACGAGACCAAACTTGCCCCACCCTTTAACGGCATCGTCACGATAAAGTTTTTCAAACAAAGCCAGAGACAGCTCGAGACGATCGGCTTCTTCTGCATCGATGGTGATGGCGACATCTTTTTCTCGTGCACGTTTAAGCAAGACCAATACCGTCTCAAACATTTCTGTCATCACACGATCTTGATTCGCAACTTCATAGCGTGGATGCAGCGCAGAAAGCTTAATAGAGACAGACGGCGACGGTCCTGAGTAGCTTGATTTTGCTGCGCCAACCGCATCAATGGCCTGTAAATAATCATTGAGATACTTGCGCGCATCGTCGGCCGTTAGGGCCGCTTCTCCCAACATATCAAAGGAATAGGTAAAGCCTTGGCTACGCGGCGTCTCACCGTTTTTTAACGCCTCGTCGATATCACGGCCCAACACAAATTGGTGACCCATGATTTTCATCGCTTGATGCATCGCTTGACGAATCACAGGCTCAGAGAGCTTATTCACTAAACGATTGATCACAGACGCAGGTTTTCCTTCGGTGCTCTCATCCAAAGTGACCACTTTGCCCGTTAACATCAGCCCCCACGTTGAGGCATTCACGAATAGCGAGTCAGAATGACGCAAGTGTGCTTTCCAATCGGCAACGCTAAGTTTGTCACGGATGAGTGCATCAGCGGTATGCGCGTCAGGAATGCGCATCAGTGCTTCTGCTAGACACATCAGCAAAATGCCCTCGCGTGTGTCCAAGCTGTATTCCAGCAACAACGCATCAATCATTTGCACGGCTTTCTTATCCGCACGGACTTGCTCAATGAGCTTGGTCGCCTGGCGGCGTGTTTGTTCACGCTCTGTCTCTGACGGCTCAGCAAGAGGGATCAATTGGGTTAGCCATTCACTTTCATCAACACAGTAAAGTGGCGATATTTCAGACCAAATCTGCGCTAGCGGACGCTCGATAAACGATGGCTGCATAGCATCGATGGCTTTAAACATAGTGGTATCCTCACTCACGTCCTTCCCAACTCGGGCAGGAAAATGTTACGTCATTGTTACTTGGCGATCGATTCTATGCGGGGTCTATCGTCAGGGTCTTACAAAAAGCTCCGGCATTATTGCAAAATCCTCCGGTAATTAACAAATAAAGCTGTCGATCGCCATGCCTCCATAACAAATAGGACGCATGGCGACGATAAAAATAGGCACGAGATCGCGTTGTGAACAAACGCTAAGGAGTCAACTTAAACTTTGCGGGCGAGACACCAAAATAGCGTGAAAACGCGTTGGTAAATCCGCTCTGACTAGAGAAACCGCAACTATCGGCGATTTGTGCCATCGTCAAATCACTTTCTTTAATCAGTTGCTTTGCCAACGCGAACCGCTTTTCCAACACATATTGGTGGGGAGTCATCCCGACCTGTTCTTTAAACAGTTGATGGAATTGGCTTTCTGCAAGAAAAACACTACCAGCCAGCTGGGCGACGGTAATCTTGCGACTCATATGTTGGTGAATATAGCGGTCGATGATATCCATGTTGAGCCGATGACCGTCTCGTCGTGGTGAAATGTGGTCACGAAAATGGCGGTGCAACACACACATCAGGGTGTCGGCACACGCTCGACTGAGCAATAAATCGGTTGGATTGGCTATCATTTCTGCCGTTAACGCTTTAATTAAGGTCTGAGCCTGAGTGTCGAGCTGAAAATACGCATCACGCTCAAAAAGGCGAGCGATATTGTCATGCATCGACGCATGCCCAACCCATTCTTGATACGGTAAGTTAATTACCAGTATTTCATTGCGTCCCACACCGGTAAAGGCGTGCTCTTCGGATTCGGTTACCAAGCACCCCTGTCCCGGGCCAACGAGGCTTCCTCGCCCACCGACATCAAATTCCGTTTGTCCTTGCAGCCCTATCACCACTTGTTTGTAATCATGGCTGTGGTGCAATTGCTGGCTGGGTAACGCTATCACTTCAGACACTTTCGGCGTCTTTGCCATTGACCGTCACTATCACCGTTAACCTATATCGCATTATTTTGTCACGATTATCAGTAGCACGCGATCATCATCTTTCGGAACTATGATCAAGAACCTCTATTTTTACGGCCGATGTCATTTGGACTAAAAAAATGCGGAAGATCCCTCATTTTTGATTAATAGATCAGCGTAGAAGAACAAAAAAGACAACAAAACAATGACAGTGTCAGCTGCTAAGCTACTGTCTATAAAGCGGTTAAAGGCGATGCGATGAAAAACCTCTTTGCTTGATCATCGTTTCGAGGCGATCAATGGCGATCTTGGCCTTGATCATGGTTCCGTCACACGCGTCGTCACACAATCTTATTTGAAGCGCGGCGGCGCTTAAGGTAATCTCGCGTGGATATTAAAAACAATGAACACAGTTGCACCGATCACGTCGCAGAATGCTGACTGCCGTCAAATAATTAACACGGTTTGCGTGGCAACACTGGTTTCCGTGATAGTCTACTTTTTGGACATAGGTATTATTATTGCGACACATGCGTAAGCAAGGGAACTATGACAACGAAATACATAAAGGCGCTATGTTTAGCGCTCCCTCCCCTACTGCTAACCGAGTTGGCGTTCGCTGAAAACGCGTCTTCCGCGGATAACATCGATCCGGTCAGTGAGTTGGTTGAGAAACTTCGCGCAAAAGAAGATGTGCTGGAGTCTCAAAACGATGAGCTGGCCCTGCAGCAGGCGAAGCTTGATGACCTTTTAGTTAAACGCGCCACGTTAGATGACGAGCTAAGTCAACTGCAACGCGAGCGCAGTGAGGCTAAAGCCCAGCTGGACGCCAAGTTTCAAGACTTGATTGCTGACCCAAGTACCGACATTGGTCCTTATCAGCAGGCGTACCAACAAGCCTGGCAAAAGGTTAATAACCATCAACAGGAACAAGCTGCGAACGAATCAGCGATTATCGAGCAGAAAAAGTTGCTCGCGCAGCAAGAACGCCAGCAGGCTTTATTAGCCACTACGTTGGAAAACCTGCACGAGGCCATGCGTGAAGCCCGCGCTGAACGCTTGCGTAAAGAGTTGACACAAAAAGACACCATTGAGGTTGTCCATAGTGTCACCTGTGCGCCCAATATGACGCTTGCCGCTTGTGCGAATCAAGGTAAGACCTTGACAATGCAACAAGCCATTCGCGAATTCCGTGGCCAAGTCACCGACTTTGTCACCGAATCGGCGGCAGTGAAGCAAAACATCGACAAAGTGGCTTTCAACATTCACGTCACTAACAGTGAAGTGGTTGATGCAGGCTTTACCGGTGGCACCGACTACACCACCCGCATTAAAGCGGAGCTTGTCAGTCGCCCGGGTAAAACAGCAGCCTGTCGCTTGTTAGATCTGGAAGATCGCTACTGTGTTGAAACCACACAAGCGCAGCAACAAGCCAAGCATAAGCAACAAGCAAAACGCTGGGTCAATGTCACTGTTCGCTCTAACCGTTATGACGACAGCGTTAAAATTAACGACGTGTCTTATGGCAGCACACCTGTTGAACTGATGCTTCCTGTTGGCACCCATGAACTGACGGTGAGCAAACCTGGATTTATGCCTTATAGCCGCGAGGTTTATCTTGGCAAAGATCAGGTCGTATGGGCCAAGCTCGAAGAGCAACCCAATCGTCCACCTAGCCCGGGAAAAAAGTTTACTGACCCTGTATCTAATAACCTTGAAGCCCCGCAAATGGTGGTTATTGGCGCAGGTGAATACAAAGTCGGTCCAGACGCGCGAGAAAACGTTGCGGTACGCCACTCGTTCGCGATTGGCTCGACGCCTGTCACCGTGGCGCAGTTTGATGCTTTTGTGAATGCGACCGGTTATGTCACCGCTGCAGAACAAGGTAATGGTTGTAATATGCTGGTTAGTGGTGAGATCAGCCAAAGCTTGGAGTCAGATTGGCGTCAGCCTGGTTTTGACCAAGCCGCAGATTCACCCGTTGTTTGTGTGAACAAGAAAGATGCCAATGCTTATACCAAATGGCTCAGCCAACAAACCGGCCATAACTACGCACTGCCGAACGATGTGCAGTGGGAAGTGGCGGCCCGTGGCGGCACAAACAGCGATTTCTGGTGGGGCAACGAAATTGGTGTCGGCAACGCCAACACAGGCTGGAGCGGTACCGTGTGGTCAAACACACGAACCTCACCGGTAAAAAGCTTTCCGCCTAACCCCTTTGGTGTCTATGACACGGCCGGTAATGTCTGGGAATGGGTAAGCAGTGAAGAGCCAATCGCCCGTGGTGGTGCTTGGAACTTTTCACCGCAACGTGCTCGCGCATCAGAACGCTTGGACGTCGGCGAAAACATGAGTGCTAATTATCTTGGTTTCCGCGTGATCAGAAAAATCTAGTCTGACAAGCGATAGTATCTAAGTCCTTTAAAGCCGCTTTCTCAAGCGGCTTTTTTCTGCTTACTTCATCGGCAAGCACCATCAGCACAGTGTTATCTACCGGCGTACCACGACTGTCTATCACCCTAGCGAATCAACAACAGAATAATACACTGGTTAAGAACGTGTTTATCAGTTACTTACACTTTGCAGCATAGATTGATCTTAGCCACAATCTTTAAGTAAAGTCACTTTATTTTGTGTCAATAGGGCAAATCCCCCCTACCCAACGTCTAGGCTTCTGGATATAGTCACAAACGTAAACAGTATTTGTCCCGATAAATGCTTTTACGTAAATCCTAACACTGTTAGGTGCAGTCAACGATAACTAGGGCGGTCAAAAACCCTCATGACTCGTTCGGTTATTTAGACAACCTCTTCTACACGTCGTACAGGATACAGCCCGAAAGGGCGACTCTTGTCTTTGCCGGCTTTATGCCGGCATTTTTTTGTGCTCAAATAAGCCTGCCTGTTTTTTTATGTTCAAACGGACAATGGCGTCCAATAATAATAACATTCGATCGTGTAGGCCTTATGATGCAACCAGTTTCCATGCTGCCTCCCTCTCTCTCAATGCTTGAACAACTGCCTGGGTGCTGGGGATGCAAAGATAAAAACTCCGTATTTGTTTACGCAAATAGTGAATACTGCCGACTCGTGGGACTCAAGCACCCTCAAGAGTGTATTGGTAAAACGGATCACGACATGCCCTGCCCAACCATCGCCTGTGCCGATCAATTCCAGGCGCAAGACAAACAAGTGATGGAAACAGGCAAACGTCTACGGGTATTAGATATTCATCCTTACGCAAACGGCCGATGGTACGCCCATCTTTTTACCAAAACGCCTTGGTACGATGAGGCGGGGAATATCTGTGGCGTCGTTTTTTGTGGCCAAGAGTTGAGTGACACGGCGATCTTGGAAGTCGGACACTGGATATGCCGCGCAGTGACACATCCAGAGGATCATCCGCTCGACGCACCATCACATCGTCCCGACATCCATTTAACCGCGCGAGAGTCTGAAGTGCTATTTCTGCATCTGTATGGCAAAAAGCCGCAATTAATTGCGCAAACTTTAGGGGTATCGGTAAAGACGATTGAAAACCACTTTGCACACCTGCGGGAAAAGTTTGGTGTAGAGTCCAAGGCAGCTTTAATTGAACGTGCATTAGCGTTGGGGTTCGGCTCTGCGATCCCAGAGCGGTTGCTCACTAAGCAATTGTCTGTGGTATTGCGAGATTAACGTACTGACAATAGAGAAAGTGCTACACAAAGCAGCACTTTTCATTGCTTACATTGGCTAAGAGATAGGGCTTAGGGCGCAAGGCGTTCAACACCCCATTGATCGTCATCGTTGCGCTGGTATAAAAAGCGGTCGTGCAGCCGATGCTCTCCGCCTTGCCAGAATTCAATGCTTTTTGGTTTCACACGATAGCCACCCCAGAATGTGGGCACTGGCACTTCACCTTTTGCGAATTGCTGTTTGAGCTCCATAAATTTACCTTCAAGGGCAGAGCGCGCCGTCAGACGCTCGCTTTGCTTACTCGCCCATGCAGCGATCTGGCTTTCCTTGGGACGGGAGGTAAAGTATTTAAACACCTCTTTTTTAGTCAATGGCTCAGCGTCGCCGGTTATATGTACTTGGCGCTCAATAAAGTGCCAAGGGAAATGTAGGCTAATTTGGCTATTGTTCTTTAAATGCAAGGCTTTACGACTGCCTAGATTGGTGTAAAACACGAACCCATCGTCACTGTAGTCTTTCAACAGCACAATACGTTGGAAAGGCTGACCGTTTTCATCCACAGTCGCGATCGTCATCGCGGTAGGGTCAGGAACTTTTGTTTCTATGGCCTGTTTGAGCCAATGTTCAAATAATTGTAGTGGGCTATCAGGCAAATCATTGCGGCGTAGACCGCCTCGCGTATATTCTCTTCGAATGTCAGACAGATCCATTGCATTCTCCAATTCATTCATTTTTCGTTATTTTGCGCAGGTTGCGCCAGATAGACAAGGATATTCTCGGGTACGGTATTAAACCGACTCCGATCAATGGCCAAGGAGCAAGACGGTGAAAAAGTCGCAATTTGTGTTGTCGGCGACCCTACTCGGCACGGTCTTATCCGTGATCGTTGGCATTGTCACCTTCAACGAAACCCAGTTTCAGTTAATTGCGCAAATGCGCGAGGATGTTCGACAACTCGAAGATAAGCTGTCTGCCGAGCTGGCTCGATACAGTGAGCTACCCGCCGTCCTCGCCACCGATCCACGCTTAGTCGCCTTATTAGCTGATTCGGCGCCCAAACAGCAAGTTGTAGAGATCAATCGTTTATTAGTTCGGTGGGCCTCGCGTCTTGAAGCCGACACCGTCTACCTGTTGAACAGACAAGGGACCACGATGGCGGCCAGTAATTGGCAGAGCCAAGCCTCTTTTGTGGGTCAAAACTATGCGTACAGACCCTATTACCAACAAGCGATAAAAGGGGGAAAAGGCGCTTATTATGCCTTGGGCAGTCGTTCAGGAAAGCGCGGTTACTATTTTTCCTATCCCGTCCGTGACTCAAATCAACAGGGTTTACTGGGAGTGCTCGTCATCAAGGTTGACCTGTCGATTATCGAACAAGTATGGAAATATCAAACCTTTGACTACCTATTGACCGACCCGCAAGGGGTTATTTTTTACAGCTCTAACCCAGACTGGGTGTACCAAACACTCACTACCTTGCCCACGCCTCAAAAGCAAAGCATTCAACGCTCGAGGCGTTATGGCGACACCCCGCTTATCCCGCTGAGCCAGTTTCAGCATCCTCGTCAGTTAGGAGATAACGCGGTGATTTCCCTCGGGCTAGACGCCTCTGCACGTCAGCCAATGCTGATGACCACACACACCATCAGCCAAGCAGATTGGCAGCTCTATGGGCTCACGCCGATCAGCACCCTTTACCCTTATGTTTTTCAGGCGGTCATACTATTCATCACGTTTTATTTCTTGGTCACTGTGATTGTCTTAGCATGGTGGCAGCGTCTTGCTGCTCAGCGCCAGCTTGCACGATTAAACCAGAATCTTGAACGCAAAGTCGCACGCCGTACACAATCTTTGCAAGCGTCCAACCTGCAATTGCGTGATACCCTTCATCAATACGAGCGCACGCAACAAGTGCTCAAACAAACACAATCAGAATTGGTACAAGCCGCCAAAATGGCGACCCTTGGAGAGATGTCTGCAGGGATCAACCATGAAATCAATCAACCACTTGCGGCCATGCGCACCTACACAGAAAACAGCCAGCGCTTACTGGCCAAAGCACGCTATCAAGACGTGGAAGCTAATTTGGCGAAAACGCTCGGATTGATTCAAATGATCAGCGACATTGTGGCGCGTTTTAAGATCTTCGCAAAAAAATCACAAACCCGAACAGGTACCCTCGATGTCGTGCCATTGCTTCATGCCGCAGTCTCGTTGACCAAAAGCCGCTGGCTTCGTCAAGGCATCACGGTACAGCTTCCCTCACACTCAAGCCCTCTTTATGTTATCGCTGATGCCATTTTGCTTGAGCAAGTATTAGTCAACTTGCTCACCAACGCGATTGATGCTGTATCGAGTACTCCCGACCCTTGCATTCGGTTTGAGACTCAACACGATGCAAGCCGCCTTGAACTGCGTGTGATAGACAATGGTAAAGGCATGGATAGTGAAACACTGGCACAGGTTTTTACGCCCTTTTTTACCACTAAAGAAACGGGACTCGGACTTGGGCTGACGATTTCTAAGCGCATCCTCGAGAGCCTACATGGTCAACTTATCGCTAACACCAACCCAACAGGCGGAACCATCATGATCATTCGTCTGCCCGTTCCGACTAAGGAGAGTGAATAATGGAGCCGACAGTGATTGTGGTCGATGATGAGCCTGCGGTCCGCGATGCGATGACGCAGACACTGCGCCTTGATGACTGGCAGGTCAACGCGTTTGCGACCGCACAAGAGGCATTAGCGGCCCTGACCACCGACTTCTCAGGCGTTATCATCGCCGATATTAATATGCCCGTCATGGACGGCATGCAGCTATTGCAAGCGATATTAGCGCTCGATGGTGAGATGCAAGTGATCATGCTTACCGGCCACGGTGATATTTCTACCGCGGTCGAAGCCATGCGGCTGGGAGCGTACGATTTTATCGAAAAACCTTTTTCAACCGATCATCTGTTGGACGTGTTAAAACGCGCGTATGACAAGCGTGCTTTGGTGCTCGAAAACCGCGAACTTCGCAAGGAGCTTGCAGCACAAAGTGGTCCCGGGCCGCGCATTTTAGGCAACCATCCGCAAGTGAAATCCGCCCGTCGTCAGCTGGGCTACTATCAGCAAACAGACGATGACGTGTTACTAGTCGGGGAAAAAGGCACCGGGAAAGAGCTGGCCGCTCGCTTTATTCACGACCATGGCAAATGGCAGAACACGCCCTTGATTACCCTCAAATGCCGCTTACTGCCTACCCATTTGCTGGAGCAAACGTTATTTGGCGGCGAGTTGCCTCACTGGGCTAACAAAGCTGGAAAATTGCATGCTGCAGACGGTGGCTGTTTGTTAATTGACGGCATCGAGGCGCTACCGATCCCTCTTCAGCAACGGTTATATCGCTATATTCAGTTACGTGATAATCCTGAGCATCCCCAAACCAGTCAGGTTCGCCTTATTGTCACATCACGGTTTGACTTGGCCAAGCGGGTACAACGTGAGCAATTCGATCCCGCATTATGTCAACATTTCCTGACTGGCCACGTTTTGATGCCGCCATTGCGTGACCGCTGTGATGACATTATCCCGCTATTTCAGAACTTTACTCGAACCATTGCGTCACGCTATGGCATCGAAGCCCCAACATTGTCTTCACCACAACAACAACGGTTATGCGCACACAGCTGGCCGGGCAATGTGCGAGAGCTTCGCGCTTACGCCGAGCGATTGGTCCTACTTGGCGAAGATAGGCTAGACAACGCAGCGCCTTCCGCGACCACAGAGTCTAAATTGCCCACACTGACGGACCGTGTCAGTCAATTCGAGTTTGAGATCCTTAGCGATGCATTGCGACGACATGGTGGTCGACTAAAAGACGTACAACAAGAATTGGGCCTCGCGAGAAAGACCCTTTACGACAAAATGCGCAAACACCAGTTAGATAAAGAAAACTTCAAACGTAACCAACATTAGCGGTTCCTTCGTATCATCGTCGCGCAGTGATACATAACTTCGCATAAAAACCAACAAATAAAGTAAAAAATCAGCAGCATAGACTAGACTTTTAAGAGCGGTTTCTAACATGGGGAGAGACATGGCTTGGCGCGATAAGTCTCATGCAGTATTGCCCAGAGACGAGCATCTCGATTACATCGATGATAAAACAGCGGCTTTGCTCTTAAACGCGCCAAAAAGTGCGCGTATCTTGTTGTGGACAATCGCTTTGTTTCTGATCGCAGCCGCCATCTGGGCTTCCCAAGCGCAACTCGATAAAGTGACGGTCGGGCAAGGAAAAGTGATCCCCTCCTCGCAACTGCAAGTGGTGCAAAACCTTGAAGGCGGGCTGGTTAAAGAGCTGTTGGTCAAGGAAGGCGATACGGTCGTCCGTGGCCAACGTTTAATCCTTATCGACGACACCCTGTTCCGGTCGGATTTTCGAGAGCGTGAGCAGGAACTCAATGGCTTGCGCGCCGATGAAATTCGCATTCGCGCATTGCTCGAGTCAGTACAAATTAATGACACCGCTGCACTGGAAGAGTGGCGCGACAGCATCATTCTCAATCGTCAACCTCTCCAAGTCCCCAGCGACTTGGCCGCAGCGCGTCCGGGGCTCGTGAACCAAGCACAAGCCAGTTATCAAGAGCAGCTATCGAACATTCAAAACCAGCTGTACGTGACGGCACAAAAAATTCGCCAAAAGGAGCAAGAACTGATCGAGCTCGAGTCACGTATCGACAGCCTCAAGCAAAGCTTGGCGTTCGCACAAGAAGAGCTCAACATTACTCGCCCTCTCGCCGAAGAAGGGGTGGTGCCTCAAATTGACTTAATTAAACTGCAGCGCCAACTCAACGAGACCCAACGTGAGCTATCCTCCGCGCAGTTATCGTTGCCTTCCGTGGTGTCATCAATGCGAGAAGCGGTATTCCAGCGTTTAGATGTCTCGTTAACGTTCAGAACAGAACAACAAGAAACCCTTAACCAAGTCGAACAGCAAATTGCTTCGATGACAGAGGGAAAAGTGAGCCTACAAGACAGGGTCGCGCGCACCGTGGTGACCTCCCCGGTTGATGGCACCGTGAAGAAGTTACATGTCAACACCGTCGGTGGCGTAATTCAGCCGGGGATGGACATTATTGAAATTGTTCCTTCGGAAGACAACCTGCTCATTGAGGCCAAAATCGCGCCACAAGACATTGCCTTTTTGCGCCCCGGGTTGGAAGCGGTGGTGAAGTTTAGCGCCTACGATTTTACCGTGTATGGTGGCCTGAACGGTCAGTTAGAAACCATCAGTGCAGACACCATTCAAGACGAGGAAGGCAACAGTTTTTATTTGGTTAAGGTACGCACCGAGAAAAACAATATCGGTGACGCAGAAACACTGCCGATTATTCCCGGGATGACCGCGTCTGTTGACATCATTACCGGGAAGCGAAGCGTCCTTGATTATCTGATTAATCCTATTGTTAGGGCACAAAACACGGCATTACGGGAATAGGGATGACTGAAATATGATGCCAGTTTGGACACGTATGAGTGCGGCTGTAATAGCGGTACTCAGTTTGCTCCCCGCCGCCCACAGCCAGTCGTTAGAACAGGCAGTGGTGCTCACTCTCGCCACCGATCCTGAATTGCGTGGCGGGTTTCACGAGCTGATGAGCTTGCATGAGCAAATGAAAAACAGTGAAGGCGACTACCTTCCCGACATCGATTTAGATGCAGGCATTGGCTATGAACGTATCGAAAACGACTCCACCCGTGCACAAGGTGATATCGACTTTGATCGCAAAGACGCAACACTAAGCCTGCGCCAGTTATTATGGGATGGGCAAACCTCACACAATGTGAGGCGCACACGTTATGAAGCCAACAGTCAGCGCTTTCAACTGCTCTCCGATGCGGAAGACAAGGCCCTGCAAGTCGCCGAGGTCTATCTGGATGTGCTTAAGGCAGAGCAAGTGTTAGATCTCTCTGAGGCCAATATGGCTGTGCATGAACAAATCCTCTCTGATATTCGTCGCCGCGCGGAGTCTGGAATTGGGTCAACGGCTGACTTATCTCAAGTCGAGGCACGTGTCGCGCGTGCCAACGCAAATTTACTCTCGGCACAAACCAACCTCGAAGACGCCTTTACTGCGTTTTTCCGTGTCGTGGGTGAGCCTGCTAACGAGCCAATTGAACCCGTTGTCGATGACCTTGCCTTACCGCCCTCCATTGATACAGCGTTAGAGCAAGCCGTCAGCCGCAGCCCATTGTTAAAACTGGCACGCTACGACATTGAGGCGGCGCGCGCTCAATACGAGCAGTTTAAAGGCAATCATCTACCTAATGTTAGTTTGGAAGTCAGTCAAACTTGGGCTGATCAAGTGAGTGGCGTGAACGATACCAGTGATGAATTTAGCGCGATGGTGCGCTTTCGGTATAACCTTTTTAATGGAGGGAGCGATCAGGCCACCATTCGCAGAGGCGCATACGAGCTGAATCGCGCACGAGACATCTTTGACAATGCCTATCGGCAATTGGAAGAAAGTACGCGTTTAGCATGGAGTGCCTACCAGCTGACCACCCAACAAAAAGTGTTTCTCCAACAACAAGTGGATGCAGCGTCAGACACAGTGCTGGCCTATGAAAAACAGTTTCGTATCGGCCGACGCACTTTATTGGACTTGCTCAACACAGAAAACGAGTTGTTCGAAGCACGTCGCGCTTACCTTGACGCGAACTTTGATCATCTCTTAGCGCAATACCGGCTATTGAATAACACCGGCAATCTATTAAATGCGTTGCGGGTGACGATACCTGCCGAATGGCAAGTTAACGCGGAGGACCACAAATGATGCGAGTCCTATTTTACGCTGTGTGTATCAGCCTCCTCAGTGGCTGCGGTTATGCCATTATGGCACCGCCGGTGGCCCTGCAAGAACACGACGTTGCCGATGCGGATAAGGATGGCGTGATCAATGCGCGTGATCGCTGTGAACAAACGCCAATCGGTGCCATAGTCGATAATCAAGGGTGTCCCAGTTATGTGGAGCCAGACTCCACCGTTCAAGCGTCAGAGACGCCAGCCACATCGTTGCGGGTGCTATTTGCCAATGATACCGCAAAAGTCAGCCCCGACTATGTCACTGATATAACAGCTATGGCAGACTTCCTTACCCAGTACCCCGGCGTGTCAGTACGTTTAACCGGTCATGCCAGTGCCATTGGCTCGCCCGAGTATAATTTACGCTTATCGCGAGAGCGGGCACGTGCGGTTAGGGCCGAGCTCGTCAGCGCCGGCATTGTTCCAAGCCGCATTGAGATTGATGCGCTGGGGGAAGCGAATGCCACGCACACCGATCCGAACGCGCCACAAGACCGGCGCGTGAGTGCAGAGCTGTTGAACTTTAAAGGAGATGTAGAGAAAGCGTGGACAATCTTCACTCGCCGGCCCCAGTAGTACAGCGAGCCGTATGTCTATGAAGCGATGGGGCGTCGCCATATTGGCCATTTTGCTGTCGATGAGTGTCGGCGGCTTGACCACCACTGAATCGCGTTGGATCCAGCAGGTTTCCGCGTTTTACGGTGAGCGTGCGGGCAAACGCGTATTGGCCTGGCGCAATATGGTCGCGAATACACAGAGTCTGTCGGAGCAAGAAAAGCTGCGCCAGGTAAATGATTTTTTTAACCAATTGTATTTTGTTGATGATATCGAGCTATGGGGAAAAAAAGACTATTGGGCGACGCCCCTTGAGTTTCTCGGCACCAGCGCAGGCGATTGTGAGGATTTTAGTATCGCCAAGTATTTCTCACTGCGAGAACTCGGTGTCGATGATAAGAAGCTACGGTTGGTGTATGTCAAAGCGATTCGGTTGGATCAGTTCCATATGGTTGTCGCTTACTATCCCACACCGTCATCGGAACCTGTGCTGCTCGATAACCTCGACCCAGAAATAAAGCGCGCTTCATTGCGGCGAGATTTGCTACCTATCTACAGCTTTAATGGTAGCCGATTGTGGCTGATGAAAGAGCGAGGCCAAGGGGAGCTGGCCGGTAACTCCTCACGACTCGGACTATGGAATGACTTACGTAACCGCGTCGACACGTTAAAAATGCAAAAACCCGTTAAACTTTTTGATAGGTAACGACCTATGACGTTATTCAACCAAATATTCACCTGGATGCTGGTCATTTTCTTCTTCTTGGTGTTGTCGGTGTTCGGTATCGAGCTCAACACCACGCGCAACTTTTTGCTCAACCAGCAAACCGCAGATGTGAACAATACCGTGAACTCGATGGGCTTGGCCCTCGCCCCTTACTTGGAATCAGACGATAAGGTGGCGGCCGAGTCTGTGATCAATGCGTTTTTTGACGGTGGCTTTTACCGTGAAGTCAACCTCACCCTGCTGTCCGATAACAGTGAAATCGTGCGCGAATATCCAGTTAAAATCCAAGGTGTTCCGCAATGGTTTATCAACCTCGATATTTTCCCAGTGATCACGGAAAAGCAAACCATTACCAGTGGCTGGATGCAATTGGCAGAAGTAGAGGTCGTGGCCCATCCCGGCTATGCCTACAAACAATTGTGGAAGTCGTTTGTACAATTGGGGTCGAGTATGGCGGTCATTTTTCTGATCGCATCGGTCGTGATCGGCTGGCAATTGCGCCGCTCTCTCAAGCCCTTAGCCCGTATCACCGCAAAAGCAGGCGAGATTGCTAAAAACCGATTTGGCGACCCTATTCCGCTTCCCCCGACCATTGAATTAAAAACCGTGGTCAGGGCCATCAATGTCATGACCGAACAGCTGAAAAGCTATTTTGAGCAACAAGCCAAAGAAGCCGACCGATTACGCAAAACCGCTTATCGCGATCCCGTTTCTGGGCTCGGCAACCGCAGCTTTTACGTCGGCCAACTTAAATCTTGGCTCACCGAATCGGGCGTTGGCGGGATGGCACTGATTAAGGTTGATCTGATCAGTGAAGCGTACAAAAAACAAGGGTTCGAAGCGGGTGATAACTTGGTGGAACGTTTTGCCAATAATCTCACCCACACCATTATTACCGATGACAGCATGACAGCGGCCCGTTTGAGCAAGGACGAGTTTGTGATCTTAGCTCCCAATACCGACGCTGATGATCTGCGACTACTCGGTGAAAGTGTGCTGGCAATGGTAGTCGATATGCAAGCCGATCCCATGGGGCTTACGCCGCCGAAAGTGGCTGTCGGTTTAGCCGTGAATGGTGGAGGGAATCGTGATGCCAGTATCTTGCTCTCGCAAGCCGATAATGCGCTTTCTCAAGCGCGGAATACTCCCGATCATCCAGTGGTGCTGATTGACCAGTCGATGGGCGATGCGGCGATGGGTAAACAGCAATGGAAAGCACTCCTTCATGAAGCGGTGGCGAAAGAGCTCTTTGTATTTAAGTTTCAGTCTGTCAGTGACAGCACCTCAAAACTGCTCCACCAAGAGGTCTTCTCGGCGATTGAAAAAGACGGTGAGTATTATGGCGCCGGCCACTTCTTAGGGGCAGTAGAGCAACTTCAGTTGGGTGAGACCTTAGATAAATATGTGATCACCCACATTATGAAAACCCTCGCTCAAGATAAGAGTGCCGGCCCACTCGCGGTGAACTTAACCCTAAGCAGTATCACGAATGCATCCTTTATCCGTTGGTTAGGCAGCGCCATGTACCAAAACAGAGGACTTGCCGGTCGTCTGTTGTTTGAAATCCCGGAAGTGGCGTTTGTCCGCCATGCCGACCACACCAGTCTGCTCGCGGATCAAATTCGCCAAGCAGGTTTCCAATTTGGGGTGGATAACTACGGGCGCAACTTCCAGTCACTTGATTACTTGCAACGCTTCAAACCTGATTACGTGAAAATCGATTTTGCCTATACCAATAATATCGATGACGATGCTCAGGGACATGTGTTGGCGTCGGTGTGTCGTACGGCCCACAACCTCAATATCACCACCATCGCAACACGGGTCGAAACCGAAGCTCAGCTTGCTCGCCTCTCGGAGTTATTCGTGAACGGCTTCCAAGGCTATATCTTTGAGAAATCTAAGGACAGCAATGGTTAAAGATCCGCTGCTACAATCTCTCATCTATGTGTCGCGTTATTTCGGTAACGCGAACTCTCCGGACGCACTGGTGTCAGGCCTACCCATTTCCGATGGTTATCTATCGCCCTTTCTCCTTCCGCGCGCCGCCGAGCGCGCTGGTATTGTTGCCAAAGAAGAAACCATGGCCATCAAAGAGGTCTCGCCGTTACTTTGCCCTGCCATTTTGTTGATGAAAGATAACGATGCGTGCGTCTTGCTAGGATTAGATTTAGCAGCTGGCCAAGCAGAAATTGTCCTGCCTCACGCGGATATGACGCCCCAGTGGGTCATGCTGGATGACCTTAATGACGCCTATGTCGGACGGCTTTTCTTACTTAAAAAGCAATTTCGATATGATGAGCGCTCTCCCAAAGCGCAAGTCAAAGATGAAGGCCATTGGTTTTGGGGCACACTTTGGCAATCTCGCCACATCTATCGCGATGTCTTGATTGCCTCATTATTTATCAATGTGTTTGCCATTAGTGTGCCGCTATTCTCGCGGTTGGTTTACGACAAGATAGTCCCAAACCTTGCGTTTGATTCCCTCTGGGTGCTGGCCAGTGGCATTTTCGTCATTTTCGTTTTTGACCTCTTGCTCAAACTCCTGCGCAGTTACTTTATCGATATTTCAGGTAAGAAAACTGACTTGCTGATCTCTTCACGTATCTACGCCAAAGTGATTGGAATCAAGATGGAAGCACGGCCGCCGTCCGTAGGCGCGTTTGCAAGGCATATGCAAGAATTTGAGTCTATCCGCGAATTCTTTACCTCTGCCTCCATTTCAACGCTCATTGACCTCCCCTTTGCGTTGATTTTTCTCTTCGTCATTTGGCTGGTCGCAGGTCCTCTGGTGATTGTGCCCCTGATTGCCGTCTCCTTGCTTATTATCCATGCCATGCTAATTCAAAAACCGCTACGGCGCACAATTGAAGAAGGCACGCGTTTATCGTCCCAAAAGAATGCCAACCTGATTGAAAGCCTCGTCGGTCTGGAAGCGATTAAGATTTTTGGTGCCGAAAGCCAGTTTCAATACCGCTGGGAAGAAGCCGTGGCGCATATGGCGAATTGGAGCATCAAAACTCGACGCTTGACCGATTCCGTCCACAACTCCGCGAGCTTTGTCCAACAGTTTGTCGTGGTCAGTATGATAGTGTTTGGTGTCTATCAAATCGCGGAAGGCGCCTTGACCATGGGCGGACTGATAGCGGCCAGCATGCTCAGCTCTCGCGCAGTTGGGCCCTTGGTTCAGCTTTCTTTACTCTCAACGCGCTATCACCAAGCCAAATCCGCGTTAGATATTATCGAACAGCTCATGGACTTGCCCACGGAGCAAGTGGAGGGCAAACGCTACATTCATCGTCCGATGATGCGCGGTAAAGTCGAGCTAGATAACGTTGACTTCCATTACCCCAATGCCACCTCTCAAGCACTGCGTCGTGTCTCGTTTACCATTTATCCCGGAGAGAAAGTCGCAATCATCGGCCGAGTAGGCTCAGGGAAAACGACCATTGCACGCTTGTTGGTAGGGCTTTATCAACCCACATCAGGATCCGTGGCTTTTGACGATACCGACATTTCCCAGCTCCATTACATTGATGTGCGTCGTAATGTCGGTTTTGTTCCTCAAGAACCAACCCTCTTTTTTGGTTCGATTCGTGACAATATTACCCTTGGTCAGCCGTTGGCGGATGATATCGATATTATGGATGCAGCGACCCGTGCCGGTGTCCTCGCGTTCACCCAATACGATTCAGCCGGTTTAGAGCGTCAAGTGGGTGAAGGTGGCGTTTTGTTGTCAGGGGGTCAGCGACAAGCTGTCGCGCTCGCTCGCGCTTTATTAGGACGTCCGCCCGTGATCATTTTAGATGAACCCACCAGTCAGATGGATAACCGTACTGAACAGTTCATTAAGACTCAGCTCAAAGACCTTCGCCGAGAGGAGACGCTAATTCTGAATACCCATAAAACCGGTATGCTCGATGTGGTCGATCGTGTCATTGTGATGGAACAAGGCAGTGTGGTTGCGGATGGGCCGAAAAAAGCGGTGTTACAAGCATTAAAAGAAGGGAAAATAAGGAAAGTCAGTTAATCAGTTTACAGTGTAAACTCGCGATTAAGCTTTCGCTTGATAGGGTTTAAGCTGAATTTTTGCATTCTCATACATCAAAATGGACGGACCGTGCTCAGAGTCGACCGAATGCTTTTCTTCCCCGATGGTGCAATGCACTCGGCTCAAAAGAGACTTGGTCGCGACAATCGTCGATTCCCGGTAGCCCGCGGCAATTTGTGCATCCGTTACTTCAATCTCGTGTTCAATGTTGTCTATCTCTTCAAAAAGATGATCGCGCGTGGTGGTAATACGCTCTACCATCGCTGCATCACGCTTTTGAGCCGGTAAGGCTTCAAGCTTCGCTTCTGCGGCTTTGATGCGGTTGAGTTGCGCTTTTTTCTCTTCCCATTGTTTATTGAGATCGACCACTTCACGTTTCAACAACGCCAAGCGTGAGAAGCAATGAATATATGTGTGTGCCCCTGCACTCGCACCGATGATCACCGCCTCCACTTTTTCACCTACTTCGTGTTTACCCCCCGCCAGTGTCCCTTTCCGTTTCGTGGCATCGGCAATCATCAGTGATTTACCCACATGGGTTTGACAGTGCATCGCATGCAACGTGAGCTCGAGGTTGTTGTTAGCACACAAGGTGGCATACTGCGCAAACTTAGCAACGATGTTGCCTTCCGCCACCAAGGTACAATTGATCTCGGAGTCAGAGGCTACTTGGCGGCCGATAATACCATTTTGTATGATAATGTCTCCGCCTGCCGTGATGGTGCATGACTCAACGACACCGCCGACAGTAACTGTGCCGGTCGCGGTCACTTTCATCCCGACTTCGACGTCGCCTTTAATCACCACACTCCCTTCAAAATTAACGTGCCCTGTCCCCACATCGACCGCGTCCAAACTCAAGGCATCATCTACCGCGACACCGTCATCCAATAAACGCGGAATACCCGCCATGGTTGCCACCAAGATATTAGGGTCTTTATTACTGAATTCACTGCCATCATGTGCATTCAGCGCCATGGGTTTACCTGGTGTGGTCGGTAATACCGACCCAGTCACAGTGAAGCCTTCGTAACCGGCAGTTTCAGGCACCAGCTTAGCGAGTGGCTGGCCATTTTTCACCATCACCATCTCACCGAGATCACGCATATCGACTCGCCCGTCATCACGCTCTCTCGGTCGGCGAACGCGGTCGGCGGGATCTTCGATCAAATAAACGATATGGGCGTCTTCACCCGGCACTGGCTGGCGACCAAACGCAACCGGGACATCCAAATATTCGCCCGGTTTTAAGCGCCCAGAAGCAGAGAGGAGTTTTTGTAAGGTTGGCTTTTTGATGCCACGCACAATGTTGGCTTCACGCAAGGTCGAGAGAATATCATTGGCTTTAAGGCCACTGCCACCACAGGCACCATTCACGACTAAGTAGGCTGTCATCTTGTCGTCAGCAATACGTGCTTCGACTGTTGCATCACGGCTTTCGGCAATGATGATTTCTTCGGACTCATCATGTTCGGCACTGTCATTCAGCTTGGCGAGCGCAGATTGAATCGTATCATCAAAGCAAAAGAAACTACCGACCTTGTTGGCAACCAACCAGTCTTTAATCTGATGTTTATCAACCGGCTCATCGCCTTGATGATGTCCGCCGATTGATAGATATACTCGTTGTCCATCCTGCGATATACGTAGGATTTCGTCTAGCATCTTGGTCCCTGCCTATTCGGTCCTTTTGAAAACCATATCGTCAACGCGAAACAGTCCTCGTCATGAGTTTAAACCTTTATCGAGGCGAAATCTTTTGGGTAGTTTCTTATAAATTAGCTGACATTAAACGCAACCGCGCGCAATTGTCTCATTAATAATAAATTATAGGGGTTTTGGCACACATGGAAGTGAGGTCACGTCTAAAAGCGTGAGGTAGTAAGCGTTTATCATAAAAAAGTGTGAGGATGCGGTGAGAAGCGTACATCTTATTGCATAGCACGCATTCCGGTTAGAATGCGTGCTATCTAACACGATTATATCTTCGTCACCGTTAAAGCTGAGCGTAGGCATTGCGTTTTGGCAATAATTTACAGTGTAAATAGGGGCAGCGATAGGACGTCAAATTTACACTGTAAATAGAGGCTAATTATCCAATCGAAAAGCCACGTAATCACGCAGGGCTTTCTCTGCCGCCTTCTTACCTGACAGATTAAACCGAGCACAGACAGTTTGCCAACAAAGGCCTTGTAGGACTTTACTGGTTAATAGCGCCTCGCGCCAATCCCACTCGACAGGCGACGTTGACTGAAATGTCCACCGAGTCCAGGCTTGCAAACTCCCAATCGCCGCTTCAGTGCCAACACCGCCGGCCGCATACCCCTGCACTTGACGAGTCTCCGCGTTGGTTAGCGGACAAGCGGGCATGAATGCGACCAGTGTCGCCGCAATATCCGGCTCCAAATTCTGGTGTGCGCTCATCAATAAAAGGGGCAAGCTTTGCTGAAAAAGCGTCACGGCTTCTTTCATCCATGTCATCGTCTCTACCGGCCTAATTAACTGCAATGAGTAACATCCGCTAGCCTGGTCGCGCTTCATGCCAAGTTTAACCGGATCAAAACCCTGCTTCTGCCAAAAGTGAATAAGGTCTTTTGTCGCCCCAAAACTGGTGCCTATACAGGCTATATTTTCTTTCGCGGCTTGCTGTTGAAGATGCGTCAGTAGTCCACTTGCTACACCGTGCCGACGCCATTCAGGAGCGACCGCAATGCGCTGAATACGCCATAGCTTGTTCTCTAACACCGTTGCGTATCCAAGGTGAGTCGCCAATGATTGTGCCAGTAAGTGCCCGCGAATACGGCGAGTGCCTGCAATCACTGCCTCACTTAACGGAGTTGAAAAGCCTCCCTCTTCCGCCACCACCACAACGCCAATCGTGAGTTCACCTTGCCTGGCAACGACGATATGCAAACTATCATCATCAAGCAACAAGGCTAAATCATTGGGCGATGTTTGATAATGGGCCGTCATCAATAAAGAAAATAGCGTGACCAACTCTTGTTCATGATGGAATAGATGTTCAGCGCTGAGCGTTTTAAACTGCAAAACGCTATCCGCAGACGGCTCCACCTTTGGTGGTATCACATCGTGAGCTACATTGAGTAGGAAAAGCTGATTCAGACAGGTCTCTACCGGATCGCCTTCGGCCCAACGCATGGGTTCGGTTAGGGTGAGAGAGCGCCACTGTGGCTGTTCTTCTTCGAGGAGCGCGCGTAATCTAAGCGTAAAGGCGCGACCCGTTCCTTCATAACCATGCTCGGTACTAGCAATGGCGACACGGCTATACTGACGAAGGATCTGACTAAGCATCGGTAGTGGAATGGCTGCCGCCTCATCAACGAGAAGAAGATCGGCGTCGGGGCATTCTCGCAGCAACGCATCTGGCGCGACAAAGCGAATACGACTACCTTCAACACCAACATCAAGCCCATTCACATCCGTTGTGCCCAGCTGCTGTTTGGCATGGGCAAACAAGGTAGTGACATTGGCGGGAGTTGGCGACGTCACCACAATTTGTCGCGGCGCTTGTAAGGCTAACTGCGCTGCCGCTATTCCCATCGCCGCGGATTTGCCACGCCCACGATCCGCGGTCAGCAATAAGGGTCGACGGCGATGCCCAGTCACTACCTTTATTAATCCGTTAATTGCATCCTGTTGTGAAACGAGATGAGATACGTCGGATAAAGGCGGAAGGGTGGGCGCTCGCCAACCTTGATGTGAAATCCAAGCCACACTGTCCGTATTTTGCAAAAGCCGAAGCATTCTTCTGACCGATAACGGTAAGGTCGCCACATCGGCCGCCACCTGCAAGATGAGCAGAGAGCCGGCTCGACAGCAACCACTGATCGCACAGAAGGCTTCGCTATTGAATGCTCCATCAACGTCCACTAACAGATGGCCACACTCTTGCCCCAACCATTGTTTGGTTTGCCGCCAGCTGATGACATCCGGTGCATCTTGGCTTGCTACGCGACGCACTGGCGCTTCTCCTAACGCTACGAGGATGTCAGTCACCGACCGCTCAGAGACCACCAGTTGACGATGAGAGCGGGCTTGGGCTGTTTCAATGAGTTGAGAGAGAAACAGGGACAACAGAGACGTGGCAGACATGAAGCGCCTAATCGAGTAGCAAACAATAGGCTGATCATAACTGAAAGCAAAAAAAACGGCACGCAATGCGTGCCGATATTCAATCACGAGGTCGAGGCTTACACGTTATCGAGCTGCTCTTTAATCAATGCGAGTATACGTTCGGCTTGCTGATCATCAATCTTTTTAAGGTTGATGCTTAAACTACTGCCTTTGCGTCGATACGCCGCACGGCCTTCCACTAAGGTCGTTGATTGCTCTTTTTGCTTCGCTGTTGGCGTAACTAACTCATCCTTAAATTGCTCGATACGCAAGGTCACTTCTCGGGTAATACGCGTCACGCCCTGTGCATCCACTTGTTGCCACAACGGAGTATTTCCCAGTTTATCCAATAGTGCCTGCTGCTGACTGTCGTCTAAGCCAAAGAACAAGCGATGTAACTTCACTATGGTCGGACGGCCAAGTTCGGCGACACTCGGATACGCTTGCAGTAGTGGCAAGGGTAGGGCAGCAGCTTTCAACGCACCACTGACCAGTGCTTCACTGCACTGGCAGACGGTTGCCAACGCCTTTTGATCAGCCACTTCGCCACTATCCAACATGGCTTGCATCTCTTTGCCTCGCTCATACAACGACAAAGGTTTATGCGCATTAGCGACATCGGAGAGAAATTTTGCATGACGCGTACTGATATCTTTCGCGACATAAACGAGGAAGTCTTGCTCTGCAATCAAGCACGACATGCGACGGCGGCTACCGTCCAATACCTCAATGCGTCCATCATCTAACCAACGTCCCACCGCGGGGTATTGCTGACCGCGGTCTTTGAGCGTGGTGAGAATATCTGATAACGCGAGCTCATTAAGAAACGACTGCTCTCGGGCGTTTTTATCAAATACCGTGGTTTTCTCGGCGATATCTGCCGCCGGTACTTTAATTAGCTCAAATTCAACAGTGTGTTCGCCGGCTACGGCCAGCTCAATCACCGCCGCTTTTTCGCTGGCCGCTTTTTGCGCTTCTTGCATGGTGGTGGCGCGACGCTTGTCGGCTTTGGCAAACAAGCGTGCATTCAAATCGGAAGTTTTAATCGCCATTCTTCTTTATCACTCCTGATTGAGCAATGCCCAGTGACTATGTAGCACACGCTCAAGCTCAAGCCCAACACGGTGCACCGCTTCTTGCGCAGTTGATAGCGTCTTCTTACCTCCCTCAAAGTCTTGCGAGGTCAAATCAAAGACGGTGCTATACGTATCTGCACAGGTCTCAAACGCGCGGCTTCGAGGAATCGTCGCCATCATCACTTGGTCACCCAAAAGGTAGTTCATTTCAGTCAACACTGAAATTTGCTTTTTATTATCATCTTCAAACATAGTGGGCATCAAGCGCACAAACTCGAGACCATGCCAATCTTCAGGGAACATTTCATACACTTGAGGTAAGTGCTGGAAAAAGTTCACCGTTGATGCCCAATCCAAACGCTTGGCGGCACACGGAATCACCAACGCATTTGACGCATACATAGCATTCCAAACGAGGGGATCGATGTGCGGACCCGTATCAATCATGATCACGTCGAACTCATCACTGATAGGATCAATAACCTTCTCTTTGAGTAATTCGACGACATCGAGCGACTGACTGCTTGCCAATGATTGCCATGCTTCTGCGTTGAACATGGCATCCTCAGGAAAGGCAGCCATGGTTTTTAAGTTTGGATATTGCGTCGGCAGCAAGACATTACGCATCATAAAGTCTTTATCTGCCGCTTGGGGGGTATTATCCAGCATGACGTCGACCGCCGAATAAATCCCTTCCTGTTCCGTCAGGCTGATTTGTGGATTGAGGAATAGACGCAACGACCCTTGAGGATCAAGGTCAATTAAACAAATGCGATAGCGCTTCTCCAAGTTTAATGCCATACAGGCCGCGAGGTGCACCGCACTCATTGATTTACCCGTTCCGCCTTTCTGGTTCTGGATGTTAATCACCCAAGGCTTATGGGCTTTTCCCTTACGCTCATGAAAAGAGGGGACATTGGCCGCGTCCATGATTTTATGAGCTTCATCTAAGGTAATCGAGTAGTGGTTTGCATTGTTCTTGGTGAACTGATGCCCTTGCTGCTCCATACGAGAAATTGCTTCATCTAGCTTACGACGGGTTAAGCCAGATCGGGTTTCCATCAACGCTTTTGACATTGGTGGAAACAACTGATCATGTCGCTCTTCCATCACAATTTCGACGCGATCAGACTGAACTTGTTTCGTCTGCGCAGCGATATTGCGAAGGTTTTCAATCGTCTTTTCCCTATCCATCTTCTTTTCGCCATCATGAGGAATAATTGGCGATTGTACAGCACTAATAAGTAAATACAATAAAAAGCTGAACAGATAGCAATCAAATAAAGATCCTGCTCACAATTGTTATTCCAGCGAATATAAGGGCAGTTTTGCCGCCATAATCTTGCGATTGATTGTAGGACAAACGCCAAACATTTAAAATGTCACAGTGTCACTTATTTACAATGTAAACGGAAACACTTCACGGAAGCCTATTTCATGATGGACAAATTACGGATAGTGTCATTTCAATCTTAATTGTCTGTCTGACGATACTCCACGAGTTACCTTTCTACCAAGCTTGATGCCATCAATAGCCTTTAACATGGCTTTTGATCATTTTTCCCGAAAACATGATCAAGGCAGATGCGATGTAAATCGCAGTAACCTTGATCATGCTTACGCTATCGGTATCCCTGTTGAGGAACGATGATCAAGTAATATATCCGTTGAATTTATCAGCAAATGGACGCTCACTGACACCGGTGAATACGGAAAAATGATCAAGTGAACCGCAACAAGCGGACTCTTCCCCATTCTGGCCGGAACGATGATACCAGTTGGCTAAAATACGGTGAATGTCCGATGTAGCAAGGGATCGCAAAGGATCGTATCACCATTCCGCTGCTACAGTAGGCTCACAGTTATCGCTACGCATACGATCCAACAGCACGATCGCTATCATGATCATTGTTCCGTAAGTCGGACACATATCTCGGCTTCGCTAATCTACTGTGAATGTCATTTCAATTTTAAGCCCAAGCGCTCCCTTTCCCTCCTCGCCTGGTGACAATCACACCAATATTGACCGGAAAAGCTGAAAATGACGCTAGCTTGATCATAGTTCCATACCATAAACAGCCGATATCCAGCAGATTTTGGCTAGGATAACCACACAAGGTAATACTTGCCTGTGGATAAAGTGTGTGTGAGCCATGATCATCGTTTCAATTGATTGATGATCATCGCTTCGAGCCATTGATGATCATTGATACAGGCATTACATGATCATCGTTGGAGGCATATGTTGATCATGCCTCCGACCTTGCGTTGATCATGCTTTCGTAGGCGTAAAAAAATAAAACCCTAATAAACAAACACTTAAAGGAAATTCGCTTCATGGATCAATAGATCAGATCATCAAATTAGATCAGTTAAATCATAAAGATCAGTTAAAAGCGCCAATAAAAAAGATCTTTCTTTTATGATTTTTTTTTATTAGGATTTATCTGGAAGTATGGTCAATTTACGGTCTTTGCTTATTTGACTATTCTCGCTCTCTAATGAGCAAGCTATCGGGAAAGGAACGAACTGCACATGAGCAGCACCAAACCAGAAAAAATACTGATTAAAGCCCCACGATCGCACAAAGATGGGCATCTTTTTGAAGTGCATGCTCAACTTGTGGACTGGCTTGCTCAATATGAACATTTTAAAGGGGTAACCAAAAGTATTCTTGAATTACTGAACCTGATTTCAGTCCGTGGTTTCTCCTCTCAAGATGGCTATGTGTCAACCACAGAATTAGTCGATGCCACTGAAGGCCAACTCACCCGTGCCGCGATTCAGCAACGACTGCGAGCAGCTGTCAGCCTAGGATTATTCATCCAACAACCGGTGCGGTTCGAGGAAGGCTTAGCAGGCAAAACCATGCTTCATCGCTTCGTCAATCCTAGCCGTTTAATCTCTACCCTCGGTAGTGCGGGATTAATGACAGAGAAAAGCCGTGATGTGGTCAAACAAAAACGCTCGAAAGCATTGGCACAAAATCAAGTGAATCGCCAACTGCTCAGTGAGCATGGGCTAGGCACGCCTCCTACCATGCCGGATGAGAAAGATCAGATCTTGGTATCGCCGACCAGTTGGGCTGGGATCATTGACCAAGCATTGGCACCGCCGCGAACGAAAAAAAGCTACCAAAAGTCGATGGTGGCGATCAGTGGCACCAAGGCGATCATTGAGACACGCTCAGCGAAGTCTATCATGACGGTGGACGATCTGATGACCTTGTTCGCGCTATTTACACTGACAGTGCAATACCATGATCATCATCTGCCCAGTTATGAACTGCAGACCCAAACCATTGGCAATAAGACGCCAATTTATATTACGGACATCCTGCAGCTGCGCGGTAAGAAAGACAGTGGCCCAGCGCGAGATGCTATCCGTGAAAGTATCGATCGGATTGAATTCACCGACTTTCAGTTGCACGAGCTGACGGGACGTTGGTTGAGCGAAAACATGCCGGAAGGGTTTAAAAGTGACCGATTCCGGTTCTTGGCTCGCACCATCACAGCGTCAGAAGAAGCCCCAAAAGAAGGGGAGGATGGTGAAGTAAAAATCAAACCGAACCTGTATATTTTGGTGTGGGAACCGTCGTTCTTCGAAGAGTTGATGACAAGAGACTATTTCTTCTTGTTCCCCCCCGAGATCTTGCGTCAGCATACCTTGGTCTTCCAGCTGTATTCGCTCTTCAGAAGCCGTCTGTCGCGTCGTTTAGAAGATTCTTTGTTGTTGAGCGAACTAAACCAGAAAATGGCGAGAAACATCGAATGGCGCCGTTTTTCGAGCGATCTCATTCGAGAGCTTAAAAAACTGGCTGATGGAAAGGTGACGGATGATGTGTTTGCAGTCAATCTGTGGGGGTATCACCTGACCCTCACTCGCGAGGATGATAAAAAATATCCTGACTATCGGATGGATATTAAGTGCAATGTGGATGAAGTGATCCGCTACTCACGGGCCAAGATGTATAACGAAGGTAAACGATCGCTAGCACCAACCATGCCGAACCCACTGCGCAATGAGATTTTACCCAAACAAGACCTTGATCAGCTTTCCGGGATCATTGACGGGGAGTTTGAACCCATTCAGCGCAAAGAAAAGTCCAGCGGTCGATTAGGGCGGCGTGTGAAGTTACGCAAGCACTTGGTTGAGGTGAACGCGGATGAGCTCACGATCGTGTTGTCGAAATATACCTCGGAAGAAGCCCTACAACGCAGTATCACGGCGTTATCAGCAATGACGGGGCATCCAGCGTCTGTGATCACGGAAGAATGCCAAGGCTATTTAGAGAAGCTGGATTGGCTGATGGTGGGTGAGAATGTGGTGCCGTACGAGACGCTAAGCCGTACCATCGAGTTTTATAACCAACAGCAGCAAGAGCGTCATCTTTCCATCGAGCGACTGATCTCTGGCTTAGCCGTGCGTCGTAAAGTCTGTCAGCGCGTGTATGAAGGCCATTTAGATGGGCAAGTATTAAGCGTGCTTGATGAGATCGCCTCAGGGCGTTGACCTTACCATTTATTATGTCAATAAGGATTGGCAGTAAGTTAACCAAGCGCTGACAATTGCTAAAGTAGGGACGATATACTCAATCTCGATAGATACCTTTGTCCTATTTGATGTCCTCGTCGACATCCTTTGGCACTTATCTCGCCAGCGGGCTCTTTGCCCGCTTTTTCTTTGCCTGAATACCCCCTCTCGCCGTCAACGTCCAGCAAATTAGGCGTTTCATTGGTGAGTTTACAGTGTAAACTGCCTGCTTTTGCTTAATTGATTTTTGCTGTTTGGGAGATCTATGCCTGTTTTCTTGCCCTTTGCGGCAGTGTCCATTTGGGCGATGAATACCATCGTCAACAAGATGGCGGTGGTTGTGATTGCTACTGGAGCCATGGCTTTCTATCGATGGTTCTTTGCGATTTTAGTGCTTACTCCCTTTTGTCTGCCGACTTTATGGCGACAGCGGCGTGCGGTGTTTAAATTAGCCCCTCGTCTTGCGGTGTTGGCGTCTCTGGGTATGGTGATCAACCAATCGGTCGCCTATTTTGCTGCACAAACGACAACCGCCACTAATATGGCGTTAATTATGTCGTTGGTCCCAATACTCAGTTTGCTATTTAGCGTGTGGTTTCTGCACCAACCGCTAACACGTATCGCCATCGCTGGCGCGATATTGTCCTTTTCTGGACTTGGGTATATGCTCACTCAAGGTCAGCCTATGACGCAGCTTGAAAGCGGTGTCACTGCCGGTGATGGACTCATGTTGATTTGCGCATCTGCTTATGCCTTGTATTGTGTATTACTCAAACGCTGGCCGATGTCGGTGTCTAATTGGGTTTCTGTGTATGTACAAGCATTGTTTGCGGTATTGATGCTCTTACCTGTGCTTTATGCCGCGCCCAGTGCTGATATTGTGCCCGACGCGTATCCCTTGGTGGGCTTTGCGGCCGTCGGCGCGTCGGTATTAGCGCCTGCATTGTGGCTTAATGCGATCGCGCTCAATGGCGCTAGCCGTACCGCGATGTACATGAATTTATTACCCGTACTCACCGCAGGCATTGCCATGATATGGCTTGATGAAGTATTAACGCACTATCACCTCATCGGTGGTAGTTTAGTGCTTCTCGGCGTTGGATTATCGCAACGATCTACCCATCCAACACGCTGACAACCGTCTACACTTGATAAATGAGCGTAGTATCAACCTAGGGTGTTGATAGGAGGTGAGCGATGTGGTGGTTAATTGAGTTAGATTGGATGCCGTTATGGGTGACGCCTGCGCAAGGTCGCGTGAAGTCATCGGCCTCATCACCGATTATTTGGTAGTGAACCCAAGGAGAAATCGTTACGAACATGGAAGTGAAGGAAATGGAGATGCCGCGGGTAACGATTCGACCTGCATTTCGTCGTGAAGCTGCCTATTTCTGGCGTCAGATTTACCACTCTCGCGCGTGGAAGCAGTTTGACGCGCCTTATATTCCCCTCGAACCTGTCTCATTTTGGTCCTTTCGGTTTGGCCTGTTCCGACGTTTCATTGTTGGAGACAGTGCCAAAGTCATTTGTGTGGATGAACGTCCTGTGGGCTATGTGACCTTCTACTGGGAAGACAAACGCACACGCTGGCTTGAAGTGGGGATCACTATTTTTGACCCCGCCGATTGGGGGAGGGGAATCGGCCGCCGCGCGTTGACCTTGTGGGTGGATGAGTTATTTCGCTGCCAAACACTCAACCGAATTGGATTGACTACTTGGTCAGGGAATCCGGGCATGATGCGCTGCGCGAAGGCGTTAGGCATGAAAGAAGAAGGCCGGTTGCGTTCGGTGCGCTTCTTTCAAGGTGAGTACTATGATGCGTTACGTTTCGGTGTGCTTCGCGAAGAGTGGTATGGGTTACATCACGCCTCTACCCAGCTTGGTATCAACAATGTCTCTATAGACGCCCAACCCGCTCCGCTTGCTGCAGCATCAACCATGCACAAGCATCATACGCTGGTATGATGCTGGCATCACTTGTTTGTCGATGGCGTGACTCTCAAGCGGGCGTGATAACACATAGCCTTGCAAGTAATCGCATTGATGAGTACGCAGCCAAGCAAGTTGTTGCCGTGTTTCGACCCCTTCTGCGACGACACGCAAATCAAGCGCATGGGCCATGGCAATAATCCCACGACACAAAGGGGCTGCTTTGCCGGTCGGCTGATCGATATCCATGATAAAGCTGCGGTCCATCTTCACCACACTGAACGGATATTGGCGCAATAACGATAACGACGAGTAACCCGTACCAAAATCATCCAGATAGAGCTTCACGCCCAATTGATGGAGACGATGGAGGTTTGTCGCGACACATTCGGAGTGCTCCAGTAAGGCGGTTTCTGTCATTTCTAAAGCTAAGCACTGAGGTGCAAATTGATGGCGTGCGAGCAAGTCCGCAATGTCATCCGCAAAGGAGCGTGCTTGGCATTGCTTAGCGGAAACATTAACCGTAATCGTTGGGCACTGGCCGGTAGGCAAGCGCTCACTCCAATTATCTAGTTTACGCGCGACTTGCTCCAATACCCATTCGCCCAATTCGATGATGTAGCCGGTTTCCTCTGCGATAGGAATAAACTCAGCGGGCGAGATGGTCCCGAGGGTTGGGTGGTGCCAGCGCAGTAGCGCTTCGGCATGGCTAAGCGTTTCATTTTGTTCATCGAAAATAGGTTGATAAGCGAGCGTGAACTGATGTTCGGCGAGGGCCTTTTTAAGATCTTGCTCGACAATAAAGCGGTGTTGCACTTTGGCTAGCATGGCGGGTTGAAATATCGCGAGCCGCTCTCGCGTAAGCTTGGCGTGATACATGGCAATATCGGCTTGCTGAATAATATCAAGCAACGAGGCATTGGCGTTATTCACTGTCGCGATGCCGATACTGGCACTGATGTTGAGAACATGCTCGTCAACGGAATAAGGCTGACTCAATGCGCGAAGCAACTGTTTGGCTTTGGTTTGTGCCAATGCCAATGCACAATCTTGCTCGAGCAAGACAATAAACTCGTCGCCACCAAAGCGAAAGATACGCTCATCGGGGATGTAACGGGTTAATCGCGACGCGACACGTCTAAGTAAGGTATCGCCGACCACATGCCCGAGGGAGTCGTTAACGGCCTTAAAACGATCGAGATCGATAAACAACAACGTAAAGCTTGTCGCGCGTTGGGCTTTCAACATCGCCAGCATACGTTCCAGCATACTATCGAGCGCCGCACGATTGGACAGCCCAGTTAAACTATCGTGCCGAGCTTGATGATACAGCTGGCGTGTTTGATTGGTTACCAGTGCCTGTGCCAGCGTGAGTCGGTTCGCATAGGACCAGAAACTCGCCAAAATAGATAGCCCCAACGCAAGCACTAAAATGCCGACTAAAATGGCATAGCGACTTGCAGCACTTCGAGATTGAATATCAAAGAACTGAACCACCAGCCCCTCTTCGCTACCGGGAATGGCAATAAGATCGGTATCTGTGCGTTGATTTTGCCAAGGATGCAGACGCTCGGGTGAATGGGTGGAAAAAAGCTGCTGATGCCCAAATGCTTCCTTGGCTGTCATTGCCAGTGCGGGAGCTGGGGTGTCGCCTTGCCAAAGTGCTGGGAAAAAGGTGTCGAAATACAATGTCGTCGCAAGATAGCCCCGCAACTGACCATCAGGTTTGGTAATTGCGGCAAACCAGCGCACACCGTGCCCTTGCTGATCACTGATGAGCATAGCCTCTGGTTGGCGCTTGAAATAGGCACGCTCCATGGTCACTGTGTTGTCACATTGCGCATCGGCACGCCAACCCAGATAGCCATTTTCTTTTGCTTTAGGCGATACATATAGTGCGGGAAAGGTGTCGTTACGCATCACCCATTGGCACGCTTTGCGGCTTAATGGCGGATAAGGCTGAACCGGATGACGCTGAGCAAAAACATCACTAAGCTCAGCGCGGTTCACGCGAGGCAACCACATCACACTATCAATTCCGGTATTGTCATGGGTATGGGTATCAATGAAGCGGTGAAACGCTGCTTGGGAGGGGCCGGCTTCTTGCTGTAAAAAGAGTTGCGCAGAAAGTTGTCGCTGATAAATATGTGAAAAGGCTTTGCTGAGCACATGACGCTGTTTTTCAACTTGTACTGAGAACAAACCGTGTTGACGCTGTATGTCTAGCGTGTAAACCAGCCAGCTGGATAAACCCGCCAGCGCAATAACTACGCCGAATCGCCAAATAGGCTGTGATCGCAAAAAGCGCATAATCAAAAAGACAATGTGTGACAACCAATGAGGCGATAAGGGTAAGGTGCCTCGATGACAGTTTTGATGGGATTTTGTGTCATTTCCGTGAACACTGGGTGCTGACGGTGATCGGCGTCGTCAAAAATATGACGTATTTTTTATACAGTCATCAGGTCGGTATCACTGGACGCAACAACGCAAAAATGTGATGTGAATCACTCGTTGGTTAGTGGCTTGATTAGGAAACGAACTTTTGAAAAGGGTGGTTGATTATTCATTCTTCTCGCTCAGATTCGATACATTATGCCTGATCTTTCGATAGGGGATCACGACCTTCTCTGCTAACTTCTAGTGAGTCGATGGATGACACACTCTCGACAATACCTCTGTTCCTGCCGAGTAATAACACATTGATTGTGGGGGAGTTCCATGAAAAAGTTGGAGAATGTCTCTGCGGTATGTTTCGATCTAGATGGGACCTTGGCGGACCCATTTGACGACCTTGTTGACGCGATATCGGGCATGTTGAAAGGGCTCGATCTACCACCTGAAGATCCGAATACGATCAAAGACTGGATCGGTGATGGCGCAGATTTGTTGATCCACCGGGTGTTAACACGCCAGATCAATGGCCGCGTGTCAGATGCGGTCTTGAATCAGGCGCGCACGCTTTTCTTGTCCTCTTATCTGGGCAAAAAACCGCCAAAAACACGACTCTATCCGGGCGTTCTCGAGTGCTTGAAAGGACTGGCACGTAGACAGCTGCCCATGATCTGTACCACGCACATGCAAACCGTTCACGCCAATAGTTTGTTAAAAGCACTCGGCGTGAGTCACTTTTTCACGCGGATTGTAGGCGCTGACGCGATTGCTGCCTTACAATCTGGCCCCGATGCCATCTATGAAGCCGCGGCGATTTTACGCGTTGCGCCTACAGAGCTATTGGTTGTTGGGGATGCCGTGAATGACGTTCAGGCCGCACGGTCGGTCGGATCCCCTGTTGTTTGCGTGACTTACGGCTATAATTACGGTACAGAGATAGAGAAAGCGCGTCCCGATCTGACCCTTGATACACTCGCGACGCTGCCCAATATCATAGAAAAGCCGATGCATTCACGCGAACAGGGACCAGCAACTACTGTTCCATCGCATCCGGTCATCGCGTCGCCTTTGCCGTCTCACACCTTGCGCCGGGGAGGTGATGCGCCATTCCGATAAACGGTCAGGAGGGAAGCGTGAAAAACGAACTAGATCCTGCATATCTACTTCGCGCCTACGAGATAGTGACTCAGTTTGGAGAAAAAACCGAACAAGGACACCGCCTAGATGGCATTGAAGCCTTCTCAGATTATGACGGCTACACCATTTATTTAGCCGGAAATGGCGTACAGTTACGGGTGGGGTTTCACAATACATATCACCTGGATTATGAGCACGAAAACCTTAAAACGCAGTTCTTGAATAAGGTCGATGCCTTGGTGAAAAACTATCGACAGTCGTGACCAAACATTCGATAAACGCCCCGTCATGGGGCGTTTTTTTTGGCCGATGATCAGGATTTGTTATGGATAATCAAATCGTTAAGAAAAGCCGTACCGACAAGCAGTGCGCAGTGACAGGCACGGATGCTCACTATCAAGCACTCGTGGCGAGTGCAGCCGCTGCCATTTTGGTGATTGATGAATCAGGTGTGATTATCGATGCCAATCCCTACACCCGCACATTGCTGGGCTATGACCATCGGCAACTGGTGGGCAACAATGTGGAATGCTTGATGCCGCCAGAGCATGAAGGTAAGCATCAGCATTATCTGATGCAATACCTTACCGGTGGCGAAGCAAAAGTGATTGGAACTGGGCGGCGAGTTAAGGCCCGTCATGTCGATGGGCACCTCGTCCCGGTACACCTTGCGGTCAGTGAAGTACAGATAGACAGTCGGCGTGAGTTTATCGGCATCATGTCCGATCTTAGCGCGCTCACGCAGGCGCAAGCGAGCGTAAAACACGAGCGCAACCAGCTAAAAACCATCATCAATGCGATTGCCAATCCAGTGTTTGTCCGCGAGTTAGGCGGGCGATATACCATGGCCAATCATGCGTGTGTGCAGGCCGTTGGGGTCGATAGTGTGGAGGCGTTAGCTGATGCCTTTGCCCAGTTATTGCCCAAAGGAGGACGAGAGACACTCAACGCGCTGGATCATCAACTGACCATGAATGGCGAGCCGGTGCATACCGATGTCACTCTGAACGATGGCCGCACCTTTAAACTGGCGAAAACCCTCATCCATTACCTCGAAGGTGAGCCATATGCCATTGTTACCGTCGCGTACGATGCCACCCCACTTCTTAATGCCATGAAAGACGCGGAGCGAGCGAACCAAGCGAAAAGTGACTTTCTTTCTGCAATGAGTCATGAATTACGCACACCGCTTAACTGTGTGCTTGGCTATGCACAATTATTAATGAATGCGACCTCGCCAGCGTTAGAGGCCACTCAGCAACAATACGTGGCACAAATACACCAAAGTGGCCGTCATTTACTCGCCCTGATTAATGATGTGCTGGATCTTGCCAAAATCGAGGCGGGAAAAATTTCCCTCAACCCGAGCTGGGCACCTTTGCGTCCGATGATTTGCGAGGCTATCGATTCGCTGTTGCCTCTTGCCCGTCGCCAGACGGTGAGTTTGCGCCATACTCTACCGGACACACTCAACGGTGATATTTACGTCGATGCGACCCGTTTTAAGCAAGTGCTGATCAACCTCATTAGCAATGCAATTAAATATAACCATGCGGGTGGACGTGTCACGGTATCGACCCGTCAGCAAGCCGAAACGATAACGATCGCGGTGACGGACACAGGCATTGGCATTGAACAGGATAAGCTGAGCGCGTTATTTGAGCCTTTTAATCGCTTAGCGGCCGAGCAAACCCATATTGAAGGGGCAGGTGTGGGGCTTGCGGTCACACAGCAATTGATCGCGCAAATGCAAGGTGAGATCACCGTGAGCAGCGAAGTCGGAAAAGGGAGCTGTTTTGCCGTCACCTTTCCCTATCGTGGCCAGTCGTTGACCGAGATAGCGTCTTCATCCACACCATTCACCCTTACCCAGCCGCATCGAGTGCTTTTTATTGAACCAGACGTTGCACAGCAACGCTTAATGGCCGATTGGTTCGAAGATTGGCCGTTACTGACCTTGACCTGTGTCCATGATTTATCGTTAGCAGCCGCGATGGCGCATACCACACCGCCCTCGCTATTCATGGTCAGTCATGCGGTGCTTGATGACACGGCAGATCAGGTTCAGTCGCGACTCGGTGAACGGCCCATGATCGTGGTTAACGTGCCGGACACCGAATCTATGCAATCGCACAGCGATAGCATTGTGACGTTGGCGTCACCGGTATCGGGTGCGGCGTTGGGCCGAGCGATGCAAACACTTTTGGAGGACAGGGCATGACACGAGAAAAATCCCAAGCGCAGATCCTGATCATTGATGATCGACCGGAAAATGTCGACTTGTTGACTGCCATGTTGCTGCAATCTGGCTATCAACACATCACAGGCCTTAACGATCCACGCCTTGTGGCCGATTACCTCTCACCGATCCCCGATTTAGTGTTGCTTGATATGCGTATGCCTCAACGCTCGGGGCTAGATGTTCTCGATTTGCTGAACAATACGCTCGGCGAGCACTGTCCCCCCGTGATGGTGCTTACTGCCGATAGTGACAACAATCTGCGCAATCAAGCCTTATGCCGTGGGGCCATTGATTATCTCACCAAGCCGTTTGATCACCATGAAGTGCTCCAGCGCATCCATAATATTCTCCATTTTCAATTCAAAACCCTGAAAGAGCGAGATCAAGCGGCGCGTTTGCAGATGTTAGTGAATAAGCAAACCGCGGCATTACGTACCCTGTCTTTAACCGATCCCCTAACCAATCTACCCAATCGACGTGCGCTGGTGGATGCGGCTGAACGTCAACTCGCAAAGGGGATGGTGACCGTGTTTATGATCGCGTTGGATGGGATGGAGGCGGTCACACAGCATCAAGGCCACTTAATGACAGAAGCGCTGTATAAGCACCTAGCGGGGCTCTTAGCCAGTAGCTCGGTCGCAAGAGGGCAGCGTATTGGTGTGTGGGACAACACACGTTTGGTGATGTTAGTGGAAGGAGATATCACCGCCATTGACGCACTTGCTAAGCGGATTTGTCGATTATTGAGTGGTCATCACACCCTTGATGGCCGTTTGATGTCGATGCACTGCCATGTGGGAATAGCCCAAGCGGAAGGTGAGCATCATGATGTGGAGCAACTCTTTCGCCAAGCGATTCTAGCTATCCCGACCGATGACACTGAAGTGGGTCATTATCGCCAAGAGTTGGATGCGCAATCGCAACGTGAGCATATGATCCGCAATGGACTTAGCCCGGCCCTTGAACAAGGAGGGTTGTCTTTGGTTTTTCAGCCCAAATGGGATCTCAATACCGGCAGTATGGTAGGTGCTGAGGCGTTATTGCGTTGGCGTCATCCGCAACTGGGAGCGATCAGCCCGGCCGAGTTTATTCCTATTGCCGAGCGAAGTGCTGATATGATCCAACTCGGCGATGCAGTTTTTTCTATGGCGTTGCGCGCGCTGGTCCGTTGGCGAGAGCAATACACCTTGCCTGAGGCGTTTCACTTAGCCATCAATGTCTCTTCCCAGCAACTTCGCCACGGTTTTGCCGATAGCATTCTTGCCCGCTGCCAAGCGCTGGAAGTACCCACGCAAATCATTCAGCTTGAGGTTACTGAATCGGCGTTAATTCGACATATGTCGGTGGCGCTCAAAGAGTTACAACAGCTCCGTGATGCGGGGATGCACATTGCGCTTGATGATTTTGGCACAGGCTACAGTTCATTGAGCTATTTGAAACAGCTTCCTGTGGATTGGGTGAAGCTTGATCGTAGCTTTATTCAAGATCTTGCATCCAACGCCGGTGACAAACATCTTGTTGGTAGCGTGATCGACCTAGCGCATGGGTTTGGCCACGGTGTGGTGGCTGAAGGCGTGGAAGAAGTTGGCCAGCAACAGATTTTGCAGCGTATTGGCTGCGATCAAGCGCAAGGCTTCTTGTATGCCAAACCGCTGGGAACCGAACAGTTTGAACAGCTTCTGCAAACCGGATGTGAGTGCCCAGCGACGGCTATCAGTGCGCCCGTGTCTGGATAGCCGTGGTCATCATCGGATTAGAGATGAGTCATGCGTTAGAGATGGCTGATAATGGTATCGAGGCGCTGATTAAACTCGGTGTCGGTCACCAAGCCTGACGTGGGGTCAAAATGCTGGTGAAAACGCGGTAGCGATAAGGTCCCTTTAACCTCAGCAGCAAAATAGGGAGCAGAGTGCTGGGTTGAGGTCAATACTGGGTGGAAATCAACGAGAAATGCGTGACGGCACGGTATGCGTAAGGCTTGCGCTTTATCCGTAGGATGCATATCCTAAACACAGTTAGTCGGGGAGCAAGTAATTGCTGAGACTGCGAAAGCAGGACCCGTAGAACCTGATCCAGTTAGCACTGGCGGAGGGAACTGACACGATCAGCGCACAAAGTGACGCATACTGCCTCATTTTGTCTCCTTCCGCCCCTGATGATTAAGGGGCCAATATGAACCTATCTCCACCTGTTATTCTTACCATTGCCGGCTCAGACAGCGGTGGTGGTGCGGGCATTCAAGCCGACATTAAAGCGATTTCAGCGACCGGCGGCTATGCTTGCTCGGTGATCACCGCGCTGACCGCGCAAAATACTTGCGGTGTCGAGGCCGTCTCGGCGGTTGAACCCGATTTTGTGCGCGCCCAATTAGATGCGGTGTTATACGACATGCCGGTGCGTGCGGTGAAAATCGGCATGCTGGCCAATCAAGCGATTATTCGTGAAGTCGCTGCCGTGCTGGCACGGTCGCCACACTTGCCGGTGATTTTAGATCCCGTAATGGTCGCGACCAGCGGCGATCCTTTGCTCGACGAGCAGGCCATGACGGCGTTGATTGACGATCTTATCCCACGCGCAACCGTGCTCACTCCCAACTTGCCAGAGGCCGCCTGTTTAACTGGCCAGCCTGTTCCTACCTCTATCGAGCAAATGCATGAGCTGGTGCCGGCACTTCGCCATCTAGGCTGTCCTTACGTGATGCTCAAAGGGGGCCATCTACACCAGACGCCCGAGAGTGTCGATATGTGGATTAGCCGAGACACCTGTCAAACTTTGCGCGCACGCCGCGTTGAAACCACCAACACTCATGGCACCGGTTGTTCACTGTCTGCTGCGATCGCCTCGTTTTATGCTCAAGGGATGACGCCTATCGAGGCCGGGCGAGCGGCTAAGCAGTATTTGACGGAGGCCTTAGCGCATAGTCATCAGCTAACGATCGGAAGAGGGGCTGGACCGGTGCATCACTTTTACGCTTACCCTGATAATTTGTGTCTGTTGCCAGCAGAGCATGCTGTCGCGGAATTGCCCTGAGACGAGCGCGCGCTGTGAGGGGGAGACCAGAAAGGACTAACACGAAAGGATAAGAGGGAAACGATCCGCTGCAACCTAAGTGGGGCAGCGGTATCGAAAAGACAACAGCATAGATGAGTTGAATGCGCCCGTTAGGCGGCAGACCAATGTGGTAAACGCTCGGCGGCGATATAAAAGACGCGATCGCCCGGTGCCACTTCGGTGTGTAGGCGAGGGTTCAGGGTGATCCCATCGCCTTTGTCGAGACCAATTAAGGTTGCATTGTGCTCATGCTTTAGTTGATTAAACAAGGTGCCGACATCCGTTGCACTTGCATCGGTGGGGTAGCGGGCACAGTATTGGGTCATCCCTTGAGCCGTGCTCAATAGCTCGTGATGTAATTGACTTGAACCGGGATCAACGGCCGCTTTTGCCAGCATTTCCACCGACACAGACGGCACACATTCAGCGTGCGGATAGTGCTGCTTCAATATTTGTCTGAGTGCATCATCTTGAAAATACGCGAGTAAATGAGCGGAAGGGTTTTTGTGGGCGCAGAACAGAGCCGCAGAAAGCGTAATATCGTCTTCTGGGTTATCGATAATGATGCTAGAGGCGCTGTCGATGCCGGCGCGCGCTATGCCCTCTGCATCGGTAAAGCTGGTCACGCGCACAAACTCTACCTCGCCAGGCAGCGGATTTTCCATTTCAGGACGCACACAAAGCACGATCGGGCGCTCGCCATGAATACCGCTTTGCAACAAACGGATTAACTGAATGGTACGCTGGCCGTTCCACCCCAAAACTAAAATATGATTTTTCACAGTAAGACTCCGTTTTCCTTGTAATCCACGTCGCCAATAATCCACTAAGGCACTGGTCACATGCCCAATCACCACCGCAAACAGACCGAGCCCACCGGGAATGATCCAAAAGGCGGTAATCCACTGTCCTGCCTCGGTCGCGGGCGAGTAATCGCCATAGCCCACGGTAGAGGCGGTGACCACTAAATAATAGATGTAGCGACTGAGTGACTGAGTCATCTCAGTTTCACCCGCCGATTGTAAAAGCAGCCAGCCAATAACGCCGTAGGCGAGTACGACCAATCCGAGAATACGCCCGTTTAAATGGGCGAAGTGGCTGATAATCCAACGTTTAAAAAGCAACCAAAAGGTCATAGTGTCTCGCTCATTCACTATAGAAACGCCAGTATGAAGGGATTTTTTATGGGTTTACAGTGTAAATCAATTCATTGGCGTTGAGAGGATCACAGTTTAATCGATTACAAGCGCATACATATGCATAAGGCGTACAATGCAGGTATTACCGACTAGGAGGAATTCGCGTGTTTACATCTCGTCGTCAACTCGAAAAAGAGCAACAAAAACGTACTGAATTGCAACTGAAACTGGAGCAAGTCAATGCCCAGATAGACGCGCTACACAGCGAAAAAGCGGCGTTAGAATCGGAGCTGGCCGTGGTACAGAAAAAACGGCAAACCGGTAAAGCGATCGACGCTAACCTGTGCCATTTTGGTGATTCAATTACCGCGACCCAATCTTCGCTGGCGACCCTAGCAGAAACCATTAATGGTGAAAAAGAGCGTGTGACGGAGGTGAGCCATCAGGCGGCGTCATGTGCCGAACAAGTCAATGATCTCGCTCGCCATGTGCAGTCATTATCCGCGCAATGTCAGCAATCGTCGGAAGCAATTCGTGCTCTCGATCAGCACGCACAAGAGGTGAGTGGCATTGTCAATTTGATTCGTGATGTGGCTGACCAAACCAATCTGTTGGCCCTGAATGCGGCGATTGAAGCGGCACGCGCCGGTGAGCAGGGCCGAGGGTTTGCGGTGGTCGCTGATGAAGTACGCAACCTTGCCGAGCGCACGTCCACTGCCACCCAAGATATTACCCAGCTGGTGGAAAAAATTCGTGCGGGCAGCAGCCATGCGTGCACGCTCACCGATACCCTTGCCACTGAAGCCATTCAATACAGCGAACAAGGCCAACAGGTGGCTGATGCGATGGCGACGCAAAGTGAGCAAGCGCAGCATAGTCGAACCACCATTAAAGCCTCGGCATTGCGTGCCTTTTGTGAACTGGCGAAACTCGACCATATCAGTTTTAAGTTTGCGATTTATCGTGTGGTGCTCGGTGAAGATAGCATGAGTGCCAACGACGTGACTGATCATACCCAGTGCCGCTTAGGACAGTGGTACGACCGCGGCGAAGGACGACAGTACTTCGCCCAGTTACAAAACTTTAAAGCCATCGCCGCCCCTCATGAGCAAGTGCACACCCACGCGAAAGCGGCGGTGGCCGCGTTTCATGCACAGCAACCCGAGCAGATGGTCGCGGCGCTAACAGGGATGGAAAATGCCAGTATGACGGTGATTGATAAGCTTGAACATCTGGCGATTGAAGGCAGCGAAGAAGTTGCGTAACGCGATGGGTGTGAAATAGCGACACAAATGGTAATCTCATCCTAAATCAAGGATAAAAAGCCGAAGGAGGCTGAAGTTACCATGACGTCGATTGCATTACTCGATGGTGGCCTAGGGCAAGAAATTTATCAGCGAGCGCCACAAGTGAGCTCACGGCTTTGGTCGGTGGCGGTAATGTTAGAGCATCCGGATATTGTTAAAGGCGTACATAAAGACTTTATCCGGGCAGGCGCCAAAACGCATACTCTCAATACCTATCCGGCCACCCCAACACGCTTGGCGAAGGCGGGGTTGCTCGATAGCATTGACACCATCTATCGGCAGGCGTTTTTTGCATTGCAACAAGCCATCGACGAAACCGGCGAGGACGTTGATATTGCCGGTTGCTTACCCCCTCTAGTCGGCAGCTATCTCGGTCAGCCCCAGCGTAGCTTTGAAGACATGAAAGCGGAGTTTGCCCATATGGCGCGCCTGCAGCCTGACGTAGACGTCTTTCTTATCGAAACCATGAGCAACACACTCGAAGCGCGCGCAGCCTGTGCCGCCGCTCGCGAGCAAGGTAAACCTTATGGGGTTGCATTTCGTCTCGAGGCTGATGGCAACTTACGCTCTGGCGAGTCGCTCAACGAGGCAATGCGTGCCGTGGCTGACTACGCCCCCACAGCAGTGATGCTCAATTGTTGTGATCCAGCCGTATTGACCACTGCAATGCCACACATGGCACGGAGCTATCACACCGTGGGTGGCTATGCGAATGCCTTTAAATCTGTGGATGATATGGCCAAAGGCAGCAAAGCCGATGCGCTAGAGGCCCGTGAAGATCTTTCACCGCTAGTGCACACTGAGCGAGTACAACAATGGATCGCCGACGGTGCCCTTGTGGTCGGTGGCTGCTGCGAAATCACCCCCGCCCATATCCAACACCTCGCGCAAACCCTTGAACAGTCTCACGCGATCATCAAGTTTTCGCAGCTGGGTTAGGGGACAGTTTAACTCGTTCCTAGGCGGAAGCGTGGGAATGCATACGGTGTTTGAACCATAAGGGATGCTAATGCCAAATTTGTGAGATAACATTTTATGCGATAGGTTGGGGATATCTGCTTTGGTAGAAAAAATAAGACAATAAATAGCCAGTGACAAGAATAAGCGACTCCCTGAGGAGTCGCATTTATACCCTGAAAATAAATGACTTTAGAATGCTCTATAATATTTATACAGCGTCTTAATTCATTTTTTCGCGTAAAATATTCAACAGTGAATAAAGTCTGCTTGAGATATTTAAGCTAAATATTAAGGATTGCCATTTTTATCCCAAATATAGCGACTATTACCGCTCCCAGCACCATCGCTTTTTCTTCCTAACGCGAGGATATGTTGGTCGTTACCGTCATTAGTATAAACCCAAGCAATGCCAGTGTTATTGGTAATGTGAGCATGTTTGGCATGTTGATCTAAGTTTCGAGGGCCAGGAGTACCATAATTCGGAGCCCGGTCTTTAACTTCGGTCAATTTATTTAATATGTTGATGTCAGCTTCACAAGCCTCTTTCAACTTTTGAGTTGCGTATGTCATCGTCATAGTATTCTCCTTTCATGACAGTGTTATAAAGGCCATTCCATTATCAATGTTTTGGGTGATGGCCATAGCTATCATCTCTGAATGCTTGTGCCGTATTAACAGGGAAACTCTTTCCTGACATTTGCCACTTGACGAACACTTAATCCAAAACGGCGTGCAACTTTAGCGCGAGAGTCGCCGTTTAAAAGTGCTTTCACAATTTCCTTGTTACGTTCTTGGATATCGATTTGGCGTGAGGTCGGGAGCGCGAGATAAGTACCGCCATACATCTGGCTTAAAACTTCTACGCTCTCGCGGGGAAGTATTTCTATCAGTTTGCTGCGGTCAGGAAATTTGGGAATGTAAACGTCCTGCCCACCCAATTTAGAAACCAGTAAATAGGTGTCTGAAAAGCCGATCATATCGATCAGCTCTCGTGTTTTTTCTGATAGAAGAGATATATTGATACTGTTATGATTTATAGTCGTTTTTGAGACATACTGCATACTTATTTCCCTGTCAAGTAAAGCATGCATTGAGGTTACTTAGATAACCATAAAAACGGCATAGAGAACTTTTGCTCTGTGGAGTGAACGCACTTGAGGTAACAGAACATGATTAGAATGTGGGATGTGTTGCTTATGGAGGGCTTTTCATTTTTAGGAAGGTAATACGTTCAGCACTGATCGCGGAGGAGGTTTCCCGAATTGAGTGGTAGTAATGGTGCTTTTAGTCTTTGTGATTTTTTACCCACAACCCGAAACACTTGCGATCGGCTGTAGTCGGTTGAGCTCGGGACGTTCCAGCTGGGTACCGCTGATGTTTTCGGTATAAAAAGCGGCGATGCGTTGGCCATGGTCGTTGGCAAACTGGGTCAGGCTGTCTTTGGCGCGCGCGGCGTTTTGCTCGTCGGTGGAGGCGCGTAGGTAAGCGCGGATAAACATGAAGGCCCCTTGTGCGTGAAACGTCTCATTTAGGTGATCGCATAAAGGAGTGTCGCATTTAAGTGGTCACATAGCAAGAATGGGCGACTCCCGAGGGAGTCGCGTTTGGGTATAGCTTAGAGACACTATTAGGTTGTTCAACTGATTGGGTTCTCACCGTATTTTTTATTAAAATTCAAGAGTGTTGACGCGGCTCTATCTAAATAGTCTTGCAAGCTGTATCCAGCATTAATATTTTCGTTCAACAAGTGGCAAATTAACGCATGGATTGCTTTGTCTTTAAATTTTTCATCTTCCACTTTAAAAAAAACAGAAACGAAAGTTGCAAGAGCGGTAGCTATATCTTTATTTCTACTAGTGTATGGTAGATCTTCAATAGGAGTTGTTAAAAAGCTATCATTATTAATGTCTTCATTGCTTTTTTTTATCTCTTTTATTGAATCATTATAGAGGTTGAAAATTAATTCTTTTTGATATGCTGCTAAGAATTCGCATGTCACTATTATATCTTCATTTTCAGGAAGATCATTATCATTTGCTTGTATATTATATTTATCGTGCAGGTTGATTATGTTTTTAGTTACATTTGTTTCTTCAAGAAAAACTCTGTTGAACATCCTGTCTATCATGAAAATTGCTTTAATGGTATTAAATTCAAATTTAGTCACTGTATTTCCTATGTCATAAGAAATTTTTCCAAACTTGTAATGGTCATCTAGCTTTAGTAGATCGTCTCTTATAAATACGCTGTGTATATAACATTTAATTATGTCAATCTCTTTTTTTTCGTTGGTTGATTTTTCCAGTAAACGTATCGTATCTCTATCTGTTGTAAGTGTAAATCTATCCGGATTATCGGTATTTATGCTATCCTTTCTGAACTCTGCATATGGTAATATTCCTCTGTAAATAGTGATCTTAGGACGTGATTGTTCTCTTTTTAAAACTACGGTCACATCATCTCTCGTTAATATTTTATTTAGTGTTTCATATTCCTGGGTGGGGTAGAGCTTGCTGTTTGATTTGGAGAAATAACTACTTGGTATTTTTAATTTGTGATGTACACCGTTTTCTTTGTTGTAAATAAATAGCCCTTTTTTATCACCACTCACGCAGAGAAGGAGTTTAAAATTGCAGCTTGGGTCTTTTTCGTCTATGTTGAAGACATTGGTTAATTCGTGTTTTGTTAGTGATTTGAAATTTTCTTTACTCGCATTAAACGCTATTCCATTACTCATGTTAATTCTCTCTTGATAGTTTGAATTTAATTTTTAAATTAGCCATAGTTTTTAGTTTATGGTTGTTCTATATATTTACTTTTTAGAGTTTAAATTATTTATCCATTTACTAATGATATATATGGTTTTTCTATCATCTATCAACAAACGGTGACTTTTAATAGGGCGATGCTTCATCGGTGGGGAATTCCTTTCTCACATTCGCCACTTGCCGAACGCTTAACCCAAACTGGCGGGCGACTTTGGCGCGTGAGTCGCCGTTTAACAGGGCTTTGACGATGGCTTTGTTGCGTTCTTGGAGATCGATTTGGCGTGAAGTGGGAAGGGCGAGATAGGTGCCACCGTACATCTGACTCAGTATTTCAACGCTTTTGTGTGGCAGTATTTCTATTAGCTTGCTGCGGTCGGGGTATTTGGGTATGTAGACGTCCTGTCCGCCCAATGTCGAGACCAATAAGTAGGTGTCTGGAAAACCTATCAAGTCGATTAGTTCTCGGGTTTTTTCAGACAGAAGCGAAAAATTGATATTGTTATGATTTATTGTTGTTTTTGAGACGTAATGCATACTGATTTCCCTGTCAAGTAAGGTGTGCAGTGAGATTACGCAGGTCGGGTTTTAAAACGGCATAGAGAACTTTTGCTCTGTGGCTTTGCGCATCAAAAACAGCAGGATAGAGGCTCTTAATCAAAGGAGCGTTTACTGTGGCGATCATCTCCCCCCTTCAGGATGAAGAGGCTCAGACCTTGGCGCAGCACATCATGGCGCGGATACGTTTTCAGCATCAGATTGTCTTTGGTGCGCAGGCGATGGAATGTCCGCCGGTGCAGCACAAATATCATTTTCAAATTGATGAGTTGGCCGCTTGGCTTAATCAGCCGACGACAAAGGTGCGTGCGGGCATTGCTGAATTGTGTGCGCGGCTCAGTCATGTGCAGGTGCATCACTATGTCGATAACTCCCCCCATTTTGACTTTGCGGTGTTGTTCTGCCGGGTTGGGTACAGTGAGCGAGGAGTATCGGTGGCGTTAAATACGGAGCTGGCCGATAGAGTGTGGTGGGTAACTGCGCCTACTACATAGTGCAGCAGGCGCAAGGTGTTTAGAGTGGATGGCCGTTATCAGGGGAAGAGAAGAGCAGTTCGAACCACACCCAAAGGGTGCCTAAGCCCGGGATCATGGCGAGCAAGGTGCGCGCTGGATAACCGAGTTCACGCAGCCGCTTGATGCTCAGTGCAACGGTGGCCCAAGTGACAAACAGTTGGATAAAAAAGCCCAGTACTGAAAACACCACTTCTGGCGGTGTCCAAATGCCATCCATCAATTGAATGCTGTCGTGTTGGACGGCAATCCCCATCAAAGACTGAATAACAAACCATGGCAGCACAAAGCAGAGCCAAAACTGGCGCTGGCTGACGGTGCCGCTAAGGCCAAAGTAAAAGCTAAGTGATTGTTTCATTGCGATGTCCTTCTACAAAAAAGAGTGTTTAGGGTGCCGAGTGAGCGGGTGTAGAGGCATCGGGAAATAACTCCCCGTCGTCGGTTAAGTCGGCGTAATGCTTGCGCTGGCGAAAAATGCGCTGCACATAGTGCTTAGGCTCGCTGCCTCGGCAGTAGCCGTAGCGAATGTCTGGACGTTGGTAGACGGCTTGGTGCTCGAGCTCGGTGATGTAATCTTCCACGCCGCGTTGAGTCGGCGAGCTAAACCAGTTATCCGGATCGGCGCCGTCAGCACGTGCCAAGGCGCGTGCGTCTAAGACATGCCCTAAACCTGCGTTGTAAGAGGCCAGCGAGAACGCGAGTGCGTCTTGCTCGGGGAGGTGGTGCCAGCGTTTATACATACGGTGGTTGTAGCGGGCGCCGCCACGAATGTTCATTGCTGGATCAAAGGGTTGGGTAACGCCCATTTCTTTGGCGGTCGGCGGCATCAGTTGCATCAGCCCCATGGCACCAGCCGGTGAGACCGCATCGGCGCGAAACCGCGATTCTACATAGCTTTGTGCTGCTAACCACTGCCAATCAAACGGGGCATTATCATAGCGCTGAAACATCGGGTCCCAGGGGCTAAGGGTGCTGGATGAGGATAAAAATGTGCGGGTTTGGGTGGTGTCGGGCGCAGTTTGCTGTTGGTGATAGGTGTCGTGAATGCGTTGTGCCGCATCACTTTGTAGCCACCGATTTAAGGCATCGAGCAATGAGCCGTCGCCGTATTGTCTCACCACAAAGCCAACGTTACGCGGCGCGCCAAAGACCAAACTGACATCGACATTACTGTCACGTACGTTGGCGTTGCGGGCAATGTGTTCATCGGCCACGGTAAAGTCGATCTCTTTTTCAGCCACATCGGCAACCAGTGCCAAGGTAGCGGTGTGCTCATCGACATAGTGCAGCCCAATGGTGTTGGCATCGGCGGTTGGGCCAATGTTCACCCCTGCCCGTTTGGCGGCACGTATTAGCTCGCCAACATATGCACTGCTTTTACGCAGCGACACCGTGTGGCCTACCAAGTCAGCAATACGGCCGATGGGGTTGTCGCTGCGCTGCACTAACACTTCACGGGTTTCAAACAAGGGGGCTGAGAAGCGTACCTGCTGCTCGCGCTGCGCGGTTTGGGTGAGATCGGCGGCACCTATATCGGCGTGCCCCTGATTCACACGGTCGATAATTGCCGCGACCGTTGGCTGTTTGTCTATTGTCAGTGTCACGCCCAGATGCTCGGCAAAGCTGCTTAGCAGCGCACATTCTCGCCCCACCACCTTATCTTGCGCGTAATAGCAGCCCACGCCGTCCAAGCGCGTCGCGATCACTAATTCGCCACGGGTTTGAATTAGCGCGAGATCGCTAGGTGGATCGCTTGGTTTACAGGCCAGCAGCACAAAACAGGTCAGCGCTACCAGCAGTGAAGTACGAGTAAAAGTTAGATAGTGCATGGTCTCTCCGGCGTAATGAATAAGCCGTGAGCGTAGCGGCGAGCGCTTTTTTGTCTGAAGCGTGAAAGTTTTCACTATTACAGCGTGATATGGGCGCAGTTAGAGTAAGCAGACCCAATCAAGGGTAACTAAGCAAAGGAGACTATCTATGCCTGAATCAGGAGATCAAGCGCCAGAAAGCGGTGCACAAAACACGCAAGCATCGGCAACCGGTATTGAGCCAGTGCCTTATCGTGACCGTGTTGATCCTAAGGTCGGCGATCAGACCACCAGTTCGTCTGCACAAAGTGTGAATTTGGATGGTCTGCGCGACTTGTCGGCGCTTTCAAAACTGCAAGTGCGTGAATTTACCCACACTGGGGCCACGCAAATGCAGGCGACTGCCAATGCCATGACACAAATGGCTGCGGCTGGCGCGAAAGCGGTGAACTACGTGATGGCGGGAAAGAAATAACCCGCTCAAAGGAAGCACTGCCTTATGTTGTTTGGGTGTGTCGCTTCATAAAGTAACCCTCTGCCATGTGGCAGATATTAACTGAAAAAGGAAAGCATTATGCCTGAAGAAAATGGTATTACCCCATCACCTTATCGTGACCGCGTTGATCCGAAAGTGGCCGATCAAACCACAAGCACCTCGGCACAAAGCCTGAATCTGGATGGCTTGCGTGACTTGTCGGCGCTTTCAAAGCTGCAGGTGCGTGAGTTTACCCACACCGGTGCCACGCAAATGCAAGCGACCTCCAACGCCATGACACAAATGGCTGCGGCAGGCGCGAAAGCGGTCAACTACATCATGGACGGCGGCAATTAAGCCTTGCTGATCTGTGTACGTGTCGAGGCAGCCGATGTGCTGCCTCGATGCCTTATCCACCACTGATAGGGAGACCGCCGTGGCCGACAAACCCGATGTGATCAGCCTGCGTGAGCAAACCGAACATAAAGGTCGCTTGGTCGATGTGATGTCGAGTGCGTATTTGCAGCGCTCTATCAACAACTCGGTTGAAACCACCTTGCAAGACCAAGTGAATGCCCGCAACCAACGCATGCTGCTGATGACCAAGCAGCTCAATAAAATCGCTGATTCATAAGTCACTATGAACGAGGAGGAAGACGTGGCGAGCGATGGTAAGCGTCTGTCGTCTTCCATCTTGGTGCAAAACACCGTTGACCACTTACGGGATACGGCACTACAAACCACGACTGTCGCGGGCAAGGCCTTTCAAAAGTGGTTGAGTAATCCATTTAATCTTATGTTTTTGCTGATCATCGTGGTCGCCCATATCCAGCTTTTTATCGCCATTATTCAAGGGCTGCTAATGGTGCTACTTTCTAAACTCATGCGCTAGGAGGAATCATGCCAACACCGACACTCGATTTTGGTCTACCGGATGACTTTGACCAATACCTCGACAAACTGATTGAGTCCAATGGTACCGATGCGGCCATGGGCGAAGAGCTTCGCGATGCGATTATAAAAAGCTGCCGCGAAGTGAATGATAACCTAGCTGAGTCGTTCTCAGATTTATCGAAAACCGGCTTTGAGCCAGAGGACGAGGCTAATAGCGAGGACGATGGCGATGAGTAAAACTAACACTTCTGATGAAATTGTGCGCAACGCCGTTGAGCTGCAAGGCCTGCAAATGCTGCAAGTTGCCTCCGACTCACTGCGAGATGACCGGCTTAGCAACATCATGCTGAAAAACCAAGTGATGATGAAATGGCTGCAAGAGCCAGACAATAAAGACTACCCGCAACTTCTGGCGCAAATTGGGGCGAAAAGTTTTAAAGAGGAAGTGAAGCAGGCGTATACCTACGCGCTCGATCTGGTCCGGCAAAAAGACTGCCTGTCGGAGACGGATGCTGACACTGCAGAGAAGAGTGGGGATGAGTCTGGCTCGTCATAAAAAGCATAACTGACGTAAGTTACGTAACTTATGTCAGTTATCTATCTCACCCTTCAATATTATAAAAATCCACGAATGCGATTGACCCACGGATAAGGACTTTCGAGTTGCACTGCATGACCGCTCGGTATTTCATCGTACTCACTGTTAGATATTACGGCTTGTACTTCTTGGGCTCGGTAAGGCGGTACAAGGGTGTCAAACGCCATGGCTAAGACGAGCGTCGGGGCTTGAATTTTCGATAAATACTGGCGGATGTCTAGGTCTTTACCGAGTGCGATTCTTCGATGCGTATCAGGCAACCCCTTTGTGGTGTATATACGCGCTATCAGTTCTGGATCCATATTGGCCAGAAATGTTGGACTCAGTACATGGCTTAGCCCAAACGCAGTTGCTTGTTGTGGTGCGATTTCTTCGAGTGTCTGCCAAGTATTAAATACCAGTTGATGTCGCGGGTCATCACCATGGCACCAAGGCGCACTTAACACTAACCGGTTAATAAAATCAGGATACTGCGCGGCAATGTAAGCCGCGACCGTAGCCCCGAGTGAGTGACCAACGAGATCAATCTTCTTGCTGCCTCTTTCGTTAATAATGGCCACCACCTGATCGGCGAGAGCGGAAATTGTCAGCTCATGCTCGGGTAAGCTGGAGTCCCCACACCCAGCATAATCGGGAACGATGATTTCGCGGTGATCAAATGCGTTGAGAAGAGAGCCGTAACTCGCTAACCCATCACTATTGGTACCATGCAACAGTATAAGAGGGCAGTCGGATTGATTGGGCTGATAAATATGATAGCTACAATGGGAATGGTCGGTCGATACGAAGACTTTATTCATGGCTGTTCCAATTGCATATTCAATGGGTCGTAGAGCGTGCCACAGCAAGATCAACAAAATTGCGATAACTCTCTAAAAATTTGGGCTTTTTGGTGTGGTTGGCTAATTTAATAGACAGTGCGGTCAGAACCTCATCGTCCTGTGGTTTGTTAAATGAGCGAGGAGCAGGCGCTGTGGACAAGGTTTGAGTCGCTTTTTGTTAATGAATACAAGGAGTGTGGGATGGAGAGGTTGATGCGATGGATGACGTTCGTTGTGGGCGCCTTGTTGTTGGTGGTCTCTGTTAAGGCGCAGTTGGCGCCGCATCCACAGAGTGTGTTGTTTGAAAATGTGCGTATTTTCGATGGTCAATCTGCGCAGCTTTCTGCCCCTAAACATGTTTTAGTTGAGGGAAACAAGATCACACGGATTTCGAGTCACCCGATTGACGTGGTGCCGTCATTGAACTCCACTGTGATCCAAGGTGAGGGACGCACGCTGATGCCGGGGCTGATTGATGCACATTGGCATGCGATGCTGGCGACTGTTTCCGTCCCAGAACTGCTTACCGCTGACGTCGGCTATATCAATCTTCGGGCCGCACAAGAAGCTGAGCGCACGCTAATGCGAGGCTTTACCAGCGTGCGTGATCTTAGTGGGCCGGTATTTGGCCTTAAGCAAGCCATTGATGAGGGCATAGTGGCCGGACCGCGCATTTGGCCCTCCGGTGCGATGATTTCGCAAACGGGCGGGCATGGTGATTTTAGGATGCGTTATGAGGTGCCTGCTGCGAACAATGCCGGTTTAAGTCGTGGTGAATCGCTCAATGGTGGTGTGATAGCGGATGGGGTGGCGGAAGTCAGAAAGCGCGTCCGTGAGCAACTGATGTTAGGCGCCTCTCAAATTAAACTCGCAGCAGGGGGCGGGGTGGCCTCAGCGTATGATCCGATTGATGTGGCGCAATACTCGGAAGAAGAATTCCGTGCCGCGGTAGATGCGGCAGATAACTGGGGCACCTATGTGACGGTACATGCCTACACGCCTAAAGCGATACAAACCGCGATACAAGGGGGTGTACAGGTCATTGAGCATGGACAGCTCATGGATGAAGCAACTGCACAATTAATGGCGGAAAAAGGCGTATGGCTGAGCGGCCAAGCTTTCCTTGCTAACGAGTACTCGAATCCGACGCAAGGAGAGGCGAAAGTAAAACAGCAACAGGTCGCCCAAGGCACCGACAACGCCTTTAAGCTTGCCAAGCAATATGGCCTTAAGGTGGCTTGGGGCACCGATATTTTATTCAATCCTGCCATGACAAAAAACCAAGGCGCGATCTTAACCACGATGACAAAGTGGTACACGCCGGCTGAAGTGTTATCGATGGCAACGTCTGGGAATGCAGCCTTGCTTGCGCTGTCTGGCAAGCGGAGTCCATATCAAGGGAAATTAGGAGTGATAGAAGAGGACGCTATCGCTGACATCCTCCTTGTTGAGGGTAATCCGCTGGAAAATCTTGACCTGATTGCCGAGCCTGATGCGCATTTCGTTGTGATCATGAAAAACGGCAAAATCTATAAAAACACCTCGGAAACAACAGGGTATTGATAGCCAATGAGCGCACGCGATTGTTAGAGTGGCAATGGCGTGCGCCATCGTCTTTGGGCTTAACGGGCCAAGTGCAGAGTTAGGTCAACACCCAGTTGGTCGCTATCTGCTTGATGTGTTTTTAGTTTTTATTGTCACTTCTTCTTTACTGATAAGCCGCAATATTCTCCGCTCCCTTTACTGCTAGGCTAGATCTTTGCCGCCAAACTCGGTACATTACACGCAAATAGAAACTATTCTCACTTTTGTTTGTGGCGGAAGCCATATCACCAAGCATGTTTGTAGATATCACCATGATAAAATCGTCTTCATTTCGGCTCGTGCTGGGCGTTGCGTCCTGTTTGGCGTTCACGCCAGCGGTGAGTGCGGATCAGCTCGAAAAGGCGCAAGCCATCGAGGGTAAAACCACCCAAGAAGCGGCACAGTCGCAATCACGCATTAATCGCCGCGCCGATGTCAGTTTGGCTATGCGTCAAGAAATTGAGCAAATTCAAACTCAGATCAGTAATTTAGAAATCTACCGCGATCACCTACAAAACTTGGTGAGCAACCAACAGGTAGAAGCACAAAGTCTTCGCGATCAAATCATCGAGATCAAAGAGACGCGCCAAGGCATTGTGCCTTTGATGTACCGCATGCTCGACGGATTGGAACAGTGGATTGCTAAAGACATGCCACTGAAAGCGGAGCAGCGACAAGCACGCCTAGAAAAACTTCAAGCGATGATGGGTCGCGCCGATGTGGCGGATTCGGAGAAGTTTCGTCGTATTCTCGAGGCCTATCAAATTGAGCGTGACTATGGCACTAAGCTAGATGCTTACCAAGACACCATTGCGCTGGATGGTCGGGCACATCAAGTGGATGTGCTGCATCTTGGTCGCGTGTCGCTGGTGGCCCGTAGCCTTGATGGCAAGCAGCATTGGGTATGGAGCACACGAGATATGCAGTGGGTATCCTTGGATGCGAGTGCGGGCGAAGCCGTGGATAAAGCCTTCGCGGTTGCACAAAAACAAGTAGCGCCGTCGTTGTTATCTCTGCCTTTAAGTGCCAACCAAGGGGTGAAATCATGAGCTGGAAAACCCTGATTGCTGCAGCCTGTTTTATGGCTGTCGCGCCTTTGACCCATGCTGACGATCTTGTGGGTCAAACCCAACAAGCGCAGCAGCAAGCCCGTGAACACAACCAAGCGCGTGAAGCGGAGTTCGCGATGACGGAGCGAGAGCTGCGCGCCAAACTGAATCAGTTGAAAGCGACCCGTAATGCGCTTGAGGCGGAAACCGAAAAACTCAGTGACACCTTTAGTGACAACGAGCAACAACTGGCGTCGTTGGAAGATAAACTTCGCTTAGAATCGGGCAGTTTGGGAGAGCTATTTGGCGTGGTGCGTCAAGCGAGCAAAACCATTCAAACCGACAGCGCTTCCAGCTATGTAGGCATCACGCAGCCGACCTTTAATCAAACCGTTTCAGAGATCGTTGCCGCCGATACATTGCCGTCACTCAAACAGCTAAATACCTTGTGGCAAGGGATGCTCACCCAAATGCAAACCAGCGGCGAACTGCAAGCGTTAACGCTGCCGGTTGTGGATGCGCAAGGCGTGTCGTCTGAGCAGTCGGTGGTGCGCATCGGTAACCTTGGGCTGATTAGCCCGCAGGGCTATTTGAACTGGCAGTCGGACAGAAAGGTGGCGATCCCGTATCGTGCGCAACCTGATAATACCCTGACTACATCCAAGCTCGAGCAAGCGATCACCTCGGTGGGTGAGCCTGTGCTGGTTGATCCGTCGCGCGGTTTTCTCCTCAGTCAATTGGAGAAAGCGCCAAGCCTGGCGGATCGCTTTAGCCAAGGCGGTTTTGTGGCCAAAGTGATTGCGGCGTTGTTGGCGGTTGGTCTGTTAATTGCGCTCTATCGTGGCGCGGTCCTTTTGTCTATTCATGCCAAAATGCATCGTCAGCTCAAACATCCAGAGTCACCAGAGGATAACCCACTTGGCCGTGTACTCAAGGTGTATCATGATGCGCCACAACGCGATGTTGAATCGCTGGAGTTACGTTTGCTGGAAGCGGTTGTCGATGAGCAGCAAGGCTGTGAAAAAGGCCTCTCTATGTTGAAACTACTGGCAGCACTGGCGCCAATGCTGGGTCTGTTAGGAACAGTGACGGGGATGATCGAAACTTTCCAAGTGATTACCCAGTTTGGTAATGGCGACCCGAAAGTGATGGCAGGCGGTATTTCGATGGCTCTCGTGACCACGGTACTCGGCTTGATCGCGGCGATCCCACTGCTTCTTGCGCATAATATTTTGAGCGGGCAGGCCGATCACATTCGCGGCATGTTGGAAAAACAAAGTATTAGCCTTGTTGCAGAACAAGCCGAGCAACCAGCGAATACGGCGGCCACTGGACAAGCAGCATGATGGATGTAGAGCTACTTTCCCAATTCAATCACCAAGATATTTGGTTTATCTTGCGCCATTTTATGGCGCAAGGTGGGCCTGTGCTATGGTGGCTGGGTCTGGTAGTGCTGTTTTGCTGGGTGTTGGTGATCGAACGTTTGTTGTACTTATACTCACGGTTTCCGGCACAACGGCAAGTGTGGGTATCGGCCTGGCAAGCACGCACGGATCATCATTCGTGGTATGCACGCGCTATTCGCCAAGGGTGGCTATTTGAAGCGCAGCATGAACTGGGGCGCTACCTCAGTTTAATTAAAGCGCTGGTGGCCATTTGCCCGATGTTGGGCTTGTTGGGCACAGTCACTGGAATGATCTCGGTTTTTGATGTGATGGCCAGCCAGGGGACCAGTGAGCCACGCTTGATGGCATCGGGGATCTCGATGGCTACGCTGCCGACCATGGCTGGTATGGTGGCGGCCCTTGCCGGCATGTTTGCCCATGCCCGTCTAGTTAAAGCCTGTCAGCGCCGAGAAGTTGCGCTTGAACAGGCGCTTCGGAGTCAGTAATGCGATTGATTCGACCTCATAAGCAGCGCGAAGAAGCGCAAATCGATTTAACCTCCATGTTGGACATTGTGTTCATCATGTTGATCTTTTTTATCGTCACTAGCTCGTTTGTGCGCGAATCCGGGGTGGAAGTGAACCGTCCCGAGGCGAGCCATGCAACCAGCCAAAAAGATGCCGGTATCTTTGTCGCAGTGACCGCATCGAACGAAATCTATATTGATAAGCGTTTGGTGGATGTAGAGCGTGTCGAAGCGACGTTAGAGCATGTGCTGTTGGATAAGCCGGATGCGTCCCTTGTGATTCAAGCCGATGAACTGGCGTACAATGGTACCGTCGTAAAAGTGATGGACGCCGCCAAGGGAGCAGGGATCGCGAGTATTGCCTTGGCTACGGAGTCGCCATAATGAAGCGATGGCTGATTTCAATGCCGGTCGCGCTGGTATTCACGTTAGGCTTATTTATGCTGATGGCTCTGATGGTGGGTCACAGTACCCAGCGCCCGCAAGAAAAGTCGACCTCGATGAGCATCGATATTTTTATGCAGGAGCCAGACACCGATGTGCAGCGTCGTCAGCGCACGGTGCCAGAGCGGCCGAAACCACCGGAAATGCCAGATACGCCGACGCCGGTGACACAAACACAATCGACAGCTTCCGCTCAGCCGGATATGCCAACGCTGAATTTGCAGACCAACATTCAAGGCGTCATGGTGCAAGCTCCCTCACTGGGTGATTTAAGCGTCATGCAGGGGCCGAATAATCAGCAGGCTATGCCGCTGTTTCGGGTGGAACCCAATTATCCACCACGGGCCATGCGTCGTGGTTTAGAAGGGTATGTAGTGGTGCGTTTTACCATTAGTCCTTCCGGTCGACCGCAAGATTTGAGTGTGGTTGAAGCAAATCCGCCCCGTGTGTTTGAACGTGAAGCACTGCGAGCGCTGCGTAAATGGAAGTACGAGCCCAAAGTGGTGAATGGAGAAGCCGTGGCGCAGCCGGGTCAGCAGATCAAATTGGAGTTTAACTTACGCTAATGTTGAAACGACTTATCTTTACCTTGGCATTGATGTTTGCGCTGCCCGCCGCGGCGCAGTTGTCACCCTCGGTTGCCTTATCGATTGAAAAGGCACAAGCGTTAGAGCAAGCGTCTAAGTTGGGCGAAGCCATTGCGCTACTCAACAAGCTGAATGTGAAACGTGATTTTGACAAAGCTTTTGTTGACCGTGCGCTGGGGGTTTTCTACTGGCAATATGGCAACAATGATAAAGCGATTGTCCATATTAAGCGCGCGGTAGATAGCGAGCAATTGCAAGATGCGCAAGCGTGGCAAACCAAGCGGATGTTAGCCGATTTACTGCTGATTGATGGCCAATACGCGGCGGCATTGCAATATTATTATCCGCTCGCCCGTTCGGTACCTAAAGAGAAATCCGAGCAGGCAGAAGATGTGTGGCTGCGTATCATGCAAGCGCATTATCAACGCGAGCAATGGCAGAAAGTGTTGGCTGCGTATCCGGACTATGAGCGCGCCATGAATAACACGGCCACCGTGTCGGCATTGTCACTCAAGCTTGGGGCACAATTGCAATTGGAGCAATGGCGCGGGGCGACCCCCACTTTAAAAGCCTTGATTACCCTTGAGCCAGATAATAAACAGTGGTGGCGTCAATTGGCGGCCAACTATGTGCGCTTAGAACAGCCGAAAAACGCGATTAGCACCTATTTACTTGCCAAGCGCAAAGGGATAGCCCTAGAGCCGAGTGAGCAACGGACAGTGGCACAGCTTTACGCCAATGTCGGTGTTCCTGAACGCGCAGCCAAGTGGCTGAAGGGGTTGCCTGAGAGCGAGCAAGATGCGCAAACACTTGCTCAGCAAGCCAGCCTTTGGCAACAAGCGCGTGAATGGCCTCAGGCCATTTCAGCTTGGCAACTGGCAGCTAAGAAAGAGAGCCAATATCACTGGCAGCTGGCTTTGATGCAAATTCAGCAGGGTGATTATCAGCAAGCACTCACTTCGCTAGACAGGGCGGAAAAAGGGGCCTCTAAGAAGGATATTGCGCTAGCGAAAGTACAAGCGTATTACAAGTTGAATCAGTTTGACCATGCCCTTGAACAAGCTAAAGTCGCGCAACGTATTTCGCCGGATGACGCAGTAGAAAGCTGGTTAACCTTTTTGAAAAAACGCCAGAAGATGCAACAAAGCTAATCAAGGTTCATTGATGGTCAAGGTTAAAAAAAAGGCCCCACAGCAAGTGCTTGTGGGGCCTTTTTTATTATCGCGAGTGTCTGATCAACAGGCACAAAAAAGGGCGCCAACGGCGCCCTACAATCAGTCAGACAAGGTTTCTTATGCAACAGAAACGTTAGATGCCTGTGGGCCTTTTTGGCCTTGCTCAACGGTAAAGTTTACACGTTGGCCTTCGGTAAGGGTTTTAAAGCCTTCACCAACAATCGCGCGGAAGTGTACAAACACGTCTTTTTCGCCGCTGTCTTGAGTGATGAAACCAAAACCTTTCTCTTCGTTAAACCACTTTACGATACCAGTTGATTGATTAGACATAATCATTCTCTCTTAAATTAAAATAAATAGGGTAGCTTTGAACGGAGTCGATGAAATGTCTAAAAGCGAAAGTGGGTAACGTTAGAAACTCTATAATATTGATAATAGCGTAGCTTATGTCGACTTTTACTTGATGAATCATTGATGCTCCATGTTCCAGAGCTGTGACCACCATACAGCAATCCCAGTTCATGTAAAGCGTTTATTACTTATTTTGTCTCCAGTGTTTTAAAAGATCAGACACATTGGTTTTTGGGTGGTTGAGCACGTTGTCATCTTTCGTGGCTTCGCCCACCGCGTCATTGGGATTATAGAGCGCACATGATTTCATGGAGAGGCAGCCGCAGCCGATGCAGCCACTGAGGCTTGACTGTAACTGTTGAAGCCGCGCAATTTGATCATTCAGGGTCTGATCCCAGTGCTCTGCCATTTTACGCCATTGCGCTTGAGTGGGGGCTTGGTGTGAAGGAAGCTCGCTGAGTGCTTTACCAATCTCATCCAGTGACAGGCCAACATTTTGCGCCGCTTTGATCACGGCAAGGCGACGCAGCACTGCACGGTCGTAACGACGTTGGTTACCCGCGTTGCGTTGACTCACAATCAGCCCCTTTTGCTCGTAAAAATGCAGGGTAGAGACCTTTACTCCCGCACGCTTAGCCACTTGCCCGACACTCATGGTCATTTTTTGCTCCCGTTGCTGTGATTTTCATTTACCTCAATATAACTTGAGGTTTTATGATGGCGAGTATGTTGAAAAAACAATGAGAGGAAAGTCACTGATGGCAATTACGAAACAAGGTTTTACCGTCACTGTGATGAAGGTTGTCACTATCACGGTTGGCATTACGCGAGCCGATAAAATGTTGAACGTTTGTTCAATGGATCAGCTATCTGAATATCTTCGCCACGATCTCGGTGTGAGGTCTGCGTATCACCCTCGTCCATCAGCCAGTCGCTTTCTTTACTGAACCGTGGCGAAAGGACATAAAAAAGGCCAGTCTAAGACTGGCCTTTGTGCGCGTTAGCGTGCTAATCGCTGGCTATAAGGAACTAGGCGAGTAGTTCGTTAGCGGTCTCTACAACGTTTTCAACGGTGAAACCAAACATCTTAAATAGCTCACCAGCCGGTGCTGATTCACCAAAAGACGTCATGCCAATGATACGACCGTCTAGACCCACGTACTTGTACCAATAGTCGGCAATGCCGGCTTCGATCGCGATACGCGCTGTCACGTCTGATGGCAATACAGATTCGCGATAGGCTGCATCTTGCTTGTCAAACAGATCCGTGCTTGGCATGGAAACCACACGCACTTGCTTGCCAGACTCACTCAGTTGTGCCGCCGCATCAACGGCTAGCTCAACCTCAGAGCCAGTTGCAATCAAGATAAGCTCTGGCTTGCCCGCGCAATCTTTCAGGATGTAGCCGCCTTTGGCAATGTTAGCAAGCTGTGCATCATCACGCTCTTGTTGGGCAAGGCCTTGGCGCGAGAAGATCAACGCGCTTGGGCCGTCTTTACGCTCAACAGCTGCCTTCCAAGCAACGGCTGATTCTACCTGATCACATGGACGCCAAGTGCTCATGTTTGGTGTCTGGCGCAGGTTAGCCATTTGCTCGACCGGCTGGTGAGTTGGGCCGTCTTCGCCCAAGCCGATGGAATCGTGGGTATAAACCTGAATGTTTTGCACCTTCATCAGGGCCGCCATACGCATCGCGTTACGCGCGTATTCCATGAACATCAAGAAGGTTGCGCCGTAAGGTACAAAGCCGCCATGCAACGCAATACCGTTAATGATGGCGGTCATACCGAACTCACGTACACCGTAGTGTAGGTAGTTACCACTGGCATCGTCAGCGGTAATGGCTTTTGAACCAGACCACATGGTGAGGTTTGATGGCGCCAGATCCGCCGAACCGCCAAGCAGTTCAGGTAGCAGTTTGCCGAAGGCTTCTAGTACGTTTTGCGACGCTTTACGTGAGGCAATTTTCGCTGGGTTAGCCTGTAGGTCTTTGATGAGCTTTTGGGTTTCGCTGTCCCAGTTTGAAGGCAGGTCACCGTTCATACGACGCGTAAATTCCGCCGCGAGTTCTGGATACTGCGCCTGATAGGCAGCGAATTTTTCGTTCCATGCTGCTTCTTTGGCCGCACCGGCTTCTTTGGCATCCCACTGTGCATAAATATCTTGTGGGATCTCAAACGGACCGTGCTCCCAACCAAGGAATTCGCGTGCCGCTTTGATTTCGTCTTCGCCTAGCGGTGCGCCGTGGCAGTCATGGCTACCGGCTTTGTTTGGCGAACCGTAACCAATGGTGGTTTTGGTACAAATAAGCGTTGGTTTGCCGGTTTCAGCTTTTGCCGCTTCGATAGCTGCTTGAATCGCAGCAGGATCGTGGCCGTCGACCGCTGGGATAACCTGCCAGCCGTAAGATTCAAAACGTTTTGGCGTATCGTCAGAGAACCAGCCTTCAACGTGACCGTCGATTGAGATGCCGTTGTCATCCCAAAACGCAATCAATTTACCTAGGCCCAAGGTACCGGCTAGCGAGCAGGCTTCGTGAGAAATACCTTCCATCAGGCAGCCATCACCAAGGAACGCGTAAGTGTGATGATCGACAATATCATGGCCGTCACGGTTGAATTGAGCAGCCAGTGCTTTCTCAGCCACGGCCATACCGACGGCGTTAGTAATACCTTGGCCAAGCGGACCGGTTGTGGTCTCGATGCCAGGGGCATAACCGTACTCTGGGTGACCCGGTGTTTTTGAGTGCAATTGACGGAATTGCTTCAGATCGTCAATGGCAAGATCATAACCCGTAAGGTGCAGCAGTGAGTAAATCAGCATTGAGCCGTGGCCGTTTGATAGCACAAAGCGATCGCGGTTTGCCCAGTCTGGATTTTGTGGGTTGTGGTTCATGTGGTCGCGCCACAAAACCTCGGCGATATCAGCCATACCCATTGGGGCACCTGGGTGTCCCGAGTTAGCTTGTTGAACTCCGTCCATCGCAAGGGCGCGAATGGCGTTGGCTAGCATTTTGCGTTCCATGTGTATACCTACAGATTGAACAGGTTGAATACGGTATCGACGTTAATCATAAAAGCGGCCTAAGCCGCTTTTATTGTGTTAAATCACAGTTGCTCGCGAATCATGGCTTCGAGCTTGCCTTGGTCAACCGCGAAATTGCGGATGCCTTCAGCCAGTTTTTCAACGGCCATCGCGTCTTGGTTATGTTCCCACATAAACTCAGCATGGGTCATACGCGCTGGGCGCTGCTCTGTGGCGCCAGTGTCTTGCAATTTCACTGGCACGTCACCTTCTGCGTCACTAAGCTCTTGCAGCAGTTGTGGGCTGATGGTTAGACGGTCACAGCCTGCCAGCTCCAAGATTTCACCGACGTTACGGAAGCTTGCACCCATGACCACAGTATTGTAGCCATGCGACTTGTAATAGTTGTAGATGGTGGTGACGGATTTCACGCCTGGGTCTTCTGCTGGTGTGAAATCACGGCCTTCTTTCGCTTTGTACCAGTCCATGATGCGACCAACGAATGGTGAGATCAAGTAAACACCAGCTTCGGCACAGGCGCGCGCTTGCGCGAACGAGAAGAGTAGCGTCAGGTTACAGTTGATCCCTTCTTTTTCTAGGATCTCTGCGGCGCGAATACCTTCCCACGTTGAGGCGAGTTTGATCAAGATACGGTCGTTGCTGATCCCTGCCTCGTTGTACATACTGATCAGTTTGCGTGCTTTCGCCACACTGGCGTCAGTGTCGTAAGATAAGCGTGCATCCACTTCGGTTGAAATACGGCCAGGGATAGCATTGAGGATTTCTTTACCGATATTGACCGCAAGACGGTCACACGTGTCTGCCACTTGTTGATCAGCGTCGTTGCTGTGTGATTTGGCGTAAGCAATCGCTTCTTCGATGAGCGGCGCATATTCTTTGATTTGCGCCGCTTTCAGGATCAGCGACGGGTTTGTCGTTGCATCTTGTGGTTGGTACTTTTTGATCGCTTCGATGTCACCAGTGTCAGCGACAACGGTGGTCAGGGCACGGAGTTGGTCCAGTTTGTTGCTCATCTTCACTCACCTTTTCTGCGTGATAGGCTCAGACGCCACGTTTGCGGGTTAGCGCCTGCTCTGAATATGAACAGATGCAACGCGCCTGAGCAAATGATGTGACGATCTTTGTGTTTTTCACATCGATTGTCAATTGTATTGCGAAATAAACCCGCGATACATCTCACTTCTTTGTGTGTGGTTTACTCTGGCTGTTGAAATGTGATCTTCTTCTCGTTTGGTGCCGGCTCTGACATATTCAATAGCGCCATGGCGCAACTGGCACTGGTTGCTAACACGTCAATGACACCTGTACGCAGTGCACCTAAGATGGACAACGCTTTGCGGCTTTCGCTTGCCATAGCAATCACATTAGGAATGCGCGCCAAATCTGGCATAGCTAGACCCACTACACGGCCTCGCATCAGATTATCGGTCGGTTGACCGTCCATGCGGAAAAAATCAAAGCCGCCAATGTCACCGACAATACCATCGTTAACCCGTGCTTCTACAAATTCGCGAGCGCTAAAACAGCCAAGTTTTACCATGTGGCTATTTTCATCCATATCGCCAATTCCCACCAGCGCAAACTCTGCTTTTCTGGCTTGGTTCAAGGTTTCACTGATGTTGGGGTGAGAAACAAAGACTTGTTGAATGGTTTCGTTGTCGACATAGGCAGGGGCGTAGAGGGTTTCGCTGCTTCCACCAAACTTTTTGGCGAGACGTCGACAAATATGGTCAGCGTTAAATGCATCTCCACTGCGGTGCGTACCACCAATGGCGCAGACAAAGCGTGTTTGACGATGAGACACTACACCTGGGTGATCTGCGACTGCCGCGACATTTTGTCCTTGACCAACCGCGACCACCATACCGTCGTTCAGGTTGGCATCCAAGTAAGCTGAGACGAGTGTCGCCACCTGCATACGTTGCTCTTGGGCACTGGGTTGATCGAGAGAGATAAGTGCGCGCTTTAAATTAAACCTGTCCATTAAACGCTGCTCAAGCTGCGCACTATGAACGGGGTGAAACTTTACTGTGATTTCGACGATCCCTTCCTCCCGTGCCCGTCGCAGCAATCGACTGACCTTGGGACGACTTATTTTGTACTTACGCGCGATCTCTTCTTGTGTAGCGCTTTGTTGGTAGTAAAGAATGGCGATTTCAGTCAATAAATCGGTGTCTTCTTGCAACGCGTCTGGTGTGGTTGGCATCGTCATCATGGGTGTACTCATTGGCTAGTGGGATGTGTCAGCCCTGAATGGAATTGATTGCAGTATAGCGTCGAACATTATCATGAACAAATGTTCAAAGATACGTTAAGTGTTCACTTGTTGTGGGTTAACGAGGCAACAAAGATGAGATCTGTGTTTGAAAAATTAGCCATATCTATCTAGGTTTACAAATGATCGCCTTGAAAGTTATTCACGGTGTCGGGAAAACCAAGACAGACAGGCAGAGTTAGACTGGTCTGCTGGGTCAATCACGATAAAACTTGGAGTGAAGATGCAAATGCAGTCTCTGCAGTCGCGACAGGCACTCATCTGGACCACTATTGCACTCGCCGTTGCCTTTGTGGCATCCATTTTTTATGGTATTGCCAACCTGACTCGTGTTTCGCAGCTCAATGATCCCTTGCTCGATGTGGAGTACCGCTACTTTATTGACGAGACTAACGAATTACCGCTCGAGTACGTGATTGATCACGCGCCACTTGCCACTGTACAAAACCCCGAATCAATCCCCTGGCAGCTCGAATATCAGACATTTTGGATACAAGTGGAGTTTGACTATAAAGGGTTAACTGAGCGTCATCTCCATATTCTGACCGATAATACGACGATTGATTACTTGGATGCGTATCATCTGATTGATGGCGATCAGATCGTGACTACGTATGAGGGAGGCGATGTTACTCAATCGCGATTAGCCAATATGTCTCTTCCTGCCTCAGTACCGGTCACGCTCCTGCCCGATAAAGCGAATACGTTGCTAATCAAAGTGACGTCGAGTGATATGCCAACCATGCCGTTATGGGTGATGTCACATCAAGCGTACGATCAACTCGCCAAAGCGATTCATCTTCTGTGGGGTGGCTTTATCACCTTTATGCTATTAGTCACCCTTTATAGTGTCGGGGTGTATGTGTATAGCCGGCAGCGTGTGTATTTGATTTATGTGTTGAACACACTGATGGCGACAGTGGTGATCAGTGCCAATCATGGTTTCAGTCGCTATTTTTTACCGGATTGGGCCCAAGTTTTTGTCAGTAACCATATTTTGGCATTCGCTGTATGCTTGCTAACCATTGCGCTGTGGTTCACCTACTTCTTCCTCGATTTTGAGCGCAGTCGAGACTACCAACGTGTCCGTTCCATGTTCTTGATGGCGACAGGTGCTTTAGCTGGCTTGGCGCTGCTTACATTTATCACTCCACCGTATATTTCCGCGTCGTTAGTGTTACTGTCTCAAGTGCCCATTTACGGATTGGTCATCTACTTTTTAATCAAACAGTGGCAACTGGGTAAATTCTGGTTGCTGTTATTTGGGTTGTCGTGGCTACCTGCAATGGCGGGTGGATTAGCGTTTTATGCGCTGCTGCTCGGCTACAGCGAATACACCTTAATGAGCCGTTATGCGTTGATGCTTTCCATGGGCCTCACCATGATGTTGTTTTCGGTTGCCTTAGCCGAGCGCTTCCGGTACCAGCGAATGAACGCTATGGAAGCACTGACTCATGATACGTTGAGCGGTTTGCCCAATACCAACGTGGTTCACATCGCGATCAATGATCTCATTGCTCGTAATATTAGCTTCAACCTGTGTTGTGTAACCGTTGACAACTACAATAATCTATTGCCCTACCTTGATGAAGATACGCGCAAGTCGTATATCAATACGATCGTTGATCGAATTCTAGAAGCCTTGGATGTTGAGCAGATTTATCAGATTGATACGGAATCAGACACCCCTTTCCAAAAACTAGGGTGCCTCAAAGAGGGAATATTTACCTTCTTGATTGAGGAGGAAGATTTAGAGACATGTAACCATATTTTAGAGTCCGTCATTGAGGGACTTAACGGTGAACTTGCTATCGAGTCTTTTATTACCCACATCAATGCGCGAATCGGCGTGTGTCACTATCCGTCTGATGGATCGCACCCTAGCCTGTTGATAAACCGCGCCATGCAAGCACTGCAGCAACATCGTTCCGTGCTCGGAGGATATACCCACTTTAACAACCACGAACACAAGTATCACGAGCTTCATGTTTCGTTAGTAGCAGATCTGCGTGAGGCAATTGAAAACGATGGGCTGGAACTCTATCACCAGCCTCAAATTGATTTACGAACAGGCTCCATTCATGGTTCTGAAGTGCTCGCACGCTGGATGCATCCACGCTTTGGACAGATTTCCCCCGATGTTTTTGTGCGTATGGCTGAGGACGTGGGTATTATCAACAACTTGACCCTATGGGTGATTCGACGTGCTTTCCAACAGCAGCAACAGTTAATTGCTAGCGGTCACTGTCGGCGCCTGTCCATCAATATCAGTGCGTCCGACATTTATATCCCGAACTTAGCGGCGCGAGTGGTTGATCTGGCAAGCCAATACGATGTACCAACGAATCTGGTTTCTCTTGAACTGACCGAATCGGTGATGGTTGAAGACTACGATTGGCTGAAGCGCTTGATTAGTGAGCTGTCGGCAAGTGGTATTGAGGTATCAATTGATGACTACGGCACCGGCTATTCATCGCTGTATTTTCTCTCACAGCTGCCATTTACTGAGTTGAAAATTGATCGTAGCTTTGTGTGCAATTTACCCCAAAGTGGTCGCCATCAGAGTATTGTACGTGCGACGACGGATATGGCGCGCTCACTTGGGGTCATGGTGGTTGCTGAAGGGGTGGAGTGTGAAGAAGCGGAAGCGCTATTGCGACGCTATGGCGTGGACGTTGGCCAAGGCTTTTACTACTCGCGCCCCTTACCGTTCAATCAGTATCAGGCTTACGTTCAGCGTATGGACAACGTCCAACCTGTCACGATTTTACGGCAAGGTCGCTTAAGCTCATCCGGATAACCGCATACAACTGGAAAAGTTGTACTCTTCTATTTTCTTCATGCCCTCCCTAGAAGGGCAAATAAATGGCACCCAAACAGCAGGCCTGACTAGCACCGGTGACAGCGGGCACGTTGCCCGGCTGATTATAGAGGGTTTGGCGGGCTAACCATGCAAACGCGATGGCTTCCATGTCGTCGCAACTGATCCCCACGTCATCTGAACGCGCAATATGCCACTGAGGCAGCGCCGCCTGCAGTGCTGCCATCAACGTTTGGTTGTGTGCGCCGCCACCACAGATGAACACGCGACCTTGCTCATGAGGCTGTATCGCCATGGCAATGCTTTGTGCCGTCAGTTCAAGTAGTGTGGCTTGCACCTGTGACGGAGAGAGTGAAAACGCCAGTAAGTGGCGATCCAGCCAGTCAAGGTTGAAGTATTCTCGCCCAGTGCTTTTTGGCGCAGGGCGTGAAAAATAAGGGTCAGAGAGCAAACGCTGTAGTAATGGCTGGTAGGCGGAGCAGCTGGCTGCCCATGCGCCATCTTTATCATACGCCTGATGTTTGTGACGCTGTATCCATGCATCCATCAGCATATTCCCCGGCCCCGTGTCATAACCGTATAAGGGTTGGTCGGGACATATCATGGAGACATTGGCAATACCGCCAATATTGACCACTGCGGTTGGCTGCTTGGCATCGGAAAATAAATCGTTATGGAATGCGGGTACGAGTGGCGCGCCTTGGCCGCCAAACGCCATATCTTTGCGGCGAAAGTCGGCAACCGTGGTAATGCCTGTTCGCGCTGCGATCACATTGGCATCACCCAGTTGCATGGTAAACGGATAATCACCACTGGGTTGGTGATACACGGTCTGTCCGTGACAACCGATTGCAGCAACATGCTTGGGGCGCAAGCTTGCGCTTTCTAGCAAGGTGTTGATGGCATTGGCGTAGCACTCGCCAAGACGGCGATCTAACTGCCCAATCGCAGTGATTGCAACTGGATGGCCGCGACTTAAACTGATCACGGTTGCTTTAATGTCTTGCGGCATGGCTTCACTGTGGCGTGCAATGGGCTCAACGTGCCCAGCCTGTGTAAAGCGTACTGCCACGACATCAATGTTATCTAAACTGGTGCCAGACATCACACCGATGTATATATCTGCTGCGGGTTGAGGCATGTGTGTTCCTTATCAATGCACAAATTGCGCAACCACTGGGCGTTATTAACACCCTGCGCGGACACATGAGGGGACCCCTAATAGGGAGCTGTTTAGTTGAATACCCCTTCCATGGCACGAGTATAAACAGATTGCGAATCTAGGCAAAGTGCTTGATTATTCTGTTGTGATAGTGGCTGCCAGCGTGGCATACGCACGGTATCAATACGTCACAAGGTTTTCAGTTGCCAAGCAAGTCACGTACTCGTAAGGCCTTGGCACCAGTATAACGTGCCGGCGTGGCAGTCGGCTGACAACGGGATGAAGGAGATATGATGGGGCCAGTATGGTTGGATGTTCACGCAGAGCGTATCGACAATGAGGAAAAAGAGATCTTAGCTCATCCCAGTGTGGGCGGTGTCATTCTGTTTGCACGCAATTATCATGACAGTGAGCAACTGCAGGCGCTCACTGCAGAGATCCGTGCAGCAGCGGGGCGCGATATTCTAATTGGTGTCGATCAAGAAGGGGGGCGTGTACAGCGTTTTAAAGCGCCGTTCACACGTATTCCAGCGGCACAGTCTTATGGGGCTCTTAAGGCGGATGCTAGTGTTGCTGAGCAAGCCGGCTGGTTGATGGCCGCCGAGCTTATCGCGCATGGGATTGATTTAAGCTTTGCACCAGTGTTGGACTTAGGATTTGCTTGCGCAGCGATTAAAGATCGGGCTTTTGGTGACAATCCCGCGGAGGCTATTCGTTATGCACGTGCCTTCACCCAAGGCATGCGCTCGGTGGGAATGGCAAGTACGGGCAAGCATTTTCCGGGTCACGGAGGGGTACAGGAAGACTCTCATCTGGTGACGCCGCATGATTCGCGTGAGATGTTGCACTCGTCGGATTTCGCCATCTTCAAAGCGTTCATCGAGGAAGGCTTACTGGATGCCATGATGCCAGCTCATGTGGTGTATCCGCATCATGATGCGCAGCCTGCCAGTGCATCCGCGTTCTGGTTGACCCATATCTTGCGCCAGCAGCTGGGCTTTAAAGGACTGATTTTTTCTGATGATCTCAGTATGGGTGGGGCACATGTATTAGGCGATGCACCGGCTCGCGCCTGCGCAGCCTTGGAAGCAGGCTGTGATATGGTGTTGGTCTGTAATGACCGAGATAGCGCGGTTGCCGTTCTCGATACCTTGCCCATCACAGATGTCCCCGCGGCCAGTCAATTGCGTGTAGCAAAAACGATTGATTGGACAGATTTGCAGCTTAATACGCGTTGGAAGTCTGCCAGAACTCAGGTCACTGCTCATCAGGCCAAATGGGAGGCGGCAACAGCGTAATACATATTACTCAGTACGCCATTGATAGCTTTTGGGGCTTGCCGTACACAAAAGGGCAACGCCGGAAGACGTTGCCCTTTTACTTATATTCTATTTAGCTGTGCGTGTGCTATCTCGCTATGTGCCTGAACCCGTTTTGTTGCCGTTGGGCGGTGTGGCCACCGTGTCATGCAATCTGATTGGGGGCTAGCGACTGTTTGTCAACGGTCATCTCCGAAAAAGCCATCATCGTGTTGTTGACGGCGCGACTTGTTCTGCTGACGTTTCTTACCTTTTTTACCGCGTGGTGCCTCGTCATCAAAATAGTCGTGGTGTCGGGACTTGAACTTCTCTTTGTGTTGAGAGCCATGTTTTAACCATTGATCCCACTGTGCCATGGTGGTGCTTTCCTAACGCTAATGTATTTACGTGGCTGTGTTTGCAGCCGGATATTCAGGCAACGCGCGCGTCACCCTTAAAGGTTAAGATAGCCCAAAAATTCACCGCCGACTAGTGAAATTATCATTGCAAACGTGTTTTTTTTACTCTGGGACAAGCTGGCCAGTAGAGCTTTGTAACTCATTGATTAAATGTGACTTATCGCTGCCATCTAACCAGACAAGATAAAGCTGATGAACCAATGCTGGGCTGGTGCCTACCAGATGCAGTTGTCCACGGTCGATGTATGGCTGAATAGCCAGAGACGGTAGAAATGCAACGCCGCCGTGGGTGAGTAAATAATTAAGCGCAAGGTGACACGATTGGGTATGGAGGACGGGTGGACGTTGCAATGCCTCAATACGACTTTGCTCGACAGCAAAGCGGGTTCCCCAATCCAAATAGACGATCGCTAAGTCTTGGATATCTGCCATGGTCACATCGGGCAGGTGGCTGACCAATTGCAATTGATAATCGCCGAGGTGATGGGAGTGCAATCCTTCGAGTTTGGGTAATTCAGACGTCAGACCGGCATCAATGCGCTTTTCAATCAATTGACGCGCCAGCATTTGTCGAGGCGTAGCTTCAGCGCGGATCACCCAATCAGGTTGATTGGCACATATACGATTAATCCAGTCACTGACCCCTTCTAGTTCCCAAAGCGTTGGGGAGGCTCCAATAGTGAGCTGCTCGTTGGCGGCTTGCGTCAAGGTGACATCTTGCTGAGCTCGTTGCCATGTTTGTAGCAAGGTTTCCGCATAAGGCAGCATGCGTTCTCCGGCACTTGTGAGCCGAACATTCCCGCGTTGACGAATGAATAAAGGGGCACCGAGTTGGGTTTCGAGCTGACGAATTCGAAAACTGACTGCCGATTGCGTCAAATAGAGGTTATCGGCCGCGTGGCCAAAATGACGTGTTTTACTGACCTCGATAAAGGTACGAAGAAGTTGAATATCCAAATAAAACACCCTGTAAAGAACCCACAGTCTTATTTAGGCAACAAAAAGTGATACGCGTCAAGTCACATCGTGTGATTTATCAAGGGAATGGAAAGGAAGCCGCGGTTAAAGGAGCAGATCGGCCAACGTCAGCGGTCGGTCGGTCAAACCAAGGTGCTGAGCCGGTGTTTGGTGCTGCTTGTCTTGCCAACACAAGTTGTGCCACGCGCGGTAAATATCAAGCAGGGGAAGCAGGCCGCCGGGACGTAAGCGTCGACGAGGCTCATTGACTAACAGCGCAAATTGCTGATGAAAATGTTGCTGATATTTCTTCAATGCATCGCAGCTAGCATGGGTTAACCAGTACGCTTCTTTGCCTTTTGCTTGGCCATGATCGCAAATGGCTTTTGTGCCTTCACCACTGCGCGTAAACGCCCAGCGATCGCGCCACCAACTAAGTAATACGATATCGATTTTCTCAGGCTCTGCGCCGGGTTGCCAGTATGCGTCCTGTTCAACGTATACGTGACTGACGCGTTTATCCCGAATGTCAGCTTCAAAGACGGATAAGCAGGCAGAGCGGAGCAAAGGCTCTTGCGGTGAAAACACCACAATGTTTTGCCAATGCGCCAATAAGGGCTTGAGATTTAGGTAGTGTGCATAGGTTGTGTACTGTGGACGTATCAAGGTGCCACGGTTAGGATAGATAAAATGCAGTGGCTGGGTATACGGGTCTTCCACATTCGAGCGGGCGAAAACCGCGCGATATTTTGCATCCACGCGACCGAGTAATCCCTCGGGTGTCGCGAGTGTTTCGCTTCGGTCGACATCAGGCGCACTGGCGATAAATCGACAATGATCTTGATAGGGATCGTGCTGAGCATTGACCACTGGGTGATCGTACGAATGATAATTCACGTCTTGCAGCAACACATAACCGCTATGTGCTTCCCCCGTAGCGAGCCATTGCACGCCATTTTGACTGTGTGGCTGCAAAGGTGCGTGTACACTAGCAAGGTGGCCTTGGGTGGTTTCGCCTAAAAAGCGCGTATCATAAGCCGCAAGTTTTTGCCGACAGCGAGCGGCAATATGGTTGAGATGATCGTAAAAGGTCTTGGGGTTCAGCGTTAGACGGCGGCAAATCTCTCGCACCGTGTGGCCTGTGAACAGGTAGGCCAACAACTTTTGCTGTAACTCACTTTTTTTATTCACCCCCGACCAGCGATCGACGAAGGTGCTTTGACACCCTTTACAGCGATAGCGTTGTTTATCACCGCTGTAGCCAAATGCATGGTAGCAGGCTCGGTGGGTGAGTACGGGGTTGCCCAGATGTTCGCAATCTGGGTTGGTGCAGGCGCATAAACCATCGGCATGCAGTTGTCGCTGAGTGATCAGCTCTGCATGCACTTGGTGGTTGTTGAGCAATGGAGGAAACGCACCACACTCGCGGCATACCAAGGTTGGGCGTGCCGGATTGGTGTGCTGAACCAAGTAATGCTGCTCATCAGTGGACCCAAAATTTGGGCAAGTGAGCGTTTTACAAAAGTTCAGCTGCAAGTCACCGGCAGCTGGGGGCAGTTTGCCGCTAGACACGTTTCCTCCGATCAACACTTACAGGTTGATCGCTGTTTCAAGCGATACAGTCATCATTTCGTTAAATGATTTCTGACGCTCGTCTGAGCTCAAGGCTTCACCACGGATGATGTGGTCAGACACAGTCAAAATGGTCAGTGCGCGCGCGCCCAGCTCAGCGGCCACACCGTAGATGCCTGCCGCTTCCATATCAACCGCAAGGATGCCAAGCTTGTCCATGGTGTTGAACAGGTCCGCTTCAGGGCTGTAGAACAAGTCTGCAGAGAATACGTTACCCACACGAACAGAAACGTTTTGTTTGCGCGCTTCACCTACTGCCGTTTCCAGCAGATGGAAGTCAGAGATCGCAGCAAAATCGTGGTTCGCGAAACGCGTGCGGTTCACTTTAGAGTCGGTTGATGCACCTTGTGCAACAATCACATCCATCAGTTTTACATCGTCTTTCACAGCGCCACAGCTACCAACGCGAATGATATTCTTCACGCCGTAGTCTTTGATCAGCTCATGCACGTAGATTGAGCAAGATGGAATACCCATACCGTGGCCCATCACTGACACTTTTTTCCCTTTATAGGTGCCGGTGTAGCCAAACATGTTACGTACGTCAGTGACACGCTCTGCGTTTTCCAAGAAGTTCTCGGCAATGTATTGCGCACGAAGTGGATCACCTGGCATCAGGACGGTTTCAGCAAAGGCGCCATCTGCGGCATTGATATGTGGGGTAGCCATAATGTGCTCCAATTATCTTAAGTTAAGAGAAAAAGCGTTCGATCACGGCCTGATAGGCCATGCCGCCAAGGTAGATACCAACAATGCCCATGATCCCCGATAGTACTGGGGGAGCAGGCAGTGGTAGCTTGATCGCGCTGAAGAAAAAGCCAACGATGGCACCAGCGACGACCGCAAGTAAAATCTCGTTCATTGTAACCCTCAAACAACTTATTAGATGCAGTCAAACTCATGTCGGTGCCGATTTTGCGACAGTTCTAACTGTCTTTATTGTCTTTGCTCTGGCGCCGGATGAGATGGACTCAGTGTATGTAACAACGCCCTAGTAACGCGCGATCCCGATCACAACTATCTGCATATTACCGCGAATACCCCCTAATGGTTACCAAATATGTTGATAGTGTCGATGCAATCGCTTGCTTTTTGGTCATTCAGAGCATGACGTGTGATCACGTAGGCCTTTTTGATGGTGTGTGAGGGGATAGTGGCGCAAACAAAAACAGTTCTTTTGCGCCAGATCAAGGTAGGCATCAGCCGTCACTGAGTCACTTTTGCTGTTGATCGCTGCTCGGATAGCAAACATAGATTGATGTCTCTTATCTTGCGCAATATCAATATAATTATAAATATGAACGATTCTCACTTCTATTCGTGACTTCGTTTTTTAATTGCGCTAGCATGCTGCCATCAACCTTGATGAGGAACTAGCGATGCGAGCTTTTCGTTCAATTTTTCAACTTGTTATCTTAACGACATCTTTACTATTTGGTAGCCAAGTCGCGGCAAAAACCATTGAGCATGCGATGGGTACAATCGAGATAGATGGTGTGCCACAACGTGTGGTCGTGTTGGGCCAAGGTAGCTTAGACGTGTTAGATCGTATTGGTGTTGAGCCTGTGGGTGTGGTCAAGTCACTGATGCCCGACTATCTTGCGGACAAGTACCAAGATGAAAAGTACGTCGCCGTGGGTACGGTAAAAGAGCCGGACTATGAGGCTATTTTCATGGCCAAGCCGGACCTGATTATTGCTGAAGCACGTATGGCCTCCCTGATGAAAGAGTTGGAAGAAATCGCCCCGACGATTATGTTCCAAGCAGACTACAACCAATACTGGCAGAGCGTGCAGAATAGCTGGCGTATGCTAGGTCAAGTCTTCGACAAACAAGACAAAGTGGAAGCAATCATCGCAAAGATGGATGCCAAAATTGCTAGCACACGTAACAAAGCCGCTGCGGATAACTTTAATGCGTTGATGGTGATGAGCAACGGTAGCAAAGTGGCAATGTTCGGCGAGAAAAGCCGCTTTGGTATGGTGTTTGATGAGCTCGGCCTAAAACCTGCGAAAAGCGACGATGTCGAGGTCGCCGGCTCTCATGGCAACTTGATTTCTTTCGAGTATATTGCCGATGCCAACCCAGATGTACTTCTTGTGCTAGATCGTGAGCAAGCCATTGGGGAAGGTGTGGGTAAAGCGAAAGCGCGCTTTGATAATCCACTGGTTAACAAAACGCCAGCCCATCAGAACAACCGTATTAGCTATCTAGACCCAACGGCGTGGTACATCACCATGGCGGGCATGACGGCGATGGATAAGATGATCGACGATGTAAATCGCGTTCTCTAACCGCCAAATAACTGGCTAATATTGACCCGGGCATTCCCCGGGTCTTTGTGATTGTAAGCGTCTCAACGGTAGTTGTGTTGTGAAATACCTTTCTATACCCGTACTCGTGATTCTCGCGCTGTTATCGATTTCGATAGGGGTGGCGCACGTATCGATTGAAAATCTACTCGCAGGCGATGCGCAAGCGTGGACCATTTTTACCACCAGTCGAATTCCGCGATTATTGGCCATCTGTTTGGCGGGTGCTGGCCTCAGTGTTGCCGGCTTAATCATGCAGCAGATTTGTCAAAACCGATTTGCCTCACCTGATACCACTGGCACCATTGATTGTGCGCTACTGGGTTATGTGTTGACGCTGGTGGTCTTTGCCGGCGCGAGCCAGTGGTTGGACTTGGCCATGATTGTCGGGACCGCCATGGCGGGCACATGGTTATTCGTTCGTTTTCTGCAGCGCCTCAAATTCAAAAACACGGTACTGGTACCACTGATTGGCATCATGTACGGCAACGTGGTGTCTTCGCTCACTCAGTTTCTTGCTTACAAATACGACCTGATTCAGACCTTGCAGGCGTGGACGGTCGCCAACTTTTCGTCCGTGCTGTCGGGTAACTACGAAATCTTGTTTGTCGCTGTGCCTGTTTGTGCCATTGCTTACGCCTATGCCAGTCAATTCAGCGCCGCCAGTATTGGCGAAAGCTTTGCTAAAAATATTGGCTTGGACTACCAAAAAGTGGTGCTGTTCGGCGTGATGGTCGTGGCGCTTTTGTCTTCGGCCGTGGTGATGATCGTAGGGGTGATCCCTTTCTTGGGCCTGATTGTTCCCAACGTGGTGTCCTTATTTATGGGCGATAACATTAAACGCAATCTGCCATGGACTGCATTCTGGGGCGTTGTGCTGGTGTTGAGCTGTGACATTTTAGGTCGAGTGTTGATTTTCCCTTACGAAGTGCCGATCGCAATGATCATTTCCATTCTTGGGGGCGCGGTCTTTATTTATTTAGTCATGAGGGATAAAGCCAATGCGTGATGTGGTTAAACTCTCTCTTGTCTTCCTCGGTACGTTGGCCGTCGCTGGATACTTTCTGGGTCATGGCCTTACTGCGGATAACTATGCCTATTTTCTCTCGCGTCGAACCCCGAAAGTATTGGCGATCGCCCTCGCAGCAGTGGCTATTTCGGCGTCATCGTTAGTGTTCCAAACCATTACCAATAATCGCATTCTTACACCGTCGATTCTTGGCTTCGATAGCTTGTACATGTTGTTGCAAACAACCTTGCTGGTGGTGTTTGGCGCATCCAGCGTATTGCTGATTAATCCGTATTTAAATTTTGTGGTATGCGTGATCTTAATGACGATTAGCGCCACGGTTTTATTTACGCTGTATTTTCGACGCCGACGCGCGAACATTTACACCTTACTCTTGATTGGTATCGTGCTGGGGAGTGTGTTTGGCAGCATCAGTCAGTTTTTTACCTTGTTGGTCGACCCGAGTGAGTTTGCGGTGCTGCAAGATGCGATGTTCGCAAGCTTTAACAATGCGAACCGTGATTTGGTGTACATGAGTGTTCCGGTGCTCGCATTGTGCTTGCTCGCGCTTTATCGCTATGCCAATCAATTGGATGTGTGCTGGCTAGGAGAAGACAACGCGATTAGTCTTGGCGTCGATATTCGCCGTCTTACTCTTAAAGTGATGATGATTATCGCGGTGATGATTGCAGTATCAACGGCGCTTGTCGGCCCAGTGCTGTTCTTTGGCTTGATTGTGGTTAGCCTCGCGCGACAAATGTTCATCAGCTATCAGCACCGCTTTTTGATTATCGCTACCAGCATTTTGGCCGTGTTCTTGTTGCTAACCGGTCAGTTTGTTGTCGAGCAGTGGTTTGGTTTTGAAACCACTGTCAGTGTCATTATCAACTTTGTTGGCGGGAGTTACTTCCTGTACCTGCTGACTAAAAATAAGTTTTAACCATTATGATTGAACTGATCGAACTCTCTAAATCCTATGGGCAAACCAAGGTGGTTGACCAAGCCAGCGTGCTGTTTCCACCGGGAAAAGTGACTGCAATCATAGGGCCCAATGGTGCTGGGAAAAGTACCTTGTTATCGATGGCCAGTCGACTGACTGACAGTGATGCGGGGCAGGTTTTAATTGGTGAAAAGCCGTTGGCCGAGTGGAGCAATGAAGCATTGGCGAAACGTCTTGCGGTGTTGCGCCAGTCCAATAATATCAATATGCGCTTTCGCATTCGTGAATTGGTCGCGTTTGGTCGCTTTCCTCACTCAAAAGGCCGTTTAAGTGACGACGATAACCGGATCATCGATGATGCCATCGCGCAGCTTGGTTTGGAGGAGCTTCAAGACCGCTTTATCGATGAGCTGAGTGGGGGTCAGCGCCAAATGGCCTTCATTGCGATGGTTGTAGCGCAAAATACCGACTACATCTTTTTGGATGAGCCGTTAAATAACCTCGATATTCGCCACTCTGTGGCCATTATGCAGACGGTGCGTGACTTGGCGCACCGCCATAATAAAGCCGTGGTGGTGGTGATGCATGACATCAACTTTAGCGCATGTTACGCCGACAATATGGTTGCGATGAAAAACGGTGAAGTGGTTGCCAGTGGTTCGGTGAACGAGGTGGTAACGAAGCCGGTGATGGAACGCATTTATGAGATTGAATTTGATGTGAAAGACATCAATGGTCAACGTATTTGCCTTTATTACGGCGCCCCGACACCGGCGTTGGCGCTGGCTCAGTAAACGGTCTCCAGTCACGAACGCGACTGGAGACTACCGTGTGACTAGTGCGATTTTGCGGTACTTGGTGTGTTGTGGCTGGTTGGTGCACGAGTCAGCCACCAACTGGCCAGTGAGCCTAGCGTCACCATCGCCACGCCTTGCCAGAAGGTGAGCGTTAGTTCGGTAGACAAAAGAATGGCGGACAAAAATGTCGATAAAATCGGGATGAAATAAGACAAGGTCGCCAAAAAGACCAAGTTGCCCTTAAGGATGCCAAGGTTCCATAACCCGTAACCGCCCCCCATTGCCGCACCGGCCAATAGGACATAACCGACGTCTGACCAAGAAGCGGAAAGTGCTGGCGCGTCGGAGAGCGCGAAACCGATCCAGAGTGTGATGGCGGTGGCGATAAAGAACCAAGTGATGCCATTTTTTCCCTGCGCACTCATGCGAGTCAGATTACAGTATATGGCCCAAATGATGGCACCACTGAACGCCAGTGTGTAGCTCAATGGATTAGAGTGAATATTGGCGACTAAATGTTGCCAAGACACCCCCTGTTTGCCACCAACGGTCCAAACGACGCCTAAAAAGGCGATCATCAAGGCTGGGTAAAGCCAAAGACTGACTTTTTGACGCGTGATGAGCACGGAAAAAAACACGGTTAGACATGGCCACAAATAGTTAATCACGCCCATTTCGATCGCTTGTGTCCGCGTATTGGCCCACGCTAACGACAACGAAAGGCATAACTCGTAGACCACGAATAACACGCCGCCAACAATCAAGTAGCGACGCGGAAAGTCACTGAGTTTAGGTGCCCCAACAAAAAGTACTAAGCAGAGCGCTGCGATAGAGTAAATGGCAGCAGCGCCACCCAAAGGGCCAAGCAGTTCGGTCACGTGGCGAATCAGGGCGACATTGCTGCTCCACAGCAGGATCGCTCCACACCCCGCAAGCGTGTATTGATTCATAACAGGCAGTCCAAGCAAAAAAGCTTAAATTGCCTATCTTTTCGGCATCACGCAACCCCATCAAACATCTTTTTGTTTCTTCAATGCTTTTTGGGCAAGTAATGTATCGAGTGGCGTGGGGTGATCGATTAAGAATCCCTGAACATAATCGATGCCAATGTCTTTGACCAAAGCGAGTTTCTCTTCATCAGAGACCCATTCAGCCACGGTTTTATACTGCATGGTATTACAGATATTGACGATGGATTCGATAATCACGCGATCTATTTTATTTTCCTTATCAGCCAAGTTTGCGACAAATTGGCCATCGACTTTGACCACATCGACATTAAACAGTTTGAGATAGTGGAAGGAACATAGCCCTGAGCCGAAATCGTCAAGCGCCACATGGGCGCCATAGGCACGTAGCTCGTCAACGAAAGAAATCGCAGAGTTAAGGTGGCTGATCAGTGCCGATTCCGTGATCTCAAAACATAGCCTATCAGTGGGGAAGACGGACTCGGCGACCAATTGCTTGAGTCGGGCCTGGAAGTTGGGGTCACTGATCGAATGGGCGGACAGGTTAATATTGAATCTTAGCCCAGAGTCCGCCAACTCTTGTGCGCGAGTAGTCAGGACATAGTTCGCCACCCACTCATCAATATCGCGGATATGACCAAAAGCTTCTGCGGCGGGAATAAACTCCCCGGGGCTCACAATGCTGCCATCGGTGTCCACCATACGGACCAATAACTCGTACCAGTGTTCGACTGTCGGCCCTTCAACCGGCGCAACTTGCTGACCATAAAGTGTAAATCTGTCTTCGGCCAACGCTCGGGTGATTTTACCGACCATTTGCATATCATTATGCCGTCCTTGTGCCGAGCCTGAAATATCATCGTATTCCACGATCTGACCGCGGCCTGTGGATTTGGCGGAATACATCGCCACATCCGCGCGACTCATCAAATCGGAAAGGGAAAGTGCATTATCGGTGACATTGACAAGTCCAACACTGGCACTGATAGAGAAAATACGCTCCCCATACGGGAAGGATAGTTGTTCTAAGCGATGGATAAGCGTTTTAATGGTGCGTTTAGCATCATGCAGATTGCAATTAGTCAGCAGTACCGCAAACTCATCCCCGCCTAGGCGTGCGACCGCATCGTCACTGCGAATGTTATCGGATAAGGCTTGGGAGACTTGGCACAACACTTCATCCCCAGCGTGGTGACCCACCGAGTCGTTAATGATCTTAAATAAATCGAGATCGATAAACGCTAATACGGAAGGGATATCCATCTCTCGCGCTTGCACGAGGTGCTGTTCCATGAAGGTTTCAAATGCGCGTCTATTGGGCAGTTGTGTCAGAGGATCGTGGTTGGCATTGTAATCGAGCTGTGCCATTAAGGCGTGCTGCTCTGAGACATCTCTCAAAACCACCACATAACCACGATACGATTGTTGCTCGTTATCGCCTAACAAAGGAGAGATGGCGACAGAAACATACACTTGTTTGGTATCATTGAGCACGAGCCGATAGGCATCTTGAATATGGGTTTCGAAATGCGTGTTGAGCTGTTGTTCACTGAGGAACGACAAGCGAACCGGCTCTCCATGATGGAAAAGATAAAATACATCATCGACCGATTGGCCAATCGGGGCCTGCACACGATAATTAGCAAGTTTTAGGGCGGTATTATTGAGATAGACCAAATGGCCTTTCTCATTCAAGGTGATCACGCCATCATTAATAGAATTCATGACCACATTGAGTTGTTCACGCTCGGATGCCAAAGTCGCGTTTAATTTATTAATTTCGGTGTTATCCCAATTGGCTCCAATCATGCGGATGGGCTGGCCGTTCTCATCAAATTGCGTCGTTGCTAAGGCACGCAAATACCGCGTGTGCCCTTGCCGATCGATGATACGAAATTGCGTATCAAGCTGTGCCATATTGGCGAAGGCTTGCGTGAGTTCATCCTGAACGCGTGGAAAGTCGTCAACATAAATATGTTGTTGCCAGGTGGCGAGTGTTTCGCAACCGGCGCCTGTCGCTATGTCATAGAGCTGATACATTTGTGAATCCCACTCGAGGCGGTCTTCTTGCACGTGATATTCCCAAATCCCGATGTTAGCCGCTTGTGTGGCGGCTTCTAGCCGACGTCGAAGCGTATCGTTTTGCACATTTGCTAAGTACTGCTCGGTAATATCAATCGCAGTACTGAGCACAGTTTGGGCGTCATCGTCTTGGCGTGCGGAAGATTGGCGAAGGTAACGATACTCACCTGATGCGTTTTGAAAACGAAATACTTCAATGACACGTTCAGTATGGCCATCAACAAGCAGCTTCATGGCCTGCTCAAGCGCAGGGCGGTCTTCGGGATGAATCCGTGCGAGCCAAGCTTGATAGGTGCGAATCTTCTTGGCTTGAATGCCGAGTAAGGGCGCAGACCAATCAGAAAAGATCAGTAAACTTGTTTGGGTGTTTAATTCGAATACCGCGAGCTTGTTGATATCAAGTGCAAACCGCCAGCGCGCGAGCCAACGTTTTTGTTCACGTTGTGCCGCTTTGAGTTGGTTGATATCTTCGACTTGGCTGATCAGATGGGTAACATGCCCGGCGTGTTTGTCACGTACCGCAGTAACAGAGAGCCGCCCCCAAACAACATAACCATCGCTGCGGACAAAGCGCTTTTCCATCCGCTTATTATCAATATTCCCGATGATCAGATCGTTAAAATAGGCCTTCAACTCATCTTGATCTTCCTCTCGGGTAAAGCGAGAAACATGGACGCCGCGTAGCTTGGTCTGTCGGTAGCCCCAAAAGGTTGCAAGGCTCTGGTTGATATCTTGGATATAGCCGCGCGAATCGAGTATCGCCATCCCAATTAATGAATTGTGCATAGCCTGAGTCAATAAGGAGTGTTGCTGAGTATGTTGGCGTTGATGCTGGCGATAGCTATAAGCCAGTTGAGTCATACATACCCCAATAACGAGCGTGCTCGCGGCAGTGGCCAGCATGGGGATGGAGGCTTGGTAGCTACTTTCTAGGTGAAAGGTCAATACCCCCATTGCACTCAGCACATCAAAGCTCAATACCGCCAACGCGATCGTACTCAGGCCAATTAAGCGGCTCTGTAGGGTGGCGGCGAGGAAAAATAGCCCAGTCAATGCGATAAATGGATAAGGAATAGCGTAGAGCACCGCAGTGATCAGTGCGAATAAGGCCACACAGCTGGCTAATAAATAGCTGGGAGATGTGTGAACAATCAGTGCATTTTGTCGTTTAGAACGGCGCTCGGCATTGATCACTAACAAGAGTGGAAAGAGGGCAACAAAGCCGATCAATTCGCTTAGATACCAGCGTCCCAAGGCGTAGTCGACATGCATCGCGTCGTGAAAGGAGAGTACGCTGGCACCTAAAACCGCACCGAGCAATGGTGACAGCACGATAGTGGGTCCGATACCGCGAATAAACGGCCACATGCCTTCCAAGGCATGACCAAAGCGCACCCGCATGGTGCGGTATAGAAAACAGCCCAGTAAGGCAGTCGAACCGTTAATTAAGGCAAGACCGATACTGAGTGACGGGGGGATACCCATCAAGGTATCGGCATAATAAATGCCAACGATAAAGCCAAGCAGGCCAATCGACCATGCATAGCGAGGAAAGCAAGTGAGCACAAAAGCACCGGCTGCGGAGGCGTACCAGATGATGGCGAATTGCTCGCTGTCGGGAAGGACGGCAAGTGAAAACCACACGAGGGTAAAGCCAGTGATTGCAAGCGCCAAAAATGCATGAGTGGAATGGCGTACTCGCCGACTAAAAATCATGAGTCTCTCGTTAATAACAACAACCTATGGTCAGCTTAGCCCACTTTTACGTGATTAAGATGGGAACCCAAGATTTTTCGAATTGTAGTAAGGACTCAGCGATTTTGGCCTATACGGCTTTGGTCTAAATTTGATCTCATTCACCGACTTTGCCAAAAAAGCATGTAATTAGTATGAAGCTATGAACAAAATTGCGTTTGAGCTCTGGCTCGTGGCGCTAATCTTCAGCGCGATGCGTGAGCAAAGCTTGCAGGGATATCATCAGTCGAGCGCGTCGATTGATGAAATGCGCCAAATCAACCAAAAAAACAGCGACCACACTCACACGTATTCAAGCATTGGATGTCAACGAGAATAAGGTCAGTGATTTTGTCAGCCTCTTACCGGTGATTATGCGCAAGATATCGCCGATAACCGTACAAAACGATTGTTTGATAACCGAACAGGTAGGCGTTGTGGGCAACATACTGATACCATGCTGTTGCAGACCTATAAACGTGACACAGGTGAAGTGATGCATGACTTGTCTGTTCCTCTTTTTGTCGGTGGTCGACACTGGGGAGCGGTAAGAATGGGGTATCATCCGCCTGTGTCTGCGGATTAAGCGAAAAGGAGTAGCAATGAATCCAGTTGCGATTGTAACCGGGGCAAGCGGCGGCATCGGCCGAGAGACCGCAAAGTTGTTAGCACAGCGTGGCTATGCCATCTGTATTAACTATCTAAGCAACAGTGAATCCGCATTTGAGTTGGTTGATGAACTCCAAGCCATTGGTGTAAACGCAATTGCGGTTCAAGCCGATGTCTCGACCGAGGAAGGCGTAACACGTTTGTTTAGCGAAGCGGATAACCGCTTAGGTAATGTCACAGCGCTGGTCAATAACGCGGGTATTATGCAGCCTCAGTCTTCGGTCAGTGGGATGGATGCGGCGCGCATCAACGCGATGTTTCAGGCCAACGTGACCAGTGCGTTTTTGTGTTGCCGTGAAGCCGTCTTACGTATGTCGCAATCGCGTGGCGGACGTGGCGGGGCGATTGTTAATGTATCGTCTGCTGCGGTAAAAACTGGCTCGCCAAACGAGTATGTTGATTACGCGGCGACGAAAGCTGCACTCGATACGTTAACCATTGGCTTGGCGAAAGAGGTTGGACGCGAAGGTATTCGTGTTAATGCTGTGCGCCCGGGCCCGATTGATACCAACATGCATGCCGCCGGCGGTGAGCCTGATCGCGTCGCCCGCGTCGCGGACAATATTCCTTTGGGACGAGGTGGCTCAACATTGGAAGTCGCCGAGATGATCGCTTGGCTGTTGTCGGACAGCGCTTCGTACTCGACCGGCAGCCTCTTTGATGTTGCAGGCGGGATGTAATCACGTTTTTCTAATCATTTGTCGGCGAGTGTGGCTGTCTGCTGTCTATGTTTAATAGAGAGGAGTTCGCCGATGATCGAGAGTTTGATACCCAGTTTGGCGACATGGTCGCCGCTGGGTTTATTTTTTCTTATTATTGCCACGTCATACTTACTAGAAGACGCTGCTATCGCGTTGGCGGCATATATTGCGGTACAGAGCTTGCTGCCGTGGCCGTCTGCGTTATTGGCAATCTTTATTGGCATTGCCAGCGGTGATATGGCTTTGTACTTATTGGGCCTTTATGCGCGGCGGTATCGAAGTTTACGGGCTCGCTTACTGACGCAAAAAGGGGTAAGAAAAGCGCGCCATGCACTCCGCCGTCAACTGTTCCTCAACTTATTCCTAATCCGCTTTATCCCAGGTTTACGGACCGTCGCTTATAGCCTCAGTGGTTTCCTCTCCATTTCGGTAGTGATATTTGCCCTCGCGGTTGGTGTGGCGACAGCGTGCTGGACCGGATTGATCTTCTGGGGAGCGTTTGAGATTGAGCATAATCCTTGGTTGGCAGAGCGGCAGCTGACTGGCTGGGCGTTTTTAGGCGCAGTCGTTGGACTGGTGCTGGTGAACCGATTTTTACGCCGCAGAGCATTGCCAAAATTAACAAAGAGGCAGTATGACCAAGTCTAAATCGGTACTGACCGGACAAACGGGTATGCCAGATTATCCTGTTGTACGCACGTCGGGGTGGTTTGAATTCTTACCCGCTTGGGCGTTTTATACCTCTGTCGTCGCGCAATCTATCGTACTTGCTGCCTACTACCGCAGTGTGACTGTCCCTTTATTGGCCAACCCTGGCATTTTTTTATCTGGCATGGTGGGGGAGGCGAAATCAGATATTTTTGCACTCGCAGGGGACGTGGCGCACCAATATATCGCCCCTTATGTGTGTTGGCAGAAACCTGAAGGTGTGGATTCAACAAGTCTGTCGTTACTGCAGCACAAGCTCGCGCAACAAGCGATTAGTTTTCCATTGGTTGCTAAACCGGATAAAGGATGCCGAGGCGCCGGTGTGCAATACATCGATAGTGAGCGCAAACTGCACCGTTACATTGAGGCCTTCCCGACCCACCGTAAGATTATTTTTCAAGCGCTTGCCCCTTATCCTGCCGAGGCGGGGATCTTTTATCTGCGTTATCCCGGTGAGGCGACCGGTGAGATTATCTCTCTGGGGCTAAAGTATTTGCCATCAGTAATAGGCGATGGGGTGTCTACGCTAAAAACGCTGATTGAACAGCATGCTGATATTGGTACACGTGCCCACTTATACCATGCTCGTCATCAACACCGACTCGATACGGTGATCGCAAAGGGAGAGCGGGTGACCTTGGCATTTTCTGGTAGCCACTGTCGAGGTGCGCTATTTAAACAGGGCGCACACTATGTGACACCTGAACTGCGGGCAAAGATGGACGAGATTGCCAACGACATTGATGGTTTTTACTTTGGCCGTTTTGATATCAAGTTTCGTGACATTTCGTCGCTAATGAAAGGAGAGACGTTGTGCATCGTGGAAATCAATGGTGCCAGTAGCGAGCCAGTACATATCTGGGACAGTGACAGCAGTTATTGCGAAGCAGTACGTGCCTTGATGAGTCAGTATCGCCACCTTTACCAGATTGGCGCGGCGTGGCGGCGGCAAGGTTATACACCGCCCTCGTTACGGGTACTGCTGAATGCTTGGCGCGAAGAACGACAATGGATGACGCGCTATCCACAAACTGATTAAACGGCATGACTTCTGCTAGGTATGGATGGGATCAGGACAGCGCAGGATGACAGATCCCACTGACTGTCAAACTGTACTAAGGTAATGAGTATGCATTGTTCTCTTAACGAAGAAGATCGCGCCGTGATTCGCGGCAACTTAGACGTGATTGGCCAAGCGCTGAAGCTCCTCGAAAGCCTCTCTGATACCACGTACAGCCAGAAGAAAGCAGATGGCTTTACTAGCACCATCGGTCAGCATATGCGTCATGCGCTTGATGTGTATGTGGCACTCAAGCAAGGGGAAGCCTGTGGTGATATCGATGCCGATAGGCGTCGGCGTGGGCATCTGGTTGAGCACGACCGGCAGATGGCACGCAAAGAGTGGCAATGGCTTGCCGAGTGGCTAGAGTCTCTCTCTCATCAACAACTGCATCGCCCCGTGCACATTTCTACCCAAGTGACCTTATATGCCACCAATACTGTGTGCCTTTCTACCACAGTGATGCGCGAGCTTATCGTGGTAGCCAGTCATGCCACGCATCATTTTGCCATGATCCGCAGTGCCGCCTATGAACTTGGTGAAGTCTTGGATGAACATATTGGTGTCGCGGCCGCGACCGCAAGCTACGAGCGAGATCAGCTTCGATGTGCACGTTAACTTGGCAGGCTTCACAGGATGGGATAGACCTGTTCTTCAATCGTGATGAAGCGCGAGGCCGCAGTCGTGCGCTACCGCCCAAGACCTATCAATTGGATCAGACTCAGGTATTGATGCCTATCGACCCGGACGGTATGGGGACATGGATTGCAGCCAACGAGTTTGGCGTGATTGTCTGTCTACTGAATGATTACCAGCATGCCCAAACGGTTGCGCCACGATTAAGCCGAGGGCAGTTGGTCAAAGCGTTAGCGGTTTGCACCGATCTGAATGACATGGCGAACGCGTTGCCAATCGATGCGTTGCGCGATTTTGCTCCCTTTTTGCTGCTCGGTTTTGCAGTCGATGGCCTATCAGATAAGACACACGGCTCGGAGGTTGTTCCTCGGGCTTGGCGATGGAACGGTCAGACGTTGCGGTGTGTTGACTGTCAGCCACCAGTGGTTTCCTCTGCGATTGATATTGATACCACCACAAACACGCGAACCTACTATTTAAGGCAAATGGGTGGCACAGTACCGACCCGGCAGCAACTGTTGGCGTATCACCGCAGCCATTTGCCCGAGCGCGGTAGTGCGTCAGTGTGCATGCACAGGGAGGATGCCAGCACAGTGAGTTTGACGCATATACACATCGGCGCCGATGGTATCACCATGTATTACTACGACGGAGCGCCATGCTTGGTCGAGACACCGCAAGCGGCGTATCTACCGCTTGCGAGAAACTATGATTTAAAAGCCAATACTGGTACCGACGGTCACTGAACTGGTTTCAGCATCACCGCGGTCGGCATAGGTCAGTTCGAAGGCTAGCCCTGGCCCAGTAGTGGTATTGAGCTTGACCCCGATCGTTCCGATAGCTCCCCAGCCAATGTCTTTTTCACTGCCAAACTCTGTGCGGTAATAGTTGGCGCCACCGCGCAAATAGAGGCTACCCATTTCGCCCGGCACAGTAAACTGGAGGGCAACGGGAATATACGATGAGGTTAAGGTGCGCTCAATACCATTACTGTCTTCAAAATCAGCAGTAGTTTGACCGTATCCGGTATACAAGCTGCTGTAATCCGTCAACCTAAGCGTCCCGTTCGCTTCCCATGTATGGCCGGTTTCTGTCTGTCCCGCATATTTTACGTCGGTGATACTGGCGCTCGCACCGACGCTAAGCGGAGAGGTTTGAGCGGTTGCGCTGGTTGCGATCAGCGCGCTTGTGCATAGCACGGCAAGCGGCATCAGTTTTTTCATCGTCAGATCCTTTTAACAGGTTGCAAGCCTAAGCCTGATTGTCACCATTATAAGAAGCTAACGGCAATCGTATCGAAACCTTGAATGAATTTTGTGCGCTAGGTGAGGACGAACGTAAAGTTTCCGATCAAGCGATTTTATCCATCCGCAAGCAGTGCTATTGTATGGCCCCTTGTGTACGGGCATGGCTATCATGCGTATTTGTTTATCAAAGGGTCCGAGAAATGAAATTTGCTGTTCTTGATCAAGCGCTATACGACCACCTTTATCGTGATATCGAAGCGTTTCGTAACACGTTTGATCTTCCTTGTAACGATGCTGCGTCATTGGACGAGAAAGCGGACGATCTGCACACCGCGTTAGCGGTGGAAGAAATGACAGAGCTCGCGGAAGCGGACTCATTGGTTGAACAGGTAGATGCCATTGTTGATAGCGTGTATGTACTGATGGGCCGTGCAGTACAGATGGGCTCACGCGGATACCGTGACCAGTTAGAGGTAAGCTACCTCATTGATATTTTGTTGCAAATCGCTAATCGTCTCGGTATTGACTTTGTGACCTGTTGGGATGAAGTGCACAGCAGCAACATGAGTAAAGTATGCCGTAACGAAGGTGAATTTGCGGATACCCAAGCATTTTATGCCAACAAAGGCATTGATGTGGTCGCCAGCCCTAAGGCCGATGGCATTATTGCCAAGTGTGCCAAAGATGTCACGGTCGAAGGTAAATTAATCCGTGAAGGTAAGGTCATGAAGTCGGTTTACTACCGTCCTGCCGATCTCGCGAAATGTGTGATGGCAGAACTTGCCTAAACTTTGTTAAGCACATCGTTATCACGCCACCGCTTTGTCGGTGGCGTTTTTGTATTTAGCCTATTGTGTATCCTTGATCTGACTAGAGCATTGACTCTGCTCTAATACATGGCCGTTTTTGTTTGTCATCAAAAATTAGCAAAGGTGTCTGCCTTTCTAGCGTAAAATGCGTCTTATTCCCTTCGTGACTTTTGCTACATCCGCTGATTTGGGTCTAAATTGAAAACTTGCGACTGACATAAAATCTTTCAGTCCGTTTAGTGCAATCACTCAATGCAGGGTGAGCACTAAACCAATCTTGCAACACAAAGGTAGGGAGAACACTGTGACCAATCTATTCTCACTTGAAGGTAAAGTCGGCATTGTTGCTGGGCTTGCCAATGAGAACAGTATCGCGTTTGGCTGTGCAAAAGCATTGCAGCAAGCCGGCGCAGAAGTGCTGGTGAGCTACGGTACATCGAAAGCGGAGCGTTTCGTTGAGCCTTTGCGCAGCGAGATGGGGGATCCGGAGTTGATGCTTTGTGACGTCCAAGACGATGCCCAACTCGATGCCTTATTTGAGCGCGCTAAACAAAAATGGGGGCGGATAGATTTTGTGGTTCACTCTATCGCCTTCGCACCGCTCGAGGACTTACATGGTCGTGTGGTGGATTGCTCGCGCGATGGCTTTTCACTGGCAATGGATATTTCTTGTCACTCATTTATTCGGATGGCGAAGCGCGCGGAGCCTTTGATGCCAGAAGGCGGCGCACTCTTTAATATGTCCTACTATGGGGCCGATAAGGCGGTGGATAACTACAACATGATGGGGCCGGTAAAAGCTGCCTTAGAGTCTGCTACCCGCTATTTGGCGGCTGAGTTGGGGCCGCAGGGTATACGTGTCCACGCCATTTCACCGGGGCCGATTCGTACCCGTGCAGCATCTGGACTTAAAGAATTCGAGGCCTTAGCCGTCGACGGTGAAACGCGATCACCATTGCGTCGTTTAGCCACGGTGCAAGATGTAGGGAGTGCGGTGGTTTACCTTGCCTCAGATGCGGGACGTGCTTTGACCGGGCTCACCCATTACGTAGACGCGGGACACCACTTACGTTTTTAATTAGCGTTTACGATTTGACTGATTCGATTCATTGAAGGAGTCCACTATGACAGGGACACATAACGAGGAGGTCATCGAGAATAAGACGTACGATGAGATTTCAGTAGGCGATGAAGCCTTTTTAGAAAAGCGCCTGACCATGGAAGACATTAAGCTGTTTGCCATCATGTCAGGGGATGTCAACCCGGCCCATGTGGATGATGATTTTGCCAAAAGTAGCCGTTTCCAAGAGATCATCGCTCATGGGATGTGGGGCGGTGCACTGATCTCAACGGTTCTCGGCACACAGTTGCCGGGGCCGGGGACCGTCTATCTTGGCCAAACACTGGCGTTTAAAGCACCAGTGATGCTGGGAGACGTGCTGCGCGTTGCCGTTCGTGTTGATCAAATGGACGATAAACGTCACCACATTGTGTTCGCTTGCCGATGTGAAAATCAACGCGGTGATGTGGTGATTGATGGCGAGGCACGCGTGCTTGCACCCACAAAGAAAGTCCGGCGCCAGCGAGCTGCGCTTCCCGAAATCCGTCTGACTGAACGCGGACAGCTACATGCCATCTTAACCGCGGCGGATCATCCTGATCCTATGCTTACTGCCGTGGTCCATCCGGTGGATGATAGCGCTATCCGTGGCGCAGTAGCCTCCGCAAAACAGCAATTAATCATTCCTACCTTGGTGGGCCCTTGCGATAAAATCATGGCTGCGGCGGACAAGGCGGAGTTGGATATCAGCGAGTTTGACATTGTGGACGTACCGCACAGCCATGCGGCAGCCGAGAAAGCCGTTGCCATGGCACGTTCTGGTGAAATTGAAGCCCTAATGAAAGGTGCGTTGCATACTGACGAGCTACTCCATGAAGTGGTCAAGCGTGAAGGTGGACTGAGAACGGAACGCTGCCTGAGCCATGTGATGGCATTTGATGTGCCGACCTACCCGCGTCCTCTATTTATTACCGATGCGGCGATTAATATTTATCCAGGCCTTGCCCAAAAGCGCGATATTATTCAAAACGCGATTGAGTTGGCTCATGCGATTGGCAACACCAACCCCAAAGTGGCCATTCTCTCCGCGGTTGAAACCATCAACCCGAAGATTAACTCCACCCTCGATGCGGCGGCGCTGTGCAAGATGGCAGAGCGCGGTCAGATTACTGGGGGAGAATTAGACGGGCCACTGGCGTTTGATAGTGCGGTGTCTGAAGTCTCCCGTGCGACGAAGAACATTCACTCCACCGTGGCAGGTTGTGCGGATATTCTCGTTGCCCCCGATCTTGAAGCGGCCAATATGTTGATGAAACAGTTGAGTTATCTTGCCGATGCAACCGGCGCGGGAGTCGTCGTGGGCGCACGCGTGCCCATTATGCTCACCAGCCGTGCTGATGATGCGCTCACCCGAATTGCATCAAGTGCGTTAGCTTTATTATTGGCTGAGCATCAAAGAAAGACATTACAGACCCGAGTCTAGGCGGTGCAATGGGTAAAATATTAGTGATTAATAGTGGCTCATCGAGCTTAAAGTTTGCATTGTTTGATACAGTGGGCCCCGTGGATTCGGGGCCCAGTTCATCGGTTCACGCGTTAGTGAAGGGGCAGTTTTCAGGGCTTGGGACCGATCGCTATGATGTATCCATGACCCGTCATAAGTCGGGGATCAGTGCGGTCTCCCCGGGCTCTGCGCCGGACCATCATGCTGCCGTCGCGTCGTTACTCATCTGGTTAGAGCGCCAAGGGCTGTTGGACGATATTGTCGCGGTTGGGCATCGTGTCGTGCATGGCGGTCAGCACTTTCATCAAGCGACTCAGCTTGATGGGCAAAAAGTGGCTTTGTTGGAAGCGTTAACGCCGCTTGCACCTTTGCATCAACCTTACAGTCTTGCCCCGATTAAGATACTCGGCGAGCGATTGCCTGAACTGGTACAGATTGCGTGTTTTGATACAGCGTTTCATGCTCATCAGCCGCTCGAAGCAAAACAATTCGCTTTACCTTACGCGATGTTCGATAGAGGCTTTCAGCGTTACGGCTTTCATGGTCTTTCCTACGACTATATAACGCGGCGCTTGCCAACCGTGATCCCTGATTTTAACCATGACGCGAGTGTGATTGTGGCGCATTTGGGGAATGGTGCAAGTTTATGCGCTATCCAAGCGGGAACTAGCCTTGCTTCTACCATGGGGTTCACGGCGCTGGAAGGCTTACCGATGGGGACACGCTGTGGGTCAATCGATGCGGGGTTGGTGCTGCATTTGATTGCGCAAGAGGGAATGACGACTGACGAGGTGGCGACGTTGCTCTACAAAGAGTCAGGGCTTCTAGGCTTGTCTGGCATTAGCAGTGACATGCGTGCTTTGCTGAATAGTGACCGACCGAGAGCGCAACAAGCGGTCACACATTATTGCTATCGTATTGCGCGTGAGATTGGCAGTTTATCAGCAGCGTTAGGTGGGTTAGATCATATTGTCTTTACCGCTGGGATCGGCGAGCACGCCGCGCCAGTACGAGAGCAGGTAGCGGCCCATTGCCAGTGGCTGGGGGTGGATTTAGATGGCGAGGCGAATCAAGCCAACCAATCTTGTATTTCGAGCACCACGAGTCGAGTCGGGGCCTGGGTGATCCCGACCGATGAAGAGCAAGTGATCGCGGAAGACTGCCTCACCATGTATCAAAAGACGCTCACTCATTAGGACGTAAATAATCACGCTTCATCGATTCAATCTGCCCAGAATCCATCATCTGTGCAATTGTGTCACTGAGCTGAGCGACTGCCTCCGCATGGTGAGATTTTTTTGATAGCACGATATAGGCATTAATAGTTTTAGAGAAGATGAGTGGCTGTTTTTCGAGTACGTGGTTGGTATCGAAGCGATTGACCAAATAATCGAGTTGGTATTCTTCACCGATGACTGCATTGGCGCGTTGATTGATGAGTTGTTTAATCGCAAACAAGGTTTGACTGACAGGACGTGTCTGAATGTTCTTATCTTGACTGAACTCGTCTGGGAAATGCGCGCCTCGTTCAATTGTGATGGGCAACGAATACAGCTGTTGTTTAGTCCTGACGGTGTGCATATCACCTTTGTGCGTGTAAATTACGTAATCAAGGTTGGTGCGGTAAGCGGGGGTTAAATAATGCAGATAGACTTCACGGTCCTCCTTTTTAAGCACATTTGTCGCAATATCCGCTTCGCCCTGTTCGAGCAATCGCAGACAGCGTTTCCACGCGCACTTCAGCATATTGAGCTTAAACCCTGCCTTGTCGGCGAGTGCAGTGATGATCTCGACATCAATACCTTGGTAGGGATAGGTCTGGGTATCTGTCCAAGGCGGCCAGTGTGGGACCGCATAGGTTAGTGTTTTTTCTGTGTTGGCCGCCGCCCCATGTATCAGTTGCATAGCGATGAGGGCGGTGAAAAGTAAGCGCTTCATCAGCATAACCATTTATTAACATTTCTATCAGTATAGCCAATAGATGCCAGGGTGAATCCTACGATAATTGATTGTTTTTAGGTGTTTTAATCATAATTAGTCCAGCAAGACGCACGAAAATGTGACATTGCATACAAGATTTTTTGTTGATGCGCACCGTGTAAAATTAAATCGGTATTCTATCGCCGGACAAAGAACGCAAGGATGTTTTTTATGATGCGCTGGGTATGGATGAGCTTAGTGGTGCTCAGCCTCACAGGGTGTGCGCAAAAACTGGGCAGACCCTTCGATATTAAAAATCTCGCTAAGTCGGACATGGATCTGATCACGGATATCCACATAGCGGAAATTCGCGATCTGACTGAGCAGTTGATTATAAAGCTCTATAAGCGTAATCCGCGAGAGCTTAGAAAAGTACCGGGAATGACGATCGAAAAGCGTGTTGCTCAGCTCATGGCTGAGAAACGTCCTGAAAACGGCTTTCGTGAACTGGGAGGCATGGATGGGATTGCGCTGTTACCACTGGCGTTTTCTAGCGAGTTTAGAGGCGATCGGGTATTTGCGTTGATGGCGGGTGTTACCGGCATGATCAGTGCGAGTTACAATCACCAATTGGAGTTTTTCTTACTCGACGATATTGATCAGCAAAAGCTTTATAACTGTGCGCGCAATCTCGAAAAAGTGGCTTGGTTATTGAACAACGAGAAAAACAGTCATGGCGAGCTGCTTTTACTGAGTAACGGCGTGGGTAAAAATGGTGTGCCCAATTACAGCTATGAGCGCTTGTTTAGTCAGATGATCCTCATTCAGGACATGATGGCGGTCATGGTCGCCGACAGTACCAATCGCAACATCAATCAAGTCGTGCATAGCATGGCATCCATGACTTTCTTCCCGATTTGATTATATTGCTTTAGGCGGCTTGTTCGCCGCCTAAAGCTTTACCAGCCAATCTCTTTGCCTTGATAATCGATAAAACTGCCGTTTTGGCTATCGGTCAGGGTATCCAGCACCTGCTTCAATCCCTGAGCGGACTCTTGAGCGTTAATCAGCGCATTGGGTCCACCCATCTGTGTTTGTACCCAGCCAGGGTGCAACGCAACCGCACGAATACCTTGGTCGCGAAGATCGATGGAAAGACTTTTGATCACTGCATTCAGCGCTGCTTTCGAACTTCGATAGATGTAACCGCCCCCTGATTGGTTGTCGCTCATACTGCCAACTTTGGAGGAAAGAAAAGCAAAAATGGGTGTGTGACCACTGTGACGAGCCTTGATGAGATGTGGCGTAAAGTGCTCGGCAATGACGAGTGGTGCAATAGTGTTCACTTCTAAAACATCGCGCCATGCGGCCGTGTCGACTTCACCGAATGCGTAGCCTTTGGGACCATAGAGCCCAGCATTGTTGATCAACAAATGGATGGGGACATCGCTCAGCTCTGATGCGAGCTGCTGCACGGCGGCGTGGTCTGTCACGTCGAGTGCATGGGTTGAGAGCGTGGTATAGCGGTTTTTAAGTGTCATTAAATGAGGGGCAGAGCCGGGAAAACGGCAGCAAGCAATTACTTGCCAGCCGTGTTCTAGGTACAACTCTGTTAACGCGAGTCCGATGCCCCGGTTTGCGCCCGTAATGAAAAGTGTTGGCGTCATGCATACCTCTAAATGGTTGGCGTTGCCACCATTATATGACCAATCCGCCATCGACTTTAAGTGTTTGACCGGTAATAAAGCTCGCCTTATCACTGGCTAAAAAGCAGATAGCGTCAGCAATATCTTGAGCCGTTCCCATTCGGCCCAATGGTGTCTTGGCTTTCATCATATCAATCACCTTCTCGGGCAGGTTGGCTGTCATCGGTGTCTCGATAAAACCAGGCGCGACACAGTTAGCGCGTATTTTTGCACCGTGGCGAGCGAGCTCTTTGGACCATGTTTTAGTCATGGCGATCACACCCCCTTTTGAGGCCGCATAATTGGTTTGACCGATATTGCCGTCCGTCCCCACCACAGATGACAGTGTCACAATCGCGCCTTTTTCTTGCTCTAGCATCAGCGGAGCAATGGCTTGGGTCATGGAGAATACCCCTTTAAGATTGACATCAATGACAGCATCCCAATCACTTTCTGTCATTTTGGTAAGTAGGTTGTCGCGGGTAATCCCAGCGTTGTTCACCAACACATCGACAGGCGCATTTTGTTGGTGCAATGTTTGCACCCAACTGGAAACAGCGTCACGATCACACACATTGAGCGCGACGGGTTGAATAATCGCATGGTCTTGCCAATCGGTCATTGCATCCATGTTGAGATCGATGGCGTAGATTTTCTCCGCACCTTGTGCAATGAAGGTTTCAACAATCGCATGCCCAATTCCTTGGGCGGCGCCGGTAATGACACAATGTTTTCCTGCTAGCATCTGTGTGCTCCTTTTTGGGTGACACCCCACGTCTTCTATAACTACAACGCAAAGCGGTGAGGAATCGATCAGTAATTTCTTGGGCGTCTGTATTGCCTAAGGCCCTGCTTACATTCGATAAGCTTGCAACAACTAGGCCATGCACTACTCTGTCTATGATAAATTGGCATATCAATTTGTGGGCGGATAGGCTAAAATTTAATCAAGATGTCACCTTGTTTGAGAGAGGACCTATGCCGACGTCAATCAATTCGCAACCTTTGGCGCAGCAATATATGCAGCGTCAGCGCGATCGTCAGGACGATCAGGTCAATGGCGGTCTCAATAATTCAATGAGTGTGCAAGAGCGTGCTGAACTGATCCGCAAAGAGCGTGAAGAACAAAAAGAAGCCGCTGCATCCGGCGAGCAACGCGAAGAAAAGCGTGATTATCAGTCGCTGATCGATCGCGTTGCTGAGCAAGAAGCACAAAAGTCAAAAATGGACGCTTACAACCAGCGTCAGCAAGCGCTAATGGAGCAAGTTGAAAAGACGATCACGCCGAATGCGCAACAAACAAGCTACAGTTTGAAAGTGTGACACTCTTCATCTCTTTTCTGTTGTCAAAGGCCGCTAAATGAGCGGCCTTTTTGCTTTTTAGGACAGCGGTGTTTGCGTTTTAGTTTGCATAAATGTAAATGAAATGTATGCGTGGGTGGGTTTCTTTACACTTTAAAGAGAGTGTATCACCCAGATAAACCGCTAATTATCGCATTGGCGCATGACTGTTCATAAAAGATGACAACTTTGGTTAACATTTGAGTAACCTTTTGTCGGTGGTGTCATGCTAGTGCTTCCTCTTTGACGGTGCTATTTCTATTGGCATGAACAAGGAGGAAGCAATTATGACGACCACTATGCAAGCGCCCGTCAAAACCATTAACCCACTGGGCACGGACGGATTTGAGTTTGTTGAGTACACGGCGCCGGATCAAGCGGGCATTGATGCACTGAAAAATCTATTTTCATTGATGGGTTTTGCGGAAATCGCCAAACATAAGCACAAGCAGGTTTGGCTGTATCGTCAAGGCGACACCAACTTTATTGTCAATGGTGAGCCCGAGTCACAAGCACAAGGGTTTGCCAAAAAGCACGGTGCGAGTGTCAATGCAATGGCATTTCGTGTCCAAGATGCCGTGCATGCGATTGCCTATGCTGCAAAGCAAGGCGCCAAGGTGGTTGAACCAAGCATTGGTCCGATGGAGTTAAGCATTCCAGCGGTCTATGGCATTGGTGACTCGCTGCTTTACTTTGTTGATCGCTATGGCGATCAAAGCATCTATGAAGTCGATTTTGATTTTTACAACGACTGGCAATCACGTCTCAAAGAGGCTGACGCTGGCTTAAAAGTGATTGATCACCTAACCCATAATGTTGACATCGGCAATATGGATGTCTGGGCCGACTTTTATGACCGTATCGCGAACTTTAAAGAAATCCGCTTCTTCGATATTGAAGGGAAAAAGACGGGATTGAAATCACGTGCTCTCACCGCGCCATGTGGAAAAATCCGTATTCCCATCAACGAATCAAGCGATGACAAATCGCAAATCGCGGAATACTTAAAAGAGTACAACGGTGAAGGCATTCAACATATCGCACTGACGACAGACAATATTTACGAGACAGTCCGTACGTTGCGTCAACGTGGTATGGCATTTATGGACACTCCAGATACCTACTATGAAAAGATCAATGAACGCGTGAAAGGGCATGAAGAAAGCATCGACGAGCTTCGTGATACCCGAGTACTGATTGATGGTGATGTTGATAGCGGTATCTTGCTGCAGATTTTCACCAACACGGTTATCGGCCCGGTGTTTTTTGAAATTATTCAGCGCAAGGGTAACCAAGGTTTTGGTGAGGGTAACTTCAAAGCCTTGTTCGAATCTATCGAGTTGGATCAAATGCGTCGCGGCGTGTTGGATTAACCAGACAGGTAAATTTAAACTTTCTACTGTAGGCGCTCTTTAAGGGCGCCTTTTTTGTCTACTTATCATGACAATTTTCGCTGAAAGCGGAAAATGCCTCTATGCTTAATTTTAATGGAGATTTAAACGGACTAGGTGACTATGAAGGCAGATACCGCCGTTGCTCGTAGCTCTTTATCGGTTGCGCTGATCACCAAACTAACCCTGTGTTGGGCGTTGTTAACCGCGATGGTTGCCGCGCTGCTATTGTATGTTGATTATCAAGAGCATAAAGGAGATGTCGAGCGTGCGTTGTTGATGACTGCGGAAAAAGACTTGAGTGTGATGGCCTCTCATCTTTGGTGGGAAGAGAGCACTGCCTTTGAGTGGCAAGTCGAGCGCTTGATTGCGCAACCTCACATCGATTATTTGCGCGTTTTTGATAGCAACGGGACCCGAGTAGAGCGTGGCGTTGCCCCTTCTGATCAAGCTCTCGAGTATTCATGGCCCTTGGTTTATCGCGATGCGGGCAACGAGTACATGCTGGGGAATTTGAACATTGCCTCGAACTACACGGCAACAAAAGCGAGTATGAGTGAACATCTAATGTGGACAGTGGCAGCATGGCTGTGCCTATGCGCATCCGGTATTGCCATATCGCTTTGGATCATTAGCCGAGAACTTACCACCCCACTAGCGAAAATGCGCCACCAAATCAATGTCTGGGACGCTGACAATAAACCGGTTTTTCTCTCCACGCCCAAGAATCGACACGCGTGGAGTGATTTAGAAACGCGTTACAACACCATGATTGCGCGTTGCCGAGAGCGCTTGAGCTGCATGGATGACGACCGCCGGTATGCGGAGCAGGCGAGTCAGAAAAAAAGTGAATTTCTGGCCAATATGAGCCATGAGATCCGCACACCCATGAACGGCATTATTGGTATGGCCTCACTGCTAAAAGGCACGGATCTCAATGACGAGCAACAAGAATTTGTCGAAATGCTTGAGACTTCGTCAATCTCATTGCTTGATATCATTAATGACATCCTCGATTTTTCTAAAATTGAAGCTGGAAAATTAGAGCTGGAACCTTTAGAGCTCAATGTTTTTGAGTTGGGAAAAGATATCGAAAACTTGTTCACGTTACGGGCTAAAGAAAAAAACCTGCAATTTCACTGTGACATCGACAAAGACATATCTCCTTTGCTGATCGGCGACGCACCTCGGCTTCGACAAGTGATGATTAACCTTGTGGGTAATGCGGTGAAATTCACCGAGAGCGGTGAAGTCGCAGTGGGGGTCTCGAGTGTCAGTGAAAGCGACGATAGCTGTGTCTTACGCTTTGAAGTCAAAGATACCGGGCCAGGCGTGCCGTTTGAGCAGCAAAGTCGCATCTTTAATAAATTTGAGCAAGGCGATGACCCAACGGCACAGAGCCAAGGAACGGGACTCGGTCTCGCGATATCTCAGCAAATTGTGCATCTGATGGGTGGGACAGTGCGACTGGAGAGTGAGCCGGGCAAAGGCAGCCGTTTCTTTTTCACCGTTCGATTTAGCAAAAGCAACGTCCCCCTCGCCACGCCGGTAGAGGCCTATTTATTTGCCGGAGCGCCTATGCTGCTGGTAGACGATAGCCGTTTAAATATGCGCATAACCACGGCACAGCTCAGTAACTTGGGTTGTCAAGTCACTTGCTGTATGCATCCAGACGATGCGATGTCGCTGATTGAAGAGCGCATCAGTAGTCAGTATCCATTCAAAGTGGTGATTTTAGATAAGTTGATGCCCAAAACGGATGGTTTTTCACTGGCGACCAAGATCAGGGCGCAGTTTGGCAAGGAAAGTCCAGCCATCATGATGTTAACCGCTGCGCCCGATGGCCTCGACAAACCTCGCATTGAACGTGCTGGTATTGAAGGCTACCTAGGGCGTCCTTATCAGTTCAATGATTTGAAGAGCCACCTTGTACGTATTCTGCAGCAGCGTCAACCAACATTGGGCGTCGTACGGTCCACAGGACAAAGTTCGTCGTTAGCCGGGTTGCACGTTTTGGTGGTTGAAGATACCAAAGTGAATCAGCGGGTGACGGAGGCCATGCTCTCCAAATTGGGGGTACGTGTCACCGTGGCTGAGAATGGTCAACAGGCTTTAGATTATTGGCAAAAGCAGCCGTTTGATTTGATCTTTATGGATTGTCAAATGCCCGTTATGGATGGTTACCAAGCCTCGAGACGTATCCGTGAGCAGGAAACACGCTTTAATCGAACCCCTATTGTGGCCCTGACAGCCAATGCGACTGCAGAGGATAAAGATGCGTGCCTAGAAGCGGGCATGGATGACTATATTGCTAAGCCGGTTCGTAAAGACGATCTCGCAACAATGCTTAAAAAACACACCTTTACCAGCGAGACTCAACTTCTTACTAAGTCATAACCCTAAAAAAAACTGAGAAGTGAGTCGCAATTGTGATCTTAGTTACAAAACTATCAAAAAAACACACGGATTTTTAGAGTGGTCGAACCTCTATTCGTTAGGCTTCTAACGTTTTGTCGGAATCTTGTTCCGTAATAATTAGAAAGCAAAACGAAAAGAGGAAACATGAAAATAAAAAAAATGCTCTCAGCGGCAGCGGCGTTGCTGCTAAGCCTTAGCGCTCAAGCGGGCCAGCTAAACGTCATGGCGTACAACATTATGCAGCTGAGTAACCTTCAAGATTGGGATCAAGCAGAGCGTGCGGCTCGGTTGCCGAAAGCCATTGCAGCGATGGACACTCAACCAGATGTGATTCTGATCAGTGAAGCCTTCAATGCTGAGGCCGAGCAAGCGATGAATCAGCTTGCAAGTGTATACCCTTATCAAACGCCCAACGTTGGGCAAGACTGCAGTGGCGAAGGCTGGGACGCTCTCACCGGGGATTGTTCCAACTCAGTATTTGTCGTGCGTGGTGGCGTGACAATCTTGTCTAAATACCCCATTTTGACCCAAAAGGCCCATATTTATCATCACAGTTTAAAGGGCAGCTGGGACTATCAAGCTAACAAAGGTTTTGCGTATGCCAAGATTGATAAAAATGGGGAGATCTTTCACCTGATCGGCACCCATTTACAAGCCACGCATGATGGGATGTCCGACGAAGAACATCAAGTGCGTCTGGGTCAGCTAGGGGAAATCAAACACTTTATCGACCAAGCAGCGATTTCCGCTGACGAGCCTGTGATCATTGGTGGTGACATGAATGTGGAGTGGAGTCGCCAAGATGAAATTAAAGACATGAAAGCGACCTTAAGTGGTGCCCTGCGCTTCACAGAGCCGGAAGTAACGTCTTTTTCTGCTAAACATAATTGGTTCACAAAAGCGAACGCTTATCACTTTGACTATGATCTTAACTATGACACCACGTTAGATTATATCTTGTGGAGCCGTGATCATGCTGTGCCAGCTAACCAACCTGAGATGAAGGTAGTGCAATTAACCGCAAAGGATCAATGGTACTGGGATTACCTTGAAGGTGAGTGGCCAGAAGAAGCCGGACAAACCTACCATGATGGTTATTATAATGAGCTCTCCGACCATTATCCGGTGATGGTACAGTTTGAATTTGAGTAAATAGACTCTCGGTAGTTCACCGTCATATGGGGCTCAATCATATTGAGCCCCATCACCTTGCTCCTTATCCTCCCTTCCATTAATAGACGATTGATTTCTCTTTGTGTACCAAGAAAATTTGGCATTATGCGCTACGCTTAAGGAAGGAATCGATAGCGCTCCCGGCCTTGGATAGCTCTCCGAGGAGCAGAACTGCGGCGTTGGTGACGCTCCCATTTGCCGCCTGACTGTCACGATAAGCAGTTTGAGGATAAATGCGAGGGAATAATGGATAAGCCGCGTTTCCACATCATTTATGTTGATGATGACGAACTCACATTAAAGGCAATTGGTCGGGTTATTCGTCGTTTGAAACCTGACTGGACAATTAGTCTGGTCAAGAATCCCACCCAGTGGGAGAAAGGCGTATTAAATAATCAATCGCCATCTTTAGTTATCAGTGACTTACTGATGCCAGAACTGAAGGGCGATGCACTTCTAGAACAGGTTCGTCAGCACTATCCGGGGACGGTGCGAGCACTGATCACCGGAGATACACGGCAAAAGATCACCGAACTGGCAACCCCCAGCGTGCACTTTGTTTTGCCCAAGCCCTTCTCTGAAGATGACTTTGCCAATGTGCTTAATAGTGTTGAGCGCCTCTACAAATTGCCGATTGATAGTGAAACACGCAATCGTCTCATCGGTATCGAAGATTTTCCCGTTCTGCCTGATTGTGTCCGCCGACTGCGTGCCACGATTAACAATCCAAACTCTGACATGGAACAAATTGCGCGGGTGGTGAGTGAAGAGCCGCCGCTGGTTGCTCGACTTTTGCAGCTGGCTAACTCGGCCTATCTGGGCTTTCGCAACCGAACTTGGTCCATAGAAACGGCGATCAATCGATTGGGTATTCAATCAGTGGAATCCATTGCGGCCACTATGGTTGGGCACAATGCGTTTCAGCACTTGTCGACCAAAGAGCACTATGCGGTGGTCGATGAACATATCGAACTGGCTAATTTAAGCAAATCACTGGGTGCTTTTTTAGGCCATGACAAAGCACATGCTGAGCGCTTATACCTTGCTTCTGTCTTGTCGTCGCTGGGCGAGCTAATGGCACGAGAGCTCGGTTGTCGTGACAGTGGCAAAAACCCCATCTGTGATTTGCCATCTCGCTTTGATACCGCGCTCGTGGTCTCCAGCTATATCATTATTTTGTGGGGCTATGATTATGAATTGGCAGAAATTGTTTTAGCTAGCGGTGAGGCGTCTTTGCTATCTGACAGTGAGCAGGCCAGTGATGGTGCACTCCTACATTACTGCCGTCAGTGGATTCGGGCGAACGATATCGAGAAAGCGAAACTTTTACAGTCTTGGTCGGCGAATATTGGCGCGTTTTTTACTCAATCGTATCAGGAGACGATCTGAGTGTGTTGGCGGGTAATATATGACGTCGTTGTCTGTTATTCCTGTCCGGTGAGTAGGGAGGGAAAACGTGAAGAATAGCGACATGTCACCAGCATTGCTCAACCAAATGTCAATAGCGATATGCATCGTCGATCATGCGTACACGATTACGCGTACAAATGGGTGTTTTTTAAACCGCCTAGCAGTAAACCAAAGCAAAGTGGTTGGACGCTCACTATTGGCATGCTTTCCAGCCCATCGTCAATTTTTACAGCAAAATATCGATTCGGTCTTCTCGACGCAAACCCCATTACTGTCCTCCGGCTCTGTCATCGTTGACCCATCTTGGGAAGTGGGGAGCGACGCCGCACATAAGTGGCAAGACATTGAGTTTCTTCCCATCCCGTCAGCGTGTGGTGTGGTAACACAGGTTGCGATTTGTTTTTACCGACCCACAACGTTGGTGGCCCCGAAGCAAGACTCAGTCACCACCATGTCGGATAGTCAGCGACTCAAACGAAGCTCGGACGCCTATCAAGAAGTGGTTTCAGAGCTCAAGCAGCTGCAAAGCCAACTGCTTCAATCTGAGAAAATGGCGTCGATTGGGCAAATATCGGCGGGAATTGCCCATGAAATCAATAACCCTATTGCTTTTATCTCGTCTAACATCCGCACCTTGTATGACTACTTAGAGAAATATTCCGCTTATGTCCATCAGTTGGATGAAAAGATTGATGCTACGGCGAACAAGGTGTTGAGCGCTGATAGGCAGGCGCTAAAAGATAAGATTCAGTTAGATTATTTACTCGAAGATGCCAGCGATCTCATTGAAGAGTCGTTAGAGGGTATCTCGAGAGTGATGACGATTGTCAAAGATCTCAAAGAGTTTTCCCGCGCTGATAATGGCGAATGGGTGTCAACCGATGTTCGTCGCGGTATCGATTCGACACTGAAGATTATGCACAACGAAATTAAGTATGCTATTGAGATCGAGAGAAAATACTCGCCACAGACGCCTGACATTATTTGCCAGCCCATGCAACTCAATCAGGTTTTTCTCAACTTGTTGATTAATGCCACTCAAGCGATCGAGGGCGAGGGGAAAATTAACATCCTTGTTGCGCCTCTTGATGACGCGCATCTGATCATCAAAATTAAAGACAATGGTCAGGGGATCCCTGATGAGGCGCTGGTGACGATTTTCGAGCCATTTTATACCACCAAGCCTGTGGGGCAGGGAACGGGGCTTGGGTTGTCTGTCTCACGCGATATTATCGCTGCTCATGGTGGCCAGATTACGGTTAAAAGTGAACTGGGAAAGGGGACCACGTTTACTATTGTGTTGCCTTGTTCAGATAACAGCGCCGACGAGATTGCCTCGTCTGATGAACAAGCGATAAGAGGAGGTCATAGCGCATGATGGCGTACACGGAAATTCTATTGGTTGATGATGAGCCACATATTTTGCGTGCATTAAAGCGAGAGTTACGTCGTTTTGTAGCCTATATTCATACCGCAGAGTCGGGCGAGCAGGCGCTCGATATTTTATCCAAACATCACATTGGCCTTGTGATTTCCGATTACCGTATGCCGAATATGGATGGCGCAGAGTTACTGATTAACATCCACCAGCGTTATCCCGATATTGCGACCATTATGTTGTCCGGACAAGCCGATCTACCGGGTGTGTCTCGAGCGATCAATGCTGGTGCGTTGAGCCAGTATGTGAGCAAACCGTGGGATCGTGATGTGTTGTGTGACACGGTGAAAAGCATTTTGACCCATAAATATGCGTCTTTGCCCCACGACACACTGACCGCTTGTTTTTCAAAAGAGGCGCTCAATCAGAGAATTCAAAGTATGGCGGTGGATGTTAAAACGCCGTGGCTTATGGCGATCATTGATAACCAAGGCACGAGCAATCTTAATGAAACCGAGTCGGTGATGGTGGGGAATCAACGTCTGCAAAGGGTGAGTGAACACTTGCATGAGTTGGAGGTATTCGAATGGTCTCGGATCGCCGACAAATTTATTGCACTGTTTGAGTATTCATCAGAAGGCCATCGGTTATTAAGCGAACTGATTGAACATTTGCATACTGCAAAAGAGGAAAAAGACCTTTCAATGCAATTAATGCTCAGTGCGCTCAGCTCTTGGCAGGAACTGTCATTCGAAGCCATTCAGGCGCGTAAAGCCGACAAAGTAGCGCTTTACGATGCGCTCTATTGGCTACCTTGCCCTGAGGATCATCAAGACGACGCATCGTTACGCGCCTTGATTCATGATATTGAGGCCAAGCACTTCGAGGCGTTCTTTCAACCACAGTTAAATATTGTAACCAATGAAATTGATGGTTTTGAAGCGCTAGTGAGGCGTCGACTCGCATCGGGACACTACCAAAGCCCTGCGGAGTTTTTGCCGTTATTAAGTCAATATCGACTTGAAAATGTACTAACCACCTCGATGTTTGAGCAAGCACTGGAAGCGATTGGGCGACTACGTCAGGCGGGTTACGCGAAAACGGTGAGTGTTAATGTCACTGCAAAACAATTAGAGACTGGGTTTGTGGTTGATGTTATCCAGCACCTTTCGCCGCACTACCCCGATGAGATTGCACACCTTGAAGTCGAGTTGGTAGAAACTGACCGGATTGATGACTTTTCATTAACGCGCCAGCAAATGGAACGTTTGAAATCCCTTGGGATCTCCTGTGCGTTAGATGACTTTGGGACTGGTTTTGCGGGGTTTGAGTCCATGTGCGACCTCCCCTTTGATGTGATAAAAATAGATGGCCGCTTTGTTCGTAATATTGGTCAGAGTGAAATGGATGAGGTGATCTTGACTTCAATGGGTCAGAGTGCGCGACTGATGAATGTCGAGGTGGTGGCTGAGTGGGTCGAGAATCAGAACCAAATCGACTTTTTGAGAGAAAAAGGGTGTACGCGTGTGCAAGGCTATGGCATTGGTGTACCGTTGAGTCTAGATAATATTTTCGAATTTTTAGCGAATTTTAAAACACCTGCCTAAACCGGACGGGCGTTATGAGGCGTGATTAGCAACGGCGTGATCCCTCTGATATAGGAGGGTGACAGCGACTGTAGTGCCGTGGGTTGATGAGGTGAGTTGTATTTCTCCTTGGTGATGACGAGCAATATCATAAACATACGTCAATCCGAGGCCCATACCTTGTCCAACCGGTAGGGTAGTAAAGAAGGGGTCGTAGACACGATGACCCTGTTCACGCGGTAATCCTGGCCCAGAGTCTTTCACGGTGATGGTGCACGAGTCACCATTGTTTTCCCCCTCCACATCAATACTGTGTACAACGTCTGGATTGCCCCGCTCACAGGCTTGCAACGCATTTTTGAGCACTTCTTTAAACAACATCACCAGCTCCTCATAGCGTCCCATAACTGGGGGCAGTTGATATACGTTAGCGGCAATCGATATCTTGAGACTCGTCGGTGGTAAGAGAGTATTCAGCGCCTCATCAATCACCGTAAAGATCTCAATGCTTTGAAAGTGTTGTCGTGTTTGTTGGCTGTAGCTGGAGTACTGCTGTAAGGCGGAAACAATATTGATCACGCGTTGCACACAGTCGTTGGCATCGGCAAAGCTATCACTAAAATCATCATAAAGTTCATCGGCATAGTGACGTTTCTTCCAGTGCGTGAGGGTTTCAAGCGGCTCTGACTGGTGAATAACCTGCTCGGCAATGTCCGCCCATTTTTGGTAGGTGTTGAGGTATTCTTGGCACATTTTCAGGTTACTTTTCACTGCGCCGATGGGGTTATTGATTTCATGGGCAACCCCTGCCGCCATGGTCCCAATCGATGCCATTTTCTCGCTTTCGACCAGCTTTTCCTGCGTTTGCTTGAGTTGATGGTTTATCTCACGGAGTTGATCATTGGACCGCACTAAATCGGCCGTGCGCCGCGCCACCTTACTTTCTAGTGTCTGGTTGGCCTCTTCTAGTCGTTTTTGGTAGGTCGCAGTTTTATTTTCGGAGTCACGTAATGCTTGAATCATATTGCTAAACGCAGCGGCCACACTTGCCAGTTCATCCTTCCCGTGGGTTGAAATGTGTACGTCTCGCTCGCCACTGGCGATGGTATCGGCAGCATTTTTAAGTTCTGATAAGCGCTGGGTCAGATAGCTTCCCAATAGGTAAGAAAACAACGCTACTAATAGCATCTCGCCCAGTACAATCAGCATGCTCCAATTTTTTGCGTCTTTAATCTGGCTAAGCAAGCCGGTCAGATCAAAGCCAATCCAGACCGATCCAAACTCAATGTCAGATTCAGAAATGGGCGCGCGTACATCATACAGTCCATCCGTGACGGACTGAGCATTCATCTCAAGAATGGCTGTATTGAAAGATTCAGGAAGGTTACCGGCCGATGATAAGACTCTCCCGTTATCGCCTAAAACCGCGACATACATAATATCGCTGTTATGGAGTAGCTCTTGGGTAAAGGAGTCGACGGTGGCGAGATCAAACGATAACACCGCATTTTTTACTGTGGAGGCGAATAACTGGGTTGTTGAACTGGCACGTTGGTTGAGCCCTTGATAGTTGGTGGTTTCCAAATAATTGAGAGTTAATGTCAGCAGAATCGCCAACAGGATCGCCTCAATCAGGGCGACACCTAAGATGGTCTTTAATCGCAAGGACATGGGTTATTCACTCAGCAAGTGTTGCAACAGCGTAATGTTTAACGCTCTCACATCGTCCCAATCCTCATCTTGCGCGGATTCTATCCCTTTGAAGCTGATATTACCCAGCAGCGCTCGGCCTTTTTCACTGTCATTAAGGGAGAGAAAGGCTGCTTTAATCGCGTCGGCTACTTCAGGGTCAAGGTCGGGATGAAATGCGAACGCATGAGGCGTATAGCCGGGCGTTTTCCATAACACGCGTAGCTGCTCGCTCACTTCGGCATTGGTATTGTTAAAGGTGCGCTCAATGCCGCCGCCGGCAATAAAGAAATCTCGTGCAACATTCAAATACACCGAGTCATGGGACGAGACATATTGTGGCGTAATGCTGATGCCTTTATTCTTCAGCGCGGCACGTGGCACCACACTGGCGGCAAACGCGGCGGGGGAAGGAAAGGCTAACCGCTTGCCGTCAAGCTCCTCAAGGGAGGAAATGGACGCTTCTTTTTTGACGACTAGAATACCGTGAATCCGTTTATTTTTTTGTTTCGCAAAGGCTTGGTAGCCAGGCTTTTGGTGGAAAACTGTGTAGTGATAAGGATTCATGTAAGCGACATCGTATTCACCGGTGAGCACACGTCCTTCGAATTCAGGAATATCTTTGGCAGTACGAAAGACAAGGTGGTACCCCGATTGTTGAGAGACGTATTCTAAAATCGGGCCCCAGTTATTGGCCAATGTAATCGCAGATTGTTGTGGCACGATACCAAAGGTAATGTCTTTCGCGTGTGCATAGCTGGTAAAGGCAATGCCCAGCATCACTGACAACAAGATTCCTTTCATTTGCGCATCTCTCACTCAGTAGCTGACGGTCTATTAGACAGTGTAGTTAGCTTTATCTATCCTTGCCACGCCATTCCGTGTGATTAACTCAATGAAATCAGGTTGTAACTTGAGAACCATGGTCTTCTTTCTAATCTTAGAGCATTGTTCGCTCTCGGTGATAAGCCGATGTTCGCGTCCTAGGGTTAGAAAAGTGGCAGGAGGTGTGTGCAGAGGCAGTGCCTCTAATCTATGAGTGAGTTAACGAGGCGAAGCCGCAGGTTTGATCGTCAGTACTCCAATGACGACGGCGCAAGAAAGCAGTATGCAGGTGACCGTAGGCAGTGGCGGATAACTGAGCGTGAGCGTTGCTAGCAGGGACGCGAACCCATAACCCAGCGTATGGGCCATCGCGATATAACCACTGACTTTCCCCGGTTCATGGTCGAGCCGTTGCATCGCTTGGCTGGTATAGGCGGGGATAAGAAGTGCACAAGCGGCTGATATGACCAGCATTGCCATCAATAACGCAGCAACATGTGGCACTAATAGCAAGGCATAACCTATCACCATACTGATTGCGCCAAGGCTTAGCATACGCTCGGTGCTCAGACGCTGTCTTTTTACCATTAGCACTTGTACGGCTAAGGTGGCGATACCGCTTAACGTCAGCAAATAGCCGATGGCTTGGCTAACTTTATCGGCGGACCATTCGGTGAGATGATTGAGCATGGGGGTGAGATTGTATTGCAACAGGGCAATCGCTGCACACACGGCAAGGCCGTAACCCATGTAGGGCCAAATGGCTTTTGGCGCGAGCCATAGACGGGCGGATGAATGGGGTTCGTCCTTTTTACCTGCGCAGTGAGGCATCATGCTGATAGCGATTGCGCCTAATAGTGGCAGTAATAGCATTAACGCCAGTGACGCGTAGGGGCTGATCACTAGCACTGCCGAGGCAATCAACGGGCCAGCTAATCGGCCGAGGCTTAAGCCAATACTAATGGAGGTAATCGCTTGCATACGGCGTGCTTCCCCGGCGAGTAACACGGCCCAATGCTGATTAGCAGGCACCATCCCTGCGACCGTTAAGCCGTAGATCACCCGAGCCAGTACCGCAAGCGCCAACCAAGGCCACTGAGTAGCGCTGCTCTGTGCGCCCAGTGTCGCTGCGAGCAATAACGCGAAGCTAATCGCCATGCCGGCTAGTGCTTGCAGGACCACAAACTTAGGACCATGTTGGTCGCTGATCCGTCCCCAAAATGGCGCGGCAGGGAGAAATAACACGCTTCCTACAGCAATAATCACTGCCCATGTCGACAGTGAAAAGCCACCTTGCGCCACCAGTAGGGGGAGCGAGACCAAGAGTCCGTTCTGACCGATGCCCATCAAAGCCGCAATCAAGGTCAAAGTGATCGGTTGCCACCTTGCGGTTTGTTTCGCCGCTTGTGTTTGTGCGTGGGCCATTACCAACCTGCTACTTTTTGCATTTTAGCTGTGGAAGAGGTGGACGCCGCCAGTGTCCAATCAAGTAGGCCGTGGTGATGGGCGATATCGTACAGCGGTGTACCGCTAATCGCATTGATAATGGTGGCGGCTCGCCATGCCGCAAGGCTTAGTTGCGGCTCAATAATGCCGTGACAATGCGTGCCGACATTCATCATATATAACGCCTGTGCGTAGCCTTCACGCATCTTTACTCGGTAGTGCGCATTCACATTTGGCCGATCTTTGTCATCGAGTTCGAGACAATCGCGCAGGGTATCGAGACACTGAGGCAGGGCACGAGAAAAGCCGGTACACAAGATAACCACGTCTGCATCGACTGTCGCTGAGTCACCGGTCAACGTTGCCGTTGTGGTTAACTGGTAACCGGATGGATGCGATTGCATACCCGTGAGTGTTTGTCCTGGAAGCAGTCGCCACCATGACGGTGACCGGCGTACATATTTATCATGATAGAGACGCTGGTATAGCCCTTGTAAGCAATTCTCGGTGATCCCATCACTGGCCAGCTTTTGCTGTGCAAGCTGAGTGTGTTTGACCTTGGGATCAAGGCCGTGAAACTGTTCTGCATAATCAGGCATAAAATACTGATCAGTGAACGGGTTCTCATCCAGCCCTTGTAAGTTAGGGCGACGAGATATCCAATCAATATGCGCGACTTTGCCAAATTCACCATCAAAGAGGTGCTGGAAGACATCGGCACCGGTTTGGCCACCACCAACAATGACGACGTTTTTACCCCTTAGATCCGGTTGTCGAAGTGCCAGTTCGCTGGCGTGAAAGACCTGCTCACCCACAAATGGTTCAGCACATTCAGGCATAAACGGCTGGGTTCCGGTACCAAGGATCAAATGATCACAGGTCAATTGTCCGTGTGGTGTATTCACGGCGAAGCCTGAGCCGTGTGGCGTAATGTTAACGACGGGTGTGTCGAATTGGGTATTGGGAAGCTGGTGAGCCACCCAAGCCATATAATCTGAAAACTCTAACCGCGAGACCGTCTGTTCGCCCCGCGCCGTAAAAGGATAGAATTTCTTGGTTTTAACCAGATAATTAATAAAGGTATAAGGGCTTGTTGGATCAACCGCCGTTACCATGTCTTTCAGGTACGAGGTTTGCATTTTTGCATCATCGAGCAATAAACCGGGATGCCATGCAAAGCGTGGCTTTTGCTCAACAAACAAACTTGAAATCGTTTGAGTGTGGGGAGCCAGCAGTGCCGCCGCACTGAGATTAAAGGGGCCAAGCCCGACACCTAAAACAGAATAATGCCTTGTCATCACTACATCCTTATTGCGCATACTGCGCGAAAAAGTCGTTACGCTCACATTGCAATAGTGCGGCGCGCTTATGCGGGAAATCGAATTCTTTTTGTTTTTTCATGCCTACGCCACGGCTAATGCGTACCACACGCCAATTTGCCGCATTCGGCTCTCCCATCACATTTAAGGTGCGAGGTTCGGCCAAAAAGCAGTAGTGGATGATCGATTGCGCCCAAGTACTAAAAAACTGACGTCCCAAAAAGTGAGGATTACCGACCAGCATATGGATACCACGATCGAAAGCAGCGACATCGTAATAAGGTCCAAGCCGGTCTTCGGCGACCCAATAAATTTCAAAGTAGCCGAAAGGCTGGCCATCAAACTCGCCAATCACGGGGATAAGGTGTGCGTCATGGTGCGCCTTTTGCAGATATTGGCGATGAAAGTCGAGCGAGCCCTCTAATTCCCAAATCGGGGCGATATCCGGATGGTTATGCCAGGCGTGAAAGCATGCGATATCGCGGTCTATTTCCACTGGACGTAGCGTCAGGGTGCGTTTGAGATGATAAAAGTAGCGACGATAGAACACACCTTGTGGTTTTTCAGGTCGCGTTGGGTGGGTTAAGCCGTTGTCTGCTGTTTGGTATCCCTCATTGGAGGGGGCCTGAGCTTGGTGCCAAATCGGACAGTGCTGTTTAAACTGCGACAGTGTCAGCGGTGTGCCGGGGGCGACGACGGATTGCAGATCGTGAGGGTAATCACTGGCATGCAGTGCTTGGCACTGATGCTGATAAAATGCGTGCTCAACGGCCGACCACCAGAGTGATTCATCATTGCAATAGCGCGTGGTTAGCGTCGCGGTCTCATTGTCCGGTTGGTGCAGCACGAAGGTCGCTTTGGCTTGACCATGCTCCATCACGTCGATGAGGTGATAAGACGTGTCGAGCGAGTGGCTGCGAAGTCCCACGGTACGATCAAGATTGACCGGTTTAAATACCCATGAGCCCAGTGCGTTATCACCATAAAATGGGTTATCGATATCCGTGTAAATTTGACTGGGATCGGCCAGTGTCGCTTCATTGTGATCGGCGAGGAAAGTGTGGAAGTTCCGTTTCCAGTGTAGGGTCGGCGAGTCGAGAAGATAGTCATACAGGCGGCTATCCACAGGGTGGCTCGCTCGCCACGTTGCGAAAGCTTGACGGCAGACCTGCCACAAACGCTGTTCGGTGACACCGGTGGCTTCGCTGATCGCGGAAAGCGTATTGATTAGCGTATTACCAATTAGGTAGTAGCTCAGATACGGATCAACCTTGTCGGTTGGGACGTAACAGCTTGGTAACCCTTCACTGAATGCATCGGGGAACAGCGCAGGGGCAGGGTCGGTGACCCAAATACCTTGGCAGTCTCTGTACATCATAGCGCTAGGCAAACCGTGCGCGGTACGCAGCAAGATATTTTGCTGGTGGGCCAGTAACAAGATGCCATAATCGCTGCGTGCCAAACACAGGGGATACAGAATATGGTCTAAGAAGGCGGCTAACCAATAGTGTGCAGCGTCGTGTTGTAACCATTGATGATGCTGTGCGGCTTGCGCGATCAGGGCCCCAATTTGACTGCTTTGCTCATGCGATTGATTGATGCTGGCGAGCAGGTGGACATCTTGATCGGCTTGGCGGGCGAAAATATTGTCGCGCAAGCTCACCAGAGGCAGTGATAAAGGCTCACCTTGCGCGGACAAAATAGTGCACCAGACCGGCTCTTCGATAAAGGTCGTCGTGGCGGCTCGCTGCTGCAGTGTTTGTCCGGGAGCCGCATCTAGCATTTTACTCAGTAAGGTACCACGCTTGGCTTCGGTGGCGGTTAATAGCCGCACCGAGTTAGTGAGCTTGACAGGCAGAGAGACTTTTAACATCCACGGATGGTCGGGATGATAAATGGCGCGTGACGATGAGGTCGCCAGCCAGCCGCTACTGGTCAAGGCTAAATCAATCACACTGTTTTTGAGTGCTCGAGCGTCATCACTGTCACGCCATGCTTGCGCTTGTAAAGGATGCATGGGCAAGGGAAGCCAGCCTTGCGGCAAATTGGCCGCATGGGTTAAGCCCACGCTATCGACAAACAAGGATTGCAAGGTGTCGAGTACATCGTGGTTAACCCCTTCACCTGTCCATTGCCCCGGCGCAACCGCAAACCATTCAATCGCAAATGACTGCGCAAATTCGGGTAGATACGCCTCTTGCTGTTCGGGCGTCAGTGGTTCATTGCTCTTGGGGGCAGGGTGCATGCTATGACCGCCGGTCAGAGACTGCTCCGATTCGATAAAACGCTGTGGCCAGCGGTCAGCGAACCTGTGTTGCCAATGTGCTTCTGCTCGCTGTACATAGGCGTCAGACTGGCTAACACGTGATGCAAAGCGGTCGAGACGCTCGCCACTAACCTCAGGCACTGATTGCGCGATACGGTAAACCGCATCGGCAAAGGTAGTAGGGACAGTTTCACCGTCGCTACCGCGCCACAGTATGTCACCTTGATAACGATGACGGCCGGCTGCTGAGGTGTAGGTGAGCGGTAATAATAATTCGCCCTGTTCACACGGGAAACTGACGTGGTCAGGCTGACCTTTTATCACACACGTGTGTGGGTGCTCGACAAACAACGCATTGAAAAACGCATTTAAACTCAGGGGATGTGTCATGACAACTCCTTACAGACACGGGCTTACTAAGGCAATGTTGTGGTGCAACTATGGGTGAAACAAATTAGGAGAAAAGGCGCCCAGCGAGGACTGGGCGCGAAAAGGAACATAGTTAAAACATGGCGCTGTAGCTTAAACTAAAGGTGCGCCCTACGCCGGCGTAGTCAAACATGTCGGCGCTAGCGAGGCCGCTATAGACTTTCTGCGCTTTTTGGCTCCAAATCGTTTGATAGTCTTTATCAAACAGGTTTTGGATGCCGAAATTAATTTGGCCGACCGGCAACGTGTAGTAACCATTAAGGCCGACAAGCTCATAGCCCTCAAGGCGGTCGCCATCTTCATCAGATAGATCGCCAACGTGTTGGAGGTTTAGCTCGGTGCCCCAATCGAAGTTATCGTAGCCTACTGCCGCCATCGCAGTGGATGGGCTCGCATTGTAGATACTCAGCTCATCCCAATGGCCATTATCTTTAATTTCGCTTTGCACGAGGTGACCTTGCGCGCGGCTATACCAAGTGTCAGTGAGGTAGTATTTGATTTGCCCTTCGAGGCCATAGATACGCTGTTTGTCACTATCTAAGGTGACATCGAGATCGTTGTTGTACTTGTACGACTTGTCTGAAATCGAGTAGTACGCGGCGACTTGCGCATTGTAGTCTTGTTGCTGAGTGCGCCAGCCTAGCTCAAAGGAGTTGGTTTTTACGCCGTCCAATTCCGTGTTTTGAACACTCACGCTATTGGTGAGGGTACCGCCTGAATATTTGCCTTTGCCGTAGAATTTACCTGGGTCGGGCATGTTAAAGCCTTGACTAAAGTTAGCCCAAACTTGTTGGTTGTCGGTTAGGTCGTACTTGAGTCCCGCATTCGCAAGCCAAATATCCTTGTCTGTGGTGCCGCCTGGGATGGCATCCGCATCTGGCAATAAGCCGAGTAGAATATAGGCTTGCTGGGTGAAGCCGATAAAATCACTGCCTTTGTACTTGGTGTACTGGTAGCGCAATCCGGCAAAGGCATTTAACTTATCGTTAACGGCCCAGTCTGCTTGAGCAAACACACCGGCATTTTGGGTATCAAAGTCAGGATAACGACCGATCGTGCCCTTTTTCTCAAACTCTAAACCATGACTTGTTGCACTGGTTGTTGAATCATAGACGTATTGCTTGGCGCGGAACTCTTCCTTGCTGTAATCCAACCCATAGTTCAGCGTGAGGTTATCCCAGTTTTTCTCCAGTAAGACTTTTAGGCCGTAAACATCGTTGCTTTGCTCTGAGCCGCTAAATAGACCTTTACGCGGAAACGGGAAATAGCCGAAGGTTTCTTCTCGATAATAGGCTTGTGCGAGTAAGGCATGATTCAGCACATTGGTATGGCTATATTGGGTGTTGAGCATCAAACGTTCAGTGAATGGTTGCTCATCAAGTTTGAGCCCTTTACGACGCTCAACATCACTTTTTAGATCGGTCGTATCTTCAAACCAGATCCCGTAATCACTGTCTTGCTGACTGTCATAGTATTGAGCTGTCAGGGAGAGGTGCTGTTCGTCATCAGGGCTGTAATCTAAGCTACCCATCACATCAATGCTGTCATTGAATTGTGTATCGGTTTGGGTGACATCGGGCAAAATAGGATCGCCATTGCCGTCGTAGGCCGCACCTTTGCCTTCATACGCCACGGATAAGCGCCCTTGCAAGGTATCACTGCCGCCGGATACTGCGACCGCGGCTTTCTTTGTCAGGTCGTCGCTGTTGTTAAACCCAGTGGTGACGCCGGTGTGAACCTCAAGTTGCGCATCGCCCGCTTCACCGCGTTTGGTAATGATATTGATAATACCGCCGGTTGCCCCCGCGCCATAAATGGAGGTCGCGCCTGATAGTACCTCAACACGTGCGACATTAAAGGGGTCGATACTATCCAGTTGGCGGCTGATGGTGCGAGCGGCATTCAGTGCGACGCCATCAATCATGATTTGTGCGCTGCGGCCACGCAAATTCTGTGAGGCATTGGTACGCGCGTTAGTGCTGCCAAAGTCAAAGCTTGGGATCAGCTTCCCGAGCGCGCCTTTTAATGACTCACCGCCTTGAATTTCACGGATTAGTTCTTCATTGGTGATCACCCAGTTGGTGCTAGCGGAATCGGCGATCGTGGTCTGAATTTTACTGCCAGTTACGATGATGGTTTCGGTATTGGCCGCAGAAGGGGCGGCATGGGCAAGGTGTGCGCCAATCACTATGGCCAGTGGGGTCAGTGAGAGGCCAACTACTTTTTTAGACTTCATATTTATCCTTATACAACATAAAGCTGCAGGGCTCAGTGAGCCTGCGTCCCTGCAGTACGTCTACGTCACTACCTAATTATTTATTATCAAATGATAATAGATATCATTATGATTATTGATATTTGTCCTTGTTGTCAATACATTGATAACCGAATTGCCACATTTCATCTAATTCGGTGAAAAATAACGCATAAAGGACGTAACAAATGCAGGGGAATTATTGGCAAGCAGCCAATCAGAAACTGCTCGCAAAAGCGATCAGTGAGCTTCATTTCGAAAATGCGATTACGGTTGACCACCTTGAAGGGTGTCAGTTTAGGTTGACGCTGCCTGATACAGAGTGGCGATTTACGGGCACCATGAGCATTTGGGGAATGGTGATGGTAGACAGTGGCAGCGTGTCACGGGGCGACAACCACCGTCCAGAACTGATTGCATTAGTGATGGACTTGCAGCCTGTTCTCGAGATGGCGCCATTGCACCTTGGCGGTTTTATCGAGGAATATCAAGAAACACTCATTGCGGAACAACAGCATCTCGCGATGCTTAGCACCCTGCCAGCCGATAAACTCGTGACGTTATCAGAAACCGATCGCCAGTCCTATTTGGATGCTCACCCTAAGGCGCTCGCCAATAAAGGGCGATTAGGCTGGGGCCAGCAAGATAGCCAACAGTATGCGCCTGAGTATGGCAACACATTTGCGTTGCATTATCTCGCTGTACATCGAGCGTGCGCACGTTATGGCTTTGGGGATGGATTCGAGCAGGCCTCGTTACTCACTGAGACCCTATCACCAGCCGCTTATGAGGCACTCATAACACGCTTGGCGGTCGATGAACGGGGTGATTACCTGATAATGGCGGTACATCCG
>NZ_CP114584.1:2845000-2992378 GCF_027286365.1 Salinivibrio proteolyticus | reverse complement strand
ACTGAATTCTGTTGCAGGTAGGTCTTCCTGAAGGCGCTCAAGACACTGCAACCAAAGCGATGATGACACGTTTGACTCCACGCAGTTATACCGAAAAAGAAAAGGTCACAATGGTACTCCTGTCAGGCGAAGATCGCCACCCACAAGATCCCGAAATCAGTGAATAAGATCGGAGTTATTCACATAGATCCCACAGATATACCATGGATCGCCACAAGGTACCCGCTTTTTACTCACAAGATTGCACACATCTCCTTAATGAGACGCGCGCGGAGAATAAAGTTATGGCTCATAACCAGACGGTATTTCTCGCCAGTGATCGTTCACTTCTATGATACGCGTCCTATTATTGAAGTTATCATTACGGAGTGTTGTCATGAGTAAATGGATCTTGAGCACCTTGCTAAGTTTGAGCATGGTGATTTCAGTGCCCGCGTTCGCCAAAGAAACCGTGAAAGTGGGGATGTCTGGGCGCTATTTCCCTTTTACCTTTGTGAAGCAAGACCAGCTGCAAGGGTTTGAAGTTGACCTTTGGGATGAGATTGGCCGCCGCAATGACTACCAAGTCGAGTATGTGACCGCTAACTTCTCTGGCCTGTTTGGCCTGTTACAAACCGGGCGCATCGACACCATTTCTAACCAAATCACCATCACCGACGAGCGTCAGGCAACCTATTTGTTCACCGACCCGTATGTGGTCGACGGCGCACAGATCACAGTTCGTAAAGGCAATGACACGATTCAGTCCGTGGCTGATCTGAAAGGCAAAACCGTTGCAGTAAACCTTGGCTCGAACTTCGAGCAATTGTTGCGCGAACACTCGGCAGCCGAGGATATCGACATTAAAACCTACGAGACCGGGATTGAACACGATGTCGCCCTCGGTCGGGCCGATGCGTTTGTGATGGATCGCCTGTCAGCCATGCAGCTGATTAAAGAATCGGGCTTGCCACTTCAACTGGCCGGACAACCGTTTGAAACCATTGCCAATGCTTGGCCATTTGTCGACTCAGAACGCGGTCAGCGCCTACGTGATGAAGTGAACACCGCCCTCTCAGCCATGCGAGAAGATGGTACCTTGGCACAGATTTCTGTTAAGTGGTTTGGCGGCGACGTCACTAAAAAGTAAGGATTAACTCACATAAATAGGCCCGCTTTGGCGGGTCTGTGTATCTAAAGGACAGACATGGCGTTTGATTTTGACTATATGGCCTCTCTGTTCCCGTTACTGCTGAAGTATCTGGGAATAACGTTAGAGATGGCGGTGTGGGGATTAGTGTTTGCACTGATTTTGGCAGTGACGATTGCACTGATCCGCGTGTTTCGCCTACCGGTTTTCAATGGCCTCGCGCAACTGTTTATTAGTTTCTTTCGCGGAACACCACTTCTGGTTCAGCTATTTTTACTGTATTACGGTCTGCCTCAGGTCATCCCCGCGTTAGTCGGAATGGATGCTTACACAGCCGCGGTGATCGGGATCAGTTTACACTTTTCTGCTTATATGGCCGAGTCAATTCGTGCCGCCATTACCAGCGTGGATCGCAGCCAAATGGAAGCCAGTCTGGCCATTGGCATGACGACTCGCCAAGCCATGCAGCGCATTGTGTTACCACAGGCAGCACGGATCGCACTTCCCTCGCTGATGAATTACTTCATCGATATGATCAAAGCTACATCACTCGCCTTCACGCTCGGGGTGGCAGAAATCATGGCGAAGGCGCAGATGGAAGCGTCGTCGAGCTTTAAATTCTTCGAAGCCTATTTGGCGGTCGCACTGATCTACTGGGCGGTCGTGGTCGCTTTGACCCGAGTGCAACTTTGGGCAGAAAGCCATCTTAATAAGGCGTACCAACGATGATTAAGATAGAAAAGCTTAAAAAAGTCTACCAAGGCGTCGCGGTACTTGATGGCATCGATTTGTCCATCGAGCGTGGCGAAATCGTGTGTATTATTGGTCCGAGCGGTACGGGAAAATCCACCCTATTGCGTTGTATTAACTTCCTAGAACGCGCGGAGCAAGGGGTGATCAGTATCGGCGATCAGCGTGTTGATAGTGGCGATGCAAGCACCCGTAAACAGGCGATTTTGGCGTTGCGGCGCCAGACAGGCTTTGTGTTTCAAAATTATGCCTTATTTGCTCACCTCACGGCACGAGACAATATCGCCGAAGGGCTGAAATCGGTAAAAGGCTGGTCTAAAGAGGCAGCACGTCAGCGCGCGCAACAAATTCTCGACGACATAGGCTTGGGTGATAAAGGAGACCATTACCCCGCTTCCTTATCGGGTGGACAGCAACAACGGGTTAGCATTGGCCGTGCGATGGCACTTGAGGCCGAATTGCTGCTTTTCGATGAGCCTACCTCTGCATTAGACCCAGAGTGGGTTGGCGAAGTATTGGCGTTGATGAAAAAGCTCGCCACACGCCATCAAACCATGCTGGTGGTCACTCACGAGATGCAGTTTGCTCGCGATGTCGCTGACCGCGTGGTGTTTATGAACGACGGCCACATCATAGCCCAAGGCACACCGGATTGGCTGTTTAATCACTGCGCCGATCCACGCTTGCATAAGTTTTTGAATCAAGTCGGGATCGCTTCTTAACTGGCGATCGTAAACGAAGGATCCTTGCGATCTCTGACTGAGCGCTTATAATTCCCGGCCCGGAGTGGCATCGGTTTAGTGATTGACTAATCGTTAGTCAATGGCTACAATCCGCCCTCTTTGTTGAGAGGCGTCGGAGACATTGGCTAAGGTATTGCCTGTTGCTAACCTCCCACGTCGGGTTAACAAACCTAACACTGATCAGTAATAAAGGTAGAAACCATGAAACGCACTTTTCAACCTTCAGTTCTAAAGCGTAAGCGCACTCACGGTTTCCGTGCGCGCATGGCGACTAAGAACGGCCGTAAGGTCATTGCCGCTCGCCGTGCGAAAGGCCGCAAGCAGCTTTCTAAATAATCCGCAGTGATTTGTGAATAAGCTCGCTTATCCTCGGGAGTTACGTCTGCTAACTCCCGAACATTTCAGTGCCGTCTTCCAGCAACCGCATCGCGCAGGTTCGCCGCACTTAACCATACTCGCCCGATCTAACTCGCTCGACCACCCACGTCTCGGTCAAGCTGTTCCGAAAAAGCAAATCAAACTTGCCGTTGATCGCAACCGCTTTAAACGTGTGGTTCGCGAGAGCTTTCGTTTACGTCAGCATCAACTACCGGCGAAAGATTTTGTGGTTATCGCGAAAAAAAGTGCCAACGACCTAAGCAATCAAGCGCTGCGAGACGAATTGGACAAGTTATGGCAACGTTTGTCGCGACCGCCGCGCAAAAAGCGCTCATCGCGCTGATTCGGGGATATCAACTGGTGATCAGCCCATTGATTGGGCCACGATGCCGGTTTACACCAACCTGTTCCCACTATGCCATCATGGCGATTCAATCCCATGGTGTGATAAAAGGGTGTTGGTTGGCAGGCAAACGTCTATTAAAATGCCACCCTTTGAATGATGGCGGTTACGATCCCGTGCCGCCTTGCGACCACCATAACAGAGACAATTAACAATGGATTCCCAACGTAATATCCTGTTGATTGCCCTATTGTTCGTTTCTTTCATGCTGTACATGGAATGGAACAAACCAGAATCCCCGCAGCCGCAGGGACAGGGCGTTGAGCAGCAGCAAACCACTCACAGTGACGTGCCTAGCAGCGACAATGGCGATACCACGTCTCTCGATGCACAGCCTGTCTCTGACAAGCTCGTCACCATCAAAACCGATGTATTAACACTTAAAGTGGATACACAAGGCGGTGATGTTGTGCACGCCGAGCTGCCTCAGTACGATGCGGAGCTCAACTCTGACAATGCCTTCACGCTGCTGCACACCAAGCCCGATCATACCTTTGTGGCGCAAAGCGGTTTAATTGGTGCCAATGGTATTGATACTGCGCAAGGCCGTGCCCAGTATCAGGTGGCGCAAAACACCTTTACCCTCTCTGACGACCAAGACACCCTGCGCGTACCAATGACGGTTGAAAAAGACGGGATCACGTACACCAAAACCTTTGTGCTTAAGCGTGGCAGCTATGCGGTGGATGTAGAGCACACCATCGATAACCAAACCGATGCCAACGCCAGTGTCACCATGTACACCCAGCTAAAACAAAACCTGCTGGACGACGGTGGCAGCTTAACCATGCCAACCTATCGTGGTGGCGCGTACTCTACCGACGATAAACGTTACGAAAAATACAGCTTTGATGACATGCAAAGCAAAAACTTGAATGTGACGTTTAACCAAGGTTGGGCAGCGATGATCCAGCACTACTTTGCTACCGCGTGGATCCCACGTGCGGACAATAATGTGCTGAGCACCCGTACTACCGCCCAGTATGGTTATATCCAAACCAAAACCAGCGATACCATTGCAGCAGGCACCAGTAAAACGCTCACCGCAACCTTGTGGGTTGGTCCGAAACTGCAAGAGCAAATGGCCGCGGTGGCGCCAAGCCTAGACTTGGTAGTCGACTATGGCTGGCTGTGGTTTATCGCTAAGCCACTACACTGGTTGCTCTCGACGATTCAAACCTTCGTCAGCAACTGGGGTATCGCAATTATCATGCTGACTTTCATTGTCCGTGGTGCCATGTACCCACTGACCAAAGCGCAGTACACCTCGATGGCGAAAATGCGCATGCTGCAGCCTAAGCTGCAAGAAATGAAAGAGCGTATCGGTGACGATCGTCAGCGCATGAGCCAAGAAATGATGGAGCTTTACAAGCGTGAAAAAGTGAACCCCTTGGGTGGCTGTTTACCGCTGGTACTGCAAATGCCTATTTTCATTGCGCTTTATTGGGCACTGATGGAGTCAGTTGAACTGCGCCATGCACCTTTCTTTGGCTGGATTCAAGACTTGTCGGCACAAGACCCTTACTACGTGCTGCCAATTCTGATGGGCGCCTCTATGTTCCTGATCCAGAAGATGAGTCCAACCACAGTCACTGATCCTATGCAGCAGAAGATCATGACCTTTATGCCCGTGGTCTTTACCTTCTTCTTCTTGTTCTTCCCATCCGGTCTGGTTCTATACTGGTTGGTATCGAACATCGTGACGCTTATCCAGCAAACCTTGATTTACAAATCGCTGGAGAAAAAAGGCCTTCATTCCCGCTCGTAAGTTAGGCCGCGTCAAGCAATAATAAAAAGGCGACCACGCGGTCGCCTTTTTCACGTTTACGGCCTTTAGGCCTGTCACCGACATCAAGAGTGCGCAATATGGCTCAAACCGACACTATCGTGGCACAAGCCACAGCAACAGGCCGCGGCGGCGTAGGGATTGTCCGCGTGTCCGGCCCTCTCGCTCATGAGATTGGTACAAAAATGACGGGACGCGAGTTAGTGCCTCGTCGTGCGGATTATTTGCCTTTTATCGATCAGGAAGGTCAACCTATCGATCAAGGCATTGCCCTATTCTTTAAAGGCCCCAATTCATTCACAGGTGAAGATGTTCTAGAGCTGCAAGGTCACGGTGGCCCGGTGATCATGGACATGCTTATTCAGCGAATCAGCGCCTTTGACGGCGTACGAGCAGCCCGACCCGGTGAATTCTCCGAGCGCGCCTTCTTAAACGACAAACTGGATTTAGCCCAGGCCGAAGCAATCGCCGATTTAATCGATGCCAGCTCAGAACAAGCGGCTCGCTCTGCGTTGCAGTCCCTGCAAGGGGCCTTTTCCAAGCAGGTCAACCAACTGGTCGAAAAAGTGATTCATCTGCGTATGTATGTGGAAGCGGCCATCGACTTTCCTGATGAAGAGATTGATTTTCTCTCTGACGGTAAAGTGGCCAGCGATCTTGGGCATATCATTGAGCGTCTCGCCCTGTTGCGTAAAGAAGCCAATCAAGGGGCGATTATGCGCGATGGGATGAAGGTGGTCATTGCCGGACGCCCGAATGCCGGTAAATCCAGCTTGCTCAATGCCCTTTCCGGTAAAGAGAGCGCGATTGTCACCGAAATCGCAGGCACCACCCGCGATGTGCTCCGTGAACATATTCACATTGACGGTATGCCACTGCATATCATCGATACCGCCGGCTTACGGGATGCCTCGGATGAAGTGGAGCGGATTGGGATTGAACGTGCCTGGAGTGAAATCGAACACGCCGATCGGGTATTGTTTATGGTCGATGGCACCACAACCACAGCGACAGACCCGGCCCAAATTTGGCCAGAATTTGTCTCTCGCTTACCCGAAGGCATGGGGATGACGGTGATCCGCAACAAAGCCGATATCACTGAAGAGCCACTCGGTTTGTGTGCAGTCAGTGAGCCTGCACTAATCCGCTTGAGTGCCAAAACCGGAGAAGGCGTTGATGCTTTACGCCAGCATCTAAAAGCCTGTATGGGCTATGCTGGAGGCAGCGAAGGCAGTTTTATGGCACGTCGTCGTCATCTGGATGCACTCGCCAACGCCGCACACCACCTCGACATCGGCCAAGCGCAGCTAGAAGGCTATATGGCAGGCGAAATCCTTGCCGAGGAATTGCGCTTAACCCAGCAACACCTCAACACCATTACCGGTGAGTTCTCGGCTGACGATTTGCTGGGCAAAATTTTCTCCTCGTTCTGTATCGGAAAATAATTATCCCCAGCTCCTTCAAGGGATCCTTATCGCGAGGATCCCTTATTCTGGCGGCGCTGATCGTGGTTATCCTCAGACTAAGATCCTGACTTATCCCCACAGTTTTCACCATGATCTGCTACGTTAATAGAGCGTCTAGCTGGAGGTGAAATGCTCTCGTCCTTAAATCCGATCTTATCGATCGGTTTAACCCGTCAGAACCAACTCATGCGCCATCAGATTCGAATGACCAATCTGTTAGGGCTTATTTGTGTGCTCGGCACACTTATCTTCTCCGCGCTCTACTGGTTTGCCTTTCAAAGCCTCATCGCCGCGTGGCACAACCTCCTCTATGCAGGCTTGTATGTGGGCGTATGGGGGATAATGGCAGCGGGTCGTTGGTCGATTGCGCGCTATTGGCTCTTTGGGGTGTTCTTTGCCCAACAGTTTGTGATGTCTTACTGGGTACTGGATGCGAACAGCCAAAACGAGCTGTTACTGCTGGTGGTACCGACTGTGGTAGTTTTAGTCTTTGAGCCCACAGAGCGCTTTGCTCGCTACGGACTCGCATTGGGCGCCATCGCGTTGATGTTCGCCGCGCAAGTGCTTCCCGCCCCCACGCCGTTAGTTTATCTCTCTAGCCTCCACGCACAGACCCTCTATTTAAGTGTGGTATTAGTGTTTGTCGCACTGTCAGTAGTACTCATGGATTTTTATTTATTTGATTTATATGCCATTAATCGCCAAGCCCGTCAGCAGATTCAACGTGATGCCCTTACCCAAACGTGGAGCGCCAGCTATTTCTACCAATGTGTCGCGCAGCACGGTCGCACGACCTCAGACAATCCGCTGGCCGTTCTGTGCATCAATCTCGATGGTTTTCAATCTCTTAATTGGCGATATGGCCGCGATACGGGTGATCAGCTCCTTCAATTTACCGCCCAACTTCTTACTCGCCACCTACCGCATGACGCCATCATCAGCCGCACCCATGCCGATCAATTTTTGGTTATGTTGGCGGGCCAAGCCTGCTTAGCTGCTCCCCATTGGGCCGCTCAGTGCCGACAGGCCATTGCGGAAACGCCTTTTACCTTTTCTGGCGGCGCTTGTGCGCTCACCGTATCGATTGGTTTGGTGCAACAAATGGAAGGAAAAATCTACGCTATTCCCTTGATTGATCAAGCCACTCGGGCGATGACAGACGCCAAATTCGCAGGGGGCAATCAAATTGTTTGCCATCCCAGCAACGCCCCTGATTTTGCTACACCTTCATCGATTGACTCTGAACCCAACTGCCGAAATACTAGTCGCGATAACCCGTGAATAATGAGGACAGTATGGCAAATGTAACCATCATCACCGGCAGTACGCTCGGTGGTGCAGAATATGTCGGTGATCACCTTGCCGATCTCCTGCAAGCAAAAGGCCATCAGGCCCACGTCGTCAATGAAGGGATCCTCGATGATGTACTAAGCGCCAGTACATTGTTGATCGTCACGTCCACCCATGGGGCTGGCGACTTTCCAGATAGCATCGCGCCTCTGATGGAGCTGTTAATGAGCGAACGGCCACTGCTGCGCGATCTCCATTACGGTGTGGTCGGCATTGGAGACTCAAGCTATGACACCTTCTGCGAGGCCGGCATGAAGGCCGATGCCTTGTTACAAGACCTTGGCGCTGTCAAAGTCGGGGAACGGATCGATATTGATATTCAAGCGCATCCGGTCCCTGAGGATGAAGCGGAACGTTGGTTTACCGAGTGGGAACCCTTGATCCACAAAATCAAGTGAGCATTATTTAACCATTTAATCTGTGGATAACTAAGGAATAACCCAGTGATCTTCCTTTAGTTATCCATTTAATAGTTTTACCCCTTCCCTACCATTGTGGATAACATGCCATTTTGATCCCAGGTGATACAGGATCGGATCCAAGGCCGCCCACAACAAGTGATCGTTTTAAGATCCTTGATCTCTATGATCTTTTTCCAGTTACCCACAAAGATCGTCTTCCCTAATAAAAGATCTAACAAAAGATCTATATAAAGATCTTATTTATATATAGCTAACGTCCAGAGACGATCTTGATCAAGGTTTGGTTCACTGTTGGCGGAAAAAGCGCTAGAATGTCGCCCCTTTTGCTTAGTTCATGCTCACACACTTACCCAGGTTGAGGCTTTAATCATGTTTTACCAGGATCACTTTGACGTCATCGTTGTTGGTGGTGGCCATGCTGGTACCGAAGCGGCACTTGCCGCAGCACGGATGAACCAAAAAACGCTGTTATTGACCCATAACATTGATACGTTGGGTCAGATGTCGTGCAACCCAGCAATCGGTGGGATCGGGAAAGGACACCTGGTAAAAGAGATCGATGCGTTAGGCGGTGCGATGGCGCAAGCCATTGATAAAGGCGGGATCCAATTTCGAACCCTCAATGCGTCGAAAGGCCCAGCGGTACGCGCGACACGTGCTCAAGCAGACCGTGCACTGTACAAGGCAGCCATTCGTCATACCCTTGAAAACACGCCAAATTTGTCACTGTTCCAACAAGCCGTGGTGGATTTGATCGTCGACCAAGATCGTGTCACTGGCGTCGAGACCGAAATGGGGCTCAAATTCAGTGCCACTACCGTGGTTTTGACCGTGGGAACCTTCCTTGGCGGTAAAATACATATTGGACTGGATAACTATGCCGGTGGTCGTGCTGGGGATCCACCGTCAAATAAACTCGCGGATCGCTTACGTGCCTTGCCATTTCGGGTGGATCGCCTAAAAACCGGTACTCCCCCACGTATCGATGCCCGCTCGGTTGATTTTAGTGTGATGCAAACCCAACTCGGGGATACTCCTTGTCCGGTGTTTTCATTTTTAGGCGATGTGTCTGAGCACCCACAGCAAGTTCCGTGCTACATCACCTACACCAATGAAAAAACCCACGATGTCATTCGCGCTAATCTTGATCGCAGCCCGATGTATGCTGGGGTGATTGAAGGTATTGGCCCACGTTATTGCCCGTCGATCGAAGACAAGGTGATGCGTTTTGCGGACAAAGACAAACACCAAATTTTCGTCGAGCCGGAAGGGTTAACCAGCACTGAGCTGTATCCAAATGGGATATCCACCAGCTTACCGTTTGATGTGCAAATGGGGATCATCCACTCGATCAAAGGGTTTGAGAATGCGCGCGTGATCCGCCCAGGCTACGCGATTGAGTATGACTTTTTCGATCCGCGCGATCTCAAGCACACCTTGGAAACCAAATTTATCCACGGTTTGTTCTTTGCGGGACAAATCAATGGTACTACCGGCTATGAAGAAGCCGCAGCACAAGGGTTGTTGGCCGGTTGTAATGCCGCGTTACAAGCTCAAGGCAAAGAAGGATGGAGCCCACGTCGCGATCAAGCTTACATGGGCGTGTTGATTGACGACTTGTCCACCATGGGCACCCAAGAGCCTTACCGGATGTTTACCTCGCGCGCCGAGTACCGTTTGCTGTTGCGTGAAGATAACGCCGATATGCGCTTAACCGAAAAAGGGCGAGAGCTGGGATTGGTAGACGATGTGCGCTGGGCTCGCTTCAACCAAAAAATGGAAAACATGGAGCAAGAACGTCAGCGTCTGCGTGGTACTTGGATTCATCCTCACTCAGACGATGTCCATGCGCTCAATGCCATGCTGAAAACACCGCTGACGCGTGAAGCAAACGGAGAAGATTTACTCCGTCGCCCAGAGCTACGCTATGAAAAAATCGTCTCGTTGCCGACCTTTGGTCCGGCGCATGACGATGTCCAAGCTAGTGAGCAAGTTGAGATCCAAGTGAAATACGCCGGCTATATCGAACGTCAGCAAGACGAGATCGAAAAGTCTCAGCGTCATGAAAATACAGTGATCCCATTTGATCTTGATTACATGCAGATCAAAGGCCTTTCAAACGAAGTGCGTGGCAAGCTACAAGACGCGCGTCCAGAAACGATCGGTAAAGCATCGCGTATCTCAGGTGTCACGCCGGCGGCTATTTCGATTTTGCTGGTGCATTTGAAAAAGCACGGCATGCTCAAAAAAGGAGCCTAAATGCAACAGCAACTTCAACAAGGGCTGGCGAAAGCCGGCCTTGCGCTTTCTCCGTCGCAACAACAGCAGCTGCTTGATTATGTAGGCTTGCTCGACAAGTGGAACAAAGCCTATAACTTGACCTCGGTTCGTCGCCCAGAAGACATGGTGGTGAAACATATCCTTGATAGCTTGGTGGTATCACCACACTTGGAAGGTGAACGCTTTATCGATGTCGGGACAGGACCAGGTTTGCCCGGGATCCCTTTGGCCATCGCCAACCCAGATAAACAGTTCACCTTGCTCGACAGCTTAGGTAAGCGGATTCGTTTTATTCGCCAAGTGCTGCACGAGCTTGGCATCGACAATGTCACGCCGGTACAAAGCCGTGTCGAAGCGTTTATCCCTGAAACCGGGTTTGATGGTGTGCTAAGTCGCGCGTTTGCGTCGATGAATGACATGGTGAGTTGGTGTCATCACCTTCCTCATGCGCGTGGGCTGTTTTACGCCTTGAAAGGACAGGTGGACCAACAGGAGCTAGATGCCCTGCCGACTGATTGTTCTGTGACCGATATCAAAGCTTTGAAGGTGCCGGGATTGGAAGGGGCGCGTCATCTAGTAATCTTGAGAGCAAAGATTAACGAGTAGAGGTCATAGGCACGTGGGTAAAGTTATCGCGGTAGCAAACCAAAAAGGCGGTGTGGGTAAAACCACCACGAGTGTCAACTTAGCGGCATCGCTGGCAGCCACTAATCGCAAGGTGCTACTTATCGACCTTGACCCACAAGGGAACGCGACCATGGCCAGTGGTGTGGATAAATACGATGTCCATGCCACCGCCTACGATCTACTGGTTGAAGAAGCCCCGTTTGAACAAGTGGTGGTCAGCGATACGTCTGGCGGCTATGACCTGATTGCGGCGAACGGTGATGTCACTGCCGCAGAAATCAAGCTGATGGAAGTGTTTGCCCGTGAAGTGCGCTTACGCACCATGCTTGAGCCTGTGGTTGCACGCTACGATTACATTTTTATCGACTGTCCCCCGTCTTTGAACCTCCTTACCATCAATGCGATGACCGCGGCAAACTCGGTACTCGTCCCCATGCAATGTGAATATTTTGCGTTGGAAGGGCTCACTGCATTGATGGATACCATCAGTAAACTGGCTAGCGTCGTGAACGCCGACCTTCATGTTGAAGGTGTATTGCGCACCATGTACGACCCAAGAAACCGATTAGCGACCGAAGTATCGGATCAGATCAAAAAACACTTCGGTGATAAGGTGTATCGTACTGTGATTCCCCGCAATGTGCGGCTCGCGGAAGCGCCAAGTCATGGCCGACCCGCCATGTACTATGACAAGTTATCCAGTGGTGCCAAAGCCTACCTAGCCCTTGCGGGTGAAATTCTGCGTCGAGAAGAGCAATCACGCGCTTCTGCCGACGCTGTCAATGCCTGAGGAACACAATGAATTCAGCGAAACGCGGTCTTGGAAAGGGCCTGGATGCCTTGTTGGCGACCAGTGCACAAGCTCAGTCTCGTTATACATCCGAACCTGAATCCACCGATGCGAGCAATAGCGAATTGCAGCAATTGTCGGTATCGGCGTTGGTGCCGGGTCTTTACCAGCCACGCCAAGATATGGCGGAAGAGGCGCTGGAAGAGTTAACCGAATCCATTCGCGCTCAAGGTATTATTCAGCCCCTCGTGGTTCGCCACGCTGAAAACGGGCAGTACGAAATTATTGCTGGCGAACGTCGCTGGCGAGCAGCAAAGCAAGCCGGTTTGGCCAAAGTGCCCTGCTTGGTCCGTGAGATGAGTGACAAAGTCGCCAGTGCGGTGGCGTTGATTGAAAATATCCAACGCGAAAATTTGAACGCGATGGAAGAAGCTCAAGCGCTTGAACGCTTGGTCAATGACTTCTCACTCACCCACCAGCAACTGGCTGAATCGCTTGGTAAATCTCGCACTACCATTAGCAACTTATTGCGCTTGAATGGGTTAGAGTCTGGGGTCAAGCAACTGCTGCTTAACAAACAACTCGAGATGGGCCACGCACGTGCCCTGCTGGCGTTGGAAGGAGACGCGCAAATTGATGCGGCACTGACTGCCGTCAACAAAAAAATGACCGTCCGCCAGATAGAAAAACTGGTGAAAAAAATGCTTTCACCGCAAGTTGAAGCGAAAAGGCCAGAATTATCACCTGAAGTAGAGGCACTGCAGCAGCGCCTTGGCGACAAGCTTGGGGTGAAAGTGGCATTAACACAACAGAAAAATGGTAGTGGTAAATTGGTGATCAATTTCGAAGAATCTGACAAGTTAGCGCAAATTCTTGCAATTTTCGACGAAGAAGTGTGACCCGTGCCATTCGCTTTTTGTTACATAAAAGCGCTTACTGTGATCAGGTTACTCTGTTGTAAAATTTTCCCCGCTTTTTTACATCGATGCGATTGCATTAGCTGGGGTGAAACGTATAATTTTCGCTGTTTTCCCAGCACGGCAACAGTGCTAAGTGGAACGGAATCGAGGAACAAATACATGGTATCGACGCTCGCGCGGCCGGGTCGTGTTATCGCGACAAAATTGGTGCTTTTGCAAGCTGGCGTCGTATTAGCAACGGCAAGCGTGATGGCACTCGCTATCAATGTCGACTGGGGAAAATCCGCGCTGATCGGCGGCGGCATCTTTGTGATTGCCAATGCTGCATTTGCGTCGTGTGCTTTCCTTTTTAGTGGGGCAAGAGCTGCAAAATTTGTAGTCGCGTCCTTCTTCAGCGGTGAAGTGTTAAAAATTTCACTGACCGTCGTCCTGTTTGTCCTTGCTTACCTGTATATCGAGGTGGAACTCGTTCCCCTCAAACTGGCCTATTTGCTGGCATTAGGGATTAACATCCTCGCGCCAGTTTTATTCATTAACAACAACAAATAGGATGAGTTATGGCTGCGTCAGGTGATGCGCTTACACCGTCTAGCTACATCTCTCACCACCTGACTAATTTGTCAGTGGGTGAAGGATTTTGGGCGGTTCACATTGATAGCCTGTTTTTCTCTGTCCTCATCGGTATCGTCTTCCTAGGCATCTTCCGATCGGTGGCAAAGAAAGCATCGACAGGTGTCCCAGGTAAGCTTCAGTGTTTCGTCGAAATCTTGGTTGAGTTCGTTGATGATAACGTTCGCGAAACCTTCCACGGACGAAATCCACTGATTGCACCTTTGGCCCTGACTATCTTCGTTTGGATATTCCTGATGAATACGATGGACTTAATCCCCATCGATTTTCTACCGTATCCGGCGGAACATTGGTTAGGCATTCCTTACTTGAAAGTAGTGCCAACTGCAGACGTAAATATCACCCTTGCAATGGCGCTGGGCGTGTTCTTCTTGATGATTTTCTACAGCATCAAGATTAAGGGCCTAGGCGGCTTTGCAAAAGAGCTGGCTCTGCACCCGTTCAATCACCCTATCATGATCCCGTTCAACCTCCTGTTGGAAGTCGTCTCGCTGCTGGCGAAACCGATTTCTCTTGGGATGCGTCTGTTCGGTAACATGTTTGCCGGTGAGGTGGTATTTATTCTTATCGCGGCATTGCTGCCGTGGTGGGCGCAATGGCTGGGTTCTGTGCCGTGGGCAATCTTCCACATTCTAGTCATTACAATTCAAGCCTTTGTCTTTATGATGTTGACCATCGTGTATCTCTCGCAGGCACACGAAGACTCAGATCATTGATGACATTTTTTAGTTAGTAAGCAATTTGTTAGTCATTATTGGCGTTTACGCCGACAACGAAAACTGGAGATAGTGATGGAAACTTTATTGAGCTTTTCTGCAATTGCCGTGGGCATCATTGTAGGTCTTGCTTCCCTAGGTACCGCGATTGGTTTCGCCCTGCTGGGTGGTAAATTCCTTGAAGGTGCAGCACGTCAACCTGAGATGGCTCCTATGCTGCAAGTGAAGATGTTCATCATCGCGGGTCTTCTGGACGCCGTACCAATGATCGGTATCGTAATCGCACTGCTGTTCACTTTCGCGAACCCATTTGTAGGTCAACTGTAATCTGGCTAGTAGCTGAACAGACCCTTTAGCTAATGATTAAGGAGGCGCTGTTGTGAATATCAACGCAACTCTGCTAGGCCAGGCAATCGCATTCACAATCTTTGTGTGGTTCTGCATGAAATATGTATGGCCACCACTGATGCAAGCGATTGAGGAGCGTCAGAAGAAAATTGCTGACGGACTCGCGGCGGCAGATCGTGCTGCCAAAGACCTGGATTTGGCCCAGGCAAATGCTTCTGAGCAAATGAAAGAAGCGAAGCGCGCTGCAACTGACATCATCGAGCAGGCGAACAAACGCAAAGCACAAATCCTCGACGAGGCGCGTGCTGAAGCGGCTGCTGAGCGCGACAATATCCTGAATCAGGGTAAAGCCGAGTTGGAAGCAGAGCGTAACCGTGCTCGCGATGAGCTGCGTAAGCAAGTTGCATCGCTCGCTGTTATTGGTGCCGAGAAAATTATTGAGCGTTCTATTGATGAGAATGCTCATAAAGATCTTCTCGATAAAATCACTGCAGAACTGTAATAAGGAGGGGCAGCAATGTCTGAACTGACAACAATCGCTCGCCCCTACGCGAAAGCAGCCTTTGATTTTGCGGTAGAAAAAGGCGAGCTGTCCCAATGGGCAGAAATGCTCGCCTTTACTGCTGAGATTGCCCGTGATGAGCGCGTCCAACATATGCTGGACGCCTCTTATTCCGCTGACAAGTTAGCGGAATTATTTATCGCAGTTGGTGGCGATCAGCTCAACACGTTCGGCCAGAACCTGATTAAGGTAATGGCAGAGAGCCAGCGCTTAAAAGCCCTGCCTGAGGTTTGTGAACAGTTCCTGGCCATGCGCCGTGATCTGGAAAAAGAAGCGGAAGTCCAAGTGATTTCAGCGACGGCTCTTTCCGAAGAGCAACAACAAGCCATCAGTGACAAGCTCGCCGCGCGTCTTGAGCGCAAAGTAAAGCTGAACTGTAGTGTAGACGAAGCCCTGGTTGCCGGGGTTGTGATTCGAGCTGGAGACTTGGTCATCGATAACTCAGTAAGCGGCCGTATGCGCCGTCTGAGCGATGCATTGCAGTCTTGATTTGGGGAATTGGAGCATGCAACTTAATTCCACGGAAATAAGCGATCTGATCAAGCAGCGTATCGAGAAATTCGACGTTGTAAGTGAAGCGCGTAACGAAGGTACCATCGTGTCAGTCAGCGACGGTATCATTCGCATCCACGGCCTTGCTGATGCTATGCAAGGTGAAATGATTGAACTGCCTGGCAACCGCTATGCACTTGCATTGAACCTTGAGCGTGACTCAGTGGGTGCGGTTGTGATGGGTCCTTATGCGGACCTGCAAGAAGGCATGAAAGTGACCGGTACAGGTCGCATTCTTGAAGTCCCGACTGGCCCTGAACTGCTGGGTCGCGTTGTGAATACACTGGGTGAGCCGATCGACGGTAAAGGTCCGATCGAAACCAAAACCACTTCGCCAGTCGAAGTGATTGCCCCTGGTGTTATCGCACGTCAATCGGTCGATCAGCCTGTTCAAACCGGCTATAAAGCGGTTGACTCGATGATCCCAATCGGCCGTGGTCAGCGTGAGCTGATCATCGGTGACCGCCAAACCGGTAAAACCGCGCTGGCGATCGATGCCATCATCAACCAGAAAGACTCTGGTATTTACTCTATCTACGTTGCGATCGGCCAAAAAGCGTCGACCATTGCGAACGTAGTGCGCAAACTGGAAGAGCATGACGCACTGAAAAACACCATTGTGGTGGTGGCTTCAGCGTCTGAAGCAGCAGCATTGCAATACCTCGCGCCTTACGCGGGTTGTGCAATGGGTGAGTACTTCCGTGACCGCGGTGAAGATGCCCTGATTGTTTACGATGACCTGTCTAAGCAGGCTGTTGCATATCGTCAGATCTCGCTGCTGCTACGTCGTCCACCAGGCCGTGAAGCTTTCCCAGGCGACGTTTTCTACTTGCACTCACGTCTTCTAGAACGTGCGGCACGTGTAAACGCGCACTATGTCGAAGAGTTCACCAAAGGTGAAGTGAAAGGTAAAACCGGTTCGTTGACCGCGCTACCTATCATTGAAACCCAAGCGGGTGACGTATCTGCATTCGTACCGACCAACGTTATCTCGATCACTGATGGTCAGATCTTCCTGCAAACTGAGCTGTTTAACGCAGGTATCCGTCCAGCGGTTGATCCAGGTATTTCGGTATCGCGTGTTGGTGGTTCTGCGCAAACCAAGATCATGAAAAAACTGTCTGGTGGTATTCGTACCGCACTTGCACAGTATCGTGAACTTGCGGCGTTCGCTCAGTTCTCTTCCGATCTGGATGATGCTACTAAGAAGCAATTGGACCACGGTCAGAAAGTGACCGAGCTGATGAAGCAGATGCAATATGCACCTATGTCTGTGTTTGAGCAGGCGCTGGTGATTTTCGCTGCGGAAAAAGGCTTCCTAGCAGACGTTGAGTTGAACAAAATCGGTGATTTTGAGCGCTCTCTGCTGGCCTTTGCTAAGAGTCAGTACGCTGACCTAGCGGCTCAGATCGATGAGTCTGGTGCTTATAACGATGAAGTTGAAGCACAGCTGAAAAAGCTGTTGGAAGATTTCAAAGCGACCCAGACTTGGTAACATTGTAGGTGGCCACTTAGGTGGTCACCCACTAACGGAGAGTAACTATGGCCGGCGCAAAAGAGATTCGTACTAAGATCGGAAGTGTGAAAAACACACAGAAGATCACTAAAGCGATGGAAATGGTGGCAGCCTCCAAAATGCGTAAAACGCAAGAAGCCATGGAGTCTTCACGTCCATACGCTGTCACTATGCGCAAAGTGATCGGTCATCTTGCACTGGGTAACTTGGAGTACCGCCATCCGTATTTGGAAGAGCGGGAAGCCAAGCGCGTTGGTTACATCATCATTTCTACTGACCGCGGATTGTGTGGTGGCTTGAACATTAACCTGTTCAAAAATGTTATCACAGATATGGAAAGCTGGACCCAAAAAGGAGCTGAGATTGACTTAGCCTTGGTGGGCGCTAAAGCGACCGCTTTCTTTAACAATTACGGCGGAAGTGTAGTCGCACAAACCTCTGGTTTGGGTGATACCCCAGTACTGGAAGACCTCATCGGTACCGTTGGGGTGATGCTGAAAAAATACAATGAAGGTGAGCTGGACCGCTTATATGTTGTTTTCAATAAATTTGAGAACACCATGGTGCAGACCCCAGTGATCGATCAATTGCTGCCTTTGCCCAAGTCAGACGACGAGGACATGCAGAGTAGCCACGCTTGGGATTATATCTATGAGCCTGAGCCAAAGCCCTTGCTCGATACCTTGTTGGTTCGCTATGCCGAGTCACAAGTGTACCAAGGTGTGGTTGAGAACCTCGCCAGTGAGCAAGCGGCGCGTATGGTGGCGATGAAAGCTGCGACTGATAATGCAGGGAATCTGATTGATGATCTGCAATTGGTCTACAACAAAGCCCGTCAGGCTGCGATCACCCAAGAGCTGTCAGAAATTGTTTCTGGCGCAAGCGCGGTGTAAAGGCAAGGATTAACGAACTAGTTTAGAGGAATAACGATGGCTACAGGTAAGATCGTTCAGATCATCGGTGCGGTAGTCGACGTAGAGTTTCCACAAGACGCAGTGCCGAAGGTATATGATGCGTTGAATGTGAAACGTGAAGGCGAGCGTCTGGTGTTGGAAGTTCAGCAGCAGCTAGGTGGTGGCGTAATTCGTGCCATTGCTATGGGCTCATCTGATGGTCTACGTCGTGGAATCGAAGTAGAAAATACAGGTAAATCAATCGAAGTCCCTGTGGGTGAAGAAACCCTCGGCCGTATCGTCAACGTGCTGGGTGATGCAATTGATGAGCGTGGCGATATCGGTGAGAAAGAGCGTTACTCTATCCACCGCGAAGCGCCAACTTACGAAGAACAATCTAATTCCACTGAGCTTTTGGAAACCGGTGTTAAGGTTATCGACCTTATCTGCCCGTTTGCAAAAGGGGGGAAAATCGGTCTGTTTGGTGGTGCCGGTGTAGGTAAGACCGTTAACATGATGGAGCTTATCAACAACATCGCACTGCAACACTCAGGTCTGTCTGTATTCGCCGGTGTAGGTGAGCGTACTCGTGAGGGTAACGACTTCTACTACGAGATGCAGGAAGCGGGTGTTGTAAACATTGAGAAGCCCGAAGAGTCAAAAGTGGCCATGGTATATGGTCAGATGAACGAGCCACCAGGTAACCGCCTGCGTGTTGCACTGACCGGTTTGACCATGGCGGAAAAATTCCGTGATGACGGCCGTGACGTACTGCTTTTCATCGATAACATCTATCGTTATACCCTTGCCGGTACTGAAGTATCCGCCCTGTTGGGTCGTATGCCATCGGCAGTAGGTTACCAGCCAACACTGGCTGAAGAGATGGGTGTGTTGCAAGAGCGTATTACCTCAACCCGTACCGGTTCTATCACCTCGGTACAGGCGGTTTACGTGCCTGCGGATGACTTGACTGACCCGTCACCAGCAACCACGTTTGCTCACTTGGATGCAACCGTTGTTCTGTCACGTAACATCGCATCTATGGGTATGTACCCAGCGATCGACCCATTGGACTCTACATCACGTATGTTGGATCCTCTGGTTGTTGGTCAAGACCACTATGATGTGGCGCGTGGTGTACAGTCTGTCCTTCAGCGCTATAAAGAGCTGAAAGACATCATTGCCATCCTGGGTATGGACGAGTTGTCTGAAGACGACAAACTGACCGTTGCACGTGCACGTAAGATTGAGCGCTTCTTGACTCAGCCTTACCACGTTGCAGAAGTCTTCACCGGCCAACCAGGTGTCTATGTTTCGCTGAAAGATACCATTGCAAGCTTCAAAGGCCTGCTCAGTGGTGAGTACGACGATATCCCAGAACAGGCATTCCTGTACTGCGGTAACATCGACGAAGTGCTCGAAAAAGCGAAAAACCTGTAAGGCTTGAGTAGGAGGCGATATGGCAGCGATAACCTTCCATCTGGATGTGGTCAGCGCAGAGCGACAATTGTTCTCTGGCCGTGCCGAGCACATTCAGGTGACCGGTAGCGAAGGTGAACTGGGTATTCACGCAGGACACACACCGCTGCTGACCGCTATCACGCCTGGTATGGTTCGCATCGTCAAACAAGGCGGTAGCGAAGAGATCATTTATCTTTCTGGCGGCACCCTTGAAGTACAGCCTGGCACAGTGACTGTGCTGGCTGATACAGCAATTCGGGGTGAAGAGCTAGACCAAGCCAAGGCAGAAGAAGCGAAGCGCCGCGCTGAGGAGCGAATCCACAATCAGCACGGTGACATCGACTTTGCTCAGGCGGCCAGTGACCTGGCTAAGGCGATTGCGAAGCTTCGAGTGATCGAGCTGACCAAACATAAGCGTTAATCAGGCGCTCACGGTGAAATAAAAGCGACGCGTTGGCGTCGCTTTTTTATTGCCTGTACGAGTGTACTTTTTCGGTGGCGATTCGCTCGCAAGCCAAAACGCGTTACACTAAGCGCAATATCATAGACACTCATCTCTCTTATCACGGAAAGACTATGCAATACAGTGCAGTAATTCTTGCGGCCGGAAAAGGCACGCGTATGTATTCTAATACCCCCAAAGTGCTTCATACTCTCGCCGGTAAACCTATGGTGAAACATGTGATTGACACTTGCCAAGGGCTAGGCGCCGCTTCGATTCATCTGGTTTATGGCCATGGTGGCGACACCATGAAGCAGGTGCTTGCTGATAGCGATGTGAACTGGTGTTTGCAAGCAGAGCAATTGGGAACTGGTCATGCGGTACAGCAGGCCGCGCCGCATTTTCGTGATGATGAGCAGGTTCTGGTGCTGTATGGCGATGTGCCTTTGATCTCAGAGCAAACCTTGAACCGTTTGCTTGAAGGGCAGCCTGAAGGCGGGATTGGTCTATTAACGGTGCATCAGGACGATCCGACTGGCTACGGCCGTATTGTGCGTGAAAACGGGGAAGTGGTCGCGATTGTTGAGCAAAAAGATGCCACTGATAGCCAGCTTGCCATCACTGAAATCAATACCGGTGTGCTGGTGGCGACTGGACGTGACTTGCGTCACTGGTTATCGCAGCTTGATAACAATAACGCGCAAGGTGAGTTTTATCTCACCGATGTGATTGCGCTTGCACATCAACAAGGCCGCACGATTCAAGCTGTGCACCCTGTGAATGCGATTGAAGTGGTAGGGGTGAATAATCGCCTGCAACTTTCACGCCTTGAGCGGGAATATCAAAAAATGCAGGCTGAGCAGTTATTGCTTAGTGGCGTGATGCTCATCGATCCTGCGCGCTTTGATTTGCGTGGCCAACTGCAATGCGGGCTGGATGTCACCATTGACGCCAACGTGATCATCGAAGGCAATGTCACCCTAGGGGATAACGTGACCATCGGTGCTGGCAGTGTGCTGATTGATTGTGAGATTGATGACAATACATTAGTGCGCCCGTACAGCGTCATTGAAGGGGCCAGCGTTGGGGAAGAGTGCACAGTCGGTCCGTTTACGCGGTTGCGTCCGGGGGCTGAACTGGCTCGCGATGCGCATGTCGGCAACTTTGTGGAAATGAAAAAGTCTCGCTTAGGGGAAGGGTCGAAAGCCAATCACCTGACTTATCTGGGTGATACAGAGGTAGGGCGCGGCGTGAATATTGGTGCTGGGGTGATCACCTGCAATTACGATGGCGCCAATAAACATAAAACCGTAATTAAAGACAATGCCTTTATCGGCTCGGACTCTCAGCTGGTGGCACCTGTGGTGATTGGCGAAGGAGTGACCGTCGGAGCGGGTAGTACCATCAGCAAAGACGTCTCCGATGGTCAACTTATCATCACTCGCGCCAAACCAAGGACAATTGAGGCTTGGCAACGGCCGAAAAAACAGTAAAATCACTGTCTGTTGAGCGCGTATCAACGGCTTTTTTACGCAAGCGGCTAAAACTTGCGCGGTTGGTAAAATCAGGTGTTGACTCCCGATAAAAACCAGCCTAGTATACGCGCCTCAGTTGGGGTATCGCCAAGCGGTAAGGCAACGGGTTTTGATCCCGTCATTCCCAGGTTCGAATCCTGGTACCCCAGCCAACGCGTCCGTAGCTCAGCTGGATAGAGTACCTGGCTACGAACCAGGCGGTCGGAGGTTCGAATCCTCCCGGACGCGCCATCTTTCTTCAACTACCATGAAGTCAGATGAACAACTTGGAATGCGGAAGTGGCGGAATTGGTAGACGCACCAGATTTAGGTTCTGGCGCCGCAAGGTGTGAGAGTTCAAGTCTCTCCTTCCGCACCATTATTTGAAAGCATGTGGCGTAAAGCGGCATGACTAAGTTGGGGTATCGCCAAGCGGTAAGGCAACGGGTTTTGATCCCGTCATTCCCAGGTTCGAATCCTGGTACCCCAGCCACTTTAGGTTGGCTACGTAGCTCAGTTGGTTAGAGCACATCACTCATAATGATGGGGTCACAGGTTCGAATCCCGTCGTAGCCACCATTCTTTTCGATTTGTCGCCAAAAGCGGTAAATCACACCGGTTTGCGGCGGTGGCGGAATTGGTAGACGCGCTAGCTTCAGGTGCTAGTGTCCGAAAGGACGTGAGGGTTCAAGTCCCTCCCCCCGCACCAAGACAATTGGTACTCAGCCCGCCCGCTGAGCTATCATAAAAATATGCGGAAGTGGCGGAATTGGTAGACGCACCAGATTTAGGTTCTGGCGCCGCAAGGTGTGAGAGTTCAAGTCTCTCCTTCCGCACCATCTTAGAAGCCCATCAGCTGTTGCTGGTGGGCTTTTTTTTGTTATTTCTTGTTTATCCGCTTATTTCTCGTCACTTTTTGTGTTCTTTTCTTGATCTTTGATGTGTTTTCACTACCATAAGTTTCGAAACGAAAGTTGGTAGGTTACATGTCGAAACGAAACACGCAACAGCGTCGTCATACCATCGTTACCTTGCTTACCGAGCAGGGCAGCGTCAGCGTTGACGAACTCTCTCAACGCTTTGAAACGTCAGAAGTGACTATCCGTAAGGATCTTGCCGAGCTAGAAAAAAATGGCCTGTTGCTGCGCCGTTATGGTGGAGCGGTGCCTGTGCCGCAAGAAATGGTCTCGGAGCAAGCCGTCAAAGTTTCGAAACAAAAGCAAAGCATCGCCGATGCCGCCGCTGCGCGCATTCGGGACCACAACCGTATTGTGGTCGACAGTGGCACTACCACCGCCGCTTTGATCCCTTTATTGGATAAAAAGCGTGGCCTTGTGGTGATGACTAACTCACTCCAGGTGGCCAATGCCATTCGTGAACTCGAACACGAGCCAACGCTGCTGATGACGGGCGGCACTTGGGATACCCATTCTGAATCGTTTCAAGGCCAAGTGGCTGAACAAACCTTACGTGCGTACGACTTTGACCAGCTTTTTGTGGGCGCTGACGGCATTGATGTGGCGCGCGGTACGACGACCTTTAACGAGATGACGGGCCTGACTCGCGTGATGGCGGAGGTCGCACGAGAGGTGGTGGTGATGATCGAATCTGAAAAAATTGGCCGTCGGATCCCTAACTTGGAGCTTGCGTGGTCCAGTATCGACACCTTGATCACCGATAATGCGTTGGATGAAGACACTCGGCGCGCGATAGAACAAACCGGCACAGACGTTATCTGTGTAGACAATGTATAAGGACTCACTATGTGTGGAATTGTAGGCGCTGTGGCGCAGCGTGATGTGGCAGAAATTCTGGTTGAAGGCTTACGTCGCTTAGAATATCGCGGATACGACTCAGCAGGGGTCGCCATTACCGATACAACGAGCGGGCAGATGACGCGTTTACGCCGACTGGGTAAAGTGGCGGCGCTCTCAGACGCAGTGGCTGACGTCAACCCTGCGGGAGGCACAGGGATTGCGCACACGCGTTGGGCAACGCACGGTGAGCCAAGCGAAGCCAATGCGCACCCACACATGTCTGGCGATGATATTGCCATTGTGCATAACGGCATTATCGAAAATCACCACAGCTTGCGCGAACAATTGCAAGCGCGTGGTTATCAATTCCACTCCCAAACAGATACCGAAGTGATTGCTCACCTCGTTGATTGGGAGCGTCGTCAATGTGGCGATCTCCTCGCCGCCTTCCAGCGCACGGTCAGTCAGCTTGAAGGCGCGTATGGCACTGTGGTGATGGATAAAAACCAACCTGAGCGTTTGATTGCGGCTCGTTCAGGCAGCCCGTTGGTGATTGGACTGGGTGTGGGAGAAAACTTTCTCGCCTCTGATCAGCTAGCGCTGCTCAATGTCACTCGTCGCTTTATCTACCTTGAAGAGGGCGATGTGGCGGATATTAGTCGTCGTGAAGTGGTGATTTACAACCAAGAAGGTACGCCGGTTGAGCGTGAAGTGCATGAAGCAAGCGCCCAGTACGACGCGGCGGACAAAGGCCAATATCGCCATTACATGCAAAAAGAGATTTACGAGCAACCGACTGCGCTTACCAATACCATGGAAGGGCGTTTGGGCAACGATCATGTGATTGTGGATGCGATTGGTAACGGTGCTAGCGACATTCTTGCTAAAGCGCAGCATATTCAAATCATTGCCTGTGGCACCTCCTATAATGCGGGCATGGTGGCGCGTTATTGGTTTGAATCGCTGGCAGGGATAAGCTGTGATGTGGAAATCGCGTCAGAGTTTCGCTATCGCCAGTTTGTCACCCGTCCGAACAGTGTACTGATCACCTTATCGCAGTCTGGTGAGACCGCAGATACGCTAGCAGCGCTGCGTTTGGCCAAAGAGCGTGGCTATATGGCCACCATGACCATCTGCAACGTGGCGGGCTCCTCGTTGGTACGTGAATCCGATCTGGCCTTTATGACGCGCGCGGGCGCAGAAATCGGTGTCGCATCGACCAAAGCCTTTACCACCCAGCTTTCTGCCCTGCTGATGCTGGTCACCGCGCTGGGTAAAATGCAGGGCACCATCGGATACGAAAAAGAGCGTGAGATTGTCGATGCCTTGCATCACCTGCCTTCAAGCATCGAGCAAGCGCTGACCTTTGATAAAGCCATTGAGCAACTTGCGGAAGACTTTGCCGACAAGCATCACTCACTGTTCTTAGGGCGTGGTGAGTTTTATCCGATTGCTGTAGAAGCCGCGCTAAAGCTAAAAGAAATCTCTTACATTCACGCTGAGGCTTATGCCGCTGGTGAGCTAAAGCACGGCCCACTGGCGCTGATTGATGCCGACATGCCGGTGATTGTGATTGCTCCGAATAATGAGCTGTTGGAAAAGCTTAAATCCAATATCGAAGAAGTCCGAGCTCGTGGTGGTCAACTGTATGTGTTTGCCGATCAAGATGCCGGCTTTACACCGGAAGAGGGGATGAACATTATCGCCATGCCACACGTGGATGACATCATCGCCCCGGTGTTCTACACCATCCCGATGCAGCAATTGTCGTATCATGTGGCCTTGATTAAAGGCACGGACGTCGACCAACCTCGTAACCTTGCTAAAGCCGTTACTGTAGAGTAAACCTGCCTAACATTCACCACGCTCTGACTAGGAGCGTGGTTGATCTTTTATCAATTACTGCCGTTTTGCTACAAAAATGCGATCTGCAGTGACACATTTTGCAAAATGCAAATCATTTTGCACTCAATCTCAGGCATCCCGCCTGAAAATACAAACAGAACGCTGTTTTATACCATAAGTTTATGATTTTTATTGCTTTTACTCCTGTCTAATAACTTGGCCTGCATTGTGCATAGTCAATGGACAAGTACCAACATTGATAAGTTGTAGAGAGGAAGCAATGATTGACTCTAAAAACCAAGTCGCTAAGCGCATCAAAGAAGCCCGTGAGTGGAAAGGGATCACTCAAGTAAAAATGGCTAAGCTACTCAATGTCGCACGTCAAACTTACTTGGATATCGAAAACGGTAAAACCGAACCGCGTGTACGCATGTTGTCGAACATCGCTGAGCTGACTGAGCGTCCATTAGTTTGGTTTGTGTATGGCGATGAAGATGTCGAGATGCACGATGTGCAGTACAAGCAAGATGTGAACCGCTTGTTGGAGCACTTCTCTCGTTTACCGCATGAAGCACGTACGGCGATCTTGAACCAGAGCGTGAACATGGCCTCATTCTTGGTGAACTATTCTAAGGCCGCACAGCGTGCCTAAAGGCCTGCCTGCCTGATTAGATATGCGGGTAAGTGCCTGCTTACTGAGGTAGGCATCAGCAGCGTAGCATCACACTATCGATGACAACGCCCATGATAGGCCCGCCGAGCCATGCATAATGCAAGGTCGGTGATGTGACGGGAGCCGATGTTTAAACGGCCCGGGTAACAGAGATGAGGCATGGACCATGGTGATTTCGACAGCGCGCATGGCGCAACGGATCCGTGAAGCACGGGAATTCAGTAAAATAACCCAAGTAGACATGGCGAAGCGTTTGAATGTGGCGCGCCAAACCTACTTGGATGTGGAGTCGGGAAAGACCGATCCTAAGATTCTCGCGCTCATCACGATTGCAGAGATCACTGGTCGCCCATTTAATTGGTTTATTTACGGTGAAACAGACGAGCGAGATATTGCCTTCTCTCACCGCGATGATTTAGCGGCTCTGACCAGTCTGTTAAGCCAGTTGCCTCAAGTGGCGCGCCAAACGGTGATGGATAATGCCTTATCGATTGCCGAGTATCTGGTATCACTCTCGCCAGATAAGCGCGTCTAACCTCTGTTATCGGCCCGACATCCCCTGTCGGGCCTTTTTGTATTATTCGCTTAACGGCGAGAGAGAAAGAAGCGATAGGCTGGATTAGCCGTTTCGTCCTTCCACGCATAACCCAGTTCACGCAAATGGGCGGTAAACGCGAGTAAGTCCTGCTCGCCAAGTTCAAATCCACACAGCACACGGCCATAATCTGAGCCATGGTTGCGGTAGTTGAATAAGCTAATGTTCCAGTGGGTGCCCAAGGTTTGCAAAAAGTGCAGTAATGCCCCGGGGTATTCCGGAAACTCAAAGCTATACAGGCGCTCGTTAAGCGGCACCGACGGTCGCCCACCAATCATGTAGCGTACGTGTACCTTGGCCATCTCATCGTCAGATAAGTCCTCGACCGGATAACCGGCTTGGCGCAAATCATGCAGAATACTGTCGAGCTCTTCTTGCCCGCCCAGTAAACGTACCCCAACAAAAATATTGGCCAACTGGTCGTCGCCATAGCGGTAGTTAAATTCGGTAACCGCGCGACCACCGAGAATATCGCAAAACTGCAAAAATGCACCGGTTTGCTCGGGGATGGTCACCGCCAGTAGGCCTTCGCGTTTCTCCCCTAATTCAGCACGCTCAGACACGTAGCGTAGTGAGTGGAAGTTGGTGTTGGCACCCGACAGGACCGCACCCAATTGCTTGTTTTGTAGTTGGTGCTTATCTACATAATGCTTGAGACCGGCGAGTGCCAAGGCACCTGACGGTTCAGAGATCGCGCGCGTGTCTTCGAAAATATCTTGTACGGCAGCACAAATCGCATCACTTGAGACGGTAATACTGTCGTCCAAGTATTGCTGACACAGTCGAAATGATTCGTCACCAATCCGTTTAACCGCCACACCATCGGCAAAGGTTCCCACCCGCTCCAAGGTGACGGGAAAGCCTGCATCCAAGGCGGCACGCAGACACGCGGAGTCTTCTGCTTCCACTCCGATCACTTTGATATTTGGCATAAGCTGCTTGATAAGCACCGCCACACCGGCAGCAATACCACCGCCGCCGACCGGGACAAAAATGTAATCAAGGTGGCTGTTTTGTTGCACCAGCTCCAGCCCGATCGTGCCCTGTCCGGCAATGACCTGAGGATGATCAAAAGGGGGCACAAAGGTATAGCCGTGTTGGTCGGCCAGCGCTTGTGCTTTGCTTTTCGCTTCATCAAAGTTATTGCCGTGTAGGACTACATTTCCCCCAAAGCCTTTAACGGCCTCAACTTTGATGGCGGGGGTGGTGCGGGGCATGACAATGGTGGCTTTGATACCCAGTTTACTGCCGGACAGGGCGACACCTTGGGCGTGGTTACCCGCTGATGCAGCAATCACGCCCGCTTTTTTCTGCGTCTCTGTCAGCTGCGCCATCATGTTATGCGCGCCGCGTAGCTTAAATGAGTGCACGGGCTGCCGGTCTTCACGTTTGAGCTGAACCTGATTACCTAAGCGTTCAGAGAGGCGCTTCATGGCCTGAAGTGGCGAGACAGTCGCCACTTCATAGACAGGCGCACGTAAAATATTCCTTAAGTAATCCGGGCCATCCATGGGTTGTTCGGGTGACGTTTGCGCCTGTTGCATGGTTATTCCTCCAACTTACTGCGATCGCGCACTGCACCCTTATCGGCACTGGTGGCGAGACTGGCATACGCTTTTAGCGCGTAGGAGACTTGGCGTTGGCGGTCTTTAGGCTTCCAACCGCGTGCGTTCACCTCAGCACGGCGAGTGGCGAGAGTGGCTTCATCCACCAGCAGGCTGATTTCGCGGCTAGGAATATCGATACGAATCCGATCGCCATCTTCGACTAAGGCGATGGTGCCGCCATTGGCTGCTTCGGGCGAAACATGGCCGATGGACAGCCCAGATGTCCCCCCAGAGAAACGACCATCGGTGAGCAGGGCACAGGATTTACCCAATCCCATCGATTTTAAGTAGGTGGTCGGATACAGCATTTCTTGCATACCTGGGCCACCTTTCGGGCCTTCATAGCGGATCACCACCACATCACCCGCTTTCACCTTGCCACCTAAAATGGCATCTACCGCGCTGTCTTGGCTTTCAAACACGACCGCGGGACCTTCAAAGGTCAGTATGCTTTCATCCACCCCTGCGGTTTTGACGATGCAGCCGTTTAAGGCGATGTTGCCTTGTAGCACGGCAAGGCCGCCGTCTTGACTAAAGGCGTATTCATGGGCACGAATACACCCGGATTGGCGATCATCATCCAGGGTATCCCAACGGCAACGTTGCGAGAACGCTTGGGTGGTACGGATGCCTGCGGGACCGGCGCGATAAAAAGACTTCACGTCCTCATCATCGGTTTGCATGATGTCATACTGGGCGAGCTGTTCCTCGAGGCTCATCCCCAGTACGGTTTGTTGTTTGACATTGAGCAGGTTCGCGCGCTGCAGCTCCCCAAGAATGCCCATCACACCCCCAGCACGATGCACATCTTCCATATGATATTGCTGGGTTGACGGCGCGACTTTGCAAAGGTGAGGCACTTGGCGAGACATGCGATCGATGTCATCCATATCAAAATCAATCTCGCCTTCTTGCGCGGCGGCGAGCAGGTGTAACACCGTATTGGTGGACCCACCCATAGCAATATCCAGCGCCATGGCATTTTCAAACGAGGCGCGATTGGCGATATTGCGTGGCAAGATGCTGTCATCGTCCTGCTCGTAGTAGCGCTTGGTCAGACCCACAATGCGTTTACCGGCGTTGATGAACAATTGCTCTCGGTCGGCATGGGTGGCGAGCATGGAACCATTACCCGGCTGGCTCAGCCCCAGCGCTTCGGTCAAACAGTTCATCGAGTTGGCGGTAAACATGCCAGAGCACGAGCCACAGGTTGGGCAAGCGGAGCGTTCGATTTGCTCGCTTTGCTCATCGGAGACGTCCGGATTGGCGCCTTGCATCATGGCATCGACCAAATCGAGCTTGAGGATTTGATCGGACAGTTTGGTTTTGCCCGCTTCCATCGGGCCGCCCGACACAAAGATCACTGGGATATTCAGGCGCATAGCGGCCATCAGCATGCCCGGAGTGATCTTGTCGCAGTTGGAAATACACACCATGGCGTCGGCACAGTGCGCATTGACCATGTACTCCACGGAATCGGCAATGATCTCGCGCGAAGGCAACGAGTAGAGCATGCCGCCGTGACCCATAGCGATACCGTCATCGACCGCGATGGTATTGAACTCTTTGGCGATACCGCCGGCTTGCTCGATTTCTTTCGCCACCAGCTGGCCCATGTCTTTGAGATGGACATGACCGGGAACAAACTGGGTAAAGGAGTTCACCACGGCAATAATGGGTTTGCCAAAGTCGTCATCTTTGACGCCAGTGGCGCGCCATAACGCGCGCGCCCCTGCCATGTTGCGACCGTGGGTGGTAGTAGCGGAACGATAGGTTGGCATAATTACGGCTCCTTTGCCTTTATTCGCTGTGCTGAGGGTTAACGGGGTCAAGCCAGCCCCATTTGTCGTCGGTGGTACCATCAAACAAGCCGAAAAAGGCTTGTTGTAACGCGGCGGTGATCGGGCCTCGTTGGCCTTCGCCGACCGTGATTTGGTCGACGCTACGTACGGGCACAATCTCGGCCGCGGTGCCAGTCATAAACACCTCATCGGCCAGATAAAGCGCTTCGCGTGCAATCGGCTCTTCGCGCACGGTGTAGCCCTGCTCTTTTGCAAGAGTGATGATCGAGTCACGGGTGATCCCTGGCAAAATCGCGCTGGTGGCGGGGGGGGTACTGATCACGCCATTTTTGATCACAAAGAGGTTTTCTCCTGCGCCTTCGGATAAAAAGCCGCGTACGTCCAGAGCAATCCCTTCGGCGTAACCATGGCGGCGAGCTTCGCCTCCTACCAGTAGGGAGGATAAATAGTTTCCGCCAGCTTTAGCGGCGGTGGGGATGGTGTTTGGGGCGGCGCGGTTCCAGCTTGAGATCATCGCATCCACGCCTTGGGCCAGCGCATCTTCACCGAGGTAGCTGCCCCAACTGAACGCGGCAATGATGACATCCATTTCTGTATCGACAGGCGGACAAACGCCTAAACCCACGTTACCCACAAAGCCTAACGGACGGATATACGCCGAGCGCAGTTGATTAACGCGTAGGGTTTCGCGGCACCCTTCCATTAGGGCATCGACACTAAAGGGGATCGGGAAGCGGTAGATTTTGGCAGAGTCTTTTAAGCGCTGCATATGCTCACGATGGCGAAAGACCACCGGGCCGTTTGGGGTATCATAACAACGGATCCCCTCAAAGACGGAGGTACCATAATGCATCGCGTGAGTCAGTACGTGCACAGTGGCATCCTGCCAAGCGATCATTTCACCGTTAGACCAAATGTAATCAGCGGTATTTGTCGACATGTTATTTTCCTTTTTTATGCGCGTAGGGAATGTGATTGGGTTGAGGGAGTGAGTACCTCAACTACGTCCCATAGCTTAGTCAGTTGTGGTCGCAAGGTCTCGATCGCGCGTTGGCTTTCGACGGTCACGTCAAAGATTACCTCGCCCGCCGCTGTGGGCATGGAGACATTGAGCTGACGCACGGTAAAACCACGGTGACGGATCACGCGCAAGATGCGCTCCAATAATTCTGGACTGTGGGTAGCATGAATCGAAAATTGGTGTTGTGTCATCAGCTTTGCTCCATCATTTGTTGGTTGGCCGCACCGGGTGGCACCAGCGGCCAAACATTTTCCATTTCATCGATAGCAACGTGTAGCAAGTAAGGACCGGGATGGCCCATCATCATGGTCAGCCCAGCATGTATTTCTTCTTTGCAGCGGATACGGTGTCCCGGTATGTCAAAGGCGCGCGCTAAGGTGAGAAAATCAGGGTTGTCAGATAAATTGGTCTCGCTGTAGCGCTGATCAAAAAAGAGCTGTTGCCACTGGCGCACCATGCCTAAGCGTTGATTGTCGAGCAGGATGATTTTCACGCCGATGCCTCGGCGTTTTAAGGTGCCAAGCTCTTGGATATTCATCATAAATGAGCCATCACCGGTCACCAGCACCACTTCATCGTCGGGGCGTGCGATCTTCGCACCCATCGCGGCGGGTAAACCAAATCCCATGGTGCCAAGCCCTGCCGAGGTCAACAGGTTCTCGGGCTCGCTAGGCGTCACATGCTGGGCGACCCACATTTGATGCTGACCGACATCGGTGGCGATCACGGTTTGTTCCGGCATGCTGTCTGATAAGGTTTTCAGTAGCGCGGGCGCATAAATGGCATCGCCGGGATGGTCGTAACGCCATGCATGCTGCTGTTGCCAGTGGTGTACTTGCTCTCGCCATGCTGGTGAGGTGTGGGGCGCGGCGAGCTTGGGTAAGACGGTATTCAGCTCAGCGCAAACCGGCGCTTGTGCGCGGCGCAGCTTGTTTAATTCTGCGGCATCAATATCCACATGCACTACCTTTGCGTGAGGAGCAAAGGTATCGAGCTTCCCGGTGACGCGATCATCAAAACGGGCCCCGATAGCAATCAACAAATCACATTGCTGTACCGCAAGGTTGGCGGCTTTGGTGCCGTGCATACCCAACATGCCTAAATAGTGCGGGTAGTCTTTGTTGACGGTGCCTAGCCCTTTAAGAGTGCTGACAACGGGCATTTGACTGCGAGTAAGATAGTCACGAAGCGCCGCCGTTGCTTTGCCTAACACCACGCCACCACCGACATAAAGCATAGGGCGCTCGCTTTTTTGGATAAGCGCATTGGCATGTTCGAGCGCGACAGCATCCAGAGGGACGCCGGTGGGCGCAGGCACTGAGGCCTCACGAGGCGCAGGGATCAGCGCTTGCTGTACGTCTTTAGCAATATCGACTAACACAGGCCCCGGGCGGCCTGATTGTGCCACGACGAACGCCTTTTCGAGCGTGGCGGTGAGGTCTGCGGAGTCTGTGACCAAAAAGCTATGTTTGGTACAGGCCAAAGACAAACCTAAGACATCAATTTCTTGGAAAGCATCCGTGCCGATTAATGGGCTAGCCACTTGGCCTGTGATGGCGACCACTGGGACGGAGTCCATCATGGCATCGGCCAATCCGGTGATCAGATTCGTCGCGCCGGGGCCAGAGGTCGCTAGGCAGACGCCGGGACGCCCGCTAGCACGGGCATAACCGATGGCGGCCATGGCAGCGCCTTGTTCATGGCGACATAAAATGTGTTCGACGCCGCCGTCGTATAGCGCATCATAGACTGGCATGATGGCGCCACCGGGATAACCAAATACCGTTTCAACGCCTTGCTTACGTAAGGCTTCCACAACCCATTGTGCACCTGTCATCGTCGCCCCTCCCCGAATGAACGGGGAGGGCAGGTGTGCGAATAGTCAGTGTCTGCGCTCTCCATTTTTGCTGCTTCCGTTTTTGTGTGGCTTGGCCACATGAATGAAAAAAGCCCCCGGACCTGGTTGGGTGCGGGGGCTTGGTTGCGATGTTTGCTGCTGTGTTTCGCGTACCTACACCCCTCGCGGCAGAATGACCACGATAAGGCGAATAATGAGGACGGTAGCGAAGTTTGGCATTTGTCTGTCTTTTCTTGTCGTTAGTCGCCCATTTTTGGGCGTTTTGTTAATTATGTTTTTGTTTGCGCCTGCTTGTTACAGGTCAGTCATGAACTCGATCTAGCGCCGAGTCTCATGTTTAATTGTTGTGCATTTGTAGTGGTATCACAGACCTCACTCGCATGACAAGAAAAAATTACTCTGAATCACAAATTCTCTCGTCACCATAAGCGCAAGGTTTCATAGTAATAGCAGGATAGAGTCATGGCGCTAGCGATTGTGCATAGCCGAGCGTGTGTCGGGGTAGAGGCTCCCAATGTGACGGTTGAAGTCCATATTTCCAATGGATTGCCAGGGTTTGCGCTGGTGGGGTTACCGGAAACCACGGTTAAAGAAGCGCGCGATCGGGTCAGAAGTGCCATTGTGACCTCCAATTTTGAATTCCCATCACGGCGTATTACTGTCAATTTAGCACCGGCGGATTTACCGAAAGAAGGTGGGCGTTTTGATTTGCCTATCGCGCTTGGCATTTTGGTCGCCTCTGGGCAAATTCCAGCGAAACGGCTGCATGAATTTGAGTTTCTCGGTGAGCTGGCGTTATCCGGGCAGTTGCGCCCCGTCAAAGGGGCATTACCAGCTGCACTTGCCAGCCAAAAAGCGCAGCGTGCGCTCGTGGTTCCTGATGATAACGCTAGCCAAGTGGCGTTGGTGGACAGCGAGCGCCACGTGTCAGCGCCTGATTTAATCGCAGTGTGTCAGCACCTAGCTGGTCAACAGAGTTTGCAGCTTAACGCGACACCACATAGTGATACGACGCCGGCGCCAACCCGCTGCTTACGTGACATCATCGGCCAACAGCAAGGCAAACGCGCGTTAGAAATCGCCGCCAGTGGTTCACATAACTTGTTGTTTGTTGGACCGCCGGGAACAGGAAAAACCATGTTAGCGTCGCGCTTGTGCGATTTGCTTCCTCCCATGAACGACGAAGAAGCGTTAGCCTCCGCCGCGGTCACGTCATTAACCCAGCAACCTTTGCATGAGGGAAACTGGCGTCAGCGACCGTTTCGCAGTCCTCATCACTCTAGCTCTATGGCGGCGCTGGTCGGGGGCGGAACGGTCCCGCGTCCCGGGGAGATATCATTGGCGCACCAAGGGGTGCTGTTTTTGGATGAAATGCCAGAATTTGAGCGTCGTGTGCTCGATGCGCTTCGCGAACCGCTGGAGTCGGGTGAAATTATTATCTCGCGTGCTAACGGTAAAACCCGTTTCCCCGCCCGCTTTCAGTTGATTGGCGCATTAAACCCGAGCCCGACAGGCCATCATGAAGGCGAGTTGGCGCGCTCTAATCCACAGCAAGTGTTGCGCTATTTGGCGCGTTTATCTGGCCCTTTGCTGGATAGGTTTGATATGTCAATTGAGATCCCGGCATTGCCGCGCGGGATGCTATCGAGCGGTGGCGACCGCGGTGAATCAACCGCAAAGGTACGGGAAAGAGTTGCGTGTGCCCGTGCGCGTATGTTGGCGAGGCAAGGGAAAGTGAATGCGTTACTCAGCAATCGCGAAATGGAGGAATATTGTCAGCTTGCGCAGGCGGATGCCGCATTTCTCGAACAGGCATTGCATCGATTAGGACTGTCTGTGCGGGCATACCATAGGATCATTAAAGTGGCGAGGACGATTGCCGATCTGGCCGAAGCGGAGGCGATAAGCCGCCCTCACCTTGCTGAGGCCTTAGGGTATCGGGCGATGGATGGCTTACTTCGCCATCTCAACGCCCAAGTCAGTTGATTACTTCTGGCTTAACAGGAAGTTAATCAGTTGGAAGTACTCTTCAGGGGTTTCGACGGTTTTCGGTGTCACGTGATATTTACCGTTCACGATCACCGCAGGCACGCCGCGTAGGCCGGCTTTTTCAAAAGATTGATCAAATCGTTTGGCCATCGAGTTGGCGGCAAAACTGTTGTAAGCCGAATCGAACTCTTTGCCGTCAACGCCGTTGTCGACAAACATCTGGCGAACGTCATCTAGCGACTTGGGCGCATTTTGGGCCACATGAATGCGGTCAAAAATCACCGGGATCATGGTGTCTTCAACGTTTAAGACCACGGCGGTTGCATAGGCGCGTGTGACCACTTCACCCATGTTGCCGCCCATGAAAGAAACGTGATTTTTCACTACTTTGGCATTATCAGGCACTTGCTGCTTCAACTGCTGAACCAGTGGCTCAAATTGGAAGCAGTGCGGACAGTAAAACGAGAAGAACTCGGTCACCGTTGGGGTATCGGTCGCTGCGGTGTCTAGGATTTGATAATCCTCTCCCGCCTTGAAGCGGCCGGGTTTGGCGGCGGGGACGTCGATTGCTTCTGCTGGCTCAGTTTGGGTTTGGGTTTGGTTTTGGTTTTGCGTCGTGGCCTGTTGGCTTGTCGACTCGACGGTTTCAGGCTCAGAGCAGGCCGCAAGGCCGAGTACGAGCAAGATAGGAAGCAGTTTTTTCAGCATCATTGAATGACTCTCCGTTATCGGTTGAACGCTTACGGGTACAAGGTAAGCGATGGCGCTTGTAAGGCGGCAAGCTGCTCCTTAAAAGCAAGCACCTGACTTTCCCAGTATTTTGCCTCAGCAAACCAAGGGAATGCACGTGGAAATGCCGGGTCTTGCCAACGTTTTGCTAACCACGCCATATAGTGCACCATTCTCAGACCACGTAATGGCTCGATCAGTTGCAATTGGTCAGCGGGAAATTCACTAAACTCACGATAGCCGTCGGCAAGGGTATCGAGTTGGGCCAGCTGATCGGCACGGCTGCCGTTTAAAAACAACCACAGATCTTGAATCGCGGGGCCATTGCGGGTGTCGTCAAAGTCGACAAATAACGGGCCATCGCGCCATAGGATATTGCTGGGATGGCAGTCGCCGTGCAAACGGATAATCGGCCAGTTGGTATGCCATCTTTCGCTAATGGCATCGATCAATCGGTCAAGATCGGAGAAAAAGGTCGTTTTAATCCCATCGGGGATCAGGCTCGCATGGGTCAATGCTTGGCGAGGTTGGTAGAGGTGGGTGTCGAGATCAAATCGCGCACGTGCCTGAAAAGGTCGAGCGGCACCGACTTGGTGAATACGGCCAAGATAGCGGCCAACCGCTTCGATCTGGTCCCAGTTATCGACTTCAAAGTTGCGCCCACCCACGCTGGGAAACAATGCAAAACGGTAGCCGTTGAAATGAAACAAGCTGGTCCCGTCGCGAACAAGCGGGGCAACGACGGGAACCTCCGCGTCGACTAACTCTTGGCAAAACGCGTGTTCTTCAAGAATTTGCTCGTCTGTCCAGCGCGCAGGGCGATAAAACTTCACCACGTAGCGCTTGCTATCATCGGCAACAAATTGGTAAACCCGATTCTCGTAGCTGTTCAGTGCAAGTAAACCCGATTGTGGGTAAATCCCCACCGACTCAATGGCATCCAGTTGATGCTCAGGGGTGAGGGCGTGAAAATCAAAGCCAGGTTCAGTCATGGTTTGCTACTCATTCAGCACAGAAGTGTCATGGTAACAAATAAAAAGGGCGCTGCATGCGCCCTTGTTACCAATCAGCTGGGTGGCTGATTAAAGGTCTGTAATAAAGCGGCTTTCCGCTTGGACCTCTTTTTGTTTGTCGCCCGATGCACGCTCCATGACAAAAGTGATGTCGGCAATGCGTTGGGTCATTTCGTAGGTGTCTACGCCTAAACTGATGGGCAGTGAGAACACTTCTCCCGCTTGCACTTTAACGGTTTGTGGGCCGTACCATTGCACATCTTTTAGTCCTTTCACCGAGAGGGTATAGGTTTCATCACTTTGGGTCTTATTGAGGATTTTCAGCGTGTAGGTATTCTCAATCAGCCCTTGATTGTTGACGCGATAAAGCTGGTTACGGTCACGAATGACATCCAATTCCATGGGCATCACGGACATGGCTAAGTAGATAAACATAGCCGTGACAATGGTCATGACGACGCCATAACCGACCAGTTTGGGTCGCATAACTGCCGTCTTCTTCCCTTCAAGCTTATGCTCGGTGGTATAGCTTATCAGTCCGCGTTCATAGCCCATGCGGTCCATGGTTTGGTCACAGGCATCAATACAGGCGCCACAGTTGATACATTCATACTGTAGGCCATCGCGAATATCGATGCCTGTTGGGCAGACTTGAACGCATAAATTACAGTCAATACAGTCGCCCAGCCCCAACTCTTTGGGATCTTTTTTACGTGGGCGTGGGCCACGTTTTTCACCCCGTTCGACATCATAGCCGACAATAAAAGTGTCTTTGTCGAACATGGCAGATTGGAAACGTGCATAGGGACACATATGGATACACATAATCGAGCGCATCCATCCCGCATTTCCGTAAGTACAGGCGGCAAAGAAAATCACCCAAAAACCGACCCAGAAACTGGTATCAAAGGTGACTAAGTCCACCGCCAGCTCGCGCATGGGGACAAAATAGCCGACAAAGGTCATGCCCGTAATTAAAGAAATCACCCACCATGCTGCGTGTTTCGCGGTTTTGCGTACGGCCAGCTCAGGGGTCATTTTTAATGAGTCTTGTTTGCGACGCTTGTTGGCGGCGCCTTCGAGCTTTTCTTCAAACCAGATAAACAGGAAGGTCCACACGGTTTGCGGGCAAAGGTATCCACACCAGACGCGGCCGAGGAAGGTGGTAATAAAAAAGAGTCCGAACGCCCCAAGCATCAACAAGGCTGCCAATAAGGTCAGATCTTGTGGCCAAAGTGTGGTGCCAAAAAAGGTGAACTTCTGGTTGCCGATATCGAGCAAAATCGCTTGGCGCCCTTGATACGGGATCCAAGGAATCGCGAGAAACAGCACCATGAAAAACCAGCCCATATAGCGGCGCATCTTTTGGTAATAGCCTTTTACCGCGCGCACATAAATGCGATTGCTCGGATTAAAGCGATCGTCGCCCCCTTTATGGGTTTTCGGATTGTATTCTTTTGCGGTCACGTCTTTGACGTCTATCTTTTCGTTGCTCATGACATTGGCTTTCCTTGGGATGTCGAGGCCTTGGTACGTTGCCAGACCCTGTTTATCGTTGTGACGCGTGATTATAGCGTAGCCAGATTCGCGAATACTCTATCAGTGTCATAGTTTGCGAAACAGTCACAAACTAGAACAATTCCAGCTATAACAGCGCTCTATGTGTGCTCCCTGCCTCATTCCGCTTAAGATTGAATACCGCGAGCACGCAAGATAGCGGCTTTGAAGTCCTCTTCGCTGTCTTTTGCCAAGCCGGGAATAGGGGCAGTTTTATCTTCTAGTCGCATTTTGAGCTGATAGATCAAGGTGTCGTCCGAGATGTTGTCCAGTCCGTCTTGATGACCAGCCTCTTGGGCAATGACAGTGAGCATCTCGACCAGTGAGCGCTCCGGCGTTTTCTGCCACGACTGATTTAACAGCTCGAGCAGTTCATTGATGCGATGGCAATTCATAGGTGTCCTTTATGTGTGGCACGTAAAAAACACCATTTTGCCCGAGCGTATTGGGCTGAAACTTAGCCAAGATCAAATAAGGCGCAGGTGAGGATTAATTTATCGGCATCACGCGATTGCGGCCGAGTTTCTTCGCGCTGTATAAGTGCTTGTCAGCACGATGAATGAGATCTGACGCAGACTCACCCGTTTCATTATCGTACTCGGCAACGCCAATCGATACCGTGATATGGTCGAGCGTGTTGCCACGGCGTCTATCTTTGATAATCATCCGGTCGATAGCGGTGCGTATCGTTTCAGCAATACGCTTGGCGCCATTGAGACGTTTTTGCGGGATGAGCAAAGCAAACTCTTCGCCGCCATAACGAAAGGCTTGGATGCCATCACGACAGTAATCGCTGAGGCGCTTGGCCACTTGTTTTAGCACGGTATCGCCAATCACATGGCCATAGGTGTCGTTGAGCTTTTTAAAGTGGTCAAGGTCAATCATGGCGAGGCAAAAAGGCGGAGTGAGATTGCTGTCGATATAGGCGGTGAGTTCTCGGTCGAAGGCACGGCGGTTTAATAGGCCGGTTAAGCCATCATGCGTGGCTTGCTCTGTCATTTCTGCCAGCGTCTGTTTGAGCTGAGAGATCTCTTGCTGCGCATCACTGAGCTGGTGCTTGAAGTAGCGGGTCGACTGGGTGAGCGATTGCGAGTCTTTAACCACGCTACGCACGACCGCGATGGTCTCATCGATAGATAAGCCCTCATCTTCTACCCGCGCAAGCTGTTCGAAGGTGCGATCCAACACACTCTGGAAGGCATCGGTGTCTTGCAATGTATCCGACATCGAGTGGCTCATCTCGGTCATCATCGATTCGAGGCTTTGCTTGAGAGCGCTCATGTCTTGGCTGTGTTTATCGGCGACGTGTTTTTGGTAGAGCATGTCACTTTGCAGCGGACTGCAGGTGCCATGGTGCGTGAGCGTGTCGTCTACATCCGCATTGAGTTGAGGATCGGTATCCGCGACATAGGTGTACCACAACGCGTAGTTGGTAGGGGTGGTGGGCACCTTGTATTTCATCATTAACGGCACGGCTTTCTTTAGAAAAGCGGTCGATTGTTGAAACTGATCATCCGACATGGCTACGTTGATACTCCCTGTCCGGTCGGGGGCCGGAAAAACACGTTATTATCAGTGTATACCCAAATTTAGGGCGCAGGCAGTGTGCGAGCCAAAAGTGTGTGCCTGTAGGCCAGATTGGCCTACAGAATATTGATTTAGAGAAAGAAAGGGCTGGGCTGGAAAAGACGCTCTACGTCTGGAATGTATTTTTTATCGACCAAGAACATCACCACATGATCGTCTTGTTGGATCACGGTTTTATCGTGTGCAATCAAGACTTCTTCGCCACGTACCACTGCCCCGATGGTGGTGCCGGGGGGTAGCTTGATATCGCCAATCTCACGGCCCACGACTTTGGATGTTGCAGCATCACCATGGGCGATAGCCTCGATGGCTTCGGCCGCGCCACGCCGTAGCGATGACACATTGACGATGTCACCGCGACGCACATGGGTTAGCAGGGCAGAGATGGTCGCTTGTTGAGGCGAGATGGCAATATCGATCGCGCCGCCTTGCACTAAATCAACATATGCACCGCGTTGAATAAGCACCATGACTTTCTTTGCCCCAAGGCGTTTGGCCAACATGGCAGACATGATGTTCGCTTCATCTTCGTTGGTCACCGCGATAAAGACATCGATTTGGTCAATGTGCTCTTCACTCAACAGCTCTTGATCGGAGGCATCGCCACAAAATACCGTGGTATCTTCCAGCAACTCAGATAGGTGTTCGGCTCGGGCAGGATCGCGCTCGATAAGCTTAACGCTGTATTGGCGTTCAAGTGCCATGGCTAGGCCTGCCCCGATATTCCCGCCCCCGACAATCATGATCCGTTTGTAGGGTTTTTCGAGGCGTTGCAATTCACTCATCACGGAGCGAATGTGGTTACTGGCGGCGACAAAGAATACTTCATCATCGGCTTCGATAATGGTGGTGCCTTGTGGACGAATCGGACGATCGCGACGGAAGATAGCGGCAACACGGGTGTCTACGTGCGGCATATGCTCACGCAGCGCCGACAAGGCCTTTCCGACAAGCGGGCCGCCGTAATACGCTTTGACGGCGACTAAGCCCACTTTGTTATCGGCAAAACCGACCACCTGCAGCGCCCCGGGATATTCAATGAGGCGGCGAATGTAGCGGGTGACGAGCTCTTCGGGCGCAATTAAATGATCGACCGGACAGGCCTCGCGATTAAACAGCTGATCTTTGACTGCTAAGTACTCTGGGCTACGGATCCGGGCGACACGGTTAGGTGTATTAAATCGGGTATACGCAACCTGACAAGCAATCATATTGGTCTCGTCAGAATTGGTGACGGCAACCAACATATCAGCATCTTGTGCGCCAGCTTCTTGCAGCGTTGAGGGATGGCTGGCATAGCCTTGCACCACGCGCAGATCGTATTTGTCTTGCAAGTCACGCAGTCGCTCAGGCGCACAATCGACAATGGTGATGTCGTTGTTTTCACCCACCAAGTTTTCTGCCAAGGTGCCGCCGACTTGTCCGGCGCCCAAGATGATGATTTTCATGTTATTAACTCTCCCTGCTTGGCACTTAGGTCAGTAACTTTTCCAAGCATGCGTAGTAAAAGCCGTCCATGTCTTGCTCTCCAGGTAAAATCTGACGTCCCGGTACTTCTGACGAGCCGGTGCGTAAGTTGGCATCTGGTGTACGAGCGAGAAAATCACGGATTTGATGGCGATTTTCATCAGGTAAAACAGAACAGGTTGCATACACAAGAGTACCGCCCGGCTTAAGCTGCTGCCACATTGCATCCAAGATTGCCGCTTGGAGCGTGACGAGGGCGGCAATGTCGCTATCACGGCGTAACCATTTGATGTCGGGGTGGCGACGGATCACACCGGTTGCCGAACAGGGTGCATCAAGCAAAATACGGTCAAACGCGGGGCCTGAATGCCAAGTGCTGGGCTCGCGAGCATCGGCTTGTTTCACCGTGGCATTAAGCCCCAGTCGGGCAAGGTTCTCTTTGATGCGGCTCAATCTTTGCGCATCGGCATCAATCGCGGTCACGTGTGCGCTAGGTTGGTGCTCTAAGATATGACAGGTTTTTCCGCCCGGTGCCGCACAGCAATCAAGAATCGTCTCGTCTGCTTGCGGGGTCAGGTAGTCGACCGCGAGCTGGGCAGCGGCGTCTTGGACGGATACCCAACCTTGGTCAAACCCTGGTAAGCGCGAGACATCGCACGGCTTGGCTAATTTGATCGCATCACCAGCCTCAACGAAGCACTCTCCATCAATGCCCGCTTCTTTGAGTAGTGCAAGATAGGTATCAGGGCGATGGTACTGACGATTAACCCGCAGCCACATGGGCGCTTTTTGATGGTTGGCCGCGACAATCGCTTGCCATTGCTCGGGATAGGCTTCTTGTAACCGCTTGAGTAGCCAACTGGGGTGGCAAAACTCGCCGGCGGCATTGGCGGTACTGGCTTCATCTAACGTGGTTTGCTCGCGTTGATATTGACGCAAGATGGCATTGATCAATCCACGAAGTTGAGGGCGCTTGAGTGTTTGGGTGGCGTTCACGGTTTCAGCCACCGCAGCATGCGCTGGGATGCGCATATAACCTAATTGATACAAGCCGACCAGAATGAGGTGATGAAAGACACGTTGTTTGCCTTTCAGTGGCTTATCCATCAAGGATTGCACGATTTGCTCAAGGCGTGGCAACCAACGTAAGGTGCCATAACACATCTCTTGTAATAAGGCCGCGTCACGCGGTGCGATACGTTGCTGGGCTAAAGGCAGTTGTTGTGACAGGGACTGACCCTGATCGACAACTTGATACAGAACGCGGGCAGCCGCGGCTCTTACATTCATGCTGTTACCTACATTGCAGCCAAGTGGCGAGTAGTATGCCACCAAGGGGCGTTAACCAATAAAAAAGGCCAGTGGACTGGCCTTTGAATGACGATGACACGGTAAACCGTGTTCATTATAGCTGTGTACCTATCTCAAACCATTCACGGCGCGCGTTGAGCAGCTCATGGGCTTGCATGGCTTTTTTACCGGGAGGCTGAAGCTGTGTTAGCTGGAGTACACCTTTGCCGGTAGCAACCTGAATACCGTGCTTGTCGGTATTGATCACCGTGCCAGGTGTGGCGTCGACATCAATGTCGAGCACATTGGCCTGCCAGACTTTGATATTTTGCTCTCCCAAGGTGAAGTAGCTGACTGGACGTGGATTAAAGGCGCGAATACAGCGTCCGATAAACGCAGCATCTTGTGTCCAATCAATTTTGGCTTCTTGCTTGGTCAGCTTCTCGGCATAGTTGGCTTTGGCATCGTTTTGTGGCTCGGCAAGAATAATGCCGTTGGCCATGTCATTGAGACAATCAATCAAGGCTTGGGGCCCCAATTCTGCCAAACGCGTATACAAGCTGGCACTGGTATCGGTTTCTTCGATAGGCAGCGTGGCGATTTTTAGCATATCGCCGGTATCAAGGCCTTCGTCCATCTGCATGATAGTGACACCGGTTTCGGTATCGCCCGCCCACACGGCACGCTCAATTGGCGCGGCGCCGCGCCAACGTGGCAAAATAGAGCCGTGGACATTCACACAGCCCAATCGCGGTGTATCCAGTACTGCTTTGGGCAGGATCAGCCCGTAAGCGACCACCACCATCACGTCAGCGTTTAAGGCTGCCAGTTCCGCTTGCGCTTGTTCATCACGCAGCGTGCGGGGTTGATACACGGGTAAGTCATGCTCAAGCGCGAGCTTTTTCACTGGGCTTGCCGTGAGCTTCTTGCCTCGGCCTGCCGGTTTATCTTCGCGGCTATAAACCGCAATCACCTCATGCTCGCTGTTGAGCAGGGCTTGCAAATGGCGCGCGGCAAAATCCGGCGTGCCCGCAAATACAATACGCAGCGGTGTACTCAAAGTGACCTCAGCTTGCTTTTTGGTTAGCGCGTTTGATTTTTTCCATCTTCTGCTTGATGCGTTGACGCTTCAATGGCGAGAGGTAGTCAACAAACAGCTTACCTTCTAAATGGTCAAGCTCATGCTGGACACAAATGGCCAACAGATCGTCAGCATCAAACTGATATGGATTGCCGTCGCGGTCTAACGCTTTCACAGTCACTTCGGCGGCACGTGGCACTAAGGCACGGGAACCCGGTACGGACAGGCACCCTTCTTCGATACCGTCTTCACCCCGTTTTTCGATGATCTCTGGGTTAATTAACACCATAGGGTCATCGCGGGTTTCTGAGATATCGATCACTACAATGCGTTGGTGAAAGTCCACCTGGGTCGCCGCTAGGCCAATACCGTCTTCGTCGTACATGGTCTCGAGCATGTCGTCGACCATTTTTTGGATCTCAGGCGTCACTGCTTCCACCGGCTTGGCGACGGTGCGAAGACGCTCATCTGGGAATGTTAATACGTTCAATAAAGCCATAACGTCTCATAAAAATTGAACTGTGCCGAAAGCGGCACGGGGTAATTGGGTTAATTCTAGACATTTTGACAGCCAATTGACAGCATCAGCATCATCCGTCTGGTGAGGAAGACATTGATGACAAGAAAGCTATTCAATCTCGCCGCCGCTGGGCTATTGGCTATCGCGCTACCAGTACTGGCAGCCGGCCCCGCCGAGAGTCAGCGATATGTGGTTGAGCGAGGGGATACCCTGTGGGATATCGCCGCTGCCTTTTTCGATAACCCTTGGCAATGGCCTGAAGTGTGGTACGCAAATCCGGCCATAAAGGATCCCAATCTTATTTATCCCGGCGATGTGCTCACCCTCACATGGCAAGCGGGAAAACCGACCGTTAGCTATAAGCCCAGACGTGCGATTGCAGCAAAGGGAGATACGCCCAACACGCCAGCGCTGAGCAGTGTGGATCCTGTGCTGCTGCCGTATTTACAGCAGGACATACTGGTTGAAAAGGCGCGTTTGGTGGCGCTGCCTCGCGTCCTTGGCTCGACGGATGGACGTCAATATCTGTCAGTACACGATACCCTATATGTGGATGCGTCCCTGAGTGTTAAGGATTGGCAAGTGTTTCGGGTTGAGAAAACCTTTTTACGCCCTGCGCCGTCAGAGGCTAGCGCCGAACCTACCGCGATGGTGAGCTTAAAACATGTGGCTGATGGGCGTATTCGTGCGCGAAGTGAAGGCCGCAGTGTGATGACATTGACACGGGTGGTTCAGGAAGTGCGCCCCAATGATGTCTTGTTACCTTTGCCCGAGAACACGCATCCGCGTTTTTGGCCCCAAGCGGCTCAAACTGATGCCACATTATTGGGGCATCTGTATGGCAGTGAGTATGTCGCGAATGGTCAGCTTGTGGTACTTGATAAAGGCGCCAATGATGGCGTGACTGCCGGGCAAATGTTTACTGTCACTGAAGCTGGTGCCAACGTATTAAATGGCCCTGGTGAGTATCGCTATCAAAACGCAAGTGACAGTACTGCGCAGCCTATGACCGCCTTGCCTGATGTGACGGTGGGACAAACCATGGTGGTTCGGGCTTATCCGTGGGTAAGTTTGGCGGTGATCACGCAAGCGCGTCAGCCGATCAAAGCCGGCATGCATGCGGTGCCACCGTCCCCTCAACTGGCCTATGCGCGATAAATCCCTGCGAGGGTGGTTGATACTGACCCAAGTTCCGCGGTTGCGCGTTTCGCAGCGACGCGCGCTGTTGGCCAAAGTGCCCATCGATGCGTTGAGTGAGCAAACTGCTCATGATCTTGCCGCGGTTGGTTTAACCGCTGAGCAGTGTCAGGCCGTCACGCATCCCAATCATGCCATGATTGAGCGCAGCCTTGAGTGGGCGAGGCAAGAGAATTGCCACCTGATTGGCTTTGACCACCCAGCTTACCCTGCATTACTCCGAGAAATCGCACGGCCGCCTTTGCTCTTGTATGTGCAAGGCGATCTGACTTGCTTGGCGATGCCTCAATTGGCGATGGTGGGCAGTCGTCACGCGACCCCGCAAGGTTTAGAAACGGCGTATCAATTTGCTAAACAATTGGTTGAGCATGGTGTTGCGATTACCAGTGGGCTTGCGCTAGGTATCGATGGCCGAGCACACAAAGGCGCTCTTGAAGGCCACGGCAAGACATTAGCAGTGCTAGGAAGCGGGCTTGCCAATGTGTATCCTGCACGACATCGCGCATTGGCTGAGCGGATTGAAGCACAAGGCGCACTGGTCTCAGAGTTCTGGCCAGAGGCTCCGCCAAGGGCTGAGCACTTTCCGCGGCGCAATCGACTGATCAGTGGGTTGTCGGCAGGCGTATTAGTGGTAGAGGCCGCGCCACAAAGTGGGTCGCTGATCACGGCACGTTATGCACTTGAGCAAAATCGTGATGTGTTTGCGATTCCTGGGCCCATTGACCAAGTCCAGTCGCGTGGGTGCCACCAATTGATTAAACAAGGGGCCACACTCACAGACTGTGTCGATGATATCTTGCATGAAATTGATAGCCTGATAAGCTTCGCCGCGTGTCAACAAACCGAATTATTTAGTGACGCGCCTAAGTTAGATACACATGAAGGATTGCCATTTCCTGAGCTGTTGGCTAACGTAGGTACTAAAGCGACGTGTGTCGACGTACTGGCTGAGCGCTGCAACCAACCGGTTCACGAAATCATGATGCAGTTGTTAGACTTAGAACTCCAGGGGCTTGTAGCAGCAGTACCCGGTGGCTATGTCAGAACGAGGAGGGGCTAGCCATGATGGACATTCTTATGTACCTGTTCGAAACCTACATCCATAGCGATGTGGAAGTGATGATCGATCAGGACGAGTTAGCAGATGAATTGTCCCGTGCGGGTTTTCATCAAGACGATATATATAAAGCCCTGAACTGGCTTGAAAAGCTGGCACAGTTGCAAAATGCGGATAAACAGCCTTACCTATCAGGCAGTGCCCAAAGCTCGATCCGAATCTATACCGAGCAAGAAACACGCTTTATCGACCAAGAAAGCCGAGGCTTCCTTTTATTCTTGGAGCAAGCTGGGGTACTTTCACCGGAAACGCGTGAAATGGTCATCGATCGGGTGATGGAGCTCGAGACCCAAGAATTCTGTCTTGATGACCTAAAATGGGTCATTTTGATGGTGCTGTTTAACGTGCCCGGTAACGAACGTGCGTATACACAGATGGAAGAAATGCTGTACGACGCACAAGAAGGATACGTGCACTAACGCTTATCAATGACACTAAAAGGTGTGAATGAGTAAAGATAACACCCCGAATACCCATGAGCGCTGCCCGGAATGTGGCAGCGCTCTTGCGTTTAAATCGGGCAAACGAGGCCCGTTTCTGGCCTGTACGGCCTACCCAGACTGCCACTATACCAAAGCGTTACATCATGGCGATGGCCATGTAGTAAAAGCCCTTGGCGTGGTTTGTCCGGCGTGTCATCAGGGAGAATTGGTGTTACGCCAAGGTCGATTCGGTATGTTTATTGGCTGTGATCAGTTCCCGCAATGTACGCATATCGAGAAACCGGATGAACCGGATCATACTACCCTCACTTGCCCTGCCTGCCACAAAGGTGAGCTGGTGGAGCGCACCTCGCGTTACGGCAAGCGCTTTTTTGCCTGTGACCAATACCCGAAGTGTCATTTTGCGGTAAACGCACAACCGATAGCCGGCACCTGCGAGCAATGTGGCTTTGCGCTACTGGTGGAACGCAAGAAAGGCGGTAAGACGGTGCATCAATGTGCCGACAAACCCTGCAGCGCGATTCAAGGTGAACCGGCTGCAGAATCGGAAAGCGAGGGTTAATCGGTTTGCGCGGCGAGAGCCAAGGCAGCCGACTTTAAACCGTGAAAAGCATCGTCGGGGAGGTAGCTGGCGAGGCTGGCTAACTTGGTGGCAAGCGCTGCGTTCGATGTGGCCGTGACATTAATATGGCCCACTTTGCGCCCCGGACGAGGCGTTTTGTTATACCAATGCACATGGGCATCACGATAGGTCGCAAGCGGGACACTGCCTTGGCCTAAGATATTAATCATCGCTGTTGGCTGGATTAAATCGGTCGGGCCAAGGGGTAAGCCGCTGACGGCGCGCAGGTGGTTTTCAAATTGGCAACACGCGCTACCTTGCTGTGTCCAGTGACCGGAGTTGTGCACCCGAGGCGCTATCTCGTTCACCAGCAAGCTGCCGTCTACATCAAAGAATTCCACCGCAAGCACCCCCACATAGTTAAGCGCGCTGGCTATCTTTTCCAACATGTCCGCGGCCTGTGTTTGCAAGGCATGCTCATCCGGGCGCACCACAGACAAGGTTAATATCCCATCATGGTGGTGGTTTTGGGTCAGGCTATAACTGGCAAATTCACCATTCGCGCCACGCACACCAATCAGTGACACTTCTCGGTCAAAGGGGATCATGGCTTCGGCAATGATGGCTTGGCCATCGCGTTGCTCTGGCGCGCTAAGAAAGGCGTCGAGCTCGGCCCATAATGCGTGAAGATCATCGCCGTCACGATAGCGCCACTGTCCTTTGCCGTCATAACCATCCAAGGTGCTTTTGAGGACCAAGGGTGCCCCCAGTGCGTCGACCGCCTTTTCTAAATCAGCCTGTGTATACACCACTCGGTATGGCGCATTGGCGACGCCTGCTTGCATCAGCAGGGCTTTCTCAATTTGGCGGTCGCCACCGGTTAGAATCGCCTGAGCACTGGGGCGTAACTTCCCGCTTTGCTCGCATTGGTGCAAGATATCAGCGGGGATATGCTCAAATTCCGCGGTAATAATATCTGCGCCAGCGATGGCCGTATTGAGGCCGTGCCCCAGTGGTTGCAGCGTCAGTGGGTGAATAATGTCGCCACTACGCACATCATAGGCGCTGACGATAAGATTGAGCGGTGCGCCGGCCAAGGCCATCATCCGAGCCAGTTGTCCCGCGCCTAACACCAGAATATTCATGGCCTTAGCCTTGTGGGTTGGGTTGAGCGAGAACGGCCTCAGTTTGCGCTTGGCGAAACGCATCCACTTTTGCCATCAAATCAGGGTCGGCCGTTGCGAGAATTTGTGCCGCAAGGAGGCCTGCATTCGCGGCGCCTGCGTCACCAATGGCGAGCGTGCCCACAGCCACACCTTTGGGCATTTGAGCAATAGAAAGCAATGAGTCCATTCCCTTTAATGCTTTTGACTGGACCGGAACGCCGAGCACCGGCAGGCTGGTGTGTGCGGCGGTCATCCCAGGCAGATGGGCGGCACCACCGGCGCCGGCAATAATCACTTTAATCCCGCGCTCGGCCGCTTGTTGGGCGTAGTCGGCAAGTAACTGTGGTGTGCGATGGGCAGAGACAATACGGGTTTCGTAAGGGATGGCAAAGTGATCCAACATAGCCGCTGCATGTGTCATGGTAGGCCAATCGGATTGCGAGCCCATGATGATACCGACAGTCATAATACGTCCTTCTTGATGACAAGCGTGAATAAGATAAGCTGAGCGTGACGCGAATTATACCCAGATTTCATCGCAAGGAAAACGTTTGCGTCAGCGGTGGGGGATGAAATTCCGTCAAGATCCCAGTGCGTGGATCAGGTAAAGTAAGCACATAGTCTCAGTAACAAAGGATGTGAGCGTGGCACACGGTCAGTCGACAATTGATAAGCAAGCCGTGAAGGCTTTTTTCCTCCAGCTTCAAGATGATATTTGCCAACAGCTTGCGCAAGAAGATGGTCAAGCGCGTTTTTTTGAAGATGCGTGGGAGCGTGAGAAAGGGGGCGGTGGCCGCAGTCGCGTCCTGCGTCAGGGCCAAGTATTTGAGCAAGCAGGAGTGAACTTCTCGCACGTATTTGGCGATCAAATGCCTGCCTCGGCGACCGCGCACCGTCCAGAGCTTGCCGGGCGCTGTTTTGAGGCCATGGGAGTGTCGTTAGTGATCCATCCTCATAACCCGTACGTGCCGACCTCGCACGCAAACGTGCGGTTTTTCATTGCCGAAAAAGAAGGTGCAGATCCTGTGTGGTGGTTTGGCGGCGGCTTTGACCTCACACCTTTCTATCCGTTCGAGGAAGACTGCCAGCACTGGCATCAGACCGCCAAAGCCTTATGTGCGCCCTTTGGTGATAGCGTGTACGCTGATCACAAAGCATGGTGTGATCGCTATTTTTATCTGCCCCACCGTGATGAAACCCGTGGCGTCGGCGGGCTTTTCTTTGATGATTTGAACCAATGGCCATTCGAACAGTGCTTTGCCTACACTCAAGCGGTTGGAAAAGGCTTTATCGATGCCTACCTGCCGATAGTACAGCGCCGCAAAGCCACGCCTTATGGTGAGCGAGAACGCGATTTTCAGCTTTATCGCCGCGGACGCTATGTCGAGTTTAACTTGGTGTATGACAGAGGCACGCTATTTGGCTTACAAAGTGGTGGGCGTACCGAATCTATTCTGATGTCGATGCCGCCGATGGCGCGCTGGGAATACAATTGGTCACCTGATGAAGATGCACCGGAAGCGAGACTCTATCGCGACTACCTTAAACCGAGGGAGTGGTAACCAATGACCGATCGTTATTGCGTGGTAGGCCACCCGATTGGCCACAGTAAGTCGCCGCAGATCCACGCCGCATTTGCGACGCAAACCCAACAAGACATCGACTATCAAGCCATTGAGGCGCCGCTTGAAGGCTTTGTGACCACCATGCAGGCGTTTTTTGCGCAAGGAGGGCGCGGCGCCAATGTGACCGTGCCTTTTAAACAGCAAGCGTATGATTGGGCTGATACACTGACAGAGCGTGCCCGCCGCGCCGGTGCCGTGAATACGCTGGTTAAGCAAAGCGATGGCTCTCTACTAGGTGATAACACCGATGGCGCCGGTTTGGTGACGGACTTACACCACCACCATGTGACACTGCGCGATAAGCGCATTATAGTCGTGGGAGCGGGCGGTGCCGCACGGGGTGTGTTGCTTCCTTTACTGGAGCAAGTGCCAGCATCGCTGATGATTGTCAATCGCACCGAGCAAAAAGCCCAGCAATTAGCCGCTGCATTTGGTGAGGCCGGACCGATCGCCAGTCATGCCGTGGATAAACCTGTGGCGGCGCCTGTTGATGTGATCATTAATGCGACCTCGGCAAGCTTACATCAAAGCTATCCCCCTCTCCCGCAAGGAGCGATTGGCCCAGCGACCACTGTCTATGACATGGTGTATCAAGCTGGCAGCACAACCAGCAACCAATGGGCGCAACGCCAAGGAGCAGGGCGGTGTTTAGACGGCTTGGGCATGCTGGTGGAACAAGCGGCGGAAAGCTTTGCTATATGGCGCGGCTGTCGGCCACAAACCGAACGTGTGCGCGAGCAGTTAAGAGAGGCACTCAATCGATGAATCAGTCCCTTATTCTGGCTGCGGACGAAGCGCAGGTCGATACGGCAAAGGCCCGTGTTTGTTTTTACGGCCAGCTTAATGGTGCATTGCTAACATGCGCTGTCCGCTTTACCACCTTATCTACGCTCGCCGGCTGTGCGGTGGACACGGATAATGCGCAGGCGATCGTCGAACAGGTATGGTTTGATATTGAAGAGCAAATGGAAGCGGCCATCGAATCAGAAGCGTTTGAACCCGATGGCAGCTTGGTGATCTAGTGCTCGCAGCGGTAGATGTCTTTGGTGTCGACATAGTTTTGCGCTGAGCGGGCAAAATAAGCACGCTCTTTGTCAGTGAGGGGGCGGACCTGTTTGACCGGTGAGCCAACATAAAGGTAGCCGCTCTCTAAGCGTTTTCCTGGTGGGACTAAACTGCCAGCGCCAATCAGCACTTCATCTTCTATGACAGCGTCATCAAGAATAATCGTCCCCATTCCCACTAGAACTCGGTTGCCAATCCGGCAGCCGTGTAACATGACCTTGTGGCCGATTGTCACTTCTTCACCAATGATCAGCGGGTAACCATTTGGGTTTTCCGCATTTTTATGGGTGACATGAAGGACGGAGCCATCTTGCACATTGGTCCGTGCGCCAATCTGGATATGGTTCACGTCACCACGTGCCGCAACCAGCGGCCAAATACTCACATCATCGCCTAGCGTAATATCGCCAGCCAATACACTGGATTCATCAATATAGACGCGTTCGCCCAGCTGAGGCATCATGCCTTTATAAGCGCGCAACTGTTTTGCCATCACAAATCCCTCTTTATATCGCTATACAATGTCAGATAACGCTGACTTTGGTACCAGTTTTACACCCTAGCGAGCAAAAAAACAGCGAGTGACAGTTTTTTTCTAAAAAACCACTAAAAAGGGGTTGCCAATCTGATCAGCTTCCCTATAATGCGCCCCCATCGACACGGCACACAGGGCAAGCGCTCAGCGGCCATGTCGGGGCAAAAAATCAAATAAAAATAAACGCTTGACGTCAGTTTTTAAATGATTAAGATAGCCCACCTACTTAACGCGGACAACGTGTTAGGGGAGTCAAGAAGACGTTTTGTTTTCGCCGGTTGGCATCAACAAAAAGATAAAATTTCTTCTTGACTTCATCGGCAAGGCGAGTAATATACGCAGCCCTGACCGAGCGAAGCAACGCTTCGCAAGTCAACGCTCTTTAACAATTTGACCTATGCAATCTGTGTGGGCACTCGTTGAGAATAGACAAAAAGATTTATTCGATGAACTGAGTGACCAAACGATAACTTTTAGTTATTCGGCACAGTCAATTCGTTTTTCTCTTCGGAGATAAACAGTAATCAGTATTCATTGAGCTGAAACTTCGGTTTCGAAAAAACTTTAATTGAAGAGTTTGATCATGGCTCAGATTGAACGCTGGCGGCAGGCCTAACACATGCAAGTCGAGCGGAAACGGCAGTATTGAAGCTTCGGTGGATTTACTGGACGTCGAGCGGCGGACGGGTGAGTAACGGCTGGGAACCTGCCCTGACGAGGGGGATAACCGTTGGAAACGACGGCTAATACCGCATAATGTCTACGGACCAAAGGTGGCCTCTACATGTAAGCTATCGCGTTGGGATGGGCCCAGTTAGGATTAGCTAGTTGGTAAGGTAAAGGCTTACCAAGGCGACGATCCTTAGCTGGTTTGAGAGGATGATCAGCCACACTGGGACTGAGACACGGCCCAGACTCCTACGGGAGGCAGCAGTGGGGAATATTGCACAATGGGGGAGACCCTGATGCAGCCATGCCGCGTGTGTGAAGAAGGCCTTCGGGTTGTAAAGCACTTTCAGCAGTGAGGAAGGCAGTGTACTTAATACGTGCATTGCTTGACGTTAGCTGCAGAAGAAGCACCGGCTAACTCCGTGCCAGCAGCCGCGGTAATACGGAGGGTGCAAGCGTTAATCGGAATTACTGGGCGTAAAGCGCATGCAGGCGGTTTGTTAAGTCAGATGTGAAAGCCCGGGGCTCAACCTCGGAACCGCATTTGAAACTGGCAGGCTAGAGTCTTGTAGAGGGGGGTAGAATTTCAGGTGTAGCGGTGAAATGCGTAGAGATCTGAAGGAATACCAGTGGCGAAGGCGGCCCCCTGGACAAAGACTGACGCTCAGATGCGAAAGCGTGGGTAGCAAACAGGATTAGATACCCTGGTAGTCCACGCCGTAAACGATGTCTACTTGGAGGCTGAGGTTTAAGACTTTGGCTTTCGGAGCTAACGCATTAAGTAGACCGCCTGGGGAGTACGGCCGCAAGGTTAAAACTCAAATGAATTGACGGGGGCCCGCACAAGCGGTGGAGCATGTGGTTTAATTCGATGCAACGCGAAGAACCTTACCTACTCTTGACATCCAGCGAATCCTTTAGAGATAGAGGCGTGCCTTCGGGAGCGCTGAGACAGGTGCTGCATGGCTGTCGTCAGCTCGTGTTGTGAAATGTTGGGTTAAGTCCCGCAACGAGCGCAACCCTTATCCTTGTTTGCCAGCGAGTAATGTCGGGAACTCCAGGGAGACTGCCGGTGATAAACCGGAGGAAGGTGGGGACGACGTCAAGTCATCATGGCCCTTACGAGTAGGGCTACACACGTGCTACAATGGCAGATACAGAGGGCAGCGAGACAGCGATGTTAAGCGAATCCCTTAAAGTTTGTCGTAGTCCGGATTGGAGTCTGCAACTCGACTCCATGAAGTCGGAATCGCTAGTAATCGCAGATCAGAATGCTGCGGTGAATACGTTCCCGGGCCTTGTACACACCGCCCGTCACACCATGGGAGTGGGCTGCACCAGAAGTAGATAGCTTAACCTTCGGGAGGGCGTTTACCACGGTGTGGTTCATGACTGGGGTGAAGTCGTAACAAGGTAGCCCTAGGGGAACCTGGGGCTGGATCACCTCCTTACTGACGCTATTCTTGCGAGTGTTCACACAGATTGCACGGTCAAAATTAAAGAGAGCATCATTGCTTATGATGGGTCTGTAGCTCAGGTGGTTAGAGCGCACCCCTGATAAGGGTGAGGTCGGTGGTTCAAGTCCACTCAGACCCACCAACACATCCCCAAATGTGTTGGTCAAAGCAATATCAATGTGGGGCTATAGCTCAGCTGGGAGAGCGCCTGCTTTGCACGCAGGAGGTCAGCAGTTCGATCCTGCTTAGCTCCACCACTCTTTAAAGGTTTTTCCTTAAGAATCTTTAAAAAGTGGCTTGCCTGATGGCAAACCCATGCTCTTTAACAATCTGGAAAGCTGACAAGTCATTCTTAAAGAATGACAGTAAAGTTCTCAATCAGTGACAGAAATGTCACTCACACAATCAAGTGTGCTTGGGCTTTGTCTTAGTGATAAGCAAAGTCTCTATTTTGAGTCCGGCAAAAACAAAACCTTAGTTGTTTTCATACAAGACCTTTTGGGGTTGTATGGTTAAGTGACTAAGCGTAGACGGTGGATGCCTTGGCAGTCAGAGGCGATGAAGGACGTATTAACTTGCGATAAGCCCAGATAAGGCAGTAAAAGCCATTTGAGTCTGGGATTTCCGAATGGGGAAACCCACCTGCATAAGCAGGTATCTTAGCGTGAATACATAGCGCTAAGAGGCGAACTCGGGGAACTGAAACATCTAAGTACCCGAAGGAAAAGAAATCAATTGAGATTCCGGCAGTAGCGGCGAGCGAACCCGGAGCAGCCCTTAAGCGGCTTAGGCGTTAGGTGAACAGGTTGGAAAACCTGGCAATAAAGGGTGATAGCCCCGTAACCGACAGCGCCTTAGTCGTGAAAACGAGTAGGACGGGACACGTGATATCTTGTCTGAACATGGGGGGACCATCCTCCAAGGCTAAATACTCCTGACTGACCGATAGTGAACCAGTACCGTGAGGGAAAGGCGAAAAGAACCCCTGTGAGGGGAGTGAAATAGAACCTGAAACCGTCTACGTACAAGCAGTGGGAGCCTCCTTTGTGGGGTGACCGCGTACCTTTTGTATAATGGGTCAGCGACTTAATGTTAGTAGCAAGGTTAACCGCATAGGGGAGCCGTAGGGAAACCGAGTCTTAACTGGGCGTGTAGTTGCTAGCATTAGACCCGAAACCGAGTGATCTAGCCATGGGCAGGTTGAAGGTTGAGTAACATCAACTGGAGGACCGAACTCACTAACGTTGAAAAGTTAGGAGATGACCTGTGGCTAGGGGTGAAAGGCCAATCAAACTCGGAGATAGCTGGTTCTCCCCGAAAGCTATTTAGGTAGCGCCTCGGACGAATACTACTGGGGGTAGAGCACTGTTAAGGCTAGGGGGTCATCCCGACTTACCAACCCTTTGCAAACTCCGAATACCAGTAAGTACTATCCGGGAGACACACGGCGGGTGCTAACGTCCGTCGTGGAGAGGGAAACAACCCAGACCGCCAGCTAAGGTCCCAAAGTTATCGCTAAGTGGGAAACGATGTGGGAAGGCTCAGACAGCCAGGATGTTGGCTTAGAAGCAGCCATCATTTAAAGAAAGCGTAATAGCTCACTGGTCGAGTCGGCCTGCGCGGAAGATGTAACGGGGCTAAGCGATACACCGAAGCTGCGGCAATGTCCTTATGGATATTGGGTAGGGGAGCGTTGTGTAAGCCGTTGAAGGTGTGCTGAGAGGCATGCTGGAGGTATCACAAGTGCGAATGCTGACATGAGTAACGATAAAGGGGGTGAAAAACCTCCTCGCCGGAAGACCAAGGGTTCCTGTCCAACGTTAATCGGGGCAGGGTAAGTCGGCCCCTAAGGCGAGGCCGAAAGGCGTAGTCGATGGGAAACGGGTTAATATTCCCGTACTGCTGCTTACTGCGATGGGGGGACGGAGAAGGCTAGGTGGGCCTGGCGATGGTAGTCCAGGTTCAAGTGCGTAGGCTGATTTCTTAGGCAAATCCGGGAAATCAAGGCCGAGACACGATGTCGAGCCACCAAGGTGGTGAAGTCATTGATGCCATGCTTCCGGGAAAAGCCTCTAAGCTTCAGGTAAGTAGCAACCGTACTCCAAACCGACACAGGTGGTCGGGTAGAGAATACCAAGGCGCTTGAGAGAACTCGGGTGAAGGAACTAGGCAAAATGGTACCGTAACTTCGGGAGAAGGTACGCTGCCCACGGTGAAGTCCCTTGCGGATGGAGCTATGGGCAGTCGCAGATACCAGGTGGCTGCAACTGTTTATTAAAAACACAGCACTGTGCAAAATCGAAAGATGACGTATACGGTGTGACGCCTGCCCGGTGCCGGAAGGTTAATTGATGTGGTTATCGCAAGAGAAGCCATTGATCGAAGCCCCGGTAAACGGCGGCCGTAACTATAACGGTCCTAAGGTAGCGAAATTCCTTGTCGGGTAAGTTCCGACCTGCACGAATGGCGTAATGATGGCCACGCTGTCTCCACCCGAGACTCAGTGAAATTGAAATCGCAGTGAAGATGCTGTGTACCCGCGGCTAGACGGAAAGACCCCGTGAACCTTTACTACAGCTTGGCACTGAACATTGAGCCTACATGTGTAGGATAGGTGGGAGGCTTTGAAGCGGCGACGCCAGTTGCTGTGGAGCCATCCTTGAAATACCACCCTTGTATGTTTGATGTTCTAACTTAGCCCCATTATCTGGGGTGAGGACAGTGCCTGGTGGGTAGTTTGACTGGGGCGGTCTCCTCCCAAAGAGTAACGGAGGAGCACGAAGGTGGGCTAATCACGGTCGGACATCGTGAGGTTAGTGCAATGGCATAAGCCCGCTTAACTGCGAGAGTGACGGCTCGAGCAGGTACGAAAGTAGGTCATAGTGATCCGGTGGTTCTGAATGGAAGGGCCATCGCTCAACGGATAAAAGGTACTCCGGGGATAACAGGCTGATACCGCCCAAGAGTTCATATCGACGGCGGTGTTTGGCACCTCGATGTCGGCTCATCACATCCTGGGGCTGAAGTCGGTCCCAAGGGTATGGCTGTTCGCCATTTAAAGTGGTACGCGAGCTGGGTTTAGAACGTCGTGAGACAGTTCGGTCCCTATCTGCCGTGGGCGTTGGATGATTGAGGGGAGCTGCTCCTAGTACGAGAGGACCGGAGTGGACGAACCGCTGGTGTTCGGGTTGTGTCGCCAGACGCATTGCCCGGTAGCTAAGTTCGGCACAGATAAGCGCTGAAAGCATCTAAGCGCGAAGCTGGCCCCGAGATGAGTCATCCCTAGAGCTTCGAGCTCTCTAAAGGGTTGTCGTAGACGACGACGTTGATAGGCAGGGTGTGTAAGCGCTGTGAGGCGTTGAGCTAACCTGTACTAATTGCCCGTGCGGCTTAACCATACAACACCCAAGAGGTTTTGGGTTGGACTCGAAATAAGCCAGTTGATTGTGGCGAGAACGAAACAGCTTTCTAGATACGTGTTTTGACTGAAAAGTGAAGACACACCAAATTTTGCTTGGCGACCATAGCGCTTTGGACCCACCTGACTCCATGCCGAACTCAGTAGTGAAACGAAGCAGCGCCGATGGTAGTGTGGGGTCTCCCCATGTGAGAGTAGGACATCGCCAGGCTTTGAATACAATTGATTAAAGCAAAGAGATATAAGCCTTTAATCATACAGAATTGGTGCGGAGTGGTAGTTCAGTTGGTTAGAATACCGGCCTGTCACGCCGGGGGTCGCGGGTTCGAGTCCCGTCCACTCCGCCACTACTTAGAAACCCTAGCTGAAAAGCTGGGGTTTTTTGCGTTTAAGCCCCAGCATCATTGTGTTGGGGCTTTTTGTGTTTATCGCATGACATCGAGTAGGGCGTTGAGTAAAGGCTCTTTTGCGCGGGAAGCTTTACAACAAAGGCCCAGTTCGAGAGGTTGCACAATTTCTTGACGTAAGCGCTCAACCTTGTCTTTTACTGGGCTGTTATCAATCACCACATCTGGCGCCACACCAATACCACAGCCTAATGCCACCATACTGACAATCGCCTCGTGGCCTGCTATTTGTGCGTAGACGTTTGGCTCGATACCTTTACTGGTCAACCATTGATCAGCGAGTTCGCGCGCTGTCCCTGCTTCGGGCAAGATTAACGGTGTGTGTTGCCAGTCAATGGCTTGTAGATCAATGCCACTGCTGGCCATTGCTGGCGCGATAACCGACAAACTGACTGTATCAATCGGTTGAAACACCAAACTAGATGACAAGCGCTTGGGTTTAGCGGCAATAGCGATGTCGGCACTATTATCTTGCACTTTCTCTTCTGCTTGAGCGGGGTCGCCGGTCAGCAGTTGTAGCTCGATATTTGGGTATTGTTGACGAAACCGCGCGAGGAGCTCAGGTAAATGGCTATAGCTTGCCGTGACTGAACAAAAGAGCGTGAGCTTGCCGCCGAGCAAAGAGGCATGTTCATTGATACTGGCCTTCGTGGTGTGCCAAAGCTGCAGGATATCGCGTGCGACGGGAAGCAGCGTTTTACCTGCTGGGGTGAGATCGACCGCTTTATTGGTGCGAATAAACAGCGGCTGACCAATATCTTCTTCGAGACGTTGGATGATTCGGCTCAGCGCAGAAGGGCTGACGTGCATTGCTTGTGCGGCTCGGGTATAGCTTTTGGTGTCACAGAGGTGGAGAAAGCCTGTGAGTTGCTTTGCATTCATAATTTATTGTTGCTGTAACTGCAATGTTATGTTGTGAATATATCACTTTAGGCAATATAGTGGTTAGGGTAGTATCAAAAATACGCGGTGAAAACACACCCAATCACGGATTTGAATCAATGGAGCACCCCATGGCGAACTACTTTAATACCCTGAATTTACGTCAACAATTGGAACAATTAGGCGTATGCCGATTTATGGATCGTGATGAATTTGCCACCGAGGCCGAATTTCTCAAAGGTAAAAAAGTGGTGATTGTGGGCTGTGGTGCACAAGGGCTCAACCAAGGCTTAAACATGCGTGACTCGGGTCTTGATGTGGCTTATGCACTACGTCAGGCTGCCATTGATGAAAAACGTCCTTCTTATCAAAACGCGGTCGAAAATGGATTTGAAGTGGGTAGCTATCAAGATTTGATCCCACAGGCAGACTTGGTGATTAACCTTACGCCAGATAAACAGCACTCCAACGTGGTTGAAACTGTAATGCCACTGATGAAAGAGGGCGCCGCGCTTGGCTACTCACATGGCTTTAATATTGTCGAAGTCGGTCAGCGTATCCGTGAAGACATTACTGTGGTTATGGTTGCGCCAAAGTGCCCAGGTACCGAGGTGCGTGAAGAATACAAACGCGGCTTTGGTGTTCCGACGCTGATTGCCGTTCACCCAGAAAATGATCCTAAAGGTGAAGGCTTTGAGATTGCGAAAGCATGGGCCGCTGCAACCGGTGGTCACCGTGCTGGTGTACTCGCATCCTCATTCGTAGCAGAAGTGAAATCCGATCTGATGGGTGAGCAAACTATTTTGTGTGGCATGCTGCAGGCCGGATCCATCGTTTGCTACGAGAAAATGATCGCAGAGGGTGTTGAGCCAGGTTATGCGGGTAAGCTTATTCAGTACGGCTGGGAAACCATTACGGAAGCGCTGAAGTTCGGTGGCATCACCCATATGATGGATCGCTTGTCCAACCCAGCGAAAATCAAAGCCTTTGAATTGTCGGAGTCGCTTAAAGAACTGATGCGTCCTCTTTATAACAAACATATGGATGACATCATTTCTGGCCATTTCTCGGCGACCATGATGGCCGATTGGGAAAACGGCGATAAAGATCTGTTCACATGGCGTGAAGAAACGGCACAGACCGCTTTTGAAAACTATCCCGAGTCGGATGTAAGCATCAGTGAGCAAGAGTTCTTTGATAACGGTATTTTGATGGTTGCTATGGTGCGTGCAGGGGTTGAGCTTGCTTTTGAAGTGATGGTGTCATCCGGCATTATCGAAGAGTCAGCCTATTACGAGTCATTGCATGAATTGCCTTTGATTGCCAACACCATCGCGCGTAAGCGTCTTTATGAAATGAACGTGGTCATTTCAGATACGGCTGAGTACGGTAACTACTTATTTGCAAACGTCGCGACACCGCTGCTGCGCGAACACTTTATGCCAACAGTGGGTGCTGATGTGATTGGTAAAGGACTCGGAGAAACCTCTAATCAGGTCGACAACGCCACCTTAATCGAGGTCAATGACCGTATCCGTAATCATCCGATTGAGTATATCGGCGAGGAATTGCGAGGCTATATGACTGATATGAAGCAAATCGCAATTAATAACCACTAACGACACAGTATGAGATGAAAGCCTGGCCAGTGGTCCTGTCTCTTGATCACATCTCAGAGGTCAAGAGACTGGGCTAGTAGGTAACCTTCAAGGATGGTTTGTAACATAAACCATCCTTCCCATAACCTTTCCCAGCCAACTCGGCCATTACGTTTTGAGTCATGCCAACCGGCTAACTTCCCGAGATTAATGTACGCCCAATACAGACTGGGAGCATGCTTTGGCGGCTTACTCTTTTCCTGTTTAGACCACAGAAGCTTCCAAGCCAGCGGGCTTAATATCGTTTCACAACTCTGTTTTTCGGCCTCTTCTTTATTGAGTCCGAGGTAACGCAGTTGGTGCAACCGCACCGCGATGAAAGCCAGTATCACGACCATTCGCTCTAAGTTTTCTTTACTTTGCATCCGCAGGCCTTCGACTTGAGTTCCGCCGCTCTTCCATGCTTTGTGAAACTCCTCAATCAACCAGCGCTTTTCGTAGTAATCCAATATGCGTGCAGCATCTTCTTTCGTCCGGACGGGCTCTGATGTCAGAATATGCCAGTTCAGGCCTTTCTCATGGCCAACTTCCTGACAACCCACGTAATATAACGGCACAGGCTCACCTGTTTTATTGGCAGGGATCTTCACCGTCACCGGTGCGTAACGCACTTCGCAGCTGGCTTTACGAGCCTTGCGACCGCCTTTCTGCCTAACCTGAACCGTCCTAGTGCCAGCATGCGCCAAGGAGTCGCTGTACTGGTAAAGTCTCTCCTCACTTTCCTTGATGCAGCGACTTTGCATTGAACGCACAATAAAGCGTTGCTGATGCGAGATCTTGTAGGTCAGGTATTCGATAACATCAGCCTCCCGGTCACAGACCGAGATAACCTTCTGAATTCCGTTCCCGAGACGAGTTTCCATGGCTCGAGAAGCGCGTTCCCATTTATAGCTTTCTTTTTCTATGTAAGGCCTGCTCGCATGGCGCTGATTCTGCCCGTAGGCCTGGAGATCTCTGGTCCAGCGTTCTTGCTCAATCAGACCAACGACATGTTGCTCTTCTGGCGCAAACAGCAAGACAGAATGGGCATGCATCCCTCGGGAGCGCTTATTGGATGTGGTATGCCCCATTTCTCCCCGAACGGTCTGATGGGAAAACTCGAGCGAAGTTGTATCTTCAAGGGCGAGTAAGCAATCATAGTGCTTTGTATGTTCAACTGTTGCGGCAAAACCCGCTTCAGCAATGGCTTGTGGATCAATGGCTTGATTCCGAGTAAAACGATAGGCCGCTTCAATATCGGCGGGAGATTTTAAAGACTGCACGAGGGACTGCCCTAAGTGGTTGGCCAGAGAGGAGGCAAGTTTAACCAGACGCTTGGTTCGGCGGCTATCACCTAATTCGGTATGGTAGAAGGTATCCTTGGCCCATTGCTCAGCATCTGTTGAAAACATAGTCACTTACCTCAACTTATGATTTTTTGTTGAGATCAGTCAGGCAGATAAAGGTTCAAAAAAAATCCCTCGATTCTCATCGAGGGATTTGTGTAGGAAAGCCAGGGCCAGTGGTCAGGCTTTTTTAATGATGAATTTAGGCGTCAGTGTCTTGGTTAAGCTTTTTTTCCATCTCTGCGAGTTTGGCTTCAAGCTCGGTCAACTTTTGACGGGTGCGTAGTAGCACCTGAGTCTGCACATCAAACTCTTCACGGCTTACCACGTCGAGCTTGGTCAACTGACCTTGAATGGCTTGGCGCACACGGCTTTCCATATCCGTGCCTAACTCTTTGACAGGCTGAGGCATGGCGTCGTGAATTTGCTTGGCCACTTGCTCAAGTTTTTTGGGGTCAAACATGGAATACTCCTTCATTAACTGCCTTTATTCTATGTAAATACGGACAGCTTGTCGAAAGATGACAAAAGAGAAAGGGCCCGAAGGCCCTTTAATTAGTGTGACGCGTGATAGTCTTTATCGAGCTTGTCGAGCTCATCGTCTTCGACAAACACAGGCAGTGGTTTGTGTTTGCTGGCCAGATAGGTGTAAATCACTGGCAAAACGAATAGGGTAAACAAGGTACCGATAGCAAGACCTGCCACGATCACAATCCCGATGCTAAAGCGTTGCTCGGCACCTGCGCCGGTCGCGAACATCAGAGGGATCAGGCCAGCAATCATTGCTGCAGTGGTCATTAAGATCGGGCGCAAGCGAATTTTAGCCGCTTCTTTGACCGCATCCATCCGACTGGCTTGATGATGCAGCTGCTGCTCTTTGGCTACCTCACAGATCAAAATACCGTGTTTGGTAATCAGACCTATCAAGGTGATCAACCCGACTTGCGAGTAGATATTCATCGACGACAGCCCCCATGCGAGTGCAATTAATGCACCACAAATGGCGAGCGGTACAGAGACCAAGATCACCAGTGGGTCGAGCAAGGATTCAAACTGAATCGCAAGGACCAGATAAATGATCGCTAGCGCGAACAAGAAGGTGGCATAGAGTGCGCTACCTTCTGTGACGTATTGGCGAGATTCACCGAGGTAATCGTGTTGATAGCCTTTAGGCAACTCTGCCGCTTTGCTTTCAAACCAGTCAACAGCAGTCCCCATGGTTACGCCAGGCGCTGCCACTGCACTGATTGTGGCGGCATTCAATTGGTTGAAGTGCGGCAGTGAACGTGGCTCTGCGGTAATGTCGATATCAATCAGCGAACCGAGTGGAATTGACTCACCATTTGCCGCGCGTACGTAATAACCTTCGATAGACTCAGGGTTGAGGCGATATTTACGCTCAACTTGTGGGATCACTTCATAAGAGCGTCCATCAAAGTCGATACGATTGACATAGCCATCCGCCATCATGGTGCCAATGGTGGAACCGATGTCTTGCATGGTCACGCCGTAGGAACCTGCCTTGTCTTTATCAATGCTGATGTTCATGGTGGCCGAGTCAAAATTAAGGTTCAGCTCCGAATAGACGAAATTCGGGCTAGATTGAACCTCTGACATGATTTCAGCCGTCACTTGATAGAGACTTTCGAAGTTATTCGGTGTCGTCACCACGAATTGGATTGGTAGGCCAGACGAGGCGCCGGGGAGCTCTGGCATCTCAAAGGTGGTGACTTTCATGCCCGGAATGTCTTTCACTTCCTCGGCCATGCGCTTCACGATTTCTGACTGACTGGCTTCACGCTCACTCCATGGCACCAAAGAAGCAATACCAAATGCTTGATTCGACTTAGGTACCCCAGAGAAGACCTGAGAGAAGGCCACTTCTGGTTGTTCGTCGAGCTTTTGGTTGACTTCTGCCATGGTGTTTTGGATGTAATCCAAGTTAGCGGTCGAGGGAGCAGTACCCATCATCACGACCACCCCTTTATCCTCCGAAGGCGCAAGCTCGCTGGGGATAAAGCTGAACAGAACCGGCAAGGACGCAAACACGATCACGGCGAAAGACAAGATCACCGGACGACGTTGCATCACCTTATCCAGCATGCCAGCGTAGCGCTCTGTCATACCATCTAAGAAACGGTGGACTGCCAATTCAAAACGGCTTGGCTTTGCGTGGGCTTTTAACATCGATGAACACATCACTGGCGAGAGAGTGAGTGCCACAATCCCCGAGACAAACACGGCCCCGGCAAGTGTAAGCGCAAACTCCTTAAACAGTGAGCCCGTGATCCCGCCCATCATGGCGATAGGGGCATACACAGCCGCCAGTGTCAGTGTCATTGAGATAACTGGCACGGCAATCTCCCGCGTACCAATAATGGCCGCGCGGAAAGGCGATTCACCCAGCTTGATATGTCGGTCGATGTTTTCGAGGACCACGATTGCATCGTCAACCACCAAGCCGATGGCCAACACCATCGCCAGTAGCGTCATCAAGTTCAGCGAGAAACCAATCATTTCCATGACCAAGGCCACACCAATCAATGACAACGGAATGGTGATGATAGGAATGATAACGGCGCGGAATGAGCCCAAGAACAAGGTAATCACCACCAGTACGATAATGGCCGCTTCAATGATGGTTTTTACTACCTCATGAATGGACTCATTAATCGCTTTGGTAGAGTCATACAGTACGTTCATTTGGATATTGCCCGGCATGTTGCGCTCGACTTCGGGGAGCATTGCAGTCACGTCTTCGGCAATATCAATGGGGTTGGCGGTAGGTGCTGCATTGACCGCCGCGACCACTGCCTCTGAGCCATTCGCAATGGCGCGGAAGCGATCATGGCTTTTCTCTAGCGAGACTTTGGCAATATCCCCAAGGCGCACCACGCGACCCTCTTGGGTCTCGACCACCAAATTACTGAGCTCTTCTGGGGTCGACACCTGGGTGTCGGCGCTACCGTTGTAAACCATATAGGTTCCGATAGCTTGACCGGTGGCGGACTGGTAGTTATTGGCACTCAGTACCGACATGACATCCGTGGCCGTTAGGTTAAACCCGGCCATTTTCTGAGGATCCAGCCAAACACGTAGACCGTATTTCACCCCGCCGTATAAGTCGATTTTCGACACCCCGTTCACGGTGAACAGCTGAGGCTTCACGACTCGCTCGAGGTAATCAGTGATCTGACTTGAATCGAGCTCCGGTGAGGTAAAGCCGATATACATCACCGCAGTGGTTGAACCCGTCGACATCGATACCGAGGGGTCCTCTGCCTCAGTCGGAAGCTGTGCACGCACCGAATTGACCTTGGCAAGAATATCCGCCAGTGCCGCGTTCGGATCCGTGTTTAGCTTCATGTTGACGGTAATCGTCGAGGTCCCCAGCACCGATTCTGAGGTCATAAAGTCAATATTGTCAGCTTGGGCGACGGCCTGTTCGAGTGGGGTGGTGATAAACCCCTGAATCAAATCGGCACTGGCACCATAGTAGCTGGTTGTGATGGTGACCACGGTATTGGTCATTTCCGGGTATTCCCTGACTTGCATCTTAAAGAGCGACTGCAAGCCTAGCAGCGCAATCAGTATACTGATTGAGGCTGCCAGTACTGGGCGCCGGATAAAAATATCAGTAAAGCGCATCACATCCTCGTCTTACAATTGAGGTAATTGTTCTGGTGGTGTGAGAGCGTCATTTTCGACGATTTTCACTTTTGAACCGTTGCTCAAGCGCACTTGGCCGGACGTTACCACGAGATCGCCAGGTGCGAGACCATCAATGATTCGGACTTGGTGGCCACGACGCTCGCCCACTTTAAGCACTTGCTGATAAGCACGCTTTTCGCCATCTTCTTCACGGATCACGTACACACTTTCCCCATACAAAGTGAAGTTGATCGCGGTTTGGTCAATCACGATTTGATCTTCAATGGTCGGTAAGACGATATCGGCGCGGGCAAACATCCCTGAGCGCAACTGGCCGTCGTTGTTGGGAATGTTGGCTTCTACTTTAATCAGGCCGCTCTGACTATTGACAGCTGGCTCGATAGCACTAATTGAGCCGATAAACTCCATTTCTGGATACGCATCAACGGTGATACGTAGTGGCTGACTGAGACGGATTTTAGCAATGTCCGTTTGTGGCACGGTAAAGCGAAGCTTCATGACAGAGGTGTCTTCTAAACGAGCAATATCGGTACCTGGCTGCAAATATTCACCCATGAAGACATTACGCAGACCTATGACCCCATCAAACGGCGCTTGGAGGTTACGACGAGCGATGGTGGCTTTCAGCGCCGTGATATCCGCTTGTAACGAACGATAATTCGCTTCGGCTTCATCGAGTGCCTCTTTAGAGATGGAGCCTTTGGCAAACAGACCCTGGTAGCGTTTAAATTTTGCTTCCGCAGCAGGTAGGCGCGCTTGGGTACTGGCAAGGTTGGCTTTTTCAACACTGGAGTCAAGTTCCACCAAATTTTGACCCTGCTCGACGGTTTGGCCTGATTCGAAATTGATCACATCGACGACCCCAGCAATTTGTGTGGTCAGGGTGATCCCTTGATTTGGCTCGATAAAACCAATTGCGTCGATGGTGGGGGTCCATGGCTCAGCAGCAATCGTCACGGCCGTCACCGGATGGGTTGGTTCCGGCATATTTGCCATGTATTCCGCTATCTTTTGCTGCTTGAACAGGTTAAAGCCAATCACACTGCCAAACAGCAGCAGTGCAAGGATCAGCATGACAAAAAACCATTTTTTCATCGAAGTTAGCTCCGAACGTCGTTAGTGAAGAGAAATTGCATCCCAGCAAGCGCGAATTGCATCTGCGATAGCATCATCGTTCAGGGTTATAACACCCCGAACCTGTTTGCGAGCTAAACAAACCGCCGGTTCTAGCCCGAGAGTGATCAAAACGTCATCGTCCATGGGTTTGAATAGCCTTTGGTCTTTACCTTGTTGAATCACCCGATAAAGGTCAGCAAATGCGATGCGTTCCTGCTGAGTGTGTGCATGGTCATCACGTGGTAGTGCTTCGAATTGATCACGTGATAACAGGAGGTGGTCGCGCTGTAACATCATGTGCCAAGTATTGCGCCATAGGCGTTCAAATTGGTCGCGCAGTGTTGGTTCATCCTTAACCCCATGTTGAATGTGTGTCGCGCATTGCATCATCAGATGCGCAGATAATTGACGGAGTAAGTCATCCTTGTCATCGAAATAGCGATAAATGGTGCCAGCTGCTACGCCAGCATGCTTGGCGACTTGCTGCATCGAGACTTTATCGAGCCCACGTGTCGCAATGAGTTGCTCAGTGGCTGACAAAATTTGGGTGCGTTTATCCATACTGTGCATGGTATTAATAGTGAATGAACGTTCATTCATTCTAGTCTGTTTTTTGCGCGAGTGACAAGCGCAAAGTGTAGTCAATCTTTGCGACAAGCGCGCGTAAGATAGACATGTGAGTGTTTCCCTCTACAATGCCAACTCAGGTTAAAAAGAGGCGTTGTCACCATGAAACTTAACCCCGCGCAGTCCGATGCGGTGCGCCATATTTCCGGCCCTTGCTTGGTTTTAGCGGGAGCCGGTTCAGGAAAAACACGTGTTATTACCCACAAAATCGCCTATTTGGTTCAACAGTGTGGGTATAAAGCGCGTCATATTGCGGCGGTCACCTTTACCAACAAAGCAGCGCGAGAAATGAAAGAACGTGTCGCGCAAACGCTCGGCAAGCAAGAGTCGCGTGGCCTGATGGTGTCAACCTTCCACACCCTAGGTCTGAATATCATTCGGCGAGAATATAAAACCTTGGGGCTCAAGGCGGGCTTTTCGCTCTTTGATGACCAAGACCAATTGGCCTTGCTTAAAACCTTGACCGAAGATGAGCTGGATAATGATAAAGACTTGCTGCGTCAATTAGTGCATACCATCTCGAATTGGAAAAATGCGATGCTGGGGCCTGATGAGGCACTGGCGCAGGCGCAAGGTGAGCGCGATCAGCTATTCGCTGCCTGCTATGCGCGTTATCAAAAACAAATGCGCGCGTATAATGCGTTGGATTTTGATGACTTGATATTGATGCCGGTGGCGTTACTTAGTCAGAATCAAGCGGTACGGGAGCGCTGGCAAGCACGCATTCGTTACCTGCTCGTGGATGAGTATCAAGATACCAATACCAGCCAGTATCAGTTGGTAAAACTGCTGGTGGGCGAGCGTGCGCGCTTTACGGTGGTTGGGGATGACGATCAGTCGATTTACTCATGGCGAGGCGCCCAGCCGAAAAATCTCGTTTACCTGCAGCAAGACTTTCCGCGCTTGCACGTGGTGAAATTGGAGCAAAACTACCGCTCAACCAGCCGTATACTGCGTGCCGCCAATATTTTGATTGCCAATAATCCGCATGTTTTTGAAAAAACGCTTTTCTCAGCATTACCTGATGGGGACATGCTAAAGGTATTGACGGCGAAAAATGAAGAACATGAAGCCGAGCGTGTGGTGGGTGAGCTGATTGGCCATCGCTTTCTGGGACGCACCCAGTATAAAGACTACGCCATCCTTTATCGCGGAAATCATCAGTCTCGTCTCATCGAAAAAGCGCTGATGCAAAACCGCATCCCGTACAAAATATCGGGCGGCACCTCCTTTTTTGCCCGCGCAGAAATTAAAGACATCATGGCTTATTTGCGCTTGCTGACCAACCAAGACGATGACAACGCCTTTTTACGTATTGTGAATACTCCGCGACGCGAAATCGGCCCTGTCACGCTGGAAAAACTGGGTAGCTACGCAAACCAGCGAGGCAAAAGCTTGTTTGCGGCGAGCTTCGAGTTAGGACTGACGCAGCATTTGTCGGGCCGAGGATTGGCCTCGTTACAGGCGTTCACACGTTGGATTGTTGAATTGTCCGATCAGGCTGAACGTGGCGATACAGTCGCCGCAGTAAGGGCGTTGTTGCGTGATACCCATTACGAAGATTGGCTATATGAGACCTCGTCCAGCCCCAAAATGGCGGAAATGCGGATGAAAAATGTCTCGGATCTCTACAGCTGGATAGTGGCTGATTTAGAGGGCGACAATCCGGACAACATCGAGCGCAGTTTACGAGAAGTGGTTCAGCGCCTTACGCTGCGCGACATGATGGAGCGAGGTGAAGACGATGATGATGCCGATCAAGTGCAGCTGATGACCTTACATGCGTCTAAGGGGCTCGAATTTCCCTATGTGTATATGATTGGTATGGAAGAAGGCTTGTTGCCTCACCAGTCGAGTATCGACGAAGACAATATCGATGAGGAGCGGCGTTTGGCGTACGTGGGGATCACGCGGGCACAAAAAGCGCTGACTTTTGTCGTCTGTAAAGAGCGTCGCCAATTTGGCGAGTTGATTAAGCCGCAGCACAGCCGTTTTCTCGACGAATTGCCGTTTGAGGATGTGGAATGGGAGATGAACAAAAAGCCCGTTTCACAACAAGAGCGCATGGAGAAGGGACAAGCCGCGATCGCGAACCTAAAAGCGATGTTAAACCAAAATAAATAAGCGCCGTTGATACGGCGCCTTTTATTACTCAGTCGAACGCAATAACCATTCCGTCTTAGAGCGCGTCTAGCATGTGCTCAATCGCGGCAACGATCTCGTCGTCAGAGCAGTCCATACAAGTGCCTTTGGCAGGCATCGCATTAAAGCCGTTAATAGCGTGTTTGGTGAGGGTTTCCATGCCTTTGTCGACACGAGGCCCCCAAGCGGCAGCGTCACCGGTTTTTGGTGCGCCTGCTGCGCCTGTGCTGTGACACGCAGTGCAGTAGGTATTATAAACCTGATCGCCGGTACGCGGACCCGTCGGTTCAGCGGCAGCCGTTTCGACCGGGGCTTGGCCGTCAAGGTATACATCACCAACTGGGGCAATGCGCTCGGCAATGGCGGATTTTTCACTCTCTGAGACTTCAAGCGCCTGTGCGGCTGAAGCAAACATGAAGGCAGCCACAGAGGCAACCATGATATGACGTAGACTCTTTCCCTTTGCGCTCACAATGACACTCCCACATTACTGGTGGCTTACGCCTTTTTCGTCTTATTTTGTCGCCAACCTCAAAGGGTGAATCAATGAAGACGTGATTCGGCCGCGACATTCATATTTCTCTACGGGCTCACCCAAACAGGGTAGGTTAACCCCGTGTAAAGATTAGGTGATTATAGCGCTTTAGATTGTTACGTTAAACCGTTATAGTAGAGACCTAACTGACGATTTCTACGCAATTTGTCCAAAAAGAGACCAGTCAGTAAAAAAATTAAAAAAAGTGCTAGACGGCTGGTAACGATATCCGTAATATTCGTCACCGCCAACGGGGCAAGCGCCCGTAGCTCAGTTGGATAGAGCGTTGGCCTCCGGAGCCAAAGGTCACAGGTTCAAATCCTGTCGGGCGCGCCATTCCGGGATAGAAATAGATGGCAAAAAATCAGTGGTGGCTGTAGCTCAGTTGGTAGAGCCCTGGATTGTGATTCCAGTTGTCGCGGGTTCAAGTCCCGTCAGCCACCCCATTATTCTCGCTAAAAGCGAAAATGTCGGTGAATAGCGCAGTTTGGTAGCGCATCTGGTTTGGGACCAGAGGGTCGGGGGTTCGAATCCCTCTTCACCGACCACCATTCAAACCCTAGCCTAACGGCTGGGGTTTTTTCGTTTATACCTGTTCGTTTGGGATAGCGGGTCGGGGGCCGGAAGCCCGGTCGCATCGAATTCCTCTTCACCGACCACCATTCAAACCCTAGCCTAACGGCTGGGGTTTTTTCGTTTCTAGGTCTGCTTATCATGATAGATGTGTCTGTGTTGATGCCTGTCTGATTAACCCACCTTACCTGCCTATTTATTTTTTGTCGCGATGATGCGGCTTCATGAAGAAAAAGTCAGAAATTAGAGCTTAATCAAGAATCCCACACAGAAAAAAACCTGAATCTGCCCGATATCAGCGGCTACGCGATACTGCTGCTATACCTAAGATTATACAGGGTAAAACACTGCCATTCTTATTATTGATAAAATAGATAACAATTTATGCCGTTAATATCAGCGTAAAGCACTGGCAGTGTTTTATGAGTGTTAACAGGTTAGGCTTTATCTTATGCGTAATTTGTTTTACAACTGTGACACGGTAATGAATCTGTATTTCACTGATATGAAATGTGTTTTGTATCTTTTGGTGTGAATTTACAGAGAATGGCTGTGAATGATTATTCGACCTTTAAGCAGGATTATGGCATATCCTGCTGTGTTGTTGATTTTTTGTGAAATGTTTGCCAGATTGGAATCCCCCTATTTTTTACTGGGTATCGGTTGAACAGGGCTCAGTCTGGACAAGGAGTACATCGTCACATTCGACGATGCCAAGGATGATAAATGGCACTGCTAGAAGTAAATAACCTACGAATAGAGTATCCGTCTCGTCATGGCGTTCATGCGGCAGTGAAATCACTGTCATTTACCATTGAACGCGGCGAGATCGTTGGTGTGGTCGGTGAGTCCGGCGCGGGTAAGTCGACGGTTGGTAACGCGGTGATTGACTTACTGAGCCCTCCGGGACGGATAGTCAACGGCGATGTGTACCTCGACGGCAAAAAGATTTCTGGTCTGACACCCAATGAGATGCGCAAGGTTCGCGGGGATAAGATTGGCTTTATCTTCCAAGACCCCATGACATCGTTAAATCCACTGTTCACGGTGGAGCAACAGCTGACTGAAACCATTCATACCAATTTAAATGTGACTCAGCAGCAAGCCTATCAGCGGGCGTTGACCTTGATGGAGCAAGTGGGGATTCCAGATCCAGAAATCCGCATTAAACAGTACCCCCACCAATTCTCTGGCGGAATGCGTCAGCGTGTGGTGATTGCTATCGCCCTAGCCGGTGAGCCCGATTTAATCATTGCCGATGAGCCCACGACTGCATTGGACGTCTCAATACAGGACCAAATCCTGACACTCATCCGTGACTTGTGTCAGCAGAAAAACGTCGGCTGTATGTTAGTGACCCATGATATGGGTGTGGTCGCGAATGTCACTGATCGCGTTGCAGTGATGTATCGCGGTGATTTGGTGGAAATTGGCACCACCCAACAAGTACTCGGTGAGCCACAACATCCTTACACGCAAAGTCTGATTTCAGCGGTACCACGCTCAGATATCAAGCTTGATCGCTTTCCACTGGTTAACTATATCGAAGAAGCTGGCGAAACCGTCGAGCTGGATATTAAAAACCATTGGTTGGGGCAAAGCCAAGATCAGCGCGCTTATACCGGGCCGTTATTGCAAGTCAAAGACGTATCGCTGCGTTTTGTTACCAAAGATTCGTTATTTGCCAGCCGTCGCGAATATGTTCAAGCGTCTGATCATGTCAGCTTCGATATTGTCGAAGGTGAAACCTTCGGGCTGGTGGGCGAGTCAGGGTCGGGTAAGTCGACCATTGCCCGTGCGATTACGGGGCTGTATCCGCCCAATACAGGGCAAATCATTTTTGAAGGCATTGATCTCACCGCGATTAAGAGCGAACGGGCGCGACGGCCAATTCGTCGTCAAATGCAGATGGTGTTTCAGAACCCGTATTCGTCAATGAATCCGCGGATGAAAATCTATGACATTATCGCTGAGCCTATTCGCTTCCACCGCTTGGCAGACAATGAGTCTCAGATCCGTCAGATCGTGGGGGATTTATTGGATCATGTTGGATTAGGACGTGGCGCGGGGATCAAATACCCTCACGAGTTCTCTGGTGGCCAACGTCAGCGGATTTCAATTGCCCGCGCACTGGCAACGCGCCCGCGCTTATTGATTTGTGATGAACCTACGTCGGCGCTGGATGTGTCGGTGCAGGCCCAAATTCTAAACCTGCTTAAAGACCTACAAGACGAGCTCAATCTCACCATGCTGTTTATCAGTCACGATTTGCCAGTTATTCGACAAATGTGTGATCGCATTGGTGTGATGCGCAAGGGTCAGCTGTTGGAAGTGGCACCGACCGAGCAACTATTTACCGATCCTCAGCATGAATACAGCCGCAAGCTGATTTCATTGATGCCGGAATTTAAGGGAATGAGCACGGAAGGTTTGCAAACGGCATAGTTAGCCTGTGCCGTCGCGGCCAGATGGCCGCAATTGATTACCGATGCAAACACAGCAGGGGACACTCCCCTACGCATAAAGGAGCTATGCAAATGAAAACAATGAAGAGCAAGATTGCCGTGGCGCTGATGGCCGCAGGCCTAAGCTTTAGCGCAGCCGCTGCGGATATCACCATTGCTTACGATGCGGATCCTGTCTCACTTGACCCGCATGAGCAACTGTCTGGTGGCACGTTGCAGCTTTCTCATATGGTCTTTGATCCGTTAGTCCGTTTCACCCAAGAGATGGACTTTGAGCCACGCCTCGCGACCTCTTGGGAGCGCATGGATAACAAAACGGTGCGCTTTAATTTGCGTGAAGGTGTGACGTTCCACTCTGGTAACCCATTTACTGCTGATGATGTCGTTTGGACGTTCAAGCGCCTCAAATCCTCGCCAGACTTCAAAGGGATCTTCACCCCGATTGTTGATATTAAAAAAGTCGATGCGCATACGGTAGACGTGATCACGGATGGCACCTACCCATTGGTTGAAAACGTGATGACCTATGTCTTCCCGATGGACAGCAAATACTACAGTGGTAAAACCGAAGACGGGCGTGACAAAGCAGAGCTGAAGAAAAATGGCTCAACCTATGCGTCAACACACCTGTCAGGGACCGGTCCTTACGTGGTTGCCGAGCGTGAGCAAGGCGTTGTCGTGGAATTTAAGCGCAACGAAAACTACTGGGACAAAGACAGCGAAGGCAATGTCGACAACATCACCTTACGCCCAATTAAAGAAGACGCCACCCGCGTCGCTGCCTTGTTGTCAGGTGATGTGGATATGATTGCGCCGGTGTCACCGAATGATTACCGCCGTATCGAACGCTCTGATAACTTGCAGTTGGTGACCATGCCAGGGACGCGCGTGATCACTTTCCAAATGAACCAAAGTGTTGTTGATGAGTTTAAAGACCCGCGTGTTCGTCAAGCGGTTGCTTATGCGGTCAATAACGAAGGTATCGCGCAAAAAATCATGAAAGGCGCCGCCACGCCAGCTAGCCAGCAAAGCCCCGTCGGGTATGCAGGCTACAATGCTGATCTAAAGCCGCGTTATGACTTGGCCAAAGCGAAAAAGCTGATGGAAGAGGCGGGTTACCCAGATGGCTTCTCGATCACCATGATTGCGCCGAATAACCGTTATGTGAACGATGAAAAAATCGCTCAAGCGGTTGCGGCGATGATGGCGAAGATTGGGATTAAGGTCGATCTGCAAACTATGCCAAAAGCGCAATACTGGCCAGAGTTTGATAAGTGTGAAGCGGGCATGCAAATGATCGGATGGCACCCAGATACTGAAGACTCCGCCAACTTTACCGAGTTCTTGACCATGACCCGCAATGCGGACACAGGTAAGGGCCAGTACAACTGTGGTCACTACTCAAACAGTGAAGTCGACAAACTGGTCACGGCGGCGAACTCAGAGACCGATCTCGAGAAGCGCAGTGCCATGCTGCAAAAAGTCGAGAAGATCCTGTATGACGACGCTGCTTTCCTTCCTCTGCACTGGCAGGATCCATCATGGGCCGCCAAAAATAACGTCAACATCAAACCGATTGTTAACGGTATGAACTTCCCTTATTTCGGCGATTTGGTCGTTGAGTAAGGGTGTAAAAGGGGGCCTGATAAGGCCCCTTCATCTCCAATCGCTTAGAGGCAAACATGGTAACGTTTTTAGTCAAACGTCTGGTTCAGGCACTGGTAGTGATGTTTGTGATCAGTCTGGTGGCGTTTGCTATCCAGGACAACCTCGGCGACCCCTTGCGGGAGCTGGTGGGGCAATCAGTATCAGAAGCGGAGCGTAACGCGCTGCGCGATGAGATGGGACTTAACGATCCCTTTATTACCAAGTACACCCGGTTTATCGGTAAAGCGGTACAGGGCGACTTGGGAAATTCGTACTTCTTTAAACGTCCCGTGGTGGACGTGATTTTAGATAAGCTGGTAGCGACACTGGAGCTCGTCGCTGGGGCGGCGTTAATTATCGTTGTCGTGTCGATCCCACTTGGGGTGTATTCTGCCATTCATCCCAATAGTATTCTCACCAAAGTCATCATGGGCTTCAGTATTGTGGGGATCTCGATACCTGTTTTCTTAACCGCCATCATGTTGATGTATGTGTTCTCGATTGAGTTAGGTTGGTTGCCGTCGTATGGGCGAGGTGAAACGGCCAATTGGCTTGGTTGGGAGTCCGGCTTTTTCACCTTGGATGGCTTGGCGCACTTGGTGCTGCCCGCGGTCTCGCTGGCATCGATCATGTTACCGCTGTTTATTCGCTTAGTGCGCTCTGAAATGCTGGAAGCGCTTGGCACTGAATACGTGAAGTTTGCGCGAGCCAAAGGTTTGCCCCAGAAGAAGGTGTACTACCAGCACGCGTTGAAAAATACCATGTTGCCCGTTGTCACCGTTGGTGGGGTACAAATTGGTACCATGATTGCCTATACCATTTTGACGGAAACTGTCTTCCAATGGCCTGGCACGGGTTTTCTTTTCCTTGAAGCGATTAACCGTGTGGATACGCCACTGATCACCGCTTATGTAATTTTTGTCGGCTTGATATTTGTGGTCACGAATACCTTTGTTGATCTGCTCTATGGCCTTATCAACCCAACGGTCAATCTTATAGGTAAGGAGGCATAGGCAATGACACAAACAACCACTCAGCCAAACCGTTGGCAGCGCTTTTTAGCCTCAGATTTTCTCTATCACTTTAAGCGTGACAAAGTCGCGATGGCGAGTTTTACCGTCTTTGTCCTGTTCGTCTTGTTGGCGCTATTTGCCCCGCTTATTGCGCCGAGCAATCCCTACGATCTGACCATGATTGATATTATGGACTCAGAATTACCCCCGGCATGGATGGAGTGGAGCGATCCGCGTTTCCTGTTAGGAACGGATAACCAAGGGCGCGATATTTTATCGACCATGATTTATGGTCTGCGTATCTCCCTGACCATTGGTTTGTGTGCGGTCGGTTTGCAGCTTCTATTGGGTACTGTGATTGGGCTCAGTGCGGGCTATTTTGGTGGACGAATCGACAGCTTTTTCATGCGAATTGCCGATATTCAGTTATCGTTCTCGACCATGATGGTGGCGATCATTGTCTCGGCCATTTTTAAAGCCAGCTTTGGCAGTGAGTTTTACAGTCAATATGCGATCTTAATGCTGGTGGTGATTATCGGGGTGGCGGAATGGCCACAGTATGCCCGCACCATTCGAGCATCTGTGCTTGCTGAAAAGAAGAAAGAGTACGTCGAAGCGGCGCGAGTGATGGGTTTTCGTTCCCCGCGGATTATGTTCCGCCATATTTTGCCCAACTGTCTTTCGCCCATTTTGGTGATTTCGACGGTACAGGTCGCTAATGCGATTATGTCGGAAGCGGCGCTATCCTTTTTGGGTTTGGGCATGCCGGTCGATCAGCCGTCTTTGGGCTCACTGATCAGTATCGGATTTAACTATATCTTCTCGGGGTCGTGGTGGATCACTGCCTTTCCTGGCATCGTACTGGTCTTATTGGTACTAGTTATCAACTTACTGGGCGATTGGCTGCGGGATGTCTTCAATCCCAAAATCTATAAAGGGTGAATAAAATGGCTGCGTTTGCAGCCATTTTTGTTGGAAGCTAACAGGCTGAGCAGCGCTCGCTTGAGTCGCCGCGTCACTTTGCTTAAGCTGACAACATTCGGTTTTCAGGAGAGCAAATCATGAGGTGGTTGCGACGTCTTGCGGTGAGTGCCGTAGCAACATGGGCGATCAGTGCGCCAGTGAATGCGGCGCAAACGCCGTGTGCGGTGATTGACCACCAACAAGGCTGGCCCATTATTGGTGAGCAGTGCGATATTGGTGAAGGATTGTGGGGCAACCAAACGCCTGACTCAAATAGCCATGCGTTTTGGATCCAGTGTGGGGCAACGGAAGGTGTGCCATCGCGCGCGTTTTTCCAGTCGCTGCGTCAAGGGTTGCCAGACTTGCCATTTCAGGTGCATCTCCGTGATGGGCGCGGGCGTTGCCTGATTGGTCCATATGATAACCCTGACGTGGCGCGTTTGGTGTTACAGCGTGTGCGCCAGTTCGGACCCACCCAAAAGGCTGTTATGCGTCAAACACGCCAGCCATTATCGGAACCGGCCGTGATTCGCTTACCCCCTTTAGCGACGCAGGCGAAGTCTGTGACGTCATCATCGACGATGGCAAAATCAACCATGCCAGCGAGCGCGTCCACCATTAACCTGAATCATTTTGGTTTGCCTGAGCCGGAAGCCGGCGATCAGCAATATGTGGAAAAGGATATCAATTGGTTGCGTATTGACTATGCAGGCGCGATGGCACGGTGCCAAAAAGAGGGCATGATGCTGGCAAGCCAAGCCGATTTAGTCGCGGTATCTAAGGCCACCGATCAGTTGCCTATGCGTTTACCTTATTGGGTGCAAGGAGCAATGGGCGTGGATGCCCGCACTGGGAAAGTGGTGACACGTAATGCCGATGCGGCGTTAAACGTATTGTGTAAAAAGCGTTGACGCTCGGATGAAGAATAACAAACGCCCCGCTTGAAGCGGGGCGTTTTCGTTTGCTTGTGTCTCATTTTCCACGATTAAGCGGCAGGCGGTTGCTCGGGTAGCGCAAGTTTGAGTGCGGTGCGAGAGACATCGCTGGCCGCTTTTCCTTGATTGAGCTTATCCAATACATCGGCGAGATACGCGTAGTCGGTCACGTCCGCACGATACTCGAGGGCTTTCTCAAAGTGGCTACGTGCGTCTTGCCACTTCCCTTGTTGCATCAGCAACTGTCCTAACGCGCTATGGGTCACAGGATTACGAGAGCCGTACCTGAGGAGCTCTTCGAGCATGATCACGGCGGGATGAATGTCAGGCAGCTTTAAGCTGGGAAGCAGCGCAATCAGGCTGTCCTCCGGACGTTTTTTCAAGGCTTCTCGCAGCAGAATATAGGCTTCAGAGTCCGCGTTGCGCGCCACTAAGTGGCGTACCAGCCCCACCAATAGAGCGGGTTGGCTGCGTTTGGTTTTCGAGAGTCGATTCCAGTGGGTTAGCAGTCCCTCGGTACCTTGTTGGCTGGCAATGTGTTCCATGACACCGAGTTCCGCACGCTCACTGAGTGCTTCCAATTGCGTCCCATCGAGAAGCTGAGCCTTCTTCAGTGTGGGCAGCAAATTCAATAACGCCGACCAATCTTCCAGTTGAATATAGGTGTCTTTAAGCAGGGATAGCATCACCGGGTTTCGAGGATGCTGGCGCTTAATGGCACGCAACGACGCCAGTGCTTCTTCGTACTGACCGCTTTGGCTGTGTAGTTGTGCACGGGTCAGGGCAAGTGCCAAGCTGTTGGCGTTAAGGTCAGCGGCTTGTTGGAGATACTGATCCCTGGCATGAAGATCTTGACGCTGCTGCGCCGCTTCTGCAGCGGCCAGTAAATTATGCATGGGCGCGTCACTGAAAGGACGAGCTTTTGCTAATAGCTTCTCCGCTTGCTTCCATTCGCCTTCGCGTAATTTCATCAATCCCGTTTGGGTTTGTTTGCGTGCTTTGCGTTGTTTACGTCCTGATAACCAACCGCTCGCGGTGCTACTGAGCGAGAGCAGCTTGCGCAGCACCCACTCGAGCAGCCATAACACCCCAATCAATCCAACAATGAGGATAATCAAGGTCGTCACACTCATTTCAAGTGTCTGCTCGGCGGCAGAGATCAGTACATACCCTTGTTGACCAGCAAGCTCCGGACCGACGAGCAGACCGGCAACCAGCGCTAAGACAAGCAGTAGGAGTTTAATCATGACTGACCTCCTGTGAGTGGCGCGATGTCTCGACGCAGTCGAGTGTCGATTTCATCACTGACCAAGGCTTGGCTTTTTAGCTTGTTAGGTAAATCGATGCCGATTCTTTGCTGGTCGAGTGCATCGATTTGCTCGACAAAGCGTTCCGTCACAGTCGCATCTTGGTTATAAAAGCGTAGTGTCCAATCTTTGGCCATACCCAAGGCCTCATGATACAAGGCATCATTGCCTTGATAGACCGCGCGCATCGCTTGATCGAGCTTGTTCTTGACGTTCTCTTGCAGATAGTAGCTTTGTGTTGGCGACAGCAGCGGGACAACATTGCCATCACGTTTGCGGTAGGTAACAAAGTTATCGACAAAGTCTTTCACGGAGGTAGTGAGGTTGGTTTGCCAGTCATTGACCGATTCGCTCACCACCGGCTTCTCGGTTTCAATCGCGTCAGGGATCACCGCATTGGCAAGCGGTAAGGTTTCGACCTGCTGTTGCATACTGGTTAAACGCAGCACGATGCCGTCGCGATCAATCCGTTTTACTGCTTTTAGCGCCGTAATGTCGTCGGCCATCGCCTGACGAATAGGCATCAAAGAAGGATCGTTGAGCTGGGCAATGCGATGGTCGGCCGCTTCCATCAGCGCGGTGGCGCTTTGCGCGTCATGCTCGAGCCAAATCTTGCGTCCGGCCATACGAATTAGGTAATCCGCTTCGGCAAGCAGCCAGTCATTCGGACGGCGTCCTTTCACTTCGGCTACCGCTTTTTGCAAGCTCTTCAAGGTATTGTCTTGTTGCGCTAAGCGTGTTTGGGTGTCATCAATCACTTGCGCGCGCACTTTTGCTGCCGTCTGTTGTTGGTCATTTAGGGCTTGCTCAAGGCGTGCAATCTGCGCTTGCTGCGCGGATAGCGTATTTTGCAGCACGGTGGCTTGTTGGTGGCCGTGGTAGAAAAGCCAACCACTCGACCCTAGCGCGATGGCGATGGCAACTGCACCTAATATTAGTCCGCCTCGGCTGCGTGTGGCAGGTTTAGGCTTATTAGGCGCCGCTTTACTGTGCGAGGCGTGTGTATCTGGTGAAGAGGGAGTCGTGGCCTTGCTTTGCTTGGTGTCGGTGTTTTTGTTGTCAGTCATCCGAAAGTCCCGTTTTTCTTAACCTCAGCAGCGTGTTAACCAGTGCGTCATTGGCCACGCTGTCAACGGTCGTAATCGTGTCAAAACCGAGCGCAGTCGCTTGATCTTGAATCCTTTTACTGGGCACCAGTATACGGCATTGGCGCAGCCAGTGCTGTCCGCTCAGTGTGATAAGTTGATCAAAGTGGGCTAATTGTTGACCACTGGTTACCACCACGGTGGTAATCGTGTCTTGTGGCCAGCTTACTACTTGCGATACTAAAGGCTCAATCGCCCATTGTCGTAGATAGGCCTCGCAATAGTGAACTTGCCCGCCTTGCGACTGCAAGGTTTGCCCCATCATATCGCGTCCGCTCTCTCCGCGCAGAATAACCACCTGCTTCCCTTTTATCACCTTAAAAGGCGCTAATGAGAGCATGCCTTCGCTGTCTTCTCGCGCAGGATACTGTACCGGCTGGTTGGCAACCTGCTGCCATTCGTTGGCCGTGCGCTGCCCGACGGCCACATAATGACAATGACGCGGCCACGCTAACCCCTGTTGCTGAAGGGCTTGATGGGTAAATGCGACCGCGCGGGGGCTAACGGCCACTAACACACTGCCTGCGGGGAGAGAGGAAAGTAGCGCGGGCAGTGACGGTAAATCTCGCCCCGGCGTAAAGCTAACCAGTGGGCAAGGCAAGGCCGCCAGCTTGTGTTGGGCAAGCAGGTCGACTAATTGGCTGCAATCCGGCTCGGGGCGAACAACAACAATGGTCATGCGTCGTCTTGATAAAGCTTATCCAAGATTTGACGTGCGCCTTGGGCGAGCAGTTGCTCGGCGAGATCGGTGCCCAGTTGTTCGCCTTTCTCGAGCGGCCCTGTAATTTCGCCGCGCAGAATGGTAGAGCCATCGGGCTCACCGACTAACGCACGTAGCCAGATTTTGTCGCCTTGGATTTCTGAATAACTGCCAATCGGCACCTGACAGCCGCCTTCGAGGCGATTGTTCATCGCGCGTTCGCACAATACGCGTTGAGTGGTGTTGGCGTCAGACAGCGGGGCCAACAAGGTACGAATACGTTCATCATCCAATCGACATTCAATCCCTACGGCACCTTGGCCAACCGCGGGTAAGATCACTTCTGGCGGGATTTCGCTGCGAATGCGATCGTGCAAGCCCAGTCGTTTTAACCCAGCTGCTGCGAGGATGATGGCGTCATATTGGCCATCGTCGAGTTTACCGAGACGCGTGCCGACATTGCCGCGCAATGTATTGACCACCAAGTCTGGGCGGCGCTCACGAAGTTGGGATTCTCGACGCAAGCTGGAGGTGCCTACCACCGCCCCTTCGGGCAATGCATCAATGCTGTCGTAATGATTAGAGACAAAGGCGTCACGCGGGTCGCCACGTTCACAAATGGTGACCAGCCCCAGTCCTTCAGGAAATTCGACTGGAACGTCTTTCATCGAGTGCACGGCGATGTCGGCGCGACCGTCGAGCATGGCTTGCTCGAGCTCTTTAATAAACAACCCTTTACCGCCAATCTTGGCGAGCGGTGTGTCCAGAATCACGTCACCTTTTGTGACCATCGGCACCAGCTCGACGGATAAACCTGGGTGTGACTGCTCAAGAGCCGCTTTAACAAACTCCGCCTGCCACAATGCCAGAGGGCTTTTGCGTGTCGCAATGCGTACGGGGGTTGAATACATGATTTGCTTTCCTTCTTACACAATGGCGCCCATCCTATCATTGGCGCTGCGCTGGACGTAATCTCTCCTGACGCGTTTGCGCATTTATGGCGTGCTGGTCGCGATATAGGTGAAAAAATGTGATCAATCGCTTATTATTACAGCAAATTGTTACTTGGAAAGACGGCATTTTTGCTGGTCTACGACTAAGGTTGTAGAGCGAAAAAGATTGATGTTGGTCTCAAAAATCGCCTATAGTGCGGCATAGATACCACCACACAGGCATCGGGGTTATTGGCTTTACCCGAGTTGTCTAGAGTGTTACATTGATCACGTTTTGTTATCTGCAATTGGGCGGATACGGTGAAGACAGTAACGTCGACCTGTTGACCGGGATGTCAACGAATCTGGATGATTGCCTTGCAAACATACGTTGAACAGCAAACTGAACGCATCGAGGCGTTTAACCGTGTGAGAATGGATCGCGCGCGGTCAGCCATGAGCCGGCAGGCTCAAGCGGTTTTCGATGTGCTACCAGTGCTTTTACACCTAAACCATCCGGCTTTACCGGGGTTTTTTGACGACAGCGTGCCCTTTGGCATTGCCGATTACGAGCTTGATGAGACACAACGTCAGTTTGTCTCCGATTGCCTGATCCACACAGACACCCGTTTCTCCTCTCTAACTGCGCGTTTTGAGCACGATCAGCGTCTGCCTATTAAAGGCATGTATACCATGGGCAGCACCGGGTCCATGGGGCAAAGCTTGACCAGTGACCTCGATATTTGGGTGTGTGTGGATGCCTCCGTCAGCGCGGCGCAGCGCGAGATGCTGGATGCCAAGTGCACCGCCATTTCAGAGTGGGCCCTAAACCAAGGGGTAGAAGCGAACTTCTTTGTGGTCTGTGAGGGCCGTTTTCGCCACCACTTGTCACAGGCGATGACCAGTGACAACTGTGGCACCAGTCAGCATTTTCTTTTGCTGGATGAGTTTTATCGCTCCTCAATGCGACTCGCCGGCCAAAAACTGTTGTGGTACATGGTGCCACCAGAGATGGAAGCGTGCTACGAGGACTATGTGGATACGCTGGTCGCTGACCATGGCCTTGACCGTCGTGATTGGGTCGACTTTGGTGGTCTGCCGACCATCCCAGCCGAAGAATATTTTGGCTCAAGCTTGTGGCAACTGTATAAAAGTATTGATTCACCGTATAAGTCGGTGCTCAAAGCGATTTTGCTCGAAGCCTACTCATGGCAGTATCCCGGCACCCAGCTTCTGAGTGTGGATGGCAAACGCCGTTTCTATGCCGGATGGGTCGATGTGTATCAGTCCGACGCCTATTATTTGATGCTGGAAAAAGTCACCCGTTATTTGGAATCCATTGGTGACACCCGTCGTCTCGACCTTGTACGTCGTTGTTTTTATCTAAAAACCCATGAGAAATTGACGCAGGCGCCGTCGACCGGCTCGGTCGCATGGCGTCGTGATGTGTTGCGATTGCTAACCCGTGAGTGGGGCTGGGATGAACAGGCGCTGGCCTACCTCGACAACCGCCGTTACTGGAAAGTCGAGGAGGTAAAATACGCGCACAACGAGCTGCTTGACGCCTTGATGCAAAGCTATCGGAACCTGATCCGCTTTGCCCGCCGCAACGATATTACGTCCGCGATTAGCCCGCAAGACATCAGTATTCTCGCGCGTAAACTGTATGCCGCCTTTGAAGAATTGCCGGGTAAAGTGACCTTATTGAATCCGCAAATTTCGCCAGATTTACATGAATCGGATCTCACCTTTATTCAGGTATCGGAAGGGCGCACCAATGCGCCGGGTTGGTATTTGTATAAGCACTCGCTTGATCCGGTCGATATCATTGGTCGCGCGCCGCTAGAGCACAATGCTTATTTATCCAAGCTGGTGGCGTGGGCGTTTTTTAACGGCTTGCTGACGGAGTCAACCCATTTGCACACCGTGGTGCGCGATGCGGATGTTGATATCGATACCTTGTATCAGCTAGTCAGTGACATGCGTAACACCTTCTCATTACGTCCACCGCGCCCGACACTGGATGCGCTGTCGAGTCCGTGTGAAATTCGCCAGCTCGCGTTGTTTGTCAATTTGGAGCAAGATCCAACATCGGCATACAAAAAACCGTCGATGCGTTTTGACTTCAAAAACAGTGATATTTTCAGCTACGGCCCCGAACAAACCTGTTTGGTGGGGAGTGTCGATCTCGTTTATCGCAACTCGTGGAATGAAGTTCGGACCCTGAATTACCGTGGCGATGATGCCATTTTGGAAGCATTGAAAACCATGCTGGGCAAAATGCACCAAGATGCGCTGCCCCCAGAGTCTGTGGACGTGTTCTGCTACTCAAGCAAGATGCGTGGCTTAATTCGTAATCTGGTCTATCAATTGGTCGCTGAGTGCATTGAATTGCGCTTAAAACCAATTGAAAAGGAAAAGCGCCGCCGATTTAAAGCCTTACGCATCGGTAAGCAGACTCATGGTTTGTTTTTCGAACGTCGAGGCGTGTCAGTACAGCGGTTAGAAAACTCGGTTGATTTTTATCGCTGTATTTCCACCAACAAGGTCAACGGCACGCCGGTGATGGTGGTCGACAACCCACAAGATGTGCATCCGCCTGAAGTGGTTGATGCCTACGCCAGTGAAGGCTTGGTGCAGTTTTTCTTTGAAGATTGTACCAATGGTTACAACCTGTATATTCTCGACGAAAACAATCGGGTGGAAGTGTATCGTCAGTGTAGCGGGGACAAAACTGAGATGGTGCAAGGGGTAAACCGTTTCTATACCTCTTCTCATGACCGCTACAGCTACAGTGCCAATTTTATCAACTTTAACTTGCCGCAGTTTTATCAAATCGTGACCGATGAGCAGGGTGAAACCCAAGCCTTGCCCTTTAAATGCGATCCACAATGGCAGCCGCCGCGACAGCCGCCACATCAGGGATTAGCCGGTCAGGTAGCGTCGTTTAAATAGTCAACGAGCGCGGCCCGTGGGGCTCGCGCTCTGTCGATTGTCCATCAAGATCACCAAGAAACAGGTTCGCCTGCGTGCTTGCTGCACTCTTGCTGCACCAGATCCATCAACACGAGTCCCGTTTTGCTGCAGGTCCATTCGCCGTCTTTGAGGGCAAAGTGGAATCCACCGCTTTTCGACGCGAGCCAGATTTCTTGCATCGGCTCTTGGCGGTTAATGATGATTTGGCTGCCATCATCGAACTCCAGCGTCATTACGTTGCCAACGCTCTCATAATCGATGTCGGCGCCTGAGTCATCGATACCTTCTTCAATGGCCTGCATTTGTAAATCGACCAACTGATGATATTCCGTTGTGTTCATCCCGTTACATCCTATTGCTTTTCATGGTTGTGATGCGATTATAGAGGGCATTGACTCGATAATCACTGGCATTCACTATGCGAAAACTCGTCATTTTACTGATGTTCACTGGCATCATGACACTGACCGGCTGTGGCCAACAAGGGCCCCTGCATTATCCGGACGAACAACCGACGCAAAATCAATAACCAACGACGACAGGGAAGAACACCTTGGATTATTTCAATTATCAGGACGACGGCCAGCTGTGGGCCGAATCATTGCCTTTGACCCAGCTTGCCGATGATCACGGTACACCCTTGTACGTCTATTCACGTGCAACCTTTGAGCGCCATTGGCACGCATTTGATCGCGCCGTGGGCGATCATCCGCATTTGGTGTGTTATGCCGTTAAGGCAAACTCCAATATCGGGGTGTTAAATGTGCTGGCGCGCTTGGGGTCAGGATTTGATATTGTCTCTCAAGGTGAACTCGAGCGCGTGCTCGTCGCCGGTGGTGATCCTGCCAAAGTGGTGTTTTCTGGTGTGGGGAAAACGGCCGCAGAAATGCGTCGTGCACTGGAAGTGGGCATCAAATGTTTCAACGTGGAGTCCCACTCTGAACTCGACCGCTTAAATCAAGTCGCGGGCGAGTTGGGTGTGCAAGCGCCGATATCGTTGCGTATTAATCCTGATGTGGATGCCAACACCCACCCCTACATCTCGACGGGCTTAAAGGAAAATAAATTTGGTATTGCCTTTGCGGAGGCGTTGAATAGTTTCCGTTATGCAGCCAGCTTGCCACACCTTAAGGTCGAAGGCATTGACTGTCATATCGGCTCGCAACTGACCGAGCTCGCGCCTTTTATTGAATCTACCGACCGCTTGTTGGCGTTGATTGATACCTTGGGTGATGAAGGCATTACGATTCGTCATCTGGATGTGGGTGGCGGATTAGGCGTGACCTATAGCGACGAGAAACCGCCTCAGCCATCTGAGTATGCCAAAGCGTTGTTGGCGCGTTTGGACAATCATCGTCATCTTGAGCTGATTTTTGAGCCGGGTCGTGCGATTGCCGCCAATGCGGGGGTGTTGCTGACCAAGGTTGAGTTTCTGAAGCACAGTGAGCATAAAAACTTTGCCATTATCGATGCGGGGATGAACGATTTAATTCGTCCGTCACTGTATCAAGCCTATCAAGAAATCATTCCCGTGGTGCCGCGCCAAGGAGAGCCACAAACCTATGATTTAGTAGGCCCAGTGTGCGAAACGGGTGATTACTTGGGCAAAGACCGCTCGCTGGTGTTACAAGCGGGTGATTTACTGGCGGTACGCTCAGCCGGCGCATATGGCTTTGTGATGGCGTCAAACTATAACTCACGCTGCCGCCCCGCCGAGGTGATGGTTGATGGCGACCAAGCTCACCTTGTGCGCGAGCGCGAAAACTTGGCGTCGCTATGGCAGCTTGAACAGCGCCTACCAGAATAAGGATTGGCATGCAGGTACAGTTTGCAAAAATGCACGGGCTGGGCAACGACTTCATGGTGGTTGACTGTGTCACGCAAAACGCGTTCTTTTCGCCGGATTTGATTCGGCGTTTGGCCGATCGTCATCGTGGCGTCGGCTTTGACCAGCTATTGGTCGTGGAGCCGCCTTACGATCCTGAGACAGATTTCCATTATCGCATTTTTAATCCTGACGCATCGGAAGTCTCGCAATGTGGCAATGGTGCGCGCTGCTTTGCGCGTTTCGTGCGAATGAAAGGGCTAACCAATAAGCATCAGATCAGCGTGAGCACCCAAGCCGGTAAAATGCTACTGCACATTGAAAACGACAATCAGGTGCGCGTGAACATGGGCGAGCCGGAATTCACGCCGGGGAAAATTCCGTTTCGTGCCAACTCACAAGAAAAAACCTACTTGATGCGGGTGGCGGAACAGACCTTGTTTGTGGGTGCCGTGAGCATGGGCAACCCGCATGTAGTGACTGTGGTCGAGGATGTCGACCATGCCGACGTGGACACCTTGGGACCGCTACTTGAAAGTCACGAACGCTTCCCTGAACGGGTCAATGCTGGCTTTATGCAGATCCTTTCCCGCAATGCGATTAAGCTTAGAGTGTACGAGCGCGGCGCTGGTGAAACCCAAGCCTGTGGCAGTGGCGCGTGTGCCGCGGTTGCGGTCGGGATTATACAAGGCCTGCTTGATGAGCAAGTAACGGTGAGTTTACCCGGTGGAGATTTACGCATTCGCTGGCGTGGGCCGGGTCATCCCTTATCAATGACAGGCCCAGCGACACATGTATTTGATGGACAATTGCAATTATGAATGATGGGGTAGAAGCTTCGACACTGGAAACCATGCCTCTTAGCGATGAGGCGGTGGCAGCGTATTTAAAAGACAATCCAGATTTTTTTATTCGCCATCGCGATTTACTGACGCAGCTGACCGTGCCACACGGCGAGCAAGGTGCAGTATCGCTGGTGGAAATTCAACTCAAGCGCCTGCGTGAGCGGGTGGCGGAGCTGGAAGAAGACATTACCCAACTGATGAGTCTAGGGGCAAAAAACGATGCCCTGTTTCGTGCCTTTGCTGAAGCGCATCAGGCATTGTTGCGTGCCGACACACCGCAGACGGTGCAAAAAGCATTGACGACGCTTAGCGATCAACTGCAACTGAGCGTCAGCTTACGTGTGTATGCGTCTATCGACGGGCTGCAGACCATCTCACGTCAGGCGGTGGATCAATTAAAGAGTCATCATTTTGCCGGACGTCGTTGTTATCTCGGACGCTTGCGCCGTGTGGATGCTGAAGTAGTGATGGCAACGCCACCGGAGCTAGGCTCTTTTGCGCTGATACCGATTAAAGGGGAAGGCAAAGAGTGGGGACTGTTGAGCTTTGCGAGCGCAGATGGCGGGCACTTTCAGCCAGAAATGGACACCCTTTTTATCGAACAGCTGGCGGCACACTTGGCCATCTTATGTAGCCAGTGGACGAACAAGGGTGAGCGTCAGTGACAGCGGTAACGTCTGACCAAGCGGCTCCCCGTTCACTGACGGTCCCTCTTGATCGCTTTTATCAATATCAGCTCAGCGAACGGGGCCTCAGTGCCCATACGCAACGCAATTATCAGCGCCAGTTAGATAAGATTGTCGACTTTCTGGCCGCGCGGGGCATCGCCCATTGGCAAGATGTGGATGCCGACTGGGTGCGACAAATTTCGAGCCAAGCCAAACGCGATGGCCTCAAACCGGGCAGTATTGCGTTGCGGCTGTCCGCACTGCGCAGCTTTTTCGACTATCTCGTACAAACCGAACAGCTTGCCGCCAACCCAGCCAAAGGGGTCGCCGCGCCCAAGCAAGGGCGCCAGTTGCCGAAAAACCTTGATGTGGATGAAATGAATCAGCTGCTCGAGGTGGAGCAAGACGACCCGCTGTCGGTACGGGATCGGGCGATGATGGAGCTGATGTATGGCGCAGGGTTGCGTTTGGCCGAGCTGGTGGATCTCAACGTGCGTGATGTCTCGGTACGTAAAGGGGATTTGCGTGTCACCGGTAAAGGGGAAAAGGAGCGTATCGTGCCTTTTTCCGGCATGGCGAAAACCTGGGTGATGAACTGGCTAAAAGTGCGCAACCAGCTCCTCAAAGGGCCAGAAGAGGCGCTATTTATCTCTAAACTCGGCCAGCGAATTTCGCACCGTAGCGTGCAAAAGCGTATGGCGGAGTGGGGACAAAAGCAGGCGGTGAACAGCCATATTAATCCTCACAAACTGCGCCACAGCTTTGCTACTCACATGCTGGAGTCGTCTGGGGATTTGCGGGCGGTGCAAGAGTTGCTTGGCCATGCCGATTTAAGCACCACACAAATTTATACCCACTTGGATTTTCAACACTTGGCGAAAGTGTATGACGCGGCGCATCCTCGCGCCCGCAGTACAGGGGCTCGTAAACCCAGCGCAGGCAAAAAAAACAACTCGGAGTCGTGATATGAAATTTTATCGTCGCTTAAACGCGTTTGATGCGGTGAGTTTTGACTTGGATGATACCTTGTACGATAACTGGCCGGTGATCGCACGCGCGGAGGCGGCGCTAAGCGACTATTTGAGTGAGCACTGCCCACCGCTCGCCGCGCTTGATAAAGCCACCCTTGCGGGATTTCGCCGCCAAGCCCGTGATGAGAACCCTGCCCAACGCTTTGATGTTACCGCGATGCGGGTTGCCCAGCTGACGCTTGCCGGTGAACATGTGGGTTTAACCGCGGAGAAGGCGCGCGCACAAGCCCAAGCGGCGACCACCTTCTTTTGCGGATATCGCAGTGACTTTACTCCGCCGGCGCAAAGTCTGGCTTACTTAAAAGCTTGGTCCGAGAAACTGCCATTGGTGGCTATCACTAACGGTAACGTCGACACCGATGCGATTGGACTGACGCCGTTTTTCCAGCATATTTTCCGTGCCGGTGAACACGGTGCGGCCAAGCCGAACCCGGAGATGTTTGACAAGGCGGCGCAGGCCTTGGGCATCGCCCCGGCGCGTATTTTACATGTGGGCGATCATTTAAGTTCGGATGTGGCTGGCGCGCGCCAAGCGGGCATGCAAGCCTGTTGGATCCGCCCAGAGCGCCAATCTCCGATGATGCGCAAAGGACGCACCTTACCGGATGTGGCGATCGACGATTTATCTGAGCTCGATAGCTTAATTCAGCAGTGGCACCGTTAGGCCGCGATACTGCTATGCGATATTACGTATACTACCAGTATTACTCATAGCTCAGATATTACTCATAGTACTGATATTTCCACCATTCACTCGGTTGAAGCGCTGATCGTTATCGGGCGCGCAATTTAGCGCTGAGCTGGTATAATCGCCAACCAGTGTATAAATACCCAGTAAAATGGCAGGTGGCGATGGACGTATCAACTCTTCTTGACGGACTCAACGACAAACAGCGTGAAGCCGTGGCCGCGCCGCTCGGCAACCATTTGGTGCTGGCAGGTGCTGGCAGTGGTAAAACCCGGGTGCTGGTTCATCGTATGGCTTGGCTAATGCGGGTGGAAGAGGCGTCGCCGTTCTCGGTGATGGCGGTTACCTTCACCAACAAAGCGGCAGCGGAAATGCGCGGCCGTATCGAGCAATTGATGCAAGGCACCGCCTCGGGCATGTGGTGTGGCACCTTCCACGGCATTTGCCATCGTATTCTCCGTGCCCACTATTTGGACGCCAACCTGCCACAAGACTTCCAAATTCTTGATTCAGACGACCAGCAGCGCTTGCTACGCCGGTTAATTAAAGCGCAAAACTTGGATGAAAAACACTGGCCCGCCAAGCAAGCGAGTTGGTACATCAATGGCAAAAAAGATGAAGGCTTGCGTCCCAAGCACATTGATACCCGCCATGATCCGGTTGAAAGCACTTGGCTACGGATTTATCAGGCGTATCAAGAAGCCTGTGATCGCGCCGGTTTGGTGGATTTTGCCGAGATCTTGCTGCGAAACTTAGAGTTATTGCGCGATAAAGCGGTGATCCGTGATCATTACCAAGCACGTTTCCAGCACATTTTGGTGGATGAGTTCCAAGATACCAACAACATCCAATATGCGTGGCTACGCATGATGGCCGGTCAACAGGCTAGAGTGATGATTGTCGGCGATGACGACCAATCCATTTACGGCTGGCGTGGCGCAAAAGTCGAAAATATTCAGCGTTTTCTGGACGATTTCACCACCCCGCAGACTATCCGTTTGGAGCAAAACTACCGCTCGACCAGTACGATTTTGCAAGCGGCGAACACCCTGATTGAAAACAACGCCGACCGGATGGGCAAAAGCCTGTGGACCGAGGGCAAAGAGGGCGAGCCTATTTCGGTGTATGCCGGGTTTAATGAGCTAGATGAAGCGCGCTTTGTCGTCGGGAAAATTAAAACCTGGCAAGACGAAGGGGGCGTACTGAGTGACAGCGCCATTTTATACCGCAACAACGCCCAATCCCGGGTGCTGGAAGAAGCCTTAATTCAAGCCGGCTTGCCTTATCGTATTTACGGCGGCATGCGCTTTTTTGAGCGTCAGGAAATCAAAGATGCATTGGCGTATTTACGTTTGATGGCGAATCGCAATGACGATGCGGCGTTTGAGCGGGTGGTAAACACGCCCACTCGAGGGATTGGTGATCGCACTCTTGAGACGCTTCGTGGTGCGGCGCGCGATCGTGGCCAAACCTTATGGCACACTGCCGAGCAAATCTTGGCCGAAAAAGCGCTGGCAGGGCGTGCGGCCAATGCATTGGGCCGGTTTATCGAGCTGGTCAATGCGCTAGAAGATGACACCCGTGACATGGCACTGTATCAACAAACCGATGCGGTGATCCGTCACTCCGGCTTGCGCGCCATGTACGAGCAAGAAAAAGGTGAAAAAGCGCAAGCACGCGTTGATAACTTGGAAGAGTTGGTGACGGCCACGCGCCAATTTACGCCACCCGAAGAGGCGGAAGCGGAAGGGATGACACCGCTGTCGGCATTCTTGGCCCACGCCGCCCTTGAGGCCGGTGAAGGGCAAGCGGACGAGTTTGATGACGCGGTCCAATTGATGACCTTGCACAGTGCCAAAGGTCTCGAGTTCCCCTTAGTCTTTATGGTCGGGGTGGAAGAGGGCATGTTCCCCAGCCAGATGTCAGCCGAAGAAGCGGGTCGCCTAGAAGAAGAGCGTCGTCTTTGCTATGTCGGCATGACGCGAGCGATGGAAAAACTCTATCTGACCTACGCAGAAATGCGCCGTGTGTACGGCAAAGACATGTTCCATAAGATCTCGCGCTTTATTCGTGAGCTGCCCGAGGCCTGTTTGGAAGAAGTGCGCATGCGTGCCAATGTCTCACGCCCTGCTGCAAGCGGGGGTCGTTTTTCCAAAACGCAGACTCAGGAGAACTTTAACCAAACCGGGTTTAGTTTGGGTCAGCGGGTTCAACACCCTAAGTTTGGTGAAGGCACCATCATCAACTTTGAAGGCAGTGGCGGACAAAGCCGCGTGCAAGTTGCCTTTAATGGGGAAGGGATTAAGTGGTTGGTGACTCAGTACGCCAAACTGGAAGCGCTTTAATCTCGGCTGCTTAACGCCAAAAAACGTAACATACGCCCAGCCTTGGCTGGGCGTATTGGTATTGACTCGATTGCCTGCATTTTTTCAGCCGCGGCGTTAGCCGAACACGCCGGCTTGCCAAACGACCGCGCCACCTAACAGCAAAAACAATAGCGCACACAGGCCATCGATAACTGGGGCGACCTTGGTGAGCACTTGCTGTACGCGACTGCCTGATAGCAGCCAGGCGAGTGACGAAAACCAGCCTAATGAGAGTAGGAACACCACCGCCACGGCCATGGCTTTGCCACTGGCAGACATGCTGGCCGGCACCAAGGTACTCATCAACGAAATAAAAAACACCAAGGCTTTAGGGTTAAAAAGGTTGGTCAGTACCCCTTTCCAAAAGGCCTGTTTTTGGCCGCGTACTGCAGGCGCATCATTGGTAGTTTGCGCCGGCGCGGTGGCGGCGAGCAAGCCTTTAATCGCGCTAAGGCCTAAATACATCAGCACACTGCCCCCTGCCACTTGCACCCACATAAACAGTTGTGGATGCTGATGCACCAACAGACTGATGCCGGTAATGCTCAATATTGTGTGTGCCAAAATACTGAGCGATAACCCTAGTGCAATCGCCAAGCCAGTAGCACGGCCATAACGGGTTGCATTTTGGAGCACCAAGGCAAAATCGGGCCCGGGGCTGAGCAGTGCAATCATATGCACCCCCGCCAGTGTGGCGAGAATAGTCAGCTCGTTCATCCTAACCTCTTTTTAAGCATGAAAAGGGCAAGATACGCCATAGCCTTCGCAGGAGTATTGTAGATTCTTATCATGGTTAGCGTGCTTGTGAGGGCAGCAGGGCAAAGTGGTTATAAAAAGCACGGACAAAATGTGCTTGATCATGAAAGCCGTGTTGGTGGGCAACCGTGCTCAGCGGCGTGCCAGCACGAATCGCTAACAAGCTTGATTCGAGGCGTAAGCAGAGGAAATAGGCGTAAGGGCTCATACCGGTTGAGCGCTTAAACTGGCGACAAAACTGTGGCACGGACCGATGTGTTAGCTGGGCGAGCTGTGACAATTCAACCCCCTCTTCCAAGTGGGCATGCATGTATTCTCGCAACTGCTTAAGCTGCGTTTGGGTGAGAGGTGCTTGTGGATGTTGCTCGTTATGGGTATACAGCAATGGCTCTATGGCGGCGACTAGCGCGGACTCACAAGCCAGTGAATCGGGCTGGTGTATCAACTGCTCACTCAGTTGATACACGCGTTGCCAGCATGTGCGTGCCAAGGGCTTTGTTGTGAAGGGCATGGTGTCATTACCAATATGATAATGCTCCGTTAGCCATTGCGGTGACAGCGCGATCACGCGATAGCTATAGGCATGTTGGTCGACGGCAGTGCCATCATGTACCTCACCTGGAGGCATAATCACGAGCTCTCCGCGGCGCGCAACATGGCTCGCACCGCGGTAGTAATAACGCTGAGCCCCACCGGTGATCAGCCCGATATGATAATCAAGATGATAGTGGCGCTTGAAGGACTCATGATGAAAATGGCCTTCGATAATACGCACGCCGGCTATCTGGGTGGCTTGGTGCTGGGTCGTCAGAGCGCTCTCCTTACTGGTTTAGTCAATCGCCGACGCTTGCTTTAGCGAGGATTTAGGTCGGCGTGCCCGATAGGCATCAAAGCTAAATATTGCCAAGGCGGCCCAAATAAAGGCAAAGGTGGTGGCTTTATCTGGGGTAAAGGGTTCGTCATACAAGCCGACGGCAAGTAAAAACATTAAGCTAGGGCCGATATATTGGAAAAAGCCCAATACCGTTAAGGGTAGGCGAGTGGCAGCACCCGTAAAGCACAGTAAAGGCACCGTGGTGATCAAACCGGCAGCGGCCAGTAGCATATTGAGGTTGATGGGATTATCGAGCAAGTTGGCGCTGGGGGTATCGGCAAACTGCCAAAGATAAATCAGCGCAACGGGCAAGAGTGTGCAGGTTTCCACAAACAACCCCGGCACCGCAGGGAGATTGATTTTTTTGCGCAGTAAGCCGTAAATCGCAAAACTGGTGGCCAGCACCAACGCAATCCAAGGCAGTGAGCCAAAGGTGATCAGTTGTACTAATACCCCCACCAACGCCAGCGCGGCTGCAAGCCACTGTAGACGGCGGAAACGCTCACCAAGAAAGATCATTCCCAGCGCCACGTTCACCAGTGGATTAATGTAGTAGCCAAGGCTGGCATCCAGCATGCGGTTATTGACAATCGCCCAGATAAAAATCAGCCAATTACAGCCAATAAAGCAAGAGGTGAGCATCAACATCAACAGCTTTTTCGGCTCGCGGATAATCGGCTTGAGCTGATAAAAACGACGGGTGAAAAAAAGCAGCAATGCCAAAAAGACAAACGACCACAATACCCGGTGCGCTAAAATTTCGGGCGCCGGAATATGGTTGACCGTTTTAAAGTACATGGGGGCGATACCCCACATAATGTAGGCCGCAAGGGCCAGTAACACGCCTTGGCGTGTGCGTTTTGGATCAGGAATCACAGCGCAGTCTCGTTATAAGTGTCGGTCAGGGATGAACACGAACGTGTGCATGTTGCCTAGATGTAACAAGTTGTAAGGGCGGGCGCAAGCACCTTTCTCTGTGCTCAGGGTTTCATCGCTTACGGGGTGTCGGTAGAATGAGCGCCAGTTTGAGTAATGAGCTTGATTATGTCCGCCACCCCCGCCCATGCCGATGCGTCAACCGAAACTGACGCCGCTACCGCTGATCCTGCCATGAGTCCTGCCCATCAGGTACTCAAAGCGGTGTTTGGTTATCACCAGTTCCGAGAAGGTCAGCAAGCGGTGATTGATGCAGCGATTGCGGGGCGTGATGCCTTGGTGATTATGCCGACCGGGGGAGGGAAGTCACTGTGCTATCAGATCCCCGCGTTGGTGCGCACCGGCTTGACCGTGGTGATTTCACCTTTGATTTCATTGATGAAAGATCAGGTTGACCAGCTTAATGCCAATGGGGTTGCGGCGGCGTGCTTAAACTCAGCGATGACGCCTGAGGCGCAAGCGGATACTTTGCGTGCGCTAAATCAGGGGGAGGTGAAACTACTCTATGTGTCGCCTGAGCGCGCGCTAGGGCGTGACTTTATCCATCGCTTAACGGAGTGGCAACTGGCGTTGATTGCGGTCGACGAAGCGCACTGTATTTCCCAGTGGGGGCATGACTTTCGTCGTGAATATGCCTCTTTAGGCCAGCTCAAACAGCACTTTCCTGACGTGCCGGTGATGGCGCTGACTGCCACCGCGGATGCCACCACGCGCGAGGATATTTTGTCCCGCCTTGCCCTGCACGATCCGCTGGTACATCTGGGTAGCTTTGACCGCCCTAACATTCGCTACACCTTGCTGGAAAAGCATAAACCTTTGGCCCAATTAGTGCAGTTTCTGAGCGGTCAACGCGGCCAATCAGGAATTGTCTATTGCAATAGCCGCAAGCGGGTTGAGCAAGTCACTCAAAAACTGTGTGATAACAATATGCTCGCCGCCGCTTACCATGCAGGGATGACCACAGAGGCGCGCGGATCAGTCCAAGAGGCGTTCCAACGTGATGATGTCAATATTGTGGTGGCGACCGTGGCGTTTGGGATGGGGATCAACAAGCCCAATGTTCGCTTTGTGGTGCACTATGATGTGCCGCGCAATATTGAATCTTACTACCAAGAAACCGGCCGAGCCGGGCGAGATGGACTGCCGGCTGAAGCGGTGTTGTTGTACGACCCCTCCGACATGGGATGGCTCCATCGTTGCTTGGAAGAAAAGCCGGATGGGCCCCAAAAGCAGGTCGAAAGCCATAAACTGACTGCGATGGGCGCATTTGCCGAAGCACAAACCTGTCGTCGTTTAGTGCTTCTAAACTACTTTGGAGAGCATCGGCAAACCCCATGTGGCAACTGTGATATTTGCCTCGACCCGCCCACCCATTTTGATGGCACCGAACAAGCACAAAAAGCGCTGTCGTGCGTGTACCGTGTTAACCAAAGCTTCGGGGTCGGGTATGTGGTGGAAGTGTTGCGCGGGATGCAAAATCAGCGCATTAAAGATCATGGCCATGACAAGCTCTCTACCTACGGCATCGGGCGAGAGTGGAGCCATGAATACTGGGTAAGCATTATTCGCCAATTGATCCATCGCGGTTATCTGGTGCAAAACATTGCCCGTAGCTCGGTACTGCAGTTAACTGAACAAGCGCGACCATTACTGCGCAGCGAGATTGCCCTTGAGCTGGCGGTGCCGCGTATTGGCCTCAGCCCTCGCACCAAGGCCAACAAGCTGAGCCAGCGCCATTACGATAAAAAACTGTTCGCCAAGCTGCGTAAGTTACGCAAAGCCATTGCTGATGAAGAAGATATTCCACCTTATGTGGTGTTTAACGACGCAACCTTGATGGAAATGGCCGAGATGCTGCCGTCATCGCAAGCGGAGCTCCTAGCGGTCAGTGGCGTTGGGCAGCGCAAGCTCGAAAAATTTGGCGATGCGTTTTTGGACTTGATTGACGATCACTTGAGCTTGAGCGAGTACGGCTATGGCACCGAGTAATTGGCAATTGATAGCGTCCGACAACACCTTGGCGTTTTATCAGCCGCAGCTGGATGCGGATAATGGCAAAGAAGTCTGTCAGCCATTGCTGCAAGCCCTCGAAGCCTCTGTGCTTGAGTGGCAACAAGACGCGGATATGATGACCTGGCTGATTGATTTTGAAGGCACGCGTTTGATGCTTAAAGCAGCACATTACACCCAGAGCGTGTGGTTAGAAGCGCTGGATGAGGAGGGCGATGAGGTAATTGCCTTTTTGCGCCGCTGGTGGACGCGTCATCCGCCTCTTTAAATTGCGCTGGCACCGTCGCTTGATTGCTGTATAATTCGCCACCTCGCGCTGCCTGTAGACGGGTAGCTAAGTATTTTGGGTTCCCTCGCCCCCAATGACAAAAAGGTGCACTATGAGCCACTTTTCTCTTGCTCAGCAGCGTAAGGCGCTGGGTTACCTCGTGATTTTTCATCTACTGATCATTGCCTCCAGTAACTACTTGGTGCAGATCCCCTTTACGGTTTGGGGTTTCCATACCACGTGGGGGGCGTTTACGTTTCCGTTTATTTTCTTGGCCACTGATTTAACCGTCAGGATCTATGGTCCGGCATTGGCACGCCGTATTATCTTGCTGGTAATGGTGCCCTCGCTGCTGATTTCCTACGTGTTATCCGTCTTGTTCTATCAAGGCAGTTACCAAGGGTTTGCGGAGCTGGGCACGTTTAACCTCACAGTTGCTCGGATTGCGATTGCCAGCTTTATGGCTTACTTACTGGGTCAGATCTTAGATATTCATGTGTTCAATCGGTTACGCCAGCAGCGCCAATGGTGGGTCGCGCCGAGTTGTTCCACCTTGTTTGGTAATGCGTCAGACACACTCGCCTTTTTCGCGATTGCGTTTTACCAAAGTCAAGATGCCTTTATGGCCGAGCACTGGGTTGAAATTGCCTTGGTAGACTATGCCTTTAAGCTGATTATTAGCTTGGGGCTGTTTATTCCTATGTATGGGGTGTTGCTAAACCTGATTATTCGACGAATCACACAGGTGACGCCGTCGGCGACGATGCAGCAAACGTCCTAATCAGTAGCAGAATAAAGAGTCGCATTGCGGCTCTTTTTTTACGTCAATGCGAGGAGGTGAGATGGAAATTCGTGCTGGGCACTTAGAAGATGCGGCAACAGTGCTTAACAGCGTGCCCGAGTTGGATGCAGGTGTATCCTTGGAGCAATGCCACGCGCGATTAGCGGGACGCACAGCATTGGTATTAGTCGCATACCAAAACGGTGAGCCTGTCGGTGCCAAAATAGGCTACGCCACCAGTCAGACGCAGTTTTATAGCTGGCTGGGCGGGGTAACCAAAGCGGCCCGAGGTCAAGGAGTGGCGAAAGCGCTACTCAAGGCTCAAGAAGCGTGGGTAGCGGCTTCTGGCTATCAAACGCTTGCGGTCAAATCACGTAATCGCTTCACCGCGATGGTGTGCATGCTGATGCGTCATGGCTATCAGATGGTTGCGGTGGAGCAAAAAGGTCAGCCTGCCGATTACCGACTTTATTTTGAGAAGCAGATCAATAAATGTACAGCGAGTGAAAAATAAGCGTATTTTTTTCTTGATAAACGATAATGAGAATGGTTATTATTAACTTGCACTCAGGGCCAAGCCCACATGCTCAGCTCTGAAGGCACGACATTGCTCACATTGCTTCCAGTGTATTAGCGGGGCGCTTATCAAACAGTGATTAAGTTAGCCTATTTTTGCTAGGCGACACCTCTCAGGGTGTCGCTTTTTTCTTTTCTGGGCACTGGCTTTTCGAACCAAAGTTGTTAGCGTGATGACTTTGGGTGCAATAACAGTTTGATGACAGCGAGTGAGTCTGAGCACAAGATCAATAAATGAAAAAGATTCTCAACTAAGTCTTGAAAGTGGGAATGAGAATGGTTATTGTTAACTTGCGTTCAGGGCAAAGCCCACATGCTCAGCTCTGAAGGCACGACATTGCTCACATTGCTTCCAGTGTATTGGGGCCAGCAAACTGTTCTGGTAACAGCTTTGTTTTTGCGCTCACTTGTTATAGCGACGCCCATCTCGGCGTCGCTTTTTTCTTTTTCTCTGCTGCGTTTCTGTGCGGATAAGCGTGTCTAGGCGAGTTCTACCAATTTTTTTACCATCCGATTGATCCCACTGGCGGCATCCAGGACTGACGTCGCGAGCATATAGGCGGGCGTGGACAGGAGATGGTGGCGCTGATCTAATACATAATCTGATACCGGACACTCAATATGTTCACCGCCCATCCGATTAAAGGCGGCAGCGATATCTGGCTCATTGCCAATGGTGCCCTTGACGCCTTTTGGATAGATCTGCGGGATCATGATGGGGGCAATACACATGTAGCCGGCGGGCTTTTCTGCACGAGCGAAGGCTTGGCAAACCGCAAACATCTCTTGATTGACTTGCACCGGATCGCCATTGTAAGCAAAGTCCGATAGGTTTTTCGCGGCGCCAAAGCCGCCGGGAACCAGTAAGGCGTCGAAGTGGTCGACGTTTAAATCCGTTAGCGGAAGAATCTCCCCACGAACAATACGGCTGGCTTCGGTGAGTACATTACGTGTCTCGTTCATCGCTTCGCCGGTACGATGATCGATCACATGGTGCTGATCGATATCTGGTGCGAAGCATTGCCATTGGGCATCGTTTTGCTCGAGGGCAAGCAGGGATAGGACTACCTCTTGGATCTCGGCACCGTCAAACACGCCGCAGCCAGATAAGATAACAGCCACCTTTTTCATGATGCTCTCCTTGTATCGAGATTAAAATTATCGCAATCAATGTGGATAATCGACCAAACGCGTCTACGCTTAGTTACGTTCAACAGTGTCGCATTGGTGCTGGGTTAAGCGAAATAGTAGCCAAGTTCGATAACCAAATTGGTGATTATCTCCGCAGTTTGTGATGACTTTCTCTGCAACCTCATGCAGAGCAAGTGATTTCTTTTTCCACACCTAAGGATCCTTTTTCGATCAAGATCCTTTTTGCGCCACGTGGAATAAGTGTTTGTTTTTAATCTATTTAAAAATCAAAATCTATGATTATTTAGACGAAATCAAAACCCTATAAAATATTTACCAACAAACTTATCCACAGCTCAGGCTATGGATGTGAAAAACCGTGGTTAACAGGAATGACGACTCGTGGCATGCTTAGCAGCTAACGTGTTTAACTGGCAACCAAGATTCTGATATGGCAACTCTTCCCGACAATCCGTTAATCCTCGTGGATGGCTCTTCGTACCTTTACCGGGCATACCATGCTTCTCCTAATCTCACCAATAGCCAAGGTGAACCCACCGGGGCTGTATTTGGGGTGGTGAACATGCTGCGTAGTTTGTTGCGACAATTTCCCCATTCACATGTGGCGGTGATTTTTGATGCTAAAGGGAAGACGTTTCGTGACGATATGTACGAGCAGTACAAAGCCAACCGTCCACCCATGCCAGATGACCTACGCGGGCAAATTGAACCTTTGCATAAGATTATTAAAGCCATGGGTCTGCCTTTACTCGCGGTAGAAGGGGTGGAGGCTGATGATGTGATTGGCACACTCGCCACTCAAGCCTCAAAAGCGGGAATGCCGGTTCTGATCAGCACGGGTGATAAAGACATGGCGCAGCTGGTGGATGAGCATGTCACCTTAATCAACACCATGACTAATGTGGTGATGGATCCTGAGGCGGTGCGTGAAAAGTATGGCTTTGGTCCTGAGCATATTATTGATTACCTTGCCCTGATGGGCGACAAAGTCGATAACATTCCTGGCGTACCGGGTGTGGGAGATAAAACCGCGACCGCGTTGATTGCCAATCTAGGCGGCTTGGATGATATCTACGCCAACCTCGATAAGATTGCAGCGCTCAGCTTCCGCGGCGCGAAAAGCATGGCGAAAAAACTGACTGAGCATCAAGACGCCGCTTACCTGTCTTATCAGCTCGCCACGATTAAATTGGATGTTGAACTGGATTTCACCCCTGAACAGCTGGTCAAGCAAGAGCCTGACAATGACACCTTGGTGGCCATGTATCGTGACTTGCAATTCCGCCGCTGGCTTAAAGAGCTGGATGAAGGCGATGCGCCGGAAGAGGCGGTGTCTGATGAACCTATCTCGCAAGCGGCCACGATTGACCGCAGTGGCTACCAGACCGTTCTGACTCGCGACGCACTGGACACTTGGCTGAAGAAAATTCGTGACGCTGAGGTAGTTGCGGTCGATACGGAAACCGATAGCCTCAACTATATGGAAGCCAATCTGGTTGGTATTTCATTTGCCGTCGCGCCGGGTGAAGCGGCGTATGTACCGGTAGCGCATGATTATCTGGAAGCGCCTGCTCAATTATCGCTGGATGAGGTGCTGGAGGTGTTGCGTCCTTGGTTGGAAGATCCTTCAGCCGCGAAAGTCGGCCAGAATCTGAAATATGATGCCAGTGTGTTTGCGCGTCACGGGATCACCTTAAAAGGGATCGCCTATGACACCATGCTGGAATCGTACGTCTATAACAGTGTGGCGGGACGCCATGACATGGACAGCCTCGCTGAACGCTACTTGCAGCACACCTGCATCAGTTTTGAAGACATAGCTGGGAAAGGCAAGAAACAACTGACCTTTAACCAAATCCCTCTTGAGCAAGCGGCACCTTATGCGGCGGAAGATGCCGATATTACGTTGCGTTTGCACCAATACCTGATTGGTAAAGTCACCAGTGACGAGAAACTGAAAACCATCTTTGAGTTCTACGAGATGCCGCTAGTCAGCGTGTTGTCGCGTATGGAACGTCATGGTGTGCTAATTGACAAAGACAAGTTGGCGACCCAATCAGAAGCGTTACATACTCGTTTGATTGAGCTTGAGCGTGAAGCGTTTGAGATTGCCGGCGAAGAGTTCAACTTAAGCTCGCCCAAGCAGCTACAAGCGATTTTGTTTGAGAAAATGGGCCTGCCGGTAGTAAAAAAAACCCCATCAGGTAGCCCTTCAACCAATGAAGAAGTGCTGCAAGAGCTCTCACTCGATTACCCGCTGCCAGCGCGGATTTTGGAATACCGTGGGCTGGCAAAGCTCAAATCGACCTACACGGACAAATTGCCGCGCATGATCAATGCGCAAACCGGCCGTGTGCACACCTCGTATCATCAAGCCGTCACCGCGACGGGGCGCTTATCGTCCACCGATCCGAACTTACAAAATATCCCCATTCGTAACGAACAGGGTCGTCGTATTCGTGAAGCCTTCACCGCGGAACCGGATCATACCATTTTGGCGGTCGATTACTCGCAAATCGAATTGCGGATTATGGCGCACCTATCCGGTGATAAAGCCTTGCTAGAAGCGTTCCGTGACGGCAAAGATATTCACGCCGCCACCGCAGCGGAGGTGATGGGGGTAAGCCTCGATGAGGTCACCAGCGAGCAGCGACGCCGCGCTAAAGCGATCAACTTTGGTCTGATTTATGGCATGAGTGCTTTTGGTCTGTCCCGTCAATTAGGGATTGGCCGTCAAGAAGCACAAAGCTATATGGATACCTACTTTGAGCGCTACCCAGGCGTAAAGGCCTACATGGACCGCACCCGTGAGCAAGCGGCGGAAAAAGGCTATGTAGAAACCATTTTCGGTCGTCGCCTTTATCTGCCTGAAATAAAATCACGCAATGGCATGCGTCGTAAAGGGGCCGAGCGCGCGGCAATCAATGCGCCGATGCAAGGAACGGCGGCCGATATTATTAAGCGTGCGATGATACTGGTTGATCAATGGATTCAAGCCAATGCCGCGGATGACGCTCGTCTGGTAATGCAAGTTCACGATGAACTGGTACTGGAAGTTAAAACGTCATCTTTATCCAAAGTTGAAAGTGAAGTACGGAAACTGATGGAGTCGGCAGCGGACTTGGACGTGCCGCTGATTGCTGAGTCTGGACACGGTAATAACTGGGGTGAAGCCCACTAAATCACGGCTTTTCCTGTGGTTTAATAACAAAAAAGCTAAAGCCGACACCATGTCGGCTTTTTTTTCGTCCGTTTATCTTGCTGTTTTGGCGTCTTTTTGCACATTTCGATACAAATTTATGAAAAAAAATTACGTAGGATACTTTTCAACGCTGTGCATTTGATATACAGTTATTGGCGTAGGGTACAGAGGTAAGATGTTCTATCTTTCAGACCTTTTGTTTCACGTTATTGGATTTGGCTGATTCAGCAGCCCCAGTCAGGATACTGACTGGGGCTTTTTTTATTGGCCATTTCCCAACCGATGAAGACACCCTGCCACTGCCTTTTTATGTTTCGCTGACTCGCTTATGCTCATTCTTTTCAAAAAAATTAGAGTAATTACTTTAATTTTAGTGATGAGCTTGGTTATAATGCGCGCAGCTTCTTGTTCTTTATGTGTCTACGGGGTCTTATCAGATCGCTTACGCACAAAGATTCGCCGATCCTGTCTTAGGGTCGGCTTTTTTTTGGGCAATTTTGCCCGAAGTGATGGTTTTGTGACCTTGAGGCAGGAATCAAAGTGAATGTGCGGCGAGACTAATGGTTCGACAAAGCGATACTTGCGTTATGGGCGATTGTCTATAAAACTTGTCGCGATAATAAGATAAATCCTATTTCTCTCCCGTTGCCCCACCTGTTCAGGTGGGGACTTTATTTTCTCTGCCATCTTCAGGCTAGACGAGCTTATAAATGCAGCTTACTCGGCGTATAAGAGGCGATCACTCCGGCTCCGCATCAGGGGAAGTCTCGTCGAGAACGGTTTCATCAGGCGCTTGGTGGTACCAAGTGTCGAGCTTACGGCGAAGCTTATCGACGCCAATGCCTTTTAGGGATGAGAACAATTCAATCTCTACATCGCCACAAAACGCCAGTGCGGCTTCACGGATCTTCATCAGTTGTTGCTTACGGGCGCCGGATTTTAGTTTATCGGCTTTGGTCAGTAACACCATGACAGGCAGGTTGGATTGCACTGCCCAATGAATCAACTGTTGATCAAGATCCTTCATGGGATGACGAATATCCATCAACACCACCAGTCCGCCCAACTGCTCGCGTTTTTGTAGGTATTCACCCAGCGAACGTTGCCACTTTTCTTTCATCTCCAGTGGCACTTGGGCAAAACCATAGCCGGGCAGGTCGACAATATGGCAACCATCGTCCACCTTAAAAAGGTTAATTAATTGTGTCCGCCCCGGCGTCTTACTGGTCTTTGCAAGGCTCTTTTGGTCACAAAGACGGTTAAGGGAGCTAGACTTGCCGGCGTTGGAACGACCAGCAAACGCGATTTCTATCCCAGTATTATCAGGCAGATGGCGAATATCGGGTGCGCTGGTAACAAATTGGGTGTTACGGTAATTAAGCGATTGCTCCACTGTTAACTCCGTCTCGTCTTGGTGTAGTAGACTGATTACTTTTGTGTGAATTTGTGTAAAATAACCGTGCTCGGTTTTTGATCGGTTATTGTACCATGACGGTAACGAAGTAGTGGTACTGGAAGCTTGATAATTATAAATGGAATGTCATGAAGAAATTAGCGCTAATATTGACCCTCCTCGCCAGCGCCTCAGCCTGGGCCCAAGGAGATGCTGAAGCGGGCAAAGCAAAAGCCAATACCTGTGCCGCCTGTCACGGTGCCGATGGTAATAGCATTTTGCCTGACTACCCCAACTTGGCGGGTCAGCACGCCAACTACATTGAAAAGCAATTAAAGGAATTTAAGCTCGGCGCGCAAAGCGGCGGAGAGCAAGGTCGTTACAATGCTGTGATGGCAGGCATGGTTGCACCGCTTTCAGAGCAAGACATGGCTGATCTCGCGGCTTACTATGCGACCTTGACGCCTAAGCCTGGCACTACGCCTGAAGGCTCGGTGGCGGTTGGCCGTCAGCTTTATATGGCAGGTGATCCTGAGCGTGGCATTGCAGCCTGTACTGCGTGTCATGGTCCGCGCGGTAATGGTACGCCTTCTTCTGGTTTCCCCAAAATTTCTGGCCAGCCCGCGAAATACCTAGCGAGTCAGCTGAAAATGTTCCGCGATGGTGATCGTCATAACGATATGAATCAAATGATGCGCTCAGTGGCGGCGAAGCTGACCGACAACGAGATTGATGCGTTGTCAAAATATCTTGGTGGTCTGCACTAAGACAGCATCGCCTCGCAGCGACACGCACACATATCGAAAGCGAAAGGGGCGCAGGCCGCTTTCGCTTTTTTGTTGCCTGACGTCTTACCCGCTTAGCGTTTGCCTTCGGTTTTTTACTCATACGAACCGACTCCGCGCACCTGACCCTATTGACGCAGATAGCTGCACCGCGAAAAGAGCGACTTTTTTTGTAAGAGATCGCCCATAGATTGCCGTGAAAATAGATATGATTTATGCGAGACAATAAAATATAAACATAATATTCAGCTACTTATGACTTAATGCCGTTTTGTTCCCATCTGTTTTTTGGCTGTAATTCTAGGCAATGATTATGGTTGTAGTATTCTATCCCCATCGACAGGACGTTGATGCATCACCCGCACGGAGCGCGGGAGAAACGCTAGGAAGGTGACGCCACCACGGTGGTGCGCATGGAGCGCGTTAGCACAAGGAGTGTGATGCACGAGGACAGTGCCGTGGTTGTCATGATGACAAGGACGCAGGATGCGACTGTTAGGCAGGTAGCCACCACAGCAACAGGACGTTGATACAAAGGGCGCACAGCGCCATCAAGCAGGGACGAAAGACGTACCAGGACGGACGACACCCGCTTATATCGCTCAGGCGATACCGCGACAGGCTTTATGCCTGTCGCTTTTTTATTGACCCACTTTCTGCTACATTCGCGCCAGCTTCTGGCATTGAAGAATGATATGCAGCATTGCCCATTATGTGCGCACCAAGGCGTACACCCTTACCATAGTGATAAACAGCGAGCATACTTCCAGTGTGCAGTGTGTGAGTTAGTCTTCGTTGACCGTGATGCGTTGCTATCGGCGGATGATGAGAAGGCGATTTACGACTTACACCAAAACCATGCTGAGGATGAAGGCTATAAACGTTTTCTGTCCCGCCTGTTCACACCGTTAATGACACGGTTACCCCAACATGCTTACGGGCTCGATTTTGGTTGTGGACCGGGGCCGGTATTGGCGAGAATGCTGACTGACGCAGGGCACACGATGGCCTGCTATGATCCCTTCTATGCGCCAGATGCACAGGTCTTAGAGACGCAGTATGACTTTATTACCTGTACAGAAGCTATCGAACACTTTTATCAACCCGACGTGGCTTGGCAACAATGGCAAGCCATGCTAAAGCCCGGTGGATGGCTTGGGTTGATGACCAAGTTGGTCACAGACCAAGCGGCATTCTCACGTTGGCATTACAAAAATGACCCCACACACGTGAGCTTTTTTAGCCGTCATACTTTTGAGTTTTTAGCCGCACAATCGGGCCTTGCGCTTGAATTTGTTGGCAACGACGTAATTTTAATGAGGAAACCACTGTCATGACGCGTAAAAAGAAAACGCGCCGCGTAGGATCGGAAGGCCCGGCGCAATACGTAGATAAAAATCAGAATGAACAAGATCGCATTGCGCGTATGCTGAAAAAGCAGAAAAAGCGCAAAGGTAAAAAAGCCGGCTCGCGTCATTCGGAAGAAAGTAAAACGCAAACGCGCCGCAGCGGAGGTAATAAAGACCCGCGCATTGGCAGTAAAAAGCCTATCCCACTCGGGACGGATGCGGTGAAACCAAAGCAGCCTAAACTCACGCCTGAGCAAGAGCTTGCCAAACTCGAGCAAGACCCTCAACTGAATGTGTTGTTGGATCGTATCGAAAACGGTGAGAAGTTAGGCTCTGGTCTGCAAGCGTATGTGGATGAGAAGCTCGATCGCATTGAAGTGCTGATGGATAAGCTTGGTTTACTCAATGACGACGACACTGATGAAGACGACCTGCTGGCGAAATTTGAACAACAGGACGACTAACGAGGAGTAACAGGTGCAGGATTGGATCTGGGTATTAGCCGGACTAGGCGGATTAATTATTCTCGGCCTATCCATTTATGCGGGGGTGTTGCTGGCTAAATTAAAACGCCAAAACACCTTACAAGCGCAGCAAAAAGAGGCTGCAATTGCCAAGCGCAACGATAAAATTGTCGAGAGTGTCGACGTGATTGCGTTTGCTGCACTTAACGATCAGTGTGATTTATCGGAAGCGGCGATTCGGCTCTATATGATCATGGATCATTTGCAAGGCGATAAACGGGTCGAGTTTGATAGCCGTTATCCCGCCTTGTTTGAGCTGTATGAGGCGGTGAAAGATACTCCACGCGGCGAGGCTCGCAGTGCGCTGAAAAAGAAAGAGCGTATGAAGTTTGACCTAGAACGGGCGAAACACGAAGCGCGCCTTGAGCAAGCGATCAAGGCCGAGTTGGCCGAGATTCTCGCGTTTACGGGCGGTCGCCATATCCCCGATCATATCCTGACCCATTAAAGCCAGTCGCGCGGTCTATCTTCTGACCGCGCAATACCCCTATAATTATTGGGCGAAACTCGATCTCACCGACATTTTCGCATCGCTAGCGCCGGTTTGTGCTCAACACATCACCAAAAGCTGTGGCACACTAGGCGCTGTTGTCCTGAGCGCTCTTTGCGGAATTGTAAGCCATGTCCTCACCACAAGTTATTTGGGATCAAGCCCTTATCAATAAGTACAACTATTCAGGGCCCCGCTATACCTCGTATCCTACCGCGTTAGAATTTCACGAAGCCTTTACGGCCGCTGAATTTGATATGGCCTGTAGCCAGTATCCTGACCGGCCCTTATCGCTTTACGTGCATATCCCGTTTTGCCATAAGCTTTGTTATTACTGCGGATGCAATAAAGTGGTGACGCGCCATCAGCATAAAGCGGATGAATACTTGGATGCGCTAGAGCATGAAATTCGCCAGCGCGCGTTTTTGCTGGGCACGCGTCGCGTGACTCAATTGCATTGGGGTGGAGGGACGCCGACATTTTTAACCAAACCGCAAATATCCCGTTTGATGAACTTGTTGCGTCAAGAGTTTCACTTTGAGGCCGAGGCAGAAATCAGCATTGAGGTGGACCCGCGTGAAATTCCATTGGACATGCTTGATCATTTGCGCGGTGAGGGATTTAACCGTATTAGCATTGGCGTGCAGGACTTTGATAAAAAAGTGCAGCAGTTGGTCAATCGAGAGCAAGACGAAGACTTTATCCACGCCTTGGTTGAGCGTGCGCATGAGCTGGGATTTCGATCCACCAATCTTGATTTAATTTATGGTTTACCCACACAAACGCCAGCGGGTTTTGCCAAGACCTTAGAGCAAGTGCTAGCGATGCGTCCGGGACGTTTGTCGGTGTTTAATTATGCGCATTTGCCATCGCTGTTTGCTGCGCAGCGCAAAATTAAAGACGACGACCTCCCATCGCCAGATGCCAAGCTGACTATGCTGCAAGAGACCATCACCACATTAACCGATGCTGGCTACCAATTTATCGGCATGGACCACTTTGCTCTGCCCGATGATGAATTGGCTGTCGCGCAGCGCGAAGGGCGTTTACACCGCAATTTCCAAGGTTACACCACGCAAGGTGATTGTGACTTACTGGGGTTGGGGGTGTCGGCAATTTCGATGATTGGCGATTGTTACGCCCAAAACCAAAAGGACATGAAGCAGTATTATCAGCAAGTGGATGCTGAGCGCCATGCATTGTGCAAAGGCGTGATGCTAGAGCGCGATGACCGGATCCGCCGTGATGTGATCAAAGCATTGATGTGTAATTTTTACTTGGATAAAGCCCAGATTGCGGCCGAGTATGACATCGACTTTGATGGCTATTTTGCCGAGGATCTGAAACTCTTGCAGTGTTTTGTCGATGATGGCTTGGTCGCCTTGACCGACACCAGCATTGCAGTGACCAAAACGGGGCGCATGTTGATTCGTAACATCTGTATGAGTTTTGATGTTTATTTACGGGATAGGGCTCGCCAACAACAGTTCTCGCGAGTGATTTAAACAAAAAAACCGCCAAACGGCGGTTTTTTGTGTCGCTTGGTTCGCAAATTAGCGGGCCGCGGCTTTGGCGGTCAGTGCCGCTTTCTCACTGTCAGACAAGAAAGCAATGGTCAGGCCATTTTCTTGCAGTGTGTGGATTTGCGCAGCAGTTAAGCCCGCAGCTGGGGCAGCCACTTCGTATTCATACGGGAGTTCAATGCCTTCGACGGCGGGATCGTCGGTATTTAACGAAGCAAGAATACCGTGATCGAGGAACTGACGTACCGGGTGCTGAGACAAATCCGCCACCGTACTGGTTTGAATGTTCGACGTTAGGCAGCTTTCAATCCCGATACGGTTTTCGGCTAAGTAGTCCATCAGTTTTGGATCCTCAATGGCTTTAACCCCGTGCCCGATTCGGGTCGCGCCAAGTTCATTAATGGCTTGCCACATGCTGGCCGCACCCGCGGCTTCACCCGCGTGCACGGTCACTTGCAGATCGCTGGCACGGACTTTGGTGAAGTGTTGGGTAAATTGATCGCCAGGTTGGCCCAGCTCATCACCGGCCAGATCGATGGCGACCAATTGATGTTTCTGGGGCAGCAAGGCATCTAGCTCCGCCATACAAGCTTGAGGGCCAAAAGTGCGGCTCATGATACCAATCAGGTTGGTTTTTACGCCAAAGTCACGGCTACCGGCTTGCACGCCATCGACCACGGCTTCCACCACGCCTTCGAGAGGCAGTTGATGTTTCATCGCCATGTAGTAAGGCGAAAAGCGTAGTTCCGCATAATCAATGCGTGCGTTTAATGCGTCTTCGACGTTCTCATACGCCACACGGCGCACTGCATCCAAGTCACCCAGCACGGCGACGCCCCAGTCCAGCTTGGACAAAAACGCGACCAGATCCGGCTCGTTTTCAACCACTTGCACGTGTGGGCGTAGCGCATCGATGTTGGTTGCCGGCAGAGGCATCGCGAATTTTTGCCCCAGCTCTAAAATGGTCTCGATACGGATGTTGCCGTCCAGATGGCGGTGTAAGTCCGTCAAGGGTAGGTCTTTTCTTATCATCATCGGTTCCCAGCAGGTGAGTTGGCGCTCAGTATAGCGATTGACCATCACATCGTCAGTAGCCAGTATGCCGATGACGTGACAACTATCGCGTGGGGAGCTTATCCGTTACCCGTTCTGTTGGCAGTTCGGCCAAAGGAAGCGGCTTGGCAAACAAGAACCCTTGGGCGTAGTGGCAGCCAATTTCACGCAGTCGAATCGCTTCTTCTTGGGTTTCAATCCCTTCGGCAACGAGGTGGACGTCCATGCCACGGGTCATGGCTACTACGGCTTCAATGATGCGCTGGTTGGTCACATTTTCAGTCATCGAATGCACAAAGCTGCGATCGATTTTTAAGCTATCAAAGGCCATCTGGTGAAGGTATGCCAAAGACGAATAGCCGGTCCCAAAATCGTCGATGGCTATTTTGATGCCCAGTGCACGGATTTTAGTTAGCCCTGATGTCGCCAGTTGCTCGTGGCTCATAAGTTGAGATTCGGTGATCTCTAAGGTGAGGTTATCGGCGGGCAAGCGAGTACGTGACAGGACATCTTGCAACTTATCGATAAAATCAGCGGATAAAAGCTGGCGGGCGGATAAGTTTACGTGCAGCTGAAAATCCGCTGCCCACACGCCTTTTTCAATTTGAGCGACGGTATCGTACGCAGCCTGTTCGAGCACTTGCATACCAATTTGATTGATTAAACCGCTTTGTTCGGCCACCGGAATAAATTCGGCGGGCGACACCATACCCCGACTGGGGCTTTCCCAACGGACCAGTGCTTCGGCGCCACAGAAACGGCCATCAACAAGACGCACAAGAGGTTGATAGTAAACCACAAATTCATGGTGCTGTACGGCATGATGAAGCTCGAGCAGCAAGCGCGACTGCTCTTGGACACGCGCTTGCATACTGGCCTCAAAGAAAACATAGGCATCGGTTTCACTGCGTTTTGCCTCACTCAGTGCCAATCCTGCGTGTTGCAATCCTTCATAAATGGCATCGCCAAAAGTGTGGCCAAAGACTACCCCCGCACATGCATCGACTAAGACCTCATCGTTACCGATTTTTACCGGACGCTTGAACAGGCTGAGCAATTGATTCACCAAGGCTTCTGACTGAGTGCGATTGGTGGTGTTGGGAGCCAGTACAGCAAATTCATCACCGCGAATCCGTGACACCAACATCCCAGTGCCATCCGCGAGATCGGTTAAGCGCTGAGCAATGGTGCACAGGAGTTGGTCGCCGCCGTCTTGGCCAAGGCTGTCATTGATGTTGCGAAACCCGTTGATGCCGAGGATCACTAAGGTGTTGGGCGCGTGATAGCGGATGGTATTGGCTTGTTCTAATAAGCCTTCTCGGGTGTACAAACGGGTTAAGTTGTCTTGCCGGACCTGTAGACGTAATGCGTTGAACGAATCCTGCACCTTGTCTGACATGTTGTTAAAGGCATCTTTAAGGATGGCGATTTCTCGCAAACTGGCAGAGGTGTTGATCCGATACGTCAGGTTCCCTGAAGCAAGCTTGGCGGCAGCTTCCGCGGTATCGCGCAAAGGGCGGGTGAGTTGGCGAATAATCAAATACACCACCATTAACCCAACTAGCGCCATGGCTATCACCAGATAGACACTGATCTTTTGTTGGTTGAGTAAGCTCTCCAGCAATAGCTGATCGGGCAAGGCCACCACCACATACCAGTCGTGCTGGAACGGTGCCGCCATATCTACCCTCTTGATCGTGCCGTAAAAATTGCCCTGATCGGCAATCTTAAAATAAAAAGGCTGCCCTAATTGCGAGGGCGCAGGAGGCCAGTCATCGGAGATATTTCTAATGGTATTGTTGAGCACCGAGTTATTGGGGTCGCCGGGAAAATGAAGAATATTGGTCGGGCTGTCTTGGCCGCTGTGTGCCAGCATGCGTCCTTCCCTATCGACAATAAACAAGGCACCGCCCAGCTTTTGCTGACGCTCACTTAAAAACTGATTGAAAGCAGTGAGTTTAATGTCGCTGGCAACCACGCCCCATACTTTGTTGTTTATTTGGATGGGGGCAATGGCAGAGAGCGAGACTTCTCCCACCTCATCGGTATCGCGATAAATATCGGTCCAGCGTGGCTGCTCACGGTTAAAGGCAGGAATGTACCAAGGGCGCACACGGGGATCGTAATCCCCGTCTTGATAAATCACATTGGATAAAGGCGTACGCCCATCGAAGATGCGCAAGGCGCGGTCGGTATCATCACTGCGCTCCATGAGGATGTATTGGCCACTGGCGCTTTTTCGGTAGCCGTAATAGTCGCCGCGGGCATCGACACCAATGCTCAACACCTGCATATGAGGCATGGCTTGAAAAAGGGAGGTATAGCTGTTGAGCAAGTAATTGCGAATGTCTTGTGGGGTGGGATTGCGATCTTTCGCCCACGCTGCCACGCTGTCAGCGACAAAGACATTGGTGTAAAACGGATTTTCGAGGTATTGACGTAAGTCCTGCTCTATCCCCTGAGAGTAGTCGGTAAGCAGTAACTTACCGACGAAACGCGAACTGGACTGGTAATGATTGTTGATTGTAAAAACGATCACAATCAGTGTCAGCGTGAGTACGAGAAACACGGGTAACATGACAGCTGCTCGAATCGAAAGGGGACGCATGTTTCTCATTAGTACAACAACTTAACTCTTCTTAAGAACCCAACACAATTGGCGGATTGTACTCCAATCACTGTTATTAAATTTAGCAGAGGTTCAAAGTGTTTGAGTTTTAATAATGAGTCATGACTCAATATTAAGCTCTTTTAGCTTGCGAGTGAGTGTATTTCGTCCCCATCCGAGTATTTTCGCTGCATCCTGCTTGTGACCATGGGTGTGTGCCAATGCTGACTCCAACAATATGCGCTCAACACTCGGCAGTGCCTGTTGCAAAATGCCGTGTTGGCCGCTGGCAATCGCATGCTCTGCCCATTGCGCCAATGCGTGCTGCCAGTCTTGCTCTTCGTTCTCAGCGAGGCGGGTGGGCTGATGAAGCAGCTCGCGAGGTAAGTCGCTGGGTAAGACCTCATTGCTACTGGCCATGACGGTTAACCATCGGCAGGTATTTTCTAGTTGACGCACATTCCCCGGCCAAGGTAGCTGGCTCATGATGGCCTTGGTATCTGGATGGAGCTGTTTGGCTTCGACGCCGAGCTCTTCCGCGGCGCGGGCGAGAAAATACTGACACAATTGCGGAATATCTTGGCGTCGGTCTTTAAGAGACGGTAAATGGACGCGAATGACATTCAGGCGGTGGAACAAGTCTTCTCGAAATGCGCCTTCCGCCACCAAGCGCTCTAAATCTTGGTGGGTGGCGGCGATGATCCGCACATCCACATCCACGGCGGCGTGACCACCGACGCGATAGAATTGGCCATCCGCCAGCACACGCAGCAAACGTGTTTGCACATCCAGTGGCATATCGCCAATTTCATCGAGGAATAACGTGCCGCCATTGGCTTGCTCAAACCGTCCTTGGCGCACCGAGTTTGCACCGGTAAAGGCGCCTTTTTCGTGGCCGAACAGTTCAGATTCAATCAAATCTTTGGGAATCGCGGCCATGTTGAGTGCGATAAAAGCATGGTCAGCGCGGGGGCTATGGCGGTGCAATGCTTGCGCCACTAACTCTTTCCCTGTGCCAGACTCGCCATTAATCAAGACTGAAATCGATGAACGAGAAAGGCGACCTATGGCGCGAAACACTTCTTGCATGGCGGGCGCTTCACCAATGATTTCTGGCATGTCCGCTTGAGAAGGCTGGGTGGTTTGCTGCTTTTGCTGCTCTTTGCGATGTGCCAGTGCACGCTCGACTAAGGCTAGGGCTTCATCAATATCAAATGGCTTCGGCAGATACTCGAATGCGCCCTTTTTGTAAGCATTCACCGCGGCATCCAAATCTGAGTGTGCGGTCATAATGATCACTGGCAAATCCGGATGTTGCTCATGAACACGATGGAGAAGGGCGAGCCCATCCGTGCCCGGCATGCGGATATCGGAGACCAACACATCGGGTGTTTGCTCGCGGAGTGCGCTTAACACACTGTCGGCATCACAAAATGTCTGACACGCTAAATTGGCGGCGCTTAAGGTGCGCTCCATGACCCAACGAATGGAACTGTCATCATCAACAATCCAGATGGTTCCTTTACTCATGCGTGGTGTCCTTTTCAATAATCGGTAATTGGATGATAAAGCAGGTGTGCCCCGGCCAGCTATTAACCTCAATCTTTCCTTTATGCTGATCAATGAGGTGGTGGGTAATCGCAAGCCCGAGGCCATTTCCGTTCACTTTGCTGGTGACCATAGGGTAAAACAAGGTGTCTTGTAGCTCGGGGCTGATGCCCGGCCCATTATCGATAATCTCGATTTGTGCCACGACACGATGACGCATGCCATGAATCACGGTTTGAAACCCTGTGCGTGTACGCAAGGTAATTTGTCCATCGGCTTGCTCGCGCACCGCGTCGGCAGCATTGGCCACCACGTTGAGAATCGCTTGCTCAAGTTGTTCTGGATCCATGTCAAAATCCGGCAAGCTAGGGTCGTAGTCGCGAATGATATCGACCGCGCCCTGCGTGTCGAGATTGACTAACTGACGGACCTTTTCCAGCACCACATGAATATTTTGCTTTTGTCGCAGCCCCGGACGCTGCGGGCCCAGTAGTCGGTCGACGAGATTACGCAGCCGGTCCGCTTGTTCAATGATGATTTGGGTGTATTCGGCCAAGCTCGCATCGGGCAACATTTTTTCCAGCAGCTGTGCCGCGCCACGTAAGCCACCGAGCGGGTTTTTTATTTCGTGCGCTAATCCTCGGACTAATTCTTTGGCCGCTTGCTGCTGTGCTTTTTGGGCGAGCTCTTTACTGATCCGTTGCTGCTGGCTAACCACATTGACTTCGAGCAGGATTTTCCCGCCGTCTGGGTCATCAAATAGCGGACTCGCGCTAAGTTGGACTTTTTGTGGTTGACCGTCGACCACCCAAGTCACATCACTGTCGGTCAAGCTCTGTCCGGCTTGTGTGGTACTGACGATGTGTGACCAATCCACACTGGCATGTTGGAGCTGTTCTGTAAGCGGTTGGTTAACTAAACGGCGGACACTTTGGTGCATCAGCTGCTCAGCGGCTGCATTGGCGTACAAAATACGCCATTGTGTGTCGACCACGACAATGGCCGTTAGCAGATGATCGAACAGTTGCCCTGGCATCATGTGCGGCTGAATCCTTATTTGCACTATAATGGTGCATTGAGTGTAATCAAACTCTGTACACCGTGCAGCCCCCGTCGGTGGCTTTGTGAACTCAATCGGTTGTCATCAGGCGATAACCGCCTCACTAGTGCGTCTGACGCGACGGTTGATTGAGATGTGCACGGTGCAAAAAGAAACGATGAACGGGAGATGATGCAATAACCTTGCCGTTTTCAATGTATTGCACTTGCACCGTGTGAGTGCCCCGATCGACTGGCTCAATATACCAATGCAACGTTCGCTGATCTTGCTGTGTGGTTTGCTGGGGGGAAAGCGCTACCTTTGCACCATCGAGGAGCAATACCACCGACTCTGTGGCTGCATGGACGGGACGGACTGATGCCGAGACTTTGAGCTTACCGGGATTGCTGCGCAAGGTCGCACCTTCAGCAGGATGGAGTAGTGAGAGCGCCACGGCAATGTCCGGCTCGGTTGAGGGAGAGGCAGGTGTCAGGCTCGATGAAGGTGAGACCGGCGGCGTGGATGGCGTAAAGGGCGTTACCGTATGCTCAGTGACCGACATCTCGCCAACCGGCCGCGTATCACTGAGATGCAAAACCCCTTGCGCATCGGTCCATTGATAGACGCTGGTGGCTGCACAAGGCAGTGTGATAAGCAACCAAGTTACGAGAAGCCATTTCATGTTTGTTGTGCCTTATCACGGTAAAACACTGAGTGTAAAACGGCATTAGGCGGGCTCAAGCATAAAAAAGCCCACCTGAGAGGTGGGCCGTAATTTCTGTTGGTGGGCGCTTTACACTGAGTAGTAAAGTTCGAACTCAACAGGGTGCGTGGTCATTTGGATGCGCTCCACGTCACCGGCTTTTAGGCCAATGTAAGAGTCGATAAAGTCATCCGAGAACACGCCACCAGCCGTCAAGAATTCACGATCGGCATCAAGGGCTTGCAAGGCTTCTTTCAAGGACTCGGCAACGGTTGGGATTTCCGCCGCTTCCTCTGCGGGTAAGTCGTACAAGTCTTTATCCATCGCATCGCCTGGATGGATCTTGTTTTTAATCCCGTCAAGACCAGCCATCAGCATCGCAGCAAAGCACAGGTATGGGTTCGCAGACGGATCGCCAAAGCGGACTTCGATACGACGTGCTTTCGGGCTCGGCACCACCGGAATACGGATAGACGCAGAACGGTTACGTGCGGAGTAAGCCAGCATGACAGGCGCTTCAAAACCGGGAACCAGACGCTTGTACGAGTTGGTTGAAGCGTTGGCAAAGGCGTTGATGGCACGCGCATGCTTGATGATACCGCCAATGTAATAAAGAGCGGTTTCGGACAGGCCACCGTACTTGTCACCGGCAAACAGGTTTTGACCGTCTTTCGCGAGTGATTGGTGTACGTGCATGCCCGAGCCGTTATCACCAACCAGTGGCTTTGGCATAAAGGTTGCGGTTTTACCAAAGGCGTGCGCGACGTTATGCACGACATACTTGTAAATCTGAATTTCGTCCGCTTTGGTGGTCAGAGTGTTAAAGCGGGTTGCGATCTCGTTTTGTCCTGCGGTTGCCACTTCGTGGTGGTGCGCCTCAACCACGAGGCCCATTTCTTCCATCACTAATGACATGGCAGAGCGGATATCTTGTGATGAATCCACAGGGGCAACTGGGAAGTAGCCGCCTTTTACGCCCGGACGGTGGCCTTTGTTACCGCCTTCCAGCGCCGAGCCTGAGTTCCAGCTCGCTTCGACATCATCAATTTTGTAGAAAGAGCCGGCCATATCGGTGGCGAATTTCACGTCATCGAACAAGAAAAACTCTGGTTCAGGACCGATCAGGACGGTATCAGCAATGCCAGTTGCGCGCATGTAGTCTTCGGCACGTTTGGCAATCGAGCGAGGGTCACGCTCATAACCTTGCATGGTTGAGGGCTCAAGAATATCACAGCGAATGTTGAGCGTGCTTTCTTCGGTAAATGGGTCCAGCACGGCTGAGCTTGGGTCAGGCATCATAATCATGTCTGATTCGTTGATGCCTTTCCAACCGGCGACGGATGAGCCATCAAACATTTTGCCTTCTTCGAAAAAGTCAGCATCGATTTGGTGTGAAGGAATAGAGACATGCTGCTCTTTACCCTTAGTATCGGTAAAGCGCAGATCGATGAATTTCACCTCGTTCTCTTGGATCAATGCGAGCACGTTTTCTACTGACATGTGAAATAACCTCCGGTGTCAAAATAAAAGGGTAAGCTGGGTTTGCTCCTTGCACAGTACAAAGCGAAAACTGTGCCAACAATTTTAAACGTGCTAATTGCCCCATTGACGGGAAACGCGACGATTAATGGGCACCGAAACACTGTCTGTATGCACCATTATTGTGCATGAATGCATTGCTATGGTGCAAATAGCTCGGCAGTGGTGTTGGATTCGCACGACAGCCGTGCAGCCCTCGAAGTTATAGCAGACAAATGGCGGTGAGAGTGTGGTCTGCCTTTAAAAATTCATCTTGGTCTTTTTCTCACTGAGCCGTTGTATTTGCTTAATAATTCACCAGTGTGGACACAAGAGTCCGTCATTGTCTTTGCGCTGATTCACATATTTAGGTGGGTTTTGCGACAAAATCTGGTACATTACGGCCGTTTTTTTAATCAGGTGGCGGCACCGTCGTGGTAGGTGTGTTTAACCCAAGGTTCGGCGCGCGCCCCCGTCTATCGAGTGAAAAGAGAGTCCATGACCAACTTACAGACTGATAAATTGAGAAATATCGCCATTATTGCCCACGTTGACCACGGTAAAACCACGCTAGTGGATAAGCTGCTGCAGCAGTCCGGCACGCTAGCAACCCGCGGTGAAGTGGAAGAGCGTGTCATGGACTCGAACGACATTGAGAAAGAGCGTGGCATCACCATTTTGGCGAAAAACACCGCGATTAACTGGAATGACTACCGTATCAACATCGTCGATACTCCTGGACACGCCGACTTCGGTGGTGAAGTAGAGCGTATCATGTCGATGGTTGACTCTGTGTTGCTAGTGGTTGATGCGGTTGACGGCCCGATGCCACAAACGCGTTTTGTCACCCAAAAGGCGTTTGCACACGGTCTGAAGCCAATTTTGGTTATCAACAAAATTGACCGCCCAGGTGCGCGTCCTGACTGGGTGATGGATCAGGTATTCGATCTGTTTGATACCTTGGGTGCGACAGACGAGCAGCTAGATTTCCAAGTGGTTTACGCATCCGCACTAAACGGTTGGGCGAGCCTAGACGAAGCCACCGAAGGCGAGAACATGGAACCGCTGTTCAATGCGATCGTTGATAACGTTGCAGCGCCGGATGTTGACATCAACAGCCCATTCCAAATGCAAGTCTCTCAGCTGGACTATAACTCTTACAAAGGCGTTATCGGTGTTGGCCGTATTACTCGCGGCTCAGTGAAGCCTAACCAACAGGTGACCATTGTTAGCGCCGACGGTAGCAAGCGTAACGGTAAAGTAGGTGGCGTACTGGGCTACTTGGGCCTTGAGCGTAACGACGTTGAGCAAGCGACAGCGGGTGACATCATTGCTATCACCGGTCTTGGCGAGCTGAAAATTTCAGATACCATCTGCGATCCAAGCAATGCAGAAGCGCTGCCAGCGTTGACCGTCGATGAGCCAACTGTAACCATGACTTTCCAAGTTAACACCTCGCCATTTGCGGGTCTGGAAGGTAAATACGTTACGTCGCGTAACATTCTTGAGCGTCTGCAAAAAGAATTGGTACACAACGTTGCACTGCGCGTTGAAGAAACGGATAACCCAGATAAGTTCCGCGTATCCGGTCGTGGTGAACTGCACCTGTCTATCCTGATCGAAAACATGCGTCGTGAAGGCTACGAGCTTGCGGTATCACGTCCAGAAGTGATCATCAAAGAAGAAGATGGTCAAAAACTGGAACCGTTTGAAACCGTGACCATTGACGTACTGGAAGAGCACCAAGGCGGCGTGATGGAGAACATCGGTCTGCGTAAAGGTGAATTAACCAATATGTTGCCTGACGGCAAAGGCCGTGTCCGTATGGACTTTATGATGCCGTCTCGTGGCCTGATTGGCTTCCAGACTGAGTTTTTGACCCTGACCTCGGGCTCTGGCTTGATTTATCACACGTTTGACCACTACGGCCCATTTAAAGGCGGTGATATCGGTCAACGTGTTAACGGTGTACTGATTTCTAACGCGGCGGGTAAAGCACTGACTTATGCTCTGTTTAACTTGCAAGAGCGTGGCCGTCTGTTTGCTGAGCACGGTGATGAAGTGTACGAAGGTCAAATCATCGGTATTCATAACCGTTCTAACGATCTGACCGTTAACTGCTTGAAAGGTAAGCAGCTGACCAACGTACGTGCGTCTGGTACTGATGATGCACAGGTACTGACACCAGCCATCAAGTTTACCCTTGAGCAAGCGCTTGAGTTTATCGATGACGATGAGCTGGTGGAAGTGACACCAGAAAGCATCCGTATTCGTAAGAAGTTACTGACTGAAACTGAGCGTAAGCGTGCAGGCCGTAAAGGCTAAATCGTGAATGCGAAGCGTCAAAAAGGCACCCTCGGGTGCCTTTTTTTGTGCCTATGGATTAATTAAGGGTTTGAATAAACCGATCGGACGCTTGAATGGCACGCTGCATATCGGCAATAGCGCGATCGATATCGCCGGCGAGATTTTTGAATTCGCCTTGGAGTGCACCGATGGCGCGTGCATTCAGATTGTGTTTCAGATATAAGCGGTTATCTTGCAGCGTATTTAGCACGGGTGTCATGGTGCGTTCGGCGCGTTGCATGGCATCATACAAGCGCTGATACTCGGCTTTTGTGGCTCGCAAACGCTGAGCACTCTCGCGTTTGAGGCGTGGATTGGTGTATAGCGCCAGCTCCTCGTCCCACTCGGCAAATAAGGCCTGCGCCACGGCGTCCAAGGCATCAATGCGGTCACGAACCTGAGTCACTGCTGCTTCGCTTTTTTGATATTGCTTATTGACCGTATCGTAAGCCGCTTGTAACTCGCCGCCATCAAACTGCGTCAATGCGGTCAATGCTTCAAGCGCGTCGTTAAACTGGGTTTGTGCCTCTTGCTGCGCACTGGCAGCATCTTCAACACGATCGACCATGATATCGCGCTTATGAACGCCGACTTGCTCCATCGCTGCGTAATAGGCAGACTGACAGCCGGTCAGCAGGGTTAAACTGGTCAAAAATAGTAGCATGGCCCGCACAGGCAACTCCTTGGTTATAAATCATGTACACTGAATAAGCGTAAGGCTAACACAAGGTTAGGAACAAGGTATGCTCGATAATCCGCTGCGTGACATGCCCTCATGGCAATGTTCACGTGACTGGCTACAGGCCATGGTTCGTCATTTGTGGCAACGAATGGGAGAAGATAGGCTCACCGTGAGCGCTGGCTATATGGCCTATGTCACCTTGTTGTCCTTGGTCCCGCTTGTCACCGTGGTGCTGTCTGCGTTCTCGAGTTTTCCCGGCTTTTCGCAAGTGGGTGAAACACTGCAGCAGTTTGTGATCAAGAATTTCGTCCCAGCGGCGGGCGAAATTGTCGCGCGTTACCTCAATGAGTTTGTCGCCAACGCGGGCAAGATGACCGCGGTGGGGGTCAGCTTTTTGTTCGTGGTCGCCATTATGCTCATTTCTGCCATTGATAAGAGCTTGAACCACACCTTTAAGATTAAGACCAAGCGACCAATGATGATCGCCTTTTCGATCTACTGGATGGTGCTGACGCTGGGCCCTATCTTGATTGGTACCAGCATTGCCTTAAGCTCGTATTTGACGTCGCTATCGCTCTTACAAAGTGGCGTCGCCAGTGATTTATTAACCACCTTGCTGCGTGGATTACCCTTTGTGTTAACCACGCTTACGTTTATGGGACTGTACACGATGGTGCCGAACACCCGAGTGCGATTGCGCCATGCGTTAGTGGGCGCGGCAGCTGCCAGCATTTTGTTTGAATTGAGCAAAAAAGTGTTCGCGTTGTATGTCACGCACTTTCCTTCGTATCAGCTGATATACGGTGCACTGGCCGTGGTGCCGATTTTATTTGTTTGGGTGTATTTTAGTTGGTGCATTGTGTTGTTTGGTGCTCAAGTGACGGCCACCTTGCATGAGTCGGCACTGTGGCGACCCCAAGGGGATGCGGCGCCGCGAGACACACCTGTCCCTGCTGTGATTGAAAATGAAGACAATAAGGAGCGTTATGATCGCCTTAATTCAACGCGTGAGTGAAGCGAACGTCACGGTTGAGGGCAATACCCTCGGTACCATCGGCAAAGGGCTTGTGGTGCTATTAGGCGTAGAAAAAGGGGATACCGATGCGCAGGCTGCCAAACTGGCGCACAAAGTCACTGGCTATCGGGTGTTTGAAGACGATGCCGGCAAAATGAACCTCAATGTTGCTCAGGCTGGAGGCGAGCTGCTGGTGGTTTCGCAGTTCACCCTTGCAGCGGATACTAAAAAAGGGATGCGGCCGAGCTTTTCAGGCGCGGCGCCGGAAGAGGCGGCACGTTTGTACGATTTGTTTTGTGATCACTGTCGCCAAGCGGGGCTTCAGACCCAAACTGGGCAGTTCGCCGCAGACATGAAAGTGAGTTTGGTCAATGATGGACCGGTCACATTTTGGCTTCAGGTTTAACCAGCCTAACAGGGAGAGACAGGCATGTTCCGAATGGTGACGCCACAAACAGAGCAAGATCTGGCGCGGTATTACGATTTTCGTTATCGCATGCTACGCGAGCCTTGGCATGCACCGCGTGGCTCTGAACGCGACGCGTATGACGTGAGTGCTTGCCATCGAATGATTGTCGATGGCAATGGCGAGCCTGTAGCGATTGGGCGGTTGTATCTGACCCCAGATAACGACGGTCAAATCCGTTATATGGCGGTTTCACCGGACTATCGCAGCCGTGGTCTTGGCGCCTTGGTGCTGATGGCACTAGAGTCCTTAGCACGCCAAGAAGGTGCAAAGCGCTTGGTCTGTAATGCGCGTGAGGATGCGGTCAGTTTTTACGCCAAGCATGAATTTATTAGCCAAGGTGAGTTGAACGATGAGCGCGGTCCGATCCGTCATCAACAAATGGTGAAGCATTTAGACCCACTTTCCGATGTCGTGCGTCGACCTGAATGGTGCGCAGAGCTTCAAACGCGCTGGCAACATCAGATCCCCATCAGTGACAAAATGGGGGTTAAAATCACTCAATTTACCGGCTATCGCTTCGAAGTGTGCGCCAACCTTAATGCCAATCTAAACCCGCATCACACCATGTTTGCAGGCAGTATTTTCAGCCTTGCCACGCTCGCCGGTTGGGGCATGGTGTGGTTGCTGATGAAAGAGCGCCAGCTGAGTGCGGATATTGTGCTCGCAGACAGCCATATTCGCTATCGTCGCCCGGTGGCAGAGCGTCCCCGTGCCAGCGTGTCATTAGACAGTTTAAGCGGCGATCTAGACCGACTCGAAAACGGGCGTCGAGCGCGGGTGACGCTAGAAGTGGCGTTTTTCAGTGGTGATGAACAGGCTGGAGTGTTCACGGGTACCTATGTCTTACTGCCATCGGATGATGCGGCAACGACCCAACCGGCCCCGCAACTGGCTCTGCTGCGTTAGCGCCTTATTCGCTGAGGTTAGGCTCTGTCGCTTGATAAATCGGCCAGCGGAGTGACAGGGTTTGCTCGCCGTTGAGCGTGGCGCGAATGTCACCGCGATCGGCATTGAGCGTCAGCGATGCAAAGGGTAGCGGAACTAAGCGGCTTTCCTCAGGCGGAACAGTCTCCCCTTTCAACCAGTGTGCGAGCCGAATAGACCAAGGTTGATCCACAGATAGGTCGGTTTGCGCCGCAGCGCTGTCGAGAAAAGTGACGGCTAACTGACCGTTCAACCCCACCTTAAAACTGTGTGCGTCTGCTGCCAGCCCTGACCATTGCCCCTCAATATCGTGAAAGCCGTCTAGCGGTAGTGGCCAATCGAACCAAGCATGGTAAATGGACAAGGGAATTTGCAAACCGTCAACGGCCAGTGACCAAGGTCGGCTCGGTGCGGCGAGATTGATCTGCCCAGACAGCGCCAGTTGGCCATCGGGAAAACCCAGTAAAAATTGGTGCAGCTGAAGTTTTCGATCATGGGCCTCAAGACGCAGGTAGGGCTCTGCGATCCACTGCTGGTTAATACTTGCATGGTTGGCGCTGGCTGTAATGAGACCATTGACCAGCTCGCCATCGCGGATCTCAAGAGATTGGCCATCCACATCAATGCCACTGATTTTGGTGGCAAAGTCAGGGGATAAGTTGAGCCACTCGTTATGCTTTAGCTGTAAACTGGTGATGCTCAGTTGGGTCGGTATACCGGGTAACAGGGCTTGAAGGGGATCAAGCTCTTGGCGAGAGAGGGTTAAACCGTTGGCTTGAAAGCGGTCTATCTGCCAATTGTTCTGGGTGAATTGGCCAGACACAGCAAAAAAGCCCTCCTGCAATTGGCTGGTGAGCTGATTGACGATCACTGTGTTATCTCTCCACTCGATATCGCCCAGCGGCTGTTCCCAAGTTTGGCCTTGCCAGCGTAAATAATCGGCGTTGAATGACAATCGCATCGCCGGTTGATACCACCAAGGCGCGTTGGGGGCGAAACGAAGATTTTGCGCCGAGAAGGTTAATTGGTTCACCGACAGGAGATGCGTTTCTGCGCTGAGTTGTCTTACGTCGGCGCGGGCGACGGTTAACACGGTATCGTGAGGCCAAGCCGCGAGCGCTTGCGCGAGGGTCTGGCGGGTTTGCTCGCTATCAATCACCGCATCGCTGATAGTGAGTTGCTCGAGCGCGAGGGTGCCGGGTTGCCAATGGCCCTGCGCACTGATTGCAGCGCGTTGCCACTGCATCGAGGCGCCCAGAATTTCCCACCCTTGGTCACTCGGTTTCGCATCCAGTAGTAACTGGGTTAAGGCGATACCTTGTCCGTTAAGCGAGCCTATTTCCCATTGTGCTCGTCCTTTCACTGTGCCATAGGCTTGGGAGCCTTTTTGCCAATTATCGAGTTGTGCTCGTACATTGGTGGCTTGCCAGTGCGGCGTGTGTAGGGTGATATCACTCAGTAGCACTCGACCAATGGTAAGCCCTTGAGGTAATTCCTGAAATGGGTTGGCGTCCAGCGCATCAAGGTCAATATCCATACCATCAATGCGTAGCCAAGCAATGTGTGGAAAGGTGGCGGGGTCTATATAAAGTTGTAGTTTGTCCGCATGCCAATCGGTTTGGGAGGCTTGATAATCCGGTTGAATCAATGTCAGTTGCAGCGGTGAGCGCCAGTGATACCCCACTTGTGCCGCGGTGAGTTTACCGGGTAACAGAGTCTGGGAGACGGTATTAAAGACAGGTGTGCTGTAACGGGTATGCAAAAGCACCACAACCACGAAAAGCGCGGTAACAATCAGGATGATCAAGCTGGCAATCAGTTTGGCCAGGATGCGCATGGGCAAATCCTATCGGAGCGAGAAAAGGTGACGATGAATGGATTAAGACTGGAGCAAAAGTGGCCTAAATTCAACTGCTAGGCAAAAAGTACGCCCCATATTGCTATGAGGCGTAAGTGGGATGATTTAGTCGAGCTGAGGCCCGGCTGAAACCAAAGCAGCCCCTTCTGGGGTGTCTGTATACTTGTCGAAATTATCGATAAAGCGTTGGGCAAGGTCCTTCGCTTTGCTTTCCCACTGGAGTGGATCGACATAGGTGTCACGCGGGTCAAGGATGCCATCGTTGACCTCGTCGAGTGAGACGGGCACGGTGAGATTGAAGATAGGAATCGTCTTCGTTTCTGCTTTCTCAATCGAACCATCTAAGATAGCGTCAATAATGGCGCGGGTATCTTTAATCGAAATACGCTTGCCTGAGCCGTTCCAACCAGTATTCACTAGGTAGGCTTCTGCACCTGCCGCTTCCATACGTTTGACCAACACTTCTGCATACTTGGTTGGGTGCAAGGTCAAGAATGCGGCCCCAAAAGCAGCTGAGAAGGTAGGGGTTGGCTCTGTAATACCACGCTCAGTGCCGGCCAGCTTGGCGGTAAAGCCTGACAGGAAGTGATACTTGGTCTGCTCAGGCGTCAGTTTAGACACTGGCGGTAGCACGCCAAACGCATCCGCGGAGAGGAAGATCACCTTGTTGGCATGTCCGCCTTTCGACACTGGCTTAACGATATTATCGATATGATAAATCGGGTAAGACACTCGGGTGTTTTCGGTTTTGGAGTTATCGTCAAAGTCGATACGGCCATCGCCACGTACGGTGACGTTTTCAAGCAGTGCATCACGGCGAATGGCATTGTAAATATCGGGCTCTGCTTCTTTGGACAGCTTAATGGTTTTTGCATAGCAGCCGCCTTCAAAGTTAAACACACCATGATCGTCCCAGCCGTGTTCGTCGTCGCCAATCAGCTGACGCTTCGGATCGGTGGAGAGGGTTGTTTTACCCGTGCCAGATAGGCCGAAGAAAATCGCGACGTCGCCGTCTTTGCCCATATTTGCCGAGCAGTGCATGGACGCGATGTCTTGCAAAGGCAAGAAATAATTCATCATCGCAAACATGCCTTTTTTCATCTCGCCGCCGTACCATGTCCCGCCGATAAGCTGCATGCGCTCGGTAAGATTGAAGACCGTGAAGTTTTCCGAGTTCAAACCATGCTCGCGCCATTTATTGTTGACGCATTTAGCACCGTTCATGACCACAAAGTCGGGCTCAAAGTCTTTTAGCTCTTCATCGGTAGGGCGGATAAACATGTTTTTCACAAAGTGCGCTTGCCACGCCACTTCGGTGATCACACGGATCCGTAAACGCGTGTTAGGGTTGGCACCGCAGTAGCCATCAATCACAAACAGACGTTTGCCAGAGAGTTGCTGGGTGACTAAAGCTTTTAAATCTTTCCAAACGGCGTGATCAATCGGCTTGTTATCGTTTTTCCCTTGATCGGACCACCACACGGTATCGCGGGTGGTGTCGTCACGCACAATGTATTTATCTTTTGGTGAACGGCCAGTAAAAATACCGGTATCCACCGCCACAGCGCCGAGCTCAGTCACCACGCCTTTTTCGTAGCCTTCCAGCCCAGGTTTGGTTTCTTCCTCGAACAGCTGTTCATAAGAGGGATTGCGAATGACTTCTTTGACATTTTCCAGACCATGACGGGAAAGATCGATGCCGGCGACTTCGGATTCGACGTTCAGGACAGTCATAGGTGCTCCTTGGGGTAAGATGTTGTTAACTGTCTTTATGCTAGCAACCTGAATAGTGCCATTCAGGGAGTTACTGCAAAAAATTACCGCACGCACACTAGGGCTATTTTGATTGTAGGGTACTGACCACCAGGTGACGTGACTCCCTCTATGGTAACGCTTAGTTAAACGTTTGCGCTACCCACAGAGCTCTTATTGTTTGTACAAAATTAATGCGCAAAAAAATGTGAGATGTGTCCGAGGAGACCAAGAAAAAAGCCAGCTTGATGCTGGCTTTTGAACTAAGTTGGGTTTCTTTGTTTTATGCAACTAAATATGTAGCACGTTTTTCACTGCATTTGTGACGATGAATCGGCGTTCTGCTCAAAGATGGCTGCGACATCGACGCTGTCAAACGCATAATCACTGCCGCAATAATCACAGTGCAAACGAATTGTGCCCATTTCTGCAATCATTTTATCGACTTCGCTGCGTTCAATCGCGGCTATCGCTTGTGCGCTGCGCTCGCGTGAACAGCTGCATTTGAAGCATACTGACTGAGGATCGAAAACGGTGACGCTTTCTTGGTGATATAGACGATAAAGGACGTCTTTTGCATCAAGGCCAAATAATTCATCATTTTTAACGGTTTCAGTCAGCTTCGCCAAATGGTCAAAGTCGTTATCGTCCCCTTTGCCATCCGGTAGCACTTGCAGCATCATTCCGGCCGCGTGACGTTTGCCATCAAACTCACCGGTGCGCAACCAAAGTCGCGTTTCCAGTTGCTCTGAACGCGCAAAGTAGTCTTCAAGGCAGCCTTGCAGATGATCCGAGTCTAAGCCCACAATGCCTTGATAGCGTTCGCCGTCGACCGGTTCGATAGTGATAATGAGCTGCCCCTTACCGAGCATTTCAGGTAGGGTAGCATCGGCTTTGATGTCGCCTTTCAGGCGTGCGGTACCGCGCAGTTGCTGCTGGTGGTCACCATTGATCACCGCCAGTGATACCGGACCGTCACCTTGTAGTTGCACGGTAATCGAGCCTTCAAATTTTAAGGTGGCAGTGAGCAAGCTGGTGGCGACAAGCATCTCCCCCAGTAGCGCTTGGACGGGCGCAGGGTAGTCTTGGTTTTCCAATATGCGTTGATAGGTTTCATCGAGCTTGACCAGCTCACCACGCACAGACACATCTTTAAATAGGTAACGGTGTAGTTGATCGTTTGACATGCAATCTCTCTCCGGCTTAGGGCCTGGTTAGTGGGATCGGCCTTACTCTATGCCTTGTTTAAACTTACGAATATCTCGGCGTTGTTTCTTATCCGGCCGGCTTTCTGGGCGCGGATTGTGTGCGTGTAAGCGACGCATTTCCGTGTTGTGCTCACGCTGTTTGATACTGTCTTGGGTTTCTTGATACAGCGTCTGCGCAATCGGCGCACCCTGACGCTGCTCTGATAATTCTAATACAGTAATGGTTTTTTCTTCGTGTCCTTGCCGAAGTCGGATCTCAGCACCTACTTCAACCATTTTGCTAGGTTTGGCGCGCTGGCCATTATAATGCACCTTGCCGCCGTCAATCATGTTGCGTGCAATTGACCGTGTTTTGTAGAACCGAGCGGCCCATAGCCACTTGTCTAGCCTGACTGCCGTCAAGGGCGCCGATGCGTGTGTTTTCATGACTCAACTCCTGCGCAATCCGGATGGGCGACATTAGCACAAAAATTCCTTTAGAGCAGTATCACAGCGTCGAGGTACAATCTGACCTAAATGTGCTGGCTTGGTTAGGATGTGGGATTACGACAAAAATGAAAATTATCTCAATATCACATCGTGTTTTTGCTAGTATGCCCAGCTTTTCGTAATCTAATGATGGAACTTGATGGTAAAAAAAGCCATCAATGGACACTCGGTGACTCAATTTGGTTTGGAAGGGATGATGCGTAAGGCAGGACGCCAGCATGGCATGTTCACTGTGTCACCGCAGCAGGTGGCACGACTTGCGACGTGGCTAAACATTTTACTGTTCCTCGTTCTGGCATGGTTGGCTGGGCGAATGGTGTGGGCGTTTTATGCGCCTGCACCCGCACCTGTATTGTCCGTAGCAAGCCAGTCGGCGTCGTCCTCTCGCGCTGCGACGGACCCTTTTTCGTTGGCACCTATCGTTAATGCCCAATTGTTTGGGCGTTACCAAGCGGCCGTCCAACCCACGCAACATGCGGTGACCAATGTCCCCGAAACCCGGCTACGCCTAACTTTGGTTGGCGTGGTGGCCAGTAACGATCCGAAGCGTGCATTGGCCGTGATCGCGAACGGCGGCCGTCAAGTGACTTACGGTGTGGGTGAGCAGGTGAAAGGGACCCAAGTCAGTGTCGATCAAGTCTTATCCGATCGGGTGATATTACGCCAAGGGTCAAGACGCGAAGCGCTCCTTATGCCAGGGGTCGATGCAGATAGTACACCGCAGACCGTTTTTTCCTCCCCTACTGATGCGTCGACGCCCCCAAAGTCGATGGCGACCAAGCGGCAGACCAGCCCTGACTGGCCTGCCGACTTAGCGCAGCAGCTTAGCCAGAACCCGCAACGCTTATTTGACTTTGTGCAGCTGTCACAAGTGCGCGAAGGCGATCAAATAAAGGGCTTTCGCCTCACACCGGGACGTAATCCAATCTTTTTTGAGCAATCCGGCTTACAGGCAGGGGATATTGCTGTCGCTATCAATGGCCTGACGTTAAGTCAGTCCGCAGCACTGCCTGATATTCTGGGACGCATTCAACAACAGGGATCGCTTGACTTGGTTATCGAGCGACAAGGACAACAACATGACATCTCGATTCAACTTTAATCCACAGCATTCGCCGTCAGCGGCCGTAGGAGTGTGACGTGAAGGGAAAACAACGACTGATCCCCTATCTGATGGCCGCGAGCCTTCTCTTTTCTGGTATCCCAGCCGGCGCCGCTGAGTTTAGTGCCTCTTTTAAGGGCACAGATATTCAGGAATTTATTGAGATCGTTGGCCGTAATCTCGAAAAAACCATCATTGTTGATCCCTCGGTTCGTGGCACCATCAATGTCCGTAGTTACGATACCCTGACCGATGAACAGTACTATCAGTTTTTCTTAAACGTACTCGAAGTGTATGGCTTTGCCGTGGTCGAGATGGAAAATGGTGTCGTTAAAGTGGTCCGCGACAAAGATGCCAAAACCTCACCGGTACCTGTGGTCGGTGAAGACGATAGTGTGGTGGGGGATGAAGTTGTCACTCGCGTAGTCGCGGTAAAAAATGTGTCGGTACGTGAGCTATCCCCTTTGTTGCGCCAGCTGATTAACAATGCGGGAGCGGGTAACGTAGTCCACTACGATCCGGCTAATGTGATCATGATTACTGGGCGTGCAGCGGTCGTGAATCGCTTGACCGATATTATCCGTCGTGTGGACCAAGCCGGCGATAAAGAGGTGGAAGTAGTGCGTTTAGATCACGCGTCTGCCGCAGAAATGGTACGGATTGTTGAAGCGTTAAACGAGCGAGACAACGCCAATAATGCCCCCGATCTCCTTAAACCACGCTTTGTCGCTGATGAGCGCTTAAACGCCGTTTTGGTCTCAGGTGAACCTAAAGTACGCGAACGGGTGAAAAAGCTGATCAGACAGCTTGATCAGGAAATGGCGACCACAGGTAACAGCCGAGTCATTTACCTGCGCTATGCCAAAGCGGAAGATGTGGTAGATGTTCTCCAAGGTGTATCAGATAACTTACTGAAAGAAAAAGAAGAGAAGAGTAAACCGGGTGCCCAAAAGCAAGCGGTACAAATTTCTTCGCACCAAGGCACCAACTCGTTGGTGATCACTGCGCCGCCCGATATCCTCAAAACCTTGGAAAGTGTGATCTCTCAGCTGGATATTCGTCGTGCGCAAGTACTGATTGAAGCACTAATCGTAGAGATGTCAGAGTCCGATGGCGCCAATTTAGGTGTGCAGTGGGGCTCGCTTGAAAATGGTGGCATTCAATTTAGTAACACAGGGGTTGGGATCACCAATTACCTGACTGGCCAAAAGGCAACCGAAGACAAGACCCGTACAGAGGTGCGCTATAAGAGTGATGGAACGCCATACAATGTGCCAATCACAGAATCTGGTGACTACAGCGCTCTTTCGGATGTACTAGGTGGCGTCAATGGTCTTGCCGCCGGGGTCATTATGGGGGATTGGACCGCGTTGGTGACTGCGGTGGCCTCGAATAACGAATCCAATATCCTTTCTTCACCCAACCTGATGGTGCTGGATAATCAAGAAGCGTCGTTTATTGTCGGTGAGGAAGTCCCCGTTATTACCGGTTCACGGACCGGTTCGAATAACGATAACCCGTTCCAAACCGTCGAGCGTAAAGATGTGGGCATCAAGCTAAAAGTTACCCCACAAATCAATGAAGGTTCTGCGGTTCTCTTGGATATTGAGCAAGAGGTGTCAAATGTCTTGGGGGCCAGTGGCGCCGTGGATGTGCGCTTTGGTAAACGCCAATTAAACACGTCAGTGATGGTGGGCGATCAGCAAATGATTGTGCTCAGCGGTTTGATTGATGAGCGTACTGTAGAAAGTGAGTCCAAAGTGCCATTATTGGGAGATATTCCGGTGCTGGGTCATCTGTTCAAATCCACTTCTACGGGGACAGAAAAGAAAAACCTGATGCTGTTTATCAAGCCCACCATTATTCGTACCGGCTTAACCGCAGATGGTGTGACACAGCGTAAATATAATTACATCCGTGCCGAACAACTGCTGCGTGCACAAGATGGGGTCAAATTGATGCCAGATGCGCAAAAACCTGTGTTGCCTGATTATAAGAGTGATGCGGTGATGCCGGCCGAAGTGCGTGCATTACAAGCGGAGCTGGCAGGATGACGGATCGAACGGTCGCACTCGCGAACGAGCCAGAGAGTAAATGGCAGTTACCGTTTGGTTTTGCGCGTCGTCATGGGGTGCTAATTCAGCCCGATGCCTCGCAGGCTCGGTTATTGTGTTTACCGTCGGTGGCTCCTGAGACCTTGGTTGAAGTGCAACGGTTATGGGGTGCGTGCTTAGTGCCTGAAACCGTGGATGAGGCCTATTTTGAGCAGCAATTGACGGTACTCTATCAGCGAGACAGTGCGGATGCGCAGCAGCTGATGGCTGACATTGGCGCCGATGCAGACAGTGATGATTTCTTCTCATTGGCCGAAGAGTTGCCGCAGAGCGAGGATTTGCTTGAGTCTGAGGACGACGCCCCTATCATCAAGTTGATTAATGCCATGCTGGGTGAAGCGATCAAGGAAAGTGCCTCGGATATCCATATCGAAACCTTTGAGCATGCATTGTCGATCCGTTTTCGTGTCGATGGGGTGTTGCGCGAAGTCTTATCGCCGAGCCGCAAGTTAGCCCCCTTGCTGGTATCACGTGTCAAAGTGATGGCCAAACTCGATATTGCCGAAAAGCGTGTGCCACAAGATGGGCGCATCTCGGTCCGCATCGGCGGTCGCGCCGTCGATGTGCGGGTATCGACTATGCCGTCCTCTCACGGTGAGCGTGTGGTGATGCGTTTGCTCGATAAAAACGCGGTACAACTCGACTTGGCTCAGTTGGGGATGGTGCCTGAATTGCACGAGAACTTCCGTCATCTTATTCATAAACCGCATGGGATCTTACTGGTCACGGGTCCAACGGGGTCGGGGAAATCGACCACGCTGTATGCGGGCTTACAAACCATTAACAGTGAAGATCGCAATATTCTTACGGTAGAAGATCCGATCGAATTTGATCTTCCCGGTATCGGGCAGACCCAAGTTAATCCTAAGGTCGATATGACCTTTGCGCGAGGGTTGCGTGCCATGCTGCGTCAAGATCCTGACGTGGTTATGGTGGGGGAAATCCGCGACTTAGAAACCGCTCAAATCGCCGTGCAAGCGTCTCTCACTGGTCACTTGGTGATGTCGACTTTACACACCAACACCGCCATTGGGGCGGTAACACGTTTGCGCGATATGGGCATCGAGCCCTTTTTGCTTTCCTCCTCCTTGCTTGGCGTGCTAGCACAGCGCTTGGTTCGCACCCTTTGCAGCGATTGCCGTATCCCTTATCAAGCCGATGCCAGCCAGCAGCAATTGTTTGTGGATGTGGGGTTGGCTCAGCCTGGCGATAACGTCACCTTGTATAAAGCGGGGGGCTGTTCGCGTTGTCACCACAAAGGTTACAAGGGCCGAACGGGGATTCATGAACTGCTGACGGTCGACGAGAAGGTGCAAGCACTGATTCATCACGATGCGGGTGAGCATGCGATTGAACAAGCGGTGCGCGCACAGAGTCCGAGTATCCGCTACGACGGACTGGCCAAAGTGCTACAAGGAAAAACCACGCTTGAAGAAGTGATGCGAGTCACCAAGGAGACCTGATGGCGGCGTTTGATTACCAAGCTTTAGATACGCGAGGGCGTAAACGCAAAGGTGTGATTGAAGCGGATACGCCTCGACAGGCGCGCCAGCAGCTCCGTGACAAAGGGCTGACGCCATTGGTGGTCAATACAACCACTCGCAAGCGTAGCCAGCAAAAGACCGAGACGTCGCGGCCTTTGTTTTCATCACGCAATCGCGGTATTAGCACCCAAGAGCTGTCGTTGATCACGCGTCAATTGGCGACCTTGATTGAGGCTGCGATGCCACTGGAAGAGTGTTTACGGGCGGTGGCGGAGCAAGCGGAGAAGCCGCGTATTGGCAGTATGATAACCAGTGTGCGCGCGCGGGTGATGGAAGGCTATACCCTTGCTGATGCGCTCGCCGATTATCCGCAAGTGTTTGATGAACTGTACCGTGCCATGATTGCGGCGGGCGAAAAAGCCGGTCATTTGGGCACGGTGCTGGAGCGATTGGCGGACTATGTGGAAAATCGTCAGCGCATTCAATCAACCCTACTACAAGCGATGCTGTATCCCGCCATTTTGACGTTTTTCTCTGTGGTGATTGTCGCCTTTTTGTTGGCGACCGTGGTGCCTGACATCGTTGGCCAGTTTGTTCAAACCGGCCAATCCTTACCCGCATCGACACAGTTTCTCCTCAACGCCAGTGATTTTATTACTCAATGGGGAATTTGGGTCGTGGGTGCCCTTGTCTTACTCAGTGTGGGAATACGCACATTGCTGAAGGACAAGCAACGGCGATTGGCGTGGGACAAACAAAAGTTGTCGTTACCGGTCTTGGGCCGTGTTGCACGAGGCCTCAACACATCGCGCTTTGCACGCACTCTTGCGATTTGTACTGCCAGTGCAATTCCGCTTTTGGATGGTATGAAGGTCGCCGCACAGGTGATTACTAACCAGTATGTGCGTACCCGAGTGCTCGAGGCCGCGGATAAGGTGCGAGAAGGTGCCAGCTTGCGAGTGGCACTGGATCAATCTGGGCTTTTTCCGCCAATGATGTTGCATATGATTGCCAGCGGTGAACGCAGTGGGGAACTTGAACCCATGCTCACACGGGCGGCGGACAACCAAGATAAAGATTTTGAGGCGCAGGTGAACGTGGCATTAGGTGTGTTTGGGCCGCTGATGATTGTGCTCATGGCAGGTCTGGTGCTCTTTATTGTCGTCGCCACTTTGATGCCAATTATTGCCATGAACAACATGGTGGGGTTGTGATTTTATGATAATAAACAAGGAGAACAGGATGCGTCGTCAACAAGGTTTTACGCTTCTCGAGGTGATGGTCGTGGTGGTCATCATTGGTTTGCTAGCCAGCTTTGTCGCCCCGAACTTATTGGGCAACAAAGATAAAGCAGCAGTGAAAAAGGCGATCGCAGATGTCAGCGCGCTCGAAAATGCGCTGGATATGTACAAACTGGACAATAACCAGTACCCCACCACCGACCAAGGACTTGATGCACTTGTGACCAAGCCACAAAGTGAACCCGTGCCACGTAACTATCCGGCACAAGGTTATATCAAGCGTTTGCCTAAAGACCCTTGGAACAATGACTATCGCTATGTGAGCCCAGGTGAGCATGGTGTGATTGATGTGTTCTCGCTAGGCGCGGATGGGCAAGAAGGCGGTGAAGGGATCAATCAAGATATTGGTAACTGGAACCTGAACGAGCTGCAATAACATGCGTCAGGCGGCGGGCTTCACGTTACTCGAAATCCTGTTGGTGGTAGTGATTATTGCCGTCAGCGCCTCAGGCGTGGTGATGGTGTGGCCCGAGCCTGTTGACACCCGGACCGAGCAAGCCGGCCAAGCTTTGTATCAGCGCATTAAGTTATGGGCAGAGCAAAGTTGGCTGGAAGGGCAGACTTACGGGGTGCGGATCAACAACCATGATTATCAATTGCTGAAGTTAGGCGAAGAAAACTGGCAAACGGTGAGCAGTGATCGTTGGGCAACCCAAGGGACCTTGCCTGAACAAAGCCGCTTTGCGTTAAGTATGGATGGCTTTGGTTGGCAGCAGCAAGACCGGTTATTTGAAGACAAACCGCTGTTCGAAAACATGTTTGAAGAAGACGGTGAAACCGCTGTAGCGCCTCCTCAGATTTGGCTATTACCGAATGGCGAAATCACTCCCTTTACGCTCACCATCGAAACCGACGGTCGTGCCATGTGGCAATTAAAGGCCAATGAACTGGCGCAATTTCGCTGGCAGCGGGCCGAGGAGGATGGATGATGCCTAAGACCCAACATGGGATGACGTTACTGGAAGTGCTAGTTGCAGTGGCCATTTTTGCGGTTGCCGCGCTCAGTGTGATGAAAGCCACTGGGCAGCATACCCGCTCACTAAGTCGCCTGGAGCAAAAAACCTTGGCGGCGATGGTGGCTGACAATCAGTTGGCTGAGGTAGTGCTGAGCGGCAAGGTGCCGGACAAAGCCACCCAAGGCACCACGGAGATGGCCGGGCAGCGCTGGCAGTGGCAGTTGACGCCGATTGCGACTAACACGGGACCACTGCGAGCGGTGGATCTCGCCGTTGCAGCAGCAGAATCGACAGACAATCCACTGGTAACCGTGAGGACCTATGTCGCCACGCGCTGAAAAGGGGTTTACCTTACTGGAAGTGTTGCTGGCGCTGGTGGTCTTCGCCAGCATTAGCCTGACTGCGTATCAAGTGCTACAGACGGTGCAGCGCAGTGACGAGCAATCGCGCCAAGTGGGAGAAAGGTTGCAACAATTACAGCGTGCACTGGTGATCATGGACAGTGATTTTCGCCAAATGGCCGCGCGACGCCAGCGTATGGATGGCCAAGCCCCCAGTGAGCAATTACTAACCGCAGGCAAAGAGGTGCTGGGCGGGGATGCTATGGGCGTGCGCTTTACCCGTACCGGTTGGATTAATCCCCAGTATCGTTTTCCGCGTAGCGAAGTGGTGGCGGTGGGTTATCGCCAGCGAGATGGCAAGTTGGAGCGGTTACGTTGGCGCTATCCGGATCAGGCTGCTGGTGAACAACCGGCGGTGATGATATTGCTGGACGATATTGATGATCTCACCTTCCGCTTTAACGTGAAGGGGACTTGGCAGAGCAGTTTTGATACCCCTCACGCATTGCCCGATGCCATTCAACTGCGTTTTACCCATCCTCGCTATGGTCAGTTAGTACGGACGTACTTATTGGCCGGACAAACGCTGCCTGCAGCGCTACAGCGGGAGGCAGAATGAGTCGTCAACGCGGTACAGCGTTATTGGTCGTGATGTTGATTATGGCGTTGATGACAGCGATAGCTGGTAGCATGGCATCGCGGTTATTTACTAATTACAACCGCGCGGAAAATCAGCTTCATTTTCAGCAAGCCTATTGGTACGGCATGGCCGTCGAAGGGCTTGCCGCAGCGGTGCTGCGAGACAGTTTATCTGGCAGTGACACGGTGAATTTAAGTCAAAGTTGGGCCGAGAAAGAGCGCAGCTTTCCGCTAGAAGGTGGCACAGTAAGTGGTCACTTACGAGATGCACAAGCCTGCTTTAATTTGAATAGCTTGCAGCTGCGTGGCGCGACCCTAGGCAGTGCGGTGCCCTATGAAGTGACGGTACTCAGAGCCTTGGTCGGCAGTGGGGTCGATGATGAGTACCAAGCGGATGTGATTGCCCAATCTACGCGAGACTTTGTGGATGAAAACAATCAACTGGATCAGTCGCTCGGGGCCGAAGATGCCCACTATGAGAGTTTACGTCCTCCCTATGTGACGGCGGATGCCGTGCTAGCCGACCGTAGCGAGTGGCGTGCGGTCAAAGGAGTCAATGCACAGGTCTTTCAGCGTTTATCCGCTCAGGTTTGTGCGATTCCCAGTGCGGAGCTGAAAATCAATGTCAATACACTGACGGATAAGCAGGCGCCTTTGCTGGCGGCGCTGTTTACCCCTGCGCTGTCGATAGAACAAGCCAAACAGGTGATCGCACAGCGCCCTGATGCTGGGTGGAAAAATGTCGACGCCTTTATGGCGGTGTTAAACCTGAGTGAGTTTGATGACAAAGCCCGTGAGCAGGTGATCCCGCATCTCACGGTGACCAGCGAGTTTTTTTTATTACAGGCCGATGTGACCGTGGCGTCTGCCCAACGTCACATTCAGGCGTTATTGCACTATCAAGACGATGGCACCACAACCGTGGTGCGTCGTCGCTTTGGAGGAATGCGTGAGCGAGCGACTGATAATAAGGATCAGTGATGCCAGCCAGCCGATCTTTTGGGCCCAGGTGCGTGTGAGTGACAATCAGGTCACCGCGACCGGTGAATGCGAGCATCTGTCAGCCTTGACGGAGCAAGCACAAACGCGGCGTGTGGTGATCTTAGTGGATAGCACTTGGGTGACCCTCAGGTCGGTGACCTTGCCGCCCGGCTCTCGGCGTCAGCGCGATAAAGTGGTGCCTTACTTACTTGAAGAGGCATTGGCCGATGATGTGGACAGGGTACACGTCAGTATTTTGAGTGTCTCGGGCAGTCTTGCCCACGTGGCGGTGGTAGCACACGACAAAATGCAAGCCTGGCAGCAAGCGCTGGCGGATGCAGATATCCATGCGCGGCAATGGCTACCCGATGTGCTGTGTTTACCGTGGCAAACAAACCATTTGACGGTTGCGCCACTGGGTGAGCAATGGCTGTGTCGGCATCATGACAGTCAAGGTGTGGTGGGGTCGCGTGACTGGCTTCGTTTCTGGGCGCACGCGTGGCGAGCTCAACAACAAAAGGCGCTGGAACAGGATCCGGTGGATGCGGATGACGAGGACAAGGCCCCGTCACTCACCTTACATGGATATTGTCCGTCCCATCTTGACCTTGATTGGCCAGTCAGTGGACTGGATGAGGCGGAGGCTAAGTGGCATCCCTGTGACACTGTGATAGGGCTGTTGGCGACACAAAGTCATGCTCTGTCTGCGAACTTGCTAACTGGGCCTTATCGGCCACAAAGCCAGACTAAGCAAACGCTCAAGCCTTTATTACCTGCCGCCTGTTTAGTGTTAGCCATTAGCGCCTTATTGGGCGTTGAGCAATGGCTGACAATTCGTGATACCCAACAGCAGGCTAAAGCGCTACGTGCACAGAGCGAGTCTGTCTTTCGCCAGACGTTGCCACAGTATCAGCGCATCCCGACGCAATCGTACATGGTTCGCCAGATGGATGCGGAAATTGCGCGTCTTGAAGGACAGCAACACAATGCTGCGCTTTTGCCTTGGTTAGCGAAATTAGCGCCGATGCTAGAAAAAACGCCCGGTATTCACCTGCAAGCGTTACGTTATCAAGCAGCACGTGAAGTCTTAGTGATCCGAGCCTCCGGCAGCGATTTTGCACAGTTTGAGCGACTACGCGGCCTGCTGAGCGAACACTATACGACCGAGCTTGGGCAGCTCAACCGTAATGGTGACAGCGTAAGTGGTGAGTTTACCTTGAGGAGCGAATCATGATGAGTCAGTTAAAAGCACGCTGGCAATCGCTCAGTGAACGTGAGCAGCGTTTATTGGTGGTGGCTGCACTGGTGATGCTACTCAGTGTCTTGTACTGGGGGATCATTGCGCCGATTCAAGCCGAGGCGAACAATGCGCGAGAAGCGCTTGCTAGTGAGCGACGTTTGCTGAGTGATGTACAGCAAAAGCATCAGCAAATTGTTCAGTTGCGCGCACAGTCAGGTGCAAGCAGTCGCGCACCAACCAGCAGTAATCAGCCATTAAACCAAGTGGTAGCGGCCAGCGCAGGGGAGTTTAGTGTCACTATTACTCGCTTGCAGCCCGGTGAGGCGAGTGTCCAATTGGGTGTCGAGCCTTTGCCATTTAACCAACTTTTGCGTTGGCTCGACCAACTCGCTCGCTTACATGGCATTCAGGTCGTGCGTCTTGATACGGAAATGACAGATAACGCTGGGGTTGTGAAGGTTAATCGCCTGCAATTAGAACGATAGTCATGAAGAAAAAAATAGTCTTGGGTTTAGCTTGTACGCTGGTTTTTGTACTCAGCGTCGTGATTCACGCACCCGCATCGCTATTGCGTCTGGCCCCCTTGCCGCCTGAACTTAAGGTGGGCGCGATTGAGGGGACAGTGTGGAAAGGACGCATTGCGCAAATACGCTGGCAAGATTACACCGTCGGTCCACTTCGTTGGGATCTTCAAGTACACCGTTTATTTACTGCGGCAACGTTAGAAGCGGATATTCGTCTTCGCAGCTCAGATGGGGTGAAAGGGAAAGCAACCGTGAGCTTTGATGGTCATGCAGTTTCTTTATCCCGTGCGCTGGTGTCAGCACCGGCCCAGTTGCTTGCCAGTTCTGTGGCACTCCCTGCCAATGTGGCGATTGAAGGCCATGTGGATCTGGTATTACGCGATCTGGCCTTTACCGAGGCGGGCTGTCAGCGACTCGATGGTCAGCTGCAGTGGCAACAAGCCGCATTACGTTTGCCAATGGGGCGTTTAGCGGACATCCCAGCCAGTGCCACACTCCGTTGTGAGCAGCAAGGTATTCTCGCCGAAGGCCAAGGTGCGTCTTCCTCGCTGAGTAATAAGTTTTCATTGTCAATCACACCGTCGGGGCGATACTCTGTTTCAGGATGGCTCAAGCCGGAAGCCGCGTTCCCACCGCCAATGAAAGAGCCACTAGCTTGGCTGGGTGCGCCGGATCAACAAGGGCGCTATCGCTTTTCTTTTCGAGGCTAATCAAGCCTGTTAGGCTTATCAGTAAAGGGTGCAAATAGGATATGACGCAGCGAAAACCTCCCCAGATCCTGTCTAAGCAAGTGGTTGCTGCTTCTCGTTTATTTAAGGTGGAATCGCTCGACCTCCAGTTTAGTAACGGCGTAAATCGTACCTATGAACGCATGAAGCCTTCGGGCCGTAATGCGGTCATGATGGTGCCGCTGACCGAACAGGGGGATTTGTTGCTGGTGCGAGAATATGCAGCTGGCACGGAGCGATATGAGCTAGGCTTTCCAAAAGGCTTAATTGATAAAGGGGAAGTGCCAGAGCAGGCAGCGGTGCGTGAACTGAAAGAAGAAATAGGCTTGGGCGCCCGCGAGCTTATTCCACTCAAAGAGGTCGTACTGGCTCCGTCGTACTTTTCCAGTCGTATGACACTGATGTTGGCACGTGATTTGTATCCTGAAACCTTGGAAGGGGATGAACCCGAACCACTTGAGGTGATCCGTTGGCCATTAGCTCAAGCGGAGGAGTTGCTGACCCACGGCGATTTCTGTGAAGCGCGCAGTATCACCGCACTAATGATGGCGCTGAAGTACTTACAATCTGAGAGGTGAGGCATGCCATTGCCTGAGTTGTTGCCCGATGTGATTGAAATTACCCGTGCAGCGGGACAAGTGATTCTCGATATTTACCAAGACGGTGATTTCGAGGAAATGACCAAAAGCGATGAAACACCCGTCACCAGCGCGGATCTTGCCGCACATAAAATGATCAGCGAGAAACTGACGGCATTAACCCCGGATATTCCGGTGTTATCGGAAGAAGATTGTGGTGTGCCGCTTAGTGATCGCCAGCAATGGCAACGTTACTGGTTGATTGACCCACTGGATGGTACCCAAGAGTTTATTGCGGGGAGTGGCGACTTTGCCACTATTATTGCGCTGGTGGAAAATAATCATCCGGTGATGGGAGTGGTCTATGCCCCGGTCTCGGGTGTGACTTATTATGCGTGCCAAGAAAAAGGGGCGTGGAAAATTACCCCCGATGGCGAAATGCATCGCATCTCGACAATGAAGCGAGAAGAGGCCATTACCTCGCTCTCTATTGCCATTAGCCGTCGTCAAGATATTCATGCCGTGACAGAAAAACTCGCCCCTGAGATCAACTATGATTTGGTGCCACTAGGGTCCGCAGCATTGAAAGCGTGTTTGGTCGCTGAGGGCGCGGTAGATTGCTATTTGCGTCTAGGTCCGACAGGGGAGTGGGATACGGCAGCCACCCAATGCATTGTCGAACAAGCTGGGGGGCGGATTTTAAGTACCGAGTTGGACCCCTTGTCATATAACGAGCGTGACTCGTTGCAAAACCCCAACTTTATTGTACTGGGTGATGAATCGCTCGCTTGGTCTTCGATATTGCGTGCATCGTAACAGTCGCGCGAAACGGCACCCGAGGGTGCCGTTTTTTGGTAAGAGACAGCGATTGGTACCGCTTAGAACAAGCGATTTAAGCCGTTGAGTGCAGCAACGCGGTACGCTTCGGCCATGGTCGGGTAGTTAAAGGTCGTGTTGACGAAATAGTCGATGGTATTACCGGCGCCTTTTTGCTCAAAAATCGCTTGGCCGATGTGAATGATTTCCGAGGCGCGTTCACCAAAGCAGTGGATCCCCAAAATCTCACGGGTATCGCGATGAAAGAGGATCTTTAAACTGCCAACATCCATCCCGGCAATTTGGGCGCGAGCGAGATGTTTAAATTGCGAACGCCCGACTTCATACGGGACTTTCTCTGCCGTGAGCTCTTGCTCCGTTTTCCCCACAGAACTGATTTCTGGGATGGTATAAATGCCGGTGGGAATATGTTCAATGAGGCGTGCATTGGCATTGCCTTGGCTAATTGCTTCTGCGACGACCCGTCCCTGATCATAGGCCGCGCTGGCCAAACTTGGATAGCCAATCACATCCCCAACCGCATAAATATGGTCAACCTCGGTCGAGTAATTGTCGTCGACGCTCAGCTGGCCGCGAGAGTCGGGCGTCAGTCCCACCGCACCAAGATTCAACTTATCTGTGTTACCGGTGCGACCGTTGGCATAGAGCAGGCAGTCGGCTTTCATTTTTTTACCTGAGGCAAGATGGACAATGACCCCGTCATCTGTGCCCTCAATGCGCTCATAGGTTTCATCATTGCGGATCAGGACCCCGCTATTCCAGAAATGGTATGACAGGGCATCGGAAATTTCGTTATCCAAGAATGACAACAAGCGATCACGGGTATTGATTAAGTCGACTTTGACGCCAAGCCCGCGAAAAATAGATGCATATTCGCTGCCAATGACACCTGCGCCATAAATAATCACGTGGCGCGGGTCATGCTTGAGTGACAGAATTGAATCACTGTCGTAAATACGTGCGTGGCTAAAATCGACATCGGCTGGTTGATAAGGGCGTGAGCCGGTCGCAATCACAAAATGATCGGCAGTGTAATGCTCTTTGCTGCCGTCAGGGTGGCGAACGGCTAAAGTATGTGCGTCAACAAATTCCGCCATTCCATGGAGCAGCGTGCACTGATTGCGATCGTAAAAACCCTGACGAAGGCGCGTTTGTTTGCCGATCACGGAATCGGCATGGCTCAGGATTTGAGAGAAGGTGCTGTGAATACTTTTGGTGTTCTGGGTGTAGATCGGGCTTTGATTAAATTCAATAATCCGGCTAACGGTGTGACGCAGTGCTTTGGAAGGAATGGTGCCCCAGTGGGTACAGCCACCACCGACAGTGCTTTCGCGTTCTATCACGGCCACGCGCTTGCCCGCCTTGGTTAGCCCCATTGCCGCGCCTTCGCCGCCTGGGCCACTCCCTATTACGATCGCATCAAAATGATCAACAGGGCGAGGATTCGACTTGCTCATAGGATTCAAACCTTATTTTCATTATTGCAACATCCATTTATGACCAGTTTAACGCTTATTGGCAGTAAGGTTAACTTTCCTGCATGATCTGGACGTTCGCGTGGAAAACGCAAGGCGCTGTTCAAGAGGGTGTTTGGCTGATTTAGGACGTAAAAATGCGTATAGTGTCGCCATGATGACGGCAGGTTGAGTGTGATGGGTATTCGAGCAGAACAAAAAGAAAAGACGCGTCGCTCATTGATTGATGCGGCCTTTAGCCAATTGAGTGCGGAGCGAAGCTTCTCGAGCTTGAGTTTGCGAGAAGTCGCACGTGAAGCAGGCATTGCGCCAACCTCATTTTATCGCCACTTTAAAGACATGGATGAGTTGGGATTAACCATGGTCGATGAGGGGGGGCTCCTGCTTCGTCAGCTGATGCGTCAAGCCCGTCAGCGTATTGCCGCAGAAGGTAGTGTGGTGCGTACCTCGGTTGAAACCTTTATGGAATTTGTTGAAAGCAGCCCCAACGTTTTTCGCTTGCTGCTTCGCGAACGTTCAGGGACCTCAGCGGCGTTCCGTGCGGCTGTAGCACGAGAAATTCAGCACTTTGTCGCAGAATTGACCGAGTATTTGCAGTCTCGCACGCAGCTCACCTATGAAGAAGCGTACAATCAGGCTGAAGCCTGCGTGATCTTGGTATTCAACTCCGGCGCGGAAGCGTTAGATCTTGATACACATTCACGGGCAGAATTGGCCGAGCGAATGGTGATACAATTGCGCATGATAGCCAAGGGAGCTTACTGGTATCGTAAAGATCGTGAGCGGCGGGCATTACAGAAAAAGCTGTCATAACAGGTGAAAACATGGAACATGAGCAAGTTAAATCTGAGCGTAAATTCTTAGTACTGTCATTGATCACAGGTATCTGTGGCAGTGCCACTCTCGCCACGCTTTTTGTCGGTGGCGTGGCGTTTTCTATTTTCCCCATTCTAGCGTTTGTGCTGGCGGTACATGCTTGTTACCAATTGCATGAACGCCAACCCCTCACTGAAGGCACACCGCTGATCGCGTTTGCGTGTTTCTTAGTGGGTGCGTTTGGGTACTCTGCGTTTATGCGTATGCAAATGCCAGAATTGGGCGGTAACTTCTTCTCGATTTTGGTTGCTATGGTATTGGCGTTTTGGGTGGGTCATAAGCTGGGCTTTTTCAGCCGCAAAGCCAAAAACGATACAGCCTCTGACGTATGAGCCCTGCGCGGCGAATCGCACACTAAAACGAGTGAATAAAAAAGGCGTCGAGAGACGCCTTTTTACGTTGTAACGAACTCACTTCCTGTAATTATTTACGCTCCAACCACACACCCGCTTCGGTATGGTGGGTGAACGGGAATTGATCGAACAGTGCACAGCGACTAATGCGGTGTGTTTGGCTGAGGCGTTCTAGGTTCTCGACCAAAGTCTCAGGGTTACAGGAGATATATAAAATCCGATCGTAACCTTGCACCATTTTGCAGGTTTCATCATCCATGCCCGCACGAGGGGGATCGACAAAGATGGTATTGCACTGATAGTCACTCAGCGTTACCCCTTGGTCTTTTAAGCGGCGGAATTCGCGCTCGCCATTGATCGCTTGAGTGAACTCTTCGGCAGACATGCGAATAATTTGCACATTGTCGATGTTGTTGGCGGCAATATTGTATTGCGCCGATTGTACCGAAGGTTTCGCCAGCTCGGTGGCGAGGACGCGGCGAAAGTTTTTCGCTAGTGCCAGTGAGAAGTTGCCATTCCCACAATACAGCTCCAGCAAATCACCTTGGCTATCGCGGGTGCAATCAATGGCCCATTTTAGCATTTTCTCCGCCACGGGCCCGTTTGGTTGGGTAAAACTGTTTTCAATTTGCTGGTAGATCAATGTCTGACCATCAGCATTGAGTTTTTCCAAAACGTAGTCGCGGTCTAGCACTTTCTTTTGCTTGCGCGCACGGCCAATCAGGTTGAGGTTAAAGCCCTCATCGTTCAAACGTTGTTTAAGCGCTTGCGCGGCCTCGTCCCACTCTTCGTCTAGCTGGCGGTGATACAGCAACGACACCAAGATCTCACCGCTTAAAGTGGAGAGAAAATCAACTTGGAAGAGCTTACGTCGCAACGCGTTGTTAGGCTTGATGGCATCCATCAATAGCGGCATGAGGTCATTGATCAAACGGCTTGCGGCAGGAAAGGTATCGACCCGATATTTCTGCTTGGTCGCAGGATCAAACATGATGTAATACAAGTCGTCGCCTTCATGCCATACTCGAAACTCTGCGCGCATCCGATAGTGGGTTTCCGGTGAGCGAAAGATCTCTAGCTCAGGCGCATGAAACGGCGCGAGTTGGGTAGTGAGTCGTTGGACTTTCTCAGCAAGCTGTGTGTCGTAGTCAACGGCGGTGTGAGCCTTGGTCATGATGGCTGCCTCAGCGATTGGAAAATGAGCGCAGATTTTAGACAAATCCCCAGCCATGTCCACCCTTGCTCACGATTCTCCTTTATTCAATAGGGTTATCAATGGACAATATCCATCTAGACGGCTACTATCCGTGAGCGGGTACGCGATCAGCAAGTATAAGCCTGTTGGTCACTGGAATGCGGTGAGAATCCGCAACTGACGCGCAGCGGTGTAAGAGAACGACCCTAACTCGGCGCTAGGCCAGACACTGTCGCCAATACTGTTTAACAGTATGCGATGGGAAGTCGTTAGCAGTAGGCGGCGAAAGCCACGCTCTTAAGTCCGAACACAGCCCGCCCCGCAGCATAACGCTGCATATTCTCGCGATAGAAAGGAATAACCAATGAACAAACAGATTGTGGCGAGCCTAGTGGCGGCGTCATTACTCCCTGTGAGCGCGTGGGCAGAGCAAAACACCGAAACGGTGGTGGTGACTGCTAGTCGGTTTGAGCAGTCAGATGCTTCAGTGTTGCAATCGGCAACTATCTTAACGCGTCAAGACATTGCGCGCTTGCAGGCGCGAAGCCTTGTCGATGTATTGCGTACGGTGCCGAGCATCGAGATTGCTCAAAGCGGAGGCCGTGGACAAATTGCCTCTATTTTTATGCGCGGCACGGAATCAGACCACTCATTGGTCTTGATTGATGGGGTGCGTATGGCCTCGTCTATCACAGGCTCGGTGGATTTTAATCAGATCCCGGTGAACAGTATCGAGCGGATTGAGATTATTCGCGGCGCACGCGCCACACTTTATGGGTCGAGCGCGATCGGCGGGGTGATCAATATCATCACTAAAACCGATAAAGAGCGAGCCAATGTTTCCGCGACCGTAGGCAGTTTGGATCATCATGCTGTTAGTGGCGCATGGGCAACAAAATTGGGCGATAATGGTCACTTCTCTGGTATCGTTGGGTATGAGTCCAATGATGGATACAATGTTCATCCATCGGCGAGCAACCGGGGAGATCAGCATGGTTTTACCGGCCGCAATGCACAACTTGGATACAGTCATCGCTGGAATCCATCTTGGTCGGCCGATATCACGGGGCGCTGGTACCAGAATGAATACGATTACGATAATTTTGGTAGCTTAAAACATGGCTGGTTAGAAAGCCAAGCACTGGCCAGCACGCTGAATTATCGCTCTGAGGCCTGGAGTGCAACACTCAGCGCAGAAATCTCCCAGCAAGAAAACTATGACTACAGCCCTGGCAGTGACCGTAAAAACAATAAAACTTCAGATGTTGAGCAAATCTCTACCTCGTTGGGACTCCAGTATCAAGCCACGGAGGATTGGCTGCTTGGTGGTGGTGTGGATTATCGACAAGATACCTACAATAAAGGATGGGTAGATATTGATGAAGTTGATATTAACCCGCGCGATAATCTGGGCACTTACTTTTTAACGCAATTTAGCCCGGTAGAGGCACTATCTATTGAAGCAAGCGTGCGCTTGGATGATAACGAACAATACGGGCAGCATACGACTTGGCAGGCAAGCGCGGGTCTAGCGATAGCGGAAGGGTATCAATTGGTCGCCAGCTACGGCACCGCTTTTAAGGCCCCAAGTCTGACTGAACTTTACGGATGGGGCGGTAATGCAACGCTCAAGCCGGAGGAATCATCCAACACCGAGCTTGCTCTTCGTGGCGTGACGGCTGACGTTGATTGGTCACTTACAGGCTATATCAATCGCATTGATAATCTCATTCAGTATGCAGGTAGTTACCCCAACGGTCAGAACCAAAACGTGGGCGAAGCTAAGATCGAAGGCGTTGAGTTTATTGCTAACTTTGATGTCCACGCTTTAAATAACCGCATATCGTTAGAATATAAAGACCCTAAAAATGAGAAAACAGGCGAGCAGCTTGCACGTCGCGCTAAACGGATAGCGAAGTGGGATGCATCCTACCAATGGGAGCGACTGCAGCTCGGTACTCAGTGGCAGTATCAAAGTGAACGTCTGGATTATTCCGGTGGAGAGATGTTGGGAAGCTATAGCCTGTGGACGATTACTGCGTCCTATCAGGCGACCGATAATCTGACCGTAAAAGGTAAAGTCGACAATGTATTTGATAAAGACTACGAAACCGCGGGTGGTTATCCGTCAGCTGAACGCGGCTATTTTATGACGTTAGACTATCAGTACTAGTGCCTGTTTCAAGGCGAAGCTAGCTTTAATCACGCCTTTATCGTTATGATAAGGGCGTTTTTTTATTGAGTGGCTGGATCATGGCGCAACCCCATATTCTGATCTTTGACTCCGGTGTCGGAGGCTTATCTGTCTACCAAGCGATCAAGGCAAGCTTGCCGAGCGCTCAATATACCTATTTGTTCGACAATGCCGCTTTCCCCTATGGCGAATTAGAAGATCAACGCCTAGTGCATCGCGTACTCACTCTGGTCAAAGCAACCTGTGAGCGCCATGCTGTCGATATCATCGTCATTGCGTGTAATACGGCCTCGACACTTGTGCTGCCGACACTGCGCGACGCACTCTCTATACCGGTTGTTGGCGTGGTGCCGGCGATCAAGCCAGCGGCGGCTTTGAGTCAACACAAAGCTATCGGTCTGCTCGCGACCCCAGCCACCGTCAACCGACCTTATACGGCACAACTGATCGCAGATTTCGCCAAAGATTGTCGGATAGTCTCGGTAGGCACAACAGCATTAGTACATATGGCAGAGCGTAAACTGCGTGGGGAGGCGGTGAATCAGCAAGACCTTAGCGCCATACTTGCACCGTTTGATTCGCACATCGATGTCTTGGTGCTAGGCTGTACCCACTTTCCACTCTTACATGATGAAATACAGGCGGCGATGGGTAAACAGGTCCAGTTAGTTGACTCCGGCAACGCCATTGCACGTCGTGTTGCCTCATTAGTTACGCCGCAAGCATCTGTCACCAGCGATAACAGTGATGGCAATCGCGCGTACGCAACGGCGACGCCTATAAAAGCCGCCGCCTTGTCTGATTATATCCGCTCGATTGGGCTAGAGTGCGTTAGCTATGCTCCCGCTTTTTTGGATCGTTCG
>NZ_CP114584.1:2767500-2840000 GCF_027286365.1 Salinivibrio proteolyticus | reverse complement strand
AAGACCCCGTGAACCTTTACTACAGCTTGGCACTGAACATTGAGCCTACATGTGTAGGATAGGTGGGAGGCTTTGAAGCGGCGACGCCAGTTGCTGTGGAGCCATCCTTGAAATACCACCCTTGTATGTTTGATGTTCTAACTTAGCCCCGTTATCCGGGGTGAGGACAGTGCCTGGTGGGTAGTTTGACTGGGGCGGTCTCCTCCCAAAGAGTAACGGAGGAGCACGAAGGTGGGCTAATCACGGTCGGACATCGTGAGGTTAGTGCAATGGCATAAGCCCGCTTAACTGCGAGAGTGACGGCTCGAGCAGGTACGAAAGTAGGTCATAGTGATCCGGTGGTTCTGAATGGAAGGGCCATCGCTCAACGGATAAAAGGTACTCCGGGGATAACAGGCTGATACCGCCCAAGAGTTCATATCGACGGCGGTGTTTGGCACCTCGATGTCGGCTCATCACATCCTGGGGCTGAAGTCGGTCCCAAGGGTATGGCTGTTCGCCATTTAAAGTGGTACGCGAGCTGGGTTTAGAACGTCGTGAGACAGTTCGGTCCCTATCTGCCGTGGGCGTTGGATGATTGAGGGGAGCTGCTCCTAGTACGAGAGGACCGGAGTGGACGAACCGCTGGTGTTCGGGTTGTGTCGCCAGACGCATTGCCCGGTAGCTAAGTTCGGCACAGATAAGCGCTGAAAGCATCTAAGCGCGAAGCTGGCCCCGAGATGAGTCATCCCTAGAGCTTCGAGCTCTCTAAAGGGTTGTCGTAGACGACGACGTTGATAGGCAGGGTGTGTAAGCGCTGTGAGGCGTTGAGCTAACCTGTACTAATTGCCCGTGAGGCTTAACCATACAACACCCAAGAGGTTTTGGGTTGGACTTAAAATAAGCCAGTTGATTGTGGCGAGAACGAACAGCTTTCTAGATTAAGTGTTTTGACTGAATAGTGAAGACACACAAAATTTTGCTTGGCGACCATAGCGCTTTGGACCCACCTGACTCCATGCCGAACTCAGTAGTGAAACGAAGCAGCGCCGATGGTAGTGTGGGGTCTCCCCATGTGAGAGTAGGACATCGCCAGGCTTTGATTATAAATTGTGACTGTTGCTTGCGATTTTTGATAGCTGCGATGCTCATGTATTGGCATACACTGCGCGTCTTGCTTCAAAACTCCCGTCACACAGACACAATTTAAGCATCAAAGCAGATATATGTAAGACTTTGATGAGAAAATACCAAGCCCTGACCTGACGGTCGGGGCTTTTTTGTATCTTGAGGGAGGATCAGCCCTGAGCGCTTTGCTTTAGACTGCCTGCTAACGTAGATATCATTTCATTTTCTACCTACCCAAGATCTAATAAAAAGCCCCGTCTTGTCGACGGGGCTTTGTCTTTTCTAAGCGGTGTAATCGCTCGATTATTGAATTTTGCTGACTCGGCTTACACGCTCACCTGAAATGGTACGTAGCTGTACCGGGGCGCTGACGTGAGGAGCGTTTGCCGCATCATAGGTTTGCCAGCTTGCACCATTATCAGTTGAGTACTCAATGGTGAGTCCAGGGAATGGCGAGTTCGCTTTCAATGTACCATTTTCTATCACCCCTCCCGGAACCGGTAAGCGGAAACCAACATCCTGTTGCTCTAGTTGTGGGAACCAGTAGCTCGCTAACTGATTGGCAAAGAGGTTGTAATCCATGTTGCGCTTGGTTTGATTCGTCTCTTGCCCAGTTTGAGTGCTTGCTTCCCACTCGGCACGGTGCCAAGCTCGCTCTGCCATGGCAAAGAGACGAGGGAAAGTCATTGATTCAAATTGGCCATCAGAGCGAATGGTTTCACTCCAAATAGAGGCCTGTAAACCGAGCACATTTTCTGGACGCGTCAGAGTTTTCACGGTGGCAGCGTCTAGTACTTCCTGTTTGGTGATAGGTGCACCATTGCGTTTTGCATCTGCGTTAGCGTAGAGATCATCGGGCATAAAGCTAAACGTCTTACGGGTGTCGGTAAAACGGGGTGCCCAATAATAGCCGCGCTCACTTGGGTCTGGCTCATAGGGGTGGTCAAAATAGAGGTGTGTGGCTTGGTTATAGATAACCCCATAGCCATTGTTGGCGAGATTATAGGCGCGATCGGCAACGCCCCACTCCCAGATATTTTGCCACGCATTGCCATAGACGTGCTCATTGGCAAGTTGTGCGCGTGGATAGACCTTGTTGTTGTGCATGAGGCCATCTTCCCAACCACCGAGATCGAGCTGATGACGTTGGGTAATGTGCGAAATACGTTCGACAAAGTACTGACTCAGATCGTCAACACTGTTCACACCTGCATCGTTGTCTGCAATAAAGGCTTGGCAGACGGGCGACTCTTTCCAAGCACCGGCAATTTCATCTCCGCCAAAGTGGAATGTATCAAGCGGCTGTATGTCTCGATGCGCATCGACGAGCGCCGCAACCACTGTATCGACGAAGCGATAACTGGATTCCATACAAACATTCATCGCATTGTCGGTGAACATTTGCACAGAAAGGTATTGGGTGTCGTCTTCAAAGTCCGTGAGCAAATATTCTTTCGCTTTGGCTTCATCACCTTGTGCCATGTACTTGTGGTAACGCGCTTCCATCGCTTTAATGGCCGCGTGCGCGTGACCTGGCATATCTACTTCTGGAATGACAGTGATATTGAGTGCTTCTGCCTTACGCAGAATCGCTTGATAGTCTTCCGTAGTGTAATACCCATTGGATGCTTCTGTGCCGTCAGGCCCTGCGCCTAAGAAGGGCAACACGCAGCGGGTTTCTGACAAGTCATGACAGCGTTTGCTACCGATGTCTGCCAGTTCTGGTAGGGCTGGGATCTCAATACGCCATGCTTCATCATCACTGAGACGTAAATGGAGCTTGTTGAGTTTCAGTGCGGCCATTTGGTCGAGTAACTTTAAGATCGCCTCTTTGCTGCGGAAGTTCCGAGCGGCATCGACAGACAGACCACGGTAAGCAAAGCGCGGTGCATCGGTTAGCGTCACCGCTTTGAGTGTCTCGCCGGTTTTAAGTTGTAGCAGGCTTTGTGCAGCGTACAGGGCACCTGCTTGATCAGGGGCGTCAATGTCAATACGTTGCTGCTCAGGTTGCACATCTAGGCGATAAGCTTCGTGCCACTGGTCGCTTCCATTAAGGGTGACTTTTCCCCACCCCACATGAATAACTTTTTGATTAGTAGGTGCCCAGTCGGTGGCTGAAATGCCAAGCTGATCGGCAAGCCATTGAGCTTGTGCTTGATAGCCGTTGTCGTAGACCACGGTCCACTCGCTATCGAGGGTGATATGGCCATTTTTCTCAATGCGACTGGCAGGAGTGGGAAGCACGTGTCCTTGGGTATCCACCAACGATAAATCGGCATTGCGCACATAGCGCTGCTTGGCCGTGAATGGATCATAATGGTCGGTGAGTGCACCGCCGTAACGTTTCCACTGTGTGGGAGAATCAAAGTCACCGACAAAGGTGAGCTCATCATCCGGTTTGGTGGGCACCTGGCCATTTTTGTGGTTACTGGTGCTGGTAATCAATGCGGTATGCGTGCCAGCTTCATCGTCGGAGGCTAAATACCAATTCGGCATAATATCGGATTTAGCGACTTGCCAGTCAGAGGCATTAAAGCCAACCACTAACTGATCACCGGGAGCAAGCGGAACAAAGCTATCCGTGGGCTCGAGTTTGAAGAGATCCCCATTGACGTGTGAGACTTTAAGTTGATCGGTGTCGATCGACTTGATCATGCGAATGTGGCTGAAATAAATCGCCCAGCCCGTTTTAGGCAGTGTCTGAGTACTTTGGTTGGTAAAGGCGACGTTGCCCGTAAAAGAACGCCAGTCATCTTGCGTATTATCAATGACTTGGTATTGCACATCGAGCCCGTTTCCGAGTGCATCAAGCTGCGATGCAGGCATCGCCCAAGCGGTGCTAGATAATGAAGCGCCGATCAGGAGACCCAGAGCGGTAGGTTTGAGCATGCTATCCTCCAAACTTATTTTTTATTGTGAAAATAGTTAATGGGACAGTAGGGGATAGCAAACTAAAAGCCTAGTACTCTTGTTATTCAAAGTGCATTTCTGTCTAAGGACTCAAACTTAATGGTCCGTTTAAGCCTGTGTTTGCACTCAAGGCGCGAGGACGATCGCAGCGAGAGAGTCCTCTGTCGCTGCGATACAAATTAACGGGGGACTAAACAGCCTAATGCCAACTGACTATCGACTAACTTGATACCTACATCCAGCATCTCATCACAGGCGGCGGCGACCGTTTGTGGGTGAATTCCTCGGCAAGCGGCGAGGTTCACAATCACGTCAAATTGACCGCGCTTTTTCAGCTGGATGGCGGTGGTTTTGACGCAATAATCGGTTGCCAAACCACCGACAATGACGGTTTCTACCTCTTGGCTGTGCAGCCATTCAATCAAGCCGGTGCTGAGCTTTTCTTCAATATCATGAAAGCACGCACCATAGGGATGTAAGTCGGGTTCGACCCCTTTCCATACCACATAGTCGTACTCGGTGACAGGAGGTAAGTCGTCAATGGTTTCGAACCCTTTGGTGCCGGGAACCGCGTGTTTGACCCAGGTGAGATCCGCGTTTTTATACGATAGCGGTTGGAGCATATCGGCAGCATCGTCAACCACCCAAACCGCATTAGCAGGATGGGCGTCCTTGGTGAGGACACGCACATCTGCGAGCGCGGCTTGGGCATTTAATGCCGATCCTAATTGATTTCCCTCGGGTACCGGTAACTCGTCTGGGCAGTCGGGTGTAAAGGTACGTTGAGGGTCCACATCAATAGCAGCGATTCTGGCGATACGCATGGCCTGCTCCTTTTATAGAATTTGATTGAGCAAGTGATCGGCGCGCACGCGTTTTATCCGTTTTAAAAGCCGTTTTACCGGTAACGGATAATCTTCCATCTTATCGATATGTTTGTAGCTACCGACCAAGCGCGTGTGCTCGAGGATCTTATCCACTTCTTGCTGTTTTTGCGCTTCGAGGCGTTGATGCTTATCGTGGATAAGAATGGCGTTTTCTAAATCTAATTTCCACGCACGTGGATTGAGATTATTTCCCGTCAGCAACATGTACTGGCGATCGACCCAAATACCCTTGAGGTGGAAGCTGTTATCGTCATGCTTCCAAATATGAATGTTCAACTGGCGTTTGGCGATGGCGGCTTCATTGCGGCGCGCAAAGTTACGCAAGTTCACTTCATAAAGATAGGGCAACGCTGAGATAGTCTTAAACGGCGCCTCTGGGGGGGAGTAAAAATCGTTCGCGGTTTTATCACCGACAATAATGCTGACGGTAACGCCTCGGCGCAGCGCGCGACGGATTTCTCGGACCACGCTACGGGGCGGATTAAAGTAGGGGGTACAAATCACCAACTCTTGGTGCGCGCTGGCAATCAAATGACAGATATAGCGGTTGAGTTTGTTCTTACGTTTACCCAGCCCGACCATCGGTGTTAACCCAACCTGATGCTCTCCAATCGGCTCATCGTCATAGCGATAGCTCGCACGTTGTAGCTGGCCGCGAAACTCACGAATACTGGGCTTAAGTGCTTTACTATTTGGCCGGTCTGGCGAGGCGAGACAATTAACGGCACTGTCGGCGGTGAGTGTGTTGACGATAAAGTCTGCCATGGTATCGGCGAGCTTTTTATTGGCCAGCACATGATAGCGGTCATAGCGGTATCGGTCGTGCTGCGCCAGATAGACATCATTGAGGCTGGCGCCGCTGTAAAGAACCTTGTCATCAAAGACAAAGCCTTTGAGGTGCAAGACTCCAAAGACCTCGCGGTTTCGCACTGGGACGCCCAAAACTTCAATCTTGTGGGTGTAGCGCTCAGCATAAGCACGATACAGGGCCGCATTGCCATCCGATTGTTCGGCGCCAATTAGCCCCCGTTGTGCACGGTGCCAATCAACCAGTACTTTGATGTCGAGCTCGGGGTTTGCTTGTTTCGCCTCATACAAAGCGTCGAGTACGCTACGTCCGGCCTCATCATCTTGTAGATACAGGGCAACCAGATAGATACGTGATTTGGCGTTTTTAATCTCGCTAAGCAGCCGTTCTCTAAAAGAAACTGCGTCTAATAACGTTTCGAGATGTTCTGGCTGGTGCGCAATGGTGGGCAGGCGATCAATTAGCTGCCGATTTGCGTTAGCTGAATCCATTGTTACCTCATGTTGTTCGACGGCCAGAGTCGAGCGGTTTGATGCTAAACCCTGAATTGTACCAGAAATCGTGGCAAGCAACGGATCTCTGATCCTAGGCTTTGCCATTATCATCACGCTTTCCCCTGATACGCCATCGCAACCAAGTCTTTGCCGGCGTGACAATAACTGTCAAATCGGGTAGCGAGATCCTCGGGTAGCGCCTCGCGTTCGACCACATCAAAACCGTGGCGCGCGTAAAGCCCAGTGAGATGGCGAAAGGCAAGGCAGAAACACGGCTTTGCCGCGATCGTCTCTTGGACATCGGTCAGTAAACGATCACTCAACCCCGTTCCTCGCAGCGCTGGGCTAATGAGCATGCCGGTTAATAGCTGATAGGTTGGCCGTTGCTGAAAACGCACTGCGCCACACAAGCCATTTGGACCATCAATCACCCAAATTATTTCATCTTTTTTGGGCTTTCCCGGTGGGTAGTGAGTTTTATAAAGCCGAGCCACCAATGGAAAACGCAATGGCTCCAGCGGGTGAATACGATAATTATCCATAGTCCAATAGGTGCGCAATACGAGCAGGACAGGTAGTATACCTATCACTGAGTTTCCTGACAGCGTAATGCATTCATGAAGTGGTTATCTGATGTGTCTTTGACACCCCATCATACATTTGGTTTACCAGCACACGCTCATGCCGTGGTTGAAGCGCATAGCATTGCTGACTTATACGCCATTTGGCAGCATCCAGACTATGCAAGCTTACCCAAGTTGGTCGTTGGGGAAGGCAGTAATCTGCTGTTTTGTGAGGATTACGCGGGTGTGGTGGTGCTAAACCGCTTGTCTGGTCTTGAGGTAGAGGAAACGCCGCACGACTATCTTCTGCATGTGGGAGCCGGCCAGTCTTGGCACCAACTGGTTGCTTGGACGATTGAGCAAGGCATTCCCGGGCTGGAAAATCTTGCCCTTATTCCGGGATGTGTGGGCGCGGCCCCGATTCAAAACATTGGCGCTTATGGTGTCGAGTTTTGCGAACGTTGCGCCTATGTCGATATCGTCAATCCACGTACTCAGGAAACGCGCCGCTTGACGCGAGAAGCCTGCCAATTTGGGTATCGTGACTCCATTTTTAAAACGGACGCGATGACGGGGTGGGTGATCACGCAAGTAGGATTTCGATTAGCGAAAGCGTGGCAGCCAGTGCTCAAATATGGAGCGTTAGCCGATCTCAATGGTGAGCAGGTGTCCGCGCAAACTATTTTTGATGCAGTGTGTGCGATTCGCCAAGCTAAGCTTCCCGATCCACGGGAATGCGGTAATGCAGGGAGCTTCTTTAAAAACCCAGTGGTGGATGCACAGCATGCGCAAACCTTGCAAACTCGTTATCCCGAGATGCCCATGTACCCGGCTGGTGAGGGCAAAGCGAAGCTTGCAGCTGGCTGGTTAATTGACCAATGTGGCTTAAAAGGAGCGAGACAAGGCGGTGCACGTGTCCATCCTAAGCAAGCATTAGTGCTGACTAACGCTGATCATGCGACTAGCGAAGACGTCGTCCAACTTGCAAAACGCGTGGTCGATGAAGTACAGGCGCGGTTTGGTGTCACCTTACACCATGAGGTTCGCTTTATGGGCGCACAGGGTGAAACCACCTTGGAGGCGCAATGAGCCGTACACATAGCGCAAGATTAGCCCTTATCGGCCGTTTATCCGACGGTGAATTCCACTCAGGCGAAATGCTAGGAGACGCGTTGGGCATGAGCCGGGCGGCTATCAGCAAACACATTAAAGTGTTGCAGTCATGGGGGCTAGATATTTACCGTGTGCAAGGTAAAGGCTATTGCTTATCGCAACCGATTGAGTTGCTTGATGAAGCTTGGCTAAGTGATCACACTGATGTGCCTGCCTTATCCGTTATCCCAGTCATTGACTCTACCAACCAGCATTTGATGGAGCGTGTTGGACAGCTGACGTCAGGTAGTGTGTGTTTGGCTGAGTATCAACAGCAAGGACGTGGCCGGCGAGGGCGTGTGTGGCAATCACCGTTCGGGAGCAATCTGTATCTATCGATGTATTGGCGCCTAGATGCGGGACCGGCCGCTGCGATGGGGTTGAGCCTTGTGGTGGGTGTGGCGATGACCAAGGCGTTGCATGAACTGGGCGCGCCTGGTGTGAAAGTAAAATGGCCGAACGATCTCTATTATCAAGATAAAAAGCTTGCGGGCATCTTAGTGGAAATGACGGGGCAAACCGGTGATGCGGCACATCTTGTGATCGGGATGGGGCTGAATATTGGTATGGGACCGCACGTCAGCGAGCATATTGATCAGCCGTGGGCACGATTGGCCGATGCGTGTCAGCCGATGCCATCACGTAACGTGCTTGCCAGTGTATTGATAAGCCGTTTACAAGACGCTTTGCTCGATTATGAAAAAACCGGCTTAGCGGGGATCATGGATGATTGGCAGCAATTAGATAATTTCAAAGGGCGTCCCGTGAAACTCTTGATGGGGGATCGCGAAGTTCGCGGTATTGAGCGTGGGATTGATGAACACGGTGCGTTGTTACTGGACGTGGATGGCGTCATCACACCCTATTTAGGGGGAGAAATTTCACTAAGGCGTGATGACTAACCGTTACTTACGTACGCGAATGCGCTGGACCGAATGATTAGCGCCTTTCTCTAAGATCAAGCTGGCTCTCTCTCGGGTAGGAAGAATGTTTTCCATTAAGTTCCGCCCGTTGATTTCATCCCAAATACTCGCGGCGGTATCTTTGGCCTCGGCAACCGATAGACGTGTGTAGTGATGAAAATACGCATCTGGGTCTAAAAAGGCGCCGCGACGGAATTTCATAAATCGCTCGATATACCAGTGTTTGAGTAATGCCGGTTCAGCGTCAACATAAATAGAGAAGTCGAGAAAATCTGAAATAAACACATGATGAGGATCATGTGGGTAATCCATCCCACTCTGTAAAACGTTCAATCCCTCTAGGATCAAAATATCTGGCTTTTCGACTTTCTGCACTTCACCAGTGATGTCATACACCAAATGTGAGTATATCGGCGCTTCCACACAGGCTTTACCGGATTTTACATCTGCCACAAACTCCACCAATTTGCGCATGTTATATGATTGAGGAAAGCCTTTTCGTTTCATCAACCCACGCGCTTCCAACTCCGCGTTGGAATACAAAAAACCGTCGGTAGTCACTAAGGCTACCTTGGGGTGATCGGGCCAGCGAGTCAGTAGGGTTTTTAATAAACGTGCAGTGGTACTTTTACCGACCGCGACACTGCCTGCAATCCCAATAATATAAGGGACATGATTGGAGGCAGGCTGAGTCAAAAACTCGTCGAGCACCTCAGTGCGACTCTTGCGCGACTTGATATACAGATTGAGTAGTCGTGACAGAGGCAAGTAAACATCTCTCACCTCATCCATTGAGAGGTGCTCGTTTAGCCCTCGCAGGCGTTCAATGTCGTCTTCGGTGAGCGTCATGGGCACTGCATCCCTCAGTTCAGCCCATTGTTGACGGTCGAACGACAAATAAGGCGTTAGCGTTGCGTTCATGGTCCGTTTGCCTTAAGCCAATAAAGAGGTGGACGATACCGCAATCTGCGTATCAGGAAAAGTAGTGGTCCGCGTTGTTGTTATTTAGGGTTGGCTATTTTAGCAACAATTAAGCCCTAAATTGTGCAACAGGCGAAAAAATCACCTGTTTTTTTGATTTTTCCTATTGCAAGGCCCCATTTCATCGCATAGAATGCGCAGCACTTGTCGCCGGCTTAGCTCAGTTGGTAGAGCAACTGACTTGTAATCAGTAGGTCGCCAGTTCGATTCCGGCAGCCGGCACCAAAATTAGGTGGGATTCCCGAGCGGTCAAAGGGATCAGACTGTAAATCTGACGGCTCAGCCTTCGAAGGTTCGAATCCTTCTCCCACCACCATTTTCAAATTGTTTGAATAGCTCTACGAGAAACGATTGCGGGCATCGTATAATGGCTATTACCTCAGCCTTCCAAGCTGATGATGCGGGTTCGATTCCCGCTGCCCGCTCCACTCTTTTTAGAGTGCTGATATAGCTCAGTCGGTAGAGCGCACCCTTGGTAAGGGTGAGGTCGGCAGTTCAAATCTGCCTATCAGCACCATCCTCTCCAAGGTAACTTCAAGCCGTTTGATATATACTCAACAAACCTAATTGTTGGTTGTGTGGTCGTAATGCCACCGAAATACCGTGCTTAGAGGGACTGTCATGTCTAAAGAAAAATTTGAACGTACGAAACCGCACGTTAACGTTGGTACTATCGGCCACGTTGACCACGGTAAAACTACTCTGACTGCCGCTATCTGTACTGTACTTGCAAAAGTACACGGTGGTGCAGCGCGTGACTTCGCATCAATCGATAACGCACCAGAAGAGCGTGAGCGTGGTATCACCATCGCGACTTCGCACGTAGAATACGATACGCCAACTCGCCACTACGCGCACGTTGACTGCCCAGGGCACGCCGACTACGTGAAAAACATGATCACCGGTGCAGCGCAAATGGACGGTGGTATCCTAGTAGTAGCAGCGACTGATGGCCCAATGCCACAGACTCGTGAGCACATCCTGCTAGGCCGTCAGGTAGGCATCCCATACATCATCGTATTCATGAACAAATGTGACATGGTTGATGATGAAGAGCTGCTTGAGCTAGTTGAAATGGAAGTACGTGAGCTGCTTTCAGAGTATGACTTCCCAGGTGACGACTGCCCAGTAATCCAAGGTTCAGCACTAGGTGCTCTGAACGGTGAAGAGCAGTGGGAACAGAAGATTATTGAGCTAGCGGAAGCACTGGACTCTTACATCCCAGAGCCAGAGCGTGCGATCGACAAGCCGTTCATCCTGCCAATCGAAGACGTATTCTCAATCCAAGGCCGTGGTACTGTAGTAACTGGTCGTGTTGAGCAAGGCATCATCACCGTTGGTGACGAAGTAGAAATCGTTGGCATGAAAGACACCACCAAGACCACTTGTACTGGTGTTGAAATGTTCCGTAAGCTTCTAGACGAAGGCCGTGCTGGTGAGAACGTTGGTGTTCTTCTGCGTGGTACTAAGCGTGACGAAGTTGAGCGTGGTCAAGTACTGGCGAAGCCTGGTTCAATCACCCCGCACACTAAGTTCGAGTCAGAAGTATACGTACTGTCTAAAGACGAAGGCGGCCGTCATACTCCGTTCTTCAAAGGCTACCGTCCACAGTTCTACTTCCGTACAACTGACGTGACCGGTACTATCGAACTGCCAGAAGGCGTTGAGATGGTAATGCCTGGTGACAACATCAAGATGGTTGTTACCCTGATCGCGCCAATCGCGATGGACGAAGGTCTACGTTTCGCTATCCGTGAAGGTGGCCGTACCGTAGGCGCTGGTGTTGTTGCCAACATCGTTGAATAATGATTTGACGAAACACTAGTAAAAAGGGCATCATTTGATGCCCTTTTTCTGCGTTTGACACTTATATTGTTGCTATTTTGCCCAGTCTTAGTGAACAAATGCAGCGTGTTGGTGCTCGTATTGATACCCTTAGGTGTGATAAATACGAGCACCGCGTGTCATTGCCAAGGCATTATGGTGTTTTGGCTGCAAAGACATTGCCGTCTATGTAGACTTGTTACAGGTAGAATGTATGAAAGCGAACGCTGAGACCCAATCCGGTTCGATGGACATCCTTAAATGGGGTGTTGTTTTTGTCCTGTTGGCCGCAGCCGTGGTAGGGAATAGCCTGTACAGTGACGTGTCTGTGGTAGTGCGAGCTGCTGCCGTAGTGGTGTTAGTTGCCGCTGCTGGTGGTATTGCTGCACTCACGATGAAAGGAAAAGCTGCGATCACGTTTGCACGCGAATCGCGTATGGAAGTGCGTAAAGTTGTATGGCCTACGCGTCAAGAGACCTTACAAACCACTCTCATCGTTCTGGCTGTTACTGTCGTTATGGCGCTCATCCTGTGGGGCGTTGACGGGATTATGGTCCGTCTAGTCCGCCTAATCACTGGCGTGTGAGGTAAAAGTACATGAGCGAAGCTCCCAAAAAACGTTGGTATGTGGTTCAGGCTTTCTCTGGTTTTGAAAGCCGTGTTGCGCAGTCATTGCGTGAACATATCAAAATGCACGAAATGGAAGATCACTTTGGTGAAGTCTTGGTGCCAACCGAAGAAGTGGTTGAAATGCGTCAAGGCCAGCGCCGTAAAAGTGAGCGCAAATTCTTCCCAGGCTACGTGCTAGTACAAATGGTGATGAACGATGAATCTTGGCACTTGGTACGCAGTGTTCCTCGTGTAATGGGCTTCATCGGTGGCACCTCAGATCGTCCTGCGCCGATTTCAGACAAAGAAGCCGATGCGATTCTCAACCGTCTTGAAAAAGCGAGTGAGTCACCCGTACACAAAACCGTCTTTGAGGCTGGTGAAGTGGTTCGCGTGACGGAAGGACCCTTTGCAGACTTTAATGGCGTGGTTGAAGAAGTAGACTATGATAAGAACCGTCTTAAGGTGTCTGTGTCTATCTTTGGCCGGGCAACCCCAGTTGAGCTTGAGTTTGGCCAGGTAGAAAAAACCTGATCAAAAAAGCATCATCAACGGTTGGCAAGGGCGCGAAATTTGACTATAATTTCGCGCCCTTTTGTTAAACGGGGAGTCTATCGTCAGGTAGACGTCAGAACCCAAAATTAGGTAATTGAATAATGGCAAAGAAAGTAGAAGCTTACATCAAGCTGCAAGTTGCAGCGGGTGCAGCTAACCCATCGCCACCGGTTGGTCCTGCTCTAGGTCAACACGGTGTGAACATCATGGAATTCTGTAAAGCGTTTAACGCGAAGACCGAGTCTATTGAGAAAGGTCTGCCGACTCCTGTTGTTATCACTGTATACAACGATCGTTCTTTCACTTTCGTTACTAAGACTCCGCCAGCGGCAGTTCTTCTTAAGAAAGCAGCAGGCGTTAAGTCTGGTTCAGGTCGTCCAAACACTGAAAAAGTGGGTTCCGTCACTGACGCTCAGATCCAAGAGATCGCAGAAACCAAAGCGGCAGACATGACCGGTGCGGACATCGAAGCGATGAAACGCTCCATTGCGGGTACTGCCCGTTCAATGGGCCTGAACGTAGAGGGTTAAGACAATGGCTAAAATGACTAAGCGCATGCGCGTAATCCGCGAAAAAGTTGATGTGACCAAAGAGTACGACATCAACGAAGCCGTTGCTCTACTGAAGGAACTGGCGACTGCTAAATTTGTTGAAAGCGTTGACGTTGCTGTTAACCTTGGCATCGATGCACGTAAATCAGACCAGAACGTTCGTGGCGCAACTGTACTGCCACACGGTACTGGTCGTGATATCCGCGTTGCTGTGTTCACACAAGGTGCGAATGCTGAAGCAGCGAAAGAAGCGGGTGCCGACATCGTTGGTATGGAAGACCTGGCTGAGCAAGTGAAGAAAGGCGAAATGAACTTTGACGTCGTTGTCGCTTCACCAGACGCAATGCGCGTTGTTGGCCAATTGGGTACTATCCTAGGTCCTCGCGGCCTGATGCCAAACCCGAAAGTGGGTACCGTAACCCCTAACGTTGCTGAAGCAGTTAAGAACGCGAAAGCAGGTCAGGTTCGTTACCGTAACGACAAGAACGGCATCGTTCACACCACCATCGGTAAAGTAGACTTTGACGCGAACAGCCTGAAAGAAAACCTGGAAGCGCTGTTGGTTGCTCTGAAGAAGGCGAAGCCAACTTCAGCAAAAGGTACTTTCATTAAGAAAGTTAGCCTGTCTACCACCATGGGCGCAGGTGTTGCTCTGGACCAGAACACTCTGGAAACCAGCGCAAGCTAATTGCCAGAAGCGAGTGAGTAGTTTATACTCTCTCGCTTCACAATTTTATGGCTGAGTCTGTTTAACAGACTTCGTCCAAGACCGTAGGCGTTCATTACGAACTTAATATTTCCTACGTAGACGGTGCCAGAACATGATAGATTTCTCGTCTTTCTTGGATCTGCACCGTACAAGCTCTCTCTGCAAAGCTGTAGAGAGTGGTGTTAAACAATCCAGGAGCAAATCCAAATGGCTTTAAACCTTCAAGACAAAAAAGCAATTGTTGCTGAAGTCAACGAAGCTGCCAGTGGTGCCCTGTCTGCAGTAGTTGCTGATTCTCGCGGTGTAACCGTGGATGCGATGACTTCTCTACGTAAACAAGCGCGTGAAGCGGGCGTTTTCATGAAAGTTGTTCGTAATACACTGGCTCGCCGTGCAGTTGAAGGCACTGACTACGAGTGTCTAAAAGACACTTTCGTTGGTCCAACTCTGATTGCGTTTTCTAACGAGCACCCTGGTGCCGCTGCGCGTCTTTTCAAAGACTTCGCAAAAGATAACAAAGAGTTTGAGATCAAGTCTGCTGCATTCGAAGGTGCGATCACTGACCCAGAGGTATTGGCAACACTGCCAACGTACGACGAAGCAATTGCACGCCTGATGATGGGTCTGAAAGAAGCATCTGCAGGCAAGCTGGTTCGTACTATTGCCGCTGTTCGCGACCAAAAAGAAGCGGCGTAATTGCCCTTTTACATTGGTTGCTTAATCTAATTATTGTTGACTTTAAAGAGAATTGTTATGTCTATCACTAACGAGCAAATCCTAGACGCAATTGCAGACATGTCTGTAATGCAAGTTGTTGAGCTAATCGAAGCAATGGAAGAAAAATTCGGCGTATCAGCTGCAGCAGCAGTTGTTGCTGGTGGTGCTGCTGAAGGCGGTGCTGCTGAAGAGCAAACCGAATTTGACGTAATCCTGAAAGAAGCTGGTGCTAACAAAGTAGCAGTTATCAAAGCGGTTCGTGGCGCAACTGGTCTAGGCCTGAAAGAAGCGAAAGCTCTGGTTGACGGCGCTCCTGCACCTCTGAAAGAAGGTGTTGAGAAAGAAGAAGCTGAAGCGCTTAAAGCTCAGCTAGAAGAAGCTGGTGCTTCTGTTGAAGTTAAGTAATTTATACTTAATTTCTTAGCCTGAAAGGGCATTGGCTGGTGGCTAAATAGCCACCGGCCTTTTTGCGCTGTAGGGCGGTAGTGAAATTTCCACCCCGTTTTATCACTGCTGACCATGCAAAAAAAATCAAAGCAAGCGCTTTGATTTTCCTACACTAAACGGTGGTTGTTTAGTCACTGTCCCTTGTACTGGACAGTTTGGGTCACTTATCAGCGAGCTGAGGAACCCTATGGTTTACTCTTATACCGAGAAAAAGCGTATCCGTAAGGATTTTGGTAAGCGTCCTCAAGTTCTGGACGTGCCATACTTGCTGTCGATCCAGCTTGAATCTTTTGAGAAGTTTATCGAGCAGGATCCAGAAGGGCAATACGGTCTTGAAGCTGCCTTTCGCTCTGTCTTTCCAATTCAGAGCTACAACGGCAATTCCGAGCTGCAATACGTTAGCTATCGTCTCGGTGAGCCAGTTTTCGATGTCAAAGAATGCCAAATTCGCGGCGTAACCTATTCGGCACCACTACGCGTGAAACTGCGCTTGGTGATGTTTGATAAAGATGCCCCGGCTGGTACCGTTAAAGACATCAAAGAACAAGAAGTCTATATGGGCGAAATTCCGCTCATGACTGAAAATGGTACCTTTGTCATCAATGGTACTGAGAGGGTTATCGTATCCCAGCTGCACCGTAGTCCGGGCGTCTTTTTCGACAGCGATAAGGGTAAAACCCATTCCTCAGGAAAAGTGCTATATAACGCACGCGTGATCCCATACCGTGGTTCATGGTTGGATTTCGAATTTGATCCTAAGGATATCGTTTACGTTCGTATCGACCGTCGTCGTAAGCTGCCTGCATCGATTATTCTGCGTGCGCTGGAATATACAACGGAAGAGATCCTGGATCTGTTCTTCGATAAAGTTGTCTTTGAAGTCAAAGGTAAAGCGCTAGTCATGGAACTGGTGCCTGATCGTCTACGTGGCGAAACAGCCAGCTTTGACATTGAAGCCAACGGCACCGTTTATGTTGAACAGGGTCGCCGTATTACCGCTCGCCACATCCGTCAGTTGGCGAAAGATAACGTCGATCACATCGAAGTGCCGGTTGAGTACATCGCAGGCAAGATTTCTGCACGTGATTACGTTAACCAAGACACAGGCGAAGTGATTGTCTCGGCTAACCAAGAGTTAAGCCTGGAGACACTGGCGCAATTGTCGCAAGCGGGTCACAAGAAAATCGAAACCCTGTTCACCAACGACTTAGATCATGGTCCGTACATGTCAGATACCTTGCGTATCGACAACACCACGGATCGTTTGACTGCGTTGGTTGAAATCTATCGCATGATGCGCCCAGGCGAGCCACCAACAAAAGAAGCGGCAGAACAACTGTTCGAAAGCCTCTTCTTCTCTGAAGATCGTTACGATCTATCAGCGGTGGGCCGTATGAAGTTCAACAGCTCATTAGGGCGTGATGAACTAACCGGTCCTGGCGTACTGAGCAAAGAAGACATCATTGAAGTGATGCGTAAACTGATCGATATCCGTAACGGTATCGGTGAAGTGGACGACATCGACCACCTAGGTAACCGTCGTATTCGTTCGGTTGGCGAAATGGCCGAGAACCAATTCCGTGTTGGTTTGGTACGTGTTGAGCGTGCGGTTAAAGAGCGTCTGAGCCTGGGTGACCTTGACAATGTGATGCCACAAGACCTGATCAACGCTAAGCCAATTTCGGCCGCGGTGAAAGAGTTCTTTGGTTCATCTCAGTTGTCACAATTTATGGACCAAAACAACCCGTTGTCTGAGGTGACGCACAAACGTCGTATCTCTGCATTGGGTCCAGGTGGTTTGACGCGTGAGCGCGCCGGCTTTGAAGTTCGAGACGTACACGCGACGCACTACGGTCGTCTCTGTCCGATCGAAACCCCTGAAGGTCCGAACATCGGTCTGATTAACTCACTGTCAGCGTTTGCGCGTTGTAACCCTTACGGCTTCTTGGAAACCCCATACCGTAAAGTGGTTGACGGTAAAGTGACCGATCAAATCGATTACCTGTCAGCGATTGAAGAAGGCCACTACGTGATTGCGCAGGCGAACGCCGCGCTGAACGAAGATGGCTCGTTCACTGATGAACTGATCACTGCGCGTGAGAAAGGGGAATCAGGTCTGCACCCACGTGACCATGTTCAGTACATGGACGTTGCAACCAACCAGGTTGTATCGGTGGCAGCCTCTCTGATCCCATTCCTTGAGCATGACGATGCGAACCGTGCCTTGATGGGTGCGAACATGCAACGTCAGGCCGTTCCAACATTGCGTGCGCAAAAGCCGCTGGTTGGTACGGGTATCGAGCGCAATGTGGCGGTTGACTCAGGTGTTACCGCGGTTGCGAAACGTGGCGGTATCATCCAGTCAGTTGATGCTTCGCGCATCGTACTGAAAGTGAATGAAGATGAGCTGGTACCTGGCGAAGCGGGTATCGACATCTACAACCTGACTAAGTACACCCGTTCTAACCAGAACACCTGTATTAACCAGCGTCCAACTGTGATGCCGGGCCACCAAGTGGCAAAAGGTGACGTACTGGCTGACGGCCCATCGACTGACTTGGGCGAGCTAGCACTGGGTCAGAACATGCGTATCGCGTTCATGCCGTGGAACGGTTATAACTTTGAGGATTCCATCCTTATTTCTGAGCGCGTCGCGCAGGAAGACCGTTTGACCACTATCCACATTCAAGAGCTTTCTTGTGTGGCGCGTGATACCAAGTTGGGCAGCGAAGAAATCACCGCGGACATTCCAAACGTGGGTGAAGCAGCGCTATCGAAACTGGATGAGTCAGGGGTTGTGTATATCGGTGCCGAAGTGAAAGGCGGCGATATCATGGTTGGTAAAGTGACGCCAAAAGGCGAAACGCAACTGACACCAGAAGAGAAACTGCTGCGTGCAATCTTCGGCGAAAAAGCCTCTGACGTGAAAGACTCGTCACTGCGTGTGCCGAACGGTGTATCAGGTACGGTTATCGATGTACAAGTCTTTACTCGCGATGGCGTAGAGAAAGACAAGCGTGCACTCGAAATCGAAGAGATGCAGCTGAAAGAAGCGAAGAAAGACCTGACCGAGGAGTTCTCTATCCTTGAAGGTGGTCTGCTAGCGCGTGTTCGCTCACTGCTTTCTCAAGCCGGTTATACCGACAACCAGTTAGACAGCATGGATCGTAAGACCATGTTGACACAAACACTGGATGATGAAGCACAGCAAACCCAGCTAGAGCAGTTGGCTGAGCAATACGACGAAATTAAAGCCGAGTTCGATAAGAAGTTCGAAACCAAGCGCCGTAAGATCACTCAAGGTGATGATTTGGCTCCTGGCGTACTGAAGATCGTTAAAGTCTACTTGGCCGTTAAACGTCGCATCCAGCCGGGTGACAAGATGGCCGGTCGTCACGGTAACAAAGGTGTAATCTCGAAGATTAACCCAGTTGAAGACATGCCTTACGACGAAAACGGTGTTCCTGTGGATCTGGTACTTAACCCGCTGGGTGTACCTTCACGTATGAACATCGGTCAGATCCTAGAAACACACATGGGTCTGGCGGCGAAAGGTATCGGTGACAAGATCAACCGCATGCTCAAAGAGCAGCAAGAGCTGGCGAAATTCCGCGAGTTCCTGCAGAAGGTCTATAGTCTGGGCGATACCCGTCAGAAAGTGGACATCAGTAAACTGACTGACGACGAAGTACGCACCTTGGTGAACAACCTGCGTGACGGTCTTCCAACGGCATCGCCTGTCTTTGACGGTGCACCAGAGCCGTTGATCAAAGAGCTACTCAAACTGGGTGATCTGCCAGAGTCAGGTCAGCTAGCGCTTTATGATGGCCGCACGGGTGAGAAGTTTGAGCGTCCAGTAACCGTGGGTTACATGTACATGCTGAAACTGAACCACTTGGTTGATGACAAGATGCACGCCCGTTCAACTGGCTCGTACAGCCTTGTAACTCAGCAGCCGCTGGGTGGTAAGGCACAGTTCGGTGGTCAGCGATTCGGTGAGATGGAAGTATGGGCACTGGAAGCATACGGTGCTGCCTATACCCTACAAGAAATGCTCACCGTGAAGTCGGATGACGTCAATGGCCGTACCAAGATGTATAAGAACATCGTGGATGGCGACCATCGTATGGAGCCGGGCATGCCGGAATCTTTCAACGTATTGCTGAAAGAAATCCGCTCGTTGGGTATCAACATCGAGCTGGAAGACGAGTAAGCCGCTGGCTGACTCTCTCCGGTAAGAATATGAAGGCGCTGCCTGTCAGCGCCTTTATGGGTCAACTCCTCACAGGAGCCGATTGTGAAAGACTTACTTAAGTTTCTGAAAGCACAGCATAAGACCGAAGAATTTGATTCGATCAAAATCGGTCTAGCCTCACCAGACATGATCCGTTCATGGTCGTTTGGTGAAGTGAAAAAGCCAGAAACCATCAACTACCGTACCTTTAAGCCTGAGCGTGACGGTTTGTTCTGTGCACGTATCTTCGGCCCGGTCAAAGACTACGAATGTCTTTGTGGTAAATACAAGCGCCTGAAGCACCGTGGCGTCATTTGTGAAAAATGTGGCGTTGAAGTTACTCAGACCAAAGTGCGCCGTGAGCGTATGGGTCACATTGAGCTGGCTTCACCTGTTGCCCACATTTGGTTCCTGAAGTCGCTACCATCACGCATTGGTTTGCTGATGGACATGCCGCTACGTGACATCGAGCGTGTGCTTTACTTTGAATCCTACGTGGTGATTGAGCCAGGTATGACCAACCTTGAGCGTGGTCAGATGCTGTCTGAAGAGCAGTACTTGGACGCGTTGGAAGAGTGGGGCGACGAATTTGATGCGCGCATGGGCGCAGAAGCAGTGAAAGCACTGCTGGCGAACATGGATCTGTCAGTTGAGACAGAGCAAATGCGTGAAGAGTTGGAAGAAACCAACTCTGAAACCAAACGTAAGAAGATCACTAAGCGTCTGAAGCTGGTGGAAGCCTTCTTGCAATCAGGTAACAACCCTGAGTGGATGATCCTGACTGTGCTGCCTGTGTTGCCGCCAGACTTGCGTCCATTGGTACCGTTGGACGGTGGTCGTTTTGCGACCTCGGATCTGAACGACCTTTACCGTCGTGTGATCAACCGTAACAACCGTTTGAAGCGCCTGCTTGATCTTGCTGCACCAGACATCATCGTGCGTAACGAAAAACGCATGCTGCAAGAGTCTGTGGATGCCCTGCTTGATAACGGTCGTCGTGGTCGTGCCATCACTGGCTCGAACAAGCGTCCGCTTAAATCGCTGGCCGACATGATCAAAGGTAAGCAGGGTCGTTTCCGTCAGAACCTGCTGGGTAAACGTGTTGACTACTCTGGCCGTTCGGTAATCACCGTAGGTCCATACTTGCGTCTGCATCAGTGTGGTCTGCCAAAGAAAATGGCACTAGAGCTATTTAAACCGTTTATCTACGGCAAGCTTGAGACTCGTGGTCTCGCGACCACCATCAAAGCCGCCAAGAAGATGGTTGAGCGCGAAGAAGCGGTCGTATGGGATATCTTGGATGAAGTCATCCGTGAACACCCTGTCCTGCTAAACCGTGCACCAACACTTCACCGTTTGGGTATCCAAGCGTTTGAACCTGTGCTTATCGAAGGTAAAGCGATTCAGCTACACCCATTGGTGTGTGCGGCCTATAACGCCGACTTCGATGGTGACCAGATGGCTGTTCACGTACCGCTGACGCTGGAAGCCCAGCTCGAAGCGCGTGCGTTAATGATGTCGACCAACAACATCCTATCGCCAGCATCCGGTGATCCTATCATCGTACCGTCTCAGGACGTGGTACTGGGTCTTTACTACATGACCCGTGAGAAGGTGAACGGCAAAGGCGAAGGCATGTACTTGGCAGGCCCAGGCGAAGCCGAAAAGGTTTACCGTACTGGCCATGCTGAACTGCATACGCGTGTAAAAGTGCGTATCAAGCAAGTTGATATCGATGAGATGGGCGCTCGTACCGAGAAAGTATCACTGGTTGATACCACCGTCGGTCGTGCCATGCTGTGGACCATCGTGCCGGAAGGCCTGTCATTTGACTTGGTTAACCAGCCGTTGGGTAAAAAGCAAATCTCTAACTTGCTCAACACCTGTTACCGTAAGCTGGGTCTGAAAGACACCGTTGTTTTTGCTGACCAAATCATGTACACCGGTTTTGCCTACGCGGCACTGTCGGGCACCTCTGTCGGTATCGACGATATGGTGATCCCACAAGCCAAGTACGACTTGATCGAAGCAGCAGAAGCAGAAGTTGCGGAAATCCAAGAGCAGTTCCAATCTGGTCTGGTTACCGCGGGCGAACGTTACAACAAAGTGATCGATATCTGGGCTGCAGCGAACGAACAAGTTGCAAAAGCCATGATGGATAACCTGTCTAACGAGACAGTGATTAACCGTGACGGCGAAGAAGAAACCCAGAAGTCGTTCAACAGTGTTTACATGATGGCCGACTCAGGCGCACGTGGTTCTGCTGCACAGATTCGTCAGCTAGCCGGTATGCGTGGTCTGATGGCGAAGCCAGATGGCTCTATCATCGAAACGCCAATCACGGCGAACTTCCGTGAAGGCCTGAACGTTCTTCAGTACTTTATCTCTACGCACGGTGCGCGTAAGGGTCTTGCAGATACCGCATTGAAGACAGCGAACTCAGGTTACCTGACTCGTCGTCTGGTTGACGTAGCCCAAGACGTGGTCGTGACCGAAACCGATTGTGGCACCGAAGGCGGTATCCACATGATGGCGGTTATCGAAGGCGGTGACGTGAAAGAAGCACTGCGTGAGCGTGTGCTGGGTCGTGTCGTCGCTGAAGACGTACTGAAGCCGGGTACTGACGAGGTGCTTGCACCACGTAACACCCTGCTGGATGAGAAGTGGTGTGACATTCTTGAGCAGCACTCTGTCGATAAGGTAAAAGTACGCTCTGTCGTAACCTGTGAAACTGACTTCGGTTGTTGTGCACACTGTTACGGTCGTGATTTGGCACGTGGTCACTTGGTGAACCACGGTGAGTCTGTGGGCGTTATCGCGGCACAGTCTATCGGTGAGCCAGGTACACAGCTGACCATGCGTACGTTCCACATCGGTGGTGCGGCATCGCGTGCGGCGGCAGAAAACAACATCCAGGTGAAGAACAAAGGTTCTATGCACCTGCACAATGTGAAATCCGTGACCAATAGCGACGGTAAGCTAGTGATTACCTCGCGTGCGTCAGAGATGACCATTGTTGATGAGTTCGGTCGTACGAAAGAAAGCTACAAAGTGCCTTACGGTGCCTTGCTGAGCAAGAAAGATGGTGAAGCGGTTGAAGCTGGCGACGTTGTTGCTAACTGGGATCCGCACACCATGCCAATCATCACCGAAGTAGAAGGTAGCGTTCGCTTCGTAGACATGATTGATGGCGTCACCATGCAGCGTCAAACTGATGAACTGACTGGCCTGTCTTCTATCGTGGTAATGGATGCCTCTGAGCGCCCATCATCCGGTAAAGATAAGCGTCCTGCAGTGAAACTGGTTGATGCGCAAGGCAATGACATGATGATCCCAGGCACTGATATGCCGGTTCAATACTTCTTGCCAGGTAACGCAATTGTTCAGCTGGATGACGGCACGAACGTTGGCATTGGTGACACCTTGGCGCGTATCCCGCAAGAAAGCGGCGGTACCAAGGATATCACCGGTGGTCTGCCACGCGTTGCTGATCTGTTTGAAGCGCGTAAGCCAAAAGAGCCAGCTATCTTGGCGGAGATCACAGGTACTGTTTCCTTCGGTAAAGAAACCAAAGGTAAACGTCGCCTGATCATCACCCCAGAAGAAGGCCAAGCCTACGAAGAGATGATTCCAAAATGGCGTCAGCTCAACGTATTCGAAGGTGAAAAAGTCGAGAAAGGTGATGTGATCGCGGATGGCCCAGAATCAGCGCACGACATCTTGCGTCTGCGTGGTGTTCACGCAGTGGCTGAGTACATCACCAACGAAGTTCAAGACGTTTACCGTCTGCAAGGCGTTAAGATCAACGATAAGCACATCGAGACCATCGTGCGTCAGATGCTGCGTAAGGTGACCATTAAGTCTGCGGGCGATACCGACTTCTTGGAAGGCGAGCAAGTGGAATACTCACGCGTGACCATTGCTAACCGTGAACTTGAAGCGGAAGGCAAGCGTCCAGCGACCTATGGTCGTGACCTGCTGGGTATCACTAAAGCCTCGTTGGCGACTGAGTCATTCATCTCAGCGGCATCGTTCCAGGAAACCACGCGCGTGCTGACAGAAGCAGCCGTAGCGGGTAAACGTGATGACTTACGTGGTCTGAAAGAGAACGTGATTGTGGGTCGTTTGATCCCAGCCGGTACTGGTTTCGCGTATCATAAAGATCGTCAAGCCAAACGTGCTGAGCCTGAACAGCCTGTTGCACCACAGATTGATGCTGAGCAAGCCTCACAAGATCTGGCAGCACTGTTGAATGCAGGACTGAACGACGACAATTAATTGATTGTCTCGCACCATTGAAAAGGCACCTCCTCGGAGGTGCCTTTTGTGTTTCTGCCCTAGAGCAAAAAAACGCCGCCAAGAGGCGACGGATTCGGTGCTTATTTTTAGGCGCCCGGCGGGTGGGCCAAACTGTCTGCAATGACACGAATCAGCGTGTCTTCTAACTCGAAACGTTGTTCCAGCAGTTCACCGACCGATGAGATGTCTTCATCAAAGTCGGGGAAGTGATAGTCCTCATCATCCCAATCAAGCTCACTAAACTTGTCGTTGAAATCGAGCAGGGGATCCGTGGTGTCAACAATACGGAAATACAAGTTATCGGTTTCTTGTGTTGCCGAAAAGCCGGTAGACTGCCATCGCTCCATGACCATGTTATAAATCTTAAAATGTCCCGTGGAGATGTAATCGACCAAGTGATCGCAGAAGCGGTCAATTTCTTCTTTGCTCGGCAGATTCTGCTTCTTTTTTACCGCGACACCTGCCACGTTGTAGTATTCAACCAGCAGCTGACGACGTAACTCGAGCCAGTAATCGATGACGTCATCGTAACCGCTCCATTGTGCTTTAGTACGTTCAAGTTTTTTCAGCATGATCGGCGTCCTCGTGATCGATCAGCGAATGGGTGGCACTATATACGGCCAACTTAAAATTAACGGGCTGCTCAATCCTTTGCATCACGTTATGAAGTTAGATTGCCAGTATTCAAGTATAGCTGCAAGGCTAAGGAAGTGACCATGTCTCAGAATCAACAAGCCGTCTATTTGTGCGCGATTGTCGACGGAAAACTCTGGCTCCCTCAGGGTACATTGCCTTTGTTACCCCTATCAGAATTGCCGTTTACGGTGCGGACGACGATCACCGTTGGTCATTATCAACACATCCCAGTGGTGGGGGCATGGAATTGTAACACCATGCTACCGAGTGATGAGATGGCGGGCTTGAGAGCGCTATTATCGGATTTACCAGCTGACTTATTTGCGCTAGTGGGACGAGTGGTTCAGCTTGATGTGATGCAAAAGCAGCAAGCATTTTGCGGTCGCTGTGGCCACCGTGCGGCATTGGATACACAGTCGGTGGCGATGTGGTGCGCCGTCTGTCAGCGTCATGATTATCCGCGTGTCTCGCCTTGTGTGATCGTGGCGGTACGCGATGATAAGCGACTACTGCTGGCACAGCATCCACGGCATAAAACCGGTATGTATACCGTGATTGCCGGATTCGTTGAGCCCGGTGAAACGCTCGAACAGTGCGTGGCGCGCGAGGTCAAAGAGGAAACGGGGGTTGAGGTGAAAGATATCCGTTATATGGATAGCCAGCCGTGGGCCTTTCCTTCCAATGTTATGATGGGCTTTTTGGCCGACTATGCAGGCGGTCAGCTACGGCCAGATTATGAGGAATTGACGGATGCTCAATGGTTTGACTGCCAATCACTCCCGCCAGTCGCACCTCAAGGGACCATTGCGCGGCGCTTGATTGATGCAAGCTGCGCACTCGCGCAGGAATAAAAAAACCCGGCCGTAGGGAAGCCGGGGTAAGATGCGAACATAATTGTCTTTCGCAGACCTATTGTCGTTATGCGTTGGTTGTATCATGTGGTGAGAAAAGCAGCAATCATCGCCCACCCTTAGGATGACAGTTTTATGATCCTGTTAACAAAGCTTCGCTTTTGTTGCGACTCGACAGTGATACAATGGCGCCTCTTTTCGCTCACAGGCTTTAACACAATGACTGAACTGAAAAACGATCGCTATTTACGCGCTTTACTCAAACAGCCAGTGGATTGCACCCCCGTGTGGATGATGCGTCAAGCTGGTCGCTATCTGCCAGAATACCGCGAAGTACGTGCGCAAGCCGGTGATTTTCTGTCATTGTGTAAAAATGCAGAGCTGGCGTGTGAAGTGACTTTACAACCATTACGCCGCTTTGATCTCGATGCCGCTATCCTGTTCTCCGACATTTTGACCATTCCCGATGCGATGGGACTGGGCTTGTATTTTGAGACCGGAGAGGGGCCGAAGTTTGAGCGCCCGATTACCTGTAAGGCGGACGTCGATAAAATTGGCATTCCCGACCCTGAAGGCGAGCTGCAATATGTGATGAATGCTGTACGCACCATTCGTCGCGGATTGAACGGAGACGTTCCCTTGATTGGTTTTTCCGGCAGCCCTTGGACGCTCGCTACCTACATGGTCGAAGGAGGCAGTTCGAAAGCCTTTACCAAGCTCAAGAAGATGATGTATGCCGAGCCACAAACTCTGCATGCATTACTCGATAAGCTTGCTGATAGTGTGGCCAGCTATTTGAATGCGCAAATCAAAGCGGGCGCCCAATCGGTGATGATTTTTGATACTTGGGGTGGGGTATTAACCCCGCGTGATTATCACGACTTCTCACTCCAATACATGCATAAAATAGTGGATGGCCTGATCCGTGAGCATGAAGGCCGTCGTGTCCCGGTGACCTTGTTTACCAAAAACGGCGGAATGTGGCTTGAGAAAATCGCGGCGACCGGTTGTGATGGTGTGGGGTTAGATTGGACAATCGATATTGCCGATGCCAAAGCACGGATTGGCGATAAAGTGGCCTTGCAAGGCAATATGGACCCGTCCATCCTCTATGCTCAGCCTGATCGTATCCGTCAAGAGGTTGCGACTATCCTAGAAGGATTTGGCGAAGGGACAGGCCATGTCTTTAATCTCGGCCACGGGATCCACCTTGATGTCCCGCCGGAAAACGCCGGTGTGTTTGTCGATGCGGTGCATGAGCTGTCCCGTCCGTATCACGACTAAGCTAGCACGCTCGCCAATGGCGAGCGTTTTTTTTACCTCGGTGCAGTGAACAACGCCTGTTGGATCTGCGTTTGCAAGGCTGGCACTACCTGTTCTTCAAACCATGGGTGACGACGTAGCCATAACGTATTTCTGGGCGAGGGGTGAGGCAGCACAAAAGTGTGCGGTGCCCACCGCCGCCAGTGTTTGACGGTTTCGGTCAATGTTTTGGGCTTATTGGCTAAATAGTACTGCTGAGCATACTGGCCAATCAGCAAGGTCACCGCAACGTTAGGGAGGAGCGCTTTGATTGCCTTGTGCCACACAGGCGCACAAATGCGGGCAGGCGGCAGATCGCCCGATTTACCTTTGCCTGGATAACAGAGCCCCATCGGCATAATGGCAAATAAGTCGGGCTGATAGAATTGCTCGCGCGTGACCCCCAGCCATTCTCGTAAGCGGTCGCCACTGGGATCATTAAAAGGCAGGCCACTGTCATGGACGCGCCTACCGGGTGCTTGGCCGATAATCAGTACCCGCGCATCCGTACTGGCTTGGATCACGGGACGAGGTCCATCGGATAGCCAATGTTGGCACAATTGGCATGCTTGTGCTGCGGATAACGCCGTCTCCAAATCCGAAAACGTCATCTAGTACCCTTTGTCAAAATCGACGTGGTGGAGCAAAGGCTCGCCAGCATGCCAGCGCCGATAGTTATCCGTAAACAGCGTAAAGACCTGATCGGGGAAGCTAACGGCAGCAATATGCGGTGTCACTGTCACCTTGGGGTGTGTCCAAAACGGATGCGGCTCGGGCAGGGGCTCCTGTTGCATCACATCCAAGACCGCGCCGCGAAGCTGCTTCGCCTCCAGTGCGTGGATCAGGGCGGGCTCATCCACGGTGGCACCGCGCCCGACGTTAATAAAGAAAAGATCCTGCGCATGCTGCCAAAACGCCGCATTCAGGCATTGGTGTGTTTTGTCTGTGGCGGGCAAGGTGCTAACTAACACATCAACCTCATGCAACCGTTGCTGCAATTCGGGCAGTGTCATGGTGTGATCAAACGCCTCGACAGGCCGGCCGGTTTGGTTGGTGCCCAGTACTGTCATGCCAAACGCGTGAGCGACGGTCGCGATATGCTGGCCAATTGCCCCTGTGCCTAAAATGGCGAGCGTTTGCCCATGCAATGACTGATAGGGCTGAGGCTGCCAGTGACACTGCGCTTGCTGTTTGGCGTACTGACCAATATGGCGAGTATTCGTCAGTAGGTGTCCGAAAACATATTCGGCCATTAAGGGGCCAAAAATACCGCGCACATTGGTGAGCTGATAGTGGCGGAACGGCGCCTGAATCAGCGCATCGGTCCCAGCGAAGGTGGATTGCAACCAGCGCAACGCGTTGGCATGAGGCAGCTTTGACACGGCAAGCGGTGGGTCAGCTAGCCAGATCGTGGCCTCTTCTGCGTTATGCGTGAGGGCGAGATCGGGGAGTTGGGCCGTCGCCAGTAATTGATGGTAGGTCGCGGCATGCTCACTGATCACATAAACTTTATCCACAAAGGCTCCTTTTTATAGGGCAGTGAATCAAGTACACTTGCACCCAATTTACCGACGGACAATTGTCCCCCGTTATTTAAGATCAATTGGCTATGTTAAGAAACCCCTTACAACTGCGTTTGGAAAAATGTGAGACTTGGCAGCACGTCAGTTTTATGGCTGCACTGGTGGAGCGTATGTACCCTAACTATGCCCTTTACTGTGCGCAAACTGAATTTGCTGACCCTCAAGCGTTTCGCAATATTCTTGATGCAGTGTGGGAATCACAAACAGTGAAAGGGGCCAAAATTGACTTTGAGCGACAGCTAGAAAAGCTGGAGCCATTGATCCCTGCGCTCACCGATGACGCGATTTACCTCACGTACCCAGCCATTGATGCCTGTGCGGCGTTATCACACCTTCTTCACGCCTTGCTTGACCGTGATGAAATGCTGACCATTACGCTGAAAGTGAGTCAGCAGTCGGTGATGAGTGTCGCGCAACTGGAAGAAGCACAAACCGGCGATGCGGTCACCGATGAAAACCAGAAGGCGAATGAAGCTGTGTGTGACGAATGGGACGCGCAGTGGGCGATCTTCCGCGTACTGAAAAGTGCGGATACCCGCGACGTTGAGATGCTCAAAGGCATTCGCCAAGAGTTACGCGAAGCGGGTGTGAGCAACTTAGGATTAAGCCTTTGAACGGCGGAAAATGAGATAAAAAGGCGGCTTCGTCCGCCTTTTGTGTTTAGGTTACCCCGATGACTCATCCGATTGACGCTGTACGGGCGGTTCATCGTCGTCTTGGCTCTCAATCATCTTATGCTGCTTTTTCCATGACTCCCAACGCTGGTAGGCCAACTGCTGCATATCGGTGACCGTGTCCGCTTCATCAATGATCTCGCGACCAGTTAAGTACTCAAAAATATCTTCCAGCGTGATAATCCCTTGTACTGTCCCGTACTCGTCCACAATCATTGCCAATTGCGCGCGGCGGATCATTAAAATATCGAACGCTTGTAATACGCTATTGCCGGGTAAAATCACCGCGAGTGGGCGCATCAGGTTACCCAAGGTGGTGCGCCGAGCTCCGCGTGTCTTAGCGGCATAGATATCGGATTTGTGGACAAAACCTAAAATATCATCACGCTGTTCGCCATAAATCAACGGGCGCGAGAAGGGACAGTCACTGTGTTCGGTTAAAAAGGTATCTACGCTCATCTCCGCAGGGACACGAAAAAGCACCGGACGTGGGGTCATCAACTGCGTGGCAGGGAGCTCACGCAGTTTCAACATGTTGTTGAGCATCTGGGTTTCATCTTCACCCATTTCACCACTTTCTGAGGCGAGCATCGCCATGGCCGAGATTTCATCACGCAGTTTGACATGGGTTGCGTCAGAGCTAAGACGCTTGGTTATTTGCTCGGATACCCACACAAAGGGGGTCAGGCCCCATACCATCCACTTCAATACAATCGCCGCCCCTGGCGCCAATTGCGGCCAGAAGTTGGCACCAATGGTTTTTGGGATAATCTCGGAGAGTAATAAAATAGCCAGTGTGAGTACTGCGGAGAATACCCCAACCCATGCATCGCCAAACACATTGGCCGCTTGTGCCCCTGCCCCTGCTGCCCCCACGGTGTGCGCAATGGTGTTTAAGGTGAGGATCGAAGCCAGTGGTCGGTCGATATTATCTTTTAAGGCGGTCAGTTTCGCCGCGGCTGGGTGTTCTTGCTGACGGAGATTCGCCAAATAGCTTGGCGTAATACTCAATAGGATTGCTTCAAGCACAGAACAAATGAAAGATACACCAATAGATAATGAGATAAATAGGACAAGAGTCAGCATATATTCCCGAGTATGAAAGCCAGTCGTCCCCTTAAAGATCAGGCCTGTGGCGGGCTTTTACAACCATTCAAATGAGAAAAAGCGCAACAAATTGTGAGATCGCGCTCAGTTTGTGGTTAAAGAGCCTCCATATAGTCTCACCAAGCGCCACAAACCTTTGCCAGTCGGGCTTCTTTTGAATTAGAGTGAGCTCGTCTCTAAAAAAACCTAGAAGGGAAGACATAATGAACAAGACCCAACTGATCGACCTGATCGCTGAAAAAGCCGACCTTTCAAAAGCGCAAGCAAAAGCAGCACTGGAAGCGACTTTGGGCGGAATTGAAGGTGCCCTAAAAGAAGGCGAGCAGGTACAACTGATTGGCTTCGGTACGTTTAAAGTAAACCACCGTGCGGCGCGCACGGGTCGTAACCCACAGACGGGTCAAGAGATCCAAATTTCAGCGGCTAACGTGCCAGCCTTTGTGGCAGGTAAAGCACTGAAAGATGCGGTTAAGTAAGCGTCAATCGTCATTATCGCCATAGCCTCTGCTATGGCGTTTTTGTCTCTGGGTGACGCAAAATGCGAAGAGTATGGGCGTTATCGCTGATCATACTGCTCACGGCTTGTAGCCGTGGCGAACCCCCTAAGCCTGTCACACGGGTAACAGCCTCTGTTGCGGGTGACCACAGTGCGGTCTATTGGCTCGATAGCCAACAGGGGCGCCCAATCAGCTTGTCAGAGCATGTTTGGCAAGGGGATTACGGCGAGTACCGCGGCGAATATGTGTGGCGAGATGGCCAATTACGTGCCTTAAAGCGTGAAGGTGAACAGCTCGCAGATAATACGCGTGTCCCTTTTTCTCTCCATGTCCGTTTTGATGCCAGTGGCGAACCTGTATTTCAACGCTATCGCCAAGATGGCGCGATTATTCCCCTCGACAGTGCTGAGTTAACGCGCCTGTATCAAGAGTCCAATCAGATCCTCGACCAAGCCCAAGGCCAAATCGCGCGTAATGTGTCTGTCTTGCAGGGACAGCGAATAGGTGAATATTGGGTAGATTGCCGTGGCGAACGGCAGCGTTGGGTCTTTGATGATGCGATCCCGCCTGTGGTGGTGAGCAAGCTGCTCCAGCCGGGTACCTTTGTGATTGGCGCTGGGAATCCCGGTATTGGCAAAGATACCATCGATGCCTTGGTCTTGGTGCGCCGTGAAAAGGCGTGCTTAACCCGTCCTCAGCTATTGGCAGAATAAAAAATGCGCCCCGAGGGCGCATTGTGGCAGAGTCTCGGTCACTGATTTACTTATGATGTAGCGTTTTCGCGTGCGATGGCGCGATGGGCAATATCACGGCGATAAAAGCAGCCCGGCCACTGGATCATGGCAGCCAGCGCATCAGCTCTTTGTTTTGCGATAGTGACACTCTCGCCTAATGCCGTAGCGCAAAGCACCCGCCCACCAGCAGTGACGATGTCGCCGTCTTTCAGCGCGGTACCAGCATGAAATACTTTGGCGGTCTCGCTATCGGTGGGCAACCCAGAGATACGATCCCCTTTGCGATAGTCACCCGGATAGCCGCCTGCTGCCAATACCACGCCCACGGCTGCACGCGGATCCCACTTGGACTCGACCTTATCAAGGCGTCCTTGCGTGCCTGCCAGGCAAAGCTCAACCAAGTCAGATTGCAAGCGCATCATAATCGGCTGGGTTTCCGGGTCGCCAAAGCGACAGTTAAACTCGATCACTTTTGGCGTCCCATCGGCACTGATCATCAAGCCTGCATACAGAAAGCCCGTATACGGCACACCATCGGCGCGCATGCCTTCTACTGTTGGCATGATCACCTCGTCCATCACACGTTGATAGATTGCATCGGTGACCACTGGAGCGGGCGAGTATGCACCCATACCGCCGGTATTAAGGCCGGTATCGCCTTCTCCGACACGTTTGTGGTCTTGGCTGGTGGCCATTGGCAGCACATGCTCACCATCGACCATGACGATAAAGCTTGCTTCTTCACCTTGCAGAAATTCCTCGATGACCACGCGGTGACCCGCTTCACCAAACGCATTGCCTGAGAGCATATCGCGCACTGCCTCGGTGGCTTCTTGCTCGGTCATCGCCACAATGACCCCTTTACCGGCGGCAAGACCATCGGCTTTGACCACAATGGGCGCACCTTTTTCGGCGATGTAGGCTAGCGCGGGCTCTACCGTCGAAAAAGTTTGGTAGTCAGCGGTGGGAATACCGTGACGCGCTAAAAAGTCTTTACTGAAGGCTTTCGAGCCCTCAAGTTGCGCTGCCGCTTGAGTAGGACCAAAGATGGCCAAGCCGTGCTCACGGAAGGCATCGACCACGCCTAACACCAAGGGGGCTTCAGGGCCCACGATGGTCAAATCAATTTGTTGCTCTCGGGCAAAGGCCAGTAACCCTTCAACGTCATCAGCCGCGATCGCAATATTACTCAACTTGGTTTCATGCGCGGTGCCGGCGTTTCCCGGCGCGCAATACACGAGATCAACGTTGGATGACTGGGCGGCTTTCCACGCCAGCGCATGTTCGCGGCCACCGCCACCAATAACTAATACCTTCATGTGTTCTCCTTCATCGCCCACTTAGTGGCGGAAATGGCGCATACCGGTAAAGACCATCGCCATGCCATGCTCATTGGCGGCAGCAATCACTTCGTCATCACGCATCGAACCGCCCGGTTGGATCACGCAGGTGATCCCAGCTTTTGCTGCGGCATCAATGCCGTCACGGAAAGGGAAGAAGGCATCGGAGGCCATCACGCTACCGGCCACTTCGAGCTGCTCATCGGCCGCTTTAATGCCGGCTATTTTCGCCGAGTAGACGCGGCTCATTTGGCCGGCGCCCACGCCGATGGTCATGCTGTCTTTGGCATACACAATCGCGTTTGATTTCACGTATTTTGCCACTTTCCAGCAAAATAGCGCATCGCTTAGCTCTTTGTCTGTGGGCTGACGCTCAGTGACAATACGCAAATCGTCTAAACCGACCATACCTTGGTCGCGTGCTTGGACTAACAAGCCGCCATTGACGCGCTTGCTATCCCACCCTGTGGTGCGCGCTTGCCATTGGCCACACTCGAGAAGACGGACGTTTTTCTTTGCTGCAACCGCTGCTTTGGCGGCCTCACTGACACGAGGTGCGATGATCACTTCAACAAATTGACGTTCAACAATGGCGTGTGCCGTGTCGCCGTCCAACTCACGGTTAAAGGCAATAATGCCACCAAATGCTGAGGTCGGATCGGTCTGATAAGCACGTTGATAGGCGCTGAGTAAGTCTTCGCCAATGGCAACGCCACAGGGGTTGGCGTGCTTTACAATCACACAGGCAGGCTGTTCAAACTCTTTTACGCACTCTAATGCCGCATCGGTGTCAGCGATATTGTTATAAGACAGCGCTTTGCCCTGTAGTTGGGTCGCCGTTGCCACCGAGGCTTCTTGCGGTTGGACTTCGGTATAAAACGCACCCGCCTGGTGGCTGTTTTCGCCGTAGCGCATGTCTTGCTTTTTAACCCAATGTTGGGTCAGGGTGCGTGGGAATGGCGAGTCTTGGCTCTCTTCTGCCTGATGATAGGCAGGCACTTGGGTGCCAAAGTAATTCGCAATCATGGCATCGTAGGCTGCGGTGTGCTCAAACGCGGCAATGGCTAAATCAAAGCGCGTGGCATGTGTCAAAGAGTGCTGATGCTGATCCATCTCGGTAAGCACGCGATCATAGTCTTGGCTGTTCACCACAATGGTGACGTCGGCATGGTTTTTCGCCGCTGAGCGCACCATGGTTGGGCCGCCGATATCGATATTCTCGATGGCTTGCTCACGTGTGCAATCTGGGTTGGCAACGGTTTGTGCGAACGGGTAGAGATTCACCACCACCATATCAATCGGTGCGATTTGATGCTGTTCCATCACCGCATCGTCTTGACCGCGTCGGCCCAAAATGCCGCCGTGAATTTTCGGGTGGAGGGTTTTCACGCGGCCATCCATCATTTCTGGGAAGCCGGTATGCTCGGAGACTTCGGTGACCGCGAGGCCGTTTTCTGCGAGTAAACGGGCAGTACCGCCGGTCGATAGCAGTTCGACACCGCGTTGGGCGAGTGCTTGGGCAAACTCGACCACACCGGTTTTATCAGACACGCTGAGTAACGCGCGACGAATAGGACGCAGATTTTCCATGGCTTAGTTCTCTTCACTGACAGATTGAATGCTTATCAAAGCCCATCGTGTCTATCAACACGGATAAGCTTTATTAAACCGCCAATTGTCAAAGCGGCGACATTCTATCTGATTTTGTTTGCGCAATCGATTGCTATTTGCTGATGGCGACATTTTTATTGTTTTTGTCCGTCTGTCGTTGCTCGCCTTCATGCAACGCTGGTCATAAGAGCCCGCCTTTGCTACAAAAAGAGGGTTCATCCAACATGAAAAGGAGCGGTGATGACCAAGTTGCTGCAAATCGGTGAGCTTGCCAAGCACTGTGGTGTCTCCACCGATACGCTGCGTTTTTATGAAAAATCAGGCTTGCTAGCACCGAGTGCGCGCACAGAAGGTGGATACCGGCTTTATGCCGATGATGCCATTAGCCAAGTAATGTTCATTTTGCGCGGCAAAGAAATGGGGTTATCGCTTGATGAAATTCACGAGCTGTCTGACATTCGCGAAGAAGCGACGTTACACACCTGTGCAGAAGTCAAAGGGATCACCCAGCGGCGCCTGAATGAGGTCTCAGAGAAGATAGCCGCGCTTGAGCGGGTCAAGCATGCACTGACACGCTTAAATGCCGCCTGCTGCGGTATGGACGACGATGACGCGACCCATTGCTCAATATTAGAAACCCTAGCGGACAGCGAAGATTCCAACTCATGCTGTTAAGGGAAGGTGCGTTGCACCATCAGAGAAAACAAAAACGGGCCAACCGATTGACGGCTAGCCCGTTTTATAACAGCCAAACCAATGATTGATTAGTTCATGCCGTATTTTTTCAGTTTCTTACGCAATGTACCGCGGTTGATGCCCATCATGGTGGCTGCGCGGGTTTGGTTACCGCGGGTGTATTGCATGATGGTATCCAGCAGTGGCTGCTCAACTTCTGCGAGGACAAGCTCATACAGATCGTTGACTTCCTGGCCATTCAATTGCGCTAGGTAGTTCTTCAGGGATGCTTTTACAGAGTCACGAAGTGGCTTTTGCGTAATTTGATCTTGTGAAGTTACAGTCGTTACTGTCAATGCTTCGGAAGTCAGGTTTTGTTCGAACATATTCTGTCAGCTCTTCTCGTATTTATGCAACGTTGTCGAAGTAGCCTTGCAGCGCATCGATCTGCTGTTGTGCATCTTCGATTGCGTTGAAGGTTCGGCGAAAATCGCCAATTTGATCATGCTCTTTCAGGTACCAACCCACGTGCTTACGGGCGATACGTAATCCTTTGAGCTCCCCATAAAAGTGATGAAGCTCTTGAACATGACCCAACAAAATCGTCCTAACCTCTTCTAGTGAAGGGGCAGGCAGGTACTCACCAGTGGTGAGATAGTGGTGGATTTCGCGAAAAATCCACGGGCGTCCTTGAGCAGGACGACCAATCATTAATGCATCAGCACCTGTGTAATCCAGCACATAACGTGCTTTTTCCGGAGAATCAATGTCGCCATTGGCTATCACCGGGATCGACACAGCCGCTTTGGCTGCTTTAATGCTGTCGTACTCCGCTTCCCCTTTGTACATGCAGGCGCGCGTGCGGCCATGCAGGGCAAGGGCTTGGATACCACAATCTTCCGCCATCCGGGCGATCTCTACACAGTTCTTATTGTCCGGGTCCCAACCTGTACGGGTTTTCAATGTCACCGGCACATCCACCGCGTTTACCGTGGCTTTGAGGATTTGCTCAATGAGGTCCGGTCGCGTTAGCAAGGCAGAGCCGGCTAACTTCTTATTGACCTTTTTCACTGGGCAACCCATGTTGATGTCGATCACTTGTGCCCCGTTTTCGACACAAAAGCGGGCCGCCTCGGCCATTAGCTCTGGCTCGGCACCGGCGATCTGAACCGAACGAAGGCCAGACTCGTCAATATGAACCATGCGCTTTTGCGATTTGTTCGTTCGCCATAAGGCTGGATTAGACGACATCATTTCACTGACAGCCATGCCTGCGCCGTGCGCAAGACATAACTCACGAAAAGGTCGGTCCGTGACACCTGCCATTGGGGCAACGATCAACGGGACATCCAGGTTATAAGGTCCGATACGCAAAAGCTCTAAATCCTCTGTCAGCCGCTCTGAGTCAGCAAGGGCGCGCATTTTACGCATTTTTGACGCGTCTGAAAAGGACAATATTTGAGCATTGATGGCTTGATTTTTACAGCACTTTTTGTATCAGTCGCGTTTCGCTGATTAATCAAGCATTTCGAGTAGCACGTCAACAATGACTTACCGACCTTGTTAAGGGTACGGTAAGCCGTTTGTACGACGATGTGAACGATTAAGCGGGTAACTGACCGCTAATTCGGCACCACTCTTCACGTTCTACGATCGGGTCGATAGTGAGGCTGTCGCGGTAGTGATTGGCGACGTCTTCTGCTTGGGTATCGAGGACACCAGACATCGCTAATTGGCCGCCGGGTTTGATGAGTCCTTTGATCACGCCAGACAGCTCACGGAGTGGACCGGCCAGAATATTGGCCACCACCACATCGGCTTGGAGATCGGCCGGTTGGTCTTTAGGCAAATACAAGTGCAGTTGGTCGGCGACACCGTTGCGCTCTGCGTTATCTTTGGACGCCAGTAGTGCTTGAGGATCGATATCAATGCCAATCACACGCTCGGCACCGAGTTTGATGGCGGCAATCGCAAGGATCCCAGAGCCACAACCGAAGTCGATTACCGTTTTACCGCTGAGGTCGAGTCCGTCGAGCCACTCGAGGCAAAGCGCGGTGGTCGGGTGTGATCCTGTGCCAAAGGCGAGGCCCGGATCGAGCATCACGTTGACGGCATTATCATCAGGGACTTCACACCAAGTTGGGCAGATCCATAAGCGCTCACCAAACTGCATTGGCTTGAAGTTATCCATCCAAGCGCGTTCCCAGTCTTTATCCTCAAGCTGTTCGACCTTGTGGGCAAAGTTGTCCGCCAACAATGGGCTTGCGTTTAACACTGCCAACACGGTCGACATGTCCGCTTGGGCGTCGTATAACGCCATGATGTCGGTTTCGCCCCACAGACGGGTTTCACCAGGCAAAGGTTCAAAAACAGGCGTGTCTTTGGCATCTAAAAAGGTGACGGAAAGGGCGCCCGCTTCTTCCATTAGTAGGTCGCCAATGGCTTCTGCATTTTCAGCAGTTGCATTTAGTTTTAATTGGATCCAAGGCATGGTGAATCTCGTGTCGGAAAATATCTCCCCATTTTATCAGACTGGCACCCAAACCGCTTATGTTCTCCGCTTCGCAATTCGATTTGCATTTTGCTTTTAACTTAGTTCTCGTGCGCAAATTGGCAACTTTGCGTAGTTAAAAAATACGCAAAGGTTTGATCATATAGACTTAAAACATATCGGCACAAAAATTGAACAGTTTAGTCAGTGTAAACGTCATTAGCATCAGCGAGGAGAGGATCACCATGCGGGATAATGGAGCAGTTACACAAAAAGAAGTGCGGTTTGAGGGGCGCGGGGAGCTTGTGTCGCGCACCGATTTACGCGGCAAAATCCAATACGTCAATGACGCGTTTGTTTCTATCAGTGGCTTTACGCGTGATGAATTAATGGGCAGTGATCACAATCTGGTTCGCCACAAAGACATGCCGCCAGCCGCGTTTGCTGATATGTGGAAAACCATTAAAGCGGGCAAAAACTGGCGTGGTATGGTGAAAAACCGCTGTAAAAATGGCGATCATTATTGGGTACAAGCTTTTGTTTCGCCTGTGATTAAAAACGGCAATATGGTTGGGTTTCAATCTGTGCGCAGTGAGCCAAGCCGCGAAGAGATTGAACAGGCTGAGAGTTTGTATCAAAAAATGCGGCAGAATCCATCGCTAGAATTACCGAAGCCATCAGTTACTCAGCGCATCCAACTTCGCCACTTTTTTCACGCCGTTTTGATAGTGATGTGCATGCTTGGCTTGGTTGGTGGTTATATGGCGTATTCCCAAGAAAACTATATCGTCATGGGACTGCTCGGCACTATGGTCGCTCTGTCAGTAGTGAGCTCGTGGGTGGTACAAAACCGTGTAATTGCAGCCATCAAAATGACCAGTGAGGCCTTAAATAACTTAGCCTCTGGAAACCTTGAAAATGCCAATGAGCCGGTTAGATATGACGAAATGGGCCAGCTGGCGGATAATTTTAAAATGGTAAAAGCACGCTTTGGTGCGATTATTGGTCAAGTGATTGAGAACACCCACTCGCTTATCGCTCAGGCTGACACATTATCGGATAAAGGGCATGGCGTGCAACATACGATGGAGGCGCAGGTATCACAGACGACACAAGTGGCCAGTGCTATGTCACAAATGACTTCCACCGTTGATGAAGTTGCGCAGAATATGAATCGTACGGCGGAAACAATTGAACAAACGCAAGAGCGGGTGAATGAGGGCGCGGGCGTCGTTACCCAAGCGACGACGAGTATGGAAACCTTTATCAGCGAACTGGAAGCGACCATCGAGCAGATCCAAAAGAGCGCGGATGAGAGCCAAAAGATTACGACCGTGACAGAGACCATCAGTGATATTGCCGAGCAAACTAATTTGCTGGCCCTTAATGCTGCTATTGAAGCCGCCCGAGCGGGCGAACAAGGACGCGGATTTGCCGTGGTGGCCGATGAAGTACGCGGCTTAGCTCAGCGCACACAGCAAGCAACGGGTGACATCCGAGAGATGCTTGAGGGGTTGCAATCGGGTATTCGTCAGTCCTCAGAGCGGATTGTGAGCAATAATCAAACAGCACAACAAACACTCACGTATGTGACCGAGTCGAACCAGGTACTCAATGACATATTGGATAAAGTTAATGATGTCAAACAAATGGGCATTCAGGTCGCGGCGGCGGCAGATCAGCAAGCCAGTGTGACGAAAGAGATGAGCGAAGCGGTGGAAAGAATTCACACTCAAAGCCAAAGCGCCAGCAGTGAAGCAACAGAGACGTCATACATTGCTCGTCAATTGACGGAACAATCTCATAGCTTAAGTAACACATTGAGTGATTTTACCGTCAGTGGACAGTCGTCGAAAGCACATGACTTTAGTGCGATTAAAAATGCCCATTTGGCTTGGAAAACTAAAGTAAGAGACTTCTTAAGTGGTGACAGTGGTGCCATGAATCGTGAGGTTGCTTGCTCGCATCACAAGTGTGCACTCGGACAGTGGTACTACGGGGAAGGTAAAGCGCAGTATGGCCAACTCAATAGCTATCGTGCACTCGAGAAACCACATGCTGAGTTGCATCGCACGATAAAATCGATTATTGAACTTGATGAGAAGGGCGATCGCGCGGGTGCGGAAAAGAAATACTTACAGATTGAACCGCTTTCTAAGCAAGTGGTGGCGGGAATTGAAGCGTTAGAACGCGAGATGAAGTAAAAGCATGAAAAAGCCGCCGGTTCAACGGCGGCTTTTTCAATGCAATGTCTTATTTATGACAATCCGAGTTTCTTCTCGAGATAGTGAATGTTGGCCCCACCGTGTTGGAAGTGCTCATCGTTCATAATATCGATTTGCAGCGGGATATTGGTTTTAATGCCATCAATCACGGTTTCGGCCAGCGCATTGCGCATACGAGCAATAGCAACGTCGCGATTCTCACCGTAACAAATCAGCTTACCAATCATGGAGTCATAGTGAGGGGGAACACGGTAGCCCGCATAAACATGTGACTCCCAACGCACACCCATACCGCCTGGTGAGTGGAAACGCTCGATTTTACCCGGGCTCGGAATAAAGCGCTCTGGGTCTTCGGCATTAATACGACATTCGACGGCATGGCCGCGAATACGAATGTCATCTTGGGTAAACGACAGAGGCTGACCCGCTGCAATGCGCAGTTGCTCTTTGACCAGATCCACACCGGTAACCATTTCGGTGACAGGGTGTTCAACTTGGATACGGGTGTTCATCTCGATAAAGAAGAACTCGCCGTTTTCGTACAAGAATTCAAAGGTACCTGCGCCGCGATAACCGATTTCGATACAGGCACGGCAGCAACGCTCGCCGATAAACTTACGCATTTCAGCGGTAATACCCGGCGCTGGCGCTTCTTCAACCACCTTTTGGTGACGGCGTTGCATCGAGCAATCACGCTCACCGAGATGAATGGCACCACCTTGGCCGTCCGCCAAGACTTGCACTTCGACGTGGCGTGGGTTCTCAAGGAATTTCTCCATGTACACCATGTCGTTGCTAAACGCGGCTTTTGCTTCGGCGCGGGTCATCGCAATGGCATCCACCAGTTCGGCTTCAGAGCGAACCACACGCATACCACGGCCACCGCCGCCGCCTGACGCTTTGATGATCACCGGGTAGCCAATACGTTTGGCGATGGTTTTGTTCTTTTCCTGATCGCTACCCAATGGGCCGTCAGAGCCAGGGACACAAGGGACGCCTGCTTTTTTCATCGCTTCGATTGCAGAGACCTTGTCACCCATCAGACGAATAGTGTCGGCTTTGGGGCCGACAAAGACAAAGCCAGAGCGCTCTACTTGCTCAGCAAAATCGGCGTTTTCCGACAAGAAGCCATAACCTGGGTGAATCGCCACCGCGCCGGTGATTTCAGCGGCGCTGATGATACGAGGAATATTTAGGTAGCTTTGGTTGCTCGGCGCTGGGCCGATACAAACCGTTTCATCCGCTAACAGGACGTGCTTTAAATCGCGGTCTGCAGTGGAGTGTACCGCCACCGTTTTAATGCCGAGTTCTTTACAAGCACGCAAGATCCGCAGCGCGATTTCACCGCGGTTGGCGATAACAATTTTATCTAACATACGGCCCTCGCTTATTCGATGATTACGAGTGGTTCGTCGAACTCAACTGGCTGGCCGTCTTCACACAGAATCGCTTTTACCACACCGCTCTTATCTGCTTGGATCTGGTTCATCATCTTCATTGCTTCAACGATACACAAGGCATCACCTGCATTGACTTGGCTGCCAACTTCAACAAACGGTGCTGCATCTGGGCTTGGCGCGCGATAGAAAGTACCCACCATTGGCGAAAGAACTTGGTGACCCGTCGGCTCTGGTGCGCTTGCCGGCGCTGCGGCTGGCGCTTCTGCGGCCGTTGCTGCTGGAGCGGCAGGCGCAGGGGCTGGCATGGCATACTGTGGTGCAGCAAACTGAGGCGCGGCAGGTGATGAACGGCTGATACGTACCGACTCTTCGCCCTCAGAAATTTCGAGCTCAGCAATGCCTGACTCTTCAACCAGTTCGATCAATTTTTTGATTTTACGGATATCCATGGTGTCGTCTCTTCTTGTGTTTGTTTTACTGAGCTGCAAACGCCAAATGGCGCGCAGCTGCCGTTAATGCGAATTCGTAGCCATCTGCTCCCAACCCACAAATTACACCGACAGCCTTGTCAGAGAGGTAGGAATGATGACGGAAGGGTTCTCGAGCATGCACATTGGAAAGGTGCACCTCGATAAACGGGATCCCAACACCGAGCAACGCGTCGCGCAGGGCGACGGAGGTGTGCGTAAAAGCGGCAGGATTGATAATGATAAAATCCACCTCACCCATGGCTTGGTGAATGGCATCAATCAGGTTGGCTTCACTGTTGGATTGTAAGTGCTCAAGGTGAAGCCCTAAGGTTGCCGCTTGGGCATGCAACGCGGCGACAATTTGATCGAGCGTTTGGCTACCGTAATGATCGGGTTCACGTTGGCCTAGCAAATTGAGGTTTGGGCCATTTAAGACTAAAACACGGTTATTTGTAGACATCTTGACGCTTACTTCTCCTATTTGCTGTCAATGTGCAGCATTTTGTGGATTCCAGCCTGATGGCATGCTGAATGGGCTTCAAGCACGCCGATTTGTCCTTAGTGGGCTCAATTATAGAGAATTCACCGCAAATCGCAGCAAAATACTGGTCTAATCAGCACACTTTCCCTTTATGGTGTAGCAAAAACTGTCGCGATTGTCGATTGCTGCACTGTCAAGGTTGTGTGTTTTTTATCGACAATAAGGATAGGAGTGGTGTGTGCCCAGACAGTTCAGTGGTACAGATCATAAAAACAAAAAAAGCCGCCCGTAGGCGGCAAAGGTTGCTAAGCAATCGTGTCGTTGCGCTACACCACGTTTTCTTTCTCGGCAATGAGCTTATCGACCACACTCGGATCGGCCAGCGTTGAGGTGTCGCCAAGGCTACCGGTATCACCGGTGGCGATTTTGCGCAGAATACGGCGCATGATTTTTCCGGAACGCGTTTTGGGTAAGGCGTCGGTCCAATGGATAAAATCGGGCGTCGCAATAGGGCCAATCTCTTTGCGTACCCACTCTTTCACTTCTTTATGTAGCTCGGCGCTGGGCACCTCACCGGCGTTCAGAGTGATGTAGGCATAAATCGCTTGGCCTTTGATGTCGTGTGGCACACCCACGATGGCGGCTTCGGCAATTTTATCAAAGGCCACTAACGCGGATTCAATTTCTGCTGTCCCCATTCGGTGTCCGGATACGTTAAGGACATCATCGACACGACCTGTAATCCAGTAGTAGCCGTCTTCATCGCGACGCGCGCCGTCACCGGTAAAGTACATGCCCTTGAAGGTTGAGAAATACGTTTGCTCAAAGCGGTCGTGGTCGCCAAACACGGTACGCATTTGTCCCGGCCACGAGTCCAACATCACCAAATTCCCTTCAGCCGCACCGTCGACAATGTTGCCGACGTTATCAACCAACGCAGGTTGTACGCCAAAGAAGGGTCGGGTGGCAGAACCGGGTTTGAGGGCGGTCGCGCCGGGCAAGGGGGTGATCAATATGCCGCCGGTTTCTGTTTGCCACCACGTATCCACAATCGGGCTTTGCCGATTGCCAATGGTGGTGTAGTACCATTCCCAGGCTTCCGGGTTAATGGGTTCACCCACCGAGCCCATAATGCGCAGCGAGCTACGTGTCGTTCCCTCAACGGCTTCATTGCCTTTGGCCATCAACGCGCGGATGGCGGTCGGTGCGGTGTATAAAATATTCACTTGGTGTTTATCAACCACTTCGCTCATACGTGCAGTGGATGGGTAGGTGGGCACGCCTTCAAATAAAATCGTCTTCGCGCCATTAGCTAGCGGGCCATAAATGAGATAGCTGTGGCCGGTGATCCAACCCACATCGGCGGTACACCAGAACACCTCGCCGTCTTGATAATCAAAAACGTATTTGAAGGTCATCGCGGCATACACGAGGTAGCCGCCTGTGGTATGCAGTACCCCTTTTGGCGTCCCGGTTGAGCCAGATGTATAGAGGATAAATAAAGGGTCTTCGGCATTCATTTCTTCGGGAGGGCAATCGGTTGATGCGTTTGCGGTGGCTTCATGCCACCACACGTCGCGACCTTCGTGCCAATCAACTTGTCCCCCTGTGCGTTTGAAAACCAGCACGTTATTGACTGACGTGACTTTGCTGTTGGCAAGGGCTTCATCGACGTTCTTTTTCAATGGTACTGCACGGCCGCCACGAACGCCTTCATCCGCGGTAACCACGACTTTAGCGTTGGAGTCGATAATACGTCCCGCCAGCGCTTCAGGTGAGAAACCGCCAAATACCACTGTGTGCACGGCGCCAATACGGGCACAAGCGAGCATCGCGACCGCGGCTTCCATGACCATCGGCATATAAAGACAGACTACATCGCCTTTTTTGACCCCATTGTCTTTAAGCGCATTAGCAAATTGGCACACCTGTTGGTGGAGCTGCTTGTAGGTCAGCGTGGCATCGTCCTTTGGATCGTCTCCTTCCCAAATTAAGGCAACCTGATCGCCTTTGTCTTGCAGATGACGATCGATACAGTTGGCGGCCACATTCAAGGTACCATCTTCAAACCAACGAATATCGACGTGGCCGGTATCGAAAGAGGTATGTTTCACCTTGGTATAGGGTTTGATCCAATCAAGAATTTGCCCGTGTTCGCGCCAAAAGCCTTCGGGGTCGGTCACTGATTGCTGATAAAGCGCTTGGTAGGTGGCTTCATCCGCGTGTGCCTTTTGTGCAATTGAAGGCATGACGGGGTATACGTGACTATCGCTCATCCTGTTTCTCCTCGTGTCCGCGTAATCTCATGCGGCGCTTCCATGTCGTGAGATGTCAGGCTGTACCGCTGCCTGGCAAATGAAAACCATGCTCTTAAAGGTGTGATAGTTCGTGGGATCCGGCAATTAGACTTTAGGATGAGGCCATTGATTTATAAGTGGTTTGTGCGCTTGTTGGACCATAGATTGGGGGATTGATCTCACTTTTTGTGCAATACGTGTCGTAAGGCAGGATCGCTGTTGGCTATTGCGAACGTAGCATAGGCATGTCGCCATATTGCAAACGCACGTAAATCAAAGCGGCGGCGATGGTGTCGTCCAGTGCATCATGACGGGCGGGCAAAGGGAGGTCTAAATGGCGACTGATCGCTTCCATACTGATGTCATGGTAGGCATTGGGCAGTAAACGCTCTAATTGACGTTGATAAATATCGCTAACCTCGATCACGGGATTGGGTAACGGAAAGCCTAAAAAACGCCGTGCGTAGCGATCTAAGATCGTTTTGTCGTAGCGAATGTGATAGCCAACCAAAGGATGGTTATGGATGAAGGCGATTAACGTCGTCATGGCTTGCTCAGCGCTAACACCCTGTTCAAGATCTTGATGGCGCAACTGATGAATACGGACCGAGCCAGCGTTCAAGCTTTTTGGCGCCACTAAGGTCAAGGTGAGCGCTTGGCTGGTGAGTATTCGATTCCCTTGAATTGGAGTGGCGGCGATAGTAACGAGTTCTGCACGCTCTGGATCTAAGCTGGTGGTTTCGCAGTCGAGCGAGATCACTGTGCTGCGATCCGAGGGTAAGAAGAGCGCGCGGTAGGACGATGCCCGCAATCGGTAGCGGTACCATTGACGTGACAACCAGTTCACTCTAGTCCCTCACATGGTAGTGGTAGGCGAGGGATTCTTTGAATTTTTTTACCACGTGGAGGCCGTGGCGTAAAAGATCTCGCTCGCTGGAAGGAAGCGCAGAGACATCGATATAGTTACTCTGTTGCTCACCACTTAATTGTTGGCGTAACCGCAGTCGGATAAATAGCTTCAGCGCCTCGGCGAGGTTCTCTGCCGTTTCTTCGGCCAGTGTCCCTATGTTAGCCAGCCTCTCAATCCGCTCAAAGGTATTGGTTTCGCTGACCCCTTTTTCTAGGCTCATGGTGCGAATGCCGTGCACAATCGGAAAGATGCCGCCTTTTTTGATGTCGAGCCCTTCTTTACCACTCTTTAATGAGCCAAACACCGTCAAAGGGACTTTGAACGCTAATGCCGGGCGCACAAAGGTATTTAAGGTCAGCATATTATCGGTGAGCGAGGCTTTAAGTGGCGTTTGAATCGCGTCGATAAGCTGGCTGTCGCCCGCAACAGGATGCGCATCGGCGAGAATGGCTAAATCCATCACGCTTTGATGATTAGCACTTTGCGCTAAGTTCCGAATGGTTTGTTGCCATTGAGACGCGCTTTTCACCCACTTGGGATTGCTGACCATCACCTGCCCAGGGCAGGGCGGATAGCCGAGTAGATTTAAGGTATGTGAAAAGGCCTCCATCACGGTTTGGCACTCGGGCCAAGTGAGATCATCGGCCAAAATGAGTGCGTTATCTTGATCGGTTTTAAGTACTTGCTCGCTGCGTCCTTCCGAGCCCATCACCACCAAACAGCATTGCTGCTGATAGGGCTCGGGCACGATGAGGCGAAACGCTTTTTCCATGATTTGTTCATTCACGGTCGCGATGAGCTTCATCACAAAGCGGGTGTGGATACCGTTGTTAAACAGGGTATGAACCAATTTGCTTTGGCTATTTGCCGCTAACACCAGTTCATCGACGGTTTGTGCGCGCGCAATGCGTAAGTTGAGCACATGAGAATGGGTGGAGAATAAGCTCAACACTTGCGGCAGGTCGAGCGTGCCGACGGTCTGTTCCTGATCATCGACGACACGGACACGCTTCACTCGCTGACGCGTCATGGTGATCATGGCATGAAAGAGAAAGTCACCTCGCTCGACACTGATCACAGGGCGGGTAGCGATATTTCCCACTGGGACCGATTGATCATGGCCGTCGAGCACCAAGGCATGCAGCAGATTGGTGCGGGTAATAATGCCGCAACTTCCGTCCTCGTAATCGACCAAGGCACAATCACAGCGTTGTGCTTTCATTTTTGCGGTGGCGTCCCTAAGAGGAACATCGGGGGTCACACGCAGCGCCGGTTGAATATTGGTGTCGTCAATGCGAGTGAGCATGAACTCGGCTAAGTTCTGTTGCTGGCGAGCCTGTGCGATTAACTGCTGACGACGCTGCAAGTTAGTATCAAAGTAAGCACTAAAATCTTGATTGGTATGATAAATGGCGAGGAACACGTCGGCAGGCAGTAAGTGACATAAGGTGTCTTCTAGGGCGCGATATTGGTGCTTGGCGGTACCGTTTAATATCGCTGGGACATCAAATAGATCATCCGTGGTGTAGTGCGAAAAGGTTTCTTTGCCGTCTTCCGACACCTCTTCCACACTGCCTTTGATAATGATAAAGAGCTGATCGCCACTATCACCGGCGGCGAGCAGGGTATCACCACGTCGGAAGTAGGCAACGTCTATGGCTTGGCGGCATTGCTTGACTTGGGACGCCGTCAGGCAATCAAACGGTGCATGAGAGGTGTCAAACGGTTCAGGCATAATCGCACTCCCCACAATAATATTTCTAGTGTGTCGCACGTTATCTGTTCCGGCTAGCCGACTTTAGTCTAGCCAGTTGCGACGAAACCTAGGCGGAGATCAACGAAGTGATGAGGATATTCACTGAGTAGGGCTTTTTTTCATGTCAAAGAGTTGAGACACTTAGCCGCGAATCTATCTTGATGTGAAGTAATGAAATGAGCTTGTCCCACTGTTCTCCTTTTCGTTGGCTGTCAGAGTACTTTGGCGGTTTCTTTTTCTCTTACGGTGTCTACTTGCCGTTTTGGGCGGTTTGGTTTGATTACATGGGGTTGCATGCCGGGGTGATTGGTACGCTGATTGGCTTGGGCTTTGCGACCCGTTGTGTGGCCAACTTAGTGTTTACTCCCAAAGTGCAGCGGGTGGAGTCGTTACTGCCTGCACTGCGTGGCTTAACCTTAATGGCGTTGTTGACCTGTGCGTTGCATCCTGTGATGGGAGCGAACATTGCGTGGCTCGCGTTGGTGACTGTGCTCTTTAATCTGGCGATTGGGCCATCGGTGCCTTTGTCCGACGCGTTAGCGAACTATTATGCGCGCCATCAGATTATCGACTATGGTCGAACACGCTTGTGGGGATCGATTGCTTTTATTGTCGGATCAAGTTTGACGGGATGGCTGGTGACCGAGGAAACCGCCGCGATCATCCCTTGGGTTGCGATTGGAGGCTTGTCGGCTTGCTTGCTGTTAACCTTACGTCGGCCGACAGTGATGCCGGAAAGTGAGCATGACGCGGCCCACAGTAAGGTGTCGATGCGCCAACTTTTTCGTGACCCTCACATCGTGGTATTCCTGCTGATCGCCTCCTTGCTACAAGGCAGTCATGCCGCGTATTACAGTTTTAGCGCTATCTATTGGAAGCATGCCGGTTACAGCGAGAGCATCGTGGGCTATTTGTGGAGTCTGGGTGTGGTCTCGGAAGTGGCGGTTTTTGCGCTGGGCGCACGTCTTTTTGGTGGGTGGTCTGCCAAAGCCTTGTTCCGTCTTGCCGCGCTCGGCGTGTTAGTTCGATGGGGGATCACTGGCTCGACGACAGCCTTGGCGCCAGTGATAATGGTACAACTGCTCCACGGGATCACCTTTGCCGCCGCCCATTTGGGTGCCATGCAATACATTCAGCGCGAATGTGGGACGCGCCTTGTCGCGGTACAAGCCGCCTATAACGCCCTCCCCATGGGCGCGGTGGTTGCGGCGCTGACGGCAGCTAGCGGTTGGGTGTATGACTTTTCTCCAGCGTGGACCTTCTATGCGATGGCGTTGCTGGCACTGCCGGCGCTGTTACTGCCTTTGCATGAACCTCAGTACCAACAAGCAAGAAAGGCCCGCTTGCAGCAAAGTTAGCCACGAGGTCCACAAAGCCGAGATAGGAAGATTGAGCCGGTGTCTGTCGCGTGTTACACCCTTCTAGGCGGACGAAAAATACGCAGGGGTCAGGAAGGGAGTCATGACACAAGGCTGGGTAATTGTCTCGGTTTCACTATTGTACATGGGGACGCTGTTTGCCATCGCATGGTATGGCGACAGTCGCCCGCGTTGGCTACGAACGTGGCGCCCTTGGATCTATAGCCTTTCTATCGCGGTCTATTGTACCTCGTGGACTTTCTTCGGTACGGTCGGTCAAGCCTCTAGCTCGCCGTGGTCGTTTTTACCTATCTATTTAGCGCCCATTTTAGTGTTCACGCTGGGATGGCGCTTTCTCGCCCGCATGATCTTAATTGCCAAACGAGAGCACATCACTTCGATTGCCGACTTTATCGCGGCACGTTATGGCAAATCACAAGGATTGGCGGTAGCCGTCACTTTGATTGCAGTCATCGGTGTTCTGCCTTACATCGCGCTGCAGCTACGCGGTATCGCCATGGGGTTAGATGTGCTTTCGCCTGAGCTCGGAGCCAGCATTGGCTTAGAGCAGCCCCAAATAGCATGGTTGGTATGCATCTCGCTCGCGATGTTCACCGTGTTATTCGGCACACGGCATATCGATAGCACCGAGCACCATCGCGGTATGATGATGGCGATTGCGTTTGAATCGGTGATCAAACTGGTCGCGTTTTTGGGTATTGGCGTGTTTGTGGTGGTGCTCTTGTTTCAAGCGCCGAGCTTGCCCATGAGCCTTGAAGAGTCTGGCGTGATCGGGCGGCCGCATATAGGCAATTTAATCATTCACACCTTTCTAACGGCCGCAGCCATTATTTGTTTGCCGCGTCAGTTTCATACCATGGTGGTGGAGAATACCCGTGCCAGCGACCTCAATACTGCCCGAAAAGTGTTTCCGACCTATTTGTTGCTGATGTTGGTATTCGTTTTGCCGCTCGCGTACGCCGGACAGATGTTGATCCCGGATGCCCCTGCGGATACGTATGTGATTCGTTTGCCCTTATCGGTGGGTGCCGAAGGCATGGCGTTATTGGCTTTCATGGGGGGCGCATCAGCGGCGAGTGGTATGGTCATTGTCTCGACCATTGCGCTGGCTATTATGGTTTCGAATGATCTGGTATTACCCCTTTTGCTGCGGCGGATGAAGATGACGTCGCGTAACTTCACGCAGTTCTCTGGCCTTTTGCTCAACGTCCGTCGCGCCTTAATTTTCCTGATTCTTATTGCCGCTTGGGGCTTTTACCACCTGATTTTAACGGTGCCAACATTATCAGAAATTGGCTTTCTCTCTTTTGCGGCCATTGCGCAGTTTGCTCCCGCGATGATTGGTGCCTTGTATTGGCGCCAAGGTAATAAGAAAGGCGTGTATGCGGGCTTGGCGGTAGGATTTAGCTTGTGGCTGATCACCATGATGACGCAAACCGGCATGCTTGCCGGCGATGGGCAGAGCAACCTGTTGATTTGGGTGATCACACCACCGGCGATTGCGCCTATCGCAACGCTAGATCCCATTGATTGGGGCTTGGCATTTAGTGTGTTAATGAACGCTGCCAGTTTTGTGGCCGTGTCACTGTTAACCCGACCGTCTTTGAGTGAGCGATTGCAGGCCGCCGCGTTTGTGGGCATGCCGCTACCAGAAAGTGAAGATGCACGCCTATACCAAAGCCGAGTCACGGTGGCAGAGCTGGAAATGCTCGCGGCCCGTTTTGTCGGCCGGCGGCGGATGCGTCAGGCATTTAGCCAATTTGCCGATCAACGTGGTGAAGACTTGATCCCGCAACAGCAGGCGAGTTCTCCCTTGATTCGCCATACTGAACGCGTGTTAGCGGGGGTGTTTGGGGCATCGTCTGCGCGGTTGGTGCTATCGTCTGCCTTACAAGGGCGAAATATGCAATTGGAAGAAATTGCCACCATTGTTGATGAAGCGTCTGAGTTGTTCGATTTCTCTCGCGGTTTGCTCCAAGGCGCTATTGAACATATCAATCAAGGGATCTCGGTGGTCGACAAACAGCTACGGCTGGTGGCGTGGAACCAACGTTATATTGATATGTTTCAGTTTCCACCCGGATTGATTCAGGTGGGACGCCCGGTGGCTGATTTGATTCGCTTTAATGCCCAACGCGGACTCTGTGGACCGGGCGATCCGGAAGAGCATGTCGAGAAACGAGTCCATCATTTAACACGCCGTCAGCCGCATACCTCCTCACGTGTGCACCCTGATGGACGGGTCATTGAGCTCCAAGGTAACCCCATGCCCGGCGGTGGGTTCGTGATGACCTTCACCGATATTACTGCGTTTCGCCAAGCGGAGGCGGCGCTTAAGCAATCCAATGAAACCTTGGAAGCACGAGTGACGGAGCGCACCCGTGAGCTTGAATCCCTCAATAGCCGGCTGATTGATGCCACACGCAAGGCTGAATCCGCCTCACAGTCGAAAAGCCGTTTTCTCGCGGCGGTCAGTCACGATTTGATGCAGCCTTTGAATGCGGCACGCTTATTTGCCTCCTCGCTATCGGAGATTGCCCATAATGCCGACACGCAACGGGTTGCTGGCCACATCGAAAGCGCACTGGAAGGGGCGGAGGATTTGATTGGTGACTTGCTGGATATCTCGCGATTAGAGTCGGGCAAGATGAAAGCGCGGATTGAACACTTTGCATTGAATGATGTACTCACGGCATTAGAAGCAGAGTTTGGCGTATTGGCCAACCAACAAGGCATGCGCTTTGATGTACAACACTGCCAAGGCTGGGTACGTTCAGATAAAAAACTGCTCCGTCGCGTACTGCAAAACTTTTTGACCAATGCCTTTCGCTATAACCCGAGAGGACGGGTGTTATTGGGAGTACGTCGCGAAGAAAACCGATACCGTATTGAAGTGTGGGATGATGGTGACGGGATCCCGCATGATCGTCAGCAAGATATTTTCCAAGAGTTTACTCGCCTTGACCGTCAAGGTGCAGAGCAAGGGTTAGGGCTGGGACTTGCGATAGCGAGGGGGATCAGCCAGATCTTGCAGCAGCCGCTTGGGTTGCGCTCTTGGCCCGGCAAAGGCACGGTTTTTTCTATCTCGGTAGATCAAGGCACGCCCGAGGCCGTGGTGTCTGCCGAGCCGCGTTCACCCAGTGCTGTTTCGGCGAGTGCGCTAAAAGGATGCCGCGTGCTGTGTGTGGATAATGAAACCGATATTCTTACCGGTATGGCACAGTTGTTATCGCGCTGGGGGTGTGATGTGCGTTGTGCGCCTGATGTCAGTGGTGCGATGCAACAAATTGATGATGATTGGCACCCAGAGTTTGTGCTTAGTGACTACCATTTAGCTAATCAACAAACGGGATTGCAGGTCTTACAACAATGTCAGTTGCGTTTAGGGCGCTGTTTCCGTGGCGCGATTATCAGCGCAGATCGCAGTGCTGACATTCAACAGTCGGTCACTGGACTGGGGTTTGCGTACATTTCCAAGCCAGTCAAGCCACTCAAACTTCGCGCCTTATTACAACAACGAGGACAGTAATGGATCCATTTAGTATTTCTCGTCTCGACACAGACATTGGCACGGTCCGAGTGGAAGGTCGGTTTAACCCCGTGGATGGACATATCGACATCGACGATCTTGCTCATTTGGACAGTCATGGTTGGGCGGACGTGAACCATTGGCTGACAGAGCAGGCTTATGAGCATAAAGTCGCCACGATCTTGCACGCCATTCGTGGCTACTTAATCGGAAGCGATGCGTAGCAAAGGCTAGGACGCGTCCTGTGCTTTCTGATGCTCGCTGTAGAATGTTTTATGCTCAATAAAAGTGGTTGGTGCCTCAGCAAAGTAGTAGCTACCATCCACACTCACCGCGAGACGAATTTGCGCTTGTGCATCGGTGGGAGCGGGAAGCGACACCTGCCAAGCCTTGCCTGTTTCATCTGTTGCTTGCATTGACTGTGGCTGAGGCTCAGTGCCTGTATGCGCCATGCTGATCCTCGCGCCTTCGAGGGGTAACGCGCTCGCTAAACGCAGTGTTAGCCTATCATTCTGCACGCCGTCAGACTCTAATTTTAGCTTTATATCGCCATTTTCAAGCTGACAAAAGCCACTGGTGTAGCGGCAATTTGAGCGCACCGCAAGCGGGTAACTTTGTCCTGACTGGGCCGCCTGAGGGGGCTCAGACACACTGGCATCGACCGCAAAATAGGCGATGATGGCTAAAACTGGTGCAACCAGCATCGCAATGACGACATGCTTGTTCGTTAATAATCGTGTGACCGTTGACATCAGGCCTCTCCTTGGCTGGAAGTAACCAACAGTATAAAAGCCCCCGTAGGGGCTTGATAGGTTAATACCGTATTAGTGTGATTGCGCATCGCCTGCGCCCGATGGCATGCGAACGTGTTCGACCAAATCTTGTACCTCTTGTGGGGTTTCTTTAGTCACGCGAGAAACGAGGATGGCTACCACAAAGTTACAGATTGCACCGACGGCACCAAAGGCATTGGGTTCAATCCCCAAGATCCAGTTGCTGCCAAGGCTTTCTAGGTATGTCCATTCAGGGATAAATAGGATCCCTTTGTGTTGGAACACATAGAATAGGGTGACACTGATCCCTGCAACCATCCCGGCGATCGCGCCTTCCTTGTTGATGGTCTTGGTAAAGATCCCCATCATCAGGACTGGGAAGATTGATGAGGCGGCGAGACCGAAGGCCAGTGCCACTGTCCCAGCGGCGAAGCCAGGCGGATTCAGTCCCAAATAGCCAGCACCGGCGATGGCTAATGCCATGGATATCCGGCTCGCCATGAGTTCGCCTTTTTCACTGATATTCGGGTTAACGACCCCTTTGATTAAGTCGTGGGATATTGCTGACGATATCGCAAGCAACAATCCCGCAGCAGTCGACAGTGCCGCAGCAAGACCACCGGCAGCCACTAGTGCAATGACCCAGTTAGGCAGCTTGGCAATTTCGGGGTTGGCGAGCACCATGATATCGCGGTCAACACGCAGCTCATTGGTCTCTGGGTCAGAGGTGTACTGAATTTTCTGGTCACCGTTTTTGTCTTCAAAACCGAGCAGGCCAGTGGTTTCCCAGTTTTTAAACCAGTCCGGACGCTCGTCGTACAGCAAATTATCACCATTAGGTAGATTGACGGTATCCATCAAGTTTAAGCGAGCCATCGCAGCGACGGCAGGTGCTGAGGTATACAAAATCGCGATAAAAAAGAGTGCCCAGCCAGCAGAGGTTCGCGCATCGCGCACCTTAGGGACGGTGAAAAAGCGAATAATCACGTGAGGTAGACCTGCGGTACCGATCATCAGTGACATGGTGTAGGCAAACATATTGAGCGTACTGCCACGCACCGCGGTAGTGTATTCGACAAAACCGAGCTCAGTGACCACTTGGTCGAGTCGGTCGAGCAAATACTGATCCGTACCTGCCATGGTGCTACCCAGACCTAACTGCGGGAACGGGTTGCCGGTGAGTTTCAGCGAGATAAAAATAGCAGGGATCGTATACGCCAAAATAAGCACGCAATACTGAGCAATTTGGGTATAAGTAATGCCTTTCATCCCGCCCATCACGGAATACATAAAGACAATCACCATACCGATTAACAGCCCGGTGGAGTAATCGACTTCCAAGAAGCGTCCAAATGCGACCCCAACCCCTTTCATCTGACCGATAACATAAGTGACCGAAGCGATAATCAAGCAAACCACCGCCACAATACGCGCGGTTTTCGAATAAAAGCGCTCACCGACAAACTCGGGGACGGTAAACTTGCCAAATTTACGCAGGTAAGGTGCGAGGAGTAGGGCGAGCAGCACAAAGCCACCGGTCCAGCCCATCAAAAAGACCGAGCCGCCATACCCCATAAAGGCAATCAAACCGGCCATGGAAATGAACGACGCGGCGGACATCCAGTCGGCAGCGGTTGCCATCCCGTTTGCAACGGGGTTAACCCCACCGCCAGCCACATAAAACTCTTTGGTTGACCCTGCTCGAGCCCAGATCGCAATCCCGATATAGAGGGCGAACGTGAACCCGACAACAATGTAAGTAATGGTTCTTAAATCCATGCGTGTGTCCTCTTACTCGTCGTCTACACCGAACTCGCGATCGAGTTTGCGCATCTGTTTGGCATACACAAAAATGATGCCAAGGAAGGTATAAATTGACCCTTGTTGAGCGAACCAAAATCCCAACTTATAGCCTGCGATTTGAATCGTGTTGAGGGCATCCACGAATAAGATCCCAAAACCGAATGAGACAACAAACCAGACAATCAGCAAGCTGATCATCAGTTTTACGTTTCTCTCCCAGTAGGCTTTCGCGTGTTCCTTGCTTTGAAACGCCATCGCCATCTCCTTGTTTAACACGTTAATGGAATGTTACATAAAGACGATAGCAGTGGATGGGCAAAGCGACATTGCAACTTTAGTCGAGCCACAAGCGTGCCAATATGGCGAAAAGACAGGATTTTTGTGAGCTAGGTTGGGCTAGCTCGGGTTGAGCTAGCCACAACTTGCGCCAAAGGTCTAAGTCAGGTGATAAAACTTTTGGATCCCTTCGAGCAAATTAGCAACGGCGACGGAGGCGAGGATTAGCCCCATGACACGACTGACAATCGAGGCGCCGACATTACCGATCACTTTGTGTATTACATTGGCCCCGAGGAGTAAGACCAAGGTCGCGACTAAGACTAAGAACATCACTCCGGCTGTAATGGCTTGCTCAGCAATGGCATAGCGATTGTTATCCGTGAGCATGACAATGGCCATCATCGCGCCGGGTGAGGCGATAGACGGCACCGCTAAGGGATACACCGCAGTTGCGGCTATCTCGGCCTTATCCACGTTTTCGCTGAGCATTTTGGCTTCTTGACTAGGCTTGCCTTCGCCGAAAATCATGGTTAAAGAAAATAACAGCAATACCAGCCCGCCTGCCGCTTGAAAGGCGGGCAAAGGGATTTGCATGGCTTCGAGTAAAATCTGGCCGACAATTAAGAAGAACAATAAAATCGCGAAAGCGATCGCTACCGCTTTCACTGCCACGCGGCGCTTTTGTTTGGGGGTCATGTGGCTGGTTTGCGACAGATAGATGGGCACGCTACCGATAGGATCGATCACGGCCCATAAAATCACGAATTGCGTAGCAAGAATACTTAACATAAGCGGCGCTCCAAGGTCGAGATGTGGCGCTAGCGTATCAAAGTTCGATATTCGATTGCTGCAATAAAATCACTGCTTGAGTACGATTTTTTACCCCGAGCTTGCGAAAAATCGCTGTCATGTGTGCTTTGATGGTGGCCTCGGAGACTGCCAAGTCGTAAGCGATCTGCTTATTCAGCAAGCCATCGCAAAGCATACGTAGTACTTTGTATTGTTGCGGCGTTAAGGCGGCTAATTTGCTCGACAAGCATTCACTGTCGTCATCGTCACCTAAGTCATCAGGAAAGCAGGGAGTGCCCTCAAGGACTTGGGTTAACGATTGCACCAGCGTACGCATATCGCTGGATTTTGGGATAAAACCAAATGCGCCATGGGAGCGGACTTGGCGGATCACGCTGGGCTCTTCACTGGCGGAGACCACCACAATCGGCAGCGTCGGGTATTGGTGACGCAGGGCAATCAACCCCGACATGCCATTGGCGCCCGGCATTTTTAGATCCAGTAGCACTAAATCGACCTCGGCATCCCGTGCCAACAGATCGTTTAAACTATCCAGACTATCTGCTTCGAGTAGATTCGCGCCGCTGACCGCCATATGCACTGATTGAAATAAGGCATTTCGAAACAGCGGATGGTCGTCAGCGATCACAATGGTATGTTGCGCTTCCATGGTGTTTATGCCGCTCCCGTGTTTCTTTCAACGCTACCACTGGGTGTGCGGTTTATCAATTTTGTAACAAAGGAACTAAGAGATTGATCATTCCTCGCTTTTATCCCGAACCATGAGTCCGTGTTCAGAAAGATGGGAAAGAAATGTCTCGGGAGGTAAAAAGCCGGTAACGCGTGCGGTTTCATCCCGTTCACCACTGGGTAACCAAAAGTCGAGGGTGGGCAAACCCGCCACATTTTGGCGACGCATAAGGGCAAAATCTTCAGGACGATTATGGCTAAGGTTCACTTTAATCCGGTGCATGCGGTTAAGTTGCTGGGCCACGTCGGGATCGGTAAAGGTTTGTGTGGCGAACTGCTTACACGGAATGCACCAATCGGCGTAGTAATCGACAAAGGCGATTTTCTGACTCGCGGCTGCGTTGGCGAGCTCTGCATCAAGCGCTGTTTGGCTGTTGACGGTCACAAACGTTGGCGCCGCGACGGTATGCGATGCGTTTGCAGGCGCGGTGGCTTGTTGCGAGTGAACAATATAAAGCGCACTGGCGCCTAATGCGGCAATCAACGCCCCAGCCGTCAGTGCGAAGCGGCGACCCTGTCTCATACTTTTTCCTTTTCATGCTAATAGGATGAGTATACACAAATACCATGATCACACCGCATGGGTGTGCGACTGGATCAACTGACCGGGCGTCATACCAAACTGACGCTTAAATGCGGTGACGAAATTAGAGGGATGATGGTAGCCCGCCCAGTAAGCCGCTTCGCCAATTGACATTGCCTCATGCAGTAACTTTTCTTTGACCACCGCGAGCCGGCGGCGCCGAATGTAATCAGACACGGGCACGCCCAGATGGGTACGAAAACGACGCTGCAGTGTGCTGCGACTCAGGCCGCACGCCTGAGAGATGGTCGATAAGGTCAATGCGGTATGCAGTCTGGTCTCAATATACGCGACGGCTTTTGCGACTTGTGGTTCATGGGTGGTAGGGATGTGTTCGACAACAGGCTCAATGATCAGATGAGCGGCTTGGTCACACAGATACTTGATGATGGTGAGTGCATGTAGATGCTGGGTCAGGGGATCAGCCTCATGTTGCCGATTAATACTGGGTAATAAGGCGCGAATGGAGTCAAGTATGGAGGTACTCGGTTGCCAGCGTACATAGCCTAAATGATGGCGATGCAAGCCACTAAGCAGTGGCAAGGCTTGCTCGTCTGCATAGCCATTAAGCCATTCGGGGGGTAGCAATATGTTCACTTTTTTCAGGTGGTTCCCCTCAATTAAGCGACGGCGAAAGGTGCTATCACGACCCACGGAGACGGCAAGCGCTTGGGGCTGGTGGCGTGCATCACACCGATAGGTGTGACCATCGTAGGCAAACTCTAGCACGCCCTCGAGGACTATCACTAGCGTGATCCCCAGATGGGCACGGTGGAGCACATTGGCATCACATAACTCATCGGTGATCCCGCCATCGACCTGCAACCCTCCCGGACATAAGGTATGTGAGAACTGCCCTCGCACCAGAGATTGCGTCCGTTGCGAGTGGTTAGCCATGATCTCGGCGTGACCCTCTGCGCTGGATTCTCGTTGTGTGCAAACAACAGACACGGGTGCTGCCATAGTGTTCCCCCTTAACATGCTGCATCAACGCGCTATGCATAAAAGCTCTGCACATAAAAGCTCTGCGCATAAAAGCTTGATGCACGCGCATAACTCTTTTTTCTTCCTGAAAACCACTTAAACAGTAACATAAATGCGAATTAGTATCATTTGGTTGTTTGGGTTGCCCAAGAAGGAAATGAATTATGACGTTGTTACTTCCCGCCAAGGCGCGTCCGGCTTTGCTTGCGCTGAGCATTGCCAGTGCTTTGTGTCCCTCTGCGATGGCTGATAGCCCCGAAGGTGAAAGCATAGAAACGGTGTCCGTGTGGGGCACAAAAGTGTCTAGCTCCTCCCGTTACCTGGGGGAGGCCGATCTTACCGTGAAGCAGCCCGATCACCTCTCTGACTTATTGCGTGATATTCCCGGTGTGGATGTGGGCGGCACGCACTCGCTCACCCAGCGCATTAATATCCGTGGCTTTACCGAACAAGATCTGGATATCACCGTCGATGGCGCCTCACAAGGCGGTAAAATGTTCCACCACATCAGCAACCTCACTTTAAATCCTGACATTTTGCAGCGTGTTGATGTCGCGGTGGGCGCATCGTCGATTCTCACTAGCGAGCTGGGGGGCGCGGTCGCGTTTGAAACCAAAGATCCGTACGATCTCTTGCGTGCGAATGAGACATTTGGGGCACGCCTAAGTGGGGGCTGGGGCAGTAACGATTACCAGCAAGGCTCGTTGACCGTTTATGGGTTGTTGAGTGATGAATGGGATGCGATGGCATATATTAGCCGTTTTGATCGCGACAACTTTAAAGATGGTGACGGTAATCGCACCTTTGGCGGTGAGGGAGAGATCACTAATGGCTTAGTAAAAGTAGGCTGGGAGCCTGCAAGTGGGCATCGCTTTGAACTCAGTTATGATAAGTATCGCGATAAGGGCGATTACCTGCCGCGTCCTGATATGGGCGTGAGCTTCAACCGCAATCGCACGGGCGAAATGATCCTGCCAGTGACCTACGATCGTGATACCGCGACGATCAACTATGAATACACGCCGTCACAAACCATCGAATTAAAAGCACTGGCTTATTATAACCAGCTGTCACTCACCCGTGATGAAACCGAATTTGCGACCCACCCATTTCTGGCTGACCGCAAAGGCGTCAACGTGGCGGAAGACACGAATATTGGGGTAAAACTCAGTGTGTCGCAGCGTATTGGCGATCATCAGCTCGCGTACGGTGCGCACTATGAAAACCAAGACAACGACACCCAATTTGCCAAACCGGGTGTACAGATTTTGGAGTCGGCCGACAAGATTGCGCTGTATGTGGAAGACAAGATAGCGCTGACCTCACGCTTTTCGGTGACACCAGCGGTACGTTATGACAGCTTTGATCGTCGAGCGACCAGCTCGAGTCAGCGTTACGATGATGTGTCGCTGGCGTTGGGTGCAGAGTTTGTCGCTAACGACTATCTCACCCTGTTTGCCAACAGTCGAGAGCTGCACAAAGCGCCGCCGTTGAATGAATCATTCACCACCACAGCACTGAGTGAAAGCGCGGATAAAGACTTGAAAGCCGAGCATGGCCGGACCGATGAAATTGGTGTGCGCTTCTCAAACGCAGCGGCGCAAAAAGACTACTTGTTAACCGCCAATCTGACGGTGTTTCGCACTGAGCTCGATGATGAAATTGTGGTGCGTAGTTACAAAGATGGCAGTGGTAATTGGGCTTATGAAACCACCAACCGTGGCGATGCCACCTATCGTGGCTTTGAGGCCAGTATCTATTGGGCATGGCAGCAGTGGACGGCGTCAGCCAGTTACAGTCGCACGGATGTGAGTTATTCAGAGGCGTATCAACTGGATCAAATTTTTGGTCGCGCTCGCCACCTCGGCGATACCCTTGCCTTGAATGCGGATTACGCGTTGAACCGTTGGGATGTGCTGCTGGGGTGGCACACCCAAATTCAGCGCTCGACCACCGTTCCTGATAGCAACTTGACCAAACCGGGCTACACAGTACACAACGTGTTCGCTCAGTGGCAACCGATGGCGGTAGACGGGTTCACTTTGACGGCTGGGGTCGACAACTTGTTTGACAGTCGCTATCGCTCGCATGCGTCAACGTCAGGTGAACGAGGCGCAGAAATCCTCGATTACGAGCCCGGCCGCAATATTAAATTGACGGCGTCCTATCAATTTTAACGCGATGAGGCTGGCATTCATGCCAGCCTACCAAGGAGAACGTATGCCTAGTATGACAACGATGATTGAGTCCGAGCATGCCCCTCGTTACTTGCAGACCTTGTGTCGTCACTTTGGTCGCAAAGTCGAGGCGAGCTGGGATGAGCAAACAGGACGCGTGCATTTCCCTGCGGGTGTGTGCGATATGCGGGTGCAAGGGACCCAGTTGCGTGTTACATGCCATGCCGACGATGAGGCGAACTTAACCTTAGTGACTGAAACGGTCAGTAGCCACATCGAGATGTTTGCCCGCCGAGAAGCACTGCCCCATCAGTGGCAGTGCGTCGCCGACGCTTAGCTGCGTTTTTTTGCCCGCCCCTGCACGGCTTTAAAACGTGGATTGGTTTTGCAAATAACAAACATGCGCCCGCGACGACGGACAACCTGACAATCAGGGTGACGCTGGCGGGCGCTTTTCAGTGAGTTCACGACCTTCATGACGACTCCTTGTGACTGCGACCCACTTGGCCAAACTTGCGGGCGAAGTGTGCCGCGCGTCCTTCTTTGTTTGTGACCCGCTGTTTACCCGTGTACACCGGATGCGATGCACTCGAGACGTCGAGTGGAAAATAGGGATAGGTTTTACCGTCGTGCCATTCGATGGTACGTGACGTTTGCAAGGTTGAACCAACCATAAAATAGGTATCGACACTGGTGTCATGAAACACGACTTGTTGATACGGAGGGTGGATATCTTTTTTCACCGTGAAGTGCCTCTTTTCGTTGCGCTTAATTGTTATGTTATATCATAACAATTAAGAATGAGAAAGCGGTGAATTGATCAATAACCCAGCAGGCATTGGCGAAACAATCTGCGTTAAAGATCTCATTTTACGAACTTTTTGTTATGAAGGACGCAAAAGTGTTAGTTTTTATTACTTATATCAACACGCGTGTTACTGCTCACGGATAGCCTGTCATCCATGATGCTGCGCATGCGTGCACATCCCCTTCACGGAAGGCAAACATCATGATGATGCACAGACAAGGAACCGTCTCGACACTCATATCCCAATAACACTGGTTAACGTTGGCGACATCAGGGCGAAATGACAGACGATCATGGCGTTGGCTAGTAAGGAAATTGGGCCCAACTATCCAGAGTAGGAGAGCGTTATGTTTTTGGTTGAGTTTTTAGTAGTACTCAGCTGCATCTTGATTGGTGCCCGAATTGGCGGCATTGGTTTAGGTGTGATGGGCGGGGTTGGCCTCGCGATATTAAGTTTTGGGTTTGGTATGCAACCCACGCACCCACCGATTGATGTCATGCTGATGATCATGGCAGTCGTTGCCGCTGCGGCCAGTATGCAGGCTGCCGGTGGTCTCGATTTTCTGATTAAAATTGCCACGGGCATTTTGCGTAAAAACCCGCGTCACATTACCTTTATTGCCCCCTTAGTGACCTATGTCTTTACCATGATGGCGGGGACAGGACACGTTGCTTATTCCGTGTTGCCTGTGATTGCGGAAGTGAGCCGCCGTAGTGGCATTCGCCCAGCACGCCCATTAAGTATGGCGGTTATCGCCTCGCAATTTGCGATTGTGGCCAGCCCCATCGCTGCTGCTGTGGTGGCCTGCGTGGCCTTTTTAGAGCCACAAGGGATTACGCTCACCGATGTACTGTCAGTGACCATTCCCAGTACCTTTATCGGTCTTGCGCTTGCGTGTGTGATCGTCAATAAGCTTGGCAAAGAGCTTAAAGACGATCCTGAGTACCAACGCCGCCTTCAAGACCCTGCATTTCGCGCAGAAATGGAAGCATCGTCGACCGTGGAAGAGGTCGAGGTGACGCCGGAAGCGAAAAAATCGGTGACCTTATTTTTACTCGGGGCCATTACCGTGGTGCTAATGGGGGCGTTTCCTTCGTTGCGCCCAGCGTTTGACGGCGAGCCTCTGGGCATGGCGCACACCATTGAAATTGTGATGCTGTCAGTCGGTGCACTGATCATCTTGACCTGTAAACCGGATGGCAATGCGATTAGCCAAGGTTCGGTGTTTCATGCGGGTATGCGTGCCATTGTCGCTATCTTTGGTATTGCGTGGCTGGGTGACACCTTGATTGGTGGGCATGCGGATATGGTAAAAGAAGCCGTGTCTGGCTTGGTTGAGGTGGCGCCTTGGACGTTCGCCTTTGCCTTGTTTGCGCTATCGGTCATGGTGAATAGCCAAGGTGCAACAACGGCTGTGCTGGTGCCAGTAGCGATTACACTGGGTCTGCCACCCTCAATTATCATCGCGACCTTTGTGGCGGTAAATGGTTACTTCTTTATCCCCAATTATGGCCCTATCATTGCTTCTATTGATTTTGACCGAACAGGGACAACTCAGATTGGTAAATATGTGTTCAACCACAGCTTTATGGTGCCGGGGTTGCTCAGTATGGTCTTCAGTATTGCCTGCGGTTTGTTACTCACTCAGGTGCTGTAAGCCAATAGAAAGACAGGCGAATAAAAAAGGGCGCATTGAGCGCCCTTGTTGATCAGATAACCGTTATTCACTTAGGCGTTAAAGCGTTTACCGCGATACTTGGGATGCATCAGGTTGTCGACCGAAAAGATGTCTTCAAGTTCTTCTTCGGTCATTAACCCGCGTTCTAGCACTACTTCTTTCACGCTCTTTCCTGTCTCAGCACAAATCTTGCCGACAATATCGCCCTCGTGGTGGCCGATAAAGGGGTTGAGATAAGTGATAATGCCAATCGAGTTGTGCACATAGTGCTCGCACACTTCTTGGTTGACGGTAATCCCGCTCACGCACTTCTCACCCAAGTTCCGGCAGCCATTCGCCAGAATGGAAATAGACTCAAACAGTGCCTGCCCAATCACGGGCTCCATCACGTTAAGCTGAAGTTGGCCTGCTTCGGCGGCAAACGTAATGGTGGTATCGTTGCCCATCACCTTAAAGCACACTTGGTTGACTACCTCGGGGATCACTGGGTTTACCTTGGCGGGCATGATGGATGAACCTGCCTGCATTTCTGGTAGGTTGATCTCATTGAGTCCCGCACGTGGGCCCGAGGAGAGCAGGCGCAAGTCGTTGCAGATCTTCGATAGTTTCACCGCCAAGCGTTTCAGCGCGCCATGGACCATGACATACGCGCCACAGTCTGAGGTGGCTTCAATCAAATCTTCGGCCGGGATACATGGCAGACCTGTGATCTCAGCTAGGTGTTTTACCGCCAATTGCTGATAGCCTTCTGCGGCATTCAACTTGGTGCCAATCGCGGTCGCGCCGAGGTTAACTTCGAGCAGCAGTGCGGCGGTATATTTGATGTTTTTAATCTCTTCACGCAGTAGTACCGAAAAGGCTTTGAGCTCTTGTCCGACCGTCATCGGTACTGCGTCTTGCAGCTGGGTGCGGCCCATTTTCAGTACGTGAGAGTAAGTCTCCGCTTTTTTGTTGAATTCGTTTTGCAGATAATCAATCGCATCCATCAATTTGAGAATGCTGTTGTAGACTGCAATTCGGAAGCCGGTGGGGTACGCACAGTTGGTCGATTGGCTCTTATTGACGTGGTCGTTGGGGTTAATCACATCATAGTCACCTTTCTCATGCCCCATCAGTTCAAGCGCAAGGTTGGCAATCACCTCGTTAGCATTCATGTTCACTGAGGTGCCTGCGCCGCCTTGGAAGACATCCGAGGGGAACTGATCCATGCATTTACCCGTTTCCAAAATCTGGTCACAGGCTTTGATAATGTAGTCACCGACATCAGAGGGGATCACGCCGAGTTCTTGGTTTGCCATCGCTGCGGCTTTTTTGGTGTAAACCATGCCGCGTACGAAATCGGGAATGTCTGAAATACGGGTACTTGAGATAGTAAAGTTCTCAATGGCGCGCAAGGTGTGAATACCGTAATACGCATCGGCTGGAACAGCGCGTTGACCGAGTAAGTCTTCTTCAAGGCGGGTTGCAGTAGTCAGCGTAGGGGTATCATTGGGTGTAATAATCGTCTGAGACATGTGTTGGCCTTAACATCAAAGTTATTATAATGATTAAAACGTCGCCACAAATTTTGCTGTAGAATCCATTCCTCAGAGATTTTGGCTGGATGTATCGTCTCTTACATCCTTTCGCCGCTATTAGAGCATATGATGCGGTGAAAAGGGCTGACACCGGTCACAGCACTAAGAGGAGGCGATAACAAAATGCGCTTTCTTGCCGCGAGATTCAAGCAGTAAATCCACTTTCCCGATTCGGCTTTTGCGTGATTTTGATGTTAGGATGAAAAGTGAATTTCCAGTGCGAGGTGAACCGTGTTTCCAGTTTTATTACTGCTATTTATTTTGGTGCCAGTGATCGAAATTGGCCTGTTTATTCAGGTTGGTGGCTGGCTGGGGCTGTGGCCCACACTGGCACTGGTTTTGATTACCGCGTTTGTCGGTGCGTCTTTGGTGCGAAGCCAAGGCATTATGACCTTGGCTTCGGTGCAAGACAGGCTCAACCGAGGGGAATTACCCGCTCAGCAAATCCTTGAAGGCGTGATGCTGGCCGTCGCCGGTGTGCTGCTGTTAACGCCAGGTTTTATGACCGATGCGATGGGGATGTTGGTGCTTTTACCTGGGCCGCGAGCCGCGCTTGCCAAACAAGTGATGAAGCGCGTCACTGTGTCTCAAGCGGGTTTTAGCCAAGGTGGTTTCCATCAAGGGGACAATGCGCAAGGTCCTTTTGGGGAGGACCCGTTCCGTCGCGGAGGCCGTGGTGAGGATGGCAATACCTTTGAGGGTGAATATGAGCGTAAAGATGACGATGATGACCATCGCCTGCGCTAAGTCATGTTGGGATTAAACCCAGCCAAAAGGCCGCATGAGGATGCGGCCTTTTTCGATCATGGCGTCAGCTTACTCGGTGAGCTCGGGGCGCTGACGGTATTGGTCGAGTGATGCTGGGTTATCCAGTGCGCTTAACTGTGCCACGTCTTGGCCATGGACCACATCGCGCACCGCCAGCTCGGCCAGTTTCCCTGACTTGGTGCGCGGAATATCGCTCACCTCGGCAATCACGGCGGGAACGTGACGCGGTGTGCACTGTGTACGGATGGTTTTTTTGATGGCTTGCTTGAGTGGCTCATCCAGTGTCACGCCGGCGGCGAGTTTGACGAACAGCACCACGCGGACATCATTTTGCCATTGCTGACCAATGACCACCGAATCCATGATCTCGCTAAGCTGATTCACATGGCGATAGATTTCTGCCGTGCCAATTCGTACCCCGCCAGGGTTCAATACCGCATCAGACCGACCATAAAACACCATGCCACCTTGTGCGGTCAGGCGCACATAGTCACCATGGAACCAGATGTCATCAATCTTGCTCCAGTAGGCATTGTGATAGCGACTGCCATCGGTATCGTGCCAAAAGCCAACCGGCTGGTTGGGGAAGCTATTACAGCACACCAGCTCCCCTTTCTGCTCCTCGACCGCTTGGCCTTGGGCGTTAAACACTTGTACATCGAGCGCCAAGCCGCGCTTTTGGCTTTCGCCGCGATAAACCGGTGACAGCGGGCTGCCAAGGACAAAGCAGCCACAAATGTCGGTGCCACCCGCAATCGAGCTTAACTGCAGATCAGACTTTATCTTTTGATAGACATAATCAAACTGCTCGGGCGCAAGTACCGAGCCAGTCGAGCACAGGACACGTAACGACGCCAGCGAGTAATCATCTTTCGGTGCCACCCCTTGTTTTTCCAATGCTTCTAAGTACTTTGCCGCCGTACCAAAAAGGGTGAGCTGTTGCTGCTCGGCCAGTCGCCATAGTACCCCCGCATCGGGATAAAACGGTGAGCCATCATAAAGCACCAAGGTTGCGCCGCTTGCCAAGGCACTGACCTGCCAATTCCACATCATCCAGCCGCAGGTGGTGAAGTAGAAAAAGCGATCACCGGGGCGCACATCCGAATGGAGCTGATGCTCTTTCAAATGATTGAGCAATATCCCCCCTACCGAATGAATAATGCACTTGGGCTTACCCGTGGTGCCGGAAGAGTACAGCACAAAGAGTGGGGCATTGAACGCCACGCGGGTAAAGCGAAGCGGCGGCGCGTCCTTGGCTAATAAGTCTTGCCAGTTATCCACGCCAGCAGGTAAAGAAGGTCGATCGCCATCAAAAGGGATCACCACTAGGCGCTCAATGGCCGGTACGTTATCCACCACCTGCTGTGCTTTATTCAGGCAGTCATAGGTTTTGCCGTTGTAGTGGTAATGATCGGTGGTAAACAGCACTTTGGGCTCGGTTTGGCCAAAACGGTCTAACACACTGTCGACGCCAAAGTCCGGTGAGGTTGAGGTCCAAATCGCGCCCAGTGCTGCGGTGGCAAGCATTGCAATCACGGTTTCAGGCAGATTAGGTAAATAGCCAGCAACCACATCGCCCGGCTGAACACCTTGCATATCTAGGTAGTGACGGATGGCCGCGACCTGATCGACGAGCTCACGCCAAGTGAGGGTGCGTGCTACCTCATGCTCACCGCTAAAAATCATCGCTGGTTGGTCGGCATATTGCTCTGCGTGCTTGAGCAGGTTTTCGGCATAGTTCAGACGTGCGGTGGGAAACCAGTGGCTATCTTGATTAGGGTGCTCGGGATCGATATCGCACACTCTCTCGCCCGGATCGCCGATCACGCCGGCAAATTGCCATAACTGTTGCCAAAAATCGCCGCTTTGACGTACTGACCATGCATAGAGATCGTCATAACCACTCAGCTGGGTATCGTGAGTCTGATTCACGGCACGGATAAACGCGGCGAGTAACGTGTGGGTTTGACGTTCCTTATCCGGCGCCCACAACAATCCGTCTTTCATGTTCTCTCCTTAGCTCTTATCAGGGTGTGCCTGTATAAATGCATCCAGCGTTTGGCACTGTGCCTCAATGCGCGTCAAAGTTGGGTAGGTCGTTAAATCAAACGCAAATCGGCGTGCATTAAAAAGCTGCGGTACCAAACAAATATCGGCCAAATTGGGCGCCTCTCCGCCGATAAAGGGGCTGTCTAATCCCTGTAGTTTGGCTTCCAAGCCATCGAACCCTTGTTTTAGCCAATGGTGATACCAAGTAATTTTGTCATCATCACTGTGGCCAAAGGGGCCGGTTAAGTATTGCAGAACCCGTAAGTTATTGAGTGGATGCACATCACAGGCAATATCGAGCGCCAGAGATCGGCACTGGGCTTTTTGCACTGGATCACTGGGGAGCAGTTTTACCTGCGGATAGCGCTCATCGAGGTATTCAATAATGGCCAGTGATTGGCTCAAGGTGACATCGCCATCGACCAAGGTAGGCACTAAACCGGCGGGATTGAGCGAGCGATAGGCGTCGCTGTGCTGGTGTTTATCCAGCAAAGACACGGTTTCTCGTTGGTAGGAGAGGCCTTTAAGGCCAAGGGCGATGCGGACGCGGTAGGCCGCGGTCGACTTACTGTAATCATAAAGCAGCATACAAGCTCCTAGACGGCATCAACGTCACGCGCGCCTAGAGGTACTAGGCGCGCATCAAGGTTATTCTGCGATGTAACGGGTCACGGTTTGCTCAATGGCGCCGAAAATAGACGCATCTTGGCTGTCGCGCATATCGATGGTGACGCTATCGCCAAAGGTCATAAACGGGGTTTTTGCCTCGCCTTGGTCGATAATTTCCAGCATACGCTTTTCGGCTAAGCAGCAAGAGCCTTTACTGCGATCGGTATTGGAGACGGTGCCGGAGCCAATAATGGTCCCAGCGCTGACATGGCGGCTTTTCGCCACATGCGCGACCAACTGGGCAAAATCAAAGGTCATATCGACACCCGCGTCGGGTGACCCGAACCATTCGCCGTTGAGGGTGACATGCATCGGTAAGTGGACTTTATGGTCGCGCCAGTGATCGCCCAGCTCATCTGGGGTAACCGCCACCGGTGAAAATGCAGAGGCGGGCTTAGATTGGAAAAAGCCGAACCCTTTGGCAAGCTCGCCGGGGATCAGGTTGCGCAGGGAAACGTCGTTGACCAGCATCAGCAGTTTAATGTGTTGGCCCGCTTTATCAGCACTAAGGTGCATGGGCACATCATCGGTGACGACAGCAAGCTCGGCTTCAAAGTCACAGCCCCACGCATCATCCACCAATTCAATCTCGTCACGTGGACCGAGAAAGCCATCAGACATGCCTTGGTACATCAATGGATCAGTCCAAAAACTCTCAGGCATTTGTGCGCCGCGCGCTTTGCGCACCAGTTCAACGTGGTTAACGTAGGCGCTACCATCTGCCCACTGATAGGCGCGGGGCAGTGGTGAGTCGCAGACACTGGGGTCAAAGGCAAAGGACTCACTGACTTGGTTGTCATTGAGCGCGTCGTAGCGCTGAGTCAGTTTGGGCGCCAGTGTCGCCCAATTATCGAGTGCCGCTTGTAGTGTGGGTGCAATATCGTCGGCGTGGACGGCGCGAGTAAGGTCACGAGAGACCAAAATCAATTTGCCATCACGTCCGTGTTTGAGTGAAGCCAGTTTCATTGCTTTCTCCTTCGCTATTCTGCGTCACTTGGCGTGCGCCAAGAGTAAACATAATCGGTCAGTTCGGTGGCTTTCGCCGCGTCGCCCATATCAAGAGGCATGCGGGTATCGATCATCACCGCCACTTCATCGGTCTCTTTTTTCTGATGCTTTTTGCCCGCGGCGAACGCTTTTGGGTGAGGGCCATGCGGGAAGCCACAAGGGTGTAATGTCACCATGCCGGCATCAATGTTATCGCGGCTGAAAAAGTCACCTTGGTGATAGAAAAGTACCTCATCATAGTCATCGTTATTGTGGTAGAAAGGCACCTTCAGTGCGCCAGGATCCGACTCGATCGGGCGGGGGACAAAGGTGCAAATCACAAAACCTTGCGCGACAAAGGTGGTGTGTGCGGATGGCGGTAAGTGATAACGATGGCTCATCAACGGGCGGATATCTCGCCAGTTGAGTCGGAATACAGTGAGGTTGCCTTTCCAGCCTACCGCATCGAGTGGGTTATAAGGATAGGTGACACGGTTAAGCTGTTGGCGCGATTTGATCATCACCTGCCAGCTTTCGTTATCGGATTGCTGGGCTTTAAAGCTATCGTCAATGCGCGCATGTTCTAACACCGCAGGGTCAAACACCGCATGTTCGCCGACGATGCCTCGTTCGGCGCTCATGTAGGAGCCATGTGTCGCTTCAATCATCAACAAGGTGGTGGCCTCATCCGGCACCAGTCGCCAGCTGGTGGCGCGAGGGATGATCAAATAATCGCCTTTGGTGTAGCGCAAGTGGCCATAATCGCAATACAGCGAGCCTTCGCCTTGGTGGACAAATAAGCAATCGTCGCCATCGCTGTTGCGCACTAGATAAGACATGGCGGTATCGGTGCGCCATAAGCGAACCTGAACGTTGGCATTGGATAACAGCACAGGCGCATCCATTGGCGACGTGCCTTGAGTTTCAACTCGGTTGGTGTCAAAAGCATGCGGTCGCAATGGGCCTTCCCACTCGCTCCAGCCCGTCGGGGGATGGCGGTGATACATATGACTGGCCGGGCCAAAAAAGCCTTCCTTGCCACACTCGCGCTCATAGGTTCCCTCGGGAAAGTCGCAGTGGGCTTGACGTGAGGCATCCCCTTCACGAATGGGGAATGAAAACCACTTTCGCATAACTCGCTCCTTGTGCTGGGCGGCCGTGCTCACCGGGACGGCCAAATAGTTTCAAAAGAAACAATCTATCCGTTTATACTAGCGATCAGAGACGAGAAAAAGCAACGCGCTGTTAACAAATATTTTACCTCATGTGTTCAGTATTTTTGCCGCCTAAAAATCATAAGTGTAAACAAAGCACTACCTTTGCATCTTATCGAAGCCTCTCGTAAAGTAGGTTATATGATTTCATTTGAAACTAACTGATATGACCCTTCCTCATTTAGCACTCGATAGCTTTTTGCCTTATAAGTTGGTCCACACGGCGGAGTTGGTCGCCGACAGTCTTGCGGCACGTTATGAAGCAGAGTTTGGATTGTCGCGTCCAGAATGGCGCGTGCTGGCCTCTTTGGGCGCACGTGATGGCGTGATGGCGAAAGATTTAGCCGCAGAAACGCGGTTGGATAAAGTAAAAGTGTCGCGCTTGCTTACTCGTTTAGAGCGGCATCAGTTGGTAGAGCGACGCGCGTGCCAAGGTGATCAGCGCGCCGCGTTAGTCCATTTGACCGACAAAGGCCGCACCCATTATCAGACCATTGTTCCCAAGGTGCTGGAGTGGGAAAAAGCCATGCTCGAGGGACTCAGTGCGGCGCAGTATCAAGCGCTTTATCAGGCGTTAGATGCGTTGCAGCACCGCGTTCATGAGCTGGCTCAGACGGACAGTGACGCCGCGAGTGTCTGACGGCGCAGCACCACGGCATACAGGTACGCCATAATACCGGCCAGTAGATTGGCAATGGCGATTCCCGCAAACAGGCCATGGGTGCCGTTGACCATGCCGCCCAGCCATGCACAGGGCACTAAGAAGACAAACAAACGCACTAGGTTGCAGGCGAACGAATGTAGCGAACGCTTCATGGCATTCAGGCCACCGACCAATAACATCAAGGTGCCTTGTAAACCGTAACTGGCCGGGACCACCATTAAATAGTGGGCAATTTCTTGTTGAACCCGCACATCGTCACTGAATACATTCGCAATCAGATCGATAAAAGGCCACAGCGACAAGTACAAGGCAAACTGAAACAAGATGGCAAAGCGCATCGCGCTAAACAGCGCTTGAAAGGCCCGTTGATGGTATTGCGCACCAAAGTTTTGCGACATTAAGGGCGTGAGCGATGACGTCATCGCCATCATCACAATTAATAAAATGGCTTCAATACGCTGAGCGGCGCCATAGGCGGCAACGCTTTCTGTTCCCTGTGAGGCGAGCATCATCATTAAAATGGCGCCTGCGGCTGGGTTTAAGGCATTGGTCATTCCAGCCGGCATGCCAATTTTGAGGATCTGACGCACGTCAGTCGCTAGCTTGGTCCATTGCGGCGCCATCAACAGTCGCTCGCGGCGGATAAGAATACTCAACGCGGCAACTAATGCCCCCGCCCAACTGACGGCACTGGCGATGGCCGCCCCTTGCACTCCCAGTTCTGGAAATGGGCCCAAGCCAAAAATCAGTAAGGGGTCGAGCGCTCCATTAATCAGGCCGGAGACCATCATGATTTTTGCTGGGGTTTTTGTATCGCCCGTGGCGCGGATAGCCGCGTTCCCTGCCATCGGCACGACGAGCAATGGAATAGTGAGATACCACACCTGCATGTAATCGTGGATTAACGGCAATAAGTTATCGCTTGCCCCCAACGCTGAGAACACCGGATTGATGGTGGCGGCTCCTAACCAACCGACGACCATCACCATGAGTACCGCCAAGATCAAACCATGACTCGAGACCCGCGCGGCATCTTGATGATCACCCTGGCCGAGTAATCGCGCGACCAAGGCGGCAATGCCGACCCCTAATCCTAGCGTGATGGAGTTAACCGCAAAGGTGATGGGAAAGGTGAAGCTCACCGCGGCTAATGCTTCCGTGCCAAGCAGTGAAATAAAGAAGGTATCCACCACATTGAACATGATGATCGCAAATAGCCCAAATACCATGGGGACGGTCATCTTACGCAATGTGAGGTTGATCGGGGCGGACAGCAGCCCGTGTTTGTCGTTCATAATCTCTGATCACTGGGTTGGGACGGCTTACCCTAGCGGATCGCACCTAGGTGAGGAAGCTGCCGGGTAAAAAAAATCAAAAAAATTGCTGTAAAACCCTTGGGAAAGAAAAAGGGCGTCCCCACATAGGGAGTTACATCAGGAACCGGACGCATGAACGGCCTGTGTGCATACTTACTTCATCAAACGGAACATCATTACTAATTCAGGAGACGACCGATGAACATTCGTCCACTACATGATCGCGTTATCGTTGAGCGCCAAGAAGCTGAGTCTAAATCAGCAGGCGGCATCGTGTTAACTGGTTCTGCTGCAGAAAAGTCTACTCGCGGTAAAGTACTGGCGGTAGGCAATGGCCGTATTCTTGAAAACGGCAACGTGCAGCCATTGGACGTTAAAGTGGGTGACACTGTTATCTTCTCTGAAGGCTTCGGTACTAAGAGTGAAAAAATCGACGGTAAAGAAGTCCTGATCCTGTCAGAAAGCGACATTATGGCAATCGTTGAGTAATTCATTTCACCTCCAATCAAGAACGTAAGAAAGGAATAGAATCATGGCTGCTAAAGACGTTAAATTTAGTGACGACGCGCGCGCGAAAATGCTCGAAGGTGTGAATGTTCTGGCGGATGCCGTGAAAGTCACACTAGGCCCTAAAGGTCGTAACGTTGTTCTAGACAAATCATTCGGTGCGCCAACCATCACCAAAGACGGCGTGTCTGTTGCCCGTGAAATCGAGCTGGAAGACAAGTTCCAGAACATGGGCGCACAAATGGTAAAAGAAGTCGCTTCACAAGCAAATGATGCGGCAGGTGACGGTACGACCACTGCAACTGTATTGGCGCAATCTATCGTCAATGAAGGCTTGAAAGCGGTTGCAGCGGGCATGAACCCAATGGATCTGAAGCGTGGTATCGACAAAGCGGTGGTTGCTGCG
>NZ_CP114584.1:2392500-2762500 GCF_027286365.1 Salinivibrio proteolyticus | reverse complement strand
TTTAGGTAGCGCCTCGGACGAATACTACTGGGGGTAGAGCACTGTTAAGGCTAGGGGGTCATCCCGACTTACCAACCCTTTGCAAACTCCGAATACCAGTAAGTACTATCCGGGAGACACACGGCGGGTGCTAACGTCCGTCGTGGAGAGGGAAACAACCCAGACCGCCAGCTAAGGTCCCAAAGTTATCGCTAAGTGGGAAACGATGTGGGAAGGCTCAGACAGCCAGGATGTTGGCTTAGAAGCAGCCATCATTTAAAGAAAGCGTAATAGCTCACTGGTCGAGTCGGCCTGCGCGGAAGATGTAACGGGGCTAAGCGATACACCGAAGCTGCGGCAATGTCCTTATGGATATTGGGTAGGGGAGCGTTGTGTAAGCCGTTGAAGGTGTGCTGAGAGGCATGCTGGAGGTATCACAAGTGCGAATGCTGACATGAGTAACGATAAAGGGGGTGAAAAACCTCCTCGCCGGAAGACCAAGGGTTCCTGTCCAACGTTAATCGGGGCAGGGTAAGTCGGCCCCTAAGGCGAGGCCGAAAGGCGTAGTCGATGGGAAACGGGTTAATATTCCCGTACTGCTGCTTACTGCGATGGGGGGACGGAGAAGGCTAGGTGGGCCTGGCGATGGTAGTCCAGGTTCAAGTGCGTAGGCTGATTTCTTAGGCAAATCCGGGAAATCAAGGCCGAGACACGATGTCGAGCCACCAAGGTGGTGAAGTCATTGATGCCATGCTTCCGGGAAAAGCCTCTAAGCTTCAGGTAAGTAGCAACCGTACTCCAAACCGACACAGGTGGTCGGGTAGAGAATACCAAGGCGCTTGAGAGAACTCGGGTGAAGGAACTAGGCAAAATGGTACCGTAACTTCGGGAGAAGGTACGCTGCCCGGGGTGAAGTCCCTTGCGGATGGAGCTATGGGCAGTCGCAGATACCAGGTGGCTGCAACTGTTTATTAAAAACACAGCACTGTGCAAAATCGAAAGATGACGTATACGGTGTGACGCCTGCCCGGTGCCGGAAGGTTAATTGATGTGGTTATCGCAAGAGAAGCCATTGATCGAAGCCCCGGTAAACGGCGGCCGTAACTATAACGGTCCTAAGGTAGCGAAATTCCTTGTCGGGTAAGTTCCGACCTGCACGAATGGCGTAATGATGGCCACGCTGTCTCCACCCGAGACTCAGTGAAATTGAAATCGCAGTGAAGATGCTGTGTACCCGCGGCTAGACGGAAAGACCCCGTGAACCTTTACTACAGCTTGGCACTGAACATTGAGCCTACATGTGTAGGATAGGTGGGAGGCTTTGAAGCGGCGACGCCAGTTGCTGTGGAGCCATCCTTGAAATACCACCCTTGTATGTTTGATGTTCTAACTTAGCCCCGTTATCCGGGGTGAGGACAGTGCCTGGTGGGTAGTTTGACTGGGGCGGTCTCCTCCCAAAGAGTAACGGAGGAGCACGAAGGTGGGCTAATCACGGTCGGACATCGTGAGGTTAGTGCAATGGCATAAGCCCGCTTAACTGCGAGAGTGACGGCTCGAGCAGGTACGAAAGTAGGTCATAGTGATCCGGTGGTTCTGAATGGAAGGGCCATCGCTCAACGGATAAAAGGTACTCCGGGGATAACAGGCTGATACCGCCCAAGAGTTCATATCGACGGCGGTGTTTGGCACCTCGATGTCGGCTCATCACATCCTGGGGCTGAAGTCGGTCCCAAGGGTATGGCTGTTCGCCATTTAAAGTGGTACGCGAGCTGGGTTTAGAACGTCGTGAGACAGTTCGGTCCCTATCTGCCGTGGGCGTTGGATGATTGAGGGGAGCTGCTCCTAGTACGAGAGGACCGGAGTGGACGAACCGCTGGTGTTCGGGTTGTGTCGCCAGACGCATTGCCCGGTAGCTAAGTTCGGCACAGATAAGCGCTGAAAGCATCTAAGCGCGAAGCTGGCCCCGAGATGAGTCATCCCTAGAGCTTCGAGCTCTCTAAAGGGTTGTCGTAGACTACGACGTTGATAGGCAGGGTGTGTAAGCGCTGTGAGGCGTTGAGCTAACCTGTACTAATTGCCCGTGAGGCTTAACCATACAACACCCAAGAGGTTTTGGGTTGGACTTAAAATAAGCCAGTTGATTGTGGCGAGAACGAACAGCTTTCTAGATTAAGTGTTTTGACTGAAAAGTGAAGACACACAAAATTTTGCTTGGCGACCATAGCGCTTTGGACCCACCTGATTCCATGCCGAACTCAGTAGTGAAACGAAGCAGCGCCGATGGTAGTGTGGGGTCTCCCCATGTGAGAGTAGGACATCGCCAGGCTTTGATTATAAATTGTGACTGTTGCTTGCGACTTTTGATAGCTGCGATGCTCATGTACTGACGTACACTGCGCGCCTCGCTTCAAAACTCCCGTCACACAGACACAATTTAAGCATCAAAGCGGATATGCGTAAGACTTTGATAAGAGAATACAGAGCCCTGACCTCACGGTCGGGGCTTTTTGTATCTTGAGGGTGTATCAGCCCTGCGCGTCTCGGTTCAACATCCTCATCGCATCAAATAAGATAACCTAATTAAAGCAGCTACATGTAAGACTTTGATTAGCAGAAACACCAAGCCCTGACCTAACGGTCGGGGCTTTTTTGTATCTTGAGGGTGTATCAGCCCTGTGCGCCTCGCTTCAAAATGCTCATCACACAGACACCAACCGACACTTTTTCCATATCTCTGACTACCTAATAGGTCGTATAAGGCTTGGATCGCCATGCTGAGTACTGGCTGACGTGGGTTTTATCCATTGCTGGATAGGCGTAAACACCTGATCGTACCAATGTCGTTATGCGTATTAAGACGAGGTTAGGAGGGACGTTTATGGTGACGCTATTTTATGACAGTTTGTGCCCGTTATGCGTCAAGGAAATGCGCAAGCTGTCACGTTGGGATAAAAACCAACAGCTCATACTGGAAGATATTCATCATTCCGATTTTGCAGCCCGTTTCCCCGATGTGGATCCCAAAGCCGCTAATCGCATTTTGCACGCCAAAGATAGTCAAGGACAGATGGTGTATGGTTTAGACGCAACCTATGCTGCATGGCACGCGGTAGGCAAGGGGTATTGGGTGAGTTGGTTACGCTGGCCCGTGATCGCTTGGTTTGCGGACCAAGCTTATTTGTTTTTTGCCCGCCATCGGTATCGGATCTCCGCATTATTAACCGGGCAGGCACGTTGCCAACAGTGCCAACTGAAATAAGGAAGGTTATGTCTTTGAGTGTGTTCGGCCATGATGACATCATGAGCATGGAAAAACGTTATCGTGCAGCCTTTATCAATAGCTTGTCAGGCTTTAAGTCTGCAAACTTATTAGGAACCAGCGACGCTGAACGACAAACGAACTTGTGTATGGTTAGCTCTGCTTTTCACCTGGGCGCGAATCCGGCGTTAATGGGAGTGATTATCCGACCTGATACCGTGGTGCGGGATTCTCTTGAAAACATTCGTCAGCTAGGTGTGTATACGCTCAACCATGTGAGTGAGGCGATGCTCACTGCCGCGCATCAGACATCTGCACGCTATCCTCACGACGTCTCAGAGTTTGATCAAGTGGGTCTGACGCCATTATGGCGAGAGCGCTTCAATGCCCCTTACGTGCAAGAAGCTGCGGTGCGCTTAGGATTAGTGTTGAGAGAAGAGCATACGCTGGCAATTAATGGTACACATTTACTGATCGGAGAAATCAGTGAAGTTCATGTGCCCGAATCGTGTGTCAAAGATGATGGCTACGTAGATATTGAACAAGCAGGCAGCGTTGCGGTTAGCGGTTTAGATAGCTACCACCGTACCGCACGCATTGGTCGGCTTAGCTACGCCAAACCGGATTGTTTCCCCGAGTGGCTTGATTAGCGGGTACGCGCCATGTAGTGGGCATCGACAAACTCGCCATTGCGAAACGCAAACTGTTTGGCGGTGCCTTCAATTTCAAAGCCAAATTTTTGATAGAGGTGGATCGCAGCCGCGTTATCCGTGTAAACGGTTAGCTCTATCCGTGATACGTTCAGCCAGTTTTCGGCTAAATCGATCGCTTTTTCCATGAGCGCACTGCCTATGCCGCGGCCTTGATAGGCATCATGAACGCCCATGCCAATATCTGCAACGTGGCGACGGCGAGAATTCGCGGCAATGACGAAGCCGAGATTACCGACCACTTTACCTTCCAGCTCGGCAACCAATGGGTATACGCCATCTGGTACGTTATTAAGCCGTTTTTCCCACATGGCGAGGCTTGGCATCGGCAATTGTAAGGTGCCTGCTTGAGCCTTGGGTTGCGCATAGATATCGCGTATCGCCGGAATGTCGTCAGCGTGGTATTGACGAATAATCAGAGACATAACACATCCTTGTGGTGAGCTTTCTCTCTAATAAGCCATGGAAGCAAAGATAAATCAACAGCTTATATTAATTAAGTCACTGATTATTCACTCTAAATGCAGATCAAGAGGGGTTTTACTCGCTCGCCCGCCAATTTCTCGGGTCAGTCGGGGGACCAAATAGCCGGAAAGCTGGCCGATAATGTCTTGCATTAAGGCGCGCGCTTTATCGTCTGAGACTAAAAAGTGAGCGGCGCCTTGGACTTTATCCAATACATGCAGGTAGTAAGGCAAAACGCCAGCCTCAAACAGCCGTTGGCTCAGTGCCACCAACGCATCCGCACTGTCATTTACGCCTTTGAGAAGCACGCTTTGGTTAAGCAGCGTGATGCCTGCTTGTCGCAGCATATGGAGTTTGTGGCTTAATTCTGCATTAATCTCATTGGCGTGGTTGATGTGGGTGACGAGTACCACTTGTAAACGTGACCGCGATAAGCGCTCGGTAAACGCAGAGGTGACACGAGCGGGGATCACCACAGGTAGCCGTGAATGAATGCGTAGCCGCTTAACATGCGTTATGTCTTCGATGGCGCTGATGAGCCAATCGAGCTCCTCATCTTTGGCCATCAGCGGGTCACCACCGGATAAAATCACTTCATCAATCTCTTGATGGGCGGCGATATAGTCCAGCGCCCCTTGCCATACGCGTTTACTGCCTTTGTTGTCTTGATAAGGGAAATGGCGACGGAAGCAATAACGACAATTGATTGCACAGCCTCCTTTAACGATCAGTAAGACACGGTTGTGGTACTTGTGTAACAACCCAGGAATCGCATTGTCTTGTTCTTCCAGTGGGTCAGCGCTGAACCCGTCAACGTCATTAAACTCGTCGGCAATGGGGAGGACTTGCTTTAGCAGTGGATCATCAGGGTTTCCTTTTTCCATCCTAGCCACAAAACTGCGTGGCACACGTTGGGCAAAAAGGCGACGAGCACTAAATCCTGCCTCCCAGTCGGATGGTGAAATTTCAAGCAGTTGCAGCAGTTCCTTGGGATCTGTGATCCCCTCTGCGAGTTCTTTGATCCAGTTTCGCTCAACAGCAGGCTGGATTCGGGTTATGATGTGCGACATTTGTGAAAACTCGAAGATGTTAAGAGGATCAAGATGGCGTCTTTCAGCACCAATGAATTCCGCGGCGGATTGAAAATTATGCTCGATAACGAGCCGTGTGTCATTACCGAAAATGAGTTCGTGAAGCCGGGTAAAGGCCAAGCCTTCAACCGGGTTAAAATCCGTAAGCTGATTTCCGGTAAGGTTCTAGAGAAAACATTCAAATCAGGTGACAGCGTTGAAGCTGCCGATGTGATCGATGTGGAAATGGACTACCTCTACACAGATGGTGAGTTCTATCACTTCATGAACAACGAAACCTTTGAGCAAATCGCTGCCAACGAGAGTGCAGTGGGTGATAACGTCAAATGGTTAGTTGAAAACAACACCTGTACACTCACGTTGTGGAATGGTGACCCAATCGTGGTTACCCCACCTAACTTCGTCGAACTTGAAGTGACTGAAACCGATCCGGGTCTAAAAGGGGATACCCAAGGTACTGGCGGTAAACCCGCGACACTGATCACAGGGGCCGTTGTTCGTGTGCCTTTGTTTATTCAAATCGGTGAAGTCATCAAAGTGGATACACGCTCGGGTGAGTATGTAAGCCGCGTAAAATAATTGGCATTTCGAATGTCCGAGAAAAAAGCCCTGACCGAATTGGTTCAGGGCTTTTTTATATGCTTAGATGCTATACGACAAGGACGAGTAGCGCAGCAGCGACACTGACGGCAAAGGCGATGGCATAGCAAACCACTTTCCCGGCCAGTCCCACGTGCAGCTTAAGATCATGTAAACCATGATGGATGCGATGCATGGCATGCCACATCGGTAAGGCAAGGGTCGCCAATATCAGTAACTTACCTAACCAGTGCTCCGCGAACATCATCACACGTTCGTAACTTAGGGCGGATGGATCGATGATCCCAAGTGGGATTAAAACACCCAAAATCAAGACAGTAATTGGCGTGAACATGGCAAACCATGTACCGCCTGCACCAAACAAGCTCCACCATACCGGCTCGTCGGAGCGCTTAGGTTTTAAATCAATCATAACGCCTCCTAAATGAGCACCAAGGCCAGCAACGAAATTACTGCAACGGCTCCCCATTGCGCCCCAATCACCCACTTGCCGTCGAGCAGTTTGCCTTTAATGCGAATCGGCATCACTTGCGGCATCATGCTAAAAAATGTCGTGGCATGAAACAGGCTTGCCGCTAGGGCGACCACGTTTAATAGGATCACCACAGGGTGGGCCATATAATCCAGCCAGCCTTGCCACGCTTGAGGGCCTTGTACGAGACAAATCAAACCCGCAGTGAGGCTCAGTGTGAAAAAGACCAAGGGCAGTACTGTGGCCTCGCGCACCATATAAAAGCGATAAAACGGATGATGCAGCCACCAAGTACGAGGCATGGGCCGCATATAAGGTTTACGGTTACTCATCCTGTTATCTCCTTGCCTTCTTTATTGGGGTTAAACATGGCGATCACCATATCTTGGGTAGAGGCAACCTTGCCTTGGTTGACCGCGCCCGCCGGGTCGACACCTTTCGGGCAGACTTTTGAGCAGTAGCCCACAAAGGTACATCCCCATGCTCCGTTATCGCTGTTTATCAGTGGCATACGCTCATGTTGTCCCCCATCTCGGCTATCGAGGTTATAGCGATGGGCGAGGGTCAGTGCGGCTGGGCCGAGGAAGTCTGGATTGAGGCCAAACTGCGGGCAAGCGGCGTAACATAAACCACAGTTAATGCAGGCGGCAAATTGCTTGTAGCGCGCCATCTGCTCTGGGGTTTGTGTGTTAGGACCATCTTCAGGACGACGGTCGTTGCCGAGAATATAAGGTTTGATCGCTTCCAAGCGCTCAATAAATGGCGTCATGTCGACAATCAAATCTTTTTCGATAGCAAAGTTTGCTAGCGGCTCAATCAGTACGCCGTTCGGGTAATCGCGTAAAAAAGCCTTACACGCGAGTTTAGGCACGCCATTGACCATCATGCCGCACGAGCCGCAAATGGCCATGCGACATGACCAGCGATAAGCCAATGACTTGTCGAGGTTGTCTTTGATATAGCCCAGCGCATCAAGCACAGAGAAGGTGTCGTCTCCGGGGACGACAAACTCCTGCGCGTAAGGTGCAGCATCTTTTGCGGGATCGTAGCGAAGGATAGAAACTCTATAGGTAGCTTGCGTCATTGTGCTTGCTCCTCTTGTTGCCCCTCACTGGCCGCTTGAGCCTGCTCCGCAGCATCACCATACAAGCGGTCTTTCGGTTGAGACTTGGTGATCTTCACGTCACTGTAATCAATCCGTGGGCCACCCTTGGGTTGGTAAAATGCCAAGGTGTGCTTGAGGTAGTTGTCATCATCACGGGTTGTGCAGCCATCATCAAGGCGTTGATGGGCGCCACGAGACTCGCGTCGCTGAATGGCAGAATGCGCCATGGCTTCGGCCACTTCGAGCCCGTAACCTACTTCGATGGCATACAACAAGTCGGTGTTAAACACACTGCCTTGATCTTGGATGCTGATCTGTTGATAGCGAGCTTTCAGTTCGGCGATTTTATCAATCGTGGCTTGCATTAGATCTTCGCGACGATAAATACCACAGCCGGCTTCCATGGTGTCCCCCAGCTCTTTGCGAATATCTGCCCAGTTTTCTTCGCCTTGATGGCTCAAGAGCTTATCAATGCGTGCTTTAACGTCTTGGATCTGGGCATCGATCGCCGCTTGATTCCATCCCGTAAACTCACGCGTACGTTGTGCGGCACCTTCTCCGGCGAGTCGACCAAATACGGCCAGCTCAGCCAGTGAATTCGATCCTAAGCGATTGGCGCCGTGCAGGCCGACGGAGGAGCATTCGCCCACCGCAAAGAGTCCTTTTACGCGGGTTTCGGTCTGGGCATTGGTTTCTATGCCCCCCATGGTGTAGTGGACGGTCGGACGAATTGGGATTGGCTCTTTGGCCGGATCGACGTTGACGTACGCTTTGGCTAATTCACAAATAAACGGCAACCGCTCTTGTAAGAAGTCTTCACCTAAGTGGCGCAAATCAAGGTGCACCACATCACCTAATGGATGCTTGATGGTGTTCCCTTTTTGTTGCTCGTGCCAAAAGGCTTGTGAGACTTTATCGCGCGGCCCCAACTCCATATATTTGTTTTTTGGCTCGCCCACGGGAGTCTCTGGGCCAAGGCCATAATCTTGCAAATAGCGATAACCATTTTTGTTGACAATAATTCCCCCTTCACCACGACAGCCTTCGGTCATCAAGATGCCAGTGCCGGGCAAGCCTGTGGGGTGATACTGCACAAACTCCATATCACGTAATGGAATACCATGGCGATAAGCCATCGCCATGCCATCGCCGGTGACGATGCCACCATTGGTGTTACAGCTGTATACACGGCCAGCACCGCCGGTGGCGAGCACCACAGATTTGGCTTTGATGCAGACCAGTTCACCTTCTGCCATATGCAGGGCAATGAGGCCTTGGATTTGGCCATCATCCACGATTAAGTCGACCACGAAGTATTCATCTAACCGCTGAATTTGTGGGTATTTAATCGAGGTTTGGAACAAGGTGTGAAGCATATGGAAGCCAGTTTTATCGGCGGCAAACCATGTACGCTCGACTTTCATGCCGCCAAAACGGCGAACATTGATGCTGCCATCGTCTTTACGGCTCCAAGGGCAACCCCATTGCTCTAATTGGATCATCTCTTCTGGGCAGTGCTTGACGAAGTAGTCCACAACGTCCTGCTCGCACAGCCAGTCACCGCCGCTAACGGTGTCATTAAAATGGTTGTCTAGGCTGTCTTCATCCTTGATGACGGCAGCCGACCCACCCTCTGCAGCCACAGTGTGTGAGCGCATCGGGTAGACCTTGGACACCAGGGCAATATTGAGAGACGGATCCGCCTCAGCGGCCGCAATGGCGGTGCGCAGTCCAGCGCCACCGGCGCCAATAACTGCAATATCTGTGGTGATGGTCTGCACGTTCATCCTCCAGTGTAGGGAAAGCCAGTGCTTGGCTTGTTTATTGTTCTGTCGACATGGTAGGCAATCCTCTCCGAGTAAAAATTGATTCAGTTGGGGAATTGCAGCGATTTTGCGGGCATGGGGGTTAAATTGCATAAAACTGTGAGGTGGGTCGTTAAGTGTCGGCGAACCATGAAAAAACAGCGTTTGCTTACAAACAGAATGCGCACAGTGATACGTTTATGTCGTGCTTCATCTTGGCGTGCTGGTTGTTATTCGCCAGCGTGACGCTAGACTGACGCCATTCGCGCAATGAGAGATTGATATCATGACTCAAGCCTGTTCATGGCAGCCAACGGCCTCAATGACACAGTTGAAAAAACGATCGGCCATTATTGCCCGCATTCGTCAATTTTTTGCTGAGCGTGCAGTATGGGAAGTCGATACCCCAGCGTTGAGCCAAGCGGCGGTGACGGATGTGCACCTACACAGTTTTTCCACCTTGCTGGTCGGCCCTGGCTTTGCCAAGGGGTTACCCTTGTATTTGATGACCAGTCCAGAATTTCATATGAAACGATTACTGGCGGCGGGTAGCGGCGCCATTTATCAAATCAGTAAGGCGTTTCGTAATGAAGAGGCGGGGCGTTATCACAATCCAGAATTTACCATGCTCGAGTGGTATCGACCGGATTTTGACCATCACCAGTTGATGGATGAAATGGATGCGCTGTTGCAAGCGGTACTCAGGTGCCAAGGTGCGACGCGAATGAGCTATCAAGCGGCTTTTCAATCATGCATTGGACTTTGTCCATTACGCGCGGATATTGACCAGCTACGAGCCCTTGCTGCCACCCAAGGGCTTGCTGATATCACTGAGGATGAAACCGACAAAGACACCTTGTTGCAACTGCTTTTCTCGGTGATGGTTGAGCCGAATATTGGTCAGCAGGCGCCGGCTTTTGTTTACGACTTTCCGGCATCTCAAGCCGCGTTAGCCAAAATCAGTGAGGCGGATCCACGTGTTGCACACCGTTTTGAGGTGTATTTTCAAGGCATTGAACTCGCTAATGGGTTCTATGAGCTTCAAGATGCGCATGAGCAGCGCCGCCGCTTTGAGGCGGACAATGCGATGCGAGTGGCAAGAGGTTTGCGCCCACAACCTATCGATCAACACTTACTCGCCGCCTTGGACGCGGGGCTGCCGGATTGTGCAGGGGTCGCGCTAGGGATCGATCGCCTTGTGATGCTCGCGCTCGGTTGTGATCACATTGATGCGGTGACCGCGTTTCCTGTCTCACGCGCGTAGCGCCATAAGAAAAACGCCACCTTGCGGTGGCGTTTGAAAGGAAAGGGCATTCACCTAGACTTTAAATTTTGACAGGTCTTGGTGCATGTCACGTGCTGCTTGCGCCATGCTTTCGCCTTGGTCCCCGGTTGCACTTGCTTGTTGGTGGATCTCATAGGAGAGATCTTTCACCGCTTGTGTGTTGCGGTTGATATCGTCAGTCACCGCACGTTGCTCTTCTGCGGCGCTGGCAATTTGGATCGCCATTTCAGAAATCGTACTGATTGCTGTGGTGATCTGATTGAGTCGCTCGCTGGCCGCTTCTGCCCGCTCAACACTCGATGTCGCCATATTATTACTTTGCATCATGTCATCCACCGCACGTTGGGTGGTGTGCTGCAAGGTCTCAATCATGTTGCGAATTTCTTCGGTCGAGTCATGGGTGCGCTGGCTGAGCACTCGCACTTCATCGGCCACAACGGCAAATCCACGCCCTTGCTCACCCGCGCGTGCTGCTTCGATGGCGGCGTTCAATGCTAACAAGTTGGTCTGTTCCGCTACACCTTGAATGGTCGCAATGATTTGGTTGATGCTCTGAGCATTTTCATCCAATTCACGAATGACATTGGTGGCCCGCTCCACTTGATCGGCCAATTGGGTGATCGCATTTCGGTTATCGCTTACCACACTTAACCCTTCTTGGCACGATTGTTCGGCTTGTTGGGCGGAGGTAGCGGTGTCTTCAGCGTGACTAGCCACTTCATTGGCGGTGGCGGACATCTCATGGATAGCCGTGGCAATCTGGTCAACATCATTTTGCTGCTTATCAACCAATTGGCTTGATTGCAGGGCATGCGTGCGACACTCTTCTGCGCTTTGAGACAGCGTCATGCTCTGATTGACCGCTTTACCGACCATTTGCTGAAGTTGGGCGAGAAAGGCGTTCATATATTCGGCCAGTTCACCAATTTCGTCCTGACGAACAATATTAATGCGTTGGGTCAGATCGCCTTCACCCGCGGAGAGGGTATGGACTGCGCCAGTTAACTCGCTTAATGGCTTCAGTAATTGCTTGATTAAGGCGCCGGCAATAAAAGCGATCACGATAAAGAGGATCACGGAGGCGACCACCACAAAGGTGATTTGCTCCGACACGGAGGCATAGGCGTCGCTCTTATCTTCGACAATCCCCAAGGTCCAATCGGTATTCGGCACGTCAATGGCTGCGAGTAACTTGTCTTCACCCTTTAAATCAAAGGTCACCAGTTTGCCCTGACGACTGGCACTGTCTATAAACGCTGGCGTCAGTTCCGCATCGAGCTCGGTGAGAGGTTGTCGACTGAGTTCGGTATCACGGTAAGCCACAATACTGTTGCTGCCATCGACTAAAAACGCAAAGCCATTGCTGAGTTTAAGGTTTAGGACCTGATCGACAATGTCGGTGACGGTCACGTCAGCGGCAATCACCCCTTGATAGCGGCCATTAAATGATTTCGCTAAGCTGACCACCAGACTGCCATCAAAGTCTTGATAAGGCTCGGTAATAATCAGCTCGCTGCTCTGATTGGCGTTCTTATACCAAGGGCGAGTGCGAGGATCGTAATCTGCAGGCCAATCTTCGCTTTTGTCGCCATATGCGATACGACCATCACTGAACCCTGCATAGACAGACAAAAAGTGTCCGGCGCGCTTGGTGACGAGCAACTCACGGTCAACATTGGGTTGATTGGCAATCAAGGACTCATTGGCCAACAACATATCCGCACGGGTGCTTAGCCAGCTATCGATGAACTGTGCGGTGGCATCGCCAACGTCTTGCATCTGTTTAGTGATGCTGCTGGTGGTCTCGTTTTGTAATTGTCTGACTGAAATGGTGGCAAGCACCGCACTGACCAAGGCCACGATCAAGGCGATGGCCACAATGATTTTCAGTTTTATGGTTGGTTTGGGCATAGACACATTTCCACATCTAAGAGATTAGATTGATTGTAAACGTGTCGTTTGCAGTAAAATCCGATCAGTTATGCAATTTGTGTCAGTGCGCAGTGAAAAGAGGTAGAGAGGTGTGGGATTTGTGATCTTACTGCCAGTGGATGGAGGAGGCAGCCTACGTGGATAGGCTGCCGTTTGGACTAGACTTTGAATTTGGACAAGTCGCCATGCATTTCTTGCGCGGCGTTGGCCATATATTCTCCTTGCTCACCGGTGTCGGTCGCTTTTTGATGGATCTCCAGTGACAAATCGCGCACGGCTTGGGTATTTCGGTTGATATCGTCGGTGACGGCCCGCTGTTCCTCTGCCGCACTGGCAATTTGTGCTGCCATTTCGGAAATATCTCCAATCGCACGGGTGATCTCGTTCAGTTTGTCACTGGCTGACGCAGCCCGTTCGACACTAGAGGTCGCCATTTCGTTACTTTGTGTCATGCCATCTACCGCACGCTGTGTTGTACTTTGCAGCGTTTCAATCATGTTGCGGATCTCTTCGGTGGAGTCATGGGTACGCTGACTCAGCACGCGCACTTCATCGGCGACGACCGCAAAGCCTCGCCCTTGTTCACCGGCACGGGCGGCCTCAATCGCGGCGTTCAAGGCCAACAAGTTGGTTTGCTCGGCGATATCTTGAATGGTGGAGATAATTTGGTTGATGCTTTGTGAGTTGGTATCTAGTTCGCGAATCACGTTGGTGGCTTGATCGACGTGTTCAGCCAGCTGTGTGATCGCCTTACGGTTATCTTCCACCACGGAGAGCCCATCACGGCAGGCACTTTCTGCATCTTGCGCGGAGCGTGCCGTCAGCTCGGCATTGCTGGCGACTTCATTGGCGGTAGTGGACATTTCGTGAATGGCGGTGGCAATTTGATCCACATCGCCTTGCTGCTGACCGACTAAGCCGCTTGATTGGTGCGCCAGTTCTCGACATTGCTCAGCACGCTCTGAAAGCGCCACACTTTGCGAGACGCTACGACCAATCATGGATTGCAATTGCTCCAGAAACGCGTTGACGTGGCCAGCCAGTTCACCAATCTCATCATGACGCACAATATCGAGGCGTTGAGTGAGGTCACCGCTCCCCTTGGAGAGTGAGCTGACCGCGTGCGTTAATTGGGTTAGCGGCGCCAACATGCGATGGATAAGCGCACCGGCAATCAGGGCAATGATGACAAACAGAACCACAGACGTGATGAGGGTCGAAATAATTTGTTCAGACACGGATGCAAAGGCAAGTTCCCTGTCTTGCACCACCCCTAAACTCCAGTTGGCCCCTTCGACATGAGTGACGGCGACCAGTTTTTCGCGACCATCACCATCAAAATCGATGGTCTGTAGTGCATCGCTACTGCGCGCCTGTTGGATAAAAGCAGGCGTGAGTTCATCATCAACTTGGGTGAGAGGTTTATTACTGAGCGCAGTGTCACGGTAGGCGACAACGTTATTGTTGCTGTCTACCAGAAACGCGAAACCGTTATTCGGCATTTTGACGTTGAGCACTTCTTCAACAATAGCATTGACCGATAGATCGGCCGCTATCACACCTTGGTAACGGTCGTTAAAGGCTTTGGCAAAGCTGATGACCATCCCTGCGCCATTGGCGTCCACATAGGGAGGCGTGATGATTAAGCCGTCCGCTGCGCTTGCTTGCTTATACCACGGGCGAGTCCGAGGGTCATAGTTAGCCGGCCAGGTTTCGGTTTTATCCCCGAACGCTACCGAACCGTCAGAGAAACCGGCGTAAACGGTTAGGAAGTTGCCCTGCCGTTTGGTCAAGAGCAGTTCGCGATCCACATTGGGTTGGCTGGCAATGAGCGGCACATTGGCCAGTAGCATTTTACTGCGAATATCCAGCCATTCATCAATAAAGTTACTGGTGGATAAGGCGATATCGCGCATTTGAGCGGTGACATTTTGTTGTGTCTCGTCTTTTAGCTGGGTTACGGAAAACCAAGCTTGAACCGCACTAACTAAGGCCACGACCAAAGCAACAGCAAGTAATATTTTGGTCTTAATGGTGAATTTCATGAAACGTCCCTCGTACTACCACGTTTATGACTCTTTTATTGAGTATTTGCTTAATTGTAGAAAGCTTGAGTCAGGGGTGATAATAAATTTATAAAAAAATCCTTGTGCAAAGCGGCACTAGTGGCCGCTAACATGCACATTGTTCTAGTTATCATATTTTTAACACTGAAAAAACAGAGCGTTGTTTGTTTTGGGGGCCACGCAAACAACCCTTGTTGATATTGAGGTGTTACGCCTATGTTAGCGCGAGGACGGCTGCATAGACCAAGCCTAAGCCACTGACCCCAAGAATCGTACCGACTTTGACCAAATCACGGCTATCGATGAAGCCAGTGGAATACGCCAAAGAGTTGGGCGGGGTAGAAACCGGCAGAATCATCCCTAATGAAGCGGAGAAAGCGACCACGACGAGCAATCCTTGCATGCCACCCACATTCACCAGTGATGGCATGGAAGCGGCAATGGCCGCCGCGATAGGCATCAATAAGTTAGCTGTCGCGGTATTTGACATAAAGTTTGCCATGAGCCAACAAATAATGGAGAGGGTGACCAATACTGTCATGGCCGTTAATACGCTGTAGTCCACGGCATGCGCTAATGCGGCAGCAAGGCCGGTTTCGTCTAGCGCAATGCCCATCGCAATCCCGCCGGCGACGAGCCAAAGGACATCCCAATTAATCAGTTTTAACTCGGCCTTGCCCATGATCCCTGTCAGGGTGAACAACGCGAGCGGGATCACCGCGACCACATAGGTATTCATGCCATGTAGGCTGGTGGTTAGCCACAGCGCAATGGTCAGCGCAAAGGTGGCATAGACGGTGTACGCTTGCCAGCCTCGCAGAAATTTGCCTTCCAGTGCCAGTGTGATTTCGGTTTGTGGACTGCGGAATAAGCGCTGTAGTAACCACCATGCAAACGCCAACTGGATCACCACAAAGGGTAGGCCCATTTGCATCCAGCCCAGAAATGAGATGCTGTATTCGCCGGTGAGATATTGTAGTGCAATGGCGTTGGGCGGCGTTCCGATTGGCGTTGCGATCCCACCGGTATTGGCGGCCACCGGAATACACAAAACCAAGGCTTTAATCGCAGGATCGCCTTTCGGGAGTACACTCAAAATCGGTGCCAGTAGCGCCAGCATCATCACCGTGGTGGCGGTATTGGACATGAACATCGAGAACACCGCGGTGATAAGCATCAAACCCAGCATAATAAATTTGGGATGCTTGCCAAAGGGTTTAAGTAATACGCGGGCAAGGTTGATATCTAACTCATATTTGGAAGCAGCAATAGCCAGCGAGAATCCGCCCATAAATAGAATAATGATGGGGGAAGAAAAAGCGCTGAGAATATCGGTATAAGGGATCAATTCGCCCCGCGGATGATGCGCAGTTTCGCCGCGAAACCAGTGTAAGCCTTTATCGGAGATCATCACCAATTGCAGGGTAATGATCAGCAAAGAGGTTGAAAATACTGGCACAGGTTCAAGAACCCACAGCAAGGCCGCCATCAGGAAAATCGCCAATAAACGGTGTTGAATCAAAGTGAGGTTGGCGATAGGTAACCAGTCGGTTGGGAGTAGGAGCAGCAACAATGGCAGCCCGAGCGAGACAAGTAACTTAGTAAAACGAGCATTGACCACAAATACGCCTCATAAGGGTTGATGTTGTGAGTGCGGGCTGACCATGCGCCAGCACGCCGATGCATCACAGGTGTATTGATGGGATCAATGATACGGATTTAAGAGGGAATTAACGGGAAAAATCTCCGAATTTGGCGACAAAAAAGGGGCATAAATGCCCCTTATCTCACAATTTTCAGCTGTTATGCCTGACGGTGCGCGTAAGGCTGTCCCATTTGTGTTGGGGTGCCGGGGGCTACGTCATCGTGAAAACGGATTGCTCCTGCTGGGAACAGGTTAATCACGGTTGAGCCGAGTTTAAATAGACCCATTTCATCACCCTGAGCAAAGCGGATAGCTTGTTCACCTTCTGTCGGGTATTCCCAACGGCGAATGCTGCCACCGGTTGGCGGAGTGACTGTACCCGCCCATGTGGTGGCAATACTGCCTACAATGGTTGCGCCCACCAAAACTTGCACCATAGGCCCAAATTCAGTCTCAAATACGCACACTACACGCTCGTTACGGGCAAACAAGTTCGGCACGTTCTCTGCCGTCAGTGGATTGACGGAAAACAAATCGCCGGGGATGTAGACCATTTCACGCAACACGGCATCACATGGCATATGCACACGGTGATAGTCACGCGGTGACAAGTAAAGGGTGGCAAAGTGACCCTCTTTAAACTGGTCGGCAAGGGCGTGATCGCCACCGACGAGTTCAGTGACATCAAACGAGTGGCCTTTGGCTTGGATAATACGTCCTTGCTCAATCAATCCGGCTTGACTGACGCACGCATCGGCGGGATAGACCAACGTCTCTGCATCGCCATCAATGGGGCGTAACGCGGGCTTGAGCTCTCGCACGAAAAAGTCGTTAAAGGTGCGATAGTAGGCAGGGTCACTGACTTTGGCCTCACTCATATCGACCTGATATTGCTTGATAAACCATTTGATCACAGCAGTGGTCAACCATCCACCTTTAAGGCTGGCTAGTTTCCCCATCATTCGGGTAAGGGCATGTTTCGGCGCTATATATTGCAGGCCGACTTTCAAATCGTCTCGCACGGTTATGTCCTGAATGGTTAAAGAGTGTTTACGCGCCTTGCAGCGGCTAAGCCGCGCAGTGTAGCCAATCCGATGACGAAGTGACAGAGGCGCGTTGTTGGATCAGTTTTGCTTGTTACGTGAAAACTGACGGTTGTCTTTGGCTTCTTTCATGCTCTCGATAATGCGGTGATAACTATCAAACCGCTCGACGCTGATATGGCCATCTTCCACGGCTTGTCTCAACAAGCAACCTGGATCATCGCCGTGCTTACAATCACGGAATTTACAGCCACCCAGATAGTCACGAAATTCGACAAAGCCTTGTGCGATTTGTTCCGGCTCTAAATGCCATAAACCAAATTCTCGCACGCCAGGGGAGTCGATAAGATCGCCCCCTTGGTCAAAATGATACAAACGCGCGGCGGTGGTGGTATGTTGGCCCAACCCTGAGTTTTCAGAGACGTCACCAATTTGCGCATCCACATCCGGCAGTAGCGTATTGACCAAGCTTGATTTTCCCACGCCGGATTGGCCTACAAAGACACTCACATGTTGATCGAGATGGCGTTCTAGCGCCTCCATCCCTTCGCCGGTATCGGCACTCACCAACACGATGGGATAGCCAATATCGCGATAGATGTCGAGTAATTCGTCCACCATTTCACGCCCCTCGCTATCTAGCAAATCGACCTTGTTGATGACGATCAGAGGACGAATATTCAAGACTTCGCAGGCAATCAAATAACGATCAACAATATTCAGTGATAACTCGGGCAAAATCGCGGCCACGATGATCACTTGATCGATGTTAGCGGCAACGGGTTTTACGCCATCATAGTAGTCGGGACGAGTCAGAACCGATTGGCGTTCATGCACTGCCTCGACAACGCCGGCAATGCCATGCAGGGTTTCTTTTCCCGGACGCCAAACCACACGGTCGCCAGTTACCAAGCTTTGCACGGTACGACGCAGATTGCAGCGATGGATGATCCCAGTTTGCGGATCCTCGATATCAGCGTGTTGGCCAAATCGCGTGATCACACGTCCCTCGCGTGCATTTTCTAGCAGCGCGTCATCCCATTGCACATCATTATCTTGCTGTTTGATCCGACGTTGTTGGTTGGATCGCACGCGCCGTAGTTGGCCTTTGGTAAGCTTTTTCTTTTTTGCCACGATGACTCTTATCGGTTAAGTTGGCTTTCATATCAAGCACAGTATGATACATGGTTTACGCATAAAAAAGGCAAGTTCAATGGCGTTCAGTGAAAACAATTTAATCTGGATTGATCTGGAAATGACTGGATTAGATCCTGACACCCACAAGATCATTGAGATCGCGACAATTGTCACCGATGCACAGCTCAATGTGTTGGCAGAAGGGCCGGTATTAGCGATTTCTCAGCCACAAAGCGAACTGGACAAAATGGATGACTGGTGTACCCGCACCCATACTCAATCGGGATTGGTGGCGCGCGTCGAGCAAAGCACCATTAGTGAGCAAGATGCCATCGATCAAACCCTCGTCTTTTTATCACAGTGGGTACCAGAAGGCGCTTCACCGATTTGTGGTAACAGCGTGGGGCAAGATCGACGCTTTCTGTATCGTCACATGCCAGCACTAGAGCGCTATTTCCACTATCGCACCGTGGATGTCAGTACCTTGAAGGAATTAGTCCGACGCTGGAAGCCTGAGATATTGAATGACTTTTCGAAGCAGGGAACGCACTTAGCGCTTGACGATATCCGTGAATCAATTGCAGAATTGCAGTTCTATCGCGAAAGGATCCTGACGATCTGATTTTATTTTCATCGATCTGGTGTTCTTTTGAGCGATCAAAAGAAAAAACCAAAATTTTGCTCGTCAGCACTTGCAACCCGGTTTTTTCTTCGTATAATTCGCAGCCCTAACGACGTGAAACGTCTGTTGAAAGCGACATTAGCTCAGCTGGTAGAGCGCAACCTTGCCAAGGTTGAGGTCACGAGTTCGAACCTCGTATGTCGCTCCAAATTAATGTTCGATCTGATGTGGATCAGGTCGATCTAAGCGACACTAGCTCAGCTGGTAGAGCGCAACCTTGCCAAGGTTGAGGTCACGAGTTCGAACCTCGTGTGTCGCTCCAATTTAAAATTCGATGTAACGCATCGGCAATGCGACATTAGCTCAGCTGGTAGAGCGCAACCTTGCCAAGGTTGAGGTCACGAGTTCGAACCTCGTATGTCGCTCCAAATTACAACTCGGTATAAGCGACACTAGCTCAGCTGGTAGAGCGCAACCTTGCCAAGGTTGAGGTCACGAGTTCGAACCTCGTGTGTCGCTCCAATCACTTGGTTAAACACCAGTGCAACGTTTTTTTATAACGTTCTCTTTAATGCTGTGAAGCATCATTCCTGATTTTTCGCTAACTATTTCGTCAAACCTTTCTCAAGGCGGCGTGATAGCGCGGTTTCGTCAGTTATTGCACAGAGTTATCCACAGAACTATGCTTGTGGATAAACTGGTTGATGAATTCTTTCCGGCGAGAGAGGATGGTGAGATATTGATCAAGTGCCTTGTGTTTGTAGTACAGTGCTAATCGATACATTTAAAGCCCAAAACCTTGATTTTAAGTGGTTTTTTATCTTTTTCTTCCAGTTTACTTAACGCTTTTCCACAATCTTATTCACTTCCGTGATCTTGCTCGCTTAATGCACCACCAATGTGTTTAACTATCAAGAAGTGCACCAAAACGGCGCTTACTTATGGACTTTTCCACATTGTGTGAATAGCGTCATCTTTCCGTGATAAGCCGCCGGTTAGGCGTCTCTAGGCAGGCCTTTTTCGATAATGCGCACCAGCCGTTTGGTGCCAGTGGGTAAAAGCTGCACATTTATTTGTAGTCGCTTTTTCTCTTGTTCGCCAAGTGCCCACTGAATATGTTCATCGACTAAGTCATCTTCACCGAGTCGTGCAGATAGGCTGTTGACGATATCTTCATCATAGGGGGCATTCCCCATCGCGATCGCGAGGTTACGCCGCCATTTACGTATGCCAATCCGTCGAATCGCTGATCCTTGGGTCAGGGATAAAAACTTGTCTTCATCCCAGTTAAAAAGGGTCGTGAGTGGCTGCTGCTCAAGGCTTGGGCGGCAATAAAAATCGGCCTCTAGGGTTAATTCTGCATCGCGGTTAAATGGACACACCAGTTGGCAGTCATCGCAGCCATAAATACGGTTACCGATAGCATGACGAAACTCGAGTGGGATCACGCCATCGTACTCAATCGTGAGATAAGAGATGCAGCGACGTGCATCGACCACGCCTTCGGCGACGATCGCTTGGGTTGGGCAGCTGGTCATACAGGCTACACATTTACCGCACTGGTTTTCGACCGGAGTATCGACCGGCAAAGGAAGATCGACCAATAACTCGCCGAGAAAGAACCAAGATCCTGTCTCTTTGTTGAGGATCAGCGAGTGCTTGCCTGTCCAGCCTAGGCCGGCTTTTTCCGCGAGCGGGCGTTCTAAAACAGGGGCAGAGTCGACAAAAGGACGATATCCGTATGGGCCTACTTCAGCCTCAATCTGCTGGCCCAACTTTTTGAGGCGGTTTCGGATCAGTTTGTGATAATCCCGCCCCAACGAATAGCGACTCACATACCCCAGCGTTGGATTGGCTAATGTGGTGGCAAAGCCCGCGTTAGGCGGCAAGTAGTTCATCCTTACACTGATCACGCGTACGGTGCCGGGCACCAACTCTTGTGGACGCGCGCGCATCATGCCGTGACGCGCCATCCAATCCATCTCACCGTGATATCCCAGATCTAACCAACGCTGCAGTTGCGCTTCATGTTGCGTAAGATCAACATCCGTGATCCCCACATGCTGGAAGCCTAGCGCTTGTCCCCATTGCTTGATACGTTGGGCTAATTGGTTGAAATCAATTGAAGCATCGGGCGTGGGGTGCGACATAGCGAGAAATCCTGGGCCGTGAAGTGGTGTAAGCACAATGAATGGAGGCATTCGATGGCAGCAAGTTTACCACAGAGTTTTTATCGTGCAGAGCAAGTCCGTGAGGGTGAGATTGCCGTGGCGAAGGCCCTTGAGATCCCGATGTACCAGTTAATGCTCCGCGCCGGACAAGCCGTTTTTGACACGTTAGCGCAGCGTTACCCGAATGCCGCACGGATATTGATTGTGTGTGGGGTGGGCAATAATGCGGGCGATGGTTATGTGATTGCTCGGCTGGCTAAATCGTCGGGATTAAACGTTACCGTGTGGGCGTTAGGCGATCCAGAGCGGCTGACCGGGGATGCGGCCACTGCGTTTCAGGAGTGGCGGGATTGCGGGGGCACCAATGTTTCCAGCGCACCGACCATGCAACAATTTGATGTGATTGTGGATGCGATCCTCGGCACAGGTCTCTCCCGTGCGGTGACGGGGGATTATGCCGAAGCGATCTCGCGCATCAATCAAAGCCAAGTGCCTGTGATTGCCGTCGATATTCCCTCGGGGTTGTGTGCAGACAGTGGCTGTGTCAAAGGATGTGCAATCAATGCGACCATCACGGTGACGCTGATCGCGCTCAAACAAGGGTTAGTGACCGGTAAAGCGATGTCACACCGAGGCGAGCTCGTTTTTGCAGGGTTGAATGTTGCCACCGCCTTTGGTCGTCAGACACAGGCTGCCGGCTGGCTGATGAGTGATGATCTTTGCCAACGGTATCTTCCCAAACGTGATCGCACTGCGCACAAAGGCCAGTTCGGTCGGGTGCTTTGTTTGGGCGGCGATCATGGTATGGCCGGTGCGGTGACGTTGTCAGCACAGGCAGCATTGCGGACGGGAGCGGGGTTAGTCAAAGTCGTGACCCAAGCGGATCACACTCTGATGTTGGTGACGCGTCAACCCGAATTAATGACCCAAGGTTGGGCTCCTGGGCAGTCACTGAGTGAGGCACTGGAATGGGCGACAAACTTGGTGATTGGCCCGGGGCTTGGCAGCAGTGCGTGGTCTGACGCGCTGTGGAAAATCGCGGTTGGATCGCGTGGTACTAAAGTGATTGATGCCGATGGACTCAATAAACTCGCCCGCCATCCGCAACAGCGAGACGACTGGGTATTAACCCCCCACCCGGGAGAAGCTGCGCGTTTATTGGGCTGTGAAGTGGCGGATGTGGAACTCGATCGCTTCGCCGCCGTCAAAGCTATCCAGACACGCTACGGCGGGGTAGTAGTACTTAAAGGCGCAGGCACGATCGTATATGATGGCACAGATTATGCTGTAGCCAATGTGGGGAATCCGGGCATGGCATCTGGCGGCATGGGCGATGTGTTATCTGGCGTTATTGGTAGCTTTATCGCTCAAGGCGTTGATTTATTTCATGCAGCGGCCATGGGCTGCTATCTTCATGGTAAAGCCGGTGACCAAGCGGCACTTGCCGGTGAACGTGGTTTGCTTGCCAGTGATTTATTACCCGAGTTACAGCGATTGATCGATTAATAAAGCCAACAGACGAGACGCAGTAGTAGCATGACCCAAACTTTTCATACCCAGTTGGCAGACGCCGACAGTACTGTTGCCCTTGGGGCAGCGTTGGCCCGTGCTTGTACGCAAAGCACAACCTGTTATTTACATGGCGATCTGGGCGCAGGAAAAACGACGTTTTGTCGCGGATTTGTTCAAGCAATGGGCCATACGGGTAACGTCAAAAGTCCGACGTATACCTTGGTCGAGCCTTACCAGCTCCCGCCTTGGCAGGTCTATCACTTTGACCTGTACCGCTTGGCAGACCCAGAAGAGTTGGAATTTATGGGGATTCGGGATTATTTCAATGAACAGGCACTGTGCCTGATTGAATGGCCGGAAAAAGGGCAGGGCTGGTTACCTCATGCGGATCTTGATATCACTTTGCAGTATGACGGCGAGCAACGCACGGTGGCGCTGACCGCAAATACCGAAGTCGGTGTGTCGGTTATCAATCGCTTAGAATGGGATGACTAGCATGATGTGGCAGCGGCTATGCACCTTGATGATCGCGGGTCTGTTCAGCGTAACAGGCTGGGCCAATCAGATTGAAAATATTCGCGTTTGGCCTGCGCCTAATGAAACACGGGTCGTGGTCGATTTAGCGGATGCGCCAGACTTTAGTTACTTTTCACTGACTCGACCTGACCGTTTGGTCATTGATTTAAAGCAGAGCTCACTGGCGACCTCGCTCCCAAAGCCGGTCAAGGGCAGCGATATATTGACTAAAATTCGCAAAAGTAGCCCGCCTGCCAAGTCCACCTATCGATTGGTGTTTGAGTTAAAAGACGCGGCTAAGCCGCACATCTTCGCTTTGGCCCCGGGCGGCGAGTATGGCCACCGCTTGGTGGTGGATTTGCCTCATCCTGATAAAGTCGATAAGAATAAACCCGACTTGAGTGCCGCGGAAAAGAAGCGTCGAGAAACGGTGGCCGCGTTGCCGTTTGGCACCGATGACATCGTCGTGGCGATCGATGCCGGTCATGGAGGCAACGACCCGGGCGCGGTTGGCCCGACACGAAAATTTGAAAAATACGTCACGCTGGCGATCGCCAAGCAAACCGCCGCCCGCATTAATGCGGTACCCGGGATGCGAGCGGTACTCACGCGCACCGGTGATTACTTTGTCGATTTGAATCGACGCTCAGAGATTGCTCGCCAGCACAAAGCCCACTTATTGGTTTCGATTCATGCCGATGGTTTCCACAAGCCTCAACCACGAGGGGCGTCGGTATGGGTGTTATCTCGTCGCCGCGCGAACAGTGAAATTGGTCGCTGGATTGAAAGGCACGAAGAGCAGTCCAATCTATTGGGTGGTGGGTCCTTATTGGCACAAAACAACGAAGATGAATACCTCAGTCGCGCGGTGCTGGATTTACAGTTCAGCAACTCGCAAAAAGAAGGCTATAACGTGGCGACCCGGGTGCTTAAAGAGTTGGGGAAAGTCACCAAGCTGCATAAATCGAGCCCTGAGCACGCCAGTTTGGCTGTCCTCAAATCGCCTGATATTCCCTCTTTGCTGATTGAAACTGGGTTTATCTCTAACCCACAAGAAGAGCGACTCCTATTCCAACGGGATCACCAGCGCCGGCTTGCCGATGCGGTCTATCACGGGATCCGTAATTATTTTGAACATTTCCCGCCCGATGGCACCTTATTCGCTGCCCGTAAAAATGGGGTAAAACATACTGTCACGGCGGGGCAGTCGTTGTCTTTGATCGCCAATAAATACCAAAGCTCGGTCGCGGCGATTAAATCAGCCAATGGGCTAAGCTCCAACACGTTGCGGGTCGGGCAAGTGCTGTCTATCCCTAATGTCGATGTCGCTAAACTCGCCGGTAAGGGGGATAACGCTGTCTCTTCGACGCGTACGGTTACCCATACCGTGAGCCGCGGCGAGTTTCTGGGCAAGATTGCCGAGCACTATCAGGTGTCGGTCAGTACCATTCGCCGAGCCAATAGTCTGAAATCGGATACGCTTTGGGTTGGGCAAAAACTGTCGATTCCCGGTGCCACGACGCCGGATCGCAAGCACAAAGTCAAACGTGGCGAGTACTTAGGAAAAATCGCCGCCAATTATGGCGTGACCATTGAAAGCTTGCGGCAAGCTAATTCGCTGCGCTCTGACACCTTGGCGGTGGGGCAGACGTTAATCATTCCGGGAAGTTGATATGGCCATTCAGATTTTACCGGCTCGCTTGGCCAACCAAATCGCCGCGGGCGAAGTGGTCGAAAGGCCAGCGTCTGTGGTCAAAGAGTTGGTCGAGAACAGTATTGATGCGGGCGCGACCCGTATCGATATCGATATTGAAAAAGGCGGCAGTAAGCTGATCCGTGTGCGTGATAACGGCAGCGGAATTAGTAAAGCAGACTTACAGTTGGCGTTGAGCCGGCATGCCACCTCAAAAATCCACACCTTGGATGATCTCGAAGCGATCATGAGTTTAGGCTTTCGCGGCGAGGCGCTGGCGAGTATCAGCTCCGTTTCTCGCCTGACCATTACCTCGCGTCCTGCCGAACAGCAAGAAGCGTGGTCAGCGTATGCCGAAGGCCGTGATATGGCCGTGAGTGTTAAGCCTGCGGCGCATCCTGTGGGGTGTACCGTGGAAGTGGTGGACTTGTTTTTCAATACACCCGCACGACGTAAGTTTCTACGTACCGAGAAAACGGAATTTGGCCATATTGATGAGCTGTTGCGCCGTATCGCACTGAGCCGTTTCGATATCACCATTAACTTGCGTCACAACGGTACGCCTGTGCGTCAGTATCGGCGAGTGCCTGAACAGGGCGATCCGGTGCGTCGTCTCAAAGCGGTATGTGGGCAAAAGTTTGTTGACCATGCATTGCGTGTGGAGCTGACCCATCATGATATGACGCTTCGGGGATGGATTTGTACGCCAGAAGGTGCGCGTCAGCAAAATGATATGCAGCACTGCTTTGTCAATCAGCGGATGATGAAAGACAAGCTGATTAACCATGCGATTCGTCAAGGCTATGAGCAAAGCCTTGCCCCTGACCAATATGCGGCGTTTGTTCTTTACATTGATGTGGATCCGCACCAAGTGGATGTGAATGTACACCCCGCGAAGCATGAAGTGCGATTCCATCAAGCCCGCTTGGTGCATGACTTTATTTTCCAAGCTATTTTTGATGCGTTACAGCAGGCCAGTTCTCCCGTCTTAGAGGGGGTGGACAATGAAACCGGTGAGGTCCGCGAACAGGCTAGCTATCAGACACGGCCATCTGCGGTGGCTAGTGACTACCAAACCGCGGTGAACCGTTTTCCGGATTATCCCGGCCAGCGCAAGGAGCCGGTCCGCGAGCGTGGGCAATCAGGCGAATGGTCGGGGGATCGCGCGTTTTCCTCGCAACCCGCGCCACCATCTAAAAAGGCGACACAAGCGTATCAGGCACTGATGACGCCTTACGCGTCAGAACAAAAGCCGCACGCGCAGACCGCCACACTCTCGGAAACATCAGCCCCAGCCGTGTCTGAGGCTGTGTCAACGGTGGAGGCGGCGGTCGCCGATGTCAGCGATCGACCCGCCCGTACAGAAAGTGGGTTAGGCAAAGTGCTTGCCGTGACTCACGGTCACTATGTGCTGATCGCGCGCGACGATGCATTGTGGTTGGCGGATTATCAAGCCTTGCAAACATGGCGTCAGCAGGGAGCGTTGCGACCCGCCCTTGATGAAGGGTTAGTGGCACAGCCGCTATTGATCCCGCAACGGATGTCGGCGTCGCCTCAAGAATGTGAGGCGGTTGAGCACTATCAAACCTTATTAGGGCGCTTTGGAATCCATATAAAGGTAAAAGGACAACAGTTGATGGTCATGACAGTATGTCAGCCACTGCGCCAGTCCAACCTCCAAGCTTTTATTCCCGACTTGTTGGCATTTTTATTGTCATTAACCCCAGATCAACCCCATGAAGATCACAGCTCAAGCATGTGGAGTTGGCTGGCAAAGCAGTTGACAGTAGCATCGGATCACGTCAGCCTTGCGCAAGCGGTACAGACCGTTTCGGAAATTGAACAATATTGGCAGGGCGAGGCGTTACAGCATGGCTATCAGCGCGTGTTTAAACGTCTTGACTTGACCACAGCGATAGAAGCATTACAGCATGACTAATCCGTTGCCCAAGGCCATTTTTCTGATGGGGCCGACTGCCTCCGGAAAAACGGATCTGGCTATAGCGTTACGTAAGACATTGCCGGTGGAAATTATTAGTGTGGATTCGGCATTGATTTACCGCGGCATGGACATTGGTACTGCCAAACCAACGGCTGATGAATTGGCTCAGGCCCCGCATCGCCTAATTGATATTCGCGATCCGTCGCAAGCCTATTCGGCGGCCGACTTTCGTGACGATGCGCTCACCGCGATGGCAGAGATTGTTGCCCAAGGCAAAATCCCGCTGCTGGTGGGGGGCACAATGTTGTACTTTAAAGCGTTGCTTGAGGGATTATCACCGCTACCCAGTGCGGATCCTGAGGTGCGCGACGCGATAGAAAAAGAGGCGCAGCAGCAAGGTTGGGAGGCATTGCATCAGCAGTTATGCCATATTGATCCTGTTGCGGGCGCGCGGATCCATCCCAATGATCCGCAGCGCATCATGCGTGCGTTAGAAGTATTCCGGGTTTCCGGACACACATTAACGGCGCTAACGGAGAAAAAAGGTGATCCTTTGCCGTATCAGGTTCACCAGTTCGCAATCACTCCTCAGGATCGAGGAGAGTTGCATCGCCGCATCGAACTTCGCTTTGCCAAGATGGTAGAGGCAGGGTTTGAACAGGAGGTACGCACGCTTTACGAAAGAGGTGATCTGCATCCGGATTTGCCGTCGATTCGTTGCGTGGGGTATCGCCAGATGTGGGATTATTTGGCCGGACGTTGCACCCATGAAGAAGCCGTTTATCGTGGGATTTGCGCGACGCGCCAGTTGGCCAAACGTCAGATTACTTGGCTTCGCGGCTGGGAAAATGTGACTTGGCTTGATAGTGACTCGCCGTCACTATCTTTACAAACGGTGACAAAAGCGTTGGCGGCAGAGACAGAGACTTAATGTATACTGTCCCTGACAAGGACGCTGCTTAACCGCTTAGATTGACTACAATTACAAACAAATAAGGAAAAGAAATAATGGCTAAGGGGCAATCATTACAAGACCCATTCTTAAATGCGCTACGTCGTGAGCGTATTCCCGTTTCCATTTACTTGGTGAATGGTATTAAGTTGCAAGGCCAGATTGAATCGTTTGATCAATTCGTGATTCTGCTGAAAAACACGGTTAACCAGATGGTGTATAAGCACGCGATCTCAACCGTCGTGCCTGCACGTCCAGTCAGCCACCATAACAATAACCAGGGTTCTGCCGAGCGTTCACACGGTGATCGTCAGCAGGATAAACCTGAGGAGTGAGCATTCATTTGCTAAGGAGCTGTTTGCTTGTTTGACCGTTACGAGGCCGGTGAACAGGCTGTACTCGTTCATATCAATTTTACCCATGATGGCGAGTGGGACGATCTCAGCGAGTTTCAAATGCTGGTGTCGTCCTCGGGTGTCGATGCCTTGCAAGTTGTTGTCGGCAGCCGTCAGTCACCACATCCCAAGTATTTTGTCGGTGAGGGTAAGGCGCAAGAAGTCGCTGACACCGTACGCCAAGTCGGTGCCGATGTCGTGATCTTCAATCACGCATTATCACCGGCGCAAGAGCGTAACTTGGAACAATTGTTTAAGTGTCGGGTATTAGACCGAACCGGCTTGATCCTCGACATCTTTGCCCAACGTGCACGCACCCATGAGGGTAAGTTGCAGGTAGAGCTGGCCCAGCTACGCCACCTGTCAACGCGTTTGGTGCGAGGCTGGACTCACCTTGAGCGGCAAAAAGGTGGGATTGGCTTGCGCGGGCCGGGTGAAACCCAGTTGGAAACTGACCGTCGATTATTGCGAGATCGGGTAAAAGCGATTCTTCGTCGGTTGGAAAAAGTTGCCAAGCAGCGAGAGCAGGGGCGTCGTGCGCGAGCGCGCGCGGAAGTGCCCACTATCTCACTCGTAGGCTATACCAACGCTGGGAAATCAACGTTATTTAACCGCATCACTGAAGCGGGTGTGTATGCCGCGGATCAGTTGTTTGCCACCCTCGATCCGACTTTACGCCGGATTGAAGTGGAGGATGTTGGTCCCTCAATTCTTGCCGACACGGTGGGCTTTATTCGCCACCTGCCGCACGACTTGGTGGCTGCATTTAAAGCAACCTTGCAAGAAACCCAAGAAGCGGACTTGCTGCTGCACGTGGTCGATGCCAGTGATGACAGGTACCGTGACAATATGGAAGCGGTCAACAGCGTGCTAGAAGAAATTGACGCCGCTGATGTGCCTCGTCTGATTGTCATGAATAAAATCGATAGTCTAGAACGCGCTGAACCTCGTATTGAACGAGACGACGAGGGGATCCCACAAGCGGTATGGGTCTCGGCGCTATCCGGACAAGGAATTTCGCTGATATTTGAAGCCCTCACCGAGCGTTTGGCTGGCACCATGGTGAAACATCGCCTGCGGTTGCCACCAAGCATGGCGGGCCGAATGCACAGTAAGTTTTGTCAGATGCGCTGCATTGTGCACGAGGAGTACCAAGACGATGGTCACTTACTCGTTGATGTGCGTTTGCCACAAACAGATTGGTATCGGCTGGAAAAAAGAGAAGGCAGTCACCTTGGCGACTTTATCGTCAGCGACTAGGCTGCTAAAGTAAAAAACTATCGTCAGATCAATTTGATGGAGAGCGCGAATGGCGTGGAATGAGCCAGGAAACAATGGCGGTCCCGATAAAGACCCCTGGGGCAATCGTGGTGGCCGGAATCAAGGGCCACCGGATCTTGATGAACTATTTAACAAACTAAGCCGCAAACTCGGTGGCTTAGGCGGCGGAGGCCGTAAAGGCAAAGGCCCATCCTTTGGGGGAGGCGTCGCCGGTCTAGGTGTACTTGCACTGATTGGCGCGATTGTTTGGGGGATCTCTGGGTTCTACACCATCGGCGAAGCCGAGCGGGGTGTAGTACTGCGTTTTGGACAATATGACCGGATCGTGCAGCCTGGTTTGAACTGGAAACCTACCTTCGTGGACACGGTCAGCACTGTCAACGTTGAATCTATCCGTTCTCTGAACAGCTCGGGTCTTATGCTGACCAAAGACGAGAACGTGGTGAACGTTGAAATGGACGTACAATACCGCGTGATGGATCCACAGCAGTATCTTTACAGCGTCACCAATGCTGACGATAGCTTGCGTCAAGCGACAGATTCAGCGTTGCGTGCGGTGGTCGGTGACTCCTTGATGGACGATATCATCACCCGTGGTCGTCAAGAAGTGCGTGAGCGTACCCAAGTGGAACTCAACAAAATCATCGACAAGTACGACATGGGACTGTTGGTGGTGGATGTGAACTTCCAATATGCGCGTCCACCGGAGCAAGTGAAAGACGCGTTTGATGATGCGATTGCAGCACGAGAGGATGAAGCGCGCTTTATCCGTGAAGCTGAAGCCTATCGTAATGACGTATTGCCAAAAGCAACCGGTCGTGCGGAAACCTTGAAAAAAGCCGCATTGGGTTACAAAGAGCGTACGGTTAACGAAGCACAAGGTGAAGTGTCTCAATTTGAGAAACTCTTGCCTGAGTACCGTGAAGCCCCACGCGTAACGCGTAACCGTCTGTATATTCAGACCATGGAAGAAGTCTACAGCAACACCAGTAAGGTGATGGTGGATTCGCAAAGCGGCAACAGTAATCTGTTATATCTCCCACTCGATAAGCTAATGGGAGGTGCAGCCGTTGGACCGAACCAGCGTAAAGAGACGTCGAGCAGCCAATATGGTATTGAGCTTGAGCAAAGCGCACAGCCAACCCAGCAAGAGTCGGCGCCGCGTTCTGGTTCATCACGAGAAGGGAGATACTAAGCATGCGTAAGATGATGATCCCTGTTGTCGTCCTAGCCGTTGTTGTCTTTTTGATGTCGATCTTCGTGGTAAGTGAAGGCGAACGTAGCATCGTGGTCCGTTTTGGGCGCGTGCTTAAAGCGGATAACGACGTGGCGAAAATCTATCAGCCGGGTCTGCATTTCAAACTGCCATTGTTTGATCGCGTCAACACACTCGATGCGCGTATCCAAACCATGGATGACCGTGCTGACCGTTTTGTTACCGCCGAGAAAAAAGACGTCATTATTGACTCTTACGTGAAGTGGCGTATCAAAGACTTTGGCCAGTATTACCTGTCCACTGGTGGTGGTAACAAACTGACTGCCGAGTCGTTGTTGCAGCGTCGTGTCGCGGATGGCTTGCGTGCCGAAATCGGTAGCAAAACCATTAAAGAAATCGTGTCTGAAAAGCGTGATGAGGTCATGAAAAGTGTCCTTGATCGTGCGGCGAGCGAAGGTTCACGTGATTTGGGTATTGAGTTGATTGACTTGCGTATCAAGCGTATCAACCTGCCGAGTGAAATCAGTGAGTCTATTTATGCACGTATGCGTGCTGAGCGTGAGGCGGTTGCCCGTCGTCATCGCGCACAAGGGCGTGAGCAAGCGGAAATTATTCGCGCGCAAGCTGAGCTAGAAGTGGCGACTATTCTGTCTAAAGCAGAGCGTCAAGCGCGGATCACCCGTGGTGAAGCTGACGCAGAAGTGGCGAAGCTGTTTGCTAACGCGTTCAAGAAAGAGCCTGAGTTTTATAGCTTTGTACGCTCGCTACAAGCCTATCGTAAAAGCTTTAACAGTAAGAGCGATATGCTGGTGGTTGATCCGAAAAGTGACTTCTTCAAATACATGAAGCAGCCTGACGTGATCAATAAATAAACCGCAATAACCGCGAGAAAAGACAAGGCACTGCGCCTTGTCTTTTTTTTGTCTTCGGCTTTTCGCGCACAGCAAGATTCAATGTGGGAGGATGAATTATGACGACATTATGGGGAGCGCTTGCGCTGGTATTGGTGGTCGAAGGGCTAGGGCCCATGTTATTCCCCAAGCAATGGCGACAAATGGTGACTGAGCTGAGCCAGCAGCCGGATAATCAGTTGCGACGTATCGGAGGTTGCTTGGTGGTGATCGGTGCGGTATTCGCCTATTACCTCTTGAGTTAACCAAGGGGCTGTCAGCTTGACGTGACAAGCCCATGGTAAGAAAACGACATTATGGTTAAAAAATAACTGCAACCGTTTTTTGAAGGTGCTAGAATCCATTTTTAACTAGCTGCATATCGAAAAAGATGGGTAATAACGTAGTAGTTCTCGGCACCCAATGGGGTGACGAAGGTAAGGGAAAGATCGTTGATCTTTTGACTGAAGACGCAAAATACGTGGTTCGCTACCAAGGCGGTCACAATGCTGGTCATACTCTTGTCATCGACGGCGAGAAAACCGTCCTACACTTGATTCCTTCTGGTATCCTTCGCAACAACGTTAAATGTATCATCGGTAACGGTGTTGTGCTGTCGCCGGACGCTCTGCTGAAAGAAATGGGTGAGCTGGAAGCGCGCGGTGTGCCGGTTCGTGAGCGCCTATTCCTGTCAGAAGCTTGTCCTCTGATCCTGCCATATCACATTGCGCTTGACGCAGCACGTGAGCAAGCACGCGGTAAGAAAGCCATCGGTACGACCGGTCGTGGTATCGGGCCTGCGTACGAAGATAAAGTGGCACGTCGTGGTCTGCGTGTTGGCGATCTGTTCGACAAAGAAGCCTTTGCTGAAAAGCTAAAAGAAGTGATGGAATTCCATAACTTCCAGCTTGAGCATTTCTACAAGGCTGAGCCTGTGAGCTATGAAGAGACCTTGGCGACAGTCATGGAGCAAGCGGACATCCTCACTGGTATGGTGATGGACGTGACTCAAGAGCTTGATGATGCCCGCAAACGTGGTGACAAAATCATGTTTGAAGGTGCACAAGGCACCTTGCTAGACATCGACCACGGTACTTATCCGTACGTTACTTCGTCGAACACCACTGCCGGCGGCGTTGCTGCAGGCTCTGGTTTTGGTCCGCGTCACCTTGGCTATATCTTGGGTATTGCTAAAGCGTATTGTACGCGTGTTGGTGCGGGTCCATTCCCGACTGAGTTGGATGATGAGATTGGCATGCACCTTGGTACTAAAGGTGCCGAATTTGGTGCGACCACCGGCCGTAAACGTCGTTGTGGTTGGTTTGATGCGGTTGCGATGCGTCGTGCAGTACAAATCAACTCTGTGTCAGGTTTCTGTCTGACCAAGCTTGACGTGATGGACGGCTTGGAAGAAATCAAAATTTGTACCGGTTACAAGATGGCAGACGGTTCAACCGTTGAGGTATCCCCTCTGGCCGCTGACGCGTACGAAAATATCGAGCCTATCTATGAAAGCATGCCTGGCTGGAGCGAGAACACCTTTGGGGTGAAATCTCTCGACGAACTGCCGCAAGCGGCGCTCGATTACATCAAGCGTATCGAAGAGCTGACCGGTGTGCCGATTGATATTATTTCAACCGGTCCTGACCGTAACGAAACCATCATCAAAGTACATCCGTTTGCTGAATAAGCAATTGCTTTGAATGATAAAAGCCAGCGCTTTGTCGCTGGCTTTTTTAATGCTTTTTTCGCCCAGCTTGGAATCGAGATCGCGCGATAGCGGAAAAAACTTGCCGCCTTTGCTAAAGTCATTTCACATAGCGCCGATACAAAAAAGGCACAGGTAGCCCTGACGCTGCTGCTTAGTTTTTTGTTTTGATAGCGAGTAGGCATGAAGTTTCGAACGCTAGTTTTTTCTCTTTTGTTGTCAACAGCAGCGGCCAAAGCGGACGTCGGCCCCGCTGTGCCTGTGTATGAAGAGAGCGAATTGATTGCCTTGTTCGAAACTAACTCTCACCTTGAACGGGTGAAGCAGGACGAGTGCCAATTGATCCAAGATATTGAAGCCCGTGCCACCCGTGTTGGATCGCCCGCCTATGAGTTTTTATACGGTGATATGCTGGCGTGGGGCGTGTGTGTGGATCAGGATGCGGAGCTGGGTGTTTACTACATGAAGCTGGCGGCACAACAAGGCTTGCCCGCGGCACTCGAGCAACTAGGACGCTATTATGCCAATGGCACGCTCGTCCAGCAGGACCAGCGCCGAGCCATTCCTTATCTGCGTGAAGCGGCTTCGCTGGGGGATACGCGTGCACGCATCTTACTGGCTGAGCTGCTAGTGGATGATGTCGGCTCGCCGCTCGATTATGAAGATGCTTACCGTTGGTTGTACCAAACTATTACCGCGGACACCCAAACTCGCAATCGGATTGCTCAGCTGCGTGCTGCGCTAGAAGCGCGTATGCCACAAAACATTATTGCGCGCGCCAAACGTCGCACCAGTTATTGGTAAGCACAATAAGCGATTTTGTCACACAAATTCGTTATACTCCTTACCACTCATCTGTTTCCAATCTGATTCGATATGGTGCCTGCGCCATATTCCTCTCGTTGTTTACAAGCAAGACGCTGAAACAAAACGTCAAACTGCGATCATCGCGGCGCATTAGCGTCAGTTAACAGATATAATGAAATCAACATACGCCAATAGGAAAAGGTCTATGTCGCAAGACACAGGTTCGACAAAAAATACGCCCACAGGCATTGCGGCCGATCCGCACCAAGCTCGTGAAGCAGAAAAATATGACAATCCCGTCCCTAGCCGTGAACACCTACTCGAGGTCGTACGCAGCTTTAAAGCGCCGGTAAGTCGAGACAATCTGTTCGCACACTTGGGGCTCGCCGGTGATGAACAGTATGAAGGCTTACGTCGACGCCTGCGCGCTATGGAGCGTGATGGCCAATTGGTGTTTACCCGTCGCCAGTGCTACGCCTTACCCGAGCGATTAGACTTGGTTAAAGGCACTGTCATCGGTCACCGAGACGGCTTTGGCTTTCTACGCCCAGAAGGCAAAGGCAATCACGATGATTGGATGTTACCGCACCATCAAATGCGTAGCGTGATGCACGGTGATGTGATTTTAGCCCAAGGTGTCGGCACCGATAAGCGTGGTCGCAAAGAAGCCCGTGTAGTGCGTGTGCTTGAGGCGCGCCAAGGTCAGATCGTGGGTCGTTACTTTGTGGAAGATGGCATGGGCTTTGTCGTGCCCGATGATAGCCGTCTTGGTCAAGACATCGTGATCGACAAAGAGCAAACCCAAGGTGCGCGTATGGGCAATGTGGTGGTGGTCGAGATCATGCAGCGCCCGACCCGACAAACCAACCCTGTCGGTAAGATTGTTGAAGTGCTGGGCGAGAACATGGCGCCTGGCATGGAAATCGAAATTGCGATGCGCACCCACGATATTCCCCATCAATGGCCGGATGCCGTGCTCAAGCAAGTGAAAAGCTTGAGTGAGGAAGTACCAGAAAAAGCCAAAGAGGGCCGTGTCGATCTGCGTGATTTGCCACTGGTGACCATCGATGGTGAAGATGCCCGCGACTTTGATGATGCGGTCTATTGCGAACGTAAACGCTCGGGCGGCTGGCGTCTGTGGGTAGCGATTGCTGATGTCAGCTACTATGTGCGACCTGATTCGGCGTTGGATAAAGAAGCGCAAAACCGCGGTAACTCGGTGTACTTCCCGAATCAAGTGGTGCCCATGTTGCCGGAAGTGCTCTCCAATGGTTTATGCTCGCTGAACCCGCAAGTCGATCGCTTGTGTATGGTGTGTGAGATGACGATTTCTGAGTCAGGTGCGTTATCTGGTTACAAGCATTACGAAGCGGTGATGAATTCCCACGCGCGTCTGACCTATACCAAGGTGTCTCACATCCTTGAAGGCGATGAGGAGTTGCGTGAGCGCTACCGTTCTCTGGTACCGCACTTAGAGACCTTGCACGATATGTACAAAGTGCTCAGTGAGGCTCGCCAACAACGCGGGGCGATTGAGTTCGAGACGGTGGAAACCCAGTTTATTTTCAACGCACAGCGTAAAATCGACCGTATTGTGCCGGTGGAGCGTAACGATGCGCACAAGATCATCGAAGAGTGTATGATCTTGGCCAATATCGCGTCGGCGCGTTTTGTGGAAAAACACAAAGAGCCAGCACTCTATCGTGTCCACGAAGCGCCGGGCGAAGAGCGCCTCAGTGGCTTTAAAGATTTCTTAGGCGAGTTAGGCTTGAGTCTCAGCGGCGGCCTTGAGCCGACGCCGAAAGACTACGCGGCACTGATGCATGTGGTACATGGTCGCGCTGACAGTGAACTGATCCAAACCATGTTGCTCCGCTCGATGAAGCAAGCGGTGTATCAAGCGGATAACCAAGGCCACTTCGGTTTGGCACTCAAGCAATACGCACACTTTACCTCGCCTATTCGTCGCTATCCGGATTTGCTGTTGCACCGTGCACTCAAATACTTGATTGCCAAACAAGCGGGTAAAAACCAAGACCGTTGGACCCCGACCGGTGGCTACCACTACTCGTTTGACGATATGGATGTGCTCGGCGAGCAGTGTTCGAAAACCGAACGCCGTGCTGATGATGCTACCCGTGATGTGGCTGATTGGCTTAAGTGCGAATACATGCAAGATCACGTTGGTGATGAGTTGGAAGGCGTGATTGCCAATGTTACTGGTTTTGGCTTCTTTGTTCGCCTCAATGAGTTACACATCGACGGTTTGGTCCATATTTCCAACCTCGATAATGATTACTATCGCTTTGATATGGTGGGTCAACGCTTGGTCGGTGAAGGCTCGGGACGTGTGTTCCGACTCGGTGATCAGGTGACCGTGAAAGTCTTAGCCGTTAACTTGGATGAGCGACAAATCGACTTTGAGCTGGTAGGCTCTGAGCGCAAAGCCCGTCGCCCGGGGAAAACAGCCCGTGACAAACGCAAGAAAGGCCGTGCGGAGTCGAATAAAGACCCACAAGCCCGTCGCGAGCGAATGTCCGTGCGTCAGCAACTGAAACGTGGCGCCGTGCCTAGCGTTGAAGAAGACAAGGCCCCTGCAGAGAAAAAAGGCAAGAAGGGCAAAGGTAAGTCGCCTGCGGAAAAAGCACGCAAGAAAAAGGCGAAGAAGCAAAAACCTAAAGCGGTCAAGAAAAAGAAGTAACCCATGAGTAATGAAACCATTTACGGCATTCATGCCGTCCAAGCCGTGCTTGCGACTGATCCATCTCGCTTTATTGACGTGATGGTGCTAAAAGGCCGTCAAGACGAACGCTTGGTGCCTGTACTAAACGAATTAGCGATGCTGGGGATCAGTATTCAGCAAGTCGGCCGCAAAGCGTTAGACGACAAAACCCAAGGTGCGTCGCACCAAGGGATTGTGGCACGTGTCAAAGCGGGCCGTCAGTATAACGAAAATGACTTGGAGGCGATCCTCGCCAATACCGAGAACCCCTTGTTGCTGGTGCTTGATGGGGTAACTGACCCCCACAACTTGGGGGCGTGCTTGCGTACCGCGGATGCGGCGGGAGTCAGTGCAGTGATTGTCCCGAAAGATAAATCCGCTCAGCTCAATGCTACGGCGCGAAAAGTCGCCTGTGGCGCCGCTGAAGTCGTGCCTTTAGTGCGCGTCACCAACTTAGCGCGAACCATGCGTGCGCTCAAAGAGCAGGGCGTGTGGTTTGTGGGCACGGCGGGTGAGGCCGATCATGATGTTTACGACACCAAATTGGTGGGGCCGCTCGCCTTAGTGATGGGCGCAGAAGGAGATGGCATGCGCCGTTTGACGCGTGAAACCTGTGATGAGCTGATTCGGATCCCAATGGCGGGTAGCGTGTCGAGCTTGAACGTGTCCGTGGCAACTGGCGTCTGTTTGTATGAAGCGGTGCGTCAGCGTCGTTAAGTGCCTTGTCTCTTGTCCACCGCTGAAGAAAAACGCCCCTGTTGGGGCGTTTTGTCATTGAGGGAAGTGAAAAACCGTTACAGCAATTGCCAGACCGCGGCGCTGCCCGGCTTTTCGCCTTGCGTCCACCACTTGGCTTGGTAGCGTTGGTTGTTATATTCAACTTCATCGCCACCGGAATAAGCAACGGTCGCTTGCCATTCACTGCTTTGGTTGGCTTGGCTATCCCCGACGCGCTCCCATGGATCGCCTTGGTCTGGGCGCTGGCCTTTGGTCCACCACTTGGCGCGATACTCAACCCCTTGATAAAGGACGCGATCGCCGCCGACATACACGGTATTTTCATCCCACGTTGGTAAGCCACTGGCCGGCGTCACGGTTACTGTGAATTGCGCTTGCGTGGTTTTGTCGCCATCGCTGACCTCGACCGTGACCACATAGTCGCGATTCTCCGTCACGGTGGGCGCGGTCAGCGTCACCTGATCACCGGTGCCAGAAACGGCCAGATCGCCGGATGCACGGTAGGTGTAGCTGAGTGTATCGCCATCTGGGTCGTATGCCTCAATCGTCACGCGGGTTTGCTCACCGCTTTTCAGGCTAACAGGGGCGATAGGTGCCACAGTAGGGGCTTGGTTTTCACCCGGTACCACCACCTTAATGATGGCGCTGGCCTCGGCATTGGCTTGGCCGTCTGATACCGTCACCGACAGTGAATAGTCGGTGCTGGTGCTCACATCGGGGGCGGTCACGGTGACCGAATCCGTGTCGCTATTGGTCAGAGCCAACGCCGCATCGCCTTGCCAGCGATAGGTCAGGGCATCGCCATCCCGATCACGCCCATTGGCGGCAATGGTTAACGACGATCCGGGTGCCAGCGTATAGCTTTGCTGCGCAAGGGTGACGGTAGGAGCACTATTGACAGGTGGTTGACCATCCTGTGCTAAGCCCTCGTGCATCGCATTAAGGATATCGCCATTGTCGGCATCGATTTCCCAAGCAAACAAACCGGCGAAGTTGTGGTTGCGAACATACTGGCCTTTGGCTTTGACCGAGCGTGGGTTGTCATAAGTGACTAGCTTGCCGTTGTCTGGGTTCCAAACGTAGGCCGCTTCAGCTTGCTCATCATAACCGGGTTGGAAGCCATTGATACCGTTCCCCGCGCTGCCGAGCATTGATTTGACGACGCCTTTGTAGTCAATCACGCCCGCTTCCCAAATACCATCAGCGGTGCTGCCTTTGATTGGGCCGTTACCGGGGGCGGTCATCGGGTTGTTAGGATCGGTTGCATTGGCAGGGAAAACGCCTTCCCAGCCACGACCGTACATCGCGGTACCGATCACCATTTTCTCCGGTGGCACGCCGCTTTCGAGCAGTAATTGCACGCCATTATCGAGCGTGTAGGCAGGACCTTTTCGGGGCTCGCCGTTATCATCGACACCAGTACCATCACATTCATCGGCGCTCATATGGCTGCCGCAGTAAATGGCGGTTTGGTGACCGGTGACATTATTCCATGCGCCGAAAAAGTCGTAGGTCATGGCAAAGATGTAATCCATGTACGGCGCGCTGGCGCTGTAATCGACGTTGGCGATTTTGTCATAACCGGCCCCGACGGCCGAGGTGAGTTGGTACTCACGGCCCGTGTCGGCTTCGAGCTCATCCAACATCGCGCGCAGCTCACGCATTAAGGCCGCGTAGGTTTGGCTGTCTTTATCTGGATTGCCTAAATCTGGGTTGGCACCGCCACCGCCTGGGTACTCCCAGTCAATGTCGACCCCATCATAGAATTTCCAGGTTTGTAGGAACTCTTTCATCGAGGCAACAAAGACATCACGGTTGGCTTTGTCGGTGAAATCATAGAAGGGGTCTGATAGGGTCCAGCCGCCAACGGATGGGAGAATTTTCAGATCCGGGTAGCGCTGCTTGAGCGCCATCATTTGCGCGTAAGTGCCACCAATTGGATCTTTAGCTGGTGTGCCGGGCAGTTTTTTCTGAATCGCTGCCCAAGGGTCATGGATCACCACTTCATAGTCTTTTGAGCCTTGGCAGGCAAGCTCAAGCGCGCGCAAGCTGTTGCCATTTTCGATGTCGCCCAATGACTCATTGGGGCCACAAATGGGGATAAAGCCATATAAGATGTGGGTGAGATTCCCCGCGGGCACCTGACTGACATCGAAGTTACGGCCATAAATTCCCCATTCGACAAAGTATGCCCCCACCACGGTATCAGGCTGTTTGGGGTAGTCATTGTTATTGGGGTCGACATTCATCGGCAGTGGGTCAAGGTGCACACCGTCGGTGTCTGCGATCACGATGGGTTTGGCGGCACTGGTCGCACACTGGCCATCCACGCCGCCTTCACACAAGGCGAGTTTAAGCTGGTAGCGGCCGCCTTTGTCATAGGGAAAAGTGACAATGCCGGATTTGGTTCCTGCCGGTAAGGTGCCTTGATTGACGACTTGATCGTCAAAGTACACCTTGTAGCTGTCACCGCCATCACCGGACCACGCATTCCATTTAATTTCAATTTGGACTTCATCCACGCGTTGCACCAGATCTTTGTACGATCCGCGGCCATATTCGTCGACTTCAACAAAAGAATAGTTCTGTGGCTTCCAGTCCAAACTTGGGGTTGAGGGGGCCGCCACGGCGTGGCTGGCACCCAGTGCCCCAGCAATCGCCAGAGAGAGTAGGGTCATTGGCTTCATGTTTGCTCCTTATTGTGTCACGCGTTGCCAAACAAGGGCAGCGCCGGGTTGCTCGTTGCGTGTCCACCATTTTGCTTGGTAGATGTTGTCGCCATAGCGCACGCGATCCTTGGCCACATAGACGTCAGATGCACTCCAAGCGGGCAGGTTGCTGGTGGGTTCGTCGGTAGCCGGGATCACCGACAGGTTGAAGCTATAGCTATCGTGATGGCTAAAGACTTGGTTTTGCACCACGTCATCGGCATTAAAATGGATCTCACCGTGGCGCATCACCCCGATACGTAAGGGCTCGTTAGCCTGTTGCTCGATAAGGCTGGCCAGTGCGTGTGGCCAATTCGCCACATTTTGGTCCGTCAGGGTGAGTGTGACATCCACGACTTCTTGGCCTTGGCGATTGTGCAAGCGGGCGCGCACGCGATCGCCCAATGCTGCCATTTGTGGATGTGGGACAAAGTATCCTAGCTCGTGCCATTGGGCGGGGGCGGTCTGACTAGGGGTGATAGTGATGTCGGCACAGTTGTAGAAGCCTTCTCCGGCCGGATCAATACGTTGCCAACGGCTATAGAGAATGGCATCACCTTGACGATCGGCGGGCAGGGTCACGGTCATCTCGTAATACCGGTTACCATTATCGCCAACCACAATGGGCAGGTCGCCAAAGGTGTCGATCTTTTCGAGATCGTCCCACGTCAGCGCATCGATCGCGCCGTTGTAGTCTGGCTTGGTCAGATAAATTTCCCAAAAGCTTGGGTTGTGCGGTGTGGTGGCGCGAAAACGCACGTCAATTTGCCCATTGCCATCTGGGGTGACTTCGGTCCGTTGCCAATCCGGTGAGGGCAAACTGATCCCGGCTTTATTGGGATCACCGGCACCACATAAGTTTCCATCGGTAACGGCCGCTTTCACCGCATCCATATTGCGATAATCCGCCACCAATTGCGCTGATTCGTGGTGTTGCACAAACGGGTAGTGCCCCGATTCTAAGAACGCAGCGCGACAGGCAGCGTTAGGGATACGTGATCCATCTGAAGGCCACCAATAGCCTCCTTGCTCATGGCAAATCGCTTGGCGTGCTTTGGGGCTTTCTAAATAGCCATGTGCCATCACTTGTGAAGTGCTTGCGACCAGCGCAAGGGCCACGGCGCTGCGGCAGGAAAACTGTGTGAGCGAAGACTTGAACATAACGACTCCTTAACGGGGGCACGCAGCCCCCGCATTCAAGACCAGAAATGGATTAGAGGCTGCAGACTTGGCGCCAAGCTTGACCACCGGGTGCCGCTTGGGTCCACCATTTGGCTTCCCATACTGCATCTTGGTAGATAAGTTGGTCGCCACCGCTGGCATGGTTGCCACCATTGGGCCAGTTGGGGTAGGTACTCAGGCTGGCAACATCGACGCCGGGACACTGAGTGTCGCCACCACTTTGACCAGTGCTACCGGGTAGCGCAGGCGGAAGGCTTGGATACTCCTGCTTTACCGCATAGCGCTGGCCATCTTTTTCGATGGTGATATTGGTCGGGTTAGTGATCGGCATGTAGTACATCACCTGAGCGTCCAAGGTTTCACCCGGCTTAAAGCTTTGCTCTATGCCACCCCATTCGTTGATCAAGGTGATGGCAAAGCGATGATGCGTGGCATCAAACCCGCCGATGTTGTTACCACTGGCGTTGCTGCTATCACGCACGACTTCCATGCGCAGCTTTTTCTGGGCGTTCCAGTCAGATTTAAAAATGGCCGAGGTTGAAACCGGCACATCAAAGCTGATGGTGGCGCCCGATAAGTCCAGATCCGAGTGGTTGGTAAAGCGGAACGTGGGGCGGATAGGATAATTGTCATCGCCCACTGGGAAGTTCAGTGCGTCAAACGTGACATCCACTTGCTCGCTTGGCACTTGGAAGTTGGCGTCGCCACGTTGTAGCGAGTAGTCGCTGCCGGATTGCTTAAAGGTTTGGTACGCCAGCGAGGTCAGGGTGTCACCCATAAAATAGGCTTGACGCTGATCATCATAGCGATAATCCCCCGCCAGCTCCCAGAACATCACCCCGCCTAGGCCTTTGTTGACTACGTAGTCCACTTTCTCGGCCATCGAGGTTTCGTCTTCCATCGACAGGAATACGCGTTTTTCCTCGTTCCAAACCCATGGCGCTTTGGCGATGTCATCGTAGTAACGTTGATAACTACCAGTAAGGCGATCAGTAGGGTCTTGCTCAGGGTCAAGTCCGTATTCCGCCGCATAGGCCGGTAGTTTGCCGTCGAGCAGGTTTTTCACATGCCACAATGGGTTAGAGCCTGCAGGCACTTCGTTGCCGAGCTCGTCCACATCATGCCAAAGATTATCTATCCCGACTGCACCGTTGCCGCATTTGTTTTTCTCACCGACACCGGTGCCGGCTGGGCACTCACTTTGGTTTGGCAGTGGCGCGCGCCCCCAAAGACCTTTGTCGCCACCTTGCACGTCTTTAAAGCCGCGGGTGTAATACGGGATACCAATATTGATGCGGCCGGGAGACATACCGCCCATAAAGTAGGTCGCAGCCCAGTCGGTATTTAAATAACCAATCCCGCCAAACTCAGGGGTTTGGTAGACATTCCACTGTTTAAGCTCCGAGTCTTCGCCGGTGTCGTACAGCGGCGCCTGATGGCCAACATGATCGTTCCATGCCCCGTGCAGGTCATAGCTCATAATGTTGACGTAATCTAAGTATTGGGTGGTTTGGAAGGTTTCCATCCCGCGCAATAAGTAACCCGACGACGGTGCGGCAATGGTCAGCATATAGTGCTTGCCATCTTGTGCACTGGCTTTATCGAGCGCTTCACGCAGCGACTTCATCAATACTTGATAGGATTTATTCAAGTGCGCACGACGTGGGTTGGAGTACTCGAAATCGTCAGGGTGGCCTGAGTCTTTCATTGACGATGGGTATTCATAATCAATGTCTAGACCATCAAAGCCATACTGGCGCAAGAAGGCGACGGCACTGTCGGTGAAAGCTTTAATGCCAGCTTGGTTGACGCTGCCATCGGCATTGGTGGTCATGGTGTAGAAGCCACCACTATCAACGCGCTCGCCGTTTTCATCGAAGTAGCCCCCGGTTTCGGCCCAGCCACCCACGGAGATCAGCGTTTTCACGTCGGGGTGCTGCTTTTTATACTTGTTGAGCAAGTTAAAGTGGCCTTTGTACGGCAGGGTTGGATCCATTTCTGCGCCGGCCACACCTGGCCAGGTCATCTGGGTCGCTGGGTTATCGGGGGAGTTGGGATCGCCGATAGACAATTGGTTGTCCGCGTTAACATGGGCAAAGGCGTAGTTAATGTGGGTGATCTTGTCCCAAGGAATATCGCTGACTAAATAAGCTGGCTGGCCGTTGGCACCGTTTCGCCAGCTGGTGAAATAGCCGATGACACGGCGAGGGTGATCGGCCCCCATGTCTTCAAGGCCGTTTTCGTCATACACAGAGCAATACGGCACCTCGACATCTGGGGTGGTGTATAAACCAGCCGGACGACAGGCATACTCATCGCCGCCGGTTTGGTCATCACCCACCACCTGTTGCAATGTCTGGATGTCGGTAGCGCCTTTGTCGTCGGTCACGGTGAGGGTAAAGGCAAAACGCCCCGTTTGTTCGGCTTGCCAGTCAATGGTGGTCGCTTCTGCACCTTCATATAAGACAGTCTCGCCTTGTGAGAGTACGAATGAGGTTACTGTGCCATCCGTGTCGGTTCCGGCGAGGGTGAAGGTGAGTGTGTCGCCAACCTTAACGGGTCCAGACGGGGAGACGGTTAAGGTTGCGGTAGGGGCTTGGTTGACGCTGCCCGCGCACTGGCCGAGGATTTTCCACGCTTTCCACTCCCCTGATTGGGTGGCAGGATCGGCTTGCGTCCACCACCTTGCCTCATAGGCGGTATCGTCCGCTTTAACTTGATCCCCTTGGGTGTAGGTATTGCCACTTTGCCAATTGGGCAGGGGCTGGCAATCAACCGCAGCATGTACGCTGGGGCTACTTAACGCGAGTCCCGCCAAACCTAGCGCGACGGCACGTGATGGCGTCATCAGTTTCATATTTTGCTCCCAAAATTTTTGAAGCGAATTTCATCAATGCAGGTAGCGTTTGATGTGTCCTTTTCCTTACTTTTTTGCCTGTATAGGTGACTTAAATATCAACAATAGGCAATAAAACCGCTATGTTGGGCAATTGATGCCAAGAAATGGAGGCGGAAGTGCAATAATTTGAGCGCGGGTTCAGAAATTAATTATTGGTAAAAAAGAAGTGCATCAATAGCGTGATGTTGGTTGAAACTTAAACAAACTTGACAGTTTGCAGGCTTGATTTCTTGATTTATTTGCGATCTGTCAAGCTTTTGCGGCCAACGTCACGAAGGATGTTATCAGTATGTTGTTTTGAGCGAATTAAGTAGTGTGCCGATTTCATGCTGTAGGTGGTGAGAAATTGTGGGTGATGAGAATAAAGAGCGCTAGTTGACGAAAGCGACAAACGGTGGTGGAAGACGGGCAAATTAAGACAAAATCTGTTTGCTAATGGCGTTGCAATTCTGTACTATCTCGCGCCTGATTCTCGGTCTTTTATTTTTCGTTCCTTGCTTCCGCTGGACGACCGGGCCAATTGTGGAAGCTGATTAATCCGTAAGGAGCAACTCAATGCGTCATTACGAAATCGTATTCATGGTGCACCCTGATCAGAGCGAGCAAGTTGCTGGCATGATCGAGCGTTACACTGCGTCTATCAAAGATGCGGGTGGTCAAATCCACCGTCTAGAAGACTGGGGCCGTCGTCAACTGGCTTACCCAATCAACAAACTGCACAAAGCACACTATGTTCTGATGAACGTAGAAGCTGAGCAATCTGTGATTGACGAGCTAGAAAGCACGTTCCGCTTCAACGACGCTGTGATCCGTAACATGATCATGCGTACCAAAGACGCTATCACTGAGCCATCTGTCATGATGAAGGCTAAAGAAGAGCGTACTGCTAAGCGTGAAGATCGCCCTGAGCGCGAAGAGCGTGCAGAAGCGAAACCAGAAGCGAAAGCTGAAGGCGAGAGCGCTGCTGAGTAATTGCTGTGATGACCAATCGATTGGAACTTGCTGGTGTTATCAGTAAAGCTCCGGTCCACCGCCAGAGCCCTGCAGGGATCCCGCACTGCCACTTTGTGTTAGAGCATCGTTCCACGCAACTCGAAGCGAACCTTCCCCGTCAGGTGTATTGTCGTCTGCCGGTGGTGGTAAGCGGGCAAGGGTCAACACAACAGACTCACGATTTAGCTTTAGGCAGCCATATCAAGGTAAGCGGTTTTCTCGCTTACCAGACCAGCCGACAAGGCGAGGGAAAATTGGTATTGCATGCCGACCACATTATAGACATTTAGATCAGGAGATAAGCCCATGGCACGTTTCTTCCGTCGTCGTAAATTCTGCCGTTTCACTGCAGAAGGCGTACAAGAGATCGACTACAAAGATGTAGCGACTCTAAAAAACTACATTACCGAATCTGGTAAGATTGTACCTAGCCGTATCACTGGTACTCGTGCTAAGTACCAGCGTCAACTGGCTCGTGCTATCAAGCGCGCTCGTTACCTGGCCCTGCTGCCGTACACTGACAAGCATCAGTAATCGGAACTGTCCACGTTAGAGAGGATTGAAGAATGCAAGTTATTCTACTTGATAAAATCGGTAACCTGGGTGGCCTAGGTGATCAGGTAACTGTTAAGTCTGGTTACGCGCGTAACTTCCTTATCCCACAAGGTAAGGCTGTTATGGCAACCAAATCAAACATCGAACACTTCGAAGCACGTCGTGCTGAGCTAGAAGCAAAAGTTGCTGAGCAACTGGCTGCCGCTCAAGCGCGTGCTGAGAAAGTTGAAGCGCTAGAAGCGGTTGAGATCGCATCTAAAGCGGGCGACGAAGGCAAGCTGTTCGGTTCTATCGGTACTCGTGACATCGCTGACGCTGTAACTGCAGCAGGCGTTGAAATCGCGAAGAGCGAAGTTCGTCTACCAGAAGGCGCGCTGCGCAACACTGGTGAGTACGAAATCAGCGTGCAACTGCACTCTGACGTGTTCGCAACCGTAAAAGTGAACGTTGTTGCTGCGTAATTGCCAAGACAATGTTTGTGAAAGAGCCAGCCGATAAGGCTGGCTTTTTTTATGCCTGTGAACAGATAATCGCTAAAGCCACTGATACCGTAATCCGACCGTGAACACACTGTCTTGGTGCTTCAGCCCCGGCGGCACTTCACTCATGTAGTTTTGTTTTCCCGTCAGCTTAATCGAGAGCTTTTCGGTAATGGTGGTAGCTAGCGACAACACGCCTTCCACACTGGTATTGCTTTCCCCTGACACCACCTGTGTGCGTCCCTCGATATTGGCATTATCTAAAAAACGCCACTGCCATTTGGCTTGAGCGCGGACGACAGGCTCACTGACCGAGTAGGGCATGATCAGATCATCGTCATCAATTTCGTCCAAATTTGGACGTTGGTAACGAAAACCGGGACCTATCTCTGTGCTGACACTTAATGCGTCACGCTCTATCCATTGGTAGCCAAGACCGGTTGCGAGCATAAAGTCGTCAAAGTAAGGGCCATAACGGTCAGCGACGTACGTGGCGTTCAGCAGCGCATAGCTTTGCGCGCTAAGCTTCATATTGGCTTGGGATTCGAACTCCGTTTTGCGTTTGTCCTCTTCGCCATCTTTTTCAACCTGCAGCAGACTGACGCTGGCTTGATAACTGTATTGTTCGACTTGGTATTGGCCGTTTAACTCACTGTTGATCGTTTGTGAATCGGCATTGCCGCCCAGACGTTGATAACCGATGGAAATATCGGATGACCAAGGTGACCTTGGCGTGTCGTCTTGCTCGGTTGCATAGGCAGGACTGATACACGCGACACATAGTGAGATCCAAAGCGGCGTATAAACAGATTTCATGGCTTTACCCTCACACTGTCTCAGGCGCGCTATGATAGGGATCGTCAGCATTGAAGCGGTCAAATTTGGGTTAAAATCCGCGGTGATTATTCAGCGTTTGGAAAAAAATGGCTGACAGGGCAGCGTCTCGCTAGGACAGCGGGTATAATGGCGCCCATCAGTAATAGGTGAGTTCGTTATGGCAGACAATCGTAAACCCGCAAAAGATCAACAAGTCGCTAACCTCAAAGTGCCGCCACATTCCATTGAAGCCGAGCAGTCCGTGCTGGGTGGCTTGATGTTGGATAACGAGCGCTGGGATGCGGTTGCGGAAAAAGTCGTCAGCCATGACTTTTATAGTCGCCCCCATCGATTAATTTTCGATGCGACCAAGACCTTGCTCGATGAAGGCAAGCCACTAGATTTGATCACCCTCTCTGAGCACCTTGAAAAAGCGGGTACGCTCGACGATGTGGGCGGTTTTGCTTACTTGGCGGAGCTTGCGAAAAACACCCCAAGTGCGGCCAACATTATTGCTTACGCCGATATTGTGCGAGAGCGTGCCATGGTACGTAATCTGATTGGGGTGGCCAATGAAATCGCCGATGCGGGCTATGACACGCAAGGGCGTAGCTCGGAAGATCTGCTCGATATGGCCGAGAGCAAGGTGTTTGCGATTGCCGAATCTCGAACCAGTGAAAACGAAGGGCCGCAGCATATTGACTCGGTGTTGAGTAGGACACTGGAGCGGATTGAAGAGCTCTTTAAGTCACCACAAGATGGTGTCACGGGCGTATCGACAGGCTTTACTGACCTGAACAAAAAAACTGCCGGCTTACAGCCGTCTGATTTAATCATTGTTGCGGCACGTCCATCGATGGGTAAAACCACCTTTGCGATGAACTTGTGTGAAAACGCGGCGATGGACCAAGAAAAACCCGTGTTGATTTTCTCGCTCGAGATGCCGGCTGAACAGCTGATGATGCGTATGCTGGCCTCGCTCTCGCGCGTCGACCAAACCAAGATCCGGACCGGTCAGCTTGATGATGAAGACTGGGCGCGCATCTCCTCATCGATGGGGATCTTGATGCAGAAAAAGAACATGTACATCGATGACAGCTCCGGTCTGACACCGACCGATGTGCGCTCGCGAGCCCGTCGCGTTGCACGTGAACATGGCGGTCTGAGCATGATCATGGTCGACTACCTGCAATTGATGCGTGTACCGGGTTTACAAGAAAACCGAACCCTTGAAATCGCCGAAATTTCTCGCTCGCTCAAAGCGCTCGCGAAAGAGCTGAACGTGCCTGTAGTGGCGCTATCGCAGCTGAACCGCTCGTTGGAGCAACGGGCGGATAAACGCCCAGTTAACTCGGACTTACGTGAATCGGGCGCCATTGAGCAGGATGCCGACTTGATCATGTTTATTTACCGAGACGAAGTCTACAACCCAGAAAGTGCGATGAAAGGGATTGCGGAAATCCTGATTGGTAAACAGCGTAACGGTCCGATTGGTAGTGTGCGCCTCACCTTCCAAGGGCAGTATTCGCGATTTGATAACTATGCAGGACCCGCGTTTGATGATGAGTGATCTGTCTACCATGACCAATGCAGCTCGTGCCTTGATTGATCCCGAGGCGATGGTGCACAACATCCAAGTGATGCGCCGTAAAGCGCCTCACAGTAAAGTGATGACGGTGGTGAAGTCCGATGGTTATGGGCATGGGCTCGCGTCTGTTGCCACCACCTTGGCCCCGTTTAGCGATGCCTTCGGTGTGGCGCGGGTGGAAGAAGCATTGACGTTACGTCGTGCCGGGATCCAATTGCCCATCGTCTTGCTGGAAGGATTTTATGAAGCGGATGAACTGCCGTTATTAGTCACTCACCAATTGACGGCAACCGTGCATTGTAAAGAGCAAGTAGCGATGCTGACTCGTGCCTCGCTAAGTGAGCCGTTACCCGTGTGGTTAAAAGTCGACTCAGGCATGCACCGCTTAGGTTTTCAGCCTGAGCAAGTACCGGAAGCACTCGCCGCCCTCAATGCTTGCGACAATGTGGCCGCTGACATTGGCTTTCTCAGCCACTTTGGCTGCGCGGACGAGCTGGATAATCCGATTACGCAAGCACAGATAGATACCTTCATACAGGTAACGGAAGGGCTAAGCGGAGAGCGGTCGCTGGCAGCCTCGTCGGGGACCTTGTTTTGGCCGCAAAGTCATTTTGACTGGGTGCGTCCCGGCATTTGTTTATATGGCATTTCGTCACGAATTGAACTGACTGGCGAACAGCTGGGCCTAAAACCGGCAATGCGATTGACGTCCCGGGTGATGGCGGTTCGCGAACTGAAAGCGGGCGAGCCGGTAGGCTATGGCGCGCGTTGGCGCAGTTCGCGCGATACCTTGATTGGCGTGATTGCCATCGGTTATGGCGATGGCTATCCACGCTCTGCACCTGACGGCACCCCTGTTTGGCTAAATGGCCGCGAAGTGCCTCTGGCTGGGCGCGTATCGATGGATATGATCACCGTTGATCTGGGCCCAGATGCGACCGATAAAGTGGGTGACGAAGCGGTACTGTGGGGGCCTGAGCTTCCCGTCGAGCGCATTGCCCGCTTGGTCGATACTATTGGCTATGAATTAGTGTGCCAAGTCACTGGTCGCGTGCCTCGTCAATATCTTCCCTTGAACGCGGCCGATGACGCCGCGGTGTAGTTTTTCATGTTAAGCGGTACGTGGCGCACCTTGCACAGTGACCACCAAGGTTCGTGTACCGCCATGATCGCGATGCTCGCCCAGATAAATCCCTTGCCATGTACCGAGATTGAGGTGTCCTTGAGTGATAGGGACAGTGACAGTGGCCCCCAGCAAAGACGCCTTAATATGTGCCGGCATATCATCATCGCCCTCATAGGTATGACGGTAATAGGGCGCACGCTCGGGCACTGAGTGATTAAAATGGGACTCCATATCTTGGCGCACCGTGGGGTCCGCATTTTCATTCAAGGTCAAACTCGCCGACGTATGCTTGATAAAAACCTGTACTATCCCGATATCAATCTCATCGAGGATAGGCAGTGCTGATACGATGTCGTCGGTAATAAGGTGAAAGCCTCGCGGGCGTGGGCGCAATTGAATTTCGGTTTGATACCACATAAGCAGTCCTTGTTGTGATCCTCGTCGTGAGCGAAAAGCTCAAGGCTTATCCAACTATTCTATGATTAATCGCAACCCTCTCACAGCAATTGCATGTGAGAATCTGGCTGTGATTATGTAATATTATTCCAATTGCCACCGCGAACAGCGTGGTGACGCTGAGACAATACAGGATCCTTGCCGGCTGTTACGCTAACAGCGGCATTCACAACGCGATTTGGATGACCATGATGCTAAAGACAACTAATCCCACTCAAACCGTGGCGTGGCAATCACTGACCGCCCACTTTGAAGAAGCACAGGACTACACACTGGCGGATCTTTTTGCCGACAACCCACAGCGATTCGCCCATTTCTCGACCCAATTTGAAGACAGCATTCTGTTGGATTATTCCAAAAACCTGATCAGTGAAGAAACACTGACCAAGTTGCTGGCACTGGCGGATGAAACCGGTGTGGCGGACGCGATCAGCGCGATGTTTGACGGTGAGAAGATCAACCGCACCGAAGATCGTGCCGTGCTCCATACAGCACTACGTAACCGCAGCAATTCACCCATCATGGTGGATGGCGAAGATGTGATGCCAAAAGTGAACGCGGTACTGGCGCAAATGCAGTCGTTTTCCGAGCGTGTGATCAGCGGTGAGTGGAAAGGCTATACCGGCAAAGCGATTACAGATGTGGTTAACATTGGTATCGGTGGCTCAGATCTTGGTCCTTACATGGTGACCGAAGCGCTCGCCGCGTACAAAAACCATTTGAACCTGCACTTTGTCTCTAACGTGGATGGCACGCATATCGCCGAAACGTTAAAAGATCTAAATCCAGAAACCACCTTGTTCTTGGTGGCGTCAAAAACCTTTACCACCCAAGAAACCATGACCAACGCCCATACAGCGCGTGATTGGTTTATGAACGCAGCAGGGGATGAAAGCCAAGTGGCGAAGCACTTTGCCGCGCTTTCTACTAACGCAAAAGCGGTGTCTGAGTTTGGTATTGATACGGCCAACATGTTCGAATTCTGGGACTGGGTGGGTGGTCGTTACTCATTGTGGTCGGCGATTGGTCTTTCTATCTGTTTGGGCGTAGGTTACGACAACTTTGTTGCACTGCTTGACGGTGCGCATCAAATGGATAACCACTTCAAAACCGCACCGATGGCGCAGAACATGCCGGTGCTGTTGGCACTGATTGGTATTTGGTACAACAACTTCCACGGCGCAGAATCAGAAGCCATTTTACCTTACGATCAATACATGCACCGTTTTGCTGCCTATTTCCAACAAGGCAATATGGAATCAAACGGTAAGTATGTCGACCGCAACGGTAATCCGGTTGACTATCAAACCGGCCCAATCATTTGGGGTGAGCCGGGTACCAATGGTCAGCATGCGTTCTATCAGCTGATCCACCAAGGCACCAAATTAATCCCGTGTGACTTTATTGCCCCAGTGCATAGTCACAACGCGATTGGCGATCATCACGCCAAATTGATGGCTAACTTCTTCGCCCAGACCGAAGCACTGGCATTTGGTAAAGATCGAGAGCAAGTGGAAGCCGAGCTAGCAAAAGCGGGTAAATCAGCCGATGAAGTTGCTGCGATCGCACCGTTTAAAGTGTTTGAGGGCAACCGTCCGACCAACTCGATTCTGGTCAATCAAATCACGCCATATACTTTGGGCGCGTTGATTGCGATGTACGAGCACAAAATCTTCACTCAGGGTGTGATTTGGAATATCTACAGCTTTGATCAGTGGGGCGTTGAGCTAGGTAAACAGCTTGCAAACAACATCCTGCCAGAGCTGAACGATAATAACGAAATCGACAGCCATGACAGCTCGACTAATGGCTTGATCAACACCTTTAAGCAATGGCGCCAAGCGTAATCGCTTAAACGGTGAAACGAAAAAACGCCGCGCAATTGCGCGGCGTTTGTGTATCGAGCCGTGCTGTCTTAGTGATCAAAGCAGATTTCAATGAAGGCAGTACCGTGAGGCGATTTAAACGGCATAATAATCACAGGCCCATCGCTTTTGTGATTGATGGTATGACCTTTACCAGACACCACCACTGGGGTTGCCATCTCAAACTCAAAGCCTTTTTCTGACAGAATACGCTTGGCACCCCCGGTCACCATATTGGTGATTTCACCCACCATGTCAGTGACTTCCTCGTTGATCGAGTCTGCGCGCTCACCGAGCATGCGAAACATGATCTCCAGCGCCATATCTTCGTCAAAGGTCACTGAGAACGACCCTTTGGTTTGTGGGCCAACCATACCGATTAACCCAGAAACATCCCCTTTAGCGATCTCGGATTTCTTTAGGTGAGGCTTCTCAGGCTGAATATCTAACTGTGCCATGGTTTGCAGCACGTTAATCAGCGAGGTCAGGAATGGGTTGACGAATTGTGCTTCCATAAAGAATGTCCGTCCTAATCAATTCAATGTTATTGAGCCAAGCACTGTGCACATGTGCCATGCGTTTCAATCACATGGTGTTGTACGTGAAAGCCCACTTGCTGCGCCTTTTCACGCAATGCATCCGACAGCTCCTCGGTGTGGCACTCTTCGACCGTACCGCATTGATCGCAAATCAACAGTTGCGAGCAGTGTCCTTGGTGCCCCAAATGGCAACAAGCGATGTAGCTGTTGGTTGACTCCACTTTGTGTACAAACCCCTGCGCTAATAGAAAGTCTAGCGCACGATAGACAGTTGGGGGTTTGGCTTGTGGTTCTGTTTCGCGCAACACATCAAGCAACTCATAGGCACTGATGGCGCGTGAGTAGTTGGCAATAATTTCGTAAACGCGCGTACGTTGTGGAGTAAGCCTTACTCCTCGCTGCTCACAAAGCTGCTGTGCGCGGTGCAGTAACCCAGTGGTATTGGTCATAGCGCCTCAAAGTGCTGACAGTCAGTTTGTTATCTTATCATAGCCACTGGTCAGCGCACCCTGTCTGTCTTTAATCCTATGCGTTATCACACACCTGTAAACACCTTTACGTGTATCGCTTGATCGCGATCAGGCCTCTCACAGTATTGAGCAAAATAAAAACAGTTAACAATCTGCTGATCTTTGAATCGGCTAACTGTTTTCTTGTAGCGAGTCCGTATGATGACAGCGTGCCACAGGCATAAAAAAACATACCTTTACATCCATAATAGGAGTATGTACCGATGAAAAAACTGTTAGCCCTCGCCGCACTGGCGTTCGCGTCTGTTTCTACGCAAGCGGCTGCCAACGAGTGTGAGTTAACTGTCACCACCGGTGATAAAATGGCCTACGATCAAACATCACTATCCGTGCCAGCAAGCTGCAGTGAAGTGACGCTAACCCTGGAGCACCAAGGATCCATGCCTGTGACCTCGATGGGCCACAACTGGGTGCTGTCAGAAACATCTAACCTGCAAGACATTGCCATGAAAGGCGCGGGTGCTGGCCCAAATAACGATTACTTGCCACAAGGCGATGATCGCATCTTGGCGCATACCAAATTGATTGGCGGCGGCGAAAGCACCACGATTACCTTCTCAACTGAAGGACTGAAAGGCAAAGACTTAACCTATTTCTGCTCTTTCCCAGGCCACTGGACTGTGATGAAAGGCAAATTCACCATCGAATAAGTCTTGTCGCGAGAGAGCGAGCAACAGGCTCTCTCGCCATTTCATTTGCTCGTCATCTTGCTCGACTAGGCTTTGCGGTAAATCGATTTTCGCAAACGGATTGACGGAGCAAGAGGGTGAAAAAACTCCGCTACTATAGTTATAACTTGGCACTCAATGCGATCCCTAATGATTGGTATCGCTCATGGATGTGCCGGCAACTATTGCCCATTTATCAGCAGCACAAATCTGATATTGACCAACGTGTCAGCTATTACAACCGTTTGAATGCCCCGTTTTGTTTGTCGGAGCAATATTGCGATCATCAGACGGGCCGAGTGAGACAAGATCACGGCTCGGTGTATTTTTTAGATATATTGCGAGTGATGCGCTGGTTCCCCAACGGCTTGTTTTTGCATTACTTAGGTGGCGATGTCACGCAACCGCCACTTACGCCAGCCTTTGTAAAGAGTCGTCCCATTCATGGCGACAATCAAAACGCCGTACTACTCAAGCTCAATGCGGTGCGTCATTTTCAATTTATCGATGATCCTGTTCCGTTTGGGCAAAAACGCGATAGCGCGGTATGGCGTGGACGCTGTTTTAATCACAAGCGTCGCCAACTTCTTCGCCGCTTTTACACGCACCCTATCATTGATGTCGGGGATACCAGCCCCGTGAATGACACTGACCAAGCTTATCGAAAAGCCCCGCTAACACCGCATGCGCAGTTACAGCATAAGTTTATTCTCAGTGTGGAAGGGAAAGACGTTGCGACCAATTTAAAGTGGATACTGTCGTCCAACTCGCTGTGCCTCTCACCGCCGCTGGAGTATGAAACTTGGTTTATGGAGGGCCAATTAATCCCCGGGGTTCACTATGCTGCGGTGAACGCAGATTTTTCCAACCTAGAGGCAGTTATCGATCATTACCTCACCTACCCGCATGAAGCGCAAGCGATCATTCACAATGCCCATCAGTGGGTAAATCAATTCCGCGACCGACAAAAAGAGGCGGTGATCAGCTACTTAGTGGCAGAGAAATACTTTCGGCTTTCGCAGCAAGTCAGAGAAAGAACTGACTATGCTTTTTGACTTAGCGTGTATGCAAAATGAGAAAGTGATAGAGGCATAGGTTACTGACATATAGTACAGTTGAGTGCGGCTCAGCGCCCAAAGAGGCGCTTTTTCAGTTGGTTTAGGGAGATAAAAGCAATGGAAGCTAACGAACTTTACTTTATCTACTGCTCGCAGCGTATGAACCTCAGTGCGGTACGTCTTTTTGACTGGTCTGAGTCTAAAGAGCATTACCAAGGCATGGCCGAGGTTGATGGGGATATTTACTTCAGAACCTATCGCAAGGATTGTATTGTCGAAAACTATGAAAGCCTTGCCGAGCTGGCGAAAGCTGAGCGCTCTTTACAAGAGTTCATCAACTCACCCGAAAATATCCACTTCCATCGCCCTTCGCCTAAGCCTGTTGACACTTTTGACGTCCACTTTACGGGCTTCAAAAAAGACGATAAAGCGCGCCTGACTGAATTGGCTAAATCAGCCAATATGAAAGTTCGCGGTGAGGTCACTAAACATCTAAATGTCTTGTATTATGGCTACAACGCTGGTCCAAAAAAGCTAGAAAAGGCACGCGCTCAGGGTGTGATGATTATCAATGAACCGGAGTTTCTTCACTTCATTGAGACTGGTGAAGTACTTGACTGTGCAATAAGTTGATTTTCCTTCTTTTTTTATAGCTAGTTAGTTTATAGGGATATTAATAAATGCCCGTGACTTACTGTTCTACAAGGAGTGAGCGTGGAAAAGTCAAAAATTAAAAGCATTGCGAGAAAACGTTGGTCGAGAAGAATATACTCTCGATATATGAATAGTGATAGTAAAAAAATAAAATTGGGTTCGAGAAAGAAGTCTTGTTTCACTTCCAAGGCTAATAGTTCAAGGGCAGAGCATGCTAATAAATGTAAGGGGAAGGTTGAGAAATTTAAGTTTTTCGCTACCACTTTAACAGTGGCGCCTTTGAAATATAAAGATAGAAAGTGTGCTCTTGAGTTCTTTAGTAAAATTAATGCTTTTTTAAAAAGCAGTGAAGGGAACTGCGATATTTTACTAAATCTTGAAGGGGTTGAGAAAGTTGATCCAAGTGGATGCGCTTTTCTTTTTTCATATATAGAGATGTTTCAAGAGGTTTACCCAGGATGTAATATAAAAATAAAGTATCCAAGAAAGATTAAGCCCACGCCCGGGAATGGTTGTCATCATACAGCTCAACCGAATCATGTTTTTAATCACTTGAAACTTTATGAACGACTAGGAACTCGTAAAGCACCTGTTTTTCATACAGTCGCTCCTCCTAACCTAAAAGTTTGGGAAACTATTTCTTTTGTCAATGACTCTGAGTTAGTTGGAAAAATATTAGAAAATGTGTGTGAAAAAGTTCCTGATATATCGCCGGCTCAGCGTTCTCAAATATGGAAGGTGCTGATCGAGGCTGTGAACAACTGCCCCGAGCATGCTTACGACAAAGCTTTTATGCGCGATAAAGGCTTGAAGTACAACAAAACGCGGTGCTTATTTGCTATCATAGAAGGACATTTAGCTATTGCGGTTGCTGACTTAGGAGTCGGTATCCCGTATACTCTGGAACACGGGAAGGCTAAAGAAGTGTGGAATATCATTAGGAAGCTATTGAAAGCTTCTACAGCCTCTGGCACTAAAGATAGCCACTATTTGCAAGGTATGATTAACATTAAAGATGTTCGTAAGAGACTTTCTAGATACACTAAATATGATAATCGAGGACACGGTGGTGCTGATCTACGGAAGGCTATTAAAGAGTTAAAAGGGAAGATACTGATTATGTCTGGTAAAGGTTCTCTGATGTTAGACGCTTCAACCCCTGAGCCCAACAAGCTAACTCTACGCGATTTTAATACAGGATTGGATGGAACGCTAATTTATATGTCTATTCCCTTAACCGATATTAATGAGTGACTTATGTTATATTTAAATATTGCTGATTTTACGAGATATCCTGGGCCACGTTACATACATATTGGACCTAATAGTGGAGAAGAGTTTCGAGAGAGATTTCTTATTAAATCTCTTGAAAAAGATTCTAAAGTTTCAATTAATTTTGATGGGGTCCTTGGTTATGGTTCCTCATTCTTGGAGGAGATATTTGGCGGTGTTGTACGCGCTATGCCATCTCACCCCAAAACCGAACATCCAAATGGAGATGAAATAGTAAAGCATGACTTTTTAACGTTGGATATGATTGACTTTCTGAAAGAGCATTTAGTTTCTCATGAAGATCCGTCAGTTATTGAAGAGGTGACTGAATATATTAACCATGAACTTAAAGGTATGGAGAGCCAAAAATGACTTGGTGGATCGCCTTCATAATTGCTGTTCTAGGGTGGTTTTTTACCGCTAAGCAAAATGCAAAGAGTAATGCGCGTACGTTATTAAACCAAGAAATTAAAGATGCAAGGGAGAAACTTCATGGAATAATGGTTTCTTGCAGTGCTAGTGATAAAAATTTTCCTTTTCTTACTAAAGATGAAATCAATATAAAAATGCAAAACTATATTGTTGCCATTCAAGAGGTTGATAGACTATATAATAGCTATCACTTTCCATTTTTTAAACGTATTAAGATTTTAAATTGGCTTTTTTCTCAGTGGAGTTTTTTTTCCCATCATGCTTTTCTGGTAAGCGTTAAAAGTTCATTTAATGAGTGGGTTATGCCTGAGCCATATGCAACTAATAAAAATCAATATTCAGATTTTAACGTTAACAGTCATGCGAAGGAGATTCGTAAGGCTATAACGGATGATGATAAAAATGTTACGGATGATTTACGCCTTCATCGAATTCAATTGGAATATAAGAAATTGTGTTTGCATTACAAACTGGTTAGCTAATGTAAAATACATGTTTATAAGTGATATGGATTTAAGTGATATGGATTTTTATATCCACAGTCAGTTTTCATGCAGCTCATAAGGGAACAACAACATTGGTTCTTTCTTTCATCTTAATTATTTATACTTGAGATTAGTAAATTCTGCAATGAAGCGTGGAATATTACCAATAAGCGAAAAAGAAAGAAAAAGCAGCCCACATACTTCTAGTGACCACATCTGACTAGAAATGGAGTTTAGAATTTCTTCGTCTAATCCCGCATCTTTTTCTTTAAATATGAACAATGATAAAGAAATACCATATACGAGTAATGCAAGCATTATGATATTGGCTAGTTTTCCCAATGGTTTTAAAAGTACATCTAAGTATTTGTCAGGCTGATTAAACGCCAATCCTGCCAGAAACAAAAAAACCGGAACTGATACTGTTAATATTACCGATGATGCAGACATTGTTCTTCCCTTTTGCTCGCTAGCTTGTAATCCTACTTTTTATCATGCAATTTATATGGAAACAATTCCGTGTACACCGTCCATGGCACGTTCAGGTTACGGTGCCCTGTTACTTGTGCCACTTCCTCAATCGAGTAGCCTTTCTCAAATAGCCGGCTGGCGCCCTAGCGTCTCAAATTGTGATAGCGCAAATCGGTAATGCCTAGCGCATTGCGCACACGCTGAAGCCCTGCGGTCACTGAACGCGGGTTGTATGGAAATATCCGATCGCTTTCCCTTGGCTGGCGCATCACAATATCAAAGCTTTCCCCGATTAGTGGGACCAACATGTGATTGCCGCTTTTTTTGCGCGGGTCTTTGCGGTTACGGACTAGAACTTGTTTGTTCTTTTCGTCTAAGTCTTCCCACGTAATCGCGCATACTTCGCCAATACGCATACACGTCAGTACCGAGAAATCTAGAATATCGATAAATGGAATACGCACGTTGCCGTTCTTACGGAAGTTCTGCTGTTGCAGCAATCCCTCGCGCAAGCGCTCTAGTTCATCATCTTTGGGGCGCCGCGTTCGCATCGATGTTAAACACGGGTTTGGCTTTGCGCATCACCGAACGCAAATAGGCTACATCATGGTAAACCGTCACCGACTTGGCACAGACTTGGCTCCGGCGGCTATACGGCTTTCACAATGCGTGATGATGTGTTGCGTCTCGATGTCTTTGGTATCCACATCGGCAATCTCGCAGCATACGGATCACGTATTGTTTGGTACGCCCTGTGTTATCCCAAAGGTTTCTTTTATTCATTTACATATCAATGAGTTCACCAATCTTTGCTGACACCTTTTGGCCGATACCGTTGGTTTATCACTCACGGGGAGGCTTGTTTGCTCACGTTACTGCATGTGGATTCTGCTTAAATGTATTGGGCACTCTGTGTATAATCCGCGTCCGCCTGTTGCGTGTATCTACAGGTGGTGCCTCTTCTATTTTAGGCATTCGCGGGTGTTCGTCTATGTTTGTTCCTCTGCTTTGAGGCGTACTATCGGCGTACCGCCTGTCGAAAACGACTGTCGTTTAACGTAATTTGCAGAGATTCGAGACCATGACTAACCCCAGCAAAACCGCCGCCAGCCCTGATGTGACGCCAAAAACGGTGATGCAGCGTTTCTCTGTTGCGCCCATGCTCGATTGGACGGATCGTCACTGCCGTTATTTTCATCGCTTACTATCAGAACACACTTTGTTGTTTACCGAGATGGTGACTACGGGCGCGATCATTCATGGTAAAGCGGACTATCTTGCTTACAACGAGCAGGAGCATCCGGTTGCGTTGCAGCTGGGGGGATCGGATCCGGCGGATCTGGCAACGTGCGCCAAGCTGGCAGCCGAGCGTGGCTATGATGAAATTAACCTCAACGTTGGTTGCCCGTCAGATCGGGTGCAAAACGGGCGGTTTGGGGCGTGCTTAATGGCTGAGCCTGAGCTGGTGGCGCAGTGTGTGGCTGCGATGCGTGAAGTGACTGATGTGCCCATCACGGTGAAAACTCGCATTGGTATAGATGAGCAAGATAGCTACGAATTTTTGACCGACTTTGTGGACATCGTCAGTGAAAAAGGCGGCTGTGATATGTTCACGATTCATGCGCGTAAAGCGTGGTTGAAAGGCCTGAGCCCCAAAGAAAATCGTGAAATTCCACCGCTGGATTACCCGCGTGTGTATCAGCTTAAAAAAGACTTTCCACATCTGGTCATGGCTATTAATGGTGGCGTGAAAACCCTTGAAGAAGCCGAGCAGCACCTTGCGCATCTGGACGGAGTGATGGTCGGTCGTGAGGCGTATCAAAATCCTTTCTTATTGGCGGATGTCGATCAGCGTTTGTTTGGCAGCGCGCAGGCACGTGTGAGTCGCCGCCAAGTGGTTGAAGGCATGTTCCCCTATATCGAGCAACAATTACGCCAAGGTGCGCAGCTTAATCACATTAGCCGCCACATGTTAGGGTTATTCCAAAACATGCCGGGCGCGCGCCAGTGGCGCCGTTATATCAGCGAGAATGCGCATAAACCGGGAGCCGGTATTGAGGTACTGACTACCGCCATGAGTCATATTCCTGACGATTGGTTGGACGCGTAAACGTGGTCAAAATAACTACTTATTAGTGATAAATTTGACGAAATGCGTGGTAAAGCACGGAGCATTCTGAGCAACTCATTGAATAAATGGATAAAAAACCAAGTGACAAACTGGCCTGAAACCTGCAAAGTCTGTCTCGCTATCAAGACAAGGAGATCGTAATGATCGAAATTCTATTCCTCATTGGCTTTGCGGCTGTGTTATTTATGACGGGTGTGAGCATCATGGGAATGGTGCTGGCTATGTTGGCTGGCTTCGCGGTCATGATGGTCGCGGGCATGATTGGCACCTTGCTTAAACTGTTGCCTTGGTTGTTGGTGATCGCCGCGATTGTCTGGTTGCTCAAGCGTAACCGTCGCCAACGCAAAGGCGAACCAGAAGTGGTTGTTCGTGAACGTCGTTGGGCGCGTTACCGTCGTCGCTAAGCCTTTTCGGTAAAAAAATGTGGCCTGCTGCACGAGAAACCAGCAGGTAAACATGCGAATAGCGCCATCCGGGCATAAAGCTTGCTATCATTCATATCTACCGGCGACAAGGCATGGCTTTGCCGCCTCCGCGTGACGACACTTTTTTATCGACAATGTGGAGAGTTTCATGAAAACGACTTCAATGACGCTTGCCGCCGCAGCGCTAACCGCGTTGATGGCCATGCCTTCTCAGGCTGCGACCCTTGCGGGCGGTAAAGTAGGGGCAGATGCCTGGTTCATGGATGCGGATGTCAACAATGTTGAAGCCGATGATGCGAGCACCTCAGGATCGTATTACGCCGCGATTGAACATCCTTTACCACTGATCCCCAATGCGAAGATCCGCCATACCTCAGTTAGCGTGGATAACCCTGACGTCAGTTTTGATCAAATTGACTTTGTGGCGTATTACGAGCTGCTAGACAACGATCTTATCTCGGTTGACGCGGGCATCAATATGCAGCGTTTCCAATCGGGCAAATTTGGTGGCCAAAGCTTTGATGAGTGGCAACCTAATGTGTATGCCGATGCGCGTCTTGGATTAGTGGGCACACCACTATTCGTATTTGCGACCGTGAGCAAAGGTGAGTTTGATGGCACCAGCACCTTGGATGCCGAAGCCGGTGTTCAGTATCAGTTGGGCCTTGTTGCTGCCGATCTTAACGTACGTGGTGGCTATCGAATGATCGAGCATGACTTTGATTACTTTGATAACAATGACGGCAAACTGGATCTGACGGGCTTCTTTGTCGGTGCAGAACTCGACTTTTAATCGATGGTTGCGTTACCCCAACATTAAAACCGCGCTTAGGCGCGGTTTTTTTATACTTAAAATCAAGCGCATAGCGATTGTGGGATGGCTCTCACTTCGACTTTCGGCCAATACCCAGTGCGGAAAAACGTTGGCATGCTACCTCTGTGACACGGCAAGGAGATAGCAGTGATTGCTCCGCCATCCACTCTGACATGGAATAAGGAATCGCTATGATTTACGCAAAGCCCGGCACCGAAGGCGCCATAGTCCAGTTTAAACCGCGTTACGAGAACTATATTGGTGGTGAATGGGTGCCACCCGTGAAGGGGCAGTATTTTGCCAACACATCGCCGTGTACCGGTGAAACGGTGGCTGAAGTGCCGCGTTCAAGCGCAGAAGACATCGACCTTGCGCTGGATGCTGCCCATCAAGCAAAAACAGCGTGGGGCCAAACCTCGGTGACCGATCGCGCCAATATATTGTTAAAAATTGCTGATCGCATTGAAGCGAATCTGGAAATGCTGGCGGTGGCAGAAACGTGGGAGAACGGCAAAGCCGTGCGCGAAACCTTGGCCGCCGATATTCCCCTTTGCGCCGACCATTTCCGCTACTTTGCGGGTTGTATTCGTGCCCAAGAGGGCACCGCGGCAGAGTTGGATGCAGGCACGGTGGCGTACCACATTTATGAGCCATTAGGCGTGGTAGGACAAATCATACCGTGGAACTTTCCGTTGCTGATGGCATCGTGGAAGCTTGCCCCCGCACTGGCGGCAGGGAACTGCGTGGTGCTAAAACCGGCTGAGCAAACCCCGACCACCATTTTGCTATTGATGGAGTTAATTGGCGATCTTCTGCCTGCTGGTGTGGTGAACGTCGTCAATGGTTATGGCGCCGAAGCTGGACAAGCGCTTGCCACATCACCACGGATTGCCAAACTGGCATTCACGGGTTCCACTCCTGTGGGGCATCATATTCTGCGCTGCGCAGCAGAAAATCTCATTCCTTCCACCGTGGAGTTGGGGGGCAAATCGCCCAACATTTATTTTGAAGACGTGATGCAGCAAGAGGATGCCTATATCGATAAGGCGGTAGAAGGCTTGCTGTTGGGCTTTTTCAACCAAGGTGAAGTTTGTACCTGTCCGTCACGCGCACTGATCCAAGAAAGTATCTACGACGATTTTATTGCCCGCGTGATTGAGCGTGCAGGCAAGATCAAACAAGGCAACCCGCTCGACACCGAGACCCAAGTGGGAGCGCAAGCGTCTGATGAACAGTTTGATAAGATCATGAGCTACTTGAAAGTGGGTCAAGAAGAGGGCGCGCAGGTATTAATTGGTGGCAGCCATCAAGACTTGGGCGGCGGCTATTATGTGCAGCCGACGCTATTGAAAGGGCACAACAATATGCGGGTGTTCCAAGAAGAGATCTTTGGGCCCGTGATTGGGGTGACCACCTTTAAGGATGAGGCGGAAGCTTTAGCGATTGCCAACCACACTGAGTACGGGTTGGGCGCGGGGCTTTGGACCCGAGATATGAATCGTGCTTATCGGATGGGGAGAGCGATCCAAGCGGGTCGTGTCTGGACCAATTGCTATCACCTTTATCCGGCGCATGCCGCGTTTGGAGGCTACAAAAAGTCTGGTATCGGACGAGAGACCCACAAAATGATGCTTGGCCACTATCAGCAAACCAAGAACTTGCTGGTCAGTTACGACATCAATCCATTGGGTTTTTTCTGATCGAATCGACCAGTGCGGCAGTAAGCCGCACTGGTTAAGCTCCCAAGGCTGTCTGGCCGGATCTGGCGAGCCTGCTTATCTGATACTAAGCTCAATAAGTGAGCAAGTAGGTAGGCAGAATAATGATGACAGCCGAGCAATTACGTGCCTTATACCACCAAAAGCTGCTGGTTGAGGTGATGGTGGAGCCTTCATTAGACAGTGAAGGTTGGGTCGTGGAATGTCGCCATACGGGCGGCGGTATTATGGCGTTGACCGATGCTGAAGGCATTGAGCAGTGCTTCGCCGATATTGACCAAGCCACGCTAAACGCATTACAAATCGGGTTTGACCAAGTTCGCATCGCGGATTGACCCGTCACACCTCTGTGTTGAAGCGCATCAACACCCGCCTTTGTGCGCCCCTCTTCTTACTAAAAGTTATAAAACATTCGTATCTATTCTTTCTTGTTATTAATTGGTGCGGTTACGCTAGCATTCACGCAATGTAAGCAAGGAATGTCGTCACCATGTTACTTAAGGAACTCTCTGGGCTGACTAGCCCGCTGAACGATCAGCAGATCGGCCAGTTGCAGCAAGCGGTGGCTGAACTGTCACCTCAGCAGCTGGCCTGGATCAGTGGCTATTTTTGGGGACTGAGCCAATCACCAACCACCACGGCTGCGTCTCCCAGTGCTGACGCCCAAGCCAGCCCGAATCATACCTTAACCATTATTTACGCCTCGCAAACCGGCAATGCTAAAGGCGTGGCAGAAGCGCTGCATCACGATGCACAAGCGGCAGGGATCCCTGCAAAGCTGGTGGCTGCAGATAACTATAAAGGCAAGCAGCTTAGCAAAGAGAGCCATGTGGTGATCGTGGCATCAACTAATGGCGAGGGCGAGCCGCCTGATAACGCCATTGCCCTGCATGAGTTTTTGCAATCGAAAAAGGCGCCCAAGCTCGACCATCTTCATTATGCCGTGTTGAGTCTGGGCGATTCGAGTTATGAGTACTTCTGTCAAACCGGAAAAGACTTTGACACCTTTTTGCAAAAACTGGGCGCTAAGCCTATGGTGGCGCGCCTTGATTGTGATGTGGATTATGAAGCCACCGCGAGCGCGTGGCGTGAGCAAACCTTAGCGGAAGTGAAGCAGCACTTTCAGGCAAGTGGCGATGCGCAAGTGGTACCGATTCGTCAAACAGCAGCGGCAACCAGCGCATATACCAAACAATCGCCTTATGAGGCTGAATTACTCACCTGCCAGCGAATTACTGGTCGAGGCTCAGATAAAGCCGTTTATCACCTTGAATTCGATTTAGGGGATTCAGGGATCCAGTATCAGCCCGGCGATGCATTCGGTGTGTGGTACCAAAACGACCCAGAGTTGGCGGATGCGATTTTGGCGCGTGTCGGCTTGAACGGTGACGAGAGCATTGAGATTGACGGGCGTGCTATCTCAATTCGTGAGGCCTTGATTGAGCACTATGAAATTACCGTCTCTAACCCGCAACAAATCGTAGCGCTCGCGGCGTTGACTGAAAATGATGCATTAACCGCGCTCACCGAAGACAAAGCGACGCTTCGTGATTATGCCAATCAAACCCAAGTGATTGATGTGCTGAGCCTTGCTGACGTGCAGCTACATGCCGAGCAACTGCAGTCGGTGTTACGTCGTCTGACGCCACGGCTGTATTCCATCGCGTCAAGCCAAGCGGAAGTGGAAGACGAAGTTCACCTGACTGTCGGCTTGGTGGCCTATGAACAGGCGCAAGGTGCTTTGCGTCAAGGTGGTGCCTCGGGCTTTTTAACCCAACGGGCAGACGCTATTGGCTCGGTCAAAGTATTTGTTGAGCACAACGATAATTTCAAACTTCCCGATAATGACGAAACGCCCATCATCATGATTGGCCCTGGCACGGGCATCGCGCCATTCCGGGCTTTCTTGCAAGAGCGAGAGCAGCGAGAAGCCAGTGGTGATAATTGGCTGTTCTTTGGCGATCGCACCTTCACCGATGATTTCCTCTATCAAGTTGAATGGCAGCAGTACCTGAAATCCGGTCTGCTGACTCGCATGGATGTGGCGTTTAGCCGTGACCAAGCAGAAAAAGTGTATGTGCAGCACCGATTACTCGAGCGCGCCAGTGAGGTATGGCAGTGGTTGTCAAACGGCGCGTATGTGTATGTCTGTGGGGATGCGAATCGCATGGCAAAAGATGTGCATGATGCCCTGATTCACATTGCCCAGCACCAAGGTCAGTTGAGCCGAGAAGACGCTGAGACCTTTATTAATGAATTGCGCAAAGATAAGCGCTATCAAAGGGATGTGTACTAATGAGTGAGCAAAAATTTGCGGGCGACACACTGGGGCCCCTCGCCGATAACGAGCGATTAAAAGATGACAGTAACTTCTTACGTGGCACCATCAGTGAGGATCTTACCAACCCGATCACTGGCGGCTTTACGGATGACAACTTTCAGTTGATCCGTTTCCACGGTATGTACCAGCAAGACGATCGCGATATTCGTGCTGAGCGACAAAAACAAAAGCTTGAGCCGTTACACAATGTGATGTTGCGTGCCCGGATGCCGGGGGGGATCATCTCCCCCGAGCAGTGGCTGGCTATCGACCGATTTGCTAAAGAAAATACCCTGTACGGCAGTATCCGTTTGACCACCCGTCAAACGTTTCAGTTTCATGGTGTATTGAAACCCAATATCAAGATGATGCATCAAATCTTGAACAAATATGGGATTGATGCGATTGCCACCGCGGGGGATGTAAACCGTAACGTCCTGTGTACCTCGAACCCTGTTGAGTCTGAACTTCATCAGCAAGCATACGATTGGGCCAAGCGGATCAGTGAACATTTATTGCCTAAAACACGCGCTTACGCGGAGATTTGGCTGGATGGCGAAAAAGTGGAAGGTAAGCAAGATGATGAGCCGATTTTAGGTAAGCGTTATCTACCACGTAAGTTCAAAACCACGGTGGTGATCCCCCCGCAAAATGATGTGGATGTGCACGCCAATGACCTGAACTTTGTTGCCATTGCCGAGAAGGGCCAACTGGTTGGATTTAATGTACTCGTCGGTGGCGGGCTTGCCATGACCCATGGTGACACCAGTACCTATCCACGTCGCGCGGATGATTTCGGTTTTATACCCCTTGAGCATACGTTGAAGATTGCAGAGGCTGTGGTGACGACCCAACGAGACTGGGGGAACCGTTCGAACCGTAAGAATGCCAAAACCAAGTATACCCTTGACCGTGTCGGTGTGGAGACGTTTAAAGCGGAAGTGGAAAAGCGCGCTGGCGTCAGCTTTGCACCTAGCCGGCCTTATACTTTTACCGGACGTGGCGATCGCCTAGGCTGGACCAAAGGCATTGATGGTAAATACCATTTGGCGCTGTTTATTGAAAATGGCCGTTTACGTGATACGCCAGAAAAGCCGCTGAAAACCGGGATGGCTGAGATTGCTAAGGTGCACCAAGGCGACTTTCGGATGACAGCCAACCAGAATTTGATTATTGCTGGGATCCCTGAAGCGCAAAAAGACCAAATAGAAGCGCTCGCTCGCCGCTACCGTCTGATTGATGATGCGCACAGTGTACAGCGCACCAATTCGATGGCCTGTGTCTCTTTCCCAACCTGTCCGTTGGCGATGGCCGAAGCGGAGCGCTTTTTGCCGGATTTTGTTACGCAAGTAGAGAAAATTCAGCAAAAGCATCAAGTGCAAGATGATCCGATTGTTCTGCGTGTCACCGGTTGCCCGAACGGTTGTGGTCGCGCCATGTTGTCGGAAGTAGGGTTAGTTGGCAAAGCGCCCGGCCGCTATAACCTGCACTTGGGAGGCAACTGGGAAGGCACACGTATTCCCAAAATGTACAAAGAAAATATCACCGACCAAGAAATCTTGGCCGAGTTAGATACCTTGATTGGCCGCTGGGCACGCGAACGTCAAGAAGGCGAGCATTTTGGTGATTTCTTGATTCGTACCGACGTGATTGCACCTGTACATGTATCGAAGAGGGACTTCTATGCCTGATACGGTTTATTCTGCGCTGACCCGCGCCGATCTGGTGGCGATGAATAAAAGTCAGCAGACGCTTGCGCTGGCTGAAATTAACGCTGAGCTCGAGCAGTACACCGCGCAGCAGCGCATTCGCTGGGCGTTGGAACATCTGGACGGACAGTTTGTGCTGTCCTCCAGCTTCGGGATACAAGCGGCATTGATGCTGCATATGGTCAGTCAGGTGAAGCCGGACATTCCGGTGATCCTGACCGACACCGGCTACTTATTCCAAGAAACCTACCAATTTATTGATCACCTGCAGGCACGTTTAAAGCTCAATCTCAACGTCTACCGTTCTGAATTGAGCCCAGCATGGCAAGAAGCCCGCTATGGCAAATTGTGGGAGCAGGGGGTTGAGGGGATCACTCGTTATAACCAGATCAATAAAGTGGCGCCGATGAAGCGAGCATTGACCGAGCTTAATGCCGGTACATGGTTCTCAGGGTTGCGTCACGGACAATCGCAATCGCGTGCGCATTTACCCATTTTAAGCGTGCAGCATGGTGTATTTAAGTTTTTGCCTGTGGTGGATTGGAGCAATAAACAGGTGCACGCTTATTTGACCGAGCATGACTTGCCTTACCACCCTTTGTGGGAGCAAGGTTATGTCTCCGTGGGCGATGTGCATACCACTCAGCGGTTAGAGCCCGGCATGAGCGAGGAGCAAACCCGCTTTTTCGGTCTGAAACGAGAATGTGGTCTGCACGAAGATGATGTGAACGATGGGGCAGGTATTTAGCCGTATTGCTCTGTGTGACGGACAGGCGTCACTTACATGCGTCACGAATTAAAGTGGCGCTTTTTTTTGTTCAAACGACGGTGTTTGTCTATCTTTTTTATTGAGTTATCCATCAACCGTGATGCTTTCTGTGATATAAATTGCGCGCGCAATCAGGAAGCGAAGGAAGGATTATGTCCCTCCACACACGTCACGGACGCCGAACCCACGTGACAAACAGTGAAGCTTATGAACAAAAAACTCTCTTTAGTCGCCCTTGCCGTAGCGGGTGTCGTTGCGGCTGGCGCACCAGCCTTTCTTGATTATTCCTCGTCAACCACACCGACCACAGACACCAGCAGCTCGCGTTATATGGGCCATGGCAATGGTTGGCTGGAAGTGAACACCGCCACTTTTAATGACAATATTCAACGTGTTCAGCAACAGCTTTCTGATGGCACCAAAATGTGTGTGGTGATGAAGGCAGATGCGTATGGCAATGGAATTGCGGGTCTCCTGCCTGTGGTTATCGCTAGTGGCATTGATTGCGTGGGTATTGCCAGTAACGAGGAAGCGCGCACGCTACGTGAAGGCGGCTTCACCGGTGAGATCATGCGAGTACGGACTGCCACATTACAAGAAATGGAAAGTGGTTTGGCGTTAAACATGCAAGAGCTTGTAGGCTCGGCCGAGCAAGCAGAACAAATGCGTGAACTTGCCGACAAGCACGACATTGTCATCCCTGTACATATGGCTTTTAACGCCGGAGGCATGGGTCGAAACGGCATCGAGATGGAATCGGAGTATGGCAAGCAACTTGCGATGGAGATTGCGACTGATCCGAGATTCAACGTGGTTGGTATAATGACGCACTTCCCAAATTACAGTGCCAAGTACGTGCGTAGTAAGCTGGGGCAGTTTAAGTCGAACAGCGATTGGTTGATTGAACAGGCCAACTTAAAGCGTGAAGACGTGCTAATTCATGCCGCCAACTCTTTCGTGACCTTGAACGTGCCAGAAGGCCATTTTGATATGGTACGTCCCGGCGGCGTGCTTTACGGCGATCAACCAACCAATCGCGAGTTCCCGCCGATCATGAGCTTCAAGACCAAGGTCGCGTCTTTACACCACTTACCAGCGGGTAGTACCGTGGGGTATGACAGCACCTACACGGTCGAGCGTGATTCTATTCTTGCCAATTTGCCGGTCGGCTACTCAGATGGGTTCCCGCGTAAAATGGGGAACAATGCCGATGTGTTGATCAAAGGCCATCGCGTGCCTGTGGTTGGTGTTTCATCGATGAACACCATTATGGTGGATGTCACTGATATTGCTGATCAAGTGACACCGAATGATGAAGTGGTGCTATTCGGTCAGCAAGGCGATGAAACCATTGGGGCGGTGGAGTACGAAAGCAACGCGGATGTGATTTTCCCAGAAATCTACAGCTGGTGGGGCGCAGTCAACCCACGTGAGTACGTGCAATAATCTCAACCCAAGCCCGGCCCGAGCCGGGCTTTTTTATCCCTGAATCCATGTTGCGAACCTGCACCGCGTTGTCGCAATCGTGGGGACGGATAGGTTGGCGTTTTTAGCTATTGTGTGCTTAGTTTTTAAGGCGAGGTGTTGCTTTTTGCTAACATCCAATCATCACTGATTGACCGTGAAGGGTCTCAAGGACGCACCATGCGCCAAATCGTCATTATCATCGCCAGTCTGCTTTTGATTAGCTCTGTGTCTGCAGAGACGCTAAACGCACGTATCGAAGCGGGGAAACCTGTGCGGTTAGGATTTGCGAATGAAAAGCCTTGGGCTTACTTGGACAGTGATGGTAAACCTACTGGGCTGATTAATGACTATACCATCGATATATTGAATCGCATGGGGATCAACCATATCGAGCCTGTTTTCACTGAATGGGGCGGATTAATTCCCGGTTTGCGCGCGAAGCGATTCGATATCATCACCGGCGGGATGTATATCCTTAGCAGTCGTTGTCAGAAAATTGCATTTTCTGAGCCTATAGGGCGCTTTCGCGACGCCTTTATTGTGCCGAAAGGTAACCCCAAAGATATTCATGATTATCCAGACGTTGTACGTGAAAGCGCGCGTTTGGTGACGGGGGTGGGATACAACATGACCAACTCGGCGCGTGATGCGGGACTCAGCGAGTCTTTGATTATTCAAGTCCCCGGGCCGACTGAAATTCTTTCCGCCGTGAAAGAGGGGCGTGCTGAGGTAGGAGCGGTACCGTATTTCACGGCGTTATACCTTGCTAAACAGGCACCCGATAGTCTCTCTGTGAGTGATCCGGCGAGAGCGACGAGCCAAACAAGGCACTATATCGGTATTGGTTTTCGTAAAGAAGATAACGCGTTTGTGGAGTTATTTGATGAGGCGCAAGCCAAGTATATGGGGAGCCAACAGATGTTAGAGCGGGTAAAAAAATATGGTTACCGTGAAGCGCAATATCCAGATGGGATCGCTACATCGCAACTTTGCCAACGCCAATAAAAAAGCGATGCCAGAGGCATCGCTTTGCAATAGAAACCGCCTTATCCTTACAGGATATCTAGCAGCTCGACTTCAAAAACCAGTGCCGCAAATGGTGGGATAGCGGCGCCAGCACCACGCTCACCGTAGGCAAGGTCTTGTGGGATGTAGAGTTTCCACTTTGAGCCCACAGGCATCATTTGTAGAGCTTCAACCCAACCTTTGATCACGCCAGTCACAGGGAACTCAACAGGTTCGCCACGCGTTACTGAGCTATCAAATACAGTGCCATCGATCAATTGACCGTGATAGTGAACACGCACTTGTTTATCGCTGGTTGGGATCGCACCGTCACCTTTTACTAGCACTTCGTACTGGAGGCCAGATTCGGTCACGGTCACTTCATCACGCTTTGCGTTATCTGCTAAGAAAGCATCGCCTTCAGCCGCTTGTGCTTTTGCAGCTTCTTGACGAACTTCTTCTGCTTTTGTGTGAAGCTCGCGTAGGGCGTTATTGATGTCGTCAATTTCGATTTCTGGCATTTCGCCAGCCAGTGCCGTGCTGATGCCTTTAGCAATCGCATCGACTTGTAGGCCTTCAAGGCCACTGCCTGCCAGTTGTTGACCCATTTGTAGGCCGATGCCATAGCTTGCTTTTTGCTCGACGGTTTCTAGTTGTACGTCAGACATAACGTCTCTCTTTTTTGCGTGAATAAAGTGTGAAAGGATAACAGGTGATGGTTTCGTGGGTAAACTTTTGTACGCAAAAGGCGTCCAATATAAGGGTAAAACATCAAAATATGCGCGGAGTGGCAATGAAGTTAACAGCAATGCGTACACAATTTAAAGATTGGTGCGTGAGATGGGGACGAATGCTCGCTTCTTCATCCAGTAGAAAAGGGCAGTGGCAAGACATGGCATGGGTACGCACAGTATGCCACGCTTGGCTTCGCCTACCTCGTTTGCACCAACGATTATTAATGGTGTTGTTCCCTTTGGTGTTAGTCCTAAGCCTATTGCCTGCACCGTCCTCGACTGAAACGACCGCGCAGCCTCAGGAGCGGCGTTCTGTGGCGATTGATACTCAGGCACAACCCAAACGCAGTGCTACGTCGACAGACAGCTCGCAGCCGGAGGCATCACAACCTTCCACGCCGGAAAATGACTGGGTCAGTCACCAAATTGAGCAAGGAGATACGCTTGCTAAGGTGTTTCGCGATAATGACTTGGCGCTGACCGATCTTTACGCGATTGCCAATATTGAAGGGGAAGGAAAACCCATTAGCCGTATCCAGCCGGGTCAATGGATTCGGTTTAAGCGCACCGACAGTGGTGCGCTCGACATTCTTCAAGTGGAAACGCAGGCAGGTCAGTCCGTATTATATTTCCGTTTATCGGATGGAGGCTTTGCGCGCCAACGCTAGTCCTTCTTTTCAGGCACGGGGTCACCGTGCCTACGCTTTCCTTCTTGTTTATTTTTTAAACTTCCGTGCCGATAAATTCGCCGTTGGTGTTTTTTTCATCTACTTTTTAATAAATCAGTCAATATGGCTGGGTTTATGCTGTGATTTGGAGGTTTTTAGCGATTATTCGCTAAATTACGCGACCGTGCCTGCGAATTTGACCAGCGTGCATGACATACTTTTTTAGAAAATAATGAGTTTCATGTCACACTTTGGTGAAATTTTGTGCTAATATTCGCGCCGGCTGTGTAGGGGATACACGCAAGCCGCCTCAACATGGATGTCCAGGCATTGACACGCTAACCATAAATCTGTTGAGGACTCGCTTTTCCATGTTAAAAAATCTATCTATTGGTAAAAAGTTTACTGCGGCTTTTTCCCTGATTGGTATCGCCGTCGCGATCTTTGGGTTTTACATTTTTACCCAAGTGAGCGGCATGCGCGATAATATGCTGAACTTTACTGACGATACCCTACCTGCGGTATTAGAGCTTGAGCGTTTAAGTGAAGAAATTATTCGTATTCGTCAAGACCAGTACGCCGTTCTAACTTTCGATGATATGACTCGACGTCGCGAGATTGCCAATGACTTGCAAGCGATGAAACGTCAATATAGCCAAGATCTTGATGCCTATGAACAAAGCCTTTGGTATGACAACGAGAAGGCGATATTTACGCGTATCCAAAATAACTGGGCTAAATACAACGAAGAGCTGAAAAACTTCCCGTCTCTCGTTGAAAATGGTCAGTTGTCAGAGGCACAAAGCATTCTATCAAACTCATTTAACACCTTCTTAAAGCTAGATGCTGCGCTGAAAGAGATGTCAAAGCTAACACAAGGCTTTATCACCTCAAATCGCACCACTATGCTCAATCAAGTGTCGACAGTGAGTATGACCATTATCGGCGTACTGTTCGCAGTAATCGCCTTTATGATTGTGGTTGCGGTGGTGTTCACCCGCGCGATTATTAATCCACTCCGTTTGGTGATGGAGCAATCCTCTGCGATTGCCAAGGGCGACCTGACTTACCAATTAGATCGTAGCCAAATCGGTAACGATGAAATGGGGCAGTTGGCAGACTCGAGTATTGCTATGCAAGATAGCCTGCGCACGCTGATTGAAGAAGTGATTGCCGCGGTGACCCAGCTAAGCAGTGCGGTCGAAGAAGTGAGTGCGGTGTCTAGCCAAACTTCAAGCGGCATGCAAAGTCAGCAACATGAGATTTCACAAGTCGCCACCGCGATGGCGCAGATGAAAGCCACTGTCGCGGATGTTGCGCAGAATACCGAAAGCTCGTCGACCGCGGCTAACGAAGCCAGTGAGCAGGCGCGCCTCGGCGGACGTGATGTCGATAGCATGGTGGGATCTATCACCAAAGTTGCAGAAGACATGCGTAAAACGGGTGACACAGTCAACGAGTTGGACCAGCAGTCGAAGCAAATCAACGTTGTGGTGGATGTTATTCGTGATATCGCCGAGCAAACTAACCTGTTGGCACTGAATGCGGCGATCGAAGCGGCGCGTGCCGGTGAGTCTGGCCGCGGCTTTGCGGTGGTCGCCGATGAAGTCCGCACACTGGCCGGTCGTACCCAAGACTCGACGGGTGAAATTACTGAAATTATCGAGAAGCTCCAGCAATTCGCGACCCAAGCGCGCGATGCCACCACTCAAAGCCGTGAGAGTATTGAGCAGTGTGTGGAGCAAGGTAGCCAAGCGCAGCAATTGATCCGTGGCATCGAAACATCGGTTGAGAATATTGCCGATATGGGCATGCAGATTGCGAGTGCTTGTGGTGAGCAAGACTCGGTTGCCGATGAGCTAAGCCGCAACATTGAGCGCATAAACGATTCGTCACAAGAAGTGGCGGGCGGTGCGGATCAAACCGCGCAAGCGTGTAGCGAGCTCAGCCAGTTGGCGCACTCACTGCAAAGCACCATGCAGCGTTTCCGTTTGGCCAAGTAACGCCACGGACGCTCGCAAAAAAACAGCTGAACTCAACAAGCTTGTTATTTGCCTAGACATAAAATCCCGCGCACTGTCGCGGGATTTTTTTATGGAGTGGAAAGGCGCATATCAATATGTGGGATCCCATCTTCCAGATAGGGCTCGGAAAAGGATACAAAACCATGCTTTTGGTAAAAGTGTGGTAGGTGAGCTTGAGCGCCTATTTCGATGTCTTGCTCGGGCCATTGCTGTTGGCATATTTGAATGGCTTGGCGGATGAGCTGATGCCCCCATCGCCCGCTGCGATGTGCGGGGGCAATGATCACGCGGCCAATGCTGCTTCCAGCGTAACTCGCGCCCGGTGCAAGAATACGGGCATAAGCGGCTAGCTCGCCATTCAGCCAGCCCAGTAAATGCACAGTATCTGGTGCGGTATCATGTGTGTCTAGCTCTGGGTAAGCACACGCCTGCTCGACCACAAACACATCGACACGCAATTTCATCAATGTGAATAAAGTGCGAGTATCCAGTGTGTCAAAGGTTGCCCGTTGCCATTCCATACGACGTCCTCCTGATTAAAGATAAAAAATACCGCAGACAAGCTGCGGTATTCAAAGACTATTTATTGTGCAGGCTATTTATGGGCGAGGTTGGCTTAAATCGACGCGATAGACCGCGAAGCCAACGTCATCTTTACCTGCTTTCGTCATCGCCCAGCGGCCTTTTTGCTCAATAAACTGCGCGGCTTTCTCGCTGGGTGAAGTTTCAAAGTGCACGATGGCATCGCCTTTTATTGGGGCGATGGACCAGTTGTTGTCAGCACTCACCGTGACTTGGCCTTTTTCATCACTCACGCGGCTGATGTAGTTGGCGACCACGGTGCGGTTTTCATCCGGCGCGGCAAAGGCAATATGATCGCTGCCGGTGCCCGGGAACTTCGCCCCATAAGCGCGATAGTTGTTGGTAGCGACCAAGAAGGTTTGCTCGGGGTCAACCGGTTTGCCTTGATAGGTGAGATTGACGATTCGTGATGCGTCTGGATTCACTTCATTACAATCGCCGTCGTAACGAGCAGGTTGAGTAATATCAATTTGATATTCTACCCCGTCAATCACATCAAAGTTGTAAGTACGGAACCCGTCCCAGTTCACAAGCGTCTGAGGCTGCTTCGCATTGGGGTTGATTTGGTTAAATTGGCCAGCGCTGCACTCCAGCCATTGGGTGAGTTCGGCGCCAGATACTTTCAGTGCGACCAAGGTATTTGGATACAGGTAAAGATCGGCGGCGTTACGGAAGGTCAGTTGGCCGGCTTCCACTTCGGTAAAGTTGCTCGGATCGTTTTTGCGACCACCGGCCTTAAAAGGCGCAGCAGCAGACAGTACCGGCAGCTCTGCTAAGTCGGGATCGCCTTGGATCATACGCTCGACATAGTCTTGCTGTGCCAAGTTAACAATCTGTACGGTGGGGTCGTCTTGGAGCAAAGCCAAATAGGAGTACATCACATCATTGGCTTGGCCAATTGGCTGATTAACGAACTCACGGGTGGCATTGTGGTCTTTTTCAACGGCGTTGAGCAGGGCTTTATCGGCATCGACCAACGCTTTTCCGCTGGCCCGGTCAAAGATCGGGCGAGCATGCGCTTCACTATCCACCACTTGCCACTGACCATCGACTTGCTCGAGCTTCAAATCTATCACGCCGACATGGCTACCCCAGCGACCGGCCATCACACTGGCCACGCCATTGATGGTGCCCTTTTCAATATCGGCACCGGGAATATTGGCAAAATCATCGCTTGGGAATACCGCGTGTGAGTGACCAAAGGCAATCGCATCAATGCCATCGACTTCTGAGAGGTAATAGACAGAGTCTTCAGCCATCGCTTTATACGGTGCTTGAGAGACGCCAGAGTGTGGGATTGCCACCACTACGTCCGCGCCTTTGGCTTTCATCTCTGGAACAAGCTTTTCAGCGGTTTGCTTAATGTCTTTGGCAATGACTTTGCCTTCAAGGTTGGCTTTATCCCACGTCATGATTTGAGGCGGGACAAAGCCAATGTAACCGACTTTTATGGTGTGGCTGTCACCGTCTTCATCTTTGAGTTGGTATTCTTTAATTAAATACGGGTCAAAGTAATGCTCGCCAGTCTCTGCATCAAACACGTTGGCGTTGATATACGGGAAGTTGGCGTCATTAATCGACTCTTTTAAGAACGCTAAGCCGTAGTTGAACTCATGGTTACCGATGTTACCCACTTCATAATCGAGCAAGTTCATCGCTTTATATACAGGGTGCACCTCACCGGGTTTGATACCTTTGCTGGCCATGTAATCGCCCATTGGGCTGCCTTGCAACAGGTCGCCATTATCGACCAAAAGGGCATTTTGTGCCTCATCACGCGCTTGTTTCACCACAGTGGCGGCGCGGACCAAGCCGATTTTTTGCGAGGGCTTGTTTTTGTAGTAGTCGTAGTCCATCACGTTGGTGTGAATGTCGGTAGTTTCAATCACACGTAGGTTAACGGTGTCGGCAAAGGCACTGCCAGAGGCAGCAAGCAGGCCGGCAACTACCGCTGTAGCGACCGCAGAAGGCATCAAACGCATAACAAAGTCTCCAGTAAAAAAGTGTGCGTCAGGTATCAAGCGGCGCCATTATGCAACTTACATTATGACAAAAGCTGTGGTCTTGATCGTCTTCTGTCATTTTGTCGGAGTTGAGTGTTGAGGAAAGCGGCATTTTGAGACCGTCATCATTGCGTGGTAGATGGACGTCAGGGTTTTAAGCGGATAAGTACGCGACTATTAATCACAAAAAAGAATAAAAAATGAATTTATAGAATTTCAGGTAATAGTTGCTGGGCGATATAGTGGCTGCATTGTCATCAAGGGAATGCGCGATCATGGATTATCTCCCCCTCTTTGCTCAGCTTAAACAGCGTCCTTGCCTCGTGGTAGGTGGCGGCGAAGTCGCATGGCGCAAAACGCGCATGTTGCTCAAGGTGGGCGCGGCCGTCACTGTGGTTGCCCCTGACGTCGACCGTGAAATTGCGGAGGCGCAAGCGCAAGGAAAGCTGACGGTATTGCGTGAGGCGTTTCGTCCCGAACATCTGGACGGAAAGATGCTGGCGATTGCGGCGACTGACAATGCCCTCGTCAATGAGCTGGTCTCCACCGCCGCTGATAGCCGCAATATCTTGGTCAATGTCGTTGATGACACCCCTAAATGCAGCTTTATTGTTCCTTCCTTGGTTGATCGCTCTCCCATCATTATTGCCATTTCATCGGGCGGTAAAGCGCCAGTATTGGCGCGGATGCTACGTGAAAAAATTGAAACCCTGGTGCCTCAGCATATTGGCAAGATGGCGGCAATGGCGGGTGCGTTTCGCGACAAACTGAAAGCGCGCATTCCGACCTTAACGGGCCGGCGCAAATTCTGGGAGGCCGCTTTTAGTGGGCGGTTTGCCGATTTAGTCGCGGCGGGCAAACACCAGCAAGCCGAACAAGCGCTGGAGCAGCTTAGTGGACAAATCACCACCCAAGGCGAAGTGGCGTTGATTGGCGCCGGGCCAGGGGATCCGGGTCTATTGACCTTGCGCGCGTTGCAATTAATGCAGCAAGCCGATGTGGTGCTTTACGACTACTTGGTGGCTGAACCGATTATGGAGCTGTGCCGCCGAGATGCGGAGCTGATTTGTGTGGGCAAACGGGCGAGCTACCACAGTGTGAGCCAAGACGACATTAATCGCCTGTTGGTCGAGCATGCTCAAGCGGGAAAACGGGTGGTGCGCTTAAAAGGAGGCGATCCTTTCATGTTTGGCCGTGGTGGTGAGGAACTACAAACCCTTGCCAACGCCGGTGTCTCGTTTCAAGTGGTGCCCGGGATCACTGCGGCAGCAGGGGCGACGGCCTATGCCGGTATTCCGCTCACCCATCGCGATCATGCCCAGACCGCGCTGTTTATTACCGGTCATTTGAAAAAAGAACAAGACACCTTGGAGTGGGCGACCTTAGCCCGCCCGCGTCAGACCTTGGTGATTTATATGGGCTTGATGAAGTCGGCCCATATTCAAAGCCAACTGATTGCTCACGGTCGATCGCCGGACACCCCTGTGGCGGTGATTGAAAACGGCACGCGTCCGGAGCAGAAAGTCTTTACTGGTCAACTCAACAACTTACCGTCGCTGGCGGAACAAGCTGCGTCGCCCGCGCTGATCGTGGTGGGCGAAGTGGCGGCACTCGCCGGTCAGCTGACATGGTTTGGCGAGGGGCGCGCGGTAAGCGATGCCGACCCCACGCAAGCCCCCACCGCTGTGGTTAACTTCGCTTAAAGGATAGTTAGGATGGATGCAAAAACACTCACTCACCTCCAGCAGTTAGAAGCCGAGAGCATTCATATACTGCGGGAAGTCGCGGCGGAGTTTGATAACCCCGTGATGCTGTATTCGATTGGCAAAGACTCGTCAGTGATGCTGCACTTGGCGCGCAAAGCTTTTTACCCCGGCAAGATCCCGTTTCCACTGTTGCATGTCGATACCGACTGGAAGTTTCGCGACATGATTGCCTTTCGCGATCGCACCGCTAAAGAGCTGGGGCTAGATCTGATTGTGCACAAAAATCCAGAAGGGATGGCTCAGGGGATCAATCCTTTTGATCACGGCTCCGATAAGCACACCGATATCATGAAAACCCAAGCGCTGAAGCAGGCGCTGGATCAGCATAAGTTTGATGCGGCATTTGGCGGCGCGCGTCGGGACGAAGAAAAATCCCGCGCCAAAGAGCGCGTCTATTCGTTCCGCGATAAGAACCATCGCTGGGATCCGAAAAACCAACGGCCAGAGCTGTGGCGCAACTATAACGGTCAAGTGAATCCGGGCGAGAGTATTCGCGTGTTTCCGCTCTCCAACTGGACTGAGCTCGATATCTGGCAGTACATCTATCTGGAAAATATCGACATTGTTCCGCTTTATTTAGCGGCCGAGCGCCCAGTGGTAGAGCGCGATGGCACCTTGTACATGGTGGATGATGGGCGGATGCCGATTGGGCCCGACGAAACCGTGACTCATAAATCGGTGCGTTTTCGCACCCTAGGCTGTTACCCGCTTACCGGGGCGATTGAATCTACCGCGACCACCTTGCCAGAGATCATCGAAGAGATGTTGGTCGCTACCTCAAGTGAACGCCAAGGACGGGCGATCGACCACGATCAGTCCGGATCCATGGAGCGCAAAAAGCGTCAGGGTTATTTCTAAGGAGCAGTCATGAATCCAGCAATTCAACAACAGGTGGCCGATCTGGGTATTGAGGGTTATCTGCAACAGCATCAACACAAAAGTTTATTGCGCTTTTTGACCTGTGGCTCTGTCGATGATGGTAAGTCGACTTTGATTGGCCGCTTGCTGCACGACTCACAGCAGATCTATGAAGATCAGCTGGCTGCTGTTCATGCCGATAGCCAGCGTGTTGGCACCACGGGCGAGAAACCGGATCTGGCGCTATTGGTAGACGGCCTACAAGCCGAGCGCGAGCAGGGGATCACCATTGATGTGGCGTATCGCTATTTCTCCACCTCCAAGCGTAAGTTTATCATCGCCGATACCCCGGGCCATGAGCAGTACACCCGGAATATGGCCACCGGTGCGTCGACCTGTGATGTGGCGGTGATCTTAATCGACGCGCGCCACGGCATCTTGGATCAGACTCGTCGCCACTCGTATATCGCTAACTTGCTGGGTATTCAGCATTTTGTGGTAGCGGTGAACAAAATGGACTTGGTGGCATATAGCCAAGCCCGGTTTAATGAAATTCAAGAGCAGTATCTGGCGTTTGCCGATCAGCTCAACCCCGGCTTGTCAGTGTCTATGGTGCCTTTGTCGGCACTCGAAGGCGACAACGTGGTCAATGCCAGTGACGCGATGGCGTGGTATCAAGGCGAGCCGCTGCTCAGCCAGCTAGAAGCCATCGACATTGAAAAATCGCGCGGGACGGGTGCGTTCCGTTTTCCGGTGCAGTATGTCAATCGACCGGATCTGAACTTTCGCGGTTACGCGGGCACCCTTGCCAGTGGCGAGTTGCATGTGGACGATGAGGTTAAGGTACTCCCCTCTGGGCTTACCGCGAAGGTCGCGCGCATCGTCACCTTTGACGGTGATCGTGAATTTGCCTTTAGCGGTCAAGCGGTCACCCTCACTTTAGATAGAGAAATTGATATCTCGCGCGGCGATCTCTTGGTGCGAGCGGATGATGACGTGGCGGTGGGGCAACGATTTGATGCCGACGTGGTGTGGATGACGCAAACCCCACTGGCACCGGGGCGCGAATACGACATTAAGTTGGCCAGCAAGAAAACCTCGGCGCAGGTTGAGGCACTGTCGTATGGGGTCGATGTTAATACGCTTAATACTCATGACGCAGACACCTTGCCGCTCAATGGCATAGGTCGTTGCACCTTGACCCTGAGCGAAGCGGTGCCGCTGGATACCTATCACGATAGCCCGAATACCGGTGGCTTTATCCTGATTGATCGCCTCACCAATGTGACGGTTGGCGCGGGCATGATCCGTCATGTGGCGGAGGCGCAGCCGCAAACCACCTCGTCGTTCTCAGCGTTTGAAATTGAGTTAAACCAGTTGATCCGCAAGCACTTTCCGCATTGGCAAGCGCGGGATCTACGCCAACTGGGGTAAACGATGAGCTGGCAAGAAACCACGGTACTCACCTTGCTGGTGGCGATTGTCGCCGGCTTGGTGCTCACTCGAATAAAGCCTGTGCTCTTGTTTGCGGGGGCTGCGTTTGTGGCTTTCCAAACTGGACTCACCTCGGTTGAAGCGCTGACGGCGAACTTTACCGCGCCATCACTGCTGACCTTGGTATTGCTGATTTTGGTTTCTTGTGCGTTGGAGAAAACCCATTTGACCAGCTGGGTTGCGCAGCAGGCGTCGCACGGCGCACTCCCCACCGTGATTGCGAAATTAGGTATCTCAAGTGCGCTGCTATCGGCGCTGGTCAATAACACAGCGGTAGTGGTGTCCATGATTGGCGCGATCAAGCGCAACCGACGTCACTCACCTTCACAGCTTTTGATCCCATTGTCATATAGCGCCATTCTCGGCGGCACCCTAACCCTGATTGGCACGTCCACCAATCTCATTGTGAACAGCTTTGTTGAGCGGGCGGGTTTACCCAGTTTGGGCTTTTTCACCCCAACGGTCATTGGTGCTGCTGCATTGGTGGCAGGGCTATTGGTATTAATTCCGTTTAGCTATCGGTTGCCACGCCATGATGGTGAACAAGAAGAGAGCTTGCCGTATGTGCTCGAAGCACGGTTGGCCGCCGACTCCCCCTTATGCGGTCGCAGTGTCGCAGACAATGGCTTGCGGGCACTACGCCGCTTGTACTTGGCCGAAATTCATCGTCAAGACGGCATTATTGCGCCTGTGTGTCCGGATACGCCGTTATTGGCCGGTGACAAGTTGCAGTTTGCCGGCGATGTGGAAAGTGTCGCGACCTTGCAAGAGATCCCAGGCTTGACCTTGTTCGGCCAGCATCACATTGATGGACAAAACTTGATTGAGGTGGTGGTGAGCCACAGCGCCAGCATTTGTGGCAAAACCCTCAAAGCTGCCCGATTTCGCGAGACCTTTGATGCCGTGGTGGTCGCCATTCGCCGCGGCCATGAAAAACTCGACGGTGGGCTGGGTAATATTCCTTTGCATGCCGGCGATACGTTGGTGTTGGTGCCGGGCAAAACCTTTCGCCAAGACAGCCAAGCGTTACGGCGTGAATTCGTGCTCTTTAATGGTTTGGAAGCCAGTACCCGTCTTTCCGAGCGTAAAAGCGTTGCGGTACTGGCGGGATTTGTCGCGGTGATTGGCGCGGCCTTGCTCACCCCTATGCCAATTCTCAATGGCTTAGCCGCTTATTTGGTGGTGTTGCTGGTCACCGGCATTATCTCCTTGCACGATTTACAACGCCGATTTCCGGTTGAAGTGGTGGTGATTGTCGGCGCGGCGCTGACATTGGCACAGCTTATGTTGGCGTCAGGGTTGTCGGCGCGCTTTAGTGATTGGTTTATGGCGACCTTTACCGCAGGGGGCGCGATAGGAGCGCTGGTGGCTGTATACTTACTGACCTTGTTACTGACCGAGCTTATCACCAACAATGCCGCGGCGGCGCTGGCTTTCCCGCTTGGCTATAGCCTGGCGCTAGGGTATGGGGTTGATCCTATGCCTTTTGTGATGGCGGTGCTGTTTGGCGCCAGTGCCAGTTTTATTTCCCCTTACGGGTATCAAACCAATTTATTGGTATACAGCGTGGGAAATTACCAGCTACGTGATTATTTGCGTCTGGGACTGCCATTATCTGTGGTGTATTCCGCAGTAGTGCTCACCCTGTTACCGATTGTTTTTCCTTTAACGGCGGTCGCCCCTTAATTATGGCGTGGCCAACGAAATAGCGGAGACTTTCATGACTGACACTGTATCTGCGTCAACTGATCCCAATGTGATCTGGCATCAGCATCATGTTGACCAAGCCCAGCGCAGTGAACAAAAACAGCAGCAACCTGTGGTGCTTTGGTTTACCGGCTTGTCTGGCTCGGGCAAATCGACCATTGCTGGTGCGTTGGAGGCCGCCTTGGTAGCCGAAGGGCACCATACCTATTTGCTGGATGGCGATAATATTCGCCATGGATTGTGTCGCGATCTGGGTTTTTCCGATCAGGACAGAGCCGAGAATATTCGCCGGATTGGTGAAGTGGCCAAGTTGATGACCGATGCTGGTCTGATTGTCCTCAGTGCTTTTATCTCACCGTTTCGCGCGGAGCGAGAGATGGTGCGCGAGCGTTTGCCAGAGGGGCAGTTTATCGAAGTCTTTGTCGATACGCCGCTGGCGGTGTGCGAGCAGCGCGATCCAAAAGGGCTGTACAAAAAAGCGCGCGCTGGCGAGATCCCTGCGTTTACCGGCATATCGTCAGATTATGAACCGCCGCACGCACCGGCGATTCATTTAACTGGCGATCAGCGTGTTGCTGAGCATGTGGCGGTCTGCCTTGATGTGTTGCGCGATCGGGGGGTGCTGCGCACCTAAAGGTATCACGCATGGGTGTTGACGGTATCGCCAATATCGCTGTGCATCTCAAAGCCTTCGGCGAGTAATTCACAAATGGCGTGGTGGTAATCGGGATGCACGCGTTTACCGACCAGTTTTGCTAGCTCATGGCCGGTGGGACTAAAGCGGTAGTAATAAAGACGCATCCCTTTGTGGAGCGGGGTAAGCATGTATTGGGTGTCTTGCAGTTTAAACGGCATCGCTGGTTGCATTTCAATCACGCCGGATTCGAGCTCAGTGCGCAGGATCAGCCCCAAGTCCATCAATAGCATTAAGTCGGTATAAGACAGTTGATAGTGACCCAGCGAAAGCTTATGGGGCGGCTCTGGGCGTAGCAGTTGCACCAAACCTTGGCGGCGGCGAAAACCGGTGACTAGCTTTTTGGTGCTGTCTTGCCCAAACGTGCTGGATAAGGCACAAGCGCGTTGCAGTGCTTGTGCTTCACGTTGCGTCATGGTTTCGAGAATGGTCAGGGCTTTAATCGAGGTGCTGCCGGGGCGGAGCATTTCTTGTTTGAGGATTTTCGCCCACAATTGCTGCATCGCGTGGCCGTGAATATTACGGGCTAAATCGAAAAAGCGAACCAGCCAATCAGGGTCGGGAGTGTGGGCGGTTTCGCTGTGACATTGGTCGTAGGTGAGCGCGATGATGGCTTCGAGATTCGCTTGCTGCTTTTGCATCACATGGCGTTGTCGGTTGGCACTGCGATGAGCGAGATCTTCTTGTTCGACCTCTTGCAGGCGCGCATCGACGTGATACTCACTGGCAATCGCTTTTAGCCGCCCTTTACTACCGCGAAGATCGGCGTCTTCTTTACAATTCTGTTCCTGATGTTGCCGTTTATCGGGATGGGCATCGATGACTACGGGTTTGTCTTGCTCTGCCATGCGCGTCTCACACTGATTGTCAGCAAAATTTAATGCTGGCAAATATGTTAATTAAAGATTAAATTTGTTAACATTATGAGCGTTAACAATCAAGTGTAGGGATGCGTGTGCGTAAGCAAAAACTCAACCCCATCAATCTGCTGTTGATTGCCGTGTACATAGGCGCACTGGCGATCTTGTCTCATTATATTGCCTGACAATATCGTGTGCGCCGATCGGGCTCACTGATTGATAGGGATTTATTCGTCGTCGTAGTCAGTTAATTGTGTGCCTTGTAGCACATAATCCACTTCTGCCAAGTCATGGCTGACATGTTCGGTTTTCAGCGTGCCTTCGACATAAACCACATCCCATAACTGTTGAATCGGCGCACCGCCAGCAAACTTTACATAAATTATCTGATTCGGGGGTGGGGGTGGAACATGAATACAGGCGCCAAGAAAGGGCACCAGCAGGAATTCCGTGACCACTTTATCGTCGCCTTCCAGTGGGATCACAAAGCCGGGAATTTTGACTTGGCTGTTGTTGAGCTCTGGGCGAACCGAGCCAACTAAGCTTTGCGGGTTTTCACCGTCGTGATTGATTTCTGGCATACCCCGACTATCGAATTGAGCACGTTCGTGCTCAGGAACCAAATCAATCCAATCCAGTTTGAGTGGTTCATTGCTCGCCCACGAAGGCGAGCTCAACACACCGCTCAGTAAGGCAATAAGCCCGAGCATTATTCGTTTTTTCATCTGTTATACCTTAATTGTCATGCCATCGGCGAGCGCCTGTTGGTAGGCGCGCCAAGCCGGAATTAATCCCACGATAAAGCCAGCGACCAATACACCGGCCATCAGTGATAGCTCGTAAGAAGACGGCCAGTCGAGTGGCAAGAACAAGCCAAATTCACTGAGAATATAGGGCTGCGCCAGCGCGAGTCCACCATAAAGTAGGAGCACGCCAACGACGATTCCCGCAAGGGTGATCGCGACCGCCTCACTGACCAGAAGCAAAATAATATGCAAAGGGCGCGCGCCCATCGCACGTAAGATTGCCATTTCTCGTCGACGTTCATTCAAGCTAGTGAGCAGGCTTGAGAGCATACCCAACAGCCCCGCGACGGCCACAAAGCCAGAGATCACCAGCAGGGCTTGTTCGCCAACTCGCATCATGTCCCATAGCTCGTGCAAGGCAATGCCAGGCATGATGGCGGTTAACGGTTCGCGTGGATAGGTGTTGACCCAACGTTGGACAGCGAAGGTTTTGATTTTGCTTTTCAAGCCCACCATCACGGCGGTGAGTTGCTCCGGTTGCAACTCGCGCTGTTGCGCTTGCGCTTGGGTCAGGCCTTGGCCGAGTCGTGCGCCACTTTCCCAGCCGACATGAATCGCTTCGATGGCCTCGAGCGACACATGCACGCTACGGTCGACGGGAGTGCCTGTGGGTGCCAAGATCCCAGTGACCGTAAAGGGCAGGTTGTCATGCTGATTAAAGCCTTTGTCGGCCAGTCCATGGGCAATGACCAGACTATCGCCCATCTTGTATCCCAGCTCTTTCGCCACTTGGGCGCCAATCACGGTATCAAATAAGCCGGAAAATGGGCCGCCCTGGCGAAAGGCCAGTGGCTGCTTTTGACCATACTGGTAATGGTCAAAGTAATCATTGGTGGTACCAACCACGCGAAAACCTCGGTGAGAGTCCCCCAGTGAAATAGGGATGGTCCAACTCACATCCGGATGCTCACCAAGGCGCTGGTAACTGTCCCAACCGATATTGTTGGTGGCGTTACCGATTCGAAACACGGAATAGAGCAGTAAATTGATGGGGCCGGAGCGGGCGCCGACAATTAAATCGGTGTTGGAGATGGTATTGGCAAAGCTGGCTTTGGCTTGGGTGCGCACTTTTTCCACCCCGAGCAAGAGCACCACGGCAATGGTGACGGTCAGCAAAGAAAGCAGTGCGGTGGCGCGGCGATTCTTGAGGCTTTGCCCTGCTAATCCTAACAGTGAAATCATTGGTTGGCCTCCTCGCGCTGTATGGCGCGATTAAGCGCGGGAAGCGAGACATCGCGGTCAAATAAGGGCGCCAATTGGCTGTCATGGCTGACAAACAATAAGCTGCTGTTGGCTTCCCGGCAGCGGTCTTGAAGCAACTGAATAAAGGTATTGCGAGTGTCCGCATCGAGTGCAGAGGTCGGCTCGTCAGCGATAATTAACGCCGGTGCCCCAATTAATGCCCGTGCCGCGGCGACTCGCTGTTGCTGGCCGATACTCAGCGCAGTCACTGGCTGATGGTAACAGTGTGCGGGAAGACCAAGCTTATCGAGTAAATAGGCGGCCTCTTGGTGTGCAGGCTGGCTGAGTGCCTGACGCCGCGTGTGAGAAAAGCGCAGCGGAACGGTGACATTATCGATCACCGACAAATAAGGCAGCAGATTAAATTGCTGAAAAATATAACCAATATGGTTGGCACGGAATTTATCCCGTTGGCGATCATTCAGTGCGGTAAGCGCTTGATGATTGACCGTTAGCGTTCCCGATTGTGGGGTATGAATGCCTGCAATCAGGCTCAGTAGCGTGGATTTCCCGCTGCCACTGGGGCCTTTTAAAAATACATGCTCGCCCTCACCGACCGCAAAGCTATCGATATCTAAGATCGGTTGCGGCTGAGCTGGCCAAGTAAAACGTAGTTGTTCGATGGTTATCATGCCTGACAGGGGCGCTGGATGCGCCCCGCCTCCTTGTTCACTACCACTGGATGTGCGACTTGGCACGATTCAAGGTTTCGACCCAGACCTTGTCATCAGTAAAGGCCTGAATTTTGACGGTTTCTGTGTTGGGGAATAGGCTAAACCAATCAGTTTGCAATTCGGTGAAAGCTTGTGGGTTTTGGCAAACGAATTGGTAGTTTGCCGATAAGGTGTTGTGGTTACCGTGATCATGCCCATGGTGATCATCATGCTTGTCGTGATCATGATGGTCCTCATGCGCATGGTGGCTGTGATCATGGTGGTCACCATGATCCTCATGAGGAGCATCTTTGCCGTCTCGGCCATCGCGACCGTCACGATGGGCGTGGCCATCTTCGCCATCTTCACCGTGAATGCTATTGTGCTCATGCTTGTGGTCATGGTCTTCAAAGCTGCTCGTGATCTTGACGTCGACCAGCTGGCAATTCGCCGCTTCAGCAAGCTGGAAGCGTTTCCCGCCATCACGCAGTAGTGCATAAGCATCTTCGAGCGTTTGCTGATCCTTGGCGTTTTTAGGGTGGTGCTCAAACCCAACCACATCATGGCCGGGCGCGGTCAGTTCAATCAGCACGCGCTCACCGTCTTGGGCAAGACTTGCGGTGACTTCACCGTGCACATGGGCATCGAACGACTGATAGTTGGCTTCGTCAGCAAATGTGGCTGTGGACGCGGTTGCGATAGCCATGGCGATAACATTGGGTAAAAAACGCGTTTTCATTGGGTTCTCCTAGTGAATAAATGGGTTAAATCATTGCGGTATTTATTCAACTAGGTGGGTCGCGTGCCGAAAAGGCAATGGCGATGTGGTAAGCCTGAGCTGGCTTTGAGAGTGCAATAATCTCGTTGACGACATAAGTGGGGGCGGGCGCTGAGACCGCATACGCGATCAGTGCGGGAGGCGCCAAATGACAGAGGCTGCAATGTTCGCTGTGATGTGTGGGCGTGAAGGTATCGAGGTGATGACGCGCCCACAGCCCAGATTGGCTGAGTATGACAATCAACAGCAAATGGACGATCAATGGCCGAGTCATGCAGGCATCCACACCTTCAAAAGTAATGTAATAACATAACAATTATAACCATCGACGCCAAGTGTTGAAAAAACGCGGGCCTTGCCCGCGCATGGCACTATTGATTGACCAGTTGAGTCACTAAGCTAATCACTTGGTTCACTTCGTCGGCACTTAATTTGCCTTCTTTGACAAAACGCACCGTGCCTTGGTCGTCGAGTACCGCGATCAGCGAGCTTTCTTCTTTTAAGCGCCACGCCTTTGCGACACTGCCGTTTTCGTCGAGCACAATTGAGGACCAACTAAAATCCCGCTTACTGTCTTCCGCCGACGATTTGACAAAACCGCCGGTGCCCCAAATCGCATCATCTTGATTAATGATGGTGGTGGTTTGGTAGCGAGAGTCGTCAAAGTCTGCGGCGGTGATGGCTTCCATCAAGGGGGCATTCATTTCTTTGGCGCTGCTGCGTCCGGCGATGGCTTGGATCACGCGTACTTTGCCCGGCAATTGTTCGGTTTGCCAAGCTTGATAAACAATATCGTCGCCATTCAAGGTCAGCTCGCCGTGCTCGGCGACTTTGGCTGAAGGTAAAGGTGCACCATTTTGGATCGTATGCGCCCAAGTGGTGCCTGTGAATAGCGCAAAGGTGAGAGCAAGTAGGGTGGTCTTTTTCATTCTTTATCATCCATGTCTGTGGTCATTATTTGGCATCAGGTGCCAAGTTATCTATGGTTACGCCAGACGGTGAGTTGTGCCAAGTGGCAAAGGTTAATCCGTGCGCAAGATCGGACTTTTCTGCGTCGATCGAACTTGCGCTGCAAAACGTATTTATCTAAATCGGGAACTTCTGTTCGCAAGCAGGCTCTAATGCTGTGATTGCCATCTTATTGAGGTGGCACTTTGCTTGCTTAGCTTTATACGCGGAGATTGCCAGATAATATTCGGCGCTCCAAGGTGGCAATATCATACGGCCATCGTGGCTGTGAAAGAAATGAATTGCCGTTTCGGTCTGATTAGACAGACTTTGAGAACAAGAAAGGGATCCTTATGCTTAGAATCTTTCGTCAATATCGGCCAACCCAGATTGCGCGGTATGTGAAACGATTTTTTAAGGGCCGACTCTATATTGAAGGTGTAGGCGCGTTTGAGTTTGATGGTGGACGTTTACTACCGCCCGGGCATAGTGATAGACGTGCACTGTCGGTGATGACTGAGGTGAATAAAGAAATTAAAGCCATGGCCATTACCGCATAAACATCGCCACACTGAAAAACACGTCCAAACGGACGTGTTTTTTTATGCCTCGCCATTTAGCGGTGGTTAATTGCCAAAGGCTTATTGTGGTGGAAAACACACACCTGTGCCACCCAAGCCGCAGTAGCCTTGCGGGTTTTTGTGTAGGTACTGCTGGTGGTCAGTTTCAGCAAAGTAGTACGCGCCAGCCGGTGCGATCTCAGTGGTGACCGCATCTGACTTGCCGGCCTCTCTCAATGCCGCTTGGTAGGTCGCCAGACTTGCCTCGACGCTGGCTTGGTCCGCCGGATCACAATAGTAAATCGCCGAACGATATTGCGGGCCAATGTCATTGCCTTGACGCATGCCTTGGGTCGGATCGTGGTTTTCCCAGAACACCGCCAGTAGGGTGTCTAAACTCACCACGGACGGGTCGAAAATCACATTGACCACTTCGGCATGGCCGGTTTGTCCCGTGCATACGTCTTGATAACGCGGATGTTGGGTGACGCCGCCACTGTATCCGACCGAGGTCATCACGACACCCGGCTGTTGCCACCATTTGCGTTCGGCACCCCAAAAACAGCCCATGCCAAAAATAACCTGTTTTTGACCGGCCGCGGGGGTGGCCGTGATAGGCTGATTAAATACCGCGTGCGGTTCGGCTGGAACAATCGGGTCGGTGCGATCGGCTATCGCATTCTCTGGTTGGGTAAAGGAAGATTGCATCGACATAGGCATCCTTTGACTGCTGTGGTGTAAAAGCGCAAAGCGGACTGCTGTGCGCGTCAGTGGGTTGGCATACAGGCATGGATTCCGCATCTTGTCATCAACATGATGCTGGCATCCTGCCCCGCTCAACACGTAATATGGCAAGATATCATCAATTTAGCCGGGCGACACCCGGGTATTGGATCTCACTGCATGAATATACGGCTATTCCCCCTATTCGCGATCGCTATCAGCGTGATATCTAGCATCGCCCATGCGGAAGTCGACATTGATATTGAAGGGCTCGATGGTATTGCACAAGACAACGTCGAGACCTATTTAGCCGCGATTGCTCCAGAAGAACGGGACGGTTCCTACCGCTTTATTGCCCGCGTTGAGCAGGATGTGCGTAAAGCGCTGCAAGCGGTGGGGTTTTATCAGCCTAAGATCACTACGCGAATGGACGGAGACGCTACGCTGGAGGTCAAGGTTGATCCGGGCAAACCTGTTCGCTTGGCACAAGTGGATGTGGTGTTTAGCGGTGAGGCGGGCATGGATGACGATTTTCATGCTCTCAAGGCTGACGGGCCGCAACCGGGCGAGATTCTTAACCACGGAGACTATGACTCCCTGAAAAGCCAAATCCAAAGCTTGGCGGTGAAAAAGGGATACTTTGATGGTCGTTTTACGCAAACACGTCTCGAAGTCTCTCCTACCCGCCAACAAGCGTTTATTCGTTTGCACTTTGCCAGTGGCAAGCGTTACCACTTTGGCGCGATTCGTTACCAAGGCTCACAAATTCAGTTGCAGCGTCTTGATACCTTACGTGGTTTTTCACCGGGCGATCCCTATCAGGTCTCGGCATTGGGTGAGTTTAACCAAGCCCTTGCCAACACCGGGTGGTTTTCCAGTGCGCTAGTCCAAGCGGATATGGAAGAAGCTGAGGACACTGAAGTACCGATCAAGGTGACGCTGACCCCCGAAGCACGCAACAAGTTTGAAACTGGGATCGGGTATTCCACCGATATCGGCCCGCGGCTCAAGTTTAATTGGCGCAAGCCTTGGTATAACTCACGCGGCCACAGTATCACGACATCACTGGCGATTTCTGAGCCCGAGCAGACGTTGACCTCGACCTACAAGGTTCCCTTGGAGGATGTTTCCCGCGAGTATTATCAAGTGCAGTTAGGGTTACAAAATACCGAACAACGCGATACCTCCAGCCTCGAGGTATCGACCTCGATTTCCAGACATTGGCTGTATGATACCGGCTGGCAACGCAGTGTCTCGTTACGCTGGCTGTATGAGGACTACACCCAAGGGCAAGATGAAGATAGCGTCAGCGTGGTGCTGCCTGGGATCAATTTTACCCGCACCCGCACCCGCGCTCGCGGTGGATTAATGCCGCATTGGGGAGACAAACAATCCATTAGATTGGAAGCGGCCGATCCGATTTGGCTGTCCGATATCAGTTTGGTGCGCTTGCAAGGGCGGAGTGCGTGGATTCGTAGTCTCAATAAAAACCATCGCGGCTTATTACGTGTTGATGGTGGTGCTCTGATTTCTGAAGAGTTTAGTGAAGCGCCGCCATCGTTACGCTTTTTCGCCGGGGGCGATAACAGTATTCGCGGTTATGGCTACGAGACCGTTTCGCCTGTCGATGACAGCGGTCAGCTCAGTGGCGCTCGCTACATGTTAACCGGTACGTTGGAATATCAGTATCGTCTGGGAGGCAACTGGTGGTGGGCATTATTTGCTGATGGTGGTGACGCGTGGACCCACAATTTATCGTGGAAGCGTGCGGCTGGTACCGGTATTCGCTGGTCATCGCCGGTAGGCCCGATTCGTCTTGATATTGCGCGTGGCTTTGATAATGACGATGATGATTTTCGTATACACCTTACGCTAGGGCCTGAGTTATGAGTCGTTGGTTAGTCAGGCTAACGTTTATTGCGTTAATCAGTATTTTTTCTTTGGTGGGGTTGGTAGCGGCCGCACTTTTTACACCTGTGGGCTTGCAGCTTGGGCTGTGGGGCGCGCAGAAAGCGCTACCTGCGCTATCAGTCGATGAGGCCGACGGCAGTCTACTCACCGGCTTTGTGCTGCAAGGGGTGCGCTATGATGATGCGCAGCTGCAACTGAATGCCAATCAGCTAAAGCTTGTTATCCAAGGTAAGTGCTTACTGACGCCTGCGCTTTGTATTGATCAATTGGCCGCCGAGGGGGTCACGCTTGATATTGATTTGCCGGCGAGTGAGGAGGATGCATCCTCGCAAGACGTATCCACGCCGGCAATCCAAGCGCCGTTGCCTATTCATATCAACGCCTTTGCCTTTAAGGATGTGGCGATTCAGGTTGCCGAGCAGTCAGTGAGTTGGCATCAACTGCAAGGGGGCGTGCATTTTGTTGGCGACACCTTAACCCTATCGCCGACCGATTGGCAGCAGCTGGTGGTGAGCCTGCCGAGCGACACCGAGTCTCAAGAAAACACCGACCAAGCGGTCGGTAAACCGGATGGCGCGGTGGCAAGCCCGTCATGGCATTATCCGGGGCTGGAATTACCCACGGTGGCGTTGCCGCTGGCTATCGAGGTAGAGCAGCTTCGCCTGCAAGATACGCGGATTGAAGCGGGCACAGTACAAACCCTCTCAGCGTTATCTTTGGCGGGTAGCGTTCGAGGCAGTGCGGTGACTATTGATAGTTTCTCGGTGACCGCCCCCCAAGGCACGGCGAGCCTTGCAGGTGATATTACACTTAAAGGTGAGTACCCACTTACCTTGCAAGCCCAGTTGACCAATAACCTTGCTCCCCTTCAAGACCAAGCTTTATCGCTGTCAGCCTCAGGAAGCCTAACCGCGCTTAAGCTAAGCGCGAATGCACGCGGTCCGGTGACGGCGACACTAGAAGGAGAGGCAAACCTGCTGACGGCAAACTTACCTTTTGCGGTGCAATTGGAGAGCAAAGCCTTGGCGTGGCCGCTGACGGGGGGCACGATCGCGGCATTGCGCGAGCTACACTTTCACGCCGATGGCGATCTATCTGACTATCAGCTTGGCTTACACACTGACGTTGATGGCCCTGATGTGCCAACCACCCAGCTAGATCTTGCCGGAAAAGGCAGCCTGACGGCGCTGACTCTCTCGCAGCTTGAAGCTAATACGCTTGGAGGTAAGGTGGCCGGTCGTGCCAGCGTGGATTGGTCCAGCGTACCTTTTTGGCAAGCTGAATTAGGCTTTGCCAACATCCAACCTCAGCAGCAATGGCCGGAGATCACAGGAGATCTAACCGGCGCAATCAGCCATCGTGGCCGCTTAACGGCCCAAGGCGGGTGGGAGGTATCTGTGCCTACGTTGGTGGTGCATGGGGAGTTGCAAAAACTGCCGCTAGCGGTCGCGGGCGCGCTTAACGCGCATGATCGTGATGGCGATGGTCAGCCGAGCGTGTCGACACCGGGATTGACGCTGTCACACGGCCCCAACCAAGTGACGGCGCAAGGACAAGTGCGTGATGAGTGGCAAATGGGACTGTCGGTCGATATTGCCGATTTATCGCAATCCTTGCCGATGCTTACTGGTGTGATCCGCGGCGATGCGAAACTTAGCGGGCCGTTTGCGCAGCCAACCGCAAAGCTGGCGATTCATGCTAAGCAATTGCGTTGGCAAGATGTGCGCATTAATCAGCTAACGGTAGACGGTGATCTGACCGTAAAAGATCGCTTGGGTGGTGATTTGACGGTGTCGGTATTGGGCGGACGCTATCAAACCGCGCGCTTGGATAACCTCGATTTAACTGTGCGCGGTGATGAAGCGGCCCATCAGCTAGATTTGCGCTGGCAAGGGGCACCGGCGTCTGGCGCGTTACGTATTGAAGGCGCGTTAGCGCGAGAGACAGGCTGGAAAGGGCGATTACTTGATACATCGGTGAACGTGGACGATCTTGGCGATATTGTGCAGCAAAGTGCGGCACCCATTGCGCTCAGCTTCGCCGATATGCAAACCGAGATTGGCGAGCATTGTTGGCAGTGGCAAGCGACGTCTTTGTGCTTATCGCAACCGGCGACAATCGGCGCGCAAGGGGACGTGGCCGCCAAGATTGAAGGCTTTGAAGCGTCGCAAATCGCTGCCTTCTTACCGCCGGAATGGCAACTTAATACACGTGCCAATGCCGCGGTGCATGCACGCTGGCAGCCTGACGCCTCGCCGGATGTGCAAGCCTCGATTGATATCGCGGATGGCAATCTACGCCAGCAGGCCGACACGCCACTGGTGATTGGCTGGCAGCATGCCAACCTCAATGCGCGTTGGCATCAAGATGCACTGCAAGGCGCACTGGCACTCACCTTGTCTGAGGGCGGCACACTGGCATCAGCCTTTACCTTGAATGATCTGTTAGCGTCGACACGTACGATTGATGGGAATGTGCACGTGAATGCGGTGCAACTTGCCAAACTGGAACCCTTACTCGGCGGCGACAAACAAGCCGATGTTAATGGCGAAGTGAATGCTAACTTACGCGTTAAAGGCCCGATTACATTGCCACAAGTCTTTGGCGAGCTTGATATCAGCGCATTACGTGTGAAAGGGCTATCATCGCCGGTTGATGTTAATGACGGACAGGTGACGGTCAACTTGGATGGTCAGCAAGGACAGTTAACCGGCCAGCTGATTACTCCCGATGGCATCTTGCGCCTCAAAGGCGAGGGTCGATGGCCGACCGTGAGAGATTGGTTGTTTAATCTGAATGTCGCGGGCGATGCATTGCGGGTGAATGTGCCTCCGATGGTCCGTCTTGATGTCGCGCCTGACTTAACGGTTTCAGCAACCCCGGAACAAGTGGCGATTCGCGGCGATATTGAGGTGCCATGGGGACGGATTGAAGTGGAACATTTGCCGGAATCAGCCGTTACTGTGTCGGATGATACGGTGATCCTCAATCAAAATTATGAGCCTGAAGACGCGGAACAAAAAGACGCGGTTCCCTTTAATTTGGTCACGGATGTGCGCTTAGTGCTTGGCGATGAAGTACGGCTGGCAGCGTTTGGCTTGAAGTCGCGTTTGGCAGGTGAACTTAACATTAAGAACAACCGCAAAGGCGCCTTGATTGTCGGCAACGTGAGCTTGCTGGAAGGGACCTATCGCTCATTTGGACAAGATTTGATTATCCGTAAAGGGGAGATCCTATTTAATGGCCCCGCGGATCAGCCGTATTTGCAAGTCGAAGCGATTCGTAATCCCGAGCGCACTGAGGGCGATGTGGTCGCGGGGATCCGGCTCACAGGGCCTGCCGATGAGCCGGTGGCGACTGTATTTATGGATCCGGCCGGTTCACAGGCCAATGCCTTGTCATACTTGTTACGCGGCCGCGCGCTTGACGCTGGCGCCGGTGATGCCAATATGACCTCGATGCTGATTGGTTTGGGCTTGGCGCAAAGTGGCAAACTGGTGGGCGAGATTGGTCAGGCGTTTGGGGTCGAGGATCTCACTCTCGATACCTCTGGTGCCGGCGATGAACAAAAAGTCGAGGTCTCGGGATATATTCTGCCTGACTTGGAAGTGAAGTATGGGGTGGGGATCTTTGATGCGATAGGGGTGTTCACGGTACGCTATCGATTGATGAAATATCTCTACCTTGAAGCGGTGTCCGGTGTCGATCAGGCGGTGGATCTGCTCTATCAGTTTGAGATTAAATAGAAAAAAGCCCGCGTGTTGACGCGGGCTTTTAGCTTCATGGCGATGGTACGATTATTTTTGCGCGCGCTCAAATGAAGACAGGATTTCGTCTTTTGCCGCTTGGGCATCTTCCCAACCGTCTACCTTCACCCATTTGCCGGCTTCTAGCTCTTTGTAGCGCTCGAAGAAGTGCGTGATTTGTGCTTTTAGCAGCTCCGGCAGGTCGTTCACGTCTTTCACGTGATCGTACTCTTTGGTCAGCTTGCTGTGCGGTACCGCGATCACTTTGGCATCTTCACCAGACTCGTCGGTCATTTTGAGCACACCAACAGGGCGACAGCGGATCACTGAGCCGGGTACCAATGGGAATGGGGTTGGAACCAGCACGTCAACTGGGTCGCCGTCCAAAGACAAAGTGTGGTTTACATAGCCATAGTTACATGGATAGAACATAGGCGTTGCCATGAAGCGATCAACGAATACGGCGCCGCTGTCTTTGTCGACTTCGTACTTAATTGGATCGGCGTTGGCAGGAATTTCAATCACCACATAAATATCTTCAGGCAGATCTTTGCCCGCTGGGACCTGGTTCAGGCTCATGGGATGTCCTTTTGTTTATCAAAAAAGTGTGTGCCAATTATAACCACCGAGCGTGAAAATAACAGAGGCGACCGCCGTGGTCGCCTCTTAATCATGATTTGCGGTGAAATCTCACCGTCTTATCGCACTTAGTTATCGTCGTGATCAGGGTAGCGTTCGAGGAATTCACCGACTTTGTCCACCATATTGCTTGAGCCGACAAAGAAAGGCACGCGTTGGTGCAATTCTTTCGGATCGATATCCATGATGCGCTGGGTACCATCGGTCGCTTTACCACCAGCTTGCTCAATAATAAACGCCATGGGGTTGCACTCGTAAAGCAAGCGTAGCTTGCCGTTGGGATATGCAAGTGTGCTGGGGTATAAGTAAATACCGCCTTTTAGCAGGTTGCGGTGAAAGTCCGCGACCAAAGAGCCAATATAGCGTGAGGTGTAGGGACGCTTCTCATTAGGGACGTTTTCTTGACAGTACTTGATATATTTTTTGACGCCTTGTGGGAATTTGATGTAGTTCCCTTCGTTAATCGAGTAGATGTTACCGTCTTGAGGAATGGTCATGTTTTCATGCGACAAGCAGAATAGCCCAAGCGACGGGTCATAGGTAAAACCGTGCACGCCATCGCCTGTGGTGTAAACCAACATGGTTGATGAGCCGTAAATGACGTAACCGGCAGCCACTTGGCGGTGGCCGGGCTGTAAGAAGTCTTCCTCGGTGGGGGGAGTACCCACCGGCGATACGCGGTGGTAGATAGAGAAAATGGTGCCAACAGACACATTCACATCAATGTTAGAGGAGCCATCCAGTGGATCGATGAGGACCACATACTTGGCATTGCGGTTGAGTTGCTTGTTGAAAATAACCGCTTCGTCTTCTTCTTCACTGGCGACACCACAAACGTGGTCGCGGGCTTCCATGGCGGCTTTAAACTTTTCGTTGGCGTAGACATCGAGCTTTTGCTGCTCTTCGCCTTGTGCGTTTTCTGTGCCAATCGCGCCGGCAATATCGACCAGACCGGCTTTGTTGACTTCACGGTTAACAATTTTGGCGGCCAGACGGATGGAGGCGAGAAGAGAAGATAAATCACCGCTGGCGTGCGGGAAGGCGTGCTGTTTCTCAACAATATACTCGCCGAGTGTCTTAATGTCGGGCATTCTCAATCCTTAATGATGATGAACTTTCTTTCTGATGCAATCGGATACATGGGCAGTCAGCTGCCTCTTAAAATCACGGATATTCTAGCGCCAGCGACTTTTTAATCGTACTGAAGAAATACATAGAGCAAGGGAAGTGTGATCGCCACATAAAAACCATGTCAGATGTACGCAAGCGATAAGACCCAAGCGCCAATCCAAGGCATAATGACAGCCTTATGCCGGATGGCTGAGTAACCAATACAACACAGTGAACGCTATGCATATTCATATTCTCGGCATCTGCGGCACCTTTATGGGTGGCGCCGCGATGCTCGCAAAACAATTGGGGCACAGGGTGACCGGCTCTGATAGCCATGTTTACCCCCCGATGAGCACGTTGCTCGAATCTCAGGGTATTGAGATTATCGAAGGTTATGATCCGGCTCAGCTTGCTCCCGCTCCGGACCTTGTGGTGATTGGTAATGCAATGAGTCGTGGCAATCCCTGTGTTGAGGCGGTACTAAACCAAGGCTTACCGTATACGTCAGGCCCGCAATGGTTGCATGATTTCTTATTACGAGACCGCTGGGTGCTGGCGGTTTCTGGCACACATGGTAAAACCACTACCGCTAGCATGTTGGCATGGATCTTAGAAGATTGTGGCTACGCGCCCGGTTTCTTGATTGGCGGTGTTGCAGGGAATTTTAATGGCTCGGCACGATTGGGCGATAGCCCATTTTTTGTGGTAGAAGCCGATGAATATGACAGCGCGTTTTTTGATAAACGCTCCAAGTTTGTTCATTACCAACCGAAAACCTTGGTGATCAACAACCTTGAGTTCGACCATGCCGACATATTTGATGATTTGGCCGCGATTCAAAAGCAATTCCACCATGTGGTGCGAACTGTGCCGGGGATTGGGCAAATCATTGCGCCCTCGGACGATGCCAATGTCGCAGAGACGCTTGCCATGGGGTGCTGGAGTGAATGCGTCTATGCAGGACCAGATGGACAATGGCAGACGGTGAAAAAAGATCCAGCCGGCAGTCATTTTTCGGTGTATTTTGCCAGCGAGCATGTTGGGGACGTGAACTGGGACTTGGTTGGCGATCATAATGTGCGTAATGCGTTAATGGCCATTGCGGCAGCGCGTCATGTGGGCGTGACGCCTGACTTAGCCTGCCAGTCGCTCGAGACCTTTATCAATACCAAGCGACGCCTAGAGTGGCGCGGCGAGCAAGCCGGTGTCACTGTGTATGATGACTTTGCTCATCACCCGACGGCGATTCGACTGACCCTTGAGGGGTTACGTGCGAAAGTCGGTAATGGCCGTATTCTGGCGGTGTTAGAGCCTCGTTCCAATACCATGAAGCAAGGGGTTCACAAAGACACCTTGGCGGCGTCATTGGCTCGTGCTGACCAAGTGTTCTTGTTCCAACCCCAAGGGCTGGATTGGTCGCTTGAAGCGGTGGTCGATAGCTGCGAGCAGCCGGCGCATATTCATGCCGATATTGATGGGTTGGTAACCGCTTTATGTGAGCAAGCCCAAGCAGGCGATACCGTGTTGGTGATGAGTAATGGTGGCTTTGGTGGTATTCACGACAAGCTGCTTAACGCGCTCGGCGATAAAGGGGAAAAGCATGGCGGATAAACGCATCACTCTGGCATGGACAGGTGCATCTGGCGCGCCATACGGGCTACGTTTGCTCGAATGCCTACTTGCACAGGATTATCAGGTTTTCTTATTGATCTCATCGGCAGCACGTGTGGTGTTAGCCACCGAACATGGCCTGAAATTGCCTGCCGGGCCTGACGCGGCCAAAAAGGTATTGGTGGAACATTTACAGTGCAACACGGATAAGCTAGTGGTGTGTGGCAAAGAGGATTGGTTTTCGCCAGTTGCCTCAGGGTCAGCGGCACCGAAGCAAATGGTGGTATGCCCTTGCTCCGCCGGTTCATTGGCGTCGATTGCGCATGGCTTGTCCGATAACTTGATTGAACGGGCGGCGGATGTGGTGCTCAAAGAGCGCGGACAACTTCTGTTGGTGGTGCGTGAGACGCCATTTTCGACCTTGCATCTTGAGAACATGCACAAGCTGTCGCAAATGGGGGTGACGATTATGCCAGCTGCGCCGGGTTTTTATCATCAACCCCAGTCAATAGACGATCTCGTCGACTTTATGGTGGCGCGTATTTTGGATCATATCGGCGCAGAGCAACAGCTGGTACCACGTTGGGGCTATGATCAACGCGAACGATGAACGGCGCTCAGGCAAGCGCAGGCATGCCTGAGCACTATACACTAAGGTTTGAGTACCATCACGTGCACTGTCGCCCCTTCGAGCACTTTGGCGGCGACGGAGCCGAGCATCATCTTATTGACGCGTGAACGTTTGTGGCTTGGCATCACGATGAGATCGCAGCCAATACGCTCGGCGGTTTTAATGATCCCCTTGTAAGGCTTTCCTTCCGCGATCGACACCTCACAGGCGATGGTTTTTGGCACGTATTTATCCGCAAAGCCTTGTAAGTTTCGCTTCATATCGCGTTTCATTTTGTTGGCGGCGTCTTCCGGGAAATAAGAGGCCACCATCGAATTATGAATGCCCGGCAGTACAGTCAGTAGGTGTATTTTTGCGCCAGATTGGCTGGCCAGCCAGACGGCATGATCGACGGCCTTGTCAGCAAAGCTCTCATCATTGAGGTCAACCGGAACCAAGATGTGTTTATACATAGCGATATCCTTTACGGTCTAAAAAAGAAAAGGGCACGCGGTAAAACACGTGCCCTTAACACTAGGCTTGACGAATGCGACGGCGTTGATTCCAGCCGAGTAATGCCAAGAGCAACAAAGTTGGCACGAAGACCCATTCTTTCCATGGGCGGACATTGTCGACAGTCACGGCTTTGATTTGCCAATCAAAATCGATACCTGCTTTGTCTGCATCACTGCCAAACTGAATCATATCTACCAAAAGTTTGCCATCTTCTTCACGGAGCATGAGGCCTGTGTCACTGACGCGTGCTTCGCCGCTTTCCAAGCTGTGATCGATGGGGAGCACGACATGTTTCGCTATCTGCTCTCCAAAGAAGTTTTCCCCTTCCACTTCAAGCTGTAACGGCTCGCCTTCAGGCAAGGTGCCTGCGATACGCACTAATTCAGTGCCCGGATAGCTGGTGGTCGGTGGGTATACTTCGTCCCACCAAAAGCCAGGACGGAAGAGCGAGAAGGTGATCACTAGAAGCAGTGCGGTTTCCCACCATTTATTCTTAGTGAGCCACCACCCTTGTGTTGCGGCGGAAAAAGCCAGCATTGCGATGGTTGCCGACACCACGGTTAAGATCAGGTGAATAGGGCCCTCTAGGTCTAGCAACAACAACTGGGTGTTGAAGATAAACATAAACGGCAGGATGGCGGTACGGATGTCGTAGGTAAAGCCCTGCACACCGGTACGTATCGGATCGGATTTAGCAATGGCCGCCGCGGCAAAGGCAGCCAAGCCGACCGGTGGCGTGTCATCGGCAAGGATACCAAAGTAGAACACGAACAAGTGTACCGCGATCAAGGGAATGATCAGCCCTTGTTGTGCGCCTAAGGTAACAATCACGGGCGCCATCAGCGTGGAGACCACGATATAGTTGGCGGTAGTCGGTAGGCCCATCCCCAATAGCAAGCTGATGACCGCGGTAAACAGCAGCATCAAGAAGATGTTGCCGCCGGAGATAAACTCGACAAAGTCCGTCATCACTAGACCGATGCCTGTGAGGGTGACGGTACCCACCACAATCCCCGCAGCTGCGGTGGCAACACCGATACCAATCATGTTACGCGCACCGGTCACAAAGGCTTCGGCCAGATCGACCACACCGTCGCGGATTTCTTCTTTAAAGTTGGTCCGTTGATTGAAGTAAGCAATCAGCGGGCGCTGGGTGAGAATGATAAAGATCATAAACACTGTCGCCCAAAATGCGGACAGACCCGGTGAGAAGCGCTCGACGGTCAAACACCAGACTAATACGCCAATGGGCAACAAATAGTACAAGCCAGAACGTACGGTTGGGCCTGGCTCCGGCACTTCGGACAAATCGGCGGCAGCAGGGTCTTCTGCCGCTTCGGATTTGTACTGAGCGGAATAGCGCACCAACAGCACATAAGCGATTAGTGTCAGCAGGCCAATGATAACGGTTGCCATGGCACCGAACACATCTTTGGTCCAACCGATACCGTAATAGACCGCAGCGCTGAGGACCAGTAAGCCCACAAACACGGTCATAAATGAGAACAGTTTTTGTAGCAAGGTGCTGGTGTGGCGGCGCGGTAGGCCCTGCATCCCAGCCTTACACGCTTCTAAGTGCACGATGTAAATTAGGGCAATGTAAGAGATCAGTGCAGGAAGCAGTGCGGCTTTAATCACCTCGACGTAGGAAATCCCCACGTATTCCACCATCAAGAATGCTGCTGCTCCCATAATGGGTGGGGTGAGCTGGCCATTGGTCGAGGCGGCTACCTCAACCGCGCCGGCTTTATGGCTCGGGAAACCCACACGTTTCATCAAGGGAATGGTAAAGGTCCCGGTAGTCACTACGTTGGCAATTGATGAACCCGAGACTAAACCGGACAGGCCGGACGCGACCACTGCGGCTTTGGCGGGGCCACCGCGCATGTGACCGAGTAGTGAGAAGGCTACTTTAATGAAGTAGCCGCCAGCACCTGCACGATCGAGTAATGCCCCGAATAGGACAAACAGGAATACAAACGAGGTAGAGACGCCCAGCGCCACCCCGAAAACCCCTTCGGTGGTGAGCCACAGATGCGACATGGCTTTATTTAAGCTCGCCCCTTTGTGTGCGATCACATCCGGCATATAGGGACCGGCGAAGGTGTAGAGCAAGAATACACCGGCGACCACCATCAATGGCGGGCCAAGTGCACGGCGGGTCGCCTCAAGCATCAACACCATACCAATGGCAGCGACCGTGATATCCACGTCGGTATAAGCGCCGGCGCGTCCAGCTAGATCGTTATAAAATAAGAATAAATACCCTGCGGCAAAGCTTCCCGCTAAGGCGAATACCCAGTCGAGTAGGGGGATACGATCGCGGGGAGAGGTTTTTAATGCAGGATAAGCGGTGTAGGCCAAGAACATCGCGAAAGCGAGGTGGATGGCGCGTGCTTCGGTGTTATTGAGGACACCAAAATCGAGTATAAAGGGGAGGGGTGAGGCATACCATAGCTGAAACAGTGACCAGAAAAGAGGTACCAGCCATAAAATGCGTCCCGGCAGTCCATGAGGTGAGCGCGCACCTGTATCCGCTTGCGCGACCATGTCTTGCACATCAGGAGACGATTGACTTGTCTTCGTCATGCAGTTTGTCCTTATTATCATTTGCACCGCGAGAGCGGCAGCAATGTCCCGAGAAAAGGGTACTCTTTGTCACAAAGCATAGCCTGTAGACAATGACATCAGTGTCAACGATGAGTACCTAACCGTTAATTATAATGGGCCGATGGGTGGCCAATGCGTTAATCGTTTGTTGGCGGTCAAACGCCGATAGTAACAGAGCGATAAAGAAAAATTAAAAGGATGTTATCGCTTTTGTGTGAAAAGGTGTGTAGCAAAGAGGGGAAAAGATAGACAGGCAGCGGAACCACGCTGCCTGATAAAAAGATTAGTAGTGGTATTCAAACAGGTCACAGACGGCTTCAAAAAGTGCCTCTGTGGTGGTGCCACGGGTTGGTGTGATAAAGATGGTGTCATCCCCAGCGACGGCGCCCAAAATCCCTTCTGCCTTGCCAAGAGAGTCCAGTAAACGGGCAATTAATTGTGCCGCGCCTGGACCAGTGTGAATGACGACAACCGCTTCGTTATAGTCGATTTCCATCACCAGCTCGCGCAATGCGCTGCCCGTGGTCGGCACGCCCAATTCGATAGGAAGGCAGTACACCATCTCCATCTTGGCATTTCGGGTACGTACAGCGCCGAACTTGGTCAACATGCGCGACACTTTCGACTGGTTAATGCCCTCAAATCCTTGAGCACGTAAGGCTTCCACGATCTCGCCCTGAGAACTGAACTTTTCTTCTTTGAGGATGGCTTTAAACGCCCGAACCAATTGGTCTTGTTTTTCTGAGTTACGCATGACGGCTGACTCGCAATGACAAACGAGTGGCTATTTTGCATATACATTCACCGAAGGGCAATTGCTGACCCCACAAATTGGCGACAGCATCACTGTTCCTAACTCGATTCACGCGATTTCAACGCAGCAAAAAGAAAAATGAGAGCTTTGGCTGATCATCACCGCTTGACGCTTGAGTGCACGCATAGGCGGGCATATGATGAGCCCACAGTTCGCACCATTACGTGGCGATTTGTGCCCGAACAGAAGCCGGACCGGATCCGGACTATAAGAAATATCGAAAGGAGAACGACATGAAAGTTGCTGTGATTGGCGCCGCGGGAGGCATTGGTCAGGCGTTAGCCCTACTGCTAAAAAATAACCTGCCAGCGGGTTCCGACTTGGCTCTGTACGATATCGCACCGGTTACCCCTGGGGTAGCTGTGGATTTAAGCCATATCCCAACCCCGGTTTCTATTAAAGGCTACAGCGGTGAAGACCCAACCCCAGCGCTGGAAGGCGCGGACGTGGTCTTGATTTCTGCTGGCGTCGCCCGTAAGCCAGGCATGGACCGCTCAGATCTGTTCAACGTAAACGCCGGTATTGTTAAGTCCTTGGCGGAAAAAATTGCCGATGTTTGCCCGAAAGCGTGTGTCGGTATTATCACCAACCCAGTGAACACGACAGTGGCGATTGCAGCGGATGTCCTCAAAGCCAAAGGCGTCTACGATAAAAACAAATTGTTCGGCGTCACCACCTTGGATGTGATTCGCTCTGAAACCTTTATTGGTGAGCTAAAAGGCATGGATCCTCGTGAGGTTTCCATTCCGGTGATCGGCGGTCACTCAGGCGTTACCATTTTGCCTTTGCTGTCTCAGGTGAAAGGAGTGAGCTTTACTGACGAAGAAGTCGCAGCACTTACGCCACGTATCCAAAATGCGGGCACGGAAGTTGTCGAAGCCAAAGCAGGTGGCGGCTCTGCGACCTTGTCGATGGGGCAAGCAGCGTGCCGTTTCGGCCTATCTCTAGTGCGCGCGCTACAAGGTGAGTCAAATGTAGTGGAGTGTGCCTACGTGGAAGGCGATGGTCAGCACGCGCGCTTCTTTGCCCAACCGGTGCGGCTGGGTAAAAACGGTGTGGAAGAAATCTTGAGCATCGGTGAGCTGAGCGCGTTTGAGCAAAAAGCTATGGACGATATGCTCGACACCTTGCGTAAAGACATTCAAATGGGTGAAGAATTCGCGGCGAAATAGCCCCTTCATCGATGAAAAAACGGCGCGATATGCGCCGTTTTTTATGCTTGCTTGTCGCTAAATAGCGATAGACGCTTGTGGTTACTTATTCCGGTTAACCGCCAATTTTGCCAACGCGACTAAGGCGGCCTTGTAATCCGAATCCGCTAAACCATCTAGGGCGCGAATCGCCTTTTCTGATTCTTGCTCTGCACGCTCACGGGTATAGGACAAGGAGCCACATTGGTCCATGCAGGCCAAAATCGTCTCGAGTTTGTCCCGTCCATTCCCTTTCTCAATGGCTTCGCGGATCATAGCCGATTGATGCTCAGTGCCGTGTTGCATCGCATGCAGCAGGGGGAGCGTCGGTTTCCCTTCGGCTAGATCATCGCCGGCATGCTTGCCCATTTCGTCATCCGCGCTGGTGTAGTCCATGACATCATCAATCAGCTGAAACGCCGTTCCCAAATAGCGGCCATAATCTTGGAAGGCTTTTTCTGTCTCTGGATCCGCGTCGTTGAGAATGGCCCCGACCTGGGTCGCTGCCTCAAAAAGACGTGCGGTTTTAGAGTAGATCACCTGCATGTAGCTCGCTTCGGTGGTATTCGGGTCGTTACAGTTCATTAACTGCAGCACTTCCCCTTCGGCAATCACATTGGTGGCCTCACTCATCAGATCCAATATCTTCAATGAGCGCAAACTGGTCATCATTTGGAATGAGCGGGTGTAGATGTAGTCGCCGACCAGCACACTGGCGGCATTACCGAACATGGCATTGGCCGTTGCATTGCCACGGCGCAAATCCGATTCATCGACCACATCATCATGAAGCAAGGTAGCGGTATGAATAAACTCAATAAACGCGGCCGCTGTGGTGTGTTTTTCACCTTGATACCCAAGGGCTCTCGCCGCAAGAACCGCCAACATAGGGCGTAAGCGCTTACCCCCGCTGTTTACGATGTAAAAGCCAAGTTGGTTAATAAGCGCGACGTCAGAATTGAGTTGAGCCAGTATTTTTTGATCGACCTGCGCCATGTCATCACTGATCAAGGCTTGGATTGATTTGAAATCCATGAATAAAATCCGGGCTTTGTCCTAGTTGCTTGCTTGCCGCCACAAAACTGCACGTTTCTACGACGTGATGGATGAAAGACGCATGACGTATCAGCGTTGGCGTGCTTTCAGGGTCAGTATCGGCGTTAGCGCGGGTGTTTAAGGTATCAATGGTACACCAAATCACGTGCGACGAGATAGCTCTCAGGCCTGCAAAAAGTGTGGGAATCTATGCTGAGCAGCTTTTCACCAATTTTCTTGCGATCCCCTCTTGCCTCAAATCAATTTCTACCGTAGAATTCGCGCCCTATTGATGAATTATATGCGCACCCCTTACTGCTCAAATATTAAACGCAGTAGGCCGTGCGGAAATGCGGAGTAAACCATGTACGCAGTTTTCCAAAGTGGTGGTAAGCAACACCGAGTAAGCGAAGGCCAGACTATTCGCTTGGAAAAGCTAGACGTTGAAACTGGCGAAAGTGTTGAATTTGACAACGTGCTGCTAGTAGCAAACGGCGAAGACGTTAAAGTTGGCGCGCCATTTGTTAGTGGCGGTAAAGTAACAGCGGAAGTTGTTACCCACGGTCGTGGCGATAAAGTGAAAGTCGTCAAATTCCGTCGTCGTAAACATTCTCGCAAGCAAATGGGCCACCGTCAGTGGTTCACTGAAGTGAAAATCACTGGCATCAGCGCTTAAGAGTTAGGAGAGAGAAGAGATGGCACACAAAAAAGCTGGCGGTTCTACTAAAAACGGCCGCGATTCAGAAAGTAAACGTCTAGGTGTTAAGCGTTTCGGTGGTGAGTCTGTTCTAGCAGGTAACATCATCGTGCGTCAGCGTGGTACTAAATTCCACGCAGGTACTAACGTAGGTTGCGGTAAAGACCACACTCTATTCGCTTTGACCGACGGTAAAGTGAAGTTCGAGACTAAAGGTCCTCAGAACCGTAAATTCGTTACTATCGAAGCTGAATAAGTTTCAACGCCAAGCGAATTTTGAAGCCCTGCCACTTGGCGGGGCTTTTTATTGTGTCTGGTGATCCCTCGTCGAGCCGCCGCCAATCCACGGTAAGCAGAAAGTCAGCCAAGGCTGAAAATTGATCCTAAGATCGATAAGATCGCCACACACCAATCTGGGATAAGGCTAGCAGTCCGGGAACGAGATGTTTCTGGCCGCTGGTGCGGAGAAGTTAGCATGAAGTTTGTAGATGAAGCGATAATTCGCGTAGACGCGGGTGACGGCGGCAATGGTACCGTCAGCTTCCGACGTGAAAAGTATGTGCCCAAAGGGGGCCCAGATGGCGGCGACGGTGGCGATGGCGGTGATGTATACCTGCTCGCCGACGAGAACCTTAACACCCTGATTGATTACCAATTCGAGCGCTTTCATGCCGCAGGGCGTGGTGAAAATGGTCGCGGTGGTAACTGTACCGGCAAACGCGGTGATGATTTGGTGCTGAATGTGCCTGTTGGTACCCGTGCTGTCGATGAAGATACCGGTGAAGTGATTGCCGATTTGACCCAACATGGCATGAAAGTCATGGTGGCAAAAGGCGGCTTCCATGGGTTGGGTAATACCCGATTCAAATCATCCGTCAACCGCGCGCCACGCCAAAAAACCATGGGGACTAAAGGGGAAGTCCGTCAGCTGCGCCTAGAGCTGTTGCTCCTCGCCGATGTGGGCATGTTAGGCTTGCCGAATGCGGGTAAATCAACCTTTATTCGCGCGGTGTCGGCCGCTAAGCCAAAGGTCGCTGATTACCCCTTTACCACCTTGGTGCCAAGCCTTGGCGTGGTCCGTGTCGCTGCCGATAAAAGCTTTGTCGTGGCGGATATTCCGGGCCTGATTGAAGGGGCTGCCGATGGCGCGGGACTGGGTATTCGCTTCTTGAAACACCTTGAGCGCTGCCGTGTCCTGTTGCACATGATTGATCTGATGCCTGTGGATGGTACCGATCCGGTCGACAACGCGTTTACCATCATTGATGAGTTAAACCAATACAGTGAGAAGCTGGCAGATAAGCCGCGTTGGTTGGTCTTTAACAAAGTCGACCTCATGCCAGAAGAGCAGGCGCAAGAGCAAATCGATCGTGTGTTAGAGGCGCTCGCGTGGGATGATAAATATTACGCGATCTCTGCGATCAACAAGGCGAACGTCCAGCCACTGATTTACGATCTGATGGGCTTTATTGATACCTTACCGGCACCGACGCCAGAGGTTGAACCAGAGGATGAAACGGTGGCCTTCAAGTGGGATGATTACCACGAGAAGAAACTCAATCAATCGGACGATGACGATGATGATTGGGACGATTGGGATGAAGACGACTACGACGTCGAAATCATCTACAAGCCTTAATCTGACAACCGCTGCTCACGAGCAGCGGTTTTTTTATGCCTATCGTCGCCATGTTTGATCGCCGCTGTATTGGCTGAGCGCAGAAAAAGGTACGCTGCCCAATTCCGACAAGGAAATCGGAGGTGTTTTATTTGCATCAAAGATTTTAAGCAGTTATTCATCAATACTGCGACAGTAGATAAAGGCGAGAGGGATAGCGGGTGACGAGACGGTTAACCGAACCAGAACAGCGTGCGATTTCACGTTTGGTCATAGAAGTCGGGCAGCGACTTTTGCAACATGGTGCAGAGAGTAAACTGGTGAGCGATGTTAGCATTCGCTTGGGCAAAGCGTTGGGGCTAGACAGTGTCGAGCTCGCGCTATCAGCCAGTTCATTGGTGGTCACCACCTTGAACCGCGGCCATTGCATTACCACTGCGAGACAGTGCCCCGACCGCGGGATCAATATGCAGGTGGTAACGGATATTCAGCGCACGGTGATCCTTGCGGAAAAGGGCATTCTCGACGCGCCAGCGGTGCGTAAGCGTCTCACCCGCATCAAGCCTCATCGTTATCCTCCTTGGCTAGTGGTGGGCATGATAGGGCTTTCCTGTGCCGCGTTTAGCCGGTTGGCCGGTGGTGATGCGGTTATCTTTGCCTTAACCTTTGTCGCATCGGCGTGCGGCATGCGTGTGCGCCAACTACTTGCCCACCGTCAGTTTAATCCTTTGCTCACGTTTGCGCTTACCGCCATGGTGACCACCTTAATTTCAAGCGTGGGGACGGTGATGAATTGGGGCAATGAACCTTTTCTGATCATGGCATCGTCGGTGTTGATGTTGGTACCGGGTTATCCGCTCATTAACGCGGTCTCTGACATGGTGAAAGGGTTTGTCGATATGGGGATTGCACGCTGGACCATGGCGTCGTTACTGACCCTCGCCACCGCGCTCGGCATTGTCGGGGCGATGAATCTTGTCGGTGCATGGGGGTGGTTATGAGTTTGCTGCTTGCCCTATTGGAAGATATGTTTTTTGCCATGATCCCCGCAGTGGGGTTTGCCTTGGTCTTCAATGTGCCAGCCAAGGCGCTCAAATACTGCGCTTACGGCGGGGCGATTGGTCATGGGCTAAGGTTTGTGTTGATGGAGTCGGGTATGGCTATCGAGTGGGCGACGCTCGCGGGCGCCACCACCATCGGGTTTTTAGGGGTGTATTGGTCTCAGCGCTTTCTGGCCCATCCTAAGGTATTTACCGTCGCCGCCATCATTCCCATGATCCCCGGCGTTTACGCGTTTAAAGCGATGATCGCCTTGGTGACTATCAATAACCAAGGATACACGCCGGCCTTGTGGGCCAGTTTGATGGAGAATTTGATTAGCGCTGGGTTTATCTTGGCCGCATTAGCCATTGGTCTTGCGATGCCGGGGTTATTATTTTATCGTCGCCGACCAGTGATTTAATTCAATGAGGCCAGCGTAATGCGAGTCAGCTTAATTGCCGCAATGGCAAAAGACCGAGTAATTGGAAAAGATAACCAGATGCCTTGGCATTTGCCGGCTGATTTAGCGTGGTTTAAGCGCACCACCCTAGGGCATCCTGTGGTGATGGGGCGTAAAACCTTTGAGTCGATTGGCCGCCCTTTACCAAAGCGTACCAATATTGTGATCAGCCGCGATCCTGACTATCAACCAGACGGCGTGACCGTGGTCGCTTCACCTGAGCAGGCGCTGGCCGCGGTGGGCGATGTGGCTGAGGTGATGGTGATTGGCGGTGGGACCATTTATGACGCGTTTTTACCGCGCGCGGATCGCTTGTATCTCACCTTTATCGACACCCATGTTGAAGGCGATACTCGTTTCCCCGATTGGGGTGAAGGGTGGACGCAAGTGGCCAGTGAAACTCATGCACCGGACGAGAAAAACGCCTACCCACTGACTTTTACGGTTTGGGAGCGTGGTTAAGCACCGTTATTGAGCGCTGGTTGGGTAAAGCAAACCTTGTCTTCCCAACGCAGCAAGGTTAACTCACCGCCCCAAACACAGCCTGTATCCAGCCCGTATAAGCCGGGCTGGATGGTTCCCCCTAAAGCCGCCCAATGGCCAAACACAATCGCGTATCCCAGTGGTTGTTGGCGCGCCACCTCAAACCAAGGGATGAGACCAGTATCTGCCGCTTTCGCGGGAGGTAGCTTGCATTGCATATCGAGGCGACCATCGGGCCAGCAAAATCGCATCCGGGTCAAACTATTAATGATATAGCGGTAGCGAGGCAGGCCTTCCAGCGTATCCTCCCAGTGATCGGGTTGATCCGCATACATATGTCGTAATAACCACGCTTGCTCATTGCTGTGCAGTATGGCTTCGACTTCACGCGCGCAGGCGACAGCCGTCGCTTTATCCCATTGTGGGCTAATCCCCGCGTGGGTCAGCAAAAAGCCACCGTCGTCTCGCGCTGATTCGTCGATTAACAGAGGCTGAGCCGCTAACCATTGAAGCAATGTTTCTCGGTCTGGCGCGTCGAGGATCGGCTGGGTACGGTCTTTTGGCTTGGCCGGTTTAATCCCGTGTGCAACGGCTAATAGATGCAGGTCGTGGTTGCCAAGGACTATCTTGGCTGACGCGCCGAGCCCATGAAGATAGCGCAACACGGATAAGGAGTCCGGCCCGCGAGCGACCAAATCACCCGCGACATAGAGGGTATCGTGAGCGGGGGAGAAATCAACGCGCGCCAACAGCGCGCGTAGTTCTTGGTAACAACCTTGAATATCCCCGATAAGATAGGTAGCCATGTGTGGCCTCCTTGAGGGACGTTAGTGAAGAATGTTAGGGAGCGCGAGGCGGAACGGCTCAATTTCCACTTTAAACTGGTTATCGGCTTGATCTTGCATGGTATAGAAACCCTGCATCACGCCCACAGGCGTTTCAATGATGGTGCCACTGGTATAGGTATACTTTTCTCCCGCGGCAATACTGGGTTGCTCTCCCACCACGCCTTCGCCCTCAATCTCGAGCTCTTTACCGTTGGCATCTGTGATTAACCACTTGCGTCGCATCAACTGTGCGGGCGCATCACCTTGGTTTTTAATGGTGACGGTGTAAGAAAACACAAAGCGCTCGTTGTCCGGTTCGGATTGATCTTCGACGTATTGGGTCGCGATATTAATCTCGAATTGCGGGTTATCGGTGGCTTGCAAGTCAAGGCTCCTGTTTATTGTTGATGGTTGGCGTCCAGCCAGTTTGCCAAGTTGACAAACTGCGCCAGCGTCAAATGCTCCGGTCGCAAACTAGGGTCAATACCGAGCTCAGTCAGTGTGTCCACACTCACCAAGGATTTGAAACCGTTACGTATGGTTTTACGGCGTTGGTTGAAGCCCTCACGACAAACGCGCTCTAACCATTGCATGCTCGTTGCAGGGTGCGGCAACGTTTTGTGTGGGATGAGGCGAACCACAGCCGAGTCCACTTTAGGCGCAGGTTTAAACGCGCTGGGTGGGACTTCTAGTACCGGAATGACCTGACAGTAATATTGCGCCATAACGGTCAATCGACCGTACGCTTTGGTTCCTGGACCCGCCGCCAAGCGGTTTACCACTTCCTTTTGCAACATAAAGTGCATGTCTTGCACATGGCCTGCAAATGAAAACAGATGGAACATCAAAGGGGTTGATACGTTATAAGGCAGATTACCGAAAATCCGCAAAGGCCCTTGCTTGGCAAGCTCGGCAAAATCAAACTGCATCGCATCCGCTTCGTGAACGGTTAACTTGCTGGCCATAAATGGGTGGCTACGCAGGCGGGCGGCCAGATCACGGTCAAGCTCGACCACGTTTAAATGATCCACTTGCTCAGTGACAGGCTCAGTCAACGCGCCCAGTCCCGGACCAATCTCAACCAGATTTTCACCGGATTGCGGATTGATGGCCGAAACAATGCCGTCAATGATGTAAGGGTCGTTTAGGAAGTTTTGTCCGAAACGTTTTCTGGCGCGGTGGCCTTGGTGGACTTTATCGCTCATGCTTTGCTATCTACTAATTCAATGGCGTGGGAGATGGCCGTCCGCAGGCTTCCTGTATCCGCCGTACCAGTACCTGCTAAATCCAGTGCGGTACCATGATCTACTGATGTTCTGATAAAAGGGAGACCCAAGGTGATATTCACTGAGCGCCCAAATCCTTTGAATTTTAACACAGGTAAGCCTTGGTCGTGATACATCGCCAGTACAGCATCGGCATCTTGCAGATATTTCTCTTGGAAAAGCGTATCAGCAGGGAGCGGTCCGACCAAGTCCATCCCTTGCTCGCGTAACTCGTCGAGCGCAGGTTCAATGATGTCAATTTCTTCGCGACCAAGACAGCCGTCTTCCCCAGCGTGCGGGTTGAGACCACAGATATAAATACGCGGCTGCTTGATGGCGAATTTCTCTTGCAAGTCTTGATGCAAAATCGCAATCACGTCATGCAGGCGCTCTCGGGTGATCGCTTTGGCGACGTAGGCGAGTGGGATATGGGTAGTCACGAGTGCGACACGCAAGCCTTCAGTGGCCAGCATCATCACGACCTGATTGACGTTCGCGTGTTGAGCAAAAAACTCAGTATGACCGCTAAATGAAACACCAGCACGGTTGATAATGCCTTTGTGAACGGGGCCAGTGACAATGGCAGCAAATTCACCGTTGAGATTTCCTTCAGCGGCGCGTGTCAGTGTTTCAAGCACGTAGCGGCCATTGGCTTCATCTAAGTTGCCCGCTACCACAGGCGCGCCGAGCGGTATATCTTCGACAATCAGCGTACCGGCTTGGTGTGGCGTGGCTGGCTGCGTGGCGTCGTAGTGCTCAAGCGTCACTGATAGACCAAGTGTCTTGGCGCGTGCTGCCAACATGTCTCGATTGGCCACCACCACCAGTTGGTGTGGCCAAGGATGTTGTGCCATCGCTAAAATTAAATCAGGGCCAATCCCCGCAGGCTCTCCCGGAGTGATGGCAATACGCTTAACGGTCATCGCCGAGTACCTCAACGTACGCACCGGCGCGTAACTCTTGCAACCATGCTTGTGCTTCTTCGTTAAACTTGCGGTTAAACAGCATACGATAGGCTCGGTTTTTCACCGCTGCATCGGTTTTATCCACTTCGCGACGGTCGGTGACTTCAACAATATGCCAGCCATGTACCGTTTTGAATGGCTCGCTGATCTGGCCTTGTGGAAGGGCATCCACTTTGGCTTTAAAGGCAGGGACATAGACATCTGTGGTTGACCAGCCTAAGTCACCCCCATTGACGGCCGAGCCTGGGTCATCACTGTACTGTTTAGCTAAATCGGCAAAACTCTGATCACCCCGTTTGATCTGGGCGATGATGTCATTCAGCTCTTTTTGCGCACCTTTGTCACTAAGGACGATTGATGGCTTAATCAAAATATGACGCGCTTTAACCTCAGTCACCGCGACGGTCTCGAGTCCTTCTACATCGGTGATTTTAAGAATATGGTAGCCCACACCACTGCGGAAGGGACCAATAATGGCACCTTTCCCTTGGTTACTGATCTGGTCGGCAAAGATGGTCGGCATTTCCTCTAAACGTAGCCAGCCCCAATCTCCCCCGTCGAGCGCTTTCGGCCCTTTCGAGTATGCCATGGCCAAATCGGCAACTTTTCCACCGTGGCGCAGTTTGTCGACAAGCTCAAAAACTTGCTTTTTCACGGCTTCGCGCGTGGCTTTATCCGCGTCATCATCCAGCTTTAGTTGGATGTGAGACAGCTTGTAGCGCACTTTTTGCAGTTGCTGTTCGTTCAGCTGCTTGGCCAAGGATTCGACTTCTTGAGGCAAAATGCTGATCCGACGACGCACTTGGGCATTGCGTGCTTCTGAAATGGTCAGCTCGCGGCGCACTTGTTCGCGGTATTGCGCCCAAGAGGTGCCTTGCGCGCTAACTTGTTTGCGCAGCTCATCGAGGCTCAGCGACTGTTCTTTGGCGATATTAGTAATTGCCTGTTGTAGCTGGCTATCGTCAATTTGAATGCCTAAACGCTTCGCTTCTTGTAATTGCAGCTCTTCGACAATTAAGCGTTCGCGCATTTGCTCTTCCAGCACGGAGGCTGGTGGCAGTTGACGCTCATTTTGTTGTGCGTTCAGCGTCACGGTACGACGCATGGCTTCCATATCACTGTTCAGCACGACCCCGTCGTTAACTACAGCGACCACGCGATCCAGCTCTTTGGGTGCTGCGTGGGAAAAAGGTGTAAGCAACACTAAAACGCCAGTGATGAGGGCGTGACTCCATTTGTTCATGCTTTGTCCACTTCTTTAAAAATCGTTCTACTGTCCAGACCACAGTGTGCCGTGTTAGTTCTTCAGCGCAAAAGGATCGCGGTAGCCAAGGGCGTTTCCTGAGTCTGTACTGAAGTTGAAACCGCTTTGTGCGCCGAGACCTAGCAGACTAAACGAGAGGGTGACGTTGTTGTCGTATTCAGGATCGCTGTTGATGTTAGAGCGCGAGAGCAAGTACTCATTGTAGCTCAGCCCAATGACCCAGCAGTCAGAGCGGTAAGTCAGGCTAAACTGGTTTTCCAGCATGACATCTTGGGTCAGATCGCGCCAGTATTGCCCGTTAAAGCTCAGCCCGTTCCAAAGTGGGAAGCCTGTCACGACACCTGCTTGCGACAATCCATCGTCCGTTAGCTTGCTGATATCTCGGTTTGGCAAGGTCGATACTATGTACTCCTGCGCCACGTAACGATAGCTGGTTTGCGCGTAAAAGCCATCCTGACGGTATTCCGCAATCGCATTACCGAATTGCAACTCACTTAAGTTGCTGTCGTACTGCATGGAGCCGCGAACAAAGAAGTTGTCGTTAAAATTGGCTTCCCCCTCGAGCGCCCACGCGGAATAGTCGAACGCATCTACATCCTCATCCGAGGAACGATCAAAATAATAGATCTGACCAAACGACAGGTTAAAGCGCTCTTTATAACCGCTGTCATAAAAGCGCGTGGTTGCCCCGTAGGTAAGCTGGTTAGCGGGGTTGATAAAGTCGATACTACTGAACTGATTACCGCGGAACAGGCCATAGTAGTCGGTTTGTAAGCGCGCAGTATCATAGCCGCCCCCGTTGTAGTTCACCGGGTTGTAGATATCACTTTGGTTGACATCCTTGATATACAAGTACTGCACTTGTGGCTCAAGGGTTTGACTAAAGTTGCTCCCCATCGCCCAGAAATTACGTTCAAGCACCAGCCCTGAGTGTAACCGCAATGTGGGGATCTTCCGCTCGACTGACTTACTCAGTTTGGCGGTCGACTCCGCATCCGGTGAGGCGTTATCAAAGCGCTGATCATAATGGGTGTAGAGCATGCTCGCTTCGGCGGTGGCGCTAAACCAAGGACGCGTGAAGGGAATGCTCAAGGTCGGCGCCAAATGGGTCCGGGTGGCTTCGGGTTTGTTCGGGTCATCACTGGCAAACACGCTCAATTGTGCGGGCAAGCTAATATCCGCCCAGCCCAAGGTTTGCGGCGCATAGTAATTGAGATCCACCTGCGGCATGAGGCGATAGACGCTGGTATTCTCAGTCAGTGCTTGGAAATCTCGGACACGTACCGTGCTATTCCAATCTAACCCGCGATAGCTGATTTCGCCGGTTTGTAGCAAGGTGTTGTCTTCCCGTTTACCCACATCGGAGTCGATATTCTGAAAGTAAGCAATATCGCTGACTTTGCTGTAATCGGCCTCATAGCGCCAGTGACCTTGGACGCCACTGTGTTTCCAGTTAAAGCCCCAACGCTCATCCAATTCAGGATTGAGCTGGTCGTCAGGGAGGTACTCGGAATATAACGAGCCGTATCCGAATGGCGCTAAATAACGAATATTGGTGTTAAGCTGAACGCCACGCTCCGACATGTATTTTGGCGTGATAGTGGCATCAAGTTGTGGGTGAATATTCCAATAAAATGGGGTTTCTAGCTCAACCCCGTCGCGATCACTCCACGACACCGATGGATAGAGGAAACCCGTTAAGCGCCCATCCTCGACCGGTACACGCAAATAAGGCAGATAAAAGACGGGCACATTCATCACCTCAAATTTGGGGTGATACAAGTCGGCAAACAGGCTGTCTTCTTCTTTTTCGATTTTCGAGGCCGAAAAGCGCCAGCTTTTATCTTCATCCGGACAGGTGGTAAAGGTACCGTCTTCCATTTCATAGAAGGTGGTTCCGTTTTTAAACACCCGCTTAGCTTCACCGCGCCCCGGTGTACACAGCATTTTGTACTGTGCGTTATTTAGTGTGGTGTCTTCCGTGTCAAGGTTGGCCTGCAGGTAATCTGAGGTCACCATCATTTGCCCATCATTGAAGACCACATCGCCTTGGGCGGTGACAATACGCTCAGGGTCGCGCAGCGTAGCGGTATCCGCGGTCATTTTACGATGCCCTTGGGTAACCTCAACGTTGCCGCTGTAAATGGCTTTTTCGTTGGATTGGGCTTCGGCGCGATCAGCCACAACGCGAATTGGGGCGTTGTTCACATCTTGCGTTTGTTCACTGGGAGGAATACACCGCGCCTCGCTGTCCGGGCAAGGTGTGTCGGCGGAGTCCGCATTGGCAAAAGCAAGCGCTGGGCCATAGAGCGCCAGGCTAATCATGGTGGCTAAAAAGCTGCGTGCAGTCGGTGACATTGAAGAAGACATTCCTGTTTTATCTGATAGCGTGGTGTACACGAAGGCAACGCATCAGTATGCTTTGGCTGCAAAATGCGATTATCATAAATCAATTTACGCCCAGCATCACCTGTAAATGTGCAGGGTGTGAAACCAGCAATGAGACCATGGCATGCAACTATATGGCAAGGTAATTGGCGCTTTTCTCGGCATTTTACTGGGAGGCCCATTCGGTTTTTTTCTTGGCCTGTTCTTAGGTCATCAGTTTGATAAAGCCAAGCAACGCGCCTCACTGGGCGGTTTTGGTGGCGGTTTCGGTGCTCAAGGTGCCGAGGCGCAGCGCGTCTTTTTTCATGGCACCTTTGCCGTGATGGGACATGTGGCAAAGGCTAAGGGGCAGGTCACACAGGAAGAGATTCGTCTAGCCAGCTTGATTATGGATCGCATGCAATTGCATGGGGCGGCGAGGCAATCCGCGCAAGACGCCTTTCGTGAAGGAAAAGGCAGTGATTTCCCGCTCCAAGAGACTCTAAATGGGATCCGGGCGTTAAGCCAAGGGCGGCGGGATCTGCTTAGCTTTTTCCTTGAAGTGCAGGTACAAGCGGCGTTTGCAGATGGAGAGCTGCACCCGAAAGAGCGTGAGTTACTGTATATCATTGCTGAGGGGTTGGGTTTTTCCGCGCAGCAACTTGAGCAACGTCTACGCATGCAAGAAGCCGCGTTTCGCTTTAGCCAAGGTTACCAAGGGGATTGGCACCAGCACGCGGGTGGGGCGGGAGCGCCACCGCGTCAACGTGAGGTGGATGATGCCTATGAAGTACTCGGCGTGGATGCCTCCGCCTCTGCTCAGGAATTGAAGAAAGCGTACCGTAAGTTGATGAATGAACACCATCCTGACAAGCTGATGGCTAAGGGGTTACCCCCTGAGATGATGGAATTGGCGAAAGAAAAAGCACAAGAAATTCAAAAAGCTTACGATGTGATTAAAAAAGCCCGCGATATTTAGCGGGCGGCCGTGTTAATTAAGGTGTGCTGTGGTGTGCCTTGCAGATAGCCATCAATGTTATCCATCAGTTGCTGGCTGAGCCGATTCACCGCTTCATCTGCTCCCCATGCAATGTGAGGAGTAACGATTAAATTCGGCAGTGATGCGGTGATAAGCGGGTGATTATCAGGGGCTGGCTCTTCACTCAGCACATCTAGTCCGGCGCCACCAATTTGACCGGTTTTTAGGGCGTCGAGGAGCGCGTGTTCATCAACTAACCCGCCACGTCCTGTATTGATCAATAAGGCATGGTTTGGCATGCAGGCGAGGACATCACGGTTAATTAAAGCTTCTGTGTTCGGATTTAACGGGCAGTGTAACGAGAGGATATCGGCGCGGCTGATCACCTCATCAAAGGGTACATAACCCTCTCGGCAATGGGTGGCTCCGCGGTGCTCAGCAAACATGACTGTCATGCCGACTGCGCGTGCCAAACGTGCAACGGCTTCGCCTAAAGCCCCTTTACCGATAATCCCTAGTTTACTGCCGGCTACGCTGCCGATTGGGTGAGTAAAAAAGCAAAACTGACCATGTTTTTGCCATGCGCCATGTTGGACGTCGAGGTGGTAGCCGAGCAATTGACGTTTAAGTGCAAAGATCAGGGCGATGACGTGTTCAGGTACCGATTGAGTGGCATAACCTTGGACGTTACAGACTTGCACACCGCGCGCACGGCATGCAGCCAAATCCACATTGTTGACGCCAGTCGCGGCGACCGCAATCAGTTTGAGTTGAGGACAGGCGGCGAGCACCGTCTCATCAATGACCACTTTATTGGTGATGGCGATCTCGGCCTCTTGCAAACGCGACACGACCTCATCAGGCTGTGTTTCACCATAGGCTTGCCAGTGATGGGGTGAGCGAGGTGTGGGCAGCACAATATGGGCTGGAATGGTGTTACGGTCGAGAAAGACGATATTGACGGGGGTACGCTGAGCCATGTTGATCTCCGTGTCTCAATCCATGGCTCTAGGGTGCGAAATATCGTCACATTGTGCAATCGTTTCAGCGAACGCGAGGGCAATTCGGGGGGCTAGGTCGCGCTGGGTGAGGCCAGCTGATACTCATCGGCAAGTCGATTAGTGGGCATCGTGGGGTAAAACTCACAGGGGGCGTGAAAATGCATGACGTCGCCGGTTGTTGGGTGCAATAAACTCAGCTCGGCCGCGTGCAAATGAAGGCGAGAGGCATAGTCGAGTGCCTCTGGAGAGGCGTAAAACTCATCGCCAACGATGCTATGTCCCAACGATTGCATGTGCACACGAAGCTGGTGCGAGCGCCCTGTCAGCGGGTACAAGGCCATCAAACTGGTCTTAGGGAAGGTGTTTAAGCAGCGATAGTGTGTCTGCGATGGCTTCCCATGCTCAAAGCAGACCTTTTGGCGCGGGCGGTTAGGCCAATCACAAATCAGCGGCAAATCAATGTGCCCTTCATGATCAGCAGGATGCCCCCAGACTTCGGCGTAGTAAAGTTTGGTCGGAATACGATCTCGGAACTGGGCCTTAAGGTTTCGCTCAGCCTCTTTGTGGGCGGCAAAGGCCATCACACCAGACGTCGACATATCTAAGCGATGGACCAGCTCCGCTGCGGGAAAGGCGTCTTTCACCCGTGACCACGCACTATCGTAGTGGGCTGGATCGCGGCCAGGGTTGGCCAGTAAACCGCTGGGTTTATTGATCACCACCAAATCCGCATCTTGATAGAGAATATCAAGCCAAGGTTCGGTGGGGGGATGGTATTCTGTCATTGCCATAGGATATATCGGGGCCGGCTGGCCCCGCCTAACGCTTAATTATTGATGACTGACCACAATCAGACGCAAGGCGTCCAATTCAATCTGCGCGTGTTGAATGTGATGTGAAAGGGTGCTGATTTGCTCGCGTAGGGCATCCAACTCATCATCACGGATATTGGGGTTGACGGTTTTGAGTGCCTCTAAACGCGCCAAGGCTTGGGTCAGCTCGCTTTCCATTTCTTGGTGGGCACGGGTTTGAATCTCCCCCAGTGCTTTTTCAGCTAAAGGCTCACTTTTTTCAATCAAACGGTGAACTTGGCTTTGTACCGAGTTAACCATTTTGCTGCCCAAATGGCGATTGACGGGGCTTAACTGGCGATGGAAACCCTCAAACTCCACATTGGCGGATAAATCGTTGCCATTCGCATCCAGCAAGACACGTACCGGCGTTTGCGGTAAGAAGCGATGAATCCCGCTTGATTTCGGCGCTTGGGCATCCACCACATAGATGAGCTCGAGGAACAAGGTGCCCACCGGCAGCGCTTTGTTTTTGAGCAAAGAGACTGCGGTGGTGCCGATGTTTTCGCTCAGTAGCAAGTCGATACCGCCACGCACGATAGGGTGCTCCCACGAGACAAACTGGACGTCTTCGCGACTGAGCGCTGTATCGCGATCAAAGGTGATGGTGCAGCCATCGGTGGGGAGACCCGGATAACTCGGAACCATCATATGTTCTGATGGTGTGACTACCAGCGCATTTTCCCCTTTGTCATCTTGGTTGACGCCGATGGTATCAAATAGCCCCAAGGTAAAGGTGACCAAGCCGGTATCGCCATCTTGGTCGGCAATCGTCTGCGCTAACTGTTTCGCCGCGTCCCCACCATGTGAATGCATTTCTAACAGTTTATCGCGACCTTGCTCCATTTCCGCTTTTAGGCGCTGGTTCATGGCAGCGCTGTCTTCGATCAGCGTGCTGAGGGCGTCGTCTTGTTGGTTCGCGGCCAGCAGGGTCAGTAAGGTCTCGCCGTATTGTTCGAACACCGCACGACCGGTTGGGCAGGTATCTTCAAACGCGTCGAGACCTTCGTGATACCAGCGCGCCAAAATAGTTTGCGCGGTGCCTTCAAGATAGGGGACGTGAATGGCAATATCTTGTTGCTGGCCGATACGGTCAAGACGACCGATACGCTGCTCCAAAAGGTCTGGGTTCATGGGTAAGTCGAACATCACCAACTGATGCGCAAACTGGAAGTTCCGGCCTTCTGAGCCGATCTCCGAGCAGATCAACACCTGCGCGCCCCCTTCCTCTTGGGCAAAGTAAGCCGCGGCTTTGTCTCGCTCGACAATCGACATGCCTTCGTGGAACACAGTGCCACGAATGCCTTCGCGCTCACGCAGCGCCTGCTCTAAGGTTAAGGCGGTTTGCGCCCGTGAACAAATGATCAAGACTTTATCGTTACGGTGCGTTTTCAGGTAATCGAGCAACCAATCGATACGCGGATCAAAGCCCCACCAGCTGGCACTGTCGCCTTCGAACTGTTGATAAATGTCTTCAGGATAAAGGTTTTGTACCGCCTTTTGTTCCCCTGCGAGACGGCCGCCCATCATCTCGGCAACGCGCATGGCCGTTTGATACTGTTTGGGTAAAGCAAGTGCATGCATGTGCAGCTTTCTGGTTGGGAAGCCGCTGATTGCTGCACGAGTATTACGGAAGAGAACACGACCGGTCCCGTGGCGGTCCATGAGATCGTCAATTAACTGTTGGCGAGCATCGCGCTGAGTCGACTCATCATCAGTGTGGATGAGGGCCAAGCGCTGCTCCAAATCGTCGCTTTGGAGCAAGGTGCGGATGCTATGTTGTGCCGCATCACTCAGGGGCGCATCGGCAAGCAAAGCTTCAACCGCTTCTGCTACTGGCGCGTATTGCGCTGCCTCTTCCACAAAGGCGTCGTAATCGTAGAAGCGATCTGGGTCGAGCAGACGCAGGCGGGCAAAGTGGCTTTGTTGGCCAAGTTGCTCCGGTGTGGCAGTGAGTAGCAACACGCCCGGTGTATGTTCGGCGATGCTCTCAATGATTTGGTATTCGCGGCTGGGGGCATCCGGTGCCCATGACAGGTGATGCGCCTCATCGACGACTAGCAGATCCCAGTGGGTCTCACAGACTTGTTCGACACGACGGCGATTTTTACGCAAAAACTCCAGCGAACACAGGACCAACTGTTGGGTATCAAAGGGGTTGTAGGCATCCGCTAGGGCCTCAACACAGCGCTCTTCATCAAAAATTGAGAAGTGCAGATTAAAGCGGCGCATCATCTCGACCAACCATTGGTGCTGCAAGGTTTCGGGCACCACAATCAAGACTCGCTCTGCGCGACCTGCCAGTACCTGCTGGTGGATAATCATGCCCGCTTCAATGGTTTTACCCAAGCCGACTTCATCGGCAAGCAGTACGCGTGGCGCATGACGGCGACCGACTTCATGAGCAATGTAAAGCTGATGGGGGATCAGGCCGGCACGCATGCCGGTTAAACCGCGTAATGGGCTGCGCAGTTGCTGGTGTTGATTGGTCAGCGCACGATAACGCAGGGCAAAGCGATCCATGCGATCAAGTTGGCCAGCAAACAGCTTGTCTTGCGGTTTGTTAAAACGAATCTGGTGACTGAGCAAGATTTCGCGCAGAGACACTTCGTCTTCGCCAGTATCATTGCGTGTACCGATATAGGTTAATACCCCGTCGTCTTCCTCAACACGCGAGACTGTCATGGTCCAGCCTTCATGGCTTTCCACCTCATCGCCCGGGTTGAACATCACCCGGGTAACGGGTGCATCGTGGCTGGCATACAGCCGTGTTTCATCACTAGCAGGAAACATTAGGGTCACGGTACGGCCGTCAACAGACACCACGGTGCCCAGTCCTAGATCATGCTCCGTATCACTGATCCAACGTTGTCCAAGCGCAAATGACATAGGGGAAAACCTCTGAATTAACTCGATTGTCGAAGACGCAGCCCCGCGACAGCGGCGCCGTTTAAATACTGTGCTATTCAGTGTGGCACTGAAAAAATTGGCCGCCAATAGTACTCGAACTTGTGAGGAGCGTCACGATGAAACTCAATGAATCCCCGCAAAGGTCACGCTGACACACAAACGTCATTATCACGCGGCAAAGATAAAAGCGTGACGTGGCGCAGCGAAATAGATTGGGAATTCCCAATGCCAGGTCTACGCTTAACTTAAGCGCTGTCACCGACAGTGAACTGCCGACACAGGAGGTGCCTATGGGCGACGCCGACCGGAAGCTGTTTGTATTGGATACCAATATTCTCCTCCACGAACCCTTCGCTATTTACTCCTTCCAAGAACACGATGTTGTGATCCCCATGACCGTCCTCGAAGAGCTTGACCGCATCAAAGACAGCAAGCGTGATGTCTCACGAGATGCGCGTGTCGCGATTCGAGCGTTGGAAGATATCTTTAAAGAAGCAACTCCCGATGAAATCGGCGAGGGTATTGCCGTCGGTAAAGGGGATGCGACGGGCACCGTTTCGATACTGGCCGACTTTGAAATTAAAGAAACGGTACACGCCTTTGCTGACAAGGCTGGCGATAACCGAATTTTAAATGCGGTGCTATATCTACAAACCAAACGCTCACCACGCAAAGTCGTATTGGTGACCAAAGATATTAATATGCGACTGCGCGCTAAAGGCGCGGGAGTGATGTATGTGGAAGACTATCGCACGGATCAATTGATTGACGATGTGCGATTGCTGACCAAAGGGTTTCATACCTTTGAGGGCAGTTTTTGGGACAAAGTCGGGGAATGTGATAGCCAAGCGTATGGCTCAGATACCCTCCACACCTTACCGTCTGAATTATTGGAAACGCCGTTCGTTAACCAGTACTTGTTGGATGAAAGCGACGATTTCGCGGCACGCATTCAAGCCATCAATGGTGAAAAAGCGATCATTAAAGACCTTAGTCGCGAGCGACTTATGCACCGCACCGCTTGGGATGTGAAGCCGAAAAATATCTACCAAGGCATGGCGATGGACGCGTTACTGGACCCGACCATTGATCTAACCATTTTGACCGGGCCGGCAGGGTGCGGAAAAACCATTCTGGCGATGGCCGCCGCGCTAGAACAGGTGGTGGAAAAGGGAATGTATGACAAGATCATCGTTACCCGCAACACTCCAGATATTGGTGAATCGATCGGTTATTTACCGGGCACAGAAGAGGAAAAAATGCTGCCTTGGCTGGGAGCGGTGACCGATACGTTAGAAGCGCTGCACATGAATGATGAATGCACGGATGGCTCGATGCGTTACATCATGGAGAAAGCCAACTTACAGTTTAAGTCGATTAACTTTATGCGTGGTCGCTCGATTCAAAATGCGTTTGTGATCTTGGATGAGTGCCAGAACCTGACTGCCTCGCAACTGAAGACCATTATCACTCGCTGTGGTGAAGGGACTAAGCTGGTTTGCTCAGGCAACTTAGCGCAAATTGACTCCCCCTACCTCACGCCGGTCACCTCAGGGCTGACTTACATTGTCGAGCGATTTAAAAATTTCGAGGGCAGTGCGTGCGTATACCTCAATGGGGTAGTACGCAGTCGTCTTGCCGAGTTTGCCGAAGAAAACCTTTAACCGAACCGGCGGCTCAGCCGCCGTGTTTTTCTACAGTTAAAACAGCTCGACATCGTCGGCGGCAACAAAGGTTTTGATGATGCCGCTTTCCAGCAATCTTTCGTAGAAAGCCACTTGATTGCGACCGTTTTGCTTGGCGTGATAAAGCGCCTGATCCGCATTACCCAATAAGGTACTGGTGCTCTGATGCGCTTTATCGATACGCGTTGCGCCCATGGAAATGGTCACGGTTTCCGCCGCGCCAAAGTCGCGCGCGTTGACATTGGCAATAAAGGTATTGGCTTTTTGTTCTGCCATGGCGCGTGTGCAAGGATGAAGTAACACCACAAATTCATCCCCGCCGTAGCGAAACAGGGTGTCTTCGACAGAAAAGGTTTGTCGCATTAAAGACGCGAGCAACAAAATGACTTCATCGCCAAAGACATGGCCAAAGTTATCATTAATTTGCTTGAAATGGTCGACATCAAAAATACAAATCCAAGGATAACTCGCCTGATCCAAGTCGCTGTCCATCGCCGCGGGCGCTTGCGCTATGCGATCACTAATCAGGTCCAATTTCTTGGTCAGCACCTTGCGATTGAATAGACCGGTAAAGCTGTCTCGCTCACTGGCCATAATGATTTGTTGATAGTTCTCATAGATGTGAATGAGGCCAGACACCATAGCGAGCTGTTCCTCGTTTAATTGCTCGGCGCGGCCACATAAGACACCGCGAATGTCCTCATCTTTTTCGTAATAGATAGGGACAGCAACCAAGGTGTGATCGTGCGCCTGATGCATGGTGACCTCTTGGCTCTCGAGGCAGTCTTCCAGCAGTGCATCCACTTGTTCGATATTTTCTTGCTGAAAGGCGCTGTTGTCATTGGTACCCAGCACCATGAAAGGGGGATTCAGTCCAGAGCAGTAATCAAGTAACACCACTTCACTGACAGGCGTTAACTCAAGGATCGACGTCAGTAGGCTCTTGGTAATCGCATCAACTTCAGTTTTGGCCGTGAAATCGACGATAGAGTCGAGTATCTGAATGCTACTGGCGGGCACAAAGCGCCTCCTTAAAAGGGTCTATTCCTGTTGTCAGTATAGAAGCCAATTGAGGAGGCGCCATCTATTAGGGGGATTCCATCATGCCCATATAACGATGCATGGCCGGTGGAGGCGCATTCAGATCCGCCACAGGGCGAGATAAGGCAACCTGTCCCTCATCGACGTAGAGAAAACGAGAGGCAATGGCTTTCGCATCGTCGGGGTGATGGGTCACCATCAAAACGGTTGTACCTCGCGCGTGGGCGGTCCGTTTCACTAAGGCTAACATGTCTTTTTTCAACGCAGGGTCAAGGGCTGAAAAAGGCTCATCAAGTAATAACAGAGGCTGTTGACGCGCAATACTTCGTCCGAGTGCAATCCGCTGGCGCTGCCCGCCGGACAATGCGCCGGGCAAACGATCTAAATAAGGTGTCAGCCCCACTGCGTCCGCGGCGCTTCTCACGCTCTCTTTTTGTGCGTGACTGAGCTTGAGTGAGGGCGAAAGTCCAATCGCCATGTTGTCAAACACCGATAAGTGGGTGAAGACATTATGCTCCTGAAACAGGATGGAGAGTGGGCGCTGGTGAGCCGGCGCGGTAGTGACTGGCTTACCTGCAATCAAAATCTCGCCATTATCAGGAGCAATCAATCCTGCAATCAGAGAGAGTAAGGTACTTTTCCCGGCGCCGCTTGGGCCGAGTACAGCAACAATCTCCCCCGGCGCGATGTGAGCGTCGAAGTGCATCCACGCTTGCTGGTAGCGATACGTGATATTGGAAAGGGTTAGCATGCGTGTCTCCATTGGACGAGGCGGATGATCAGAGCGTAGCTGCCTAAACTGGTCGCTAATAACAGCATGGCCGCCGCGGCGCCCGCATCCATTTGATAACTGCCCATCAGACGAAATAGATACAAAGGCAGTGTTTGAAAGTGTTGGCTACCAAATAAAGAGATGGCGCTGAGATCGCCCATCGAGAGGACAAAGCTGACCGCGAGGCCACGTGCTATTGGGCGGCGTAAGCACTGCCATTCAATTAAGCGCAAGCGAGTGATCCCACGCACGCCTAAGGTGGCACAGAGTGCATGATATGATTGCGCCACTTGATAGGCTGGGGCACTAAGCACCTTTATCAAGTAAGGTAACGCCATCAGGGCATTGACTCCCATCACCAACCACAAGGCGAGGCTAAAGACATCGCTAAATTGGCGAAACAGCAAAAACAGTCCTGTACTTAATACGATACTGGGCACTACCAGAATCATGGCCCCCAGTGTCTCAATACCATCGGCCCGCCTTTTTTGGCCATGAAACCGCCAGTGACGGCTGGCTAAGATCACCGCAATTGCCAACACAAATGCGATAGCGCTCGCGCCGGTGGCCACCCATAATGAGTGCATGGTGGCTTGCCATAACGCTGTATCGGCAAGGACAGTGAGCGCACTTGGGTTGAGCCCGCGATACAGCACCACACCCAGTGGCGGCAATACGAGAAGTAAGACCAAGGTTATCCAGAGCAGATCCCAGCATTTCGCCGCTCGGCTATCGAGGGCATGCGGCAACGGTAATACTTCACTGGGTGTATTTGGCACCGCGCGTGTGAATGTTTGCACCACAAACGCAATAGTGCCGCACAGCATCATCTGCCACAGCGCTAATGCCGCGCCGGTTTGCAAATCAAAGTCAAAGCGAATGGCTTGGTAAATGGCTAGCTCTATGGTGGTGGCCTTGGGGCCGCCGCCAAGCGCCATGACGGTAGCAAAACTGGTAAAGCAGAGCATAAACACCAGTCCGACGATATGGGGCAAACTTTGGCGAAGATAAGGCCATTCAAGGTGACGAAAACGCTGCCAGCCACCTAAGCCTAATTGCGTCGCTAAGCGGCGTTGATCGGCGGGGATCCCCTCGAGCGCTTGCACCATGATCTGGGCGGAAAATGGTAAGTTGAAAAACACGTGTGCCAGCAAAATGCCGCTCAATCCATAAATGGAAAACGGCATGGAAAGATCAAAATGTTGTAGGGTGTCGGCGATCAAGCCGCTGCGACCAAAAATGGCCACCAAGCCAAATACCCCGATCAGCACGGGCAGCACTAAGGTCATGGCAAACAGTTTCAACAACCAACGTTTACCGGCAAACTCGCGACGCGACAGGGCGTGGGCAACAGGAATCGCTAATCCTACGCTGAGGATCACTGATAAAGTGGCTTGCTTGAAGCTAAATATGGTGACGTGACGAAGGTAGGCATCTTGCCATAGTGCCTCAAGGTTAAGATCTTGGCTGTGAGAGAACAGCGCCCATAGGGCGCTGCCAATTAAAAGCACGACGAGACTGGCCGCGAGACTGCCCGGCCAGGTGCGTGAAGGATTGAGCATGACGACTATTCAACCAACGCTGTTTGCCAGTCACGCACCCATTGTTGACGGTTGCCCATCACTTCATCGGGTTGATAAATCAGGCTCTTCTCGGGTTTATTCAAGGTATAGAAGGCATCTGGTAACGTGATATCAGTAACAGGATACATCCATTGCGTAAGGGGAATGATCGACTGCGCTTCATCGCTAATCATAAACTGCAAAAACGCATCCGCCAGTTCTGGCTGGTCGGTGTAGGCTGATTTCGCGGCCACTTCAATCTGCATATAATGGCCTTCTTCAAACGTCGCGGCGGCAAAGCGGTCATCATCATCGGCAACCAAATGGTAAGCCGGTGATGTGGTGTAAGAGAGCACCATGTCTGCTTCCTTGTTCAGGAACATATTGTACGCTTCGGTCCAGCCTTTGGTCACGGTAATGGTGTTCTCCGCGAGATCACGCCATGCTTGCTGGCTTTGATCGCCGTATACTTTCTGGATCCACAGCATTAAGCCTTGGCCAACGGTGGAGACACGGGGATCTTGGTAAATCACACTGATGTCATCACGATCTTCAATCAAGGCTTTCAAGCTCTTGGGCGGATCGAGCAGGCGCGTGGTGTCGTACACGAAGGCAAAGTAGCCGTAATCATAGGGGATAAAGTAGGGATTATCCCAACCGCCGGGTACCTGTAGGCGCTCCGTATTCACTGCGTGCTCGGCGACAATGCCGCTCCGCTCCGCTTCTTTCATTAAATTGGTGTCCATACCCAGCACGATATCGGCGCTGGTGGTACTGCCTTCAATCCGCATGCGGTTGAGCAAGGCTGCGCCGTCTTCAAGGGACACAAACTCGACCTCACAATTACAGCGTTTTTCGAAGGCGGTTTTGATTTTCGGCCCTGCGCCCCAATCGGCGATAAATGAGTCGTAGGTATAGACAGTCAGCGGGTCAGCGGCGCGGGCGCCAAGCGATAACAGAGACAAAGAAAGTACGGTTAAAACAGACGTAATGACTTTCACAGCACGCTCCTAAGTTGGGCGTGGGTGTTGAGGCTGGTTGATGACATCATCAAGTCTCAATCCCTACGCCAGTGTTAGCTGGATCAGGTTCGATGGGTTTAGCGCGGCGCGCAATCTCAGCCAAGAGGCTCCCCAATGAGTACCACGCCATTGTACTGATTGGCTTAGGGTTAACCAAGCCTTTTAGTCAGCGGTTCGGTTAAGCGCCCAGTCGTAGTCATAGTCTAAGCGTGCATCCTCGGGAAGCTTGATATTGCGGTATTGATTGATATGGGCGATCACCCCTTGTTCACTGCCGCCAAAATCGGCCTTAAACCACTCATAGATAGAAGAAAGCTGCCACTGTTCGCCTTGCTGACTTACGCCTTTGTCACTGTTGATAAAGGTGTAGGCGGCTTGTTCTAATTGTGCCTCCAAGGTGTCGGCTTGAAAGGCTTGTGGCTGCAGGTTCGGACAGCCAAGGCTGGCACAATTGACCGCATAGTGGGTACGCGGATCTTGCCATAGCGGGCGCAGAATGCGGTGCTCAATATCATTCAAGGTAAGGGGTTCACCTGCCACCGTGACCACCTCATCATCCCAAGGTCCAAAGCTAAACAGGCCACCGAGTTTGGTGATTGAACGGACTGGATACGCGTCCAAAATTAGCTTTACGGTGACTGAGTTGTAGAGGTTAACCCAATACGCGTATTGTTCGTCTTTGGTCAGGGTGCGCGGGTCGCGCGCGGTGAGCATGCCAATGTAATGATCGAGAGTCGCTCTATCGGCCTCGGTGACGGCCGCGTAGTTAAATAAGGTATGCTGTCCTTGAGGCTGTAAATACTTATCGAGTAATACTTGCCAGCTGTGATGAGTAAATGTGGCTTGGCTGGCGGGGTTGAGCGTATCCCACATTGCCCAATAATCGGCTTTCGGGGCGGCCAAAGCTGGAAAAGCAACGAGTAACCAAAAAATGAGCGTGATCCGTGTTCGCATACCGCTTCCTCAATCGCGAGCGTATCTTGTTTATATCCTAGACCAGCTTGCGCCATGTTTGCTTTCATGGCCATAAAAAAACGCTGCTTGAGCAGCGTTTTAGTGGTTAAAGTGTTGTCTTATGCCAAAAAGGCGGGAATGTTTTGCTCAAAGCGCGAGATCTCAGCGTCGTGCTGAAGCGTGAGGCCAATGCTATCTAATCCTTCCAACAAGCAATGACGGCGAAAATCATCCATCTGGAAGCTAAAGCAGTGTTCACCGGCACGGATGGTTTGGGCGGGCAAATCTAGCGTTACCGTCGCGCCTTCATTTTCGGTCACATACGTCAATAAAGCATCGATTTGGCCTTCTTCAAGGGTTACCGGCACCATTTGGTTATTAATGCAGTTGCCATAGAAAATATCGGCAAAACTGGGGGCGATAATCACTTTAAAACCGTAATCATCCAGCGCCCAAGGAGCATGTTCGCGTGACGAGCCACAGCCAAAGTTTTCGCGGGTGAGTAACACGCTCGCCCCTTGGTAACGCGCTTGATTGAGCACAAACTCGGGGTTCGGTTGTTTACCCGCATCGTCTAAAAAGCGCCAATCGTGAAACAGGTGCTGACCAAAGCCAGTGCGGGTGACTTTTTGCAAAAACTGTTTAGGGATGATCGCATCAGTATCGACGTTCGCAGCATCCAATGGGGCAACAATGCCGGTATGAGTGTGTATGCCTGACATAAGGCCTCCTTATAATTGGTTAACGTCAATAAAATGACCGGCAATAGCAGCGGCGGCGGCCATTGCAGGGCTGACCAAGTGGGTGCGGCCTTCACGGCCTTGGCGGCCTTCAAAGTTACGGTTGCTGGTGGATGCGCAGCGCTCTTTGGGGCCTAAGCGATCGTTGTTCATTGCCAAACACATCGAGCAGCCGGGCAAGCGCCACTCAAAGCCCGCTTCGCGGAAAATCACATCCAGCCCTTCTTGCTCTGCTTGGGCGCGCACCTGCTCGGAGCCTGGCACCACCATGGCATGTACACCCTTTGCCACGCGTCGTCCTTTGGCGACCGCGGCGGCTGCGCGCATGTCTTCAATCCGTGAGTTGGTGCAAGAGCCAATAAAGACTTTATCGATGTGGATATCTGTAATGGCTTGGCCTGCCGTCAGTCCCATGTACTTTAAGGCTCGCTCAGCCGAGTGGCGCTCTATCGGGTCGGTCATGCTCTCTGGAGCAGGCACGCTATCATGCACACTGACCACTTGGCCGGGGTTGGTGCCCCATGTGACTTGATGATGGATTTGACTGCCATCGAGAGTGACCACGCGATCAAAGTGCGCATCGGCATCCGAGTGCAAGGTTTGCCAATACGCAACGGCTTGCTGCCATTGCTCGCCTTTAGGGGCAAATTTCTTGTCTTTTAGGTAGGTAAAGGTGGTGTCATCCGGCGCGATCAGGCCAGCTTTGGCACCTAATTCGATGGCCATGTTGCAGACCGTCATTCGCCCTTCCATCGACAAGGCAGTGATGGCGTCCCCACAAAACTCCACCACATGCCCTGTGCCGCCGGCATGACCGACCTTGCCAATAATCGCTAGGACAATATCTTTGGCAGTGATCCCGGGGGCTGTTTTGCCCGTGACTTCAATTTTCATTGTGCGGGCGCGGGATTGCTTGAGTGTTTGGGTGGCCAGTACGTGTTCGACTTCTGAGGTGCCAATACCAAAGGCGAGGGAGCCGAAGGCACCGTGGGTTGCGGTGTGCGAATCACCACAGACGATGGTAGTGCCGGGCAGGGTAATGCCAAGCTCGGGGCCCATTACATGCACAATGCCTTGGTAAGGATGGTTTAAGTCGTACAGGGTGACACCGAACTCTTCGCAGTTTTTGGCCAAGGTTTCCATTTGGATGCGCGCCATTTCCCCTGACGCGTTAATGTCTTTGGTTTCGGTGGAGACATTGTGATCCATGGTGGCGAAAGTTTTGCTCACTTGGCGCACGGGGCGCCCTTTTTCCCGCAGGCCATCAAAGGCTTGTGGTGAGGTCACTTCGTGCACCAAATGACGGTCGATATACAGCAGCGGCGCTTCGCCTGGCTGCTCGGTGACCACATGGGCTTGATAGATTTTTTCATACAAGGTCTTAGCGCCTTGTTGGGTGTTTGCATTCGACATAGCTCGTATCCTTACGGGTAATTATTCTGCGCCTTGGCGGATATAGGCGGCGATACGATCGCCCATTTGTTCGGTACTCAATGCGGGGCGGTTACCCGCTAGATCGGCGGTCAACTCACCGGCCGCCAGCGCGTGGCTGACTGCATGCTCAATCGCGCAGGCTGCGTCTTCTTCGCCTAACGAGTAGCGCAGCATGAGCGCGGCGGAGAGAATTTGCGCCACTGGATTGGCGATGTTTTTACCCGCAATATCGGGTGCAGAGCCGCCGGCGGGTTCATACAAACCAAATTTACTCGCGTTCAAGCTCGCGGATGGCAACATGCCCATTGAGCCGGTGATCATGGCGCACTCATCGGAGATGATGTCGCCGAAAATGTTTGAGCATAGCATCACATCAAATTGCGACGGGTCTTTGATCAGCTGCATGGTGGCGTTGTCGATATACATATGGCTTAAGCGGACATCTGGATAGTCCTTTGCTACTTCTTCTACCACTTCTCGCCACAGCATCGAGCTTTGCAGCACATTGGCTTTATCGATTGAGCACACGTGTTTGTTGCGAAGCTGGGCCGATTGAAAGGCAATACGGGCAATAGGCTCAATTTCATAGCGATGATAGACTTCCGTATCAAACGCTTTTTCCTCGCGGCCTTCGCCTTCGCGTCCTTTGGGCTCACCAAAGTAAATCCCGCCGGTCAGTTCTCGCACCACCACAATATTAAAGCCTTTGTCGGCAATGTCGGCGCGCAGTGGGCAAAAGCCTTCGAGACCGGTATGGATTTGTGCCGGACGCAAATTACAAAACAGACCAAAGTGCTTGCGTAGCGGCAGTAAGGCACCGCGCTCCGGTTGTTCGGTTGGCGGTAAATGCTCCCACTTGGGGCCGCCGACTGAGCCAAATAAAATCGCATCCGCTTTTTCACAGCCAGCCAAGGTGTGTGCTGGCAAAGGGGAGCCGTGGGCATCAATCGCGGCACCACCCACAGGATAATGCTGACGCTCCAAGGTGAGTGAGAATCGCTCACTCACCGCATCAAGCACTTTTTCGGCTTGCGCCATTACTTCGGGGCCGATACCGTCGCCGGGTAAAATTGCAATCTGGTGTGCGCTGGCCATGGTTATACTGTCTCCTGTTTTAAGTGGGATTGTTCCTTAATCTGCGCAATTTTATCCGCGCGATAGATGGCATTGATCACGTGTAATAGCGCCTCACCGGAGGCTTCGATAATGTCGGTTGAGACCCCGGTGCCGTGATATTTACGGCCCTTGTAGTTGGCAATAATGTCGGCTTGGCCTAGACCATCTTCCCCTTCTCCTTTGGCAGTCAGATCGAATTTATCCAGCTCAATGTCGTAGCCAGTAATGCGGTAGATGCACTGATAAAGGGCATCGACGGGGCCGTTACCGATCGCCGCCTCGCGTTTTTCTTCATCGCCACATTGCAACTTGATGCTGGTGGTCGCCATTAGGCTGCCCGATTGCACGCCTAGATAGTTGAGCTTATAAAAGTCGTCCTCTTCTTTGAGGTTGTTGAAGAACATCAAGGCTTCTAAGTCGTAATCGAACACCTGACCTTTACGATCTGCTAGCTGCAAGAATGACTGATACAAGGTGTCTAAATCGTAGTCTTGCTCGGTATAGCCAAGGTTTTCCATGTGGCTTTTCACTGCGGCGCGGCCGGATCGGCTGGTCAAATTCAGCGCTTTTTTGCCCAACCCTATCGACTCTGGGGTCATGATTTCGTAGGTGTTTTTGTTTTTCAGCATGCCATCTTGGTGAATGCCAGAAGAGTGGCTAAAGGCATTGGTACCGACCACGGCTTTGTTGGGCTGGATTGGCATGTTGCAAAGTTGGCTAACCAGCTTACTGGTGCGGGCGATTTCGGTGTGATTTAACTTGGTTTCCACACCTAATAAGTCGGCGCGGGTTTTTAAAATCATCGCAATTTCTTCCAGCGCACAGTTACCGGCGCGTTCTCCGATGCCATTAATCGTGCCTTCCACTTGGCGGGCGCCAGCTTGTATGGCGGCAATGGAGTTGGCGACTGACATCCCCAAGTCATCATGGCAGTGGACAGAAATTACCGCTTTGTCGATATTGGGGACGCGATTAAACAGGGTTGCAATGATATCGCCGAATTCACTGGGAACCGTATAGCCGACGGTGTCGGGAATATTAACGGTGGTCGCACCGGCATCAATCGCCGCTTCCACCATACGGCATAGGTTGTCAATCGGAGTGCGCCCAGCATCTTCGCAGGAAAACTCTACATCGTCCGTGTATTGGCGCGCGTGCTTGACGGCGCGTACCCCCATCTCGACCACGTCATCGTAGCTGCGGCGAAGCTTATCTTTTACATGAATGGTTGAGGTGGATAAAAAGGTGTGGATACGAAAAGCGTCGGCGGCTTTGAGGGACTCAGCGGCAACATCAATGTCTTTAGGAACGGCGCGAGATAAGGCACAAACGCGCGCATGTTGCATATGCTCAGCGATGGTGCGCACCGATTCAAAATCGCCCGGTGAGGAGACTGGAAAACCGGCTTCAATAATGTCGACGCCCAGTCGGTCTAAGGCTTGGGCGATCTGCAACTTCTCTTTTACGGTTAAGCTGGCGGATAAGGCCTGCTCACCATCGCGCAAAGTGGTATCAAAGATGATGACCTGACTGTTGTCGCTCATGTGTGACTCCCTGTTGTGTTTGCTCGCCGCCTTCATGGCTCTTTTAATGGGCACTGTGTTTTATTTTGACGGCGTTAGATACAAAAAAACCCGCGTCTAGCGCGGGTTTTTGACATTTGGCATTCACTGATTGCTGCCCAATACCTACCAGCGCGACCGAGTCACGATAAGGAGGAGGATGAGGCGTAGTGTAATCAGTGTCATGAACTATCCATTCAATATGTTTGCTGGTTACAGAAATAACAGAGCGGCGGGGAAAGCGTCAATCACAAAAAAATAAAAAAATGGATCTGCTTAGTTAACCCGCTTAAAACCAGTTTATTACACTGGTTTTAAGTGTGTAATTCGAAATAAACGGCTGTTGGTTGCGAGGAAGTTATACAGTTAGATAGCACTTTCTCTGTGTCAGGATAACAAACTGCAGGGAGTGTTATCTTCATCAATATGACCTCGTAACGTCACCCCGTTGTCATACCCGCTGTCTAGAGTTTGACCATCAGCTAACCGAAAGCGGGGGCATGATGAGAAGCTTTACAGCGGTTCAACGTTTTGACCACACGGTGTCGTACCTGTGCCTTTCTCATCGATTTAGTGCAGCGACAGCCAAAGTAGCGCGGGTGATATCACACTCTGGTGATGGGCCGTTATATGCAGGAATTGGCTTGGCCGCATGGTGGCTCGACGGTGCATTTGGCTTATGGTTGTTGTGCACTGGAATCGTCGCCTTTGCGATTGAATTGCCCATCTATTGGGTTCTTAAACGGAGCTTCCGCCGCGCACGGCCTTCACAGCTACCCGCTTTTATCACGCCCTCAGATTTATACAGCATGCCCTCTGGCCACACGGCGGCCGCTTTTTTAATGGCTTCACTGATTAGTACCTTTTATCCCCCCTTGGCGACAGTGGCCTTTATTTGGGCGGGGTTGATTGGGCTGTCCCGCGTATTGCTGGGGGTCCATTTTGTTAGCGATATTCTGGTCGGCGCGGTGTTAGGACTTCTCTGTACTGCGTTGGCACAAAACATCACCGACGATCTTTACTGGATGGCGGCAAGTACATGAAGCTTTTATACGGTGTGCAAGGAACCGGTAACGGCCATATTTCACGGGCAAGGGCGATGGCAAGGGCCCTAAAAGCGTATGACGTGAGTGTGGATTTTGTCTTTTCTGGACGACCTGCCGAGCGCTATTTTGATATGGCGCCGTTTGGTGACTATCGCACTTTTACCGGCATGAGTTTTATTAGTCGCGACGGTAAAATTGCGCTGCTTGAGACGGCAAAAAAGCATCACGTTCGGCAACTTTATCGTGATATTCGCGCGCTCGATGTTACGGGCTACGACAAAGTGGTATCCGATTTTGAGCCTATCACGGCTTGGGCGGCACGTCAGCAAGGCGTTCCCTCCGTGGCGATTAGCCATCAAGCTGCATTTGCCCATGCGGTCCCTAAACAGGGAGAAGGACTGATAAACCGGCTGATTATGCGTTATTTTGCGCCGACGGATCATGCCATAGGGCTCCATTGGTATCACTTTAATCAGCCGATTTTGCCCCCCATCATTGATATCGGCAGTGATGACAGCCTTTCACTAAAGGCGAGTCAATCAGAGGATGTCTTGGTCTATCTTCCTTTTGAGTCACTCGATGCAGTGACGGCGCTGTTACTGCGCTTTAACCAAGGTTTTGTCTGTTTTCATCCAGATGTGAAGCAAGGCTATCGGCGAGAGAATATCCGCTTTATGCCACTTGGGAAAGCCAGCTTTCATGCTGCGCTAAAGGCTTGTCAAGGTGTGATCGCGAATGGTGGCTTTGAACTGCCCTCTGAAGCATTAACCATGGGGAAAAAGTTGTTGCTAAAACCCTTGGCAGGACAGTTTGAGCAGCTGAGTAATGTGGCAACGCTGGCACAATTAGGGTTGGCGCACGCCATGACACACTTAGACGCTCGCGCGGTGAGAGATTGGTTGAAAGCCCCGGCCACCGGCGAGATCCGTTACCCTGATGTCGCAAGAGCGTTAGCGGAGTGGCTGGTCAAAGGTGAGCTCGACCAAACACACAGTTTATTTCACCAGCTTTGGTCGCAGGTCCGTTTTCCAGAAGCGGTTGAAGAGTGTTTGCTGGATATTAGCCGCCCGCATCCACGTCGACGTCAGCATCCCTTACTATTAAACCGCTTGATGCGCTGACCGCCCAATAACGGCGGTCTGGTCTGTTTAATCACGTTTTTACATTTTCGCTAGAGCATTCACTCAATTTCTCTTGAGTTTGGTGGTGCGCTCGGTAAACTCGCTGCCATTATTGAGCGTACATGTGTTCGCCAAACGGCGAACCAAGAGAGACACAGTGAACACCCAAAACCATATCGTCACGCGCATCCGCGAGCAAATTACTGCCCAAGGTGAACGCGAAGCTATCCGTTTTCAACAACAGTCACAGTGGGCGACTATCAGCTGGCGCCAACTGGGCGAGCGCATTGACCAGCTATCACGCTGTTTACTCAAAGCTGGTTGTCAGGTTCAGCAAACCGTCGCTATCTTTGCACCGAACAGTGAAAAATGGGCGATGTTGGACTATGCCGCGTTGCAAATTCGCGCCGTGCCGGTGCCGATTTACGCAACCAGTACTGCTCAGCAAGCGGCACACATTATCAATGATGCGGACGTGCAATGGATCTTCGCCGGTGACGAGCAACTAGAGAGCGCGGTTGCAGCCCTTGAACACTGCCCCAATGTCAAAGGGGTAATCGCCCTCAACCAAGAGGTACAGGTACCTGCACATCCCAAAGTGTGGGACTGGGCCAGTTGGTTATTGCAAGACGATCGCAGCTATCAAGCCGAATTAGACGCGCGCATTGATGCGCGATGCATGGATGATTTGATCACCTTGATTTATACCTCTGGCACCACGGGCGATCCGAAAGGGGTGATGCTAGATTATGCCAATGTTGCGGCGCAGCTGGAGGTACATGACCAAGTCTTGGCATTAAGCCCCGATGATGTGTCCTTGGCCTTTTTGCCGCTTTCTCATGTGTTCGAGCGCGCCTGGAGCTATTACGTCCTGCACCGCGGGGCGGTGAACTGTTATCTCTCAAACCCGCTTCAGGTGCGTGATGCATTGGCGGAGATTAAACCGACGGTGATGTGTGCGGTACCGCGTTTTTATGAGAAAATTCATGGTGCTATTCACGACAAACTCAGTCGGGCCACCGGCGTTAAACCGCATTTGTTCCGTTGGGCGCTGCGCCAAGGTGAGCGTCATGCTGCTCAGTTACGTGCTGGTCAATCTCCGTCGCGACGTCAGCAATGGCAATTGGCGTTGGCCGACAAGCTGGTACTGAGTAAGTTGCGTGCGCTATTGGGTGGCAAGATGCGCTTGATGCCATGCGGTGGAGCGCGTCTTGACCCTGACATTGGCGCGTTTTTCCACGCCATAGGCATTAACGTCAAGCTGGGTTATGGCATGACCGAAACCACCGCCACGGTTTCTTGTTGGGACGATACGCGTTTTGACCCTCATTCGATTGGTTATCCGATGCCAGGGGCGGAGGTACGAATTGGTGCGGAGGATGAAATTCAAGTCCGCGGGCCAATGGTGATGCGGGGTTACTTTAATCAGCCCGACGCGACCGCGGCCACCTTTACTGAGGATGGTTTTTTGAAAACTGGCGATGCGGGATATCTTGATGCCAAGGGCAACGTCTTTATCACCGACCGAATTAAAGAGCTGATGAAAACCTCTGGCGGCAAGTACATCGCGCCACAGCGGGTAGAAGGCGCTTTGGTGCGCGATCATTTTATTGATCAGATTGCGGTAGTGGCAGAGGCGCGTCATTTTGTATCGGCCTTAATTGTGCCTTGTTTTGATGCCTTGGAAGAGTGGGCGCGGGCGGCCAATATCAAATATCAAAATCGCAAAGAGCTGCTGAAACACGCCGATGTGGTGGCCTTGTTTGAAAAGCGCTTGCAGAGCTTGCAACACGAGTTGGCCAAATTTGAGCAAGTCAAACGCTTCACTTTATTACCGCAGGGCTTTTGTATGCACAGTGGCGAGCTCACGCCGACCATGAAGCTGCGCCGTAAAGTGATCCTTTCACGTTACCAGCACCACATTGAGGTAATGTACCAGCGTCAATGATGTTTAAAGGGGACGTTTCTCATCGATGAGAAATGTCTCCTCTAACGGCTATTTTCACATCGTTTTTCTCCTCGGCTTGTATAGTAAATCTGGCAAACTTGTTTTCTTGTAGTGGATCTTTCCGATTTCCCACCTCCCAATCAGTGTTATCCAGCAACATTCACTCAACATTTAGATTAAAAATGTAAATACTGATTAGCTAATAGACAGTTTTGCAAATAAAACGTTACATTGATTGCAGCTTCATTCGAAGCAGGCCAAGTGACAATCTAACGCCGCCTTACCGCCAGTATTTGGTTTCGATGTCCGCGTGGTGAGTGACCACCAGTACATCTAAGAGTAAGGGGCAGGATTAGGCTAAAAGTAAGTCCTAACTATGCAAACAGGGAGGCGTAGAGTGGAAATGTTATCCGGTGCCGAGATGATCGTGCGTTCCATGATCGATCAAGGCGTAAAACATATTTTTGGTTATCCAGGCGGATCAGTACTGGATATATACGACGCATTGCACGAAAAGAGTGATATCGACCATGTGTTGGTACGCCACGAACAAGCCGCGGTCCATATGGCTGATGGTTATGCGCGTGCCACGGGGGAAGTGGGCGTGGTGCTGGTGACGTCAGGCCCAGGGGCAACCAATGCGATTACTGGCATTGCCACCGCGTACATGGACTCGATCCCCATGGTGGTTTTTTCTGGCCAAGTCATGAGCGGCCTGATTGGCAATGATGCCTTCCAAGAATGCGATATGGTGGGGATCTCCCGCCCGGTGGTCAAACACAGCTTTTTAGTCCAGCGCGCTGAAGATATTCCTAACATTGTTAAAAAAGCCTTTTATCTTGCCTCAACGGGACGTCCCGGCCCTGTGGTGGTGGATATTCCTAAAGACATGCTGAATCCGGCACAAAAGCATCCTTATCAGTATCCAGACAGTGTACGCATGCGCTCTTATAATCCGACCACCTCGGGACATAAAGGGCAGATAAAGCGTGGCTTAAAAGCACTACTGGCGGCGAAAAAACCAGTATTGTATGTCGGTGGTGGCTCAATCATGGCCGATTGCGGCGAACAAATCCGCCAACTATCAGAAAGCCTTAACATCCCTGTTGTCAGCACCTTGATGGGGCTAGGCGCGTTTCCCGGCACCCATCAACACTCGCTGGGTATGCTGGGCATGCATGGCACCTACGAAGCGAACATGGCGATGCACCAAGCCGATCTGATCTTTGGTATTGGTGTTCGATTTGACGATCGCACCACCAATAACTTAGAAAAATACTGTCCCGATGCCACCATCATGCACATTGATGTCGACCCATCGAGCATTTCTAAAACCGTGGCGGCAGACATTCCTATCGTCGGCTCGGCGGATGCGGTACTAAATAGCATGCTGAAATTGCTGGTGGAGCAAGGTGGCAGTAACGACAGTGATGCGATCAGTACTTGGTGGCACAATATTCAAACTTGGCGCGAGCGTCAGTGTTTGAAGTATGACGTGGATCCGGAGCGCATCAAACCGCAGCAAGTGATTGAAACCTTGTACCGCCTCACTCATGGTGATGCCTATGTGACCTCGGATGTCGGCCAGCATCAAATGTTTGCCGCACTTTATTATCCGTTTGATAAGCCACGTCGATGGATTAACTCGGGTGGCTTAGGCACCATGGGCTTTGGGCTTCCCGCCGCCATGGGGGTTAAGTTTGCGCTACCGGACGCGCAGGTGGTGTGTGTCACCGGTGATGGCAGTATTCAGATGAACATTCAGGAGCTCTCCACCGCGTTACAATATGATATTCCGGTGGTGATTGTGAACCTCAATAACCGCTTCCTCGGGATGGTCAAACAATGGCAGGACATGATTTATCAAGGCCGTCACTCGCACTCTTATATGGACTCGGTACCAGATTTTGCCGCGATCACTGAGGCCTATGGTCACGTGGGAATGCGTATTAGTCATCCGTCCGAGCTGGAAGCCGGCCTAGAAAAGGCGCTGGCAATGAAAGATCGTTTGGTGTTTGTCGATATCCATGTCGATGAAACCGAGCATGTTTATCCAATGCAGGTACGCGGCGGAGCGATGAATGAAATGTGGTTGAGCAAAACGGAGAGAACCTAATGCGCAGTATTGTATCGGTTTTAATGGAAAACGAACCAGGTGCCTTGTCGCGGGTTGTGGGGTTATTCTCTCAGCGTGGCTACAACATTGAATCACTGACGGTGTCACCCACCGATGATGCGACCTTGTCGCGCTTGAATATCACCACCTCGGTGGTCAGCGACGCGGACCGCGAGCAAATCGAAAAGCACCTGCATAAGCTGATTGATGTGCTGAAAGTGAGCAATGTCACCGAAAGCGATCACATTGAGCGTGAACTGGCGTTGGTGAAAGTAAAAGCCAGCGGCTTTGCCCGCGCGGAGGTAAAACGCACCGCCGATATTTTCCGTGGTCAGATTGTCGATGTCACGAACTCGCTGTATACCGTGCAGCTGACCGGTGACAGTGACAAACTGGATGCCTTTATTCGCGCGGTGGGTGAGATTACCGAGATTATTGAAGTTGCACGCAGTGGCGTAGTGGGCATTGCACGTGGCGAGCGAGCGCTGCGCCAGTAAATAAAGCAACTGGTCGTTGTAAGTAAAATGGCACGCCTTGGCGTGCCATTTTTTGTCGGTCAGGCGGGATTAATCAAATACACCAAGGCTTCATAGGGTGCCAGTTGCATTTCTGGCATCAACGGCTTGGCTTCTGGGTAATTATGGCTCACCAAGTCTGCGTTCGGGGCAGGGGCAATAGGCAAGGCCGCTGTGACCGGTTCGCCATAAAAGTTACACACTACTACCAGTTGGTTATCACCGTTGTCGCGACGATACGCGAGCAATTGTGGGTGGTCAGGCAGCAAGTCCTGATAATCTCCTTCACGGATCACCGGTAAGGTTTTACGCAGAGAAATCAGCTGCTTGTAGTGATAGAACACAGAGTCTTTATCCGCCAGTGCGGTGTCGACATTGACGTCAACATAGTTAGGCGCAGGCTTGAGCCAGGGTGTGCCTTGAGTAAAACCGGCGTTTGTTGAACTGTCCCACTGCATGGGGGTACGTGAATTGTCGCGTGAGCGTGCAGCAAGAATGGCCAACACTTCCCCTTCAGGCATGCCTTGGTCGCACAGCAGACGGTGCATGTTGCGGCTTTCGACGTCTTGATAGTCATCAATACGCTGATAGCCAGGGTTGGTCATGCCAATTTCTTCCCCTTGATACACGTAAGGTGTGCCTTGCTGCATATGTATCGCAGTGGCGAGCATTTTAGCGGACGCGACTCGATAGTGGCGGTCATCACCAAAGCGGCTGACCACACGCGGCTGGTCGTGGTTACACCAAAATAATGCGCCCCAACCTTGATTATGCAGGCCGTGCTGCCAAGTGCGGAAAAGCTGTTTTAGGGCCAAGAAATCAAATGGCGCCAGTCGCCACTTCTCACCGCCCGGATAATCGACTTTTAAGTGGTGGAAGTTAAACACCATAGAGAGCTCTTTGCCATCTGGCGCGGAATACTGCTGACAGTGCTCTAAGGTGGTCGAAGACATCTCGCCCACGGTGACGCTGCCGTAACGCTGGAAAATGTCGCGGCTGATCTCTTGCAAGTATTCGTGAACGCGGGGACCGTCGGTATAAAAACGGCGACCATCGCCTTGGTGATCGTCGGGGAACGACTGATCTTTGGAGATCAAATTGATCACATCGAGCCGAAAGCCATCCACGCCTTTTTCTGCCCAAAAAGCCATTACGTCTTTGACGGCGGTCCGCACCGCTGGGTTTTCCCAGTTAAGATCGGCTTGCTCGGTGGCAAATAAATGAAGGTAATACTGACCGGTCGGTTCATGCCATTGCCAGGCGCTGCCGCCAAATTTTGACTGCCAGTTGTTCGGAGCGCCGCCGTTAACCGGGTCTTTCCAGATATAGTAATCGCGATAGGGGCTGTCTTTGCTGGCAAGCGCTGATTGAAACCAAGGATGCTCAGTTGAAGTGTGGTTAATGACAATATCCATGATGATACGGATATCGCGTTTGTGCGCCTCGGCGAGCAGGATGTCGAAGTCGTCCATGGTGCCTAGGCTTGGGTCAATCGCGTAATAATCGGCAATGTCGTAGCCATTATCGACTTGTGGCGATACATAAATGGGGGTGAGCCACAAGGCGTCGATGCCCAAAGCCGAAAAGTAGTCCAGTTTTTCGATAATGCCCGGCAGATCACCTGTCCCTGTTTGTGTGGTGTCACGGAAGCTTTTTGGATAAATCTGATAAATGGTGGCCGTTTTCCACCAGGGATGTGCGTGCATAATGTCTCTCTCAACGCGAATAAAGCAGGGAGCGTTCCCTCCCCGCAGACTGAAGGGGAATTAGATGACGGCCAGTTTGCCTTTGCTGGCTTGGCGGCGATACATAAAGGCGGTGAGTGCAATGGGCACGATAATGGCTATCAGCATCGCGACCGCATAAACCCCCCAGAACTGTGGCTGAATGGATAAAATACCTGGCAGGCCACCCACACCAATGCCGTTGGCCATCACGCCGGAAAGACCACACACAATCGCCGCTAGCGCCGAGCCAACCATCGCGCACAGCATAGGGAATTTGTAACGTAGGTTAATCCCGTACATAGCCGGCTCTGTCACGCCAAGATAGGCTGAGATTGCCGCTGGTACAGAGATTTCACGTTCATTTTCTTTTTTGCTCATCCAAATGATCCCGACAACCGCCGAGGCTTGTGCAATGTTAGACAGAGCAATCAGTGGCCAAATGGGGGTGCCGCCCATCTCTTGCATCAGCTGCAAATCCACCGCGTTGGTGGTGTGGTGAACTCCGGTGATCACCAAAGGTGCATACAGGAAGCCGAACAGGGCCGCGCCTATGTAGGCGTAATCGCCGGTCATTGCCGAACGGGCGAGGAAGGCCACGCCATTACCAATCTCGCGACCAAAGGGGCCGATAAGGGTGTGTGCCAAGATCACGGAAGTCAGTAGCGCGACAAACGGCACCACCACTAAATACAAATAATCCGGAATAATGCGTTTTAACTGGGTTTCAATAAATGCCAACGCCATACCGGCGAACATCGCTGGGATCACCTGTGCTTGGTAGCCGACTTTTTCAATTGAGAACCAGCCAAAATCCCACACTTCAGGCATTTCTTTACCGATAAGGTAAGCGTTCATCAACTGAGGCGATACTAGGGTAATACCGAGCACGATACCCAAAATCGGTGTGCCGCCCATTTTTCTGACTGTCGCCCAACACACGCCGACAGGCAGGAAGTGGAAGATGGCTTCGCCAAGCAGCCATAAAAAGCCGTGGGCGGTGGCCCAAAACTCGCTGATCTCGGTTAAGGTTTTGCCATCGAACATGCGGATATCACCGATCACATTACGGAAGCCGAGGATCAGACCACCGGTGATGATCGCGGGGAGAAGGGGAACAAAAATTTCCGCGAGGTGTGAAATCGCACGTTCTAGCAGGCTCATGTTTTTACGCGCGGCTTGCTTGGCCTCATCTTTTGATTGACCCTCGACGCCGGTGGCCTGTTGCAACAGGACGAAGGCTTGGTCCACGCTGGTGCCGATCACAACTTGAAATTGGCCGGCGCTGGTAAAGCAGCCTTTAACCATAGGGATCGCTTCAATGGCGGCGACGTCCGCTTTTTCCGGGTCATTTAATACGAAGCGTAAGCGGGTGAGGCAGTGGCTCACGGTGGCGATGTTGTCTTTGCCGCCTATATGGGTGATCAATTGATCAACGGCATTTTTATTTATCTGGCTCATAAGCAATCCTGTATTGCTGTAGGGTATTCATTGGTAACGTTCCCATTGATTATTGATCGTACTAAGCCAATTATCAGTGGAATCGTTCCCATGTTTTGAAAACCATCACACAGAAATTCGTAACTGCTTGATTTTTAGTGTTGGCTAGGGAGTCACCAGATGACAGGGTTGCGTCCAATGTGTGATAGTGGTCACCTCATCATCCAACTGCTTGAGCAGCAACTCAGCAGCATGTTGCCCTGCTTGATGGTAGCCCAGTTCCACACTGACTGCGCGTGGGAACATAAAGCGTAGCATGTCATGGTTGCCAATGCCGCCAATGGCGATATCTTCACGGTTTAGGGTTTGTAGGCGTTTTGCGACCCCTAAGGCGAGGGTATCGGAGGCGCAGACAATGGCGTCAGTCTGCGGGGTTAACAGGCAATCTGTTGCGGCATAGGCGGCATGTAGGCTCATCTCACAACGATGGAGTTGTGGTGAAAGCTGGTGGGTTTGGCAAAAATGTTGATAGGCATCAGATCGGGCGAGACCTGTGGTTTCATCGCGCTCATCAATCCCCAAGAAGGCAATATGACGGCATCCTTGACGATAAAAGTGGTCCATGACTTGCGTGACGGCACCTTGGTTATCGTAACTGACGCTGGCGTATTGCTCACTATCAACGGCGAGCACGACACAGTTGGGGGCGAATGGCGCTAGCGCGTTGAGATCACAGCCAGAAAAACCAAAAAAGATAATCCCATCGACGTTACGGCGTTTTAGCACATCGAGATGGGCTTGTGCTTTTTGTTGTGAGAACTGGCTTTCCATAATGGCTGCGTCATAGCCTTTGGCATACAAGGTATTGAGCAGCCCCGTCAGTGCGGTGTTCTCTGAGTTGGAACTGAGCTTTGCCACGATCACGCCCACAACACCACTGCGTTGCGCACGCATCGCGCGCGCCGACTTCGACGGTAAAAAGCCATGTTGGTCGATCACCGCTTGTACTTTAGCGCGGGTACTGTCTTTAACGCGTGCGTCATGGTTTAGCACACGCGATACGGTCGATTTCCCCACCCCGGCTAAGCGGGCAATATCCAAAATGGTTAATGGTTTTGTCATTTTTTTCTCTGTGGTAGCGGTAAATCAGTGGCTTAGACTCAGCCTCTTCGCGCGCCATGATAACAGGCGTGATTGGCGCTTGCGATTTATTGATTAATTTGTAAACTACAGCCTGATTTTTGAACAACCATCCTACTTTAGACTGAAATGATGATGAGCCACCCTGTCGTACAAACCATCAACAAGTGCCTAGTGCGCATGACCACACTGACGCTCGCAGTAATGGCATTAAAGCTTAGCGCGATTTATTTGGTGCCGTTAGCGGTACTGATCAAAACGCACTTCAAAGAAATTGTCCACTGGTAAGCGCGGTAAGCTGATCGTCAAGGTGCTGGTTTAGCGATTGCCAGTACTGCTGATAGCGCTGCGTATACGCTTGCGGGCATGGCGAAACCAAACCGCGCACAATCGGAAATAGCTGTTGCCATTGTGCCAGCCAATCTATCTTCACATCAGGATGGGTGAGATAGCGCTGGTGCTGTGCTATGACTGGCATCAACGCCTTTTGTAAGTAGGGATTGATACCACAAAGCAGCTGGGTGTGCAGGGTCAGGTGCCAATAGGTCATGGTGGTGATATCGGCGCTATCTTTGGCAGGTAAGTGCTGAATAGAATGAATCAGTCCCAACACCTGTAATGCGGTCTGTTCATTCAGTTTGCTCGGAAAGCTATCGATGAACGCACCAAACAGACCTTTTAGGGCTTGAATCAGTGCCTGCCAGTCTGCTTGGCTTAATGGTGTGAGCCGATAGCCAAGATGAGGCTGATAAAGGACCCGCCCCTCTACCGCTAATAAATGCAAGCCATCGCGTGCTGTGGCCGTTGACAGGCTGAGTTGCTCACACAAAGCAGAGACAGTGAGTGGATAATCGCCCTCTGCGCGCGCTGTGAGTGATAACTGGCGGGTTAATATGGCTGCCCAGATTTGCTCCATAGCGTGTTGGGCTTTGGTGAACTTCATAACACTCCCTGTGCTGGGTCGACGAGATTGGCTCGCGACTAAATGCAAGCCTCTTTATCATGCCACCGTGTCATGGATAAAAAAACGCCCCGACATGAGTCGAGGCGTAGGCATTGCTATCGGTGCTTAATTACAGCACGTGCACAGAGGCGGTGTTGGTGGTACCAGAAGGCACAAGCGCGCCTGAAACCATGACCACGATGTCGCCTTTATGCGCCAAACCAGACTCAAGCGCGATGGTTTTGCCGCGACGGTAGAACTCATCGGTGCTATCGATGCTTTCGATCATCACAGGCGTCACACCTTTGGTTAGACACAGGTGAGCGGCTGTTTTCGGGTTGGTGGTAACCGCGATGATGTTTGCCGTCGGGAAGTACTTACGTACTGAGCGTGCTGATTTGCCCGCTTCAGTGGCAACAACAATCAAAGGTGCACCCAACTTCTGAGAGGTATCAACCGCGCCTTTACAGACCGCTTCGGTGATACGCAGGCGATCGCTATCGAGACGAGAACCCAGAGCCGGTGACATTTGACGGTCAGTACGCTCACAGATTTGCGCCATGATGCTCACAGCTTCAACCGGGTATTTACCTTTCGCTGACTCGCCAGACAGCATGACGGCATCGGTACCATCCATGATCGCATTCGCCACATCACCGGCTTCAGCACGGGTTGGACGTGGGTTTTTGATCATTGAATCCAGCATTTGTGTTGCGGTGATAACCATCTTGCGAGCACGGTTACACTTCTCGATCATCATCTTCTGCGCGAAGATCACTTCTTCCACTGGGATTTCTACGCCCAAGTCACCACGGGCAACCATGATACCGTCAGACGCTTCCAAGATAGCGTCAAAATTGTCGACACCTTCTTGGTTTTCAATTTTAGAGATGATCTTGATGTCGCTGCCGCCGTTTTGAGCCAGCAGCTCGCGGATTTCTTCCACGTCTTCTTTCTTACGAATAAATGAGGCCGCAACAAAGTCAACGCCTTGCTCGCAACCAAATTTTAGATCCGATTTATCTTTTTCAGCCAGTGCAGGCAGGCTCACCGAGACACCTGGCAGGTTAACGCCTTTGTTTTCGCCCAACTCACCGTTGTTCAGTACTTTACAAACAACTTCTTTTTCAGTCGTTTCTAGTACTTCCATCTCAAGCAGACCGTCATCAACGAGTACAGTATTGCCCGCTTTTAGGTCACGAGGTAGGCCGGCGTAAGTGACGGCAACGCGATCTTTGTTACCCACGACAGAGGTGTCTGTGGTGAAAGTGAACGTTTGACCAGCTTCTAATGCGACGTCGTTACCACCTTCGAGTTTGATGGTGCGGATCTCAGGGCCTTTGGTATCGAGCAGAATCGCAACTTGCTTACCGGTTTTCTTCATGACGTTGCGCAAATTTGTGATACGCGCACCGTGTTCGGCATAGTCACCGTGTGAGAAGTTAAGACGCATCACGTTCATGCCTGCATCAACAAGCTTAGTCAGCATCTCTTCCGATTCAGTTTTAGGTCCAATCGTACAAACGATTTTGGTCTTTTTCATCGACGCATTTCTCCGGTCAAAAATTGAAACATAAACTTGGAGCCTAACTGCAAAAGACTGATTTAAATGTAATTAAACAACATAAATAGGTCGTTATCGTGGTGCAGTCAGCAAAATTCTCGCATTTCTCAATGACGTTACCGCAGCCTTCACGCTGAGGTGACGTCACTGTTTTATCGATCGTGAGTATAGATTGTCTGCGTTGATCTGTGTTGATCACGGGCAATAAAGGCGTTGTTGGTGTAATACGATTTCACCCAGTGCCATCGATTCACCATTCACCTCCCATCCATTGGGCGCGTAAATTTACCACAGCTCACCGTCCAGATCATTACAAGCCGGTGACAGTAATCGGTTTCAGCACGCTTTTATTTTGATGATTACGTTTTCTGTTGATTATCACCCCAGGCGACAAGGTGGTTGTTTTATGAGCTGTTATTGATTCTTTTGCCATTAATGAGTGTGATCTGTCTTCCAATTTGAACTGGATCATGCTTTTTTATTAAGTCTTTTGCGTTCACCTAGAATTTATCTACTATCAGAGCACTTTCGATGGGCTGCCTAACAATGTTTGCGCGTACTTTACGGTTTTTGACAGGGATGCTGCTTATAGTCTGCACTTATGCGAGTACGCAGGTGTGGGCCGATGACGCCTATCTGTCAGAAAAGAAAGACATTTTAGTCGCCACCCATTCTTCAGTGTGGAAGCCTTATAGCTATTTATCCGACTCAGGCCAGCCCAAAGGGCTGTTGATCGATTTTTGGCAGGCTTATGCCAAATACAATCATGAACCCATTCAATTTGTTCTGTTAGATTGGCCTGAAACCCTCTCTTATATGCGAGAAGGTGGTAACCGTGTGCATGCCGGTTTATTACGTTCGCCTGAACGTGAGCGCTTTTTAGATTTTGCGACGCCAATTTTTAATATCAATGGCTCTTTGTATGTGCAAAACCAACCGGGCAGTACGGATACTAAGCCTTTAGCGGCAGGTCAAGTCGTTGGTGTGGTAGCAGAAAGTTATGAATCCTCGTTCTTAGCCAAGCACTATCCGCAAGTGGAGCAACGTAGCTTTGTGAATAACGAGGATTTATTTGCGGCCGCGCTAGAGGGTGAGATCCAAGCCCTTGTGGCAGATAGTCAGGTCGCCAACTTTTACTTTCTGACTCAAGGGAAACCGCTAGCATTTGTCGCGGAGCAAGTTCTTTATACCCGTCCAATTTATGCAGCAGTGCCGAAAGGCAACCAAGCATTGCTCGATGAAATACGTGTTGGGATCAGTCATATTCCGTCTGAGGAACTACTACGGATTAAGCAAAAATGGATTAATACCGAGCGGGTTGAGGCGTATCCCGATTGGCTAATCCCGACCATAGTGATCATGGTGGCATTGAGCGCCGTCGCGTACATTTTTTTCCTCAAGCGCATGGTGTATAAGCGCACCGTTGCCTTGCGCCAAGCCAATGCCCGCTTGCGTGAATTTGCCAATACTGACCCACTGACTCAATTGCTGAATCGACGTGGCCTAGAGGGCTATTTTTCTCGCCTTAAACCCAAACTTCAGCGTCAGCAAGAAATGGGGCTGATCCTCATCGACCTCGATCACTTTAAACAGGTGAATGACAAATACGGTCATATGCAGGGTGATAAAGTGTTAGTGCACCTTGCCAGTTATTTAAAGCGGGTCGTGAAGCATGGCGCCGTGGCGCGTTTAGGGGGCGAAGAATTCTGCGTGCTGTGTCCGGCCACGTCATTAGATGAAATGATCGACATTGCCAACCATATCCGCTGCGATGTGGCAGACAGTGTGTTTGAGTTCGATGGCGCCGAGATTCGTGTCACTGTCAGCATTGGCGCAATCGTATCCAGTGATGTTACTGACGACATTGCTTCGCTGGATTTGGATACCTTGACCCATGCCGCTGACCTTCTTATGTACCGTGCGAAAGACCGTGGCCGTAATCAAGTGATGCTGGCCTCCTCTCAATCAGTGACCACACCTATCGCAGAAGCCTGATACCGTTTTCTGTTAGGTAAAAACACGCTTTTCATTTTCTTTTCTTGCAGCGTTTTTATCATTAAATATACTGTATATATATACAGGTATTTTGATGATGAAAACACTCGACCAATTAGCCCAGCAACACGGCCTATGGCGCGCTAGTCAGCGGCCGTTAATGGCGGAATTACCCGATAAAAAAGCGACCGGTTACAGTGCCTTTGATCAGCGTCTAGGGGGGCTCCCGTCTCCAGGTGTGACAGATATCATCAGTGATTATGGTGTCGGTGAGTTGCGGCTGGTGTTACCGGCGTTGTATCACGCCAGCGGCCAACAGGTGGCGTGGATTCGTCCACCGGTTGGACTCAACGCAGCGATGCTACATCAGCAAGGCTATTTAACCGACAACACCTTGTTGGTGTCTCCCAAAAGCGATCAGGATGCGCTGTGGGCAGCCGAGCAAGCGGCGCGCAGTGGCGCGTGTCAGGCAGTCGTGTTATGGCCATCTTCGCTCACGGTGGGACAAGTGAAGCGTCTAAAACTGGCGGCCGAACATGGCCAATGTGCGGTGGTACTGTTGCGCCGCCAGCAGACGCATTCATTGACCTTGCCGGTCGATTTAAGTGTGGCGCTGGCCCCTTCTGCATGTGGCGTGACGGTCACGGTGCGTTATTGTCGCGGCCAATGGCCACCGGCCCCGTTTACCCTCGATTGGCGCACGCAATGGCCCGCGTTAGTGACCTGGCCGAGCAATGCAGAGAATTTGCTTGCTTTTCCTTCACGGCAACAGCGGGAGCAAGCGTGATGTCATTGTGGCTGTATCTGCATTGCCCAAGCTTGTTGTTAGATAGCCTTTATGCGCCGTCATCGGTACAAGCGGTGGGGCTGGTTAGCGAGCAAGAAGGCCGTTTAGTGCAGCTCTCTGTGGCGGCTAGCACGCACGGTCTGAGTACCGGCATGGGATTAGGGGCTGCCGCGCTTATTTGTCATCAGCTTGCGGTCTATCCTTATTGCGCGGTGAAAGAGCAGTCCGCGCTTGAGCAGCTCGCCACACAGCTTTATCCGCTGGTCGCGGAAATCAGCCTTAATCCCCCTAAAGGTTTATGGCTACACGTTTCACCGATGTTGGCGTTATATCAAGGGTTTACTCCGCTATGGCAGGCAGTGACTCAAACGCTGGTGGAAAGTGGTATCCGTTATCAGGCAGGGGTGGGCCAAACGCCGCGTGCCGCCGAGCTTATGGCGTATGGCCACGCGGGCAAGATCAGTACCGACCCCGAGCATTTGCAGGCAGCGTTGCAGCAATTGCCGTTGGCCGCAGCCCCTTTACCGGAGACGGTGAAAACTCAGTTTACGCGTCTGGGCCTCTCTCAGTTAGGTGAGCTTATCGCCTTGCCCACCGCGTCGCTGACGCGACGGTTTCCGCGCACTGTGGTGGATTACCTTGCTGAGGTGCGTGGCGCCCAGCCGACGCCACTGCGTTATTTTCAGCCACCGCTGCAATTTTTTCAGCAGCGGGTCTTGTTGTTTGAGCTTAGTGAGCAAGCCCACTTATTGCCCATTATCGAGAATCTCGTCTCGGCACTGTGCCGTTTTCTTGTGCAGCGTAGTGCCTGTACGCCTGCGCTGACGTTGGGTTTTAGCTTGCGTGATGGATGTGAAGAAACCCTGCCGGTAATGGCCGCGCATGGCGAGAAAGACGTCGAGCGCTGGATGGCGTTGGTGCGTTTACGGCTGGCGTCATGGCAAGTGAGTCAGCCGGTGACTGCGGTCAGTGTGACGGCTTCGCAAATCGATTGTCACCAGCCCGGACAAACCGATCTTTTTAGCGCCCAGCAAGGTGAGCAAAATCGTGATGAGTTGGTCGCGACACTGGCTGCCCGACTCGGGGAGGAGGCGGTTATGCGGTTAGCGTATGTGGATCATCACCGTCCCGAGACGGCCAGCCAACATGTCCCCTATCATCATAGTGCGACACCGCCGGCTTCGGCACCCACGCGTCCACGCCCAAGTTTATTGCTGCCGCAACCCACACCACTGGTGGGTAAGGTCACCTTACGTGAAGGGCCGGAGCGAATTGTCACGGGCTGGTGGGAAGGTGCGCCTATCCAGCGTGATTACTTTATTGCCCAAAATGCCCAGCAACAATGGCTGTGGGTGTTTCGCACGCCAGAGCAAACTTGGTTTTTACACGGTTGGTTTAGTTAGACGGTGAAGCGATGAGTACGTATGCCGAGCTGGTATGTTGCAGCAACTTTTCCTTTCTTGAGGGAGCCTCACACCCGGAAGAGCTGGTGGCGCAAGCGGCAACATTGGGCTATCAAGCGATCGCGATCACCGATGAATGCTCGGTCGCAGGCGTGGTGCGTGCGTATAAAGCTCAGCGTGATTATCCGCAGCTTTCGCTGATCATTGGCAGTCGCTTTCGTCTGCAGGCGTTAGATGTTGTTCTACTGTGTCCCACTCAAGCGGCTTACCAAGAGCTGTGTCGGATTATCACCAATGCGCGGCGACGCAGTCACAAAGGTGACTACCAGCTGAGCGAGTGGGATCTGATGTCGGTGCGTCATGGCATAGTGCTATGGCTACCCAGTGGCGCGGAGAGCGATCATCATTGGGCGACGTGGCTGCTGCGTTATCATGCTGAGCGCTTGTATCTGGCCGTGCGGCGCGATCTAGCGGATAACGACCATCCGTATTTGGCGCACTGTCGCATGCTGGCAAGCCAGTATGCGCTTCGTGTGACAGCATGTGGTGATGTGCTGATGCATCACCCTGAGCGGCTGGCGTTACATCATACCTTAACGGCGATTCGACATCGTCAACCGGTGGCGACGTTGGGGCGGACATTATTGCCCAATGCAGAGCGCGCCTTACGCCCGTTGCCTAAATTACACGCTTTATTTCCCCCTGAGTGGCTGGCGGAAAGTGCCAAGATTGCCGCCCAGTGTAAGTTTTCCTTGGCTAGCCTTAAATACAGCTACCCCAAAGAAGTGGTGCCGACTGGCGAGTCTGCGATGGCGTATCTGCGTGAGGCGGTCAAGCAAGGCGCACAGCAGCGTTTCCCCAAGGGGGTGCCCAGTGACGTGGGAGCCACCATTGAAAAAGAGCTCGCGCTTATCGAGGCGCTGGATTACCCGTATTACTTTTTGACCATTTACGATCTAGTACGCTTTGCCCAGTCGCGTGGGATCTTATACCAAGGGCGCGGCTCGGCGGCGAACTCGGTGGTGTGTTATTGCTTAGGGATCACCGCGGTGGATCCGTGCAAAGTCGATGTGCTGTTTGAGCGCTTTATTAGCAAAGAGCGCGACGAGCCGCCGGATATTGATGTGGACTTTGAGCACCAGCGCCGTGAAGAAGTGATCCAGTATTTGTATCAAAAATATGGCCGTGAGCGGACCGCCCTAGCGGCAACCGTGATCCGTTATCGGCTTAAAAGTGCATTGCGCGATGTGGGCAAAGCGTTGGCGATCCCCGCTAGCCAGATTGATTTTTTTATTCAAAACCTCAATCGGCGCGATAAAACCCAGCCTTGGACGCAGCAACTTCAGCAGTTGGGCCTCGATCCTAAAAGTGCGAAAAGCCAACAATGGCTGTCGCTGACCCAGACATTGATCGGCTTTCCGCGCCACCTTTCTCAGCATGTGGGTGGCTTTGTGATTGCAGATGGGCCTTTGTATGAGTTGGTGCCGGTGGAAAATGCGGCGATGGCAGAGCGGACGGTGATCCAGTGGGATAAAGACGATCTGGAAACACTGCATCTGATGAAAGTCGACGTACTGGCGCTGGGTATGCTCACCGCGATTCGACGTACCTTTGATTTGATTGCCCAAACCGGTGGCCCTCGCTTGAGTTTGGCGTCGATCACCCAACAAGGCGACGATCCGGCGGTGTTTGCACGCATTCAGCACGCCGATACCGTCGGAGTGTTTCAAATTGAGTCGCGAGCACAAATGAGTATGCTGCCGCGGCTCAAACCGGCTTGTTATTATGATTTGGTAATCCAAATTGCCATTGTCCGCCCCGGTCCGGTTCAAGGTGACATGGTGCATCCGTATCTAAAGCGCCGCGACGGGGAAGAAGCGGTGAGCTACCCGTCCAAAGCGGTTGAGCAGGTGCTGGCGCGTACGCTCGGAGTGCCCATTTTTCAAGAGCAGGTTATCAAACTGGCGATGGTGGCGGCCGGCTTTTCCGGTGGAGAAGCGGATCAGCTGCGCCGCGCGATGGCGGCCTGGAAGAAAAAGGGCGGACTGGCGCCATTTCGCGACAAATTGATCGCAGGGATGACTGCGCGAGGCTATCGCGCCGACTTTGCCGAGCAGCTTTACCGGCAAATCTGTGGGTTTGGTGATTATGGCTTTCCAGAGAGCCACTCGGCTTCGTTTGCGGTTTTGGCCTATGTCTCAGCGTGGCTAAAGCATTATTATCCCGCCGCGTTTTACACCGGCTTGCTTAATAGCCAGCCGATGGGGTTTTACTCACCGTCACAATTGATGCAAGACGCCACGCGCCATCAGGTGCCTGTGTTGCCGGTTTGTGTGCAACACTCGGGAGCGGATCATTGCTTAGAAAAGGTTGGCGAACAGTGGGGCGTGCGGCTGGGGTTGCGGTTAGTCAAAGGATTAAGCATGGCGGCAATAGACCGATTGCTGGCCCATCGTCCAGAGACGGGATTTACGTCTTTGTCGGCACTGCAAGGGATTCATCTTGACCGCGATGCCTATCAAGCCCTAGCCAGTAGTGGCGCATTGGCAGCGCTGGCTGGTAACCGCTTTCAGGCGCGCTGGGCTCTGATGGATCAGCAGCGGCAGTTGCCGTTACTCGCCGCCAGTGACGATGAGGTGGCGTTGCCTCATTCACCTTCCCAGTGGCAGAACGTGATTGAAGATTACGCGGCCTTGGGGCTGTCGCTCACCGATCATCCTATTCGTTTGATGGCGCAAGCTGGCACGTTGGGGCGTTTTACCCGTGGTGTTGAGTTATCACAGTGTGCGTCGCAAAGCTGGGTGGCGGTAGCGGGGGTGGTGACGGGTAAGCAATCCCCCGGTACGGCCAGTGGCGTAACCTTTGTCACCTTGGAAGACGATACGGGTAATATCAATGTGGTGGTTTGGGCGGGGACGGCACGGGCGCAATCCCGTGCTTTTATGCAAGCCAAGGTGTTGAAAGTGCATGGCATTGTCGAGCGACAGGGCGAGGTGGTGCACGTGATTGCCGGTAAGTTGATTGACCTTACCCCGACGCTCACCACCTTGTCGGTGGCCGCGCGTGAATTCCGTTAACGCGACGCGCTAACCGCGTCGGGACAGGTAGGCGCCGGACACGCTGCTACCGCTTGAATACGCTGGCGATGCAGCTCATCACGAATCGCCGCCCCTTTAAAACCTGCGTCGACAATTGGCTTAACCTCTACCTGTTGCGCGCAAGCAAAGCGCTCGCGTAGGGCATCGGCTTGCGGGTAGTGATAGTTTTCACGTCCCTTGCGGCCACGTACATCGGCCAAACACGCCAAGGCCAGTTGCTCGACCCGCTCGGGTTTGCGCCACGCATCGATCTGATTAAACAGCGCTACCCAATGCTCAGGGCTGAGTTGATCGCACTTATGAATTTTGGAGTGGTGCGCACTGACCACCAAGGCCAAATCCCGATAGGCGTTGGGAATACGTAGTCGCTCGCACAGATCTTTAATCACGGGCAGCCCGCGATCGCCGTGGCCGCGATGGCCGGGCAAAATAGAGGCAGGGGTGAGGGCCTTACCGAGATCATGGACTTGTGCGGCAAAGCGGATGGCTTTGTCGTCGGTCAATGAGGCGGCATAACGGCTGACCATTTCCGTGTGGATGCCGGTGTCGATTTCAGGGTGCCAGTTGGCTGGATTCGGCACGCCGTACAGGGCGTCGATTTCAGGAAGCACTACCGCTAGGGCACCGCAATCGCGCAGCACAGCAAGAAACACATCGGGACAATCACTGCCAAGCGCTTTTTCCCACTCGCGCCAAACCCGCTCAGGGGTGAGGTGGGTGAGTTCGCCCTTGGCGACCATCGTTTTCATCAGCGCTAAGGTGTCGTCGGCAAGGGTAAAGCCGAGCGGCGCAAAACGGGCGGCAAACCGTGCCACCCTGAGGACCCGCAATGGATCTTCGCTAAAGGCAGGCGAGACATGGCGCAAAATCCGGTTGTGTAAATCTTGCTGACCGCCATACGGGTCAATCAAGCTGCCATCTTCGTCTTGGGCAATGGCGTTAATGGTGAGATCGCGGCGCTGAAGGTCCGCTTCCAGTGAGATATCTGGTGAGAAGTCGCAAATAAACCCGGTGTAGCCTTGGCCTGATTTACGCTCGGTACGGGCGAGGGCATATTCTTCGTGTGTGGTGGGGTGTAAAAACACGGGGAAGTCTTGGCCGACTTGCTGGTAACCGGCCGCTTGCATTTGCTCGACGGTCGCGCCCACGACCACCCAATCTTTATCTGTGACCGGCAAGCCTAATAGCGCATCACGTACTGCTCCGCCGACAAGATAATGTTTCACACGAGACTCCTTGTTTGGATTAACCTTGGAATCTGGCATGGCAACCATGCTGACTCCGATTTCTTTCCCAAGTATACATATTGAAATGCAGCACGGATATTTTGTGCCTGAAAATTGGCGTGGCGGTTGCAATAAAAAAGGCCGCCGAGGCAGCCTTCTTCAGTCATTATGCCCAGCCGTCACGGCGACGTTTTTTACGTGGGATAAGGTGTGGCAGCACAAGGCCAAACAGTAAGCCGCCGCCAGCCACCATGCCGCCGTAGGTAAACCAGCGCATCAGCAGGTCGTCTTTTTGGGTATCAATCTTGGCGCGCAGTGCACGAATTTCACTTTGTGCCTCAATCAATTTCTTATTGAGATCGCTGCTGTGTGCTTCCAGCTTCGAAATTTGTTCGTTGCGTTTTGCTAGCGATTCTACCAAGCCTTTTTGCTGTGCTTTGGCATCATCTTGGGCGCTTGCCAGCGCGGATTTAACCCTTTTCAGCTCCGCTTCTAGTGCAGGCAGTCGCTCTTTTAAGCCCGGTTGCGTGGTGACGTAATCACTTTTTACCCAGCCTTTACGGCCACGGCTATCAACCACTTGGGTATAACCTGCATCGCGGTCGCGGCTTAATACGGTGATTTTATTGCCCGCATCGACGCTACCAATAATGCGATATTGTGTACCTGGACCAGAATGCATGTAGGTAAACAATTCGTCGGAAATATAGTTTTCTGCCATTGCACGGGGGGCCACAAGTACAATCAGCAACATAAGAGCAGAATACAGGTGTTTCACGTCTGGGGTCCTTTGCGTTTTTTCAGTATGGGACACATCGCCTTTGTTGCGCATAGTGCCATAGGCCAAAAGGAAAGGGGAGCCATGCTCCCCTTTTTTTGACCGTGATTTGACATCACTCGCTCAGTTTACGCAAATGCAGCGGTCATCACATGGTAAAAGATCACAGCTAGCAAGGCGCCAGCCGGTAGCGTGATAAGCCAAGAGGCGACAATGTTACGCACTACGCCTAAATTGAGTGCGGCAATACCACGGGCAAAGCCGACGCCGAGCACCGCTCCCACCAAAGTTTGGGTGGTTGAGATAGGCAGGCCTGTTCCTGAAGCGACGACGACGGTACTTGCGGTCGCCAATTGTGCAGCAAAACCGCGGCTTGGGGTGAGTTCAGTAATGCCTGATCCCACGGTGGCCATCACGCGGTGTCCGAGTGTAGCCAAACCGACTACGATCCCGATGCCGCCCATAGGCAGAATCCACCAAGCGATATGGGTTTTCTCAGCCACTTCTCCCAGGTTTTGTACCGTGGCCACAATCGCTGATAGAGGACCAATTGCGTTAGCCACATCATTAGAACCATGCGCGAATGCCATTGCACAAGCGGTGACGACCATCAATAAGCTGAAAATACGCTCAACGCCTTGAAAGCCTTGACTTTCGTCGCCGCGATATTTACGGGAAATATAGTACACCCCATAGAACATAATCAGCGCAGAAAGCACGATAGACGCGCTAATGGCCTCAAAGGCGGAGAGGTGAAGACCAACGTGTTTAAGGCCTTTTTTAATGGTTACCATCGCGATAATAAACGCGGTGATAAACATATAAATGGGAACAAAGCGTTTGGCGTTTAGCACCGGATGATCGGTATCGAAGATAAGGCGTTGTGCACTGAGGAAGATGAGGTAGGCAAAGATGCCCGAGATAAGCGGTGTGATAATCCAACTGCCCACAATGCTTTGTACGGTGTGCCAATCCACCGCCTCAGAACCGACGGACAGGCAGGCAAAGCCAATGATGGCACCAATAATAGAGTGGGTCGTCGAGACTGGCCAGCCCATGTATGAGGCAAGGAGTAACCAAGTGCCAGCAGCCAGCAGGGCTGACATCATACCAAACACCAACTCAAGCGGTTGATCCGCGTAGAGTGCGGTGTCAATTACCCCCTTTCGGATGGTGTCTGTTACCTCGCCGCCAGCAAGATAAGCGCCAGCAAATTCAAAAATCATGGCAACAATAATGGCTTGTTTCACGGTCAGCGCTTTAGAGCCGACCGACGTGCCCATTGCATTGGCGACGTCGTTGGCGCCGATACCAATTGCCATTAAAAAACCAAAAGCCGCGGCGACCATAATTAAAATGGTCCCGTGATTCATCAGGATTTCCATTGTAGTACCTTGTTATTACATCACTCGGTTAGGAACGGGAAAGCATCACCTCTAAGCGCGCGCCAACACGCTGCGCTTGATCGGCGATTTCACCGACCCACTCAAGGATTTTGTACAAGAACATGACGTCGACCGGGTTATATTCGTGTTCGACAGCCATCAATGCTTGGCGAAGTTGGATTTGCATGGAGTCGGTATCGTCTTCAATCACATCCAACTGATGAATCATTTCTGCCACCAAGGTCACTTCGCGGCCTTTGAACCCAGTTTCTAGTAACTCTTCCAGTTCATTGATCACACGGCGTGCTTGATCGGCTGCATCCAAACAACGCTGGACGTAGGCGATAAAGGCATCATTCATCGAGGGGGGCATACGGAGCTGACGGCCAATCACGCGGCCAGCGATATCCTTTGCCAAGTTTGCCAACTTATCCTGTTGGGTGAGCAGCTCCAGCATGTCTGTCCGATCAACAGGCATAAAGAGACCGCGGGGAAGTTTGAGTCGTATATTGCGTTTCAGTGTATCTGCGTCTTTCTCAATATCAGAAATTTGCTGACGCAGTTGGTTAGCCTGTTCCCAATCTTGACGCTCACAGGCGTTAAAAAAAGGAATGAGTAACGCACAGCAATCGTTCACACGATTAACATGGCGTTGTAAGGGTTTAATTGGGCTTTTTGCAAACAGCCCGACAATTGTATTTACTGGCATAGCCGTAATCTACCTGGTTGCCTCGTGCCCAGAGGGCAAAATGGAGGCCAAACGTTCAACGATGGTATATCGGAGCGGCGAATGGTAGCGCAGAACATTGGTTAAAGAAACAGCTTTTGTGATCTCACCCTCATTGCGTCTGATCAAGCCTGATAACACCAGTACTTGCCGACAGGATCAATTGTTCATATCCTTGTCTGGCAATTGGCTATAGGTACCCGTATGGACACTGAGATAGAGCTCAAGTTTTTTGTCTCTTCTGACTTCTCTCACCGCATTCGCGATAAAATTGTCGGTGTAAAGCAGCTACAGCAGAGCCAGCGCGAGCTGGGAAACATCTACTTTGATACGCCAGATTTTACCCTACGCAAACACGATATCGGTTTGCGGGTGCGCCGCTTTGACGGCGTTTATATTCAAACGCTGAAAACGGCGGGCCGGGTGGTCGCTGGGCTACATCAACGCCCAGAGTACAACGCCGAGCTTAACGGACCTGAGCCGGACCTTTCTTTGATCCCGGTCGAAGCATGGCCCGATGGATTAGATATACAAGCGCTTGCGAGTCAACTTCAGCCGCTATTTTCGACTGATTTTGTGCGCCGTCAGTGGCTTTTGGCGACCGAAGACGGCAGCCAGATCGAACTGGCCTGTGATCAAGGCGAAGTGTCGACGGATGCGGGTGATAAAGACGTGATTTCTGAGGTTGAACTGGAGTTGATTTCTGGTCAAACCGATGCCTTGTTCTCACTGGCGCGTAACTTGGCTGATGAAGGCGGCGTGCGTCTTGGGAATTTAAGTAAGGCTGCACGTGGCTATCGTTTAGCAACGGGTTACCAAGGCGATCCGGTCACGGCATTGTCGATTGTGAAGTTACGTGATGACGACTGCCAAGAAAAAGCGCTGATCCGTATTTTGGAACATGCGCTAAGCCATTGGCATTACCATGAGCAAATCTACATTGAGCGCGAATCGCTCGATGCTTTGCAAGAAATCCGCTATGCAGTATTACTGATCCGTCAATCGCTTGCGTTGTTTGGTAGTGTGGTGCCTCGTCGTGCTAGCACCCTTTTGCGCCAAGAGCTGCAATGGTTTGAAGGCGAGTTAGCTTGGCTTGACCATGCCACCGCCATTGCACGTTTGTGCGAAGATAAGGGGCAATATTTACGCAAACTTAATGCCCGCAAACCCTTGGTTAAGGCACTGAAAGACAAGCACGAAACCTTGCCTGAGCGAGAAGACGTGGTTGCGCTACTCCATGCGTCACGTTACTGCAACTTGCTGTTGGATTTAAGTCGGTGGATTTTATCCAAAGGATGGCAGCCTTTCCTAGATGACAAAGCGGAAGAAAAGCTTGCCCAGCCTATCCAACACTTTGCCGACAAAGCCTTGCCGGATTCTTGGCAAGAGCTGTTGGCGGTTTTTGATGAGACGAAAACCCTGACGCGGCACGACTATTTTGATCAGTATCCAAGACTGCAACGCAACTTGTTACTGGGTACCTGCCTCGCGTCTTTGTTTGATAAAAGCCGGCGCAAAGCGTTCCGCCTGCCTTGGCTGGATATGTTACAAGGCATCGAAGAGCTGCGTTTGCTCGAGCCTGTGCGTGAACTGGTGGCTGAGCTGGACGACGACGAAGATAAGAAGCAAGCAGAAAAATGGTTGGCGCGTAAAGAAGAGTCGTTATTACACGCGATGACGCAAAGTCGACAAACAGGCCTGACGCTTACCCCCTATTGGCAAGATTAAATGCCTTCTTATAAAAGCAGCTCCTTGAGCTGCTTTTTTTGTACTGCGCGTGCGATCGCAAATTGAATAACAATCTTCTCCAAGCGAAAAGAAACGCAATCTACATCAAAACGCTAGGCTACTCGGTTAGTTATAACCGCGCGGTGAGGTATCAGGGGCATCTGTTGTGCTGATTAACTTATCATTATTGAATATGGATGTGGGCAATTATCACAAATAAGGTAAACAAGGGTTTAGTCATCGCCGGATTTACCGATATAACGAATTGTCGAGAATAATTATCGCCCGCCTCGTAGGGTCGCGAGTCAGCATTGATGTGGGCATGGAGTGTGCAGGATTATGGCGAAACATAGCTTCTATGCATGGGAAAAACCAGTAACCAATCTGCGTTTAGTTCCCAAGCTGGTTATTTTGATGGTATTTAGCACCGTGTTGTTGGTGGGTAAGCAATTATGGGATGCACAAACATTCCGTCAATCTGTGGTGGATTTTACCCTCAAACAGACACAAGAATTGGCGCGCTCGGGCGCTGCCATGACCAAAGCATTGATGGCGCAGCCTGACGGTGAGCGGCTGATGCGAGAAGCGGTCGAGAGTATGAATGCCGAGTTTAACGAAGGTGCCTATTTGTACTTGGTGAATGATAAAAAGCGTCAGGTGTGGGCACATCCTTCAATGACCCAATTCGCTGAGCTACGCGTGCCAGATGATCACCAAGATAGTGACGTGGCTGACCTATTTCTCAATCAATCCAGCGCATTCAGCTATACGGTGTATGACGGTGCACGACATGGTTATGCGGTGCCTGTTGCCGGCAGTGATTGGTGGATTGTTGCCTCGCAGCCAACGTCGGAAGCCCAGTCGTATTATCACGACTATATGATCCAAATAGCTTGGCAGACGGCACTGATGATTGTCTCCTTTATGGTCATTTTGCTGGGTGGCTCCAATATTATGCTGCGGCAAATCAATTACCTCACCGATCGAATTCGGGCCTTGGCGCAGCGAGATTTAAGCGAGCCAATTGAGATGAACAGTCGTGATGAATTTGGTGATCTGGCGCGTGAGCTTGAGACGTCTCGCCAACAACTGGTGGATGTGATTGATGCGCAGCGTCAAGCCGCTGATGAGTTGTCATCATTAGCAGAGATTATGACCATCAGTATGGCGGAGACCAAGGAATCTGCGCAGGAACAGTTTGCCGAAATCGATCAGCTTGCCTCAGCGATGAGTGAGATGAGTGCCACGGTGCAGAATGTGGCTGAACATACGCGTGAAGCCTCGAAAGCCACTGAAGCGTCGAATGAACAGGCGGCGAGTGGTCAGCGCTATGTGGGAACGACCATCAACACCATTAACGAGCTGTCGAGTGACATTAGTCAGTCATCACACGTAGTGAGCCAAGTTGAATCGCAAGTGGAAAAAATTGGCACTGTGGTTGTCACTATTCAAGGGATTTCTGAGCAGACCAATTTGCTGGCTCTCAATGCCGCAATAGAAGCGGCGCGTGCTGGGGATAGCGGACGTGGATTTGCGGTGGTTGCCGATGAAGTGCGTAAGTTGGCACAACATACCCAAGAGGCGACAGTGGAAATTCAGGATATGATCACCCAATTGCAGCAAAGTGCACAACAAGCAGTGAGCTTGATGGAGCGTAGTGTGAGTGAGGCTGATAGCAGTGTTGATTCGGTCAGCCAAGCGGGCGGGGAACTCGATCAAATCGTGGCGCAGATCCGTTCTCTCAATGATATGAATTTCCAAATTGCTTCGTCGTCTGAACAACAAGCTTCGGTCGCGGGTGAAATGAACCAAAATCTCACCAACGTGAAAGAGCTGGTGCAAGCTTCTGTGACCGTGGTCACCGAGTTGCATGAAACTGCAGAAATGGTGGAGCAAAGTGCCCAATCGCTTAATGAAAAAATTGGCGCATTCAAGATTTAATCGACGCGTTTTTCACACTCTGGAACGGCCCGCTGCGCATGCGGGCCGTTTTTTGTTAATGTCAAAGCAGGATAGCGCAACAAGGAATCACCATGGCTTTGCCTGATATGCTCGCCTCAACCATCAATCATCATATCTCCCAGCTTGAAGCGCACTGCGCAGAGGCATTGGCGCGCTGGCAAGATAGTGCCCGCGAGCAACTCGAGCGGGCGCTTGGATGCAGTGAATTTATTGCAGCTGCCTTATTACAGCAAGCCGGTTTATTGGACTGGTTATACCAACATCGCGATGATCCATGTCGCGCGAGTCAGTACTCATCCTTATTAGCCCAAGCACTTGAATCGGTTGACGACGAAGCCGCGTTCCATCGCGTGTTACGTCAGGTGCGCCAACAAGAGCTGGTGTGGATTGCTTGGCAAGATATCCAAGGTAATTGGTCAGTAGAACAAAGTTTGCAGCATCTATCGGCATTGGCTGAGGCGCAAATACTGGCTGCCTATCAATGGCTTTATGCGCATTGCATTCAGTCGTGGGGCACGCCAATGAATGCGGAAGGCGAGGCGCAACCCATGTTGATCCTTGGTATGGGAAAACTGGGGGGCGGTGAACTGAACTTTTCCTCAGATATCGATTTAATTTTTACCTATCCCGACAATGGCGAAACGCAAGGTGCACGACGCAGTATCGCCAATGCGCAGTTCTTTACCCGATTAGGGCAACGCTTGATTAAAGCGCTCGACCAACCGACCGTGGATGGCTTTTGCTATCGGGTTGATATGCGTTTGCGCCCCTTTGGCGATAGTGGTCCTTTGGTCATGAGCTTTGCTGCGCTCGAAGATTACTATCAAGAACAAGGCCGAGATTGGGAACGTTATGCGATGATCAAAGCGCGGGTGATGGGCAAAGAGCAATACGATTGCTATCAAAGCTTGCGTCAGATGTTGCGCCCGTTTGTCTTTCGTCGCTATATCGACTTTAGTGCCATTCAAGCCCTGCGTCGTATGAAGCAGTTAATTCAGCGTGAGGTCCGTCGACGCGGCTTGACGGACAATATTAAATTAGGCGCCGGCGGTATTCGCGAAATTGAGTTTATTGCCCAATCTTTTCAGCTGATCCGCGGGGGCCGAGAGCCGACTTTGCGTCAGCGCGGCTTGTTAGAGACCTTGGCGGCACTGGATGAGCTGGCGTTATTACCCGCTAACGATGTGGCGCAGTTGAAGGCCGCGTACCTTTACTTGCGTCGGGTAGAAAACCTGCTGCAAGCGATTGACGATAAACAAACCCAAACGCTTCCTGAGACGGAGCTTGATCGAGCACGTCTGTGTGCGGCGTTAAATGAATCGGATTGGTCATCCTTGGTCGCTAAAATTCACCAGCATATGCATGCGGTCCATCAGGTGTTTTCTGGCTTGATTGGGGATGATGAGCAAGAAGGCGATGCCGACGTTGATAGCGAATATCATGATTTGTGGGCGATGGCGCGGGATCCCGATAATGCGAATTTGATCTTAGCCGATCTTGGCGTGCCGGAGACCAACATCGCGGATCAATTGTTGAGCTTTAAGCAAGAGCTGGCAAAGCGGACCTTGGGTCCGAGAGGTCGGGATGTGCTAAACCGCCTTATGCCAGTATTACTCAGTAAATTACTGGCGCAGCCTCATCCTGAACGTGTACTGCCGCACATTACCCACTTATTGGTCAATATTGCGACACGCACGACCTACCTTGAGCTTCTGGACGAGCACCCTAGCGCCATTGACCAAGTCCTACGCTTATGTGCCGCGAGTCCCTTGGTTGCAGAAAAGCTTGCCCGTTACCCCATGCTGTTGGATGAGCTATTGGATTTAACCCATCTCTATCAACCGTTAGCACCCGACGCGTATCGGAGTGAGCTTGGGGATTATCTGGCGCGGATCCCGGTTGAAGATATGGAACAGCAGATGGAAGCGGTGCGTCAATTCAAGCAGACCCAGTTACTGAAAATTGCCGCCGCTGATATTGCGGGGGTATTGCCGGTGATGCGAGTGAGTGACCACTTAACCTATTTAGCCGAAGCGATTGTGGAAGCGGTGGTCAATCAAGCGTGGTACCAAATGACCGAAAAATATGGTCAGCCCACGCATTTAACTGACCGTGAAGGGCGCGGCTTTGCCGTGGTCGGCTATGGCAAAGTCGGCGGTTGGGAATTAGGTTATAACTCCGATTTGGATGTGGTGTTTTTGCATGACTGTCCAAGCCATATAGAAACCGATGGCCGCAAGGTGATCGATGGCCGTCAGTTTTACTTACGACTGGCGCAACGCATTGTGCATCTTTTCTCAACCCGCACGGCATCTGGGGTGTTATATGAAATTGATACCCGTCTGCGTCCCTCGGGCACCTCAGGAATGTTGGTCAGTACCTTAGAAGCCTATGCGGATTACCAGCAAAATGAAGCGTGGACTTGGGAGCATCAGGCGCTAGTGCGTGCGCGCATGATCTATGGCGATCCGTCTTTAAGCCGAGCATTTTCTGAGGTTCGTCAGCGTATTCTTACCATCCCAAGAGACCCAGAGACACTGCGTGAGCAGGTCTCGTCGATGCGAGAGAAGATGCGCCAGCACGCGCACCGACATGACCCAGCCGTGTTTGCGATGAAGCAAGATAAAGGTGGGATTACGGATATTGAGTTTCTGGCGCAGTATTTGGTGTTAAGCCATAGCCAGCAGTATCCGGCCTTAACGCGCTACAGCGATAATGCGCGTATTTTTGAACAAGCCGGAGAGACGGGGGTGATGCCAACATCACAAGCTTTGGCACTGAAAGAGGCGTATACCGGTATGCGTAATGCGCTTCATCGCAGCCATCTTGCTGGTGAATCAGGCGTGGTGCCTCAAAGCGAATTTGTGACGCAAAGAGAGGTGGTCGAACAGGCTTGGCATCAGTGGTTAGGTCAGCCGTAGCCGCAAAAAGGGCCGCGCGAGCAGCCCTTTTTTAACTCAATACAACGAAGGCTCACCTTCGGGACGTGTTTTAAAACGTCGGTGTAGCCACATGTATTGCTCTGGGGCGCGAAGAATTAAACGCTCAACCGCTTGGTTGGTAACCACGGCGGCTTCATGGGCGTCTTTAGGAAAGTGTTTGATTGGCGCCTCTATCTTAACGTGATACTGCCCATTGCGTCGTTGGCGTATCACGGAAAAAGGCACCACGGTTGCATGACCGGCAGTGGCGAGCAAGCTCGTCCCTGTGGTGGTACAGGCTTTTTCGACCGCAAAGAGCGGCGCAAAGGTTGAGCGGCGTCGGCCATAGTCATGGTCGGGGGCGTACCACATCCGGTGCCCCTCTTTGAGGTAGCGGATCATGGATTTGACGTCTTTTCGATCTACGCCAATGTTACGTTTCATTCGGCCACGAAACTGGAACCAGTCATAGACAGGGTTGGCATTGGGGCGGTAAACGCCAACGCCAGGTGTTTGGTCACTAAGGCCACGTGCGCCGATTTCTAGATTGAGTGAGTGGACGGCGATCAGCAAAACCCCTTTACCTTGCTTTTCCAGATCAATCAGAGTGTCCAACCCTTCAATGGTGACATGCTTGTTGATTCGCCACTTGGGCCAAAACCACGCCATCCCAGTTTCGAACAAGGCAAGCCCCGAATTCGCAAAATTTTCTTTGACCATCGCGGCACGCTCAGCGCGGGTCATTTCTGGGAAGCAGAGCGCAAGGTTACGATCGGCGATGCCAACGCGGCGTTTCATCAGCGTATACATGAGTCGACCCAGACCGCGGCCCAAATAAAACTGGACGCGATAAGGAAGCCAACTTGCCAGATACATGAATCCGACACCAAGCCAAGTATGCCAATACCGAGGGTGAACAAACCCAATCCGAAAAGTGGGCGCTGAAAAATCGCTCATAGCGTTAATGACTCATGAAAACCAAAACCAGAAGGGGCCGAGAGGCTTGCGCTATTGTAGAGCAAAATTAAAAAGCTGTCCCGCCACAATCGTGCGCGAACCTGCCTCATTGTGACGGTATCGAAATGTTTTTGCGTGTTTTTTGTACGGTGCGCCATCTGACAATAGGTCATTTTTATTGGGGCTGTGCTACTATCGCCCAGTAACGACAGTATCGGAGATCCAGATGAAACTTAGCCTTCCTGACTACAGCCAAGCCCAAGTCTTGGTCGTGGGTGATGTGATGCTTGATCGCTATTGGTATGGCCCAACGGGGCGAATTTCGCCTGAGGCACCTGTACCTGTAGTGAAGATCAATCAAACAGAAGAGCGTCCCGGTGGCGCAGCTAACGTTGCCATGAACATCGCTGCGTTAGGGGGTCATACCCAACTCATTGGTTTGACAGGCAAGGATGAGCAAGCCGATGCGCTCACGCAGAAACTTCACTCGCTCAAGGTTGCGTGTGATTTTGTCGCGCTCGATTCCCACCCCACGATTACCAAGTTGCGGGTGATGAGTCGCAACCAGCAACTGATCCGTCTTGATTTTGAAGAGGGATTTGATGGCGTGGATGTGGCCCCTATGTTGGCAAAAGTCGAAGCGGCTTTACCGCAATGTCAGGCCATGATTTTGTCCGATTACGCGAAAGGTGCACTGTCGCAAGTCCAACCCTTGATTCAGGCGGCCAAGCAAGCCGGTGTAACCACCTTGGTGGATCCGAAAGGTACTGATTTTGAGCGCTATCGCGGTGCCAGCTTATTAACCCCAAATATGGCTGAGTTTGAAGCGGTTGCTGGACGGGTAGACAGTGATGAAGACTTGGTCGAAAAAGGCGTAGCGCTGATTGAAAAATATCAGTTGGGTGCATTATTGGTGACCCGCAGTGAACACGGTATGACGCTACTTCGCCCCGATGTCGCCCCACTGAATCTGCCAACACTGGCCAAAGAAGTTTATGATGTGACCGGGGCCGGCGATACTGTGATTTCGGTATTGGCGGCATCGTTGGCAGCGGGCAAGCCCATCGAAGAGGCCTGCGCACTGGCGAATGCGGCGGCTGGTGTAGTGGTCGGTAAACTCGGTACCTCTACCTTATCTACCATTGAGTTGACCGAAGCGATTCATGGCTCGCATGAATCTGGGTTTGGTGTCACCACAGAAGCGCAGTTGATTGAGGCGGTGAAAGTCGCCAAAGGGCGCGGTGAAAAAGTGGTGATGACCAATGGCTGCTTTGACATTTTACATGCTGGCCATGTGGCGTACCTGAATGAAGCCGCCAAACTGGGAGATCGTCTGATTGTGGCGGTGAATACCGACGCATCGGTTCAAGCCTTGAAAGGGCCTGGACGTCCCGTCAACCCGACTGACCGACGTATGGCGGTATTGGCTGGCTTGGGGGCGGTCGACTGGGTGGTGCCCTTTAGTGAAGAAACACCTGCGCGCCTGATTGGTGCTGTCTTGCCAGATCTATTGGTCAAAGGCGGCGATTATCAGGTTGATGAGATCGCGGGTGCTGAGGCGGTGATGGATAACGGTGGTGAGGTGAAAGTGCTGAATTTTGAAGACGGCTGTTCCACCACTGAAATCATTGAGTCAATTCGTCGCGGGCAATAAAACCGAGCGAGTAACCGTCAATAAAAAAAGGTGCCTGAGGGCACCTTTTTAGATCAAAGATAGCGACTAAGGCTTAGCGCTTTTCAATCAAGCCTTTGTTGATTTCTAGCAAGTCCTGCTCGCTAAGTGTCCCCACGGCTTGACGCAACTGAAGGCGGCTTAAGATGTAGTCGTAACGCGCATTCGACAGGTTACGGTTGGCATCGTACAGGCGGCGTGTGGCGTCAAGGACATCCACAATGGTACGTGTGCCCACTTCAAAGCCAGCTTCTGTCGCTTCAAGGGCTGAACGCGCAGAAATGACCGTTTGCTCATAGGCACGCAAGGCACCGATAGAAGCATTAATGTCGTTATAGAAGGCGCGAACGTCCTTAACGGTTGAACGGAACGTGGCTTCCAGGCTTTCCGAGGCTGCAACGTAGTTATACTGCGCTTTCTCAACATTCGCTGAGGTGCTTCCGCCCGTAAACAGTGGCAAACTAAAGGTGAGTCCGGCAGTCCCTTCGTTAGAATCGACTGAGCCTGGAGTATGCTGATTATCGACATCTGTCATGCCGTATTTAGCGCTAAACGTTAAAGTCGGAAGATGGCCAGACTCAGCTAGCTTGATCTGCTCTTTGGCAGTATCACGGGCAATACGGCTTGCCAACAGCTTCAAGTTTTTCTCTTCGGCAGTTTCAACCAACGCGGTTGGTCGCTGCTGAGGTTTACTCGCGCTAAAACGTGCGGTATCTAACACGCGCAAATCACGTGGCGCTTCGCCAGTGATCTCACGCAAGCCTTCATAGCTATTGGTGAGGGCATTCTGGGCCAAGATTTCGTCGGCGAGTACTGCGTCATATTGCGCTTGTGCATCGTGTACGTCGGTAATCGCGGAGAGCCCGACTTCGAAACGTTGTTTGGTTTGCTCAAGCTGACGGCCAACCGCCGCTTTCTCTGCTTTGACAAATTCCAGCTTGTCCATGGCACGGAGTACGTCAAAGTAGGCCTGTGCGACACGCAGCATCAAGCCTTGCTGTTGCGCGGCGTAAACGGCATCTAGCTGGCGGGCTTGCATTTCGCTGATATCGAGGTTGATCCAGCTATCACGCTTAAAAATTTGTTGGCTTAGACTGATGTCTGCGCTGGTAGTGTTATTGTCACGCTGATCGTTGCTGTCATTGCGGGTGATCGAATAGCCGGCATTTAACCCAATTTGGGGTAGCAATGTACCGCGCGTTGCATCCACGGCTGAAAACGCAGCGTCACGTTCAGCGGCGGCTTGATTGAGTGTGGGATCACTTTGCTTCGCTTGTTGGTAAATTTGGGCGAGATCGTCGGCTAGAGCCACGGAGCTTAGGCTGCCGAGTGCCAAGCCTAATGCCAAAGGGAGCAATTTTTTCATAGGTAGAATCCCTGAATTTGAGCTGTTCAATAAGAATACGACAACTAGCTTACCGCAATTATGCTTGCGTGAAACTGACAATTTGTTAAGACACTGAGTGTAAACTATCCAGTTTGCGATTGGGACTTAAAAATAGTTGTAACTTTTATCAAAAAAGTTAAGTTTAAGGTTTGCAGCGCAATCGTGCCAATGATAAGACTGCACCGCCACGACAAATAGCAAGGAGCGAGTATGTCCAGCCATCCCCCCGGTCAGTTTGGCCGTGAAGACATTGTGATTGAAGATATCTCACCATGCTATCAAGGTTTTTTCTCAATTCATCGCTATCAGTTTCGTCACCGATTGTTTAAAGGCGGTTGGAGTGGCACCGTGGTTCGCGAGTTGTTTGAGCGTGGTCATGCGGTGGCAGTACTTCCCTATGACCCTGTGCGTGACGAAGTGGTTATGCTAGAACAAATTCGTGTCGGTGCGATGGCAGCAGGGGCTTCGCCATGGCAGCTTGAGATTGTTGCGGGCATGATGGATAAGCAAGAGTCTCCCGAGCAAGTGGCACATCGCGAGGCACGGGAAGAAGCCGGCCTTTTATTGCAGCAGATGGAGCGAGTGACTCGCTATTTATCCAGCTCCGGCGGCTGCTCGGAACAACTAGAGGTCTTTGTGGCGATTGTCGATGCGTCTGAAGCGGCTGGCGTGCACGGATTGGCAACCGAAAATGAAGATATCTTGGTTCATCGATTCTCACGTCAACAGGCGTATCAAAAGGTCGTCGATGGCGAGATTGAAAACGCGGCATCCATCATTGCGCTGCAATGGTTGGAACTCAATGCTAGTCGGTTACGTCAAAGCTATAATGAACAAAACAATCAATAAACAGTAGGTGTGTGTGAAAACAGATTATCGAGTCGACTTACCGGCGATGATGCGCCTGTATGAAACTAACTACGCCAAACTTGTCCGTTTAATGCCTAAACGCGACGAGGTGGGGCAAGTGTGTCGATACGATATTCAAGGGCAGGAGTATGCGTTGGTTGTCCGTGAGTCAACCCGTTACACCACCTTACTGGACATTGCCCAGCTCGGCAAAGGCCAAGCGCCCGACTACTTACGCGCGAATTTAACCGTGCGTCTATACCATGATGCACGTGTTGCTGAAGTGTGTACCACGCAGCAGATTTCACGGCTAAAACCGCGTTATGATTATCCGAATCCGCGCATGCATCAGCGCAATGAAAAACATCAGGTTAATGCATTTTTGTCTGATTGGCTGGCGCACTGTTTGCGCCGCGGCGTGACCGCCTCAGACTCCGTGTATAAATCATCGTTAAACTAAACCAGCAAAGGTATTTTCAACGTTGCAGCCTTGCCAGATTGAGAACGCGAACGGCGATTGTATTCGTCTCCTGCAAATCACCGACACGCACCTGTTCGCGGACGAACAGGGCAGTTTGCTGGGTATTAATACACTGCATAGTTATCATGCGGTGCTTGATGCGATAAGCGCCACACAACGTACCTTTGACGCCATTATTGCGACCGGCGATTTATCTCAAGATCACTCAGCGTTATCTTATCGCCGCTTTGTAGATGGAATTCAGCGTTGGCAGCAACCCTGTTTTTGGCTGCCGGGAAACCATGACTTTCAACCCGAGATGCGTTCGGTATTGCAATCTGGCTCGTTGTCGCATTGTTCACAAGTGTTGCTTGGCGAGCACTGGCAAATGATATTACTCGACAGCCAAGTGTCGGGCGTGCCACATGGTGAATTATCTAGCGAACAGTTACGCCTGTTAGATCAGCACTTAAGTGAGTACCCACAGCGCCATGCACTGGTGTTATTGCATCATCATCCGCTAGAGGCCGGCAGTACTTGGCTCGATCAACACAAGTTGGTTAACCGCGAGCGGTTTTGGCAGATCATGGCGGCACACCCACAGGCAAAAGCCGTGGTGTGTGGACACATTCACCAAGCGCTGAATGTTCGCCATCAAGGTGTACAAGTTATGGCATCGCCGTCAACTTGTATCCAATTTATGCCGGACTCGCATGACTTTGCATTGGATAATCAAAACCCCGGCTGGCGCTGGTTAGATTTGTACAGTGATGGACGGATTGAGAGCCAAGTTGAACGTGTGACGGGGCAACAGTTCCGTCCTGATTTTGACTCCAGTGGATACTAACCCAATGGCCTCAGCACTGCTTTATCTCCATGGCTTTAATAGTTCTCCGCAGTCGTTAAAAGCACGACAAATGCGGGCGTATTGTCAAACAATGCGTCCGGATATTCAGGTGCTCGTCCCGCAACTGCCGAGCCACCCAGAACCCACCGTGAACCTGTTGACTGAGTTGGTCGATACCTATGGTGCCACCCACCAGCTGGGGCTCGTTGGTAGTTCACTGGGGGGATTTCTCGCCACTTGGCTCAGTGAGCGCTATGATATACCGGCGGTGTTGGTCAATCCCGCAGTACGCCCATATGAGTTATTGCAAGATTATATCGGCGAGCAGATGAACCCTTACACCCATGAGCGCTATCATCTCGATGCTGACGATATTTTGGCGCTGCGCACGCTGGATGTGCCTACCTTGACGCACCCTTCGCAATTTTGGCTGCTGCAGCAAATGGGGGATGAAGTGCTCGACTATCGTCAAGCGGTTGAGAAATTTAGTGCCAGTCGACAAACGGTTGAGCCAGAGGGCGATCATAGTTTTGTTGGCTTTGAACGCTACTGCGCCGACATTATCCAGTTCCTTGGATTGTAGCCTCCTTTTATTGCCAACGTCTTAGGCAAACCTTGTCTCGTCTGAACATGGCGGCGTACGAGGCGGATGGCAGTTCACATAAACTCGCGGTAACAGGGGGCGGAGCTTGACAAGCTAGGCCCCCTTGCTGACCATGTCATCACATTTATTAAGCCAATCGATTATGACAGAGCAAAGTTATAACGCAGGATCGATAGAAGTCCTCAACGGGCTCGAGCCAGTGCGCCGACGCCCGGGTATGTACACAGATACCAGTCGCCCTAACCATTTAGGGCAAGAAGTTATCGATAACAGTGTCGACGAAGCCCTTGCCGGCCACGCGAGTAAAATCGATGTGATCCTTCATGCCGACCAATCATTAGAAGTGATTGATGATGGCCGTGGGATGCCTGTAGATATTCACCCAGAAGAAGGGGTGTCTGGGGTTGAGCTGATCCTCTGTAAGCTTCACGCTGGCGGCAAGTTCTCCAACAAAAGCTATCAATTTAGTGGTGGTTTGCACGGGGTCGGGATCTCTGTGGTTAACGCCTTGTCTCGTCGTGTTGAGATCACGGTCAAGCGCGATGGGCAAGTCTATGACATCGCCTTTGAAAACGGCGACAAAGTGCAAGACTTGACCGTGACAGGCACGTGCGGACGACGCAACCGTGGCACGCGGGTGCACTTTTGGCCGGACAGTCAGTTTTTCGATTCCGGTAAATTCTCGCTGTCGCGCTTAAAAACCATATTAAAAGCCAAAGCTGTCCTTTGCCCGGGCTTAACCATCAATTTCACCGATAAAAATACCGATGAAACCATTAGCTGGTGCTACGAAGCGGGCCTAAAAGACTATCTTGCCGACAGTGTGAAGGGCTTTGAATTATTGCCTGAAACCCCCTTTGTCGGTGAGTTCAGTGGCAAAAATGAAGCGGTCGATTGGGCGGTGATTTGGTTACCGGAAGGCGGTGAATTAACCACTGAAAGCTATGTTAACTTGATTCCGACGCCGCAAGGTGGCACCCATGTCAATGGCTTGCGCCAAGGTATGCTGGAAGCGATGCGCGAGTTCTGCGAGTTCCGCAACCTATTGCCTCGTGGTGTGAAGCTCACCGCGGATGATATTTGGGAGCGCTGTGCATACGTCTTATCAGTGAAAATCCAAGACCCGCAATTTGCCGGCCAAACGAAAGAGCGTTTGTCCTCACGTCAATGTGCGGCCTTTGTGTCTGGCGTGGTCAAAGATGCCTTTAGCTTGTGGCTGAACGAGCGTCCTCACTTGGCCGAGCGTTTGGCTGAGGTGTGCATTGCCAGCGCCCATCGCCGTATGCGCGCTGCGAAAAAGGTGGTACGGAAAAAGGTCGCCTCGGGGCCAGCGTTGCCCGGTAAGCTGACAGACTGCGCGATGCAAGATTCCAGTCGCACCGAACTCTTTTTGGTGGAGGGTGACTCGGCAGGTGGCTCAGCGAAACAGGCCCGTGATCGTGAGTTTCAGGCGGTGATGCCGCTACGCGGTAAAATTCTTAATACGTGGGAAGTATCAGCTGACCAAGTCCTCGCCTCCCAAGAGGTGCATGATATTTCGGTGGCGCTAGGGATAGACCCCGACTCCGGTGATCTGTCCGGATTGCGCTACGATAAAGTCTGCATTCTCGCCGATGCGGATTCTGATGGTCTACATATTGCGACGCTGTTATGTGCGTTGTTTGTGCAGCATTTCCGTGCCCTAGTCGAAGCAGGGCACGTGTATGTTGCGATGCCGCCTTTATACCGTATTGATTGCGGAAAAGAAGTCTTTTACGCCCTCGATGAAGACGAGAAAGCAGGCATCCTTGAACGATTAAGTAATAAACGCGGAAAAATCAACGTACAGCGCTTTAAAGGGCTGGGGGAAATGAACCCTTTGCAACTGCGTGAAACCACGATGGATCCAAATACACGCCGTTTGGTGCAACTGACGATTGATGATCCTGAGCAAACCCAATTAATGATGGACATGCTGCTAGGTAAAAAACGGGCAGAAGATCGTCGTAACTGGTTGCAGCAAAAAGGCGACATGGCCGAGCTGACCGAGATTTAAACAAATATAACGGGATACTATCAGCATGACAGAGGTGACTTATGATGGCGTCGAGCAGCTTGCCTTGCGCAAGTTTACAGAGGATGCTTACCTCAACTACTCGATGTACGTCATCATGGACCGTGCGCTGCCGTTTATCGGTGACGGATTAAAACCGGTACAGCGCCGAATTATTTATGCAATGTCTGAGCTGGGGCTGTCTGCCTCCGCCAAATATAAAAAATCAGCGCGTACCGTTGGGGACGTGCTCGGTAAGTATCACCCTCATGGTGATTCTGCCTGCTATGAAGCCATGGTATTGATGGCGCAACCCTTCTCTTATCGTTATCCGCTGGTGGATGGTCAAGGTAACTGGGGGGCGCCGGACGATCCCAAATCGTTCGCGGCGATGCGTTATACCGAATCACGCCTGTCGCGCTTCTCGGAAGTCCTCTTACAAGAGCTAGGACAAGGAACCGTGGATTGGGTGCCAAACTTTGATGGCACCATGAAAGAGCCGAAAACCTTACCTGCGCGTCTTCCTCATATTCTTCTCAATGGGGTGACCGGGATTGCGGTTGGTATGGCCACCGATATTCCCCCGCACAATGCGCGCGAACTTGCTAACGCGCTGGCGGCGATGATTGATAAACCCAGTATCGATCTGGATGGCCTGATGGAATACGTTAAAGGGCCGGATTATCCGACTGAAGCAGAAGTCATTACGCCTCATCACGAGCTGAAAAAGCTCTATACCAGTGGTCGTGGCAGCATCAAGATGCGAGCTCGTTGGCACAAAGAAAGCGGCGACATTGTGATCACAGCACTGCCTCATCAAGTCTCTGGCGCCAAGTTACTCGAGCAAATCGCCAACCAAATGCGGGCGAAAAAACTGCCGATGGTCGATGACTTGCGTGATGAGTCTGACCACGAAAACCCGACACGTATCGTGGTGGTGCCGCGCTCTAACCGAGTTGATAGTGATCAGTTGATGAATCACTTATTCGCGTCAACGGATCTTGAGAAAAACTATCGCGTTAACCTCAATATGATCGGCCTCGATGCGCGCCCGCAAGTAAAAGGGCTGCAAATGATCCTGTCGGAGTGGTTGACGTTCCGTCGGGATACGGTGCGTCGTCGCTTGGAGTATCGCCTCGAGAAGGTGTTGGCGCGTTTGCACATTCTTGAGGGCTTATTGGTCGCGTACCTCAATATTGATGAGGTGATTGAAATCATCCGCAGTGAGGATGATCCAAAGGCAGAACTGATCAAGCGCTTTGGGCTTAGTGAGAAGCAAGCGGAAGCGATTCTAGAGATCAAACTGCGTCAATTGGCTAAACTCGAAGAGATCAAAATCCGTGGTGAGCAAGATGAGCTCAGCAAAGAGCGGGACAAGTTGCAAACCCTGTTAGGCTCAGAGCGTCGGTTGAATACCTTGATCAAAAAAGAGATCCTCGCCGATGCCGAAAAGTACGGTGATGATCGACGCTCGCCGTTGGTGGAACGTGAAGAAGCCAAAGCCATGACGGAGCGTGATTTGATCCCCAGTGAGCCGATTACCGTGGTGCTGTCGGAAAAAGGGTGGATTCGTCATGCCAAGGGGCACGATGTTGATGCGGCTGGGCTTAACTATAAAGCGGGAGACAAGTTTCTCGATGCGGCGCCGGGCAAGAGCAATCAACCTGCGGTGTTCTTGGGGTCAGACGGACGTAGCTATGCCATTGAATCGCACACCTTGCCGTCGGCGCGCAGTCAGGGTGAACCGATTACGGGCCGTATCAATATCACCCCAGGCTCGTCGATTCGTCATGTGATGATGGCGGATGAAAGCCAACTGACGTTACTTGCCTCGGATGCAGGCTATGGCTTTGTGTGTAAACAGGCAGACATGCTGTCGAAAAACCGTAGTGGTAAAGCGCTGTTAACTGTGCCTGAGCATGCCGAAGTGATGCCGCCTCGCCGTATTCACGACTTAGAAACGGATCAGATCTTGGCCATTTCCAATGAGGGAAGGATGTTGGTATTCCCTATCCATGATTTGCCACAGTTGGGCAAAGGTAAAGGAAACAAGATCATCAATATCCCTGGTGCGCGCGCCAAATCACGTGATGAGGTGCTCAGTCAGTTACATGTCTTACCGCAAGGAGCAGGCGTGACCCTGCATGCAGGCAAGCGTAAGTTGACCTTAAAAGCGGCCGATCTCGACAACTTCCGTGGTGAACGGGGTCGTCGTGGCAGCATGCTGCCAAGAGGCCTGCAACGGGTCTCCGCGGTAGAAATCCATATTGACGAGCAAGACAGCTAGTCCGATGAACGCACCTTCTTTGGAAGGTGCGTTTTTTCACTAGGTGCATTTTTGTTCCGAATCCGTATACTGACTCGCCTTTGACAGTCTGCTCTTTTGGAGAGAGAAATGATTATTGTGTTACGGCTGATTGCCGTACTGATTGTCGCAATCTTGCTATTTGTGTTTGGTGGGCTGTATTGCCTGCTCAGTCCACGTAACCCACGCAACTGCTACCAGATTAGTAAATGGTTTGGTCGTCTATCTGGCTTATTTGGTACCAAGGTAGAGCTGCGCTTTGCCGAGGGCGCACCACGTGAACCGGGCGCGAGTGTGTGTATTGCTAACCACCAAAGTAACTGGGACATGGTCACGCTCTCGAATGCACTGATGCCGGGCGCGGTCACTGTGGGCAAAAAAAGCCTGTTGTGGATCCCGATTTTTGGTCAGCTGTATTGGCTTACCGGTAACGTATTGATTGATCGCGCTAACCGCAGTAAAGCGATGGGAACTATTGCTCAAGTGATTGAAAAGATCCGTGAGAAGCAATTATGCGTATGGTTATTCCCAGAGGGAACACGTTCGCGTGGCCGCGGCTTATTGCCGTTTAAAACGGGCGCATTCCATGCCGCCATTGGCGCACAAGTGCCGCTGGTGCCGGTGGTATGTAGCTCGACCCATCATTGCAAAGCGAACCGTTGGAACAACGGTCATGTGATTGTGGAAGTGATGGCACCGATATCGGTCGAGGGCTACAGTAAAGAGAATGTGCGCGAACTTGCTGCACACTGTCATCAACTGATGAAAGCGAAACTTGAGCAGTTGGATGCGGAAGTGGCTGAGCGTAATAAGCAGTCTGCATAATTGAGGAGTGTCTCATGACCCCAACCCAGCGTCACCATGTGGTCTTGGTGTCACCTGAGGGTGAACCCAAGGGGACCGCTGAAAAGTTGGAGGCCCACCAGCAAGGATGGCTGCACTCGGCCTTTTCGCTCATGTTATACCGTCTTAACCAAGACGGTGAGCGTGAGTTCTTGCTTCAGCGTCGTGCTGACAGCAAATATCACAGCGGTGGGTTATGGACCAATACCTGCTGCTCGCACCCCAAAAAAGATGAACCTGTGGCTGCCGCGGCCAAGCGGCGTTTATATGAAGAGCTTGGTATTGCACGTCCGCTTGATTTCGCCATGGGGCCTGTCTTTATCTACCGTGCTGAACTGGATAACGGTCTGGTTGAGCACGAGTGGGATCAGGTGATTGCGTGTGAAGTGAATCATGTGGAGACGATCTTAAACCCGGATGAGGTATCGGATTGTCGCTGGTGGTCGGAGCAAGATATACAAGCCGCACTGGCGGACTCGCCGGAGCAATTTACGGCTTGGTTCTCACAGGTATTTGCTCACATTTGTGCGATGACGCCGGCGCATGCTATGGCTTAGGTGTGACGAAGCATAAAAAAAGCGGCGTCAAACGCCGCTTTCTTGTATGCAAGGGCATAGGTTACGCGTGACGCACCGCAATCCCTTCAATCTCAATATCTACATCTTTAGGAAGGCGAGCAACTTCCACACAAGAACGGGCGGGATAGTTTTCTACGCCGTGCTCATCAAAGAAAGCGCCGTAGACTTTATTGATTTCCGCAAAGTCCTCAAGGTTTTTAACGAAGACAGTCAGTTTAACAATGTCATTCACTTTGAGGCCCGCCGCTTCAACAACGGCTTTAACGTTATCGAGTGATTGGCGTGTTTGTGCAGTGATCTCTGGTGAAATTTGACCAGTCACTGGATTGACAGGGATCTGACCGGAAGTCAGTACCATGTTGCCGAGATCGACACCCTGTGAATATGGGCCAATAGCTTCAGGTGCCTGCTCAGTTTGCAGTACTTGGGTCATGCTGTGTTCCTTTGTTAAAAAAGCGACGTTAATAGTCTGCAACGGTTGCGCGGCGAGGTAAAGTACTTACTCGCTTGCCAGACGTTCTCGTACTGCTTTTTCGCATAAGTTCAACTCGCTCACACGGCGAGGTGCAACGAAAATCGTGTCGTTACCGCCTACCGTGCCTAAAATCGCAGGGTGACGATTTAGATCGATTAAGCGCGCGATCAACTGCGCACCACCAGGGTGAGTTTTGATCACCACCATGGCATGACTGCACGTGATTTCATCAATTTGAGATCCCACCGATGACACTGCGTAAACGGGCTCAATATCGCCACTGATCGAATACACCTTCTGTCCATGTGCATTGGGGATCTTTGCCACTCCAAGTTTGGAGAGCAAACGAGAGACGGTAGATTGGCTGACGTCGAGATACCCCAGTTGGACCAACTGCTGACGCACTTCGTCTTGGGTGGTAAAGCTTTGAGTTTGTAATAAATGCCGGCAGGCTGAGAGGATATTCTCCTCCGGATTGGAGGCTGTCACCGACGGAATTGCATAATCACTCACCGGTCACTCCTTTATAATCGATGGCTATTAACCTCGAAAATAGTGAATTTCACTGCTTTCTGGTGATTTTAAACGCATAGTATCAGTGTTGGCGGGGGCAAACCTTGATGATGGTCACTGCTTGACGCAAAGAATAGACGCCGGATGCATAGGCACCCGGCGCGTGGATCAGTCGCCGAGCGTGGCAACCATGACCGCTTTGATGGTGTGCAGGCGATTTTCTGCTTCATCAAAGACAATTGAATAGTCGGACTCGAAGACATCTTCTGTCACTTCAAGGCCTTTTAAGCCATATTTGGCTTCGATTTCCGCACCCACGGTGGTTTCGTTGTTGTGGAAAGCAGGTAAGCAATGCATGAATTTTACGTGTGGATTGCCGGTTGCTTTGACCACGTCCATATTGACTTGGTAAGGCTTCATCAATGCGACACGCTCATCCCATGCTTCTTTGGATTCACCCATAGATACCCACACGTCGGTGTACAAGAAATCACAGTCTTTGACACCTTCCTGCACGTCCTCGGTGAGGGTAATGCGTGCGCCCGTTTGTTCAGCGATCGCGCGGCATTGTGCAACCAGCTCTTCTTCGGGCCAGAATGCTTTTGGCGCCACTAGACGAATATCCATCCCCATTTTAGCCGCACCGACCATCAGAGAGTTGCCCATGTTGTTTCGGGCATCACCGAGGTACGCAAAGCGCATTTCGTGAAGCTGTTTTCCACGACCATGTTCAATCATGGTCATCAAATCCGCCAAAATTTGGGTGGGGTGAAACTCGGTGGTTAACCCGTTCCAGACCGGCACACCAGCATATTCGCCCAGCTCTTCAACAATCGCTTGGCCAAAGCCACGGTATTCAATGCCGTCATACATGCGACCAAGCACACGGGCTGTATCTTTCATGGATTCTTTGTGGCCAATTTGAGAGCCTGTTGGGCCGATATAGCTGACTTGTCCGCCTTGGTCGAACACGGCGGTTTCAAACGCACAGCGGGTACGAGTCGACGACTTTTCAAATATCAGCGCGATATTTTTGCCTTTTAAACGTGGGGTTTCATAGCCATTGTATTTGGCTTTTTTGAGTTCAATGGCCATGTCGATAAAGTGTTGGATCTCACGGGGTGTGAAGTCCAGCAGCTTTAGGAAGTTACGGTTACGTAGGTTAAATGCCATAGTGGGTAATCCTCTCGTTATTGGTCTCAGGCTTGCGCTGGTGCAGGTTGGCCGTGAGAAATATTGTTGTTATTGACTGCTTGGGCACGAATACGTGTACCGGCTTGGCCGGCAAGAATAGCAAGACCATCCTCTAAGGCACCGATGCCAACCAGTTTTCCGCCTTGACGGATAAATTCGCAGGACGCGTCAATTTTGGGTCCCATGGAGCCAGCGTCGAAGGTGTATTGGCTCAGATCATCAGGGGTGGTATCTGCCAATGCGCGTTGGGTGGGTTGGCCATAGTCCAAATACACCGCGTCGGCATCGGTCAAAATCAGCAAAGCATCGGCATTGATTTGACGAGCAAGGAAAGCCGCTGACATGTCTTTATCAATCACAGCCTCAATCCCTTTAAGCTGATTCCCCTCTTGAATCACAGGAATGCCGCCACCACCGGTACAAATCACAAGGTGTCCTTGCGCAATCAGGCTAGCGATGGCGTCATCTTCCACAATGCCGGTTGGTTGTGGGCTGGGTACAACACGACGATAATATTGGCCATCTGGTTTGATATCCCAGCCGTATTTTTCAGCCAGCGCCGAGGCCTCTTGTTGGTCGTAAACGGGACCAATGGGCTTGGTGGGATTGGCAAACGCGGGATCATTTGGATCGACGGTCATTTGCGTGAGCATGCAAGAAACGTGTTGCTCGGGGGCTAAGTTATGCAGCTCTTGCATTAACATGTAGCCAATCATGCCTTGGGTTTCTGAACCGAGAACGTCAAGTGGATATGGCGTGACGGATTTATACTCCAGCCCCTGTAAGGCGAGTAGGCCAACCTGTGGACCATTACCGTGCACGAGCACCACGTTGTATTGTTCGCCAATCGCTGCAATGGTTTTTGCTGCTTTGGCAATATTGGCGCGTTGAATGTCAGCTTCTAAAGGCTCACCCCGGCGAAGGAGTGCATTGCCTCCGAGTGCCACCACCACAGTTTGTTTTTTCATACTTAATACTCTCTACAGTCGGTGGGGGCTGAGCTACTTGCTCAGCCCAACAAGGCGATTAGATGCCGTCACGATGGATTGGGCAGCTCATGCAGCGTGCTCCGCCACGACCGCGACCTAATTCGTCACCAGGAATCGACAACACAGTGATACCCGCTTTATCATATTTTTCATTGGTATAGGTGTTGCGTTCATAACCCACGACTACGCCAGGACGGACAGTCAGTACGTTGTTAGCATCATTCCACTGTTCGCGTTCGGCTTCGAAGCTGTCACCCCCTGTGGTGATCAGATTTAGTGGACCAACATCCAGTCCTTTTTCAATCGCGGTCAGGAAGTAATCCTCTTCGCGAACGTTTAGCTTGCCGGTGCGATCACCGGTGAGGCTCCAGCATTTGATGTCTTTACGGATCACTTCTGGGTATACCGAGAAGGTATCTTCGCGCATATGGGTCATCACGGTATCAAGGTGCATGCAAGAGCGGTGTTTCGGTAGCTCCATCGCAATCACTTGTTTGGCTTGGCCGTGTCTAAATAAGCTAGAAGCCAAGTTTTCTACCCCTTGTGGGGTTGTGCGCTCGGACATACCGATAAGCACCACGCCCTTGCCGAGGACGGTAACATCGCCGCCTTCAATGGTGGCGTTGTCATAGTCGATATTTTCGCCGCCGAAGTAGGTAATAAAGTCACCGTTCGCAAAGCGAGGGTGCCATTTATAAATGGCGCGAAGATGATTGGTTTCACGTTTACGCGCGGGTTTCGCCATTGGGTTAATTGATACACCACCGTAAACCCAGCAGGAGGTATCGCGGGTGAATAGGTGGTTGGGGAGTGGATCAATAATAAAGTCGGACGGTGCGTGCATGGCTTGCAACATAGAGGTTGTTGCGATTGGCAGCTCAGAGTAGGCCAATCCGCCTAAGAACATCGACGCGAGTTCATGGTGAGGTAAGTCATTCAAATAGCAACGGATGTCATTAGCAAACGAAGGGCCGAAGGTATAATCCGAGATTTTTAGGTTCATCAGCCAGTCTTTGGCTTCAGGTACATCTAGAGTCTCAGCCAGTAGATTTTGGAGCAGGAGGACTTCAACGCCTTGATCACGTAGGGTTTGAGCAAATTTGTCATGCTCTTCACCTGCACGTTCAACGGACAGAACATCATCAAACAGTAAGTCATGACAGTTTGATGGTGTTAAGTGGGTGAGCGCACGCTCAGGACGATGCAGCATCACGGTACGTAATTGACCAATTTCAGAGCCGACATAGAAGTTGTTCATCTTTCTTTCTCCGTATATCTCTGCTTGGCTTTTTATCGGAAGGGATGAATAAAAAGTGCAGATGTATTATTGGGTACAGATTCATTCTAACGCGGTGTCTGGGGTATTCTTGAAGTTAGATCACAGTGAATTAAAACATTGTATTTTGCCTTTTTTACCCTGTGTTAATGGTATTTATGGCATGAGGTTTTTTGGTTTTTTAATAATTAAGCAGGAATTGTGAGTGTCTAACGAAATATTTTTTAATTTCCCTTTGTTAATGCGGATCTATTTTCTTTTTTATGCCAATCAGTATTACTTTGAATGATGAGGGTATGCGTAATAAGTGAATGGCTATCTTTCTATTTTTTCTTTGTTAACAAATAAAGCCGTTTTTTTCCTCAAAACTGTGATTGATGTCGATATAAATACGTTTTTTGTTAAAAGTGTAAAATAACTGTATTTTGTGTCCGGATGGCGGATGTCCGTTTTATACCGGTAACGGAACGGTGTAAAAAAGAGAAATACGGTGCTATGTTGTTATGAGAAGAGAATAGGAATATATCAGCGTGGTGAAGCATGGCTGAGCCAGGGAGTGGCAGACGTAAAAAAGCGCGCTGACGAATACGTGAGCGCGCTAGTCGGTGTATCAATAGGGGTTATAGCATGACACCTACACTGAGCATGATCATAATCATGATGGTAAGAATACCGAGTAAAGGCGCCACCCATTTGATCCATTTAACATAGGGAACGCGAGCGATCGCAAGGCCACCCATCACCACGCCGGAGGTTGGGGTGACGAGGTTGACGACACCGGATGCAGATTGATAAGCGGTTACGACTAACTCGCGCCCAACGTTTGCAAAGTCAGCCAGTGGCGCCATGATAGGCATGGTGAGGACTGCCAAACCAGATGACGATGGCACCAAGAAAGACAGCAAGACTTCCAGCCAATACATAACGTTGATAAAAACAAAAGACGATAGCCCAGTCACCATACCTTCAGCACTGTTTAAGATGGTATCTGTGATCATGCCTTTATCCATTATCACCACGATACCGCGGGCAATACCGATGATAAGGGCCACCCCCAGAAGGTCTCGTGCGCCATCAATAAAGCTGGTGGTGATCTCTTCTTCACTCATACGTGCAATCAGACCAATAATAATCGCAGCACCGAGGAAAACGGCAGAGATCTCGGCCATCCACCATCCTAGCGAGGATACGCCATAGATCATCACGGCAAACGCGGCAGCAAAAATGCCTAAGATCACTTTACGCGTGGTAGTGAAAGCAAGCGTTTGTGTTTCGTCATGATCGCCAAGGAAGTGTTTTTTATTGCTCTCAAACTGATCATAAACAATGGATTGGCTCTGGTCGGCGCGCACTTTGCGGGCATAACGCATCACATAGGTAACACAGATAAGCCAGCCAATGGCCAGGATAGCGAGGCGTAACAGAATACCATCGGTAAAAGGGATACCGGCGGCATTCGCGGCAATGACAGTTGCAAACGGGTTGATGGTTGATCCTAAAGTACCAATACCGGCACCAAGGAGTACGGTAGCCGCTGCTACCACAGGGTCAAAGCGTGCCGCCATCATCACAGGGACGAGTAGGGTATAAAAAGGCAAGGACTCTTCGGCCATCCCGTAAATCGTACCGCCCGCGGCAAAGAGGCCCATTAGGATAGGGATCATCCACTCTTCGCGTCCTTCTAAGCGTTTGGTCACCCGCTCAATCCCTGCATCAATGGCACCGGTTTTGGTCACCAGACCTAAAAAACCACCAATAATGAGGATGAAGAGTGAGACATCAATGGCGGCCGCTTCATAGGTTTCGTGGTTATAAAAACCGTCAATGGGGGCTAGCAGCACGTCGACCACGCCTTGAGGGTTACTCTCTACTTGGTGGTAGGTGCCTGATACAGGCACATCTCGGCCGAGTTCGGCGTTATATTCTCGTTCGTACTGACCGGCAGGTACTATCCAACTAAGCGCGGCGACCAAGGCAATCAGAATGAACAATATGGTATAGGCGGATGGGAATTTCAGATTGGCGAACCAACCTTTTTTTTCAGGAACACTTTGGGTACTCATACTATCTCCTCATACCTCTTCTGAGTGCAATAAAATAGGGCACTACACGTGTTGAGGTAACTCTTTTAAGTTTCACGTTATTTTCGTTGTTCTTATCTGCCGTCGTCAGTGGCTTTTTCTTTATTGTAAAAGTGCATCCGTGAATAGTTCTTAGTGATATCTCACAAAAGAAAGGGACTGTATGCTGTCGCTTAATTGATGAGCAGGTTAAAAGTGAATGGCTGTTTAGTTTGCGTGCTTAGATATATCACTCAGAATGTTCTTAGTATGATGGTGAAGTGGGTTTTTATTGTTTTAAGTTTGGTTTAACCGCTAACCACTAAGCTATCATGACTTTTCTATGTGAATAGACTGCGTAATTAGTCACATTTACTCGATAGGTGTGGTGAATAAAAAGCAGATTAAGTAAAAATGTCGCAGGATTAAAAACTCGCTGTTTTTTTGTTTTATATCAAATTTAGAGATTGCGATAGAATTGTTGAAGAAAAGAGGAAGGCACTGCAGCCTTCCCAATAATAGCTATTGTTTCTTTCTTTTCGGGGTTTTGGCGGGCTTCGGTAATACGATCATGTCGCACTCTGCGAAGTGATCTTGAAACGCGCGGTTGTTCTTATCGAAAATCACGATAAGGTTACCGAGCCCAAAGCAGGCTGTCGCAAGACGGATCAGTGCTTGTGTAGGGCGAATATTACTACCGTCAGTATTTTGAATGCGCAGGCGCCAGGCCCGCATCCCCAGCGTCTGACCGGCTTTACACCAGAAGTAGCCGTAGAACCCGCAAATCACACAGGCGAGATAGGCGGTGTAAAGAGGCTGCGCGATTGGGTGATGGGTGAGGAAATCACTGGCATCTTGATAAGGTGTCATCGACATCCCGAGCGCTTGTGCGATAGCCAATGCTGCCATCACCGCGCCGCCCGCAAGCATAAGTAATGCGGCAACAATCAAAAGATCATAAACCCAAACAGCAAGACGGCGAAAAAAACCGGCGGTTGGGCATGCAATAGAAGAAGTCTGCATGGTTTAGCTACATCCAAGTATCAAAGTCGCCGCTAGCCTAGCACATTCACTGTTTAGGTGAGTAAGCTGATAGGGCGGTTTTGCGATGTCGTTTGCTCATGATTACACCATCTTTGATGTATTTAACCGCGAACTGGTTAAAAATAGCGCGAACAAACATTTTTTGTTTTTTAATGCTTGCACTCGAAAGGGTGGTACGTATAATTGCCAGCACTTGCCGAGATGGCGGAATTGGTAGACGCAGCGGATTCAAAATCCGCCGCCTTAACGGGTGTGAGGGTTCAAGTCCCTCTCTCGGCACCAAATCCCAAAAAAGCCCCTGTCGAAAGACAGGGGCTTTTTTCGTTTATGTCGCCTGAATCGTGATGACTTCACAATCCTCGGGTATCGCGCAAGGCAAAGCGAACACGGCAAGGTATTATCGAGCCGTGGTTGTCACAGGGAGTGGTATGGTGCAAGTTCGCTATCAAGACATCGCCGTTTGGGTAAAAACGCAAATCGATCAAAGGGTGTGGCAAGCCGGTGAGCGGATCCCTTCCGTTCGTGAGATGAGCCGCCTCCAACATGTTAGCCCAATGACTGTCATGCGCGCTTATGAGCAGTTAGAAGCGGATGGCTGGGTTGAGGCTCGCCCCAGAGCTGGATACTTTGTGCGTCCGCATTACAATCAATTGTCCTCCGACTCTTTGGCGCGTCCTCAAGCAGACTCTCATTGGCTGCAGGCGCATCAAGATGTCTTTGATGTGATCAGTGCGAGCAAGTCAGGCTCGTGCTTTCCGTTCGGCTCGGCGTTCCCTGATCCCACGCTATTTCCCATGCAAGCGTTAGGGCGGGCGATGGCACGAGTCCTTCGTCAATCATCGCATCCAGATTATCTCACCATGCTTCCTCCCGGCGATGAAGGCTTTCGTCGCATGATTGCGCAGCGCTATCTGCGGCAAGGAATAAAAGTGGCGATGGATGAGATCATCATCACCAATGGTGCCATCGAAGCGTTAAGCCTATCACTGGCGGCCCTGACTCAGCCCGGGGATAAAGTGATCATCGAAGCGCCAGCCTTTTATGGGGTGCTGCAAACCCTTGAGCGGTTGCAACTGGAACCCGTGCCCGTGCCGGTTGATCCTGAAACGGGAGTGAATATAAACGCGCTTGAAGCTGCGTTGAGTACTCACCACGTAGCTGCTTGCTGGCTGATGAGTAACTTTCATAACCCAACGGGGGCATCGATTCCTGAAAAAGATAGACCAGCACTGGTATCACTGCTCGCGCGTCACCAAGTCCCTCTAATAGAAGACGATGTCTATGGTGAGCTCTTTTTCTCTGAATCACGCCCCATGCCACTGAAGTGTTATGACAGCCAAGGGCTGGTTTTGCATTGTGGGTCGTTTTCGAAACAGTTAGCGCCTGGTTTCAGGGTCGGTTGGGTGGCGGCAGGATGTTATGCCACACAAATTGAAAAGCGACAGTATGTGTCCAGTTTATCTGTGGGTGCTCCTAACCAGCTCGCTATCGCGCATTATTTGCAGCAGGGTGGATATGACGCACACCTGCGCCGTTTGCGCACTGCCTTGTTACAGCGTAAACACGCGGTACGTGACAGTCTGCGTCGTATTTTGCCGACGAGTGCATCGATCACCGACCCTCAAGGTGGCTACTTCTTATGGGTCACACTGAATAATGGCATGGACACTCGCCAGCTATTTCGAGAACTCCTGCCATATGGCATTACACTCGCACCGGGCGCTTTGTTTGCCACTGACGATCGGTTTAACGACAGCTTCCGCTTAAACTTCTCTATCAGTGCACCTGAGACTGTTGATGCTGATGCGCCAGCGAGCGTTGACAGCGGCCTTACACAGATTGCGACTGTGCTCTCATCTTTATCAATAGCCGATACTGTTACAGCTAAATAGCGGTGGCTTTGTACTAATCCCGTCACTGGCCCTAGGCATACACTAACTAGGCACACACTTTAGGGGGAGAAAAGGATGAAATCAGAGCTAAGCATGATGGTCGTTGCGATTATTTGCGCAGCCCTACTGATTCTGGGCCATGTCATCATTATTGAAACATTGGCTTACTACACGTGGGCTGAATGGACCGCTGGCGCCATCCCTTTTGTACTTTTCTTTATGGCGTGGGCGTCTATTCGACATTGCCGCGCGAAAGAGCGGGCAGAAGAGCGTCAGAATCAGCATTAATTGAACGGTAATCTTTGGCGTCTTGACGGTTTTTGTTTGTTTTGTAGACAAACAAACCGCAAGGCGCATTTTTTTTATATTTAGGGGTTGCGGGAAAAACTGAAATCTCTATACTGCGCTTCCTGTCGACGGGGCAATGAGACGCAAGTCACGAAATGCCGACCACTAAATCGACACGCTCTTTAACAATTTGACCTATGCAATCTGTGTGGGCACTCGTTGAGAATAGACAAAAAGATTTATTCGATGAACTGAGTGACCAATTCATGTTGGTGCAGCCTTGAGCTGTTTTGATTTCACTTTTTTAAAAGTGGATGCCAACAGGAGCACAGTCAATTCGTTTGTCTCGTAAGAGGCGAACAAAACAGTATTTATCGAGCCGTTTGTCTTTCCTTTATAGGAAAGCGAACAAAAAAACTTTAATTGAAGAGTTTGATCATGGCTCAGATTGAACGCTGGCGGCAGGCCTAACACATGCAAGTCGAGCGGAAACGGCAGTATTGAAGCTTCGGTGGATTTACTGGACGTCGAGCGGCGGACGGGTGAGTAACGGCTGGGAACCTGCCCTGATGAGGGGGATAACCGTTGGAAACGACGGCTAATACCGCATAATGTCTTAGTTCATTACGAGCTGGGACCAAAGGTGGCCTCTACACGTAAGCTATCGCGTTGGGATGGGCCCAGTTAGGATTAGCTAGTTGGTAGGGTAATGGCTTACCAAGGCGACGATCCTTAGCTGGTTTGAGAGGATGATCAGCCACACTGGGACTGAGACACGGCCCAGACTCCTACGGGAGGCAGCAGTGGGGAATATTGCACAATGGGGGAGACCCTGATGCAGCCATGCCGCGTGTGTGAAGAAGGCCTTCGGGTTGTAAAGCACTTTCAGCAGTGAGGAAGGCAGTGTACTTAATACGTGCATTGCTTGACGTTAGCTGCAGAAGAAGCACCGGCTAACTCCGTGCCAGCAGCCGCGGTAATACGGAGGGTGCAAGCGTTAATCGGAATTACTGGGCGTAAAGCGCATGCAGGCGGTTTGTTAAGTCAGATGTGAAAGCCCGGGGCTCAACCTCGGAACCGCATTTGAAACTGGCAGGCTAGAGTCTTGTAGAGGGGGGTAGAATTTCAGGTGTAGCGGTGAAATGCGTAGAGATCTGAAGGAATACCAGTGGCGAAGGCGGCCCCCTGGACAAAGACTGACGCTCAGATGCGAAAGCGTGGGTAGCAAACAGGATTAGATACCCTGGTAGTCCACGCCGTAAACGATGTCTACTTGGAGGCTGAGGTTTAAGACTTTGGCTTTCGGAGCTAACGCATTAAGTAGACCGCCTGGGGAGTACGGCCGCAAGGTTAAAACTCAAATGAATTGACGGGGGCCCGCACAAGCGGTGGAGCATGTGGTTTAATTCGATGCAACGCGAAGAACCTTACCTACTCTTGACATCCAGCGAATCCTTTAGAGATAGAGGAGTGCCTTCGGGAGCGCTGAGACAGGTGCTGCATGGCTGTCGTCAGCTCGTGTTGTGAAATGTTGGGTTAAGTCCCGCAACGAGCGCAACCCTTATCCTTGTTTGCCAGCGAGTAATGTCGGGAACTCCAGGGAGACTGCCGGTGATAAACCGGAGGAAGGTGGGGACGACGTCAAGTCATCATGGCCCTTACGAGTAGGGCTACACACGTGCTACAATGGCAGATACAGAGGGCAGCGAGACAGCGATGTTAAGCGAATCCCTTAAAGTTTGTCGTAGTCCGGATTGGAGTCTGCAACTCGACTCCATGAAGTCGGAATCGCTAGTAATCGCAGATCAGAATGCTGCGGTGAATACGTTCCCGGGCCTTGTACACACCGCCCGTCACACCATGGGAGTGGGCTGCACCAGAAGTAGATAGCTTAACCTTCGGGAGGGCGTTTACCACGGTGTGGTTCATGACTGGGGTGAAGTCGTAACAAGGTAGCCCTAGGGGAACCTGGGGCTGGATCACCTCCTTACTGACGCTATTCTTGCGAGTGTTCACACAGATTGTATAGGTTGAAGTATTGAAGAGGATATGTTCCCAAACATATCGATGCGTCCCATTCGTCTAGAGGCCTAGGACACCGCCCTTTCACGGCGGTAACAGGGGTTCGACTCCCCTATGGGACGCCATTTGGGTTGTTAGCTCAGTTGGTAGAGCAGTTGACTTTTAATCAATTGGTCACAGGTTCGAATCCTGTACAACCCACCATTTCTCAGACGCGGGGCTATAGCTCAGCTGGGAGAGCGCTTGCATGGCATGCAAGAGGTCGGCGGTTCGATCCCGCCTAGCTCCACCAAGTCTGAAGGATGGGCGATTAGCTCAGTTGGGAGAGCACCTCCCTTACAAGGAGGGGGTCACTGGTTCGAGCCCGGTATCGCCCACCACGCTTTAAAGGTTTTTGCTTAAGAATCTTTAGAACGTGGTTTAGCAATAAACGACATGCTCTTTAACAATCTGGAAAGCTGACAAGTCATTCTTAAAGAATGACAGTAAAGTTCTCAATCAGTGACATGTAATGTCACTCACACAATCAAGTGTGCTTGGGCTTTGTCTTAGTGATAAGCAAAGTCTCTATTTTGAGTCCGGCAAAAACAAAACCTTAATTAGTTGATGATTCAACACTCAGTGGTTTTGCGACGTAGATTTCTTTTTTAGGCAATCTCGAGCAAAAAAGACCTCTTGGGGTTGTATGGTTAAGTGACTAAGCGTAGACGGTGGATGCCTTGGCAGTCAGAGGCGATGAAGGACGTATTAACTTGCGATAAGCCCAGATAAGGCAGTAAAAGCCATTTGAGTCTGGGATTTCCGAATGGGGAAACCCACCTGCATAAGCAGGTATCTTAGCGTGAATACATAGCGCTAAGAGGCGAACTCGGGGAACTGAAACATCTAAGTACCCGAAGGAAAAGAAATCAATTGAGATTCCGGCAGTAGCGGCGAGCGAACCCGGAGCAGCCCTTAAGCGGCTTAGGCGTTAGGTGAACAGGTTGGAAAACCTGGCAATAAAGGGTGATAGCCCCGTAACCGACAGCGCCTTAGTCGTGAAAACGAGTAGGACGGGACACGTGATATCTTGTCTGAACATGGGGGGACCATCCTCCAAGGCTAAATACTCCTGACTGACCGATAGTGAACCAGTACCGTGAGGGAAAGGCGAAAAGAACCCCTGTGAGGGGAGTGAAATAGAACCTGAAACCGTCTACGTACAAGCAGTGGGAGCCTCCTTTGTGGGGTGACCGCGTACCTTTTGTATAATGGGTCAGCGACTTAATGTTAGTAGCAAGGTTAACCGCATAGGGGAGCCGTAGGGAAACCGAGTCTTAACTGGGCGTGTAGTTGCTAGCATTAGACCCGAAACCGAGTGATCTAGCCATGGGCAGGTTGAAGGTTGAGTAACATCAACTGGAGGACCGAACTCACTAACGTTGAAAAGTTAGGAGATGACCTGTGGCTAGGGGTGAAAGGCCAATCAAACTCGGAGATAGCTGGTTCTCCCCGAAAGCTATTTAGGTAGCGCCTCGGACGAATACTACTGGGGGTAGAGCACTGTTAAGGCTAGGGGGTCATCCCGACTTACCAACCCTTTGCAAACTCCGAATACCAGTAAGTACTATCCGGGAGACACACGGCGGGTGCTAACGTCCGTCGTGGAGAGGGAAACAACCCAGACCGCCAGCTAAGGTCCCAAAGTTATCGCTAAGTGGGAAACGATGTGGGAAGGCTCAGACAGCCAGGATGTTGGCTTAGAAGCAGCCATCATTTAAAGAAAGCGTAATAGCTCACTGGTCGAGTCGGCCTGCGCGGAAGATGTAACGGGGCTAAGCGATACACCGAAGCTGCGGCAATGTCCTTATGGATATTGGGTAGGGGAGCGTTGTGTAAGCTGTTGAAGGTGTGCTGAGAGGCATGCTGGAGGTATCACAAGTGCGAATGCTGACATGAGTAACGATAAAGGGGGTGAAAAACCTCCTCGCCGGAAGACCAAGGGTTCCTGTCCAACGTTAATCGGGGCAGGGTAAGTCGGCCCCTAAGGCGAGGCCGAAAGGCGTAGTCGATGGGAAACGGGTTAATATTCCCGTACTGCTGCTTACTGCGATGGGGGGACGGAGAAGGCTAGGTGGGCCTGGCGATGGTAGTCCAGGTTCAAGTGCGTAGGCTGATTTCTTAGGCAAATCCGGGAAATCAAGGCCGAGACACGATGTCGAGCCACCAAGGTGGTGAAGTCATTGATGCCATGCTTCCGGGAAAAGCCTCTAAGCTTCAGGTAAGTAGCAACCGTACTCCAAACCGACACAGGTGGTCGGGTAGAGAATACCAAGGCGCTTGAGAGAACTCGGGTGAAGGAACTAGGCAAAATGGTACCGTAACTTCGGGAGAAGGTACGCTGCCCGGGGTGAAGTCCCTTGCGGATGGAGCTATGGGCAGTCGCAGATACCAGGTGGCTGCAACTGTTTATTAAAAACACAGCACTGTGCAAAATCGAAAGATGACGTATACGGTGTGACGCCTGCCCGGTGCCGGAAGGTTAATTGATGTGGTTATCGCAAGAGAAGCCATTGATCGAAGCCCCGGTAAACGGCGGCCGTAACTATAACGGTCCTAAGGTAGCGAAATTCCTTGTCGGGTAAGTTCCGACCTGCACGAATGGCGTAATGATGGCCACGCTGTCTCCACCCGAGACTCAGTGAAATTGAAATCGCAGTGAAGATGCTGTGTACCCGCGGCTAGACGGAAAGACCCCGTGAACCTTTACTACAGCTTGGCACTGAACATTGAGCCTACATGTGTAGGATAGGTGGGAGGCTTTGAAGCGGCGACGCCAGTTGCTGTGGAGCCATCCTTGAAATACCACCCTTGTATGTTTGATGTTCTAACTTAGCCCCGTTATCCGGGGTGAGGACAGTGCCTGGTGGGTAGTTTGACTGGGGCGGTCTCCTCCCAAAGAGTAACGGAGGAGCACGAAGGTGGGCTAATCACGGTCGGACATCGTGAGGTTAGTGCAATGGCATAAGCCCGCTTAACTGCGAGAGTGACGGCTCGAGCAGGTACGAAAGTAGGTCATAGTGATCCGGTGGTTCTGAATGGAAGGGCCATCGCTCAACGGATAAAAGGTACTCCGGGGATAACAGGCTGATACCGCCCAAGAGTTCATATCGACGGCGGTGTTTGGCACCTCGATGTCGGCTCATCACATCCTGGGGCTGAAGTCGGTCCCAAGGGTATGGCTGTTCGCCATTTAAAGTGGTACGCGAGCTGGGTTTAGAACGTCGTGAGACAGTTCGGTCCCTATCTGCCGTGGGCGTTGGATGATTGAGGGGAGCTGCTCCTAGTACGAGAGGACCGGAGTGGACGAACCGCTGGTGTTCGGGTTGTGTCGCCAGACGCATTGCCCGGTAGCTAAGTTCGGCACAGATAAGCGCTGAAAGCATCTAAGCGCGAAGCTGGCCCCGAGATGAGTCATCCCTAGAGCTTCGAGCTCTCTAAAGGGTTGTCGTAGACTACGACGTTGATAGGCAGGGTGTGTAAGCGCTGTGAGGCGTTGAGCTAACCTGTACTAATTGCCCGTGAGGCTTAACCATACAACACCCAAGAGGTTTTGGGTTGGACTTAAAATAAGCCAGTTGATTGTGGCGAGAACAAACAGCTTTCTAGATTACAAAATTTTGCTTGGCGACCATAGCGCTTTGGACCCACCTGATTCCATGCCGAACTCAGTAGTGAAACGAAGCAGCGCCGATGGTAGTGTGGGGTCTCCCCATGTGAGAGTAGGACATCGCCAGGCTTTGATTATAAATTGTGACTGTTGCTTGCGATTTTTGATAGCTGCGATGCTCATGTACTGACGTACACTGCGCGTCTCGCTTCAAAACTCCCATCACACAGACACAATTTAAGCATCAAAGCGGATATATGTAAGACTTTGATGAGAAAACACCAAGCCCTGACCTGACGGTCGGGGCTTTTTGTATCTTGAGGGTGTATCAGCCCTGCGCGTCTCGATTCAACATCCTCATCGCATCAAATAAGATAACCTAATTAAAGCAGCTACATGTAAGACTTTGATTAGTAGAAATACCAAGCCCTGACCTTATGGTCGGGGCTTTTTGTATCTTGAGGGTGTATCAGCCCTGCGCGTCTCGATTCAACATCCTCATCGCATCAAATAAGATAACCTAATTAAAGCAGCTACATGTAAGACTTTGATTAGAAAACACCAAGCCCTGACCTGACGGTCGGGGCTTTTTGTATCTGTCGCTTGGGTGATTGCTGGTTAAGTAGAAGAATGGGATTGAGGTTGCCAGTGTAAGCAAAAATCCCAGAAGCGGGTGAGTAAACCTGACTGGTATTTATCTTTGTGACGCACGAGCCAATAGCGCCGGGATAATAGCAGAGGGAGTTCGAGGGCAACGACTCGACCGTCGGCAATGGCGTGTTGCGCGGAGAGCTTAGATAGATATGCCAAGCCTAACCCGGCACTCGCTGCGTTTAAAATCGCTTCTGTGGTATTAAGCTCGAAAGAAAGGTGCCAGCGCTCGAAGCGAGGAGCAAGGCGTGAGAGAAAGTGCTCGCGTGTGCCCGAGCCAGATTCGCGGATCAGCCAAGTTTGATTGTCGAGATCCCCAACACTTAACGGCGCTTGACTGACAAGTGGGTGATCAGGGTGACACACCACCGCCATCTGATCACTTAGCCAAGGCGTTTGCAGTAAATCAGGATGTTGGATTTCACCTTCTATTAAACCGATATCCAGCTCGAAATGTTGTAGGCGAGCGATGATCTCTTGACTGTTTGCAATCACTAATGTTTGTTGTTGATGCGCGGTTACATGACGAAAATCGCTGATCAGTGCCGGCAAAAGCTGGTTGCCCACCGTATCGCTTCCCCCTAATCGTAGGCAGCCAATCAACTGGCTGTCGTCTTTCAGTGCCGCGCTAATCTTATCGCTACGGGTCAGCAATTCATCCGCTTTAGGGATCAGCGCAGCACCTTGGTCATTAAGGTGGAGTCGGTTGCCGCGTCGATCAAACAAGGGGTAACCGAGCTGACTTTCTAACTCGGCAAGCGCCATGCTGACCGCTGGTTTACTGAGAAACAGTTTTTTGGCGGCGGCGGTGATCGTGCCCTCTTGCACGATAGTTAAAAACACTCGCAATTGAGGAAGTGAAAGCGCCATTCAGACCTAGTGATTGAGGGTTTGGGCCACTATAAGACCGCTTGCTATCAATGACAACGTTAACGACGGTCGGTAATCCAATGTTGGATTTCTTGTTGGGCCTGTTTTAAGGGTTGGTAGTAAGGCGATTGTCTGTCCGTATGCTGGAGAACGAAATCGATACTACGTACCACATTCCGCCAACGCGGCGTTTTGGGAACCGTTTCAAGGTGCAGGTATTTATCCAAGGTTCTTGTTTGCAGGCTACCTTTGTCGGAATAGACGCGCCATAAACCGCTTTGCTCGGCCAAACCGACTTTATCTCCGCCCCATGCCTCTAACGCGAGGTTCATCGCGATGACTAAGCTGTGATGTAAGCTGTCTGACTGCATTGCAGGCGTGTGCTCACTGGTTGAGGGAAATGATGTTGAAAAGCACGTCGTTTTTAAGCGGTGCTGCAAGTGCGATAAGGCAGTGGCAAGCCGTCCGATTTCATCTTGGCGTTGACGATGCGTCACTGGATAGTCAAGCTCACCGGCTGCAAATTGCTCGGCGCACCAAGTCAGTTGCAACATAGGGAGAGCAAGTCGATGGGAGAGCCAGTGTCCAATAAATAGCAGTAATACAATCAGGGCTATCACCAAAGTCACACTGATTGAATATAGGCGATAAAGCGGCTGATATGCGCTTTGCTTAGGGGTGCAAGTTATCAGTGCCCAAGACGTGTTGCCGATGCTGACGGGACGATAGGCGGTCAGTTGTGGCATCAATGCATAGTCGTTGGGTGACAATACTCCTTGTTGACCCTCTAAGCTTTTTATAATTGCCGCTTGTGGTGGGGAAACAGCGAGTTTGGCATGACTTGAGCGGGGTACCCAGCCACTGAGTAAGGACTGATGCGATTGATCAATAAGCCATAAGCCTGAATGAGGGCGTTGAAGCTGGCGTAGCATGGCGGACAAGTTGTCCGTCGTGGTACTTACCGCAAGAATACTTTGGATCTGACCGCGTTTCAGAATAGGGGCGAGATACCATGCTTGCATGGTGCGTGAACCTTGTGGAGCAAAGTGAGTGCGTACCCACTTAGGGCGTTGCTCAGGTGGGGCATCTAATAGTTGGGTGACGGCTTGGTGTAGCCTGGTATCCGCGAGCAACTGTGGCGTGGCTTTGACGGCAAAAACGAGGTGTTGGCTTCGGTCAAACATCGCCACATTATTGAACTCATACCTTGCCATCCATGATTGGTATTGACGGTTAAACTGTCGGTAAAGGCGGTGATAATTCTGGTTGTTGGTCTTGAGGTGTGTTCCTGCGTTTTGCTGCAGGATTTGCATGAGCTGTCGGTGCGCTTGGGACGTGTCTTCACCTAATTGGGCGAACGCATTCGGAAAGCCATAGAAGCGCCCACCACTGCTAATCGCCAAGTCGGAGTCTGCAAGGTTAACAACGGCACGTACCTGATCATGAAAATATTCTTTGATGGTGAAATAGTAGCGATCCCGTTCGTTCTCCAGCTGTTGGTGGGCTTGGGTGATCAACAGCTGTGACTGACTCCATGTAAAGTAACCGGTCAGAATTACCACAGGAATAATGCTAAGGCTAAAAAACCACCACATAAAGCGGCGTTGAAGACGCGTTGAGTAACCCATATCCATTTGCACGCTGTGAGTACCTCTCCCTGATCACGCGGGCTTGAATCGCAAGCGGCTGCCAAAAGGCAGCCGCGAGAGGGTAAACGCTAACACGTCCGATGAGCTAAAACTGTGACCTGCTGTCAGGTATCAAGCCTTAAAACTGTGTTAGTGCGCTGATTGATGGTGTTATCAGCAACTAGCGCGATTTTTGCGCATGATAAACTGCGAATCGACGTGTTTTCGCGAGGGTATCGCACTGACCAAACCCTTTTTCAATAAGCGGTGGGTAACGTAAGAAGCTATTGGCGACGATCACCAGTTGGCCGCGACGGCGCAGATAGCGAGGGGCGCTTTCCAGTAACGACTCGGTGGCGTGATAATGTGTCTCTAGCCCTTCATGGAATGGGGGATTGCTGATAATGGCATCAAACTGCTGTCCACTGACGGCACTTAGCATGTCTGAAACCAACACAGAACCTTTGAGTCCATTGGCCTCAAGGGTCGCTTGTGTCGAGGCAACGGCTAAGTGATTCACATCGACAAACGTCAGTGCGAGCTTGGTGTTGCTCGCCAACAATGCGGTGCCAATGACACCAGCGCCACAACCGACGTCAATCACATCCCCTTCCATAGCGGGGAGGTTTTTCAGCAGTAAAGCAGTCCCGTCATCTAAACTTTTTTGGCTAAATACGCCGGGGAGTGCTCGGATCGTGAGGGTCATCTCTGCGATTTGTAACGGGTAGTCATTAAACCATGCCGCTAACTCAAACTGAGGCGCTGGGGACGTGCACTCGCCGTAATACAGGCTGCACCGGCGCGCAGAGTCTTGTTTGGTGACGTGGCCATAAGGCGCAAAACGTTTTTCGATGCTTTTGACGCCACTACGGTTTTCACCTACCACTATCCAGTCAACGTTGGCGCCGAGGCGATGGGTGAGCATCGCGAGAAGAAAGTCAGCTTCTGCTTTCGATTTGGGCCAATAAAAGAGCACAAGGTCCACCGGCTGCTCATCATTATACTCAGCACCTGCGTGCACAGTTACACCCGTACCAGCCATGCGCGTTGCATAGCCGTGATGCGTGGTAAACACAGAGACACTTTTTGCATGTGCGAGGAGTTGCCGAGCAAAGTCATCTTCTAGCTCACCTGCCAATAGAACATGTTTGTTTTCAAATAGCGTCAGGTGGCGCTGCGCAATTTCACTCGGGGCCGTTAAACTCATGATCGTTCTCTTTACGTGATTCAGACGTGACAATCGACGCGCTTATTAGGTGCGCGCTGGGGAGCGGATTGTCCCACAAAGCGCGCACTAGGCCAACCTATGCCAGGTTAGGCATTGTCTTGGCGGTCGAGGAAACGCTCGAACTCAATTTCATACATGCGAAAGAGGACGAGGGTGAGCGAGAAGATGATAGGGCCATAAATCAGTCCCATCAATCCAAATAGGTGCAGGCCGCCAAGCAAAGAGAAGAAGATGAGCAAGGTATTCATCCCCGAGTTCCCCTGCATCAAAAACGGGCGTAGCAGGTTATCAATCGAGCCGACCACCACCACGCTCCATATCAATAGCCCTAGCGCCCATTGCCATTCGCCCGTGATGGCTAAATACACCACGGTCGGCAGCCATATAAGTGCTGTGCCCACCACGGGAATAAAGGAAGCGAAAGCCATCATGGTTCCCCAGAATAGGGCGGGCAGTCCCACGGCCCACATGGCTAGGCCACCGGCTGCGCCTTGGGCGAGTGCGGTCAGAAATGAGCCTAACACGGCAGATTTGGCGACTTTCTCGACTTCATCGAGCAGTTGATCTTCTTGGCTGCGAGAAAGTGGGATCACATGACGCAGAGTTTGAATGATGCTTTCGTGATCTCGGAGTAAAAAGAAGAGCACAAACAGCATCAGCATAAAGTTGATGAAAAAGTTGGTCACATCGCCAAGTACTTTGGAGCTGAATTCTAACATTTGCCCACTGAATGACGACATCCAAGCAGCGAGTTTCTTCACCGTTTCTTGCGGGTCAATCAAATCAAATGGCAGCCATTGATTGAAAAAGTGGAGCGCACCCTGAACTTGCGGGTTATTCATCAGGGATTTTGCGCCGCCATTATTCAACCAGTCATAACTTTGGGTAAAAAAGCTAACACCTTGTTGGATGATGGCTGCGGCGACTAAGGTCAGCGGGATAATAATAATAAAGGTTAGCAGCACGCAGGACAGCACCGCGGCGGTATTTGGGCGATCGCCCAAGCGTTGCTCGATACGGTTATGCACCGGAAAAAATAATAGCGAGACGATAAAGGCCAGCACAATGGCGCCAATATAGGGCTCAATAAGCAGATAACACGCGTAGGTGGCAACGATAAGCGCTGCAATCAGGGTCCAGTGTTTGGGCTCGACGCGAAATGACGGGCTCACAGGCGTATCCTTTTTTGCTGAATGTCGGTGGGCGATGCCCTCGATAAACGAAGGCGGATCGGTGATCCGCCGTATTTATGAGCACCTTACCACAGACAGATTAGTCTGCGTCAGCTAAAAAAATCGCCAAGAGATCGTTTAAGAATAATTTTCCTTTTGGCGTGATTTGCCAGTGTGAGCGGGTGTCTGTGATTAACCCTTGCTCAATCGCCTCTGTCATTGGCGCATCGAGTGTCGATAGCGGTAAGCCTGTCCGCTGGACAAACTCAGCTTTGGGGCAAGCTTCCAATAAACGGAAGCGATTCATAAAGAACTCAAAGGCCAGCTCTGTGGGTTTGACCCATTGACTATCGGTCAGGTAGGCCTTTTCCGGGTCGAGGTAGCCGCGCGGGTGCTTGACTTTGACTGTGCGCAACACCCGTGCTTGACCTTGATCTGGCAAGGTCAGTTTTCCATGCGCCCCGCAGCCAATCCCCAAATAGTCGCCAAACCGCCAGTAGTTGAGATTATGCTGGCATTGCTTATTCTCAAGGCTGTAGGCCGAGGTTTCATACTGCACATAACCGGCGTCTGTGAGCAATTGATGGCCTTTGTCGAAAATATCCCAAAGGGTATCTTCTTCTGGCAGCGTAGGCGGTTTGGAGTAAAACTGGGTGTTAGGCTCGATGGTTAACTGATACCAAGACAAATGCGGTGGATTGAGTGCAATGGCCTTTTCAAGATCCGCCAGCGCCTCTTGCTCCGATTGATTGGGTAAGCCATGCATCAAATCGAGGTTAAAGCTATCCAATCCGGCTTGGTGTGCGAGCTGAGCGGCACGTTCGGCCTCTCCCGGACCATGAATACGCCCTAAGCGCTCGAGTTTATCGGCGGAAAAGCTTTGTACACCGATAGAGATTCGATTGACGCCCGCTTGACGGTAGCCAATGAACTTATCGGCTTCTACCGTGCCAGGGTTCGCTTCCATGGTCACTTCCATCTTTGCGCTTGGCGTTAGGCGCGCTTTGATACCATCCAGCAAGCGCTGAATTTCGGGGGGTGACATCAAGCTTGGCGTACCACCACCAATAAAAATCGAATGCAGCGGCCGCTCTGCAACAGAAGGATAAGCGGCCAAGTCGGTATCAAGATCATCGAGCAATGCACTGATATAGTCCGACTCAGGGATCACCCCTTTTTGCGCATGAGAGTTAAAGTCGCAGTACGGGCATTTTTGTACACACCACGGGATGTGTACGTACAAACTTAGTGGGATCATGCTTACTGGGCCGCTTTTAACGCGTTGAATAAGTGATTGAGCGCTTGGCCGCGATGGGAGCGCTGTTTTTTCTCTGATGCGGGCATTTCTGCGGCGGTGCACTGTTGGTCATGGGGTAAGAACACAGGATCATAACCAAAGCCATTGTCACCCTGAGGACGGTGGGCAATTTTGCCTTCCCATACACCATGGCATACCAGAGGCGTAGGATCATTGGCATGGCGCATATACACGAGCACACAATGGAAACGTGCGGTACGCTGCGCATCCGGTGCGTCTTTCATTGCGTCTAGCAGTTTGAGGACATTGTCGCTATCGCTCGCTTGTTCACCTGCATACCGGGCAGAATAGACCCCAGGCGCGCCATTGAGGTAGTCCACCTCCAAACCTGAGTCGTCTGCGATGGCGGGCAGGCCAGTAATTTTTGCCGCATGACGGGCTTTGATAATGGCATTTTCAATGAACGTGGTTCCGGTCTCATCGGCATCTTCGACGGCAAAATCGCTCTGAGGCAAGACCTCAAAACCGAACTCGCTGAGTAAGCCAGCCATTTCTTTTACTTTTCCAGCATTGCCGGTGGCGAGTACAACTTTGTTCATGAATAGTACCTATTTGCTTAAAGCCCGATTAAGGGGTATCAACGTAAAATTTGTAGCGATAGTCCAAGGTGGCGGATCGGTTGCCTTGGGCGTTTAACTCGATATGAAACTGATACGTTTCTTCATCGTCAGCCGCAAAGGTAGCAATGTAGTAAATCGCCTCACCTTCACGTATTTCCTTGAAGTCTAGCTCACGGCTGTTGCCAACGAGGTTTTTCACGCTTCCTGTTAAGGTCGCACTGACCGCCGGTTTGCCGAGCTGCATTTTATCAAGCACGGCGATATTCACTAGTCCGCGGTAGCCACTTCGCGTGATGTCGTACTGCTTTGCGATCTCTGGGGTTAAAAAGGTCGTCGAGATCGTGTTGTAGTGCACTTCGAGCTCACCCACCTCTTTGTATTGCCCTGACCACGCTGACAGCGAGAATAGACTCAGAAAACTGACCAGCATTACCGTAAATGTACGCATAATTCTTCCTTGTTGTCGTGCGAGTCGCCTCGCCTGAATACGGATAATTGACGATGAGTGATCAGTGGGGAAGATACGGGGTTAGCCAATCAGGAAGCTGTTGGGGCGCATCAATCTGCACTTGCTTGTGTCGATTTGTTAACCCGTGGGTCACTGTCACATTGCTTTTTGCGATCTTACACTGCTTGGCAAGCCAGCGGCATAAATGGGCATTGGCTTTGCCATCCGTGGGTGGGGCTGTGATGGCGATCTTAAGCGCATCGCCATGCTGGCCCAGACACTGGTCTCGGCTTGCTTTAGGTTGTACGTACAGGCGCAATGTGATTGCGCCTGTCTCAGTATCAACACGGACGGGCATTACAGCGCGTACCACACTGGGCCGAGAAAATCGCCAATCAGCATATTGATAAACTGTAAGGCAATAAACACTACCAAGATGCTTAAATCGAGCCCGCCAATCGGTGGGATGACGCGACGTACCGGCGCACACACGGGCTCAGTCAGTTGGTGGAACACGTATTCAACCGGATTATTCCCTTGGCTGACCCAGCTGAGAATGGCGCGTAGAATCAGCACCCAGAACAGCAGTTTCCCGGCGGCTTTTAGGAGTGCGATGGCGGAGAAAATAAACATGCCACCACTTAGCGTCAATGGATTACCCGCCACCAGATCGAGCACGGCAAACTTCGCGACCATTAACAGGTAGCCAAAGAGCACGGTAGCGAGATCTAAACCGCCCAGTGCTGGGATCAGACGACGTAGCGGTCCGACAACAGGCTGGGTTGCTTTCACCACAAACTGGGAGAAAGGATTATAGAAGTCGGCACGGGCTAATTGTAGCCAAACGCGCAACAGCACCACCATGATGTAAAGATCAAACGCGGTGTTGATCAGAAAGGTCATTGCATTCATATCGTCGCCTTAGTGATTAAAATTCTTTTTCCATTTGTTCGGCACGGCTAACTGCCGCTTGCATGGCCTGCGCGACAATATCACCGATCCGGTTTTCGTCAAACACACGCAATGCTTCAGCGGTTGTGCCCCCTTTGGAGGTCACCTGTTCGCGCAGAGTGCCTAATCCGATATCCGGGTTGGCTACCACCATTTGCGCAGCGCCAAGCGCCGCTTGTTGCACCAAACGACGTGCGGTGTGGTCGTCAAAGCCTTGCTGCATCGCTTCTTGCTGCATGGCTTCCATAAATCGGAAGAAATACGCGGGTGCGCTTCCAGCTGCCGCAATTACGCCATTGATGTCAGATTCTTGGTTGACCCAGCAGATCTCACCGACAGCTTGCATGAGTGCGCCCGCATAATCACGATCCTCATTCGACACGGTAGGGACGGCGTAAAGGCCACTCATCCCTTGTCCAACTAAAGAGGGGGTATTGGGCATCACACGAACGAGGTTGAGTTTTGTGCCTGCCATCGCCATCAAGCGATCGGCATGGATCCCTGCGGCGATCGAAATCACTAATTTGTTTTGCCAATCGACGTCAGTCAGCGAGGCGAGCACTTGCGCCATCAGCTGTGGCTTGACCGCCAATACCACCACCTCAGCCCCTTGGCATGCGGCAAGATTATCGGCGGTGGTCTGAATACCCAATTCGGCCTGCAAGCCGCTATTCGGCGAGGCACTTGGTGACGCCGCCGTGATCGCTGAGGCTGGGTAGCCCGATTGAATTAAGCCCGCGATAATGGAGCGAGCCATGTTCCCTGCGCCAATAAAAGTCAGTGCGCGATGTTCCATGAATGACGTTCCTATTGTTGGTAGTACCTGATGCTGATAACCAGCACGTCACGTGTCGTTCTATTTTCTTTTTCTCGCCGCGCGTTAGCGTTTTTCTCGCGCCCCAAATACCGCAGTCCCAATTCGTACCATGGTGCTTCCGGATGCAATCGCTGCTTCCATGTCGCCGCTCATCCCCATTGATAGCGTATCGACACTCTCGTACTTTGCTTTTAATGCTGAAAACATGTCAGCCAAAGGGGCGAAGGCGGCACATTGTTGGGCATAGTCGGTTTCAGGTTGAGGAATCGACATCAACCCCCTTACGGTGAGATTCGGTAACTGAGCTATCGCCTCAACCAGCGCTTCGGCCTCCTCAAACGCGACCCCTGATTTTGACATTTCCCCGCTGGTATTCACTTGCACCAACACATTTAGGGCGGGTAAATGTGCGGGGCGTTGCTCACTCAAACGTTTAGCGACTTTTAAGCGGTCCACCGAATGCACCCAATCAAAGTGCTCGGCAATTTGACGCGTTTTGTTGGACTGAATGGGGCCAATAAAGTGCCATTCCAATGCGGAATGTGCGGCATGCTGAGCAAAATGCTGCACTTTTTCCACGCCTTCTTGTACGTAGTTTTCACCAAACGCGTGTTGTCCTGCCGCCAACGCTTCTGCGATGGCTTCGATGGGCTTGGTTTTACTCACCGCAAGCAATTGCACCGAACCTTCGGGTCGGCCGCATTTTTGCGTTGCGCGGTCTATGTGTTCCATGACCTGTTCAATGTTTTTCTTGATACTACACATACTTGATTCTGCGAGGAAAATGAATGGATATCACTGAGCTATTGGCCTTTAGTGTAAAACATAATGCGTCAGATCTACATCTTTCCGCGGGAGTGGCGCCTATGGTGCGGGTAGATGGCGATGTGCGCAAGTTGAGTTTGCCAGCGTTGAGCCATCAAGAGGTCAATCAACTGGTCTTGGATGTGATGAATGATAACCAGCAGCGTGAATTTCAAGCGCAGTTGGAAGTGGATTTTTCATTTCATATGCAGTCTGTGGGACGTTTTCGGGTTAATGCATTTCATCAGCAACACGGCTGCGCGGCGGTATTTCGGGTGATCCCCGAGACAGTCCCCAGTTTGGCGGATCTCCATGCCCCCGAGATTTTTGCGGATTTTGCTCGGCTCTCAAATGGATTAGTGTTGGTCACCGGCCCGACGGGCTCGGGGAAGTCCACCACATTGGCGGCCATGGTTGATCATATTAACCGCCACGCACCTAAGCATATTCTCACCATCGAAGACCCGATTGAGTTTATCCATCACCCACAACAAAGTTTGATTAATCAGCGTGAAGTGAAGCGCGATACCTTATCGTTTCAGCAAGCGCTGCGTTCGGCGTTGCGTGAAGATCCCGATGTGATTTTGGTAGGAGAGCTGCGAGATCTCGATACCATTAGTTTGGCGTTAACGGCGGCGGAAACTGGACATCTGGTATTCGGCACCTTGCATACCTCAAGCGCAGCAAAAACAGTCGACCGTATTATTGATGTCTTTCCCGGCAGTGATAAGCCGCTGGTCCGCTCGATGCTTTCGGCCTCACTGCGGGCGGTTGTGTCTCAGCAGCTGATAAAAACAGCGCAAGGTGGGCGCGTGGCCGCGCATGAAATCATGATCGCAAGCCCAGCGATTCGTAACCTCATCCGTGAGGATAAGGTAGCGCAAATGGTGTCGATGATTCAAACCGGCTCCAATCAAGGGATGCAAACCATGGAGCAAGCACTGGCCGATTTAGTCGGGCAAGGGACGATCGCGCCGGAACAACGCGATCGCGTATTACGTGCGCTTTAGGAGGAAGCATGAAACTTAGTAGTGTGCTGGTGGCGATGCAAGAGCACACCGCCTCGGATGCGTATATTTCTGTGGATGCGCCTGTGATGTTACGGGTGGATGGACGCTTAAAACCTCTGTCTTCGCCGTTGTCGCTGGCGGCAATCAACGTCATGTTGAACAGTGCGATGAACGAGGAACAAAAGCAGCAATTTATTACCACGCGGGAAGCGAACTTTGCGGTAAAACGCAGTGTTGGGCGTTTTCGGATCAGTGCTTATTGGCAGCGTGATATGCCCAGTATGGTGATCCGCCGCATAGAAACCGAGATTCCGCGTTTGCCATCGTTAGGCACCCCAGTGGTGCTCGAAGAGCTTGCGATGCAAAAGCGAGGCTTGGTCTTAGTGGTTGGGGCGACGGGGTCGGGTAAGTCGACAACCATGGCGGCGATGATGGGGTTTCGTAATCACTATGGGCAAGGCCATATCCTAACGGTTGAAGATCCGATTGAATTTGTTCATGAGCATCAGCAATGCATTGTCAGCCAACGCGAAATTGGTATCGATACCCAAGATTATGAAACAGCGCTAAAAAATGCGCTCAGGCAAGCGCCAGATATGGTGGTAATTGGTGAAATACGAACGCCAGAAACCATGAACTTCGCGCTGCAGTTTGCGGAAACGGGCCATCTTTGCTTGGCCACCTTACATGCGAATAACGCTTATCAAGCACTGGAGCGGGTATTACACTTGATGCCTAAAGCACAGCGAGAGACCTTTTTGTTTGATTTGTCGATGAACTTAAAAGGTGTTATCGCTCAACAGTTGGTACCAGGTGTGAATGGGGTTGGGCGGCATGGTGCCTTTGAATTATTGATCAATAACGCGCATGTGGCAGAGCTGATCCGTAATGGTGAACTACACGCGTTGAAAAAAGCCATGTTGAGCGGGGAGCATTTTGGTATGCAGACCTTTGATCAATCGCTGTATGCGCTTTATGTGCAAGGGAGTATCAGCGAGGATGAGGCGCTGCGACATGCGGACTCGGCCAATGAATTGAAGTTGATGATCAAAACCGGTGCTAAGCATAGTGCGCCGGGCAGCGCACTGGATCATGTACGGATTGAAAGAGCGGGCTCGCTGGATTAATCGGCGTATTGGCGTTCAAACCAACTTTCGATAATCACCACCGCAGATTGTGCATCGACCGCGCCTTTTTGTAGCGCCTTATAACCACCACGTTCAAACAATGCTGCACGGGCTTCTCGGGTTGAAAGCCGTTCGTCGTGCAGCTCGACAGGATAACCAAAACGTCCATGCAGACGGTTGGCAAACTTGCGGGCGCGCGGGGTGATGGTCTCTAGTGGTTCACCATTCAAGTCAAGTGGCAAGCCGACCACCAAAACATCGGGTTGCCACTCTTTGAGTAATGACGCGATCTCTTCCCAATTGGGGATCCCATCGCGGGCTTTTAATGCACATAGAGGGCGTGCAGTTCCCGTTAACGATTGACCGATCGCAACGCCAATACTTTTGACGCCATAATCAAACCCAAGCACGGTGTGTGAAGTCATGCGTGTCCTATTTCTGAAGATAAATTCGCCGCGTTGATCCCCAGTTGATCAAGGGCTTTTTGCCAACGCTCACTAAGGGGAGTGTCAAAAATCACTTTGGGATCGGCTTCCAAGGTTAACCAGCTGTTTTCGGCTAACTCCAGCTCAAGCTGCCCGGGCTCCCACCCGGCATAGCCGAGCGCGACAATAAATTGGTCGGGCTGCTCATCGGTCCCCAAAATAGACAGTATGTCTTTGGAAGTAGTGACCGCAAGATCATCAGACAGTGGGATGCTCGTGCCAAAGCTTCGATCTGCACGGTGGAGCACAAAGCCGCGATCTTCCGACACTGGGCCACCAAACAGTACGGGTTGCGCCAGGCTATCTTTGGCTTGTGAGAGCGGAAGCTGGCGCTCAACCTCGATTTGGTCGAGCATTTTGCCCACCGAGATATTGATAGGCTGATTGATCATCAATCCCATCGCGCCGTCATCATTATGTTCACACACGTAAATCACACCATGTTGAAAACGGCTATCGGTCATGCTTGGCATTGCGACTAAAAAATGATTTTTCAGATTCATATCGCCGTTCTCCCGTTGAGGCGCGTACTTTGAGTATGCGCTAAAAAACAAAGTTAGGTGAAAATAGGCGCATTAAATGCGCCCACTGACTTACCCTTGGCAACGTGTTGCAATGGCATCCATCAGCAAATCACCAATCGAGATATCATACGCTGCATCAATTTCGCGGATGCAGGTGGGGCTGGTGACGTTGATTTCAGTCAGCTTGTCGCCAATGACATCAAGGCCGACAAAAATTAAGCCTTTCTCTTTAAGTGTTGGCGCAACCGCGCGCGCAATCGCCCAATCGGTAGGGGATAAGGGGCGGGCTTCACCACGTCCACCAGCGGCAAGGTTACCACGTGTTTCGCCATCGGCAGGAATACGCGCCAAGCAGTACGGCACCGGCTCACCATCGACCACTAAGATACGTTTGTCGCCATTGCTGATATCAGGCACGAAAGTTTGCGCCATGCAAAAACGGCTGCCGTGCTCGGTCAGGGTTTCAATAATTACCGACAGGTTCGGATCGCCTTGTTTGACTCGAAAGATAGATGCGCCGCCCATGCCATCGAGCGGTTTTAAAATCACATCGCCATGTTCGGCTTGGAATGCTTTGATCTCGTCGGCACGACGGGTCACTAATGTGGTCGGAGTGTGTTCTGGGAACCAGGCGGTATACAGCTTTTCATTGCAATCGCGCAAGCTCTGCGGTTTGTTAACAATCAATACACCCGCCTGCTCGGCACGCTCGAGCATATAGGTCGCGTAAATATATTCGGTATCAAACGGAGGATCTTTACGCATCAGGATGGCATCAAACGCACTCAGTGGCTGTGTTTGAGTGTGGGTAATTTGATACCAATCGTTCGGATCGTCTTGTAGCGAGACTTGATGGGTTTTCGCGTACGGCGCACCTTGCAACATCGACATATCATCCATGTTGATATAATGCACTTCCCAACCGCGTTTTTGTGCTGCCAACATCATGGCAAACGTGGAATCTTTTTTTACATTGATGGCCGAGATCGGATCCATCACTACACCAATTTTCATCTTGATTCTCCTGTTCGCCAACTAACCCAAATCACCGAAACGAACCTGCAAAGCGGTAATGGCCGTCAGTGCGGCGGTTTCGGTCCGCAATACGCGGGGGCCGAGTAAAATTTCTTTAAAGTCACAATCGCGCGTCATGGCGATTTCTTCATCGGACAGTCCCCCTTCGGGGCCTATCAACAAGCGTAGCTTCGATGGACGTTCTGGCAGCGTATTAATGGAATATGGGGCGCGAGGATGTAGGTTGAGCTTCAGTCCGGCAAAGGCTTCTTGGCTCCACGCCTCCAACATCATCACAGGACGAACTTCTGGGACGCGATTACGGCCGCTTTGTTCGCAGGCGCCAATGGCGATCTTTTGCCATTGTTGGCGTTTTTTCTCGAGTCGTTCTGCATTGAGCTTCACGCCGCACCGCGCTGATATCAACGGTGTGATCACATTGACGCCCAGTTCGACCGATTTTTGAATGGTGAACTCCATTTTCTCGCCGCGCGAGATCACTTGTCCAAGCTCGAGGTCAAGTGGCGACTCCACACTGTGATCGTCTCGTGCACTGATGGTCACGGACACTTGTTTTTTAGTGACATCGCTTAAAGTGGCGGGAAACTGAGCGCCACTGCCATCAAAAAGCAGCACGGCTTGGCCTGGCTGCATGCGCAATACGCGTCCAATGTGATTGGCCGCATCGTCGGTGAGCGTCACATCGCCTTGCGATGGCAAAGGGTCTGGGTGATAAATTCGAGGAATACGCATAATGCTTGAGTTCCGTGATCAATAAGTTGCCAGTGTAACACGCTGTTCTGTGACTGGGAGGCTTGTGTTGATATGGGGACAGACACGAAAAAAACCAAGACGAGAAAGACGCGACTAGAGTACGGCAGACACCGGCATCAGCGTTTGGTGACAGCGTTTACATCGGTAGCTCGCCTCACCGCGTTGCACTTTATTGTGGCGCCGTACGGTTAAGGCCACTTTCCCGCAATGGCACGCATAGGCAAATGTTTTACCTTGAACGGCTGTAATATCGAGTTGATGGGTGGTGTTGGCTGGTGCCTGAAACACGGTTTCCATCAAGGTACGCCATTGTGAGCCGTGAGGCTTAACGCGTCCATACAATGCGAAGGTGACGAGGTGACAGACTTCATGCGGGATCACTTCCTCAAAAAACACGTGAGGAGACTGTTGAAGCAGCACGGGATTAAAACGCAACCGCCATTGGCTGGGATGCGCCGTGCCGGCGGCACGTCCCCGCAGCGACAGGCTAGTGTCGGGATAAGTCAGTTGAATACCGAGCTGGTGGTTGGCGGTGTCAATGCACTCGCGTACCCGTTCAAAAACGGCATCAGCCAGTGGATCATAGACTGCGGACATGGCAATCGTTACCTCACTCGAGTTAACGTCTTGGGGTCACGTAACATGCGTCATTTAACACGTGTCACAGCACATGGGTGATTAAAAAAGGGAAGCCGCTGCTTCCCTTCCTTTCTTTGCGCACAATGAGCGTTAGCCCAAGATTAACCAAGTTTAGCAAATTCGCGCAATAGCTCGGCTTTGTCGGTTTTTTCCCAAGGGAAAATATCACGACCAAAGTGACCATACGCGGCGGTTTGCTTATAAATCGGTTGTAGCAGATCAAGCATTTCCTGCAGACCGTATGGGCGCAAGTCGAAGTTTTCACGCACCGCCTTGATGATGATTTCAGGGGCCACTTTTTCGGTACCGAAGGTTTCGACCATGATAGAAGTCGGCTCGGCGACACCAATCGCGTAAGACAATTGGATTTCACAGCGGTCCGCCAGACCGGCAGCGACAATGTTTTTCGCCACATAGCGTGCCGCATAGGCGGCTGAGCGGTCAACTTTCGATGGATCTTTACCGGAGAATGCACCACCACCGTGACGGGCTGCACCGCCGTAGGTATCGACGATAATTTTACGGCCAGTAAGACCACAGTCGCCCATTGGGCCACCAATTACGAAACGACCGGTTGGGTTGATGAAGTACTTGGTTTCTTTGGTCAGCCATTCGGCAGGAAGAACAGGCTTGATAATCTCTTCCATCACCGCTTCACGTAGGGTCTCGGTAGAGACGCTGTCGCAATGCTGAGTAGAAAGCACAACCGCATCGATGCCGACGATCTTGCCGTTGTCGTACGCAAAAGTGACCTGACTTTTGGCGTCTGGACGCAACCAATCTAGGGTGCCATCTTTACGCGCTTGCGCTTGGCGCTCGACCAAACGGTGCGAGTAAGTGATCGGGGCAGGCATAAGGACATTGGTTTCGTTGGTTGCGTAACCAAACATAATGCCTTGGTCGCCTGCGCCTTGATCTTTGGGATCGGCACGGTCAACACCTTGGTTAATATCTGGCGACTGCTTACCAATGGTGTTGAGCACCGCGCACGAGTTGGCATCAAAGCCCATGTCTGAGTGCACATAGCCAATGTCGCGAACCGTTTGGCGTGTCAGCTCTTCAATATCGACCCACGCTGAGGTGGTGATCTCGCCGCCGACCATTACCATGCCGGTTTTTACATAGGTTTCGCAGGCAACGCGCGCTTTTGGATCTTGCTCAAGAATTGCATCCAAAACGGCGTCTGAAATTTGGTCTGCGATTTTATCTGGATGGCCTTCAGAGACAGACTCTGAAGTAAACAGGTGCTTAGCCATGTGACACTCTCATTGTTTATCAAGAATACCGACGATACGAGGCGAAATCGATCGCCGATCATCTCAGATGTTTTAACTTCTAGACGTCTATTCTATTCGTAATTGTGACAAACGCAAGCAAGTTGATGCATAGCTCTATCTATCTAGGTATAGCAAACGATTGCGCGGACAGGCGTTATTCGACGGCTACAGGCATAACATCATCGGCCATCTGAGCATCTGTCCACGCTTTGGGAGCACGAGTGATAAATCGCTCCACCAGTGTTTCTATGCGCAAAGGCAGTCGCCCCGAGGCGCTATATAACCGAATCGGTACCGCGGCCGACTGCCATTGTGGCAAACAGCGGATAATCTTGTCTGGATGATGTGTCTGATACCCTTCAGCATTCCATGTGGGTAGCAGGCCCACACCTTGTCCGTTGGCAATCGCATCGATTTGAATCGCAACCATATCGCAGTTAAACCGGCTGGGAAGCGCGCTCAAATGATAGGGAGCCTGATGGGAATGAAACAGCGTGAGCCCACGTCGGCGCAACGCAAACACATCCAGCCAAGCATGATCATCTAACGCGGAGGGGTGTGAAAACGGACCATGTGCCTGAACATACGCGGGCGAGGCGTAAATGCCGTAGTGCCAGTGACCCAGTGTTTGGGTGCGACAATTGCTGGGGAGCATTACATCGTCGGCCCAGATAACAATGTCAGCCGCTTGGATACGCTGTGCACTCAGCTCACTGGTTAAGGTGATGGACACTTTGGGATGCTCGGTTAAAAAATGATTCAGTAAAGGACCCGCCCAGCCACGCATGAGCGCCGGATGGCAAATGACTTCAATTGGCCCTTTTAGCTCATTATTCAGACCGTGAATGGCTTCTTGGCTTTCCTCAGCCAGAGCCAAAATTTGCGAGCAATAGCGCGAAAAGGTTTCGCCGGCTTTAGTGAGTACCAACCGATTTCCCTGCCGTTGGGTTAACGCTTGGCCAAGGTCACTTTCTAATTGTGCCAGCCGCCGACTAATGGTCGATTTGGGCTGGTGGAGTGCGTCAGCCGCTGCGGTCAAGCTTTGATGGCGGCAAAGGGCATCGAACGCACGGATAGCGGCAAGGTCCTGCATACTTCCTTATCCTATTTTCCTTTTTTATCAGTAAGATGAAATAAATGCTTGCTTATTTCACGTTCTAAAACTGGAACAAGTTGTTCCAGTTTTAGGGCTGGGTTTCCTTACTCTAATATGAATAATTCTCACTAATCAAATGATAATTATTATCAAATAATGGAGTAAGATATGTCTAGTCGTCTTCGTCCCGTAGTGGTTGGGATGGTATTAGCGGGAATGCCTATAGCCTCACTTTCTGCCGCTGAGGCAGCCAACACGGAAACCATGGTGATCACCGCCTCTGGGTTTGAGCAGGTGACTGCCAAAGCACCTGCCAGTATTAGTGTGATCAGCCGAGATCAGTTAGAAGGGCGCTACTATCGTGATGTGACCGACGCATTAAAACGGGTACCGGGTGTGGTGGTGACTGGCGGTGGTGATACGACGGACATCAGTATTCGCGGCATGGCTTCAAAATATACCCTGATTTTGGTGGATGGCCGACGAACCTCAAGCCGTGAAACGCGCCCTAACAGTGACGGCCCGGGTATTGAGCAGGGGTGGCTGCCACCGCTACAAGCGATTGAACGTATTGAGGTCATTCGTGGCCCTATGTCAACCCTGTATGGCTCGGATGCGATTGGGGGGGTTATCAATATTATTACGCGTCGTGGTGAACAAGATTGGCACGGGAACGTGCAGCTGAGCACCGTGATGCAAGAAAACCGCGCATCGGGCGATGAGCAAAGCGCGAACTTTTACCTATCAGGCATGTTAAGTGACAAAGTTGGATTGAAACTGACGGGTCAAAACACGCAGCGCCAAGAAGATGATATCCAGTACGGCTATGAAGATAAGTCATTACGCTCTTTATCCACCACCTTGACTTACGATCATAATGATTTGCACCGTTGGGAGCTTGACCTCGGCGTCAACGCACAAGATCGCCGTGGTCATGTCGGCCGCTCCGTACCGAGTGACGATAGCCTTTGTCGCGGCAGTTGTGAGAACAGTAATAATGAATATCGGCGTCAGTCGATAGCCGTCAGCCACAAAGGGAATTGGGACTGGGGATGGTCTGACAGCCACTTGCAATACGAACAGAGTCGGAATAAAAGCCGCGAAATGACCATCGAAAATACCGAATTTAAAACCAGCTTAGTGCGTGATTTCGAGGCACACACCCTGACGGTTGGTGGCTCTGTTGTCTATGCGAAGTTGGAAGATTTTACCTCCAACCAAGCATCGACCAAGACCAGTATCGATAATACGCAATCAGCGATTTTTGTTGAGGACGAATGGCGCGTCTTGGAGCCGTTGAGTGTGACTTTAGGGCTTCGTGTGGATCACGATGAAAACTACGATTACCACGCCAGTCCTCGCCTGTATGGGGTTTATCAAGTTACTGATAACTGGATACTAAAAGGTGGGGTGGCGACAGGCTTTAAGTCTCCGCAGCTTCGCGAAATTACGCCTAACTGGGCCCAGGTGAGCCGTGGCGGTAATATCTACGGTAACCCCGACCTTGACCCTGAAACATCCGTGAATACCGAGTTAAGCCTCAACTATCAAGGGGATAACGGCATTACGGGGTCGATTGGTGTGTTCCACAATGACTTTAAAGACAAGATCACCCGTGTGACGTGCCCCGATACCGTATGTACTGCGGGACCAAACAAATGGGGCTCGGATCCAACTTATCGTGTCAATGTGGATGAAGCGGTTACCCAAGGGGTGGAAGCGAGTATTTTCGTGCCCATCGGTGATACGGTGGATGTAAGTGCCAGCTACACCTATACCGACTCGGAACAAAAAACCGGTGAATATAAAGGGCAGCCACTTAACCAGATCCCGAAATCGCTAGCGCATGGTGAAGTGAATTGGCAAGCGACCGAAAAACTCAGCCCATGGGCGAGCGTGACTTACCGTGGTAAAGAAATGGATCCGGTAACGGGCCCATCATCGCGCAGCAATATCGAACCTGCGTATACCATGGTGGATGCTGGGGCGAACTACCAACTGACCGATGCCATTGAGTTGCAAGGGGCGATATACAATCTGCTGGATAAATCGCTGGACTATGACGACTACGGTTATATCAGCGATGAGCGTCGCTACTGGGTAGGGATGAATATCCACTTCTAAGGAAGTTCCGACCTGTCTGTCTCTTTTATCCGGGATAGAGACAGCGATAACACTGCCGCGCCCGTTTTGGCCTCTAGTCAAACGGGCGTTTTTGGGTAGGATGGCGTGAACAGTCGCGTGATTAGCCTCACATAAGACGTGCGTCTTTTACGTGCTTGAGATACACTGGGCGGCGTTGTCAAACGAGCACCGATGGACATGACACTAAGAGTCGCAATTAATGGATTTGGTCGCATAGGTCGCAGTGTATTGCGCGCCTTGTATGAAAGCGGCAAACAGGATCGCATCCAAGTGGTGGCGATCAATGAACTCGCCGAACCAGAAGCGATGGCCCACCTGCTGCAGTATGACTCCAGCCATGGGCGTTTCGGGTGGCCGGTGTCTTTCAATCAAGAACATCTGTTCGTTGCTACTGACAGCATTCGTCTTCTTCACTTATCCGAACTTCACCTTTTGCCTTGGCGCGACCTCGATGTCGACATTGTGCTCGACTGTACCGGTAAATTCGGCACGCGCGCCGATGGTGAGGCTCACATTGCCGCGGGGGCGAAAAAAGTACTGTTTTCCCATCCCGCCAGCCAAGATGTCGATCGTACGGTTATTTTTGGTGTGAATCACGAAGCACTGACCAGCGATGATCGTATCGTCTCAAACGGTTCTTGTACCACCAACTGCATTGTGCCTGTGATTAAAGCGCTGGATGAGCACTTTGGCATTGAGTCAGGCACTATTACCACGATTCACTCGTCGATGAATGATCAACAAGTGATCGATGCCTACCATACCGATCTGCGTCGCACACGTGCGGCAAGTCAGTCTATTATTCCGGTAGACACCAAATTACATGTCGGGATTGGTAGGATTTTTCCGAAATTTTCTGACAAATTTGAGGCGATCTCAGTCCGAGTACCGACGATAAACGTGACAGCGATGGATTTAAGTGTCACTGTACGTACTAAAGTGAAAGTTAATGACGTAAATCAAGCTCTGCAAACCGCATCTCGATGTACATTAGACGGTATCCTGGATTATACCGAAGCGCCCTTGGTGTCGATTGACTTCAACCATGACTCACACAGCGCCATTGTCGATGGGTCACAAACGCGGGTGAGTAACCATCAGCTGATTAAAACGCTGGTTTGGTGTGACAACGAGTGGGGTTTTGCCAACCGAATGTTGGATACCACCCTTGCCATGGCAGCGACAACGCAGTAGCCAGCAAGTGGGGGTATCGCCCTGATTAAGTCAGTTTCAATTTGCAACCTTATAGAGAGGACCTTATGTCTGTAATTAAGATGACCGACTTGGATCTTGCCGGAAAGCGTGTCTTTATCCGTGCAGACCTCAACGTGCCAGTGAAAGATGGCAAAGTCACATCTGACGCGCGTATTTTGGCGTCACTACCAACCATCAAGCACTGCCTGGCGGCAGGTGCGAAAGTGATGGTGACCTCTCACCTTGGCCGTCCTGAAGAAGGCCAGCCTGAAGACAAATTCTCGCTACAGCCTGTTGTGAACTACCTTGACGATGCATTAGATTGCAAGGTTAGCTTGGCCAAAGACTACCTGAATGGCCTTGAGCTTAATGCCGGTGAGCTGGTGGTTCTGGAAAACGTACGCTTTAACAAAGGCGAGAAAAAGAACGACGAAGCTTTATCAAAACAATACGCTGCTTTGTGTGATGTGTTTGTGATGGACGCATTTGGTACTGCACACCGTGCGCAAGCATCGACTCACGGCGTGGGTATGCATGCACCGATTGCCTGTGCAGGTCCACTACTGGCGAACGAGCTAGACGCACTGGGTAAAGCGATGGACAACCCTGCACGCCCAATGGTGGCGATTGTGGGTGGTTCAAAAGTATCGACCAAATTGACTGTGCTGAAATCTCTGTCAACCGTGGCGGATCAGCTCGTTGTCGGTGGCGGTATCGCCAACACCTTTATTGCTGCAGCCGGTCACAATGTAGGTAAGTCTCTGTACGAAGCAGACTTGGTCGAGACCGCAAAATCACTAATGGAAGAGTGTCATATTCCAGTGGCAACAGATGTGGCGTGTGCCAAAGCGTTTGATGAAAACGCAGAAGCTGAGATCAAGCGTGTTGAAGACGTGCAAGACGATGACATGATCTTCGACCTAGGCCCAGAATCTACCCAAGCACTGGCTGACATTCTGAAAAATGCCAAAACCATCCTTTGGAATGGCCCTGTAGGCGTGTTTGAATTCAAGAACTTTGAAGCGGGCACTAAGGGTATTTCACAAGCGATTGCAGAGTCAGAAGGCTTCTCTGTCGCGGGTGGCGGTGACACCTTGGCTGCCATCGATAAGTTTGGCATCAAAGCTGACGTATCATACATTTCCACAGGTGGCGGTGCGTTCCTCGAGTTTGTTGAGGGCAAACCACTACCAGCGGTAGAAATGCTAGAAGCACGTGCCAAAGACGCGTAATTGACGTGATAAAACGGGAGCGATGTCTCCCGTTTTCGCATTCGTTTGACTACAATAGGCCGAGTCGTAAACGATTGCACCATTTCTAGTTAAGGTGCTGTGGCACCTTCACGAAGTTTAAGCAAAGACAACCCGAGTTAATAGGACGAGAGCCATGTCTAAAGTTTTTGATTTTGTAAAACCTGGCGTTATCTGGGGCGATGACGTTCAGAAAGTATTTAAAGTCGCCAAAGAGAACAAATTTGCGCTGCCAGCAGTCAACGTGGTGAACACTGACTCTATCAACGCTGTGATGGAAGCCGCTGCAAAAGTAAAAGCACCGGTTGTTATCCAGTTCTCAAACGGCGGTGCTGGCTTCTTCCCAGGTAAAGGCCTGAAGCTAGACGGTCAAGAAGCTCAAATCAAAGGCGCAGTAGCGGGTGCAAAATATGTACACGCGATGGCTGAAGTCTATGGTGTGCCTGTGATCATGCACACTGACCACGCTGCGAAAAAATTGCTGCCATGGATTGATGGTCTGCTAGACGCTGGTGAAGCTTTCTACAAAGAACACGGTAAACCTTTGTTCTCTTCTCACATGATTGACCTGTCTGAAGAGTCACTGGAAGAGAACATGGAAATCTGTGCTGAGTACCTAGCGCGCATGGACAAAATGGGCATGACGCTGGAAATCGAACTGGGCATCACCGGTGGTGAGGAAGATGGCGTGGACAACAGCGATGTTGATACCGCCGATCTTTACACCAAGCCAGAAGAAGTTGCCTACGCTTACGAGAAACTGTCTGCAGTTAGCCACCGTTTCACCATCGCCGCTTCATTCGGTAACGTACACGGCGTTTACAAGCCAGGTAACGTGGTTCTAAAACCAACCATCCTGCGTGATTCTCAAGCTTACTGTGCAGAGAAATTTGGTCTAGCACCAAACGCACTGAACTTCGTATTCCACGGTGGTTCGGGTTCTTCACAAGCAGAGATCGAAGAGTCTATCGGTTACGGTGTGATCAAAATGAACATCGACACCGATACCCAGTGGGCAACTTGGAACGGTATTCGTCAATACTACCAAGAGAACGAAGCCTATCTGCAAGGCCAAATCGGTAACCCGAAAGGCGACGACCAACCAAACAAAAAATTCTATGACCCACGCGTATGGCTACGTAAAGGTCAAGAATCTATGGTTGCTCGTCTCGAGCAAGCATTCTCTGACCTTAACGCGATTGACGTACTGTAAGTATCGTTTCTCCGGTCATCAAAACCCGCCGTTTGGCGGGTTTTTTTATACCTGATTGGGTACCACTTCGGAGACGTCGCCTATAACTGTCTCAGTTTCGTGCTACAAAGCTAGACACAAGTAGGCCAAACCCTGTTAGCATAGCGTTATCATTGATGGTCCAAAAAGAGGGACAAGGGAATGAGTGAGGAAAACGCGGTAGTAGAAGGCGCTAAGTTTGCGCAAACATGGTTTGTCGATCACCAAGATCTATTGATCCAGTATGGCGTGAACATCTTGTCTGCGTTACTGATCCTAATTATCGGTAACCTCGTGGTGAAAGGTTTGGCCAATTCACTGGCTGCGGTGATGCGTAAGCGTCAAATGGATAACGCGGTGGTGGAGTTTATTCACGGCTTGGTGCGTTATCTACTCTTTATCATTGTATTGATTGCCGCGCTCAGCCGGATTGGGGTACAAACCGCGTCTGTCATCGCGATTCTCGGTGCGGCAGGTTTAGCGGTAGGCTTGGCCTTGCAAGGCTCACTAGCCAACTTTGCTGCTGGTGTCTTAATTGTTACCTTTCGTCCATTTAAATCAGGTGATTACGTCGAATTGGCAGGCGTTGCCGGTTCGGTCGAGTCGATTCAAATTTTCTCCACAGTATTGACCACGCCTGACAATAAGATGGTGGTGGTGCCGAATGGCTCGGTGATCAGTAGTCCAATCACCAACTACTCTAAACATGCGACACGTCGTATTGATTACACCATTGGCGTGTCTTACAACGCGGATCTGAAAAAGACCAAAGCCATTTTAACCGAGGTGGTGACCAATCATCCTCTGGTCATGAAAGATCCTGCACCGACAATTGGTGTCATGACACTGGCGGACTCATCCGTGAATTTTGTGGTTCGCCCTTGGGTGAAAACCAGCGACTATTGGAGCGTGTATTACGAGCTACTGCAGTCGATGAAAGAAGCTTTGGACGAGCACAATATTGAGATCCCATTCCCGCAGATGAGTGTACATATTAACCGCGGCGATGTGAGTGAATAACTTGCGCTTTAACGTTGATCATCAAACGGCACCCAATGGGTGCCGTTTTTTTATCCTGCGACGAGGCGCGTGTATAAGCCTAATGCGAGTTTTATCGCGACAAAAAGCATCATACTGGCCATTAAGATATCGAGCAGGCGGCGAATCGACGGGGTAGATAGCCAAGGGGATAAGCGCGCCGCCCCTGCGGATAAGCCATAAAACCATAAGCAAGAGCCGAGTAATGCGCCTACCGTAAAGGCAACACGCTCATCACAGGCAAACTGTCCACCAATGGCACCTAGGACGACCACCGTATCTAAATAGACATGTGGATTGAGTAGCGTCACTGCTAGTGCGCCGATAATCACGGCACGTCGACCTCGGCTCATCGTGGGCGTGGACACATCGTTCTCGGCAGGCTGGCGAGCATTTTGAATAAATTGCCATGCATACATAGTTAAAAATGCGATGCCGGCTAATGTAATGGTGTTGAGCAACACCGGATAGCTAGCCAGTAATGCGCCTCCGCCAAAAATACCACTTGAAATCAGTATGATATCGCATAGAAAGCAAATGGAAGCGGTGGTCATATGATGTTCACGGCTGATCCCTTGGTTAATCACGTAGGCATTCTGTGCGCCGATAGGAATAATCATGGTTAGGCTTAGCCCCAAGCCTTGGAGTGCCACAAAAAAACTACTCACGGTTTGATCCTTTTATCACGAGGTATGACTCCCACTTTAAGCAGGGATGGCTATTAAGTGAACTTAATTATATTTATGGTTAATTAGTCTAACTTATGGGGGTGTGAATGGACTATCGAGGCGTAGAAGCGTTAGACGCGGTGATCACCTTAGGGGGATTTGAGCGTGCCGCTGCGGCGTTGTTTATTACCCAATCGGCGGTCTCGCAGCGGATCAAACAACTGGAGCGACAAATTGCGCAGCCTGTGATGGTTCGCGAGCAGCCGCCTCGGCTGACACCGATTGGGCAGCGTTTACTGGGTTTGTACCGGCGTGTTCAGCTTTTGGAGCAAGAGACATTGCCAGAGCTTGCTCCAGACGCGGATGGCTCCGTACTCTCGGTATCAATTGCCACCAATGCTGATAGCCTCGCGACATGGTTGCTACCGGCTCTCGCCCCCTTGTTAGCCTCGCAAGCGATTGATCTCAATTTGCTAGTTGAAGATGAGAGCCGCACCTTGAAACGGATGCGAAGTGGTGAGGCAATTGCAGCCATTAGCACAGACTCCACACCCATGCATGGATGTGATTGTCTGTATTTGGGTCGCATGGACTATAGCTGTGTGGCAACCCCTGCATTTTCACAGCGATATTTCTCCCAAGGGATTGATAGGGAGGCTTTAATGGCGGCACCCGCCGTCATTTTCGATGCACATGATGATATGCACGCGGACTTTCTTGCGTCCTATTTTACGATGCCTGCCGCTGGGTGGCGGCGTCATATTGTTCGCTCGTCTGAGGCCTTTGTCGCGATGGCAAGTAAAAGCATGGCGTACTGTTTAATACCCCGTTTAATGGTATCAAAGCAGCTCGAGGAGGGGACTTTGATCGATGTGATGCCGGGTAAAGTCGAGGCCCGGCATCTTTATTGGCACTATTGGGCAATGGAAAGTGGTGTGTTATCGGAAATGACCCATGCTTGCCAACAAGCGGCACAGCGTGCATTAGTGCAATCTTAACCGGAAATTGACCGAACACAGGGAGCCTTTTGGCTCATCGAGAGTCTTACCTGAGTGTCAGTAAAATCGTGAACTCATTTAAGGAGACCGTATGCGTAAACTCAAAGCAATGGTGCTGTTGACCAGTGCACTGGTGATGGCGCCTGCCGCCATGGCTAATATCGATTTTCCCCATCTTGAAATCACAGGGGTCGGTGAAGTGACAGCCAAGCCAGATATGGCGATGATCCATGTTGCTGTAGTATCAGAAAGAAAAAGCGCCAAAGCCGCTAAACTCGCTTCGGATAAGGCGGTGGCTGAGTTTATCAATCGACTGAATAAGCAAGGCGTTGCGCGTGAACAAATAGAAAGTGCGCATATTAACCTGTCACCACGTTATCAGTATCCCAAAGATAAAGCTCCAGAATTAACGGGTTACCGCGCTGAGCGTCAAGTGACGGTGACCTTAAATGATCTCACTAATCTAAACGCGGTGCTGGATGGTGCGTTAGGCGATGGTATAAACCGTATTAGCCATATTCAACTGACGAGCAGTGATTATGCTGCGTTAGAAGCGAAAGCCCGAGAGGCTGCGGTGAAGGATGCACGTGAAAAAGCAGCCGCACTGGCCGAGAGTTTAGCGATGAAGCTGGACGGCGTATGGCAGATTCGCTATCGCTCAAGCTCGCCTCGCCCGGTCATGATGCAGGCTGAAATGCGCGGCGCCAACGCGGATGTGGCGGCCAGTTATCAAGATGCGACGATGGAAGTGCGTGATCAAGTAGATATTATTTTTCGTCTTGACGATTAATCCTGCCTCTCTTCATTAATACAAAGGGCGCCGATGGGCGCCCTTATTGCGGCTAACTAAGCGGTGGTTACGCGGTGGGATTCACCGGCTTACCTCTTCCATCTTCTGCTTGGTCGCTTTGCGTTTGTTGGCGACGAGCAAGGCGTTGTTCCCAATAGTCTGCATTCTTAATCCCTAATTTCACAGGATCAAACGTGTAGGTCTCAACCCCTTTCGCTTGTTGTTCTTCATAGTCTTTAAGTGCTTTGAGTGCCGGTTTACCAATAAAGAAGATAATGATAATACCGACAATGTTGAGCCATGCCATCAGACCGACACCAGCATCACCAAATGCCCACGCCAGGTTCGCGCTACGTACGCATCCATAGAACACTGCTGACATCAGCACAATTTTAAGCGCAAACATCATACCGGGCACTTTGAAGGTACGGCGCAAGTAGGCAACGTTAGTTTCGGCAATATAGTAGTACGCCAAGATAGTTGTGAATGCGAAGAAGAACAGTGCAAAGGCGATAAAGGGTTTACCTAGGCCTGGCATCGCTTGTTCAATCGCTAGCTGTGTAAACTCAGGGCTGTTTGCTGCGACAGATGACGCGAGGTTTTGCACGATAAAGGCGTCACCCGCACCGTGAACGTTATAGGCACCGGTAATGATGATCATAAACGCGGTGGCAGAACAAACTAGCAGGGTGTCGATATAGACGGAGAATGATTGCACTAAACCCTGCTGTGCTGGGTGCTCGACGTTGGCAGCGGCGGCGGCATGAGGGCCTGTTCCTTGTCCGGCTTCGTTAGAGTAGACACCACGCTTTACACCCCAGCCAATCGCTGCACCGGCACCTGCCATCGGTGTAAAGGCATCGCCAATGATCATAGCAACTACACCAGGGATCTCGCTGATGTTCAGCAAGATGATCACGAACGCAATGATGATGTAAGCAAGCGCCATAAATGGCACAACGATTTGAGTAAAGTGGGCAATACGCTTTACACCACCAAAAATGATGAAGCCAAGTACAACCGAAATAAAGGCACCGGTGATGACTTTCGACACCTCTAGGGCGCCAAACATCGCGGTATCAACCATAGCACCAGAACCAAAGGCGGTTTCTACTGCGTTACCAATGGCGTTGGATTGCACGCCCGGCAGCATCACACCACATGCAAGTAGGGTCGCGAACGCAAATAAAATGGCGTACCACTTTTGACCTAACGCTTTTTCAAAGTAGTAGGCCGGACCGCCGCGAAACTCACCGTTATCCTCTTCTTTATAAATTTGTGCGAGGGTTGACTCTGTATACGCGGTAGCCGCACCGAGAAAGGCGACGACCCACATCCAGAACACCGCACCTGGGCCACCAAACCCAATTGCGGCAGCAACCCCTGCGATATTACCGGTACCGACACGTCCCGAGAGTGAGACGGCGAGTGCTTGGAAGGACGAAATCCCTTTTGCTGAGCTTTTATTGGAGAAGAGTAAGCGCCACATTTCTGAAAAGTGACGGACTTGTGCGAAACGCGTCAAAATGGAGTAGAACAGGCCGGCACCTAAGCAGGTATAGATCAGCGCTGGACTCCAAATGATGCTATTTAAGAAATCGACAAACGATTGCATAGTGAGTTCCTTCTACTGTGTTTGCATCATGTTGTTTTTTTATCCACCCGCATCTTAAACTGATTTGGTGCTCAATTGTTAATATTTTGTTTCATTTGATTTTTTGATGTGTGAATCTGATCGTTTTGTGTTCAGAAAAATAGGCGGGATAACAAAACAAAAGGAGGCCTTATGCGGCCTCCTTCATATAAGCGATGGACAATCAAGCAGTCTCAGCAGGTAAGGGCTGTCTAGCTCTTTTTACGCTTTTTCGGCTTTTTAGCAGAAACAGCTTTTTTACCGGTTTGCTTCTTCTTTTTCTTCTTATGCTCTGCTTTTTTATGTTTTGGCTTCAGGCCATCAATGGTTCGCTCTTTAACATCTTCATCCATGTAACGCGAAATACGTTCCATCATCGGCTGATCATGGGCTTCTACCAATGATAAGGCCGAGCCTTTTTTACCCGCGCGTGCGGTGCGACCAATGCGGTGTAAGTAGACATCCGCGGTACGCGGTAAGTCGTAGTTAATCACGTGAGTAATATCTGGCACATCAATACCGCGTGCGGCGACATCGGTGGCCAGTAAGACGTTCACTTTACCTTCACTAAACCGACTAATTGCATTGTTGCGTTTGGCTTGCTGCATTTCACCTTGGATCCACGCACAATCCAGTTGTTGTGACTGCATGTAATCACGCAGATCGGCTAAACGCTCGCGTGTTTTGACAAACACAATGGCGCGCTCGGCTTGCTCGGTAAGAATATGTTTCAGCAAGGCGCGTTTGTGCGCGAGATCGTCACAGCGGTGATACCACTGGGTGATTTTTTTGCGCTCCCGGCGGGGTGGCTCCACATTGATCAGCTCAGGGTCGGTCAACAAGCTTTCGGTAAATCCAGTGACGCCGCGACCTTCAAGTGTGGCGGAAAACAACATAGTTTGACTGCGACGCTGACATTCATCAGAGAGACGGTTTACCGCACTGGCAAATCCCATATCGAGCATGCGGTCGGCTTCATCTAACACCAAACACTCGATAGCGCGACAGTCGAAGCGCTCTGCCTCAATGTACTCCATGAGTCGCCCCGGTGTGGCGACGACGATATCCTGTGTTTTGCCTAACTGTTCTGCATGATCTTGATAAGAAATACCGCCGGTGATGGTGAAAATCTTGAGCTCAGTATTGACTGCCAAGGCGCGCGCTTCGTCAGCGACCTGAATCGCGAGCTCCCGGGTTGGGGTCAAAATCAGCACGCGCGCTGGTCCAGGCTTTTGGCGAGGAAAGTCGAGCAAGTGCTGTAACATCGGCAACAAGAAGGCGGCGGTTTTGCCTGTACCTGTTGGCGCAGAGGCTAAAATGTCGCGTCCATCCATCCCGTGGGGGATAACCTCGGATTGGATAAGCGTTGGACGTTGATAGCCCATATCGTCGAGGGCACTGAGCAATTCAGGATCGAGCTCAAGTTCGGCAAAGCTTCGCACAGGGTTGTTCTCCAAGGACAGTTAAGAGCGGCATTATATACGTAAATCGCGTCGATATGCAGAGTATCAGTAAATAGATCATACCGAGTGACCACCAGAAAGGTGTGTACTGACTAAGGCAATTTTAGGTAAAAATCGCGCGTTAATGCAGCAAACGCGGGGGTAAAGTGGTTATGGTCATCACGTAACACCAGCGTATCAGAGATCAATGGATGCGTCGTGGGGCTGAGGGTAAAAAGTAATCGTGATGCGGGTTTGCTAGGGGTCGGGTGAACGTACACCTGACGATGTAGGTGCAGACCATATTGTGTCGCATCGGCAATCAATCGCTCGCCTTCGGTAACGGGTAAGATAAGATCGGCACATCCGCTTGGGGTTAACCGCGCCGCGAGCACGTGAAGCAGCGCCTCATGCGTCAATGTGTGTGCATGCCGAGCCGTGGCACGCTTGGCATCGCGTGCGGTTTGTCCGCTGGTAAAATAGGGAGGGTTACATACGATGTGCTCAAAGCGTGTGCACGTGTGCCACTGTGTAATGTCGCCTTGTCGAAGTTGAATTTGCGCTGCAAAGGGGGAGACACGCACGTTTCGGGTTGCACAGGCATAAGCGGCGGGATCGTACTCGATGGCGGTGAGCGATAAATGTTGAAAACGCTGCGCAAGCATCAAGCTCAGGAGGCCGGTTCCTGTGCCAATATCGAGGCTATTTTTTGCTTGTTTGGGGTTAGCCCAAGCGCCCAGCAATACCCCATCGGTACTGACTTTCATCCCACAGTTGTCTTGAGTCACGCTAAATTGTTTGAATCGAAATTCGCTCACTGGGTTGCCTTTATCCGCTTGATTCATCCTGCCCACAGAGCAGTGTGTTTTTACTATTATCTAATCAGTCTGTTACTGATTGAGGCTGTTAAAAAATATCGCTTTTAACATCACAGCCAGTTTATTGAGCTAACTGTTACTTTTAAAACAGAAGATCACAAGGTTTTGCTGCTATGGCTTTACTGTGATGGCGATCTTGTTCATTATTCTAAATTCTGCCCGTTGTATGAAACAAAATATTATAAATCTAGGTTTCAGCTGGGCGAATCATTACTCATTGCAAACACCATCTAAAGCTGTAGGAATTAATCGTGACTAAGCGTTTAAAATTAGTTGATATTTTAGCGTTAGGTTTTATGACCTTCGCCTTTTTCTTAGGCGCAGGGAATATCATCTTCCCGCCTCAAGCTGGCATGCTAGCCGGTGAACACTTCACATCCGCCATGACGGGCTTTTTGATCACGGCTGTTGGTCTCCCGCTGGTTGGTATCATTGCGGTTGCCATCGCTGGTGGCGGCTGGAAAGGCCTGACGCGTGATTTACCCTCGGGACTCGCCACGTTAATGGCGGTGCTGATTTTTATCATTATCGGTCCTGCTTTTGCTGCGCCTCGTGCTGGGCTCGTTGCTTACGAAATTGGCTTTAAGCCCTTTTTGCTCGAGCCAGGCCAAGTCGAACTGACAGCTTTCTCTATCGTCTTTTTTGCCGTTGCTATGTTTTTCTCACTCTCTCAGGGCAAATTAATAGACTCGATTGGTAAGCTACTGACTCCACTGCTATTCGCGGCGTTGGCAATTCTCGCGATTGCTGTAATTGTCAATCCTCAGGGTGACGTGGCAGCTGCGCAAGGCGCCTATGTGAACAATGCGCTGACCACAGGTTTCCTCGAAGGTTACAACACCATGGATACCTTTGCGGCCCTGATGTTCGGTATGCTGATTGTCGATGTGATTCGCAAAAAAGGCATCGAAGACAATAAAACTACCTGTATGTATCTGATTTACGCAGGCGTGATTGCGGCAGCCGGCTTGGCGTTTGTTTACATTTCTCTGTTTTATTTGGGGTCGACTGCCAGTGAAGTGGCCGCTGGGACCCAAAATGGTGGCGAAATCATGGCCGCCTACGTCAATGCATTGTTTGGTCCTGTGGGGCAAATGATTTTGGCGGCGATTATTGGCTTGGCCTGTCTCACTACAGTGATTGGCTTGGTAAGCGCCTGCGCCGATTACTTTAGCACCTTGACCCGTTGGACCTATCGCCGCTGGGTGGTTGTGGTGTCTTTAGTGTGTGCAATTGTTGCAAACGTGGGCCTTAAACAACTGATCGCGATCTCAGTGCCGGTATTGTTTGCCCTGTATCCGGTTGCGATTACCCTGATCGGTTTGACCTTTATCCGTCGCTGGTTGCCAAACCCAGCATTGGGTTATCGTGTCGTACTTGGCGTGGCCTTGTTATTTAGCCTACTCGATGCGGTGAAAGTGATGGGTGTGGATATGAGCGCCTTTAACTTCCTGCCATTGTTCGATGTCGGCATGGCATGGTTGCTCCCGACCGTGGCGGCCATGATCGTGGCGAAATGGCTTGGGACCAGTTCGGACAAGTTCGCGCAAGCGTAACGACCTTATCCAATAAAAAAACCGCGCTCAGGCGCGGTTTTTTATATCAACAGGCGAGGTATCAGGCCTGTTCGAGTAACGCTTGGTATTCAACCAAAACTTGCTCGCACCAGGTGTGAATCCGTTCGTCGCTTAGGTCGTACTCACTGTCTTCGTCTAGGGCCAAGCCAACAAACTGTTTTCCTTCGTCTGTCACGGCTTTAGACGCATCAAAGCGGTAGCCTTCGGTGGGCCAATAGCCAATAAATTGCGCACCACTGCCTTGCAGCTGCTGGTGGAGCATGCCCATGGCATCGAGGTACCATTCGGCATAGCCTTCTTGGTCGCCAAGGCCAAATAATGCAATCACTTTGCCTTGCAGTTGCAGACTATCAATGTCTTGCCAAACGGCTTCCCAATCTTCTTGCAGCTCACCGAAGTCCCAAGTTGAAATGCCGAGAAGTAGCAAGTCATACTCTGCCATCTTGGCCAGCGGCGTTTCTTTGACGTTGTGCAACTCAACCAAATCGTCGCCGATAAAGTCACGGATCTTTTCCGCTGCCATTTCGGTATAACAGGTGGTTGAGCCATAAAACAGACCGATTCTCATAGTTTGACTCATTTGGTTTGATTACCTGCAGTTTACCTGCTGGTGGGTAATTTGATCCAGCAAGCGGCGCCGACATTTTGTATAATGACCCGCGCTAAGTCGCGTGTGGCGCCCTTATTATTCGAGTTTTCCCCAATAAGCAGGCTGAATGTGAACAAGAATGTTGAATTAATCGAGCAGTTCCTCGATGCCATGTGGATGGAGCGGGGGCTATCGGAAAACACCCTCGGCTCTTATCGGAATGACTTGCTCAAGCTCTGCCACTGGCTTGATAGCCGTGCATTGCTGTCGGTGAGTAAACAGGACTTGCAGGATTATCAGTACTGGTTGCACGAACAAGCCTACCAGCCCAGCAGCCGAGCCCGTATGGTGTCGGCACTGCGTCGTTTGTTCCAGTATCTATACCGTCAAAAGCTGCGTCCGGATGATCCGAGTGCCACCTTAATTAGCCCTAAACAACCGAAACGCTTGCCGAAAGATCTCAGTGAAGAGCAAATTGACGCATTACTCGATGCGCCCAATACCGACGATCCGCTGGAGCTGCGCGACAAAGCCATGCTTGAGTTGCTTTACGCCACGGGGTTGCGTGTCACTGAGCTGGTGGGCTTGACCACTGAAAATGTGAGTTTACGGCAAGGGGTGGTCCGTGTGGTCGGTAAAGGCGACAAGGAGCGCTTGGTGCCGATGGGAGAAACTGCGGTAGATTGGTTGGAGCACTATTTGGCGCACAGCCGGCCTGTGCTGCTTGGCGAAACCAGTACCGATGTCTTTTTCCCGAGCAAACGGGCGCGACAGATGACACGCCAAACGTTTTGGCATCGTATTAAGTATTACGCTCAGCTGGCAGGGATTGATAGCGACGCGCTCTCCCCGCATGTGTTGCGCCACGCCTTTGCCACCCATCTGCTCAATCACGGTGCTGATTTGCGTGTGGTACAAATGTTACTTGGCCATAGCGACCTCTCGACGACCCAAATCTATACCCATGTTGCGACTGAGCGCTTGAAACAGCTGCATCAAACTCATCATCCACGCGGCTAACCCTGATTGGTGATTTTCCATGATAGAGATAAAACGACGAATGCCGACGGTTACGCCGGCCTTTAGTGATGATATTTCCCCTTTGCTACAACGCTTGTATGCCAACCGAGGACTGCGCGAAGACAGTGAGTTAAACCGCAGTGTGGCAGGCTTACATCAATACCAAGCGTTAACCGGTATTGAAGGCGCTGTCGCACTTCTATCGGAGGCGATCGCAACCCACAAGTCGATTCTTATTGTGGGAGACTTTGACGCTGATGGCGCGACCTCGTCGGCGCTCTCGGTAAAGGCGCTTCGCATGATGGGTGCAACGCGGGTCGATTATTTAGTGCCCAACCGTTTTGACGATGGTTATGGACTGAGTCCTGACGTCGTCGATCAAGCGGCTGAGCGTGATGCTGATCTCATCATGACCGTTGATAATGGTGTGTCATCGTTGGCCGGAGTCGCGCATGCCAAAGCGCTAGGCATGCAAGTGGTAGTGACCGATCACCACCTACCTGGAGAGCAGCTGCCCGACGCAGATGCGATGGTAAACCCTAATCTAAATGACTGTGGCTTCCCGTCCAAAGCCCTTGCCGGTGTCGGGGTGGCATTTTATTTGATGCTGGCATTGCGGGCCCATTTGCGTGAACAAGGTTGGTTTGAGCAACAAGGCATTGCGATACCGAACTTGGCGGAACTGCTTGATTTGGTTGCATTGGGGACGGTGGCTGACGTAGTGGCATTGGATGCCAACAACCGTATCTTGGTGCACCAAGGCTTACAGCGCATTCGGGCAGGCCGATGTTGCCCCGGTATTCAGGCACTGATCGAAGTCGCGAACCGAAACATGGCGACCTTGGTGGCCAGCGACTTTGGATTTGCTTTAGGCCCAAGGATCAACGCGGCGGGGCGACTGGATGATATGTCGTTTGGGGTGGAACTGTTACTGAGCAACAATATCCACGCCGCGCGACGCATGGCCGCGGAGTTGGACGCACTTAACCAAACCCGCAAAGAAATTGAAGCTGGGATGAAGCAAGAAGCGGTGGCATGGTGTGAGCGCTTGATTGCCGAAAAAAGCGAACAAGACTTACCCGTTGGCCTCGCACTCTTTCAACGAGATTGGCACCAAGGCGTGATTGGTATTTTAGCCTCGCGCCTGAAAGAGCAGTTTCATCGTCCCGTGATCGCTTTTGCCGATGGGGGCGATGGCACCATTAAAGGCTCGGCGCGTTCGATTCCAGGATTGCACATGCGCGATACGCTGGATCGGATCGATACTCAGCATCCCGGCTTGATCAAAAAGTTTGGCGGGCATGCCATGGCGGCAGGGCTGACTATCGATGAGAGTGAATTTGAGCGTTTTGCCCGTTTGTTTGATACGCAAGTACGTGAGGCGGTCAGCGACGATGATCTCAAAGGCGTACTACTCAGTGATGGGGAACTGTCGAGTCGTGACTTGAGCATTGAAACCGCGGAGCTTATCCAAGCGGGGGGACCTTGGGGACAAGGATTTCCGGAGCCGCAATTTGATGGCACGTTTAAGGTGTTACAGCAAAAGCTGGTTGGCAGTAAGCATCTGAAATTAATGGTGGAGCATCCAGACGGTGGTGCCATGATTGATGCAATTGCGTTTAATATCGATGTGCGCCGTTGGCCGGACCCGAGTGTGAAGCAGATGCGGTTAGTCTACCGGCTGGATATTAACGAGTTTCGTGGTAATCGCAGTGCGCAATTGATTGTTTCTCATCTGGAGAGTGCTTAATTGTGCGGCTTTTTCCGTCATGCCCTGTTTATTGACCCCACAATTCGCTAAAATTCGGCGGTTAAATTTCCGCTAATAATGAAGATGCTTGACCATGTTTGAGATCAATCCAATCAAAAACCGCCTCGCGGACATCGCTGAACGCACCGATGTTCTTCGGGGGTATCTTTGACTACGATGCCAAGAAAGAGCGTCTAGAAGAAGTTAATGCCGAATTAGAACAACCAGACGTCTGGAACGAACCTGAGCGCGCACAAGCACTGGGCAAAGAACGTGCCTCGCTGGAAGCTGTGGTTGAAACCATTGACCAACTCACCCAAGGTGGTGAGGATGTTAACGAGCTTTTGATGCTCGCCGTTGAAGAAGACGATCAAGAAACCTTTGATGAAGTCGAGCCAGAGCTTGCCGACTTAGAAGCCAAGCTTGAGAAGCTAGAGTTTCGCCGTATGTTCGCCGGTGAACACGATGCGTCAGATTGCTATATCGATCTGCAAGCCGGTTCCGGCGGTACAGAAGCGCAAGATTGGACCAACATGATGTTACGCATGTACTTGCGTTGGGCCGATGCGAAAGGCTTTAAAGCGGAAGTCATTGAAGTGTCTGAAGGTGAAGTCGCCGGCTTAAAGTCTGCCACCGTGCGCATTACAGGTGAATACGCCTACGGTTGGTTACGTACCGAAACCGGGGTGCATCGTTTGGTTCGTAAGTCACCGTTTGATTCGGGTGGTCGCCGCCATACCTCGTTTGCGTCTGCGTTTGTTTACCCTGAAATTGACGATGATATTGCCATCGACATCAATCCTGCCGATCTGCGCATTGATGTGTATCGCGCGTCTGGCGCGGGTGGTCAGCACGTTAACACCACAGAGTCTGCGGTCCGTATTACCCACGTGCCGACCAATACGGTGGTGCAGTGCCAGAACGACCGTTCGCAGCATAAAAACAAAGACCAAGCGATGAAGCAGCTTCGCGCCAAACTGTTTGAGCTTGAGTTGCAAAAGCAAAACGCGGAAAAACAAGCCAACGAAGACGCGAAGTCAGATATCGGCTGGGGAAGCCAGATCCGTTCCTACGTGCTGGATGACTCACGCATCAAGGACTTGCGTACCGGGGTTGAAAACCGCAATACACAGGCCGTACTTGACGGCGATTTGGATAAATTTATTGAAGCCAGCCTCAAATCTGGCCTGTAATCACGACTTTGAGTAAAGGGTTTTCTATGACTGACCAGTTACAAGACGAAAATAAGCTGATAGCCGAGCGTCGCGCCAAACTGAATCACATCCGTGAAAACTGCAAGGCGAACGGTCATCCGAATGATTTCCGTCGCGAGCACCTTGCTGCGGACCTACAAGCTGAATTTGGCGAAAAAGAAAAAGCTGAGCTAGAAGCGCTCGATCATAAAGTGACCATCGCAGGCCGTATCATGGCGAAACGTGGTCCTTTCTTGGTGGTACAAGACGTCTCGGGCCGTATTCAAGCCTATGCCTCTAAAGACGTTCAAAAGACACTGAAAGCCGAATACCACGGCTTGGATATCGGTGACATCATTGGTGTACACGGTGCGCTGCACAAATCCGGCAAAGGCGATCTGTATGTCAATATGGAGCGCTACCAGTTGCTGACCAAGGCCTTGCGTCCATTGCCTGAAAAATTTCATGGCTTGGCTGATCAAGAGCTGCGCTATCGTCAGCGCTATGTAGATTTGATCGTCAACGAAGAATCGCGTCAGGCGTTTCAAATCCGTTCCAGTGTAGTGACTGCTATCCGTAACTACATGGTAGAAAAACACTTTATGGAAGTAGAAACCCCGATGATGCATGTCATCCCTGGGGGCGCGACCGCACGTCCATTTATCACTCACCACAATGCGCTAGACATTGATATGTACTTGCGTGTGGCGCCAGAGCTTTATCTCAAGCGTTTGGTCGTGGGTGGTTTTGAGCGTGTGTTCGAGATTAACCGCAACTTCCGTAACGAGGGCTTGTCGCCTCGTCATAACCCAGAATTCACTATGATGGAATTCTATATGGCGTACGCGGATTACAATGATCTGATGGACTTGACCGAAGACATGCTATCGCGTGTTGCTCTCGAGGTTCTGGGGCAGTCTGTGATGCCATATGGCGAGCATGAAATTAACTTTGCCGGTCCATACCCACGCATGACCATGCTGGATGCGATCAAGCAGTACAACCCTGATCATGCTGAGATCCAAGCACTGACCTACGAGAATGCGCAAGACCGTGATCACCTCGCGGCGATTGCTAAATCACTAAAGATCAGTGTGGAGTCATTCTGGACGGCCGGTCAGCTGATGGAAGAAATCTTTGGTGAAACCGCTGAGCCTCAGTTGATTCAGCCAACCTTTATCACTGAGTATCCTGCAGATATTTCACCACTGGCACGTCGCAACGATGACAATCCGTTTGTAACCGATCGCTTTGAGTTCTTTGTCGGTGGTCGTGAAGTGGCGAACGGTTTCTCGGAGCTGAATGACGCAGAAGATCAAGACGCACGCTTCAAAGCCCAAGTGGAAGCGAAAGACGCGGGCGACGATGAAGCTATGTACTATGATGCAGACTACATCAACGCGCTTGAGCATGGTTTGCCACCAACGGCAGGACAGGGGATTGGTATTGATCGCCTAGTGATGCTGTTTACCAACACGCATACCATCCGTGACGTTATTCTATTCCCAGCGATGCGCCCACAGCAAAACGGCTAAATCGTTAGGTTTGATGAAAAAGCGGCTTTCGAGCCGCTTTTTTTCTATCAGCGGAATCATGCCCGCGCTAAAAGCCTTATTTTATGCTGCTTTTTGCGACGAGTGACTAAAATTATACGTATTCTGACCTACTCAATGTCTCTTTATTGAGACAGAATCAGGACTGAGCCTCCTTATAATGGGATTTTGGTTCTTCCGCAGTATCACAGACTGGATGTAAGGCAGAGGTTATGGGATTACACACAGGGAGTGAAACAAACTTGAGCTCATTGGTGGTCGTCGGGGGCCCGTATGAGCCTTGGATAGCAACCCTGGAACAAGCAGGCTGGCGGTGTCATCGTTGTTATGACTTGCGGGCAGCACAATCTTTGCTGCAAGACATTGGCCCTTGTATTGGTATTGTTGACTTAAGCCACGATGATTTTAGCCTCAATGGCGTCGCGTCTATGGTTAACCGTAACAAGCAAGTGCGTTGGTTGGCCTTGGTGCGTGAAGAGCAATTGGGGAATGAAGCAATCTGCCAGTTTATTGTCAGCTTTTGCATTGATTACTTCACCTCGCCAGTGCCGAACTCACAGTTGATGAGCACCATTGGTCACCAATTGGGGATGCTGCGTTTGGAGCGTCAGGTGTGGCCCCACTTGGGCGATCACAGTGATATGGGCTTGGAAGGCAAAAGCCCTGCGATGAAAAAGCTGCGAGATCAGGTGCGACGTGTTGCGCCGACCGATGTGTCTGTGCTGGTGGCCGGTGAGAGTGGGACAGGTAAAGAGTTGGTCGCACTGGCGATTCATAACGCCTCTACCCGCGCCAAAGGCCCGTTTGAGTCGATTAAATGCTCGGCATTGGCCGACGAGCAAATGCAGCAAGAGTTATTGGGTGATGACGAGACGCCGGGAAAAATACGCCAATGCCACAAAGGCACCTTATTTTTTGATGAAATCGGTGACTTACCGCTGCACTTACAAAGCCATTTGTTGCATTTATTGCAAGAGGGGATGCTGGATATCAATCACGACAAGTACAATCGTGATCTGGATGTGCGTGTTATCGCCTCAACCCATATGGATTTAGAGAAGCGGGTCGCTGAAGGATTGTTCCGCGAAGATCTGTATTACCGGCTGAATGTGTTGCGTATTAACATGCCGTCGTTGAAAGATAGGCAAGCCGATGTTACTGACTTAGCCGACTATTTTCTGCTCAAATTTGCCCGTCAATATAATACCCAAGCGCGAACGTTTTCAGATGAAGCCAAGAGTGTATTAAGCGCCTATTCATGGCCGGGGAACGTGCGGGAGTTAATCAATCAAGTCAAACGGGCCGTGCTTCTTGCCGATCACTTGGTCATCGAAGCGGAACATCTCGATTTACCTCGCCAAGGGGACTATAAACAAAGTCTGCGCAAAATACGCGAAGAGTCAGAGCGCGATGCATTGATTGCGGTACTTGAGTCGAACAAAGGACAGGTGTCGGCAGCGGCGAGAGAGTTGGGCGTGTCGCGAGCCACCATGTATCGCTTGCTCAACAAACATAACTTGATCCCGACCCCTCGCACGTTTCGTCAATAGAAAGATTGAGCTGGGCTGCTTCCGTGCAGCCTGACCATTACGCTTGGGGAGAATGGGAAGGGATCGGAAAGACTTGATCATAGACCCAGTTATAGACAAAGGCGTAAAACAAGTAGAACACAACCATACCTAAATCCATCACCACGGCTTGCCAAAGGGTCATCGAGAGCCACCACATAATAAACGGAATGGTGACCACCAAAAGCCCAGCTTCAAAAAGCACGGCGTGCAGGATTCGGATTGGCAGGGTTTTGAGGACACTGCCTCGCATCGCGAGCATGGCTCTATCAAACAGGATGTTATACACATAGTTCCAACCCGTCGCGATCACGGAAAACAGCACGCCCATCACCCCCAAGTGGCCGATATCAGCCCCCAATATAAAATTGAGCCCGACTACCACTAGAATTAGGCCTATTAATTCAAAGCCAATGGCATGACGCCAGCGGTCGGCTTTTGTTCGCATTACAACCTCATACAACACAATCAATTTACGTTATTCGCGACCGATAGTGGCGACGCTAGGGAGAAGACTCCGTTTCGCCTACTATCGATCTTCTGGGCTATTGTATAGGTAAAATCGATGTTTCTAAGTTAGTAACTATCGTATAAATAGATAGATGACAATTCTCGGGAGAGCTTGATGGCGTTTTCATTGGATCAATTAGCCGCGTTTGTGACGACAGCACAGACTGGCTCCTTTTCTGCGGCGGCGAGAAAGCTGGGTAAAGCACAATCTGTGGTCAGCACCGCGGTCGCGAATCTAGAGATTGATTGGGCGGTAACGTTATTCGATCGTCAAGGGCGCTACCCGATGCTGACAGAGCAAGGTGAGGCACTGCTGGGCAAAGCGAAGCGAATTTTAACCGAAATGCAGCGTCTTCAAGCCAGCGCCGATGCGTTTGCAACCGGAGTCGAAACCCGTCTCACCATTGCTGCAGAGTCTGCCGCGATCTCGCCCAGTATTGCTGCGCGTCTGGCGGCGTTTGAACAGCAATTTCCACAGGTCGAAATTGAAATTCTCACTGCCGCTTATGTGGATGTGATTAGTTTACTTGAGCAAGGGCGCGCGCAATTAGGGCTACTGGTTCAGGAACAACAGCTGCCGACAGCTTTTGAATTTCATAATCTTGAGATGATGCGAATGTGTGCGGTTTGCAGTGCTCAGCATCCACTCGCGCGGTTAACGCATTTTGATTGGCCGGAAATTGTGAAGCATCGCCAAATTGTGGTAGCCGGACGAGATAGGCACGCGGCGCCGCGTTGGCAATATGCAGACAGTGCATGGCGAACAGAAAATTTGAGTGTGGCATTGCGTTTAGTTGAGGCGGGGATTGGTTGGGCGGAACTGCCTTTCTCACTGGTGGAAACGGCGGTTCAACAAGGTGAGTTAGTGATTTTGCCTTCCGATCTTGCTCAAGATAGCTGGGAGCTTTTTGTCGATTTGGTTTGGTTGCCTCAGCAGGCCATGGGGATAGCACTGCAAGCGTTGCGCCAACAGCTTATTGCCTCAAAGGTTTACTTATCGCCCGTTCGATGAGTTTAGGGCACGAAGGGAATGAAAGTGACGGCTGATGCTGAGATAGGAACAGAATAATTATCTATTTATGTCACAGCCTTGTTAACCAGAGCAGTGCAAATACAAGGTTGATAAAAATGATAGCAGAGCATTGCGTTAAATTTGCACAATATTCGAATAAGTTATTGAATATAATGACGTGATATTGAACAATAAACCCTCAAGTCACGCAGATTCATGTGTATTTAGGAGGCAACATGACATACATACCGAGCCAAAAACAGGGTGTCATCTTTGCCTCAGCGATGGGTCGTGCCAATCATTGCGCACGAGATACCCGCTTATACATCTGACTCTGCGACCAATTGTAACTGGCCGCGGGCATAATGCGGCCAGATTGCAGTACCTCTACGTATTGTGCCTGTGGCCTCCTTTAACCAACAAGGAGAGCCATCATGACTCAACTATCTTTATACCCATTAGCGCAAGCTGTTGTTCGTATTGGCGCACGTCGTCAGCGCCGCACCAACGCAAACCGTTATCGAGTTGCCAATGTTGCATTGAACCATCATTTGCAGCGTGATATTGGTATCACCGCCAACTTTCAAGATGGGTTGCCTGTGAATACGCATTTCGCGGCAAAACGCTATCTTGTGACATGGCGACGACGATGGCGGTGGCTGTAATGGGCCCCAGAAAGCGGCGTTTGCGAGCAAACGCCGCCCTATCTAATCACCCTCTGCGCGGCAGCCAATAAGGCTGCCGTTTCTCGTTTAAGGGCAAGGGTTTGGATAGCGAGTAGCGATATCGTCAATCCCCGCGAGGACGTCCTCACTGAGGATAATATTGAGGCTGTCGATATTGCTTTCTAGCTGTTTTAGCGTGGTTGCGCCAATAATATTGGCGGCAACAAAAGGGCGAGAGTTGACAAAAGCGAGCGCCATTTGCGCCGGATCCAAGCCGTGCGCTCGGGCTAACTCAACGTATTCCTGCGTCGCTTTTTGTCCTGCTTCAGTAAAATAGCGAGAAAAACGCTGATGTAAGGTACAACGCGCACCAGAGGGACGCGCGCCGCCCAAATACTTACCACTGAGGGCACCGAAGGCAAGGGGGGAGTAGGCAAGTAGCTCGACGCCTTCGTGATGACTGATTTCAGACAGGCCAACTTCAAAGCTACGGTTAAGTAAATTATAGGGATTTTGGATCGATACAATCCGCGTCAGGCTATGTTTTTCGGCTAAATGCAAATAGCTCATCACGCCCCAAGGCGTCTCGTTTGATACCCCGACGTAGCGGATTTTACCGGCTTTCACCAGATCATTTAACGCATCCAGGGTATCTAGCAAGGTGACGCCGGAGTGCTCGTCTTGATACGGATAGTTCAATTTGCCAAAACAGTTATTGTGACGCTGTGGCCAGTGCACCTGATACAAATCGATGTAGTCAGTTTTTAAGCGCGATAAGCTGTCTTCAACGGCTTGATGAATGTGGCGACGATTGAGGGACATATCCTCACGAATGTAAGGCACGTTGCGTGGACCAGCGACTTTGGTGGCCAAGATCACACGATCACGCTTCCCCGACTTTTCTAACCAACTTCCAATATACGCCTCGGTTCGGCCTTGGGTGGCTTGGCTGGGCGGAACCGGATACATTTCGGCGGTATCGATAAGATTAACGCCGCGCTCAAGGGCAAAATCCAATTGCGCATGGGCATCGGCTTCGGTGTTTTGCTCACCGAAGGTCATGGTGCCCAAGCACACTTTACTGACATCTAAGGTGGAATGGGGCAGGCGGTGGTATTGCATCCTGTCTCCTTGTCTGCAATCGACCTATGGCATTCCATAGTAGAGAATTTTATTGCTCAGCAAAAGCGTTGTGGCGCCTTGCTTGACAGTTTCTCCGATCCTGCTCTTTACTGATAAAGATCACAACGAGGAGAGCATCATGAACTATGGACAACTTAAGGCATGGATGCGCGCTGACCCGCGCTCTTGCCCCCAATGTTATGTGATGGCCCACGCCGGTGGTGCGAAATATTCCGTTGAAGTGGAGGTGAAACACCACCTCGAACCTTTGCGTGACGATGCCACCGGTGAAGTGATGCAGTTTGATAATGTGGGTCAAGTGGGAGACCGCTTAAAGGCGCTGGGAATTGAACAGGGCGTATTGCGCTTGTTCGACCCTTACGACGAGTTCGCCACCGGTGATCAACCGCCCTGCAAAGAGGACATGCCGATACGCTTCTAGGCCGTTCGGTCAGCTGACGAAAAATCGGCTTAGAATATGATGGGTGAACTGGGTGCGCAGATAAAAGCCACGCGGTAGGGTTTTGATCGGTTCGCCCTTTTCCCCAAACGCATCGGTGAGTGCATGGCTGTTGGCGGCTTTGGGGCGCAGCTGTAAATACTGGCCGTGACGCGCGGTAATATCATTCACCCGTCCTAAGGCAATCAAATCCATCAGCTCTTCCCAATCGGCACGCAGCTGCGCGTCTTCTTCTCGACTGGGTGACCAGAGCAGGGGAGTGCCAATGCGCCGCTCTGCGAGTGGGATAGTGCGTTCTCCCTCAACGGGAACCCAAAGGACACGAGAGAGTTTGTGCCGAACATGGCTGTGTTCCCACTGTACACCACTGATCCCCGTCAAAGGCGCAACACACACAAAGGTGGTTTCGAGTGGCTTGCCATGCGCGTTAACGGGGATCGTTTTCAGCTCAATCCCCAAATGAGCAAAGTCTTGCTCGGGCTTACTTCCTGCCGTCGCGCCCAAGCAGGTTTCTAGCAACATGCCTACCCAGCCTTTTTCTCGGCTCAGATCGGCCGGACAGGCGATCCCATGCTCGTGGCTGATTTCCCCTAGCGTAAAACCGGCTAAATCAGCGGCACGCTGCATGAGTTCTGATTCGGACTGTGGTGGCTGCATATAGATAGCTTTTCGGCAACGGGTAATGTTTGGCATAAGATGACCGGCATTATCGTTAAGCGTCGAGCAAGGCGCAAGGATCCTCATGGTGAAGATCAATCTGGCGGCGCTTTAGTTATCCACAGAAAGATAAGTGTTGCGTATAAAAATCGCGACCATGATCATATATACAGTACCCTTTTTACCTGTGTTAGGTGAGTAACTAACGATATTGTTGGATTTTTGCGCTAACGATGTGGATAATTTACTAACTGATGGATCTTTGAGCGATCTGTGTGCAAAGGATGATCGAAAGATCGCCACAAGGATCTTTGCCGGGTTTTATGTTTTTAATATTCTGATTTATATGGGTTATTTTTGTTTTTGTTTAATTATAAATCAGATTAACTGATCTTGAACTGATGACGTTTTAGACTTTTTCGTTGCTTCTTCACAAATCTATCCACAGAAAGCGTGAATAAATGTGCGCAAACTCTCATTGCTATGTTTATAACTTCCTGTTAGGCCCTGAGTTATCCTCAGATGACGACGAGTGCGCAAAAACACAGGTTAATCCACAATGTTTGTTTACCCTTAGCGGCTTTTTGTGAAAAAATCAGACTCAGTAGAGATTTATCATTGAGGTCGTCCAGTGATTGATGGCGATGGCTATCGTCCCAATGTGGGGATAGTAATATGTAACGGCCACGGTCAGGTTCTCTGGGCTCGTCGATATGGTCAGCATTCATGGCAGTTCCCGCAAGGCGGGATTGATGATGGGGAAAGTCCCGAACAAGCCATGTTCCGTGAGCTTTACGAAGAAGTAGGGCTGACCAAAAAAGATGTCCGCATCTTGGGTACTAGCCGTCATTGGCTACGTTATAAGCTCCCGAAACGTTTGGTGCGTTGGGACTCCAAGCCAGTCTGTATTGGGCAAAAACAAAAATGGTTTTTGTTGAAGCTGGAATGCGATGAGTCGAAAGTGAATGTGTCCCGCGGGGGAACCCCGGAATTTGATGGCTGGCGTTGGGTCAGTTATTGGTATCCGGTACGTCAGGTTGTGTCTTTCAAACGCGAAGTATACCGCCGCGCAATGAAAGAGTTTGCGCCGTTAGCGATGCCTTTTAAGGAGCGTAAGCCTCGACGTCGGAACAAGCGAGGGTAACGTTTAAGGAGGAAGCCGGTGCTGACACAGCTTAGAAATATTGTTCAGAGCGTAGCCGCATCGGCGGATCTACATCAGGCGCTGCAAACCCTAGTGCAGCAAACCTGTGTTGCGATGCACACTGAGTGTTGCTCTGTGTACCTTGCCAATCCCGAGCAAGCCAGCTTTGATCTGATGGCCACCCAAGGCTTGGACCCTGCCGCGCAAGTCTCACTGTCTTTTGGTGAAGGCTTGGTAGGGTTAGTTGGCGAGCGCGCAGAACCGATCAATCTGGCCCATGCGCGCGAGCATCCCGCGTTTAAACCTTTCCCTGCCACAGGAGAAGATGCCTTCCAGTCTTTTTTAGGTACGCCCATTATTTATCGTAAAACGGTACTGGGCGTACTGGTCGTGCAGCAACACCAGCCGCGTCAATTTGACGAAAGTGAAGAGTCGTTTCTTGTCACGCTCGCCGCGCAACTGGCCGTAGTGTTTGCCCATGCAGATGCAAAAGGCGGATGGCTGAATGCGTCACAGTCACCCGTGTTGTTGGAAGGGGTTCCAGCATCTCCTGGGGTAGGAATTGCGAATGCATGGTGTGATGATTCTCAACCACGGTTAGAGGACGTTGCACCGGCCAGCTGTTTGCATGTTCAAAAAGAACTCGATCGTCTAGATGCCGCATTAGATGATGCGTCAGTGGAGTTCCGTCGCCTTAGAAAACGCTTTGATAAGGAGCTACAAAAAGAAGCGCTGGCGATCTTTGATTTGTTTGTCCATTTGCTCAACGATCCTATGCTGCGCGAGGATATGACCCTACGTATCCAACAGGGCGACGAAGCAGCGTGGGCGGTCCGACAAACGGTAGAAACCTTTTCATCCCGTTTTGCGGCCATGGATGATCCCTATCTTAAGGCTCGGGCTGCCGATGTGAAGGAGCTCGGCCAGCGGTTACTCTATTTTCTTTCTGAAGCCTCAAGCAATCATCAACCTATCTCGTCACCTATCGTCTTGCTTGCCCGTGAACTGACGGCTGGCATGCTGGCATCTATTCCACGTGCGCTACTCGCGGGGGTCGTAGCCGAAGAGGGCGCGGCGAACTCCCATGCGGCCATATTGGCAAGGGCACTTGGCATTCCGGCGGTGATGGGAGTGAGTTTTTCCGCGCCAAGACTCCACAATAAATCGGTGATCTTGGATGGTCACAAAGGGCTGTTGATGATTGAGCCCGCCGCACCTTTGCTGAAGGAATATCAGCAGCTGGTTCAAGCTGAAGTCAGTTTGCAATCGACTTTAGATACGGCACTAGCCTCGCCCGGAAAAAGTCAAGATGGCACCCGTATCCAGATCCATTTGAACGCTGGTTTGAGCGCCGACAGTAGCATCGCCATCAACCAAGGTGTCGATGGGGTGGGCTTGTTTCGGACCGAAGTGCCTTTTTTAATGCAGCGCCGTTTTCCTTCCGAGGACGAACAGGTCAAACAATACCGTGCGATTTTAGCCAGCTACCCAGATAAACCGGTGGTGATGCGCACCTTGGATATTGGCGGGGATAAGCCATTACCCTATTTGAGTGTCGATGAAGATAACCCGTTTCTTGGCTGGCGCGGCATTCGTTTTACCTTAGATCACCCCGATATTTTTCTGATCCAAGTGCGTGCGATGCTGCGTGCCAGTTTGGGTTTGGATAATTTGAAACTCTTATTGCCGATGATCTCCGGTGTGAATGAATTGCTGGAAGCGAAAGCGTTAATTGCTCGCGCGTTTGAGGAAGTACGCCAAGAGGCACAGTTGGCGGGAGAAGTTCTGGCGAAACCGCTGCTTGGCATTATGGTTGAGGTACCCTCTGTGCTGTATCAGCTCGATGGGATCGCGCAAGAAGTCGATTTTCTTTCCGTTGGCACCAACGATTTAACGCAGTATTTGTTGGCCGTGGATCGCAACAATGCCCGCGTCGCCAACATCTTTGATGCGCTCCATCCTTCCGTACTTCATGCGCTGAGTTTAATTGCGACCACCAGTGATCGCCATCAATTGCCGGTGAGCGTATGTGGTGAACTGGCTGGCGATCCGGTGGGCGCGGCATTATTAGTGGGACTGGGGTATCGTCAATTGAGTATGAATACGCGTAATGTGGCAAAGATTAAGTACTTGCTCAGTCGTCTTTCCTTACCGCGCTTACAAAAGCAAACCGAGCAGATGCTTAGTTTGAGTGAACCCGGACAGGTCCGTACCCAGATGGAAGGCTTTTTAGCCGAACAAGGTTTGGATGCGCTGGTTCAAATTGGACGTATGCGATGATCACCACCGCAACCTTGTTGTTAGCGTTTATTTGTATGCTGTTGGGGGCGTTAGTTGGCACACTCTCCGGACTCCTTGGCATTGGCGGTGGCTTGGTGGTGGTGCCGGCGTTAAGCTTTTTGCTGCCATTATTTGGTCTGTCTGCTGATATCGTCATGCCGATGGCGCTGGCAACATCGTTGGCTACCATTGTCTTAACCTCCAGCGCCTCAGCGTGGCGCCATTTTTGTATGGGCAATGTGGATATGCGCGCGGTCAGAGCTCTGGTTCCAGGGATGATGCTAGGCGGCGTATTAGGTGCCTCATTGGCAGATAAACTTCCACCCGATTGGCTGCCACGTATCTTTGGCGTCATCGTGCTGACCATGGCGATACAAATGTTGCTCAGTCGTCCCCAAGTCACCCTCCGCCCTTTACCGTCTCCATGGCGAATATCTCTGGCGGGTACCTTGATCGGTACGCTATCAAGCTTGGCTGGCATTGGCGGCGGATCCTTTACCGTCCCTTACTTGCATTGGCGAGGGGTCACGATGCACAAAGCCATTGGCAGCTCTGCACTTGGCGGCGCCGTGCTCGGGTTGGCCGGGATGATAAGTTTTGTTTGGTTGGGCTGGCGACAGACGGAACCCTTACCGGCACTCAGTGTCGGATATTTGTATTTGCCCGCCTTGCTGGGTGTGGTGTCGACTTCCGTGTTGATGACTCGCGTTGGCGCCACGCTCGCGGTAAGGCTTCCGACGCGGCAAATAAAACGTATTTTTGCTGGCTTTCTTGTTATTGTCGGCGCAAGCATGTTGTTGAAGTAAAAGGATGGAATCCATGACAGAAGGTTACATTACCTTTCCGTCGATAGACCCGATATTAGTCGAGCTTGGCCCGATTGCCATTCGCTGGTACGGACTGATGTATTTAGTTGGTTTTGTGTTTGCCCTATGGCTCGCCAATTACCGTGCTACGAAACCGAACAGTGGTTGGAGCAAAGAGGAAGTCAGTGATTTACTGTTCGCGGGTTTTCTTGGCGTCGTACTGGGCGGTCGCATCGGTTACGTATTGTTTTATCAATTTGATGCGTTTGTTGCCGACCCCTTATTCTTGTTTAAAGTGTGGACTGGCGGCATGTCCTTCCATGGCGGCTTGCTTGGCGTCATCGTGTCCATGGCATGGTATGCGCGTAAAACCCAACGTCATTTTTTCACCGTGGCTGATTTTATTGCGCCGCTCGTTCCTTTCGGTTTAGGCGCGGGACGGTTAGGCAATTTTATTAACGGTGAACTTTGGGGGCGTGTTACCGATGTGCCTTGGGCGATGATTTTCCCCACCGGCGGTCCTTGGCCGCGTCACCCTTCCCAGCTTTATGAGTTTGCACTCGAAGGGGTGGCGTTGTTTGTGATCCTCAATCTGTTTATTCGCCGTTCTCGTCCTATGGGGGCGGTATCGGGATTATTCTTAGTCGGGTATGGCACTTTCCGCTTTATCGTCGAATACTTCCGTGAACCGGATGCGCATCTTGGGTTGTTTGGTGACTTGTTCAGCATGGGACAGTTATTATCATTGCCGATGATCGTTGCTGGGGCGCTCATGATGGTCTGGTCGTACCGACGAGGCTCTGTTGCGGCTCGGTGATTAACGTCGAGTAATCAGATATACTATTGACCACACCAAGGCACCGCGGGCGGTGCCTTTTGTTTGTCCAACGATAGGAAACACTATGAAGCAGTATCTAGCTTTGATGCAGGATATTCTTGACAATGGTACGGATAGAGGCGACCGCACGGGTGTAGGTACACGTTCAGTGTTTGGACGCCAATTACGGTTCGACCTTGCTGAAGGTTTTCCACTGCTCACGACCAAAAAGCTTTATACCCGCGCCATTATCCACGAATTACTGTGGTTTCTTAACGGCGAGACTAACATCCAATACTTACAAGACAACAAAGTACGTATTTGGGATGAGTGGGCGACAGAGCAAGGCGATCTAGGGCCGGTTTATGGCGCCCAGTGGCGCTCATGGGCATGTCCTGATGGTTCGACGGTTGACCAAATTGCGCAGCTGGTGGAGCAAATAAAAACCAAACCACATTCGCGCCGTCATATCATTACGGCGTGGAACCCCGCAGATTTACCGGACGAGTCTGTCAGCCCGTCTGAGAACGCGGAGCAGGGTAAGATGGCCCTTGCCCCTTGCCACTGTCTTTTTCAGTTCTACGTGGCCGATGGCAAGCTCTCATGCCAGCTTTATCAGCGCAGTGCCGATTACTTTTTAGGTGTGCCGTTCAATATTGCCAGTTACGCGTTGCTAACGCATATGATTGCACAGCAATGTGATTTGGCAGTGGGCGATTTTGTCCATACGTTTGGCGACGTGCACCTATACCACAATCACCTGACCGATGAGATTGTGTATGAGCAGTTAAAGCGCGAGCCGCGAGGATTGCCAACGCTGACGATTAAGCGCAAACCTGCCTCCATCTTCGACTACAAGATTGAAGACTTTGAGATTGAAGGTTACGACCCGCATCCCACCATTAAAGCGCCGATTGCCATTTAATGATGTAGGACACATTCATCAGCAAAAACGCAGCCAAGCCGCTGCGTTTTTTTATGCCTACAGCGTGGTCTCTGCGTGGCGGTTGCGGCTCATAACAAAAAAGCCACCGCGAGGAGCGATGGCTTTGATTCGATAAGCGTCGGGTGGGCATTATTGTGACAACAGCACAATCCCGCCGGGTACCACCACGAACACCAATGTGATGTAGGCCAGGACCGCCATCTTCGATTTCGCGGCCAAGTGACCGAGCCATTCTGCGCCTTTTAGCGGCAACTCACGCAATACCGGGATACCGAAAATGAGCGCCGTAGCGAGAATATTAAAGCAAAGGTGCACGAGCGCAATTTGCAGCGCGAACACCGCGAATTCACCGGTGACGGCAGTCGCCGCAAGCAATGCAGTAATGCAGGTACCAATGTTTGCACCCAGGGTAAAGGGATAAACATCGCGAATTTTTAACACGCCAGTGCCAACTAGCGGAACCATCAAGCTTGTAGTGGTGGATGAAGACTGTACCAGTACAGTGACCACTGAGCCTGAGAAGATGCCATGCAATGGACCACGACCAATCGCGTTTTTCAGCATATCTTTGGCACGACCGACCATCAGCTTCTTCATCACCTTACCCATCACAGTGATGGCACATACGATGGCAAAGATACCTAAACCGATCATCAGCAAGCCACCTAGGTTGCCGGGTAGAACCGACTCCAAAGGAGACTGCACCATGTTCACAGCAGGTTTGGTCAGCGGTTTAACGAAATTCAGCCCTTTGATGCTCATGTCACCGGTTTGTGACAGTGGCGAAACCAACCATAGTGACAACTTGTTTAGCAAGCCGAACATCATTTCGAGTGGCAAGAAGATAGCCACGGCGAATAAGTTGAAGAAATCATGCACCGTGGCGCAACTGAATGCACGACGGAACTCTTCTTTGCAACGCGCATGGCCCAAGCTCACCAAGGTATTGGTGACTGTGGTGCCCACGTTTGCGCCCATTACCATTGGAATCGCTGTTTCAACCGGCAAGCCGCCTGCAACCAGACCAACGATAATAGAAGTAACCGTACTTGACGATTGGATCAGCGCCGTGGCGGCAATCCCTATCATCAAGCCAGCTACGGGGTGAGAAGCAAATTCGAATAAGGTCTTGGCCTCATCGCCCACGGCTAATTTAAAGCCGCTCCCTACCATGGCAACCGCCACCAGTAGTACATAAAGCATGACGGCGAGCTTGGTCCAACGGAACCAGTTCGAGGAGCTTTGGGTTGCCTCTACCGCTGTAGCATGGGGAGTCATAAGTTATCTCCGTGACAATTCGATGTCGGTTTTGTGTCAAAGCAAAATCAGCGGCGATAGTAAGAAGGGAATATTTCAGAAATATGACACAAATACTGCAGTGTTCATAAAATCCGATCTGGGTCGATGGGTTGGTAGGGTTAGCTGGGGTTATGTCCATGATTATAATTAAAATTTAGGCCGTGTCACCCAAGTAGAAAAAACCGATATAAAAAATGTAACAACAACAAAGCGATTGCCACTATGCTAAATGGTGGACGGTAAAATTCGTTGACAAATGTTTAGACTGCGAATAAATCAATAGTAAGTGAGATTTTACATCGGTTTTTCCGATGTTTACTATCAGAACAAACGATTTTTAGAAAACGGGTCTGGCTGTCTAGACTACGGAAATCCACTTTTTTTGTATGGAGTGCTTAAATGACTGATGTCATTCGTCAGTTTCTAAAAATGGAATCTGCAGGAGGTATTGTGCTGATTATTGCGGCTGTGCTAGCGATGTTCGTGGCGAACTCGGATCTACAGCCTTTATATGACAGCACGCTTCATACCTACGTTGCAGGTCTGTCCGTGGGTCACTGGATCAACGACGGCCTGATGGTGATTTTTTTCCTGCTGATTGGTTTAGAAGTTAAACGGGAATTAATCGAAGGGGCGTTAAACACCAAAGATAAAGCCACTTTCCCTGCCGTTGCGGCGGTGGGCGGTATGTTGGCACCCGCGCTGGTTTATCTAGCGTTTAACTGGGGTGACCCGCTTGCTGTGTCCGGTTGGGCGATCCCAGCAGCCACTGATATTGCCTTTGCCTTAGGTGTATTAGCGCTGTTGGGGAACCGTGTCCCTCTGGCACTTAAAGTATTCTTATTAGCACTGGCGATAATCGATGACTTGGGCGTCATCGTGATTATTGCTCTGTTTTACAGCAGCGACCTTTCCATGATGGCGCTCGCCAGTGCCTTTGTCGCAACCCTAGTGCTGGTTGGGATGAATATGCGCAAAGTCACCAATATTGCTGCCTATATTGTAGTGGGTTTGGTGCTTTGGTTCAGTGTCTTACAGTCGGGTGTACATGCGACACTCGCGGGTGTGGTATTAGGTTTTGCGATTCCGTTGAAAGGCAAAACAGAGGATGCGCCGTCACCACTGAAAAAGCTCGAACATGCATTGCATCCTTATGTATCGTATCTGATTCTGCCGATATTTGCGTTTGCTAATGCCGGCGTCTCGCTCGATGGCGTCTCGCTAGCAAGCTTGACCGAAATGCTACCTCTCGGTATCGCATTAGGTTTGTTGATTGGTAAACCGCTCGGTATCTTTACCTTTAGTTGGGCAGCCGTAAAACTTGGTATTGCGAAAATGCCGGCAAGAGTGACATTCTCACAAATCTTTGGGGTGTCCTTACTGTGTGGTATTGGTTTTACCATGTCGATTTTCATCTCGTCACTGGCCTTCGTCGGTGTGAATGGTGAGTTCGTCACATTCTCTCGACTCGGGATCTTGATAGGATCAACCTTGTCGGCAGTGATTGGCTACTTGGTTCTGCATTTTATGTTGCCGCCAGCCAGCGCCTTTGAAGAAGGAGACGAAGATGAAGAAAATGGAGTTAGCGTTGATTACTAGTCTGTTGGGTGTCTCGGGAACGGCGCTTGCGGCCAATTATGAGACATATTGCCAAGGCAACAACGACAACAGCCAAGTATGCGAGGCCTACCTTGCAGGTGTCGAGGACGGCAAAGCGGCGGCGTCCGCTGATGCAGAGTCTACGCGCGCCGCGGATAGCTCAAGCTTCTCAGAGCGAGCATTAGAGCATCGCGCCGGTGAGCGCGTGAGAAAGCCGCTGGATAAAGACGATATGAAAAACTAACCCATTCATTTCGCTTGAAGGCGCCAAGTTGGCAGCGTAAGCTGCTGGCTTGGCGTTTTTTTATGGCAAGTCATGGCGCATCTTAATTACAACCACCTTTACTATTTTTGGATGGTTTGCAAGCAAGGCTCGATTACCAAAGGTGCCGATAAGCTTTGCTTAACCCCTCAAACGGTCACTGGGCAAATCCGAGCACTCGAGCAACGACTTAATGGGAAGCTGACTAAGCGAAACGGCCGGCATGTTGAGCCCACAGAGTTGGGGCAGCTGGTGTTTCAATATGCGGATCGTATGTTTGGTTTGAGCTACGAAATGCTCGATATCGTTAATTACAGTCAGCAAGAGAATATCCTATTTGACGTCGGTGTCGCCGATGCATTATCCAAGCGGTTAGTCAGTCAGGTGTTACTCCACGCAGTACCTGACGATAACGCAATTCATTTGCGCTGTTTTGAATCGACACATGAAATGTTGTTAGAGCAACTGTCCCAGCACAAATTGGATATGATTTTGTCGGACTGTCCGGTTGATTCGACGCAGCAAGCGGGGTTATTCAGCGTCAAACTGGGCGAGTGCAGTATGAGCTTGTTTGCCTCTCACCCAGATATATTGGCCGATATACCGCTCGCCACACTGCTTGCGAACCAGAAATTGTTGATCCCAAGCCGCGCGACAGCGATGGGTCGCAAACTGATGCAGTGGTTTGATCAACAAGGTATTGTTCCCAATATTTTGGGGGAGTTTGATGACTCCGCGTTAATGAAAGCGTTTGGGATCAACCATCAGGCATTGTTTATCGCTCCCAGCACCTATGCCAATGAAATCAGTGGTGTCGGTAATGTTGCACCGATTGCAAACCTGGAGACGGTCAAGGAAGAGTACTATGTGATTTTTGCTGAGCGAATGATTCAGCACCCCGCCGTCAAACGGATTTGCGAAGCTGATTACAGCCACTTATTCGTTTAGTTACAGGCTTGTGGTGAGATCGTGCTAGACTCGAGCAAGGTGGTAACAATTGAAGTGGAAGTCAAATGGATTTAGCCCAAATGCAACAAAACGGGCCGAAAGCGGTAAGCTTGCTGAAAGCCATGGCAAACGAAAAGCGTCTGTTTATTCTGTGCTATTTACTACAAGGCGAACTTTCGGTTGGACAGTTGGTTGAACGGGTGCCTTTGAGCCAATCGGCCTTATCCCAACATCTTGCTTGGTTACGTAAAGACGGTTTGGTGGATACACGAAAAGAGGCGCAAACGGTCTATTACTCGCTGAAAAGTGAAGAAGTGAAAGCGGTGATCCAGCTATTACACGATCTGTATTGCGGTGATTGATAAAGCACATCAATCAACGCGCAATAAAAAAACCGGCCGAGGCCGGTTTTTTTATGCATGATGCAAAGCAAAAAAGCTATTACAGCGCTTTGATTTGTGCTGCGAAGCTTGCTTTGTAACGTGCTGCTTTGTTCTTGTGGATCAGGCCTTTGGTGGCTGAACGATCAAGAATAGGCTGTACTTGCGCAAAAGCAGCAGTTGCCGCTTCTTTGTCGCCTGCAGCGATAGCAGCAGCAGTTTTCTTCATATAAGTGCGCATCATAGAGCGACGGCTTGCGTTGTGCTGGCGACGCTTCTCAGATTGGATCGCACGCTTCTTAGCAGATTTGATATTCGCCAAGGGTCTAACTCCCAAATCTTTTGTTCGGTGACATTTCAAGGCGGAGGACTATGCCTCTTTTTGCCTCTATTGTCAATTCATTTGTGCAAATATCCGCCGCCCCAAGGTAGTGTTGGCGCTGCGGGGTTATCACGGTTAATATGGCGGCTGATTCTATCAGCATTTCAGGCTCTACGTCACCTTTATTTCCGTTTTGCATGCCATTAGCACTTGGCCTGCATGAGTGAGCGAGCATCAACACGCATGGGGTGGCACACAATAGAGGCACGTGTTTTCAAGAGGTAACCGTGAGTAAGCGACTATTACGCTCTGGGCTAATCGTTAGCACCATGACACTGGTGTCCCGCGTGTTGGGGCTGGTGCGGGATGTGGTGATTGCCAACTTGATGGGGGCAGGGGCTGCCGCCGATGTGTTTTTCTTCGCCAATAAAATCCCTAACTTTCTGCGTCGTTTATTCGCAGAAGGTGCGTTTTCACAGGCCTTTGTCCCCGTATTGACTGAGTATCAGGCGCTGGATAAAGACGATAATCATCGAACACAATCTCGCGAGCTGGTTGCCAACGTTGTCGGTACCTTGGGTGGGTTAGTGACGATTGTCACCCTGCTCGGTGTCATTGGCTCGCCTGTGTTGGCGGCGTTATTTGGGACCGGTTGGTTTGTCGACTGGTTGGATGGTCGCCCTGACGGGGCCAAGTTCGAGTTAGCGAGCTTGATGCTGAAAATCACTTTCCCGTACTTGTGGTTTATTACTTTCGTGGCACTATCGGGCGCCATCCTAAATACGCTTAATAAGTTTGCCGTATCGAGCTTTACCCCTGTATTCCTCAATGTTGCGATTATTGCCGCGGCGATTTGGCTGTCGCCCTATCTTGCACAGCCTGAAATCGGTTTAGCGGTCGGGGTCTTTATTGGTGGATTGGTTCAGTTGCTGTTTCAGCTTCCTTTCTTATCGCAAGAGGGCATGCTGGTAAAACCCAAGTGGGGATGGCACCATCCTGGGGTGGTAAAGATCCGCAAACTGATGATCCCGGCTCTTTTTGGGGTCTCGGTGAGCCAGATTAACCTATTGTTTGATACCTTCATTGCCAGCTTTTTGATGACAGGCTCCATCAGTTGGCTGTATTACTCCGATCGTTTACTCGAGTTTCCGTTAGGCTTATTTGGCATTGCCATTGCGACCGTGATCCTGCCGGCGCTTTCCCAGCGTCATGTCGATAAATCGCCCACCCAATTTGCTGCGACCATGGATTGGGGAGTGCGCATGGTGTTGTTGCTGGGTATTCCTGCCATGGTGGGGTTGATTTTGTTAGCAAAGCCGATGCTGATGGTACTCTTTATGCGAGGCGAGTTCGGTGTTGAAGATGTGCAGGCGGCCAGTTTATCGCTGGTGGCCTATGCCTGTGGATTGGTCAACTTTATGTTGATCAAAGTCCTCGCGCCCGGTTACTACGCACGACAAGACACCAAAACACCGGTGAAATTTGGTGTGATTGCCATGATAAGCAATATGGTGTTTAACGCTATCTTTGCCTATTTGTTCAGTTATGTTGGCCTTGCGATTGCCACGGCGTTATCGGCACTGATCAACGCGGGCTTGCTTTATCAAGGCCTACACCGTGCTGGTGTTTACCGTTTGTCTCGAGCGACGGCTTTATATATTGGCCGTTTAGTGGTTGCGGTAGCAGCAATGGTGGCGGTGTTAATGACACTGATGCCGACATTAAATGGCTGGGTCGAGATGTCACTGTCGATGCGCAGCATGGTGTTGGCAGGACTGATCCTCGGTGGCAGTGTGGTGTATTTATGCACCGCACTATTATGCGGTGTGCGACTTGGTGATATTCGTCATCGCGGGTAATTCAAGGGTCGGATGTGAATCCAGGGCTGATTGCCAGCCCTGACTAGTATATAATCCGCCAGTTTCAATAGTTCAAATAGTCAGCAGGCGATGGAATTAATCCGAGGTATCCATAACATACGAGCGCGCCACCGAGGTTGTGTCCTGACCATCGGTAACTTTGATGGTGTCCATTTGGGACATCAGGCGGTGTTGCGCCAAGTGGTGGAAAAGGCCCGAGTGCTGAACCTACCTGCGACTGTGATGTTGTTTGAACCGCAGCCGTTAGAGCTGTTTAAAGGTGAAAAAGCGCCGGCGCGCCTGTCGAGGTTGCGAGATAAATATACCCAGTTAGCGAAGCTGGGCGTTGACCGCCTGCTGTGCGTGAATTTCACCCCTGCATTTGCGGCCATGAGTGCTGATCACTTTGTTGACCGCTTGTTGGTCGAACAATTGGGTGTTAAGTTTCTGGTAGTCGGCGATGACTTTCGTTTTGGTTTGAAGCGAAGCGGTGATTTTGCGCGCCTCGCACGAGCAGGTCAGGAACATCACTTTGATGTGGTCAGTACCGAAAGTTTTTGCGTTAGTGACCGCCGAGTGAGCAGTACGGCGATTCGCGATGCGTTAGCCGCAGGCCATCTTGCCGAGGCGGCGGACATGTTGGGGCGACCTTACAGCATCTGTGGGCGTGTCGCGCATGGGCGTAAGTTAGGGCGCACGATTGGCTTCCCGACCGCCAATGTATTGCTAAAACGCCGCGTTTCCCCGGTTTCAGGTGTGTATGCCGTACAAGTGGAAGGCGCCGTGACCGGACAGCGGTTACCCGGCGTGGCTAACGTTGGTGTACGGCCGACGGTCGACGGTGTACGCCAGCAGCTCGAAGTCCATCTATTTGATCAATCAATCGATTTATATGGCAAACAGTTGGAAGTTTATCTTTTGCATAAACTTCGCGATGAAACCAAATTCGCGTCTATTGACGCACTAAAAATGCAAATTCAACGAGATGCATCAGCTGCGCGTGCGTGGCTGGCTGATGTGAATAATGTCTAGAGTGTAACCTCCATACGGAATCAATAATCAATGAGTGACTATAAAGATACCTTAAACCTGCCGGAAACTGCGTTTCCGATGCGAGGTAATCTTGCTAAGCGCGAGCCTGATATGCTCAAGCGTTGGTACGATGAAGATCTGTACGGTGCTATCCGTCAAGCGAAGAAAGGCAAAAAAACATTTATTTTGCACGACGGTCCTCCGTACGCGAACGGCAACATTCATATTGGTCACTCAGTTAATAAAATTCTCAAAGACATTATTATTAAATCAAAAACGCTAGCGGACTACGACGCACCGTATGTACCTGGCTGGGATTGCCACGGCTTGCCGATTGAGCTGATGGTAGAGAAAAAAGTCGGTAAACCCGGTCAAAAAGTCTCAACCGCTGAGTTCCGTGAAAAGTGCCGTGAATACGCTGCCAAACAAGTGGAAGGTCAGAAAGCAGACTTTAAACGTCTTGGTGTTTTAGGTGAGTGGGACAAACCTTACCTGACCATGGACTTCAATACCGAAGCTAGCATCATCCGCGCGTTGGGTAAAATTGCCGCCAATGGACACTTGCACAAAGGCTTTAAGCCGGTGCACTGGTGTACGGACTGTGGCTCGGCCTTGGCAGAAGCTGAGGTGGAATATCAAGATAAAACCTCGCCATCGATTGATGTGATCTTTCGTGCGGTTGACGAACAAGCACTGATCAGTGCCTTTAGTCTTGCTGGTGATCATCAAGGTGAAGGCGAAGTGGGTGTGGTGATCTGGACTACGACGCCTTGGACCTTGCCCGCTAACCGTGCGGTGGCGGTGGCCGCTGACCTTGAATATGTTTTAGTACAAGTTGAAGGCGAGCAACCTAAGCGCCTTATCGTCGCGGCCGAACTGGTCAAAGAGGTGATGGATCGCGCGGGTATTGAGCACTACCACAACCTCGGTTTCTGTAAGGGTGACGCGCTTGAGCTGAAACGCGTGAAGCACCCATTTTACGATTTTGATGTGCCAGTGATCTTGGGTGATCACGTCACGACAGAGTCGGGTACGGGTGTGGTACACACCGCACCTGGCCACGGCCAAGAAGACTTTGTGGTCGGTCAAAAGTACGATCTTGAAGTGGCAAACCCAGTGGGCAGTAACGGGGTCTATTTGCCGGATACCCCTCTGTTTGCCGGCCAACATGTCTTTAAAGCCAATGACAGTGTGATTGAAACGCTGAAGGCGCATGATGCTCTGCTGCATCACCATGCCTATGAGCACAGCTATCCACACTGCTGGCGTCACAAAACGCCAATCATCTTCCGCGCCACACCGCAGTGGTTTATCTCGATGGAGAAAGCGGGTCTGCGTGATAAAGCGTTGCAAGAGATCAAGAACGTTGATTGGATCCCTGAGTGGGGCCAAAACCGTATCGAGTCGATGGTAGATGGTCGCCCTGATTGGTGTATTTCACGTCAACGTACCTGGGGCGTGCCGATTGCGCTATTTGTTCACAAAGAAACCTCAGAGCTTCACCCAGACACGCTGAACTTGATTGAACAAGTTGCCGCACGGGTTGAGAAAGCGGGTATCCAAGCTTGGTGGGATCTGGATCTGAATGAACTGTTGGGTGATGACGCTGAACAGTATGAGAAAGTCCTCGATACACTGGATGTTTGGTTTGACTCTGGTGCGACCCACTACGCGGTAGTTAACCAGCGCGACGAGTTTAACGGCCAAGAAGCGGATATGTACCTCGAAGGGTCAGATCAGCATCGTGGTTGGTTCCAGTCTTCGCTGATGACCTCGGTGGCGATCAAAGGCAAAGCACCGTATCGCAAAGTGCTGACTCATGGTTTCACGGTTGATGGCAAAGGCCGCAAGATGTCGAAATCACTGGGGAACACTGTCTCGCCGCAAGATGTGATGAACAAACTGGGCGCCGATATCCTGCGTCTGTGGGTGGCGTCAACCGACTACACCGGTGAGATCACGGTATCGGATGAGATCCTAAAACGTAGCGCTGATGCGTATCGCCGTATTCGTAATACTGCACGCTTCCTGCTGGCAAACCTGCATGGTTTTGATCCTAAGCAAGACAGTGTCGCTGCCGATGAGCTGGTGGCGGTCGACCGCTGGGCGGTTGGGCGTGCATTAGCCGCACAACAAGAGATCACCGAAGCGTTTGAAGCTTGCAACTTCCATCAAGTCACCCAACGCTTGATGCAGTTCTGCTCGATTGAGATGGGCTCTTTCTATCTGGATATCATCAAAGACCGTCAGTACACGGCGAAAGCGGGGAGCCACGCGCACCGTAGTTGCCAAACCGCACTGTTCCACATTGTCGAAGCGCTGGTACGTTGGATGGCACCGATTATGTCGTTCACGGCAGACGAGATCTGGAATGAAATGCCTGGCGAACGCGGCAAGTTTGTGTTCACCGATGTCTGGTATGACGGCTTATTTGGCTTAGAAGACGATGCCGTGCTCAATAATGCATTCTGGGCAAAACTGCTGGATGTGCGTGCCGCGGTGAATAAAACCCTCGAGCAGGCCCGTAATGACAAGGTCATTGGTGGTTCACTTGAAGCCGAAGTCACGCTATACGCGCCGGCGGAGTTTGCGCAAAAGCTGCAAATGATGGGCGATGAGTTACGCTTTGTGCTGCTGACCTCGAAAGCGACAGTGATCGCTGGTGAGGCGCCATCCTCTGCGACGCAAACGGATGTCGAAGGGCTATCTGTTGACGTTGTGGCGTCTGAAGCGAAAAAATGTGACCGCTGTTGGCACCATGTTGCTGATGTGGGCACGATCGAAGGACACGAAGAAATTTGTGGCCGCTGTGTGACTAACATTGCAGGAGAAGGCGAAACTCGCCAATTTGCGTGATGACCTCTCACTCACTCTCGCAATCAGGATGGCGCTGGCTTTGGCTGGCGCCTCTGGTTTTCGTTTTAGACATTGGCAGTAAGTGGCTGGTGATGAACACCATGGGCTATGGTCCCGCGAACCGCATTGAATTACTGCCGTTTTTTAATCTTACCTACGTCCATAACCATGGTGCGGCATTTAGCTTTTTAAGCGATGCAGGCGGTTGGCAGCGTTGGCTTTTTAGCGTTATCGCGTTAGGCGTGAGCGGCTTGCTGACATACTGGATGCGAGTGACACCGGCAAGTAAGCGCATGCTCAATATCGCCTATGCCATGATTATCGGCGGAGCATTGGGTAACTTATTTGACCGCCTCGTTCATGGCTATGTGATCGACTTTCTCGACTTTTTCATTGGCAATTCACATTGGCCGGCTTTTAATCTTGCTGACTCAGCCATTTGTGTTGGCGCCGTTTTAGTGGTGCTAGACAGTTTTCGTCATGAGCAGTCATCGGCGACCTAGGGGTCGCTCGTAGTAATTAGCCCAACACGACTTTCGATAAGGACAGATCATGAAAGCGATTAGCGCATCCAGCGAAGTATTGATGCACTTTACCATTAAGCTTGAAGATGGCTCGGTCGCCGACAGCACCCACAATGCCGGAAAACCCGCTAAGTTAGTGATGGGAGACGGCAGCTTGACCGAGAACTTTGAGCGTTGTCTGTTAGGGCTGCATGAAGGGGAGCAAAGCAGCTTTACGCTGGCACCTGAAGATGCATTCGGCCAGCCAAACCCGGATAATATCCACTATATGGACCGCCGTCAGTTTGGGGGAGACACGCCTGCTGAAGTGGGTGTCATCATTGCGTTTAGCGGCCCTCAAGGACAAGAAATTCCCGGTATCGTGACCGAGGTCAGCGGCGAATCTGTGACGGTCGATTTTAATCATCCGTTGGCAGGGAAAACCGTGATTTTTGACGTAGAAATAATCAGTGTGCAATAAGGCAAAGTCATGAAGATCCTACTTGCGAATCCCCGAGGCTTTTGTGCTGGTGTCGATCGCGCGATCAGCATCGTTGAACGTGCTTTGGAAATTTATCAGCCTCCCATTTATGTGCGCCATGAAGTGGTGCATAACCGATTTGTGGTGGAAGGCCTAAAGCGACGCGGCGCGGTGTTTGTGGAACAATTAAGCGAAGTGCCTGACGACAGCATTGTTATCTTCTCGGCCCACGGTGTATCGCAAGCGGTGCGCAATGAAGCTAAATCTCGTCAACTGACGGTATTTGATGCAACTTGCCCCTTGGTGACCAAAGTACATATGGAAGTGGCGCGAGCCAGCCGTAAAAATATGGAAGTGGTACTGATTGGTCATGCTGGACACCCCGAAGTGGAAGGAACTATGGGTCAATATGCCAGTGAAACCGGCGGTATGTACTTGGTTGAAACGCCAGCGGATGTGCACACGCTTCAAGTCAACGACCCGGATAACTTGCATTATGTGAGTCAAACCACGCTGTCAGTGGACGAAACCGCTGATGTGATTGATACCTTGCGTCAGGTCTTCCCCAACATTCAAGGTCCACGCAAAGATGATATTTGCTACGCGACACAAAACCGCCAAGATGCAGTGCGTGATCTCGCCCAAAGCTGTGATGTGATGGTGGTGGTGGGCTCGAAGAATAGCTCGAACTCAAACCGTCTCCGCGAGTTATCGGAAAAACTGGGAACCCCGGCGTACTTAACCGACTGCGCGGAAGACATTGATCCGGCGTGGTTCGAGGGTAAGCACACGGTTGGGATCACCGCTGGCGCCTCGGCACCAGAAGAATTGGTTGATTTGATCATTGCCCGCGTGAAGGCGTTGGGCGCCACCGAGGTAGAAAACCTGAGTGGCCGTGAAGAAAACATGTTCTTCGAAGTGCCGAAAGAGTTACAAATTCGTGAGGTGACCTAGTTACCCATCGACAAGATTAAAGGGAAGCGAAGGCTTCCCTTTTTGTTAGCATGCTTCTGGGCCACTCTCAGCAATATACAAGCTGAAACGAACGCGCTACAGTGATGGGTTAATGGATAGGTGGCCAGCGCTGCTGGTGAAGTAGAAGAGGGGAGAACCATGGTACGTATTGCCATTGCTGGTGCAGCCGGCCGTATGGGACGCAATCTTATTCAAGCGGTTACGCAATACACAGGCGCAACATTGGGGGCGGCGAGTGAGCGGCCTGAATCAAGCTTGATTGGGACGGATGCAGGGGAACTGGCGGGTGTGGGTCGCCTCGGCGTACAAGTGGTGGACGATCTGGCCAAAGTGGCGGATGACTTTGATGTGATCATTGATTTTACCGCACCCGCGGCCACACTCGCGAACTTGGCGTTGTGCCAACAAAAAGGCAAGCAGTTGGTGATTGGAACAACTGGATTTGATGACGCACAAAAGCAAACCATCCAAGATGCCTCAGAAGCGACGGCAGTGGTGATGGCCCCCAATTACAGTGTCGGCGTGAACCTTGTATTTAAACTGCTTGAACAAGCCGCCAAAGTGATGGGTGAGGAATGCGACATTGAGATTGTTGAGGCGCATCACCGCCATAAAGTGGATGCGCCATCGGGCACAGCACTGGGAATGGGAGAAGCCATTGCCGGAGCGATGGGAAACCAGCTGAGTGATGTCGCTGTGTATGCCCGAGAAGGGATCACTGGCGAGCGTAGCAAACATGAAATCGGCTTTGCCACTATTCGCGCTGGCGATATCGTGGGGGAGCATACCGCTATGTTTGCGGATATTGGCGAGCGTGTTGAAATCACGCACAAAGCGTCAAGTCGTTCCACCTTTGCCAAGGGAGCGGTCCGTGCCGCGGTATGGCTCAATCAACACCAGCAAGGTTTTTATACCATGCAGGATGTACTTAATCTTAAATAATTATGCATCGCGCTTCGGCGCGATGTTTTTTTATCCCCCTTTCTTTTTCTCATGCAATGCACTTCATATTGTCGTAATTTTTTCTTTGTTTTCCCCTTGTTGACAGCATTTATACGCGATAACTCTTCCAGTTATGATCTTTGTTGCGCGGTAAACGTTTGCGCACGCCAGTTTTATGTTTCTCTCTCGGTTTGGGTAAAAAAGTTATTTATCTGCCAATTTATCTAGCTCTTTGGTTTAAAAATAAAGACAAGATTGTGCTTTATCTTGCTTAGGTAGCCTGTTTTTCTTGAGTGCTTAGTAAATACAATAAAAAGTAGCACGCATTATTGACAGCCAAACCTTGCATCTCTAGAATGCGCGCAATTTGTCAAAATTCAGCTTGACGTGAGTTTTGATCTTAGATGGAATACGTGAATGCAACGTTAGTCGTAAAAAGTGCATTTCTATATAACTGGAGGTTGTCTTGAGCAAGTCTGCGCTCTTAGTCCTAGAAGATGGGACAGTGTTCCACGGTACCCCGATCGGCGCTGATGGCACCGCGGTGGGAGAAGTGGTTTTCAATACCTCGATGACGGGGTATCAAGAAATATTAACCGACCCCTCTTATTCCCGTCAGATCGTAACACTTACCTATCCCCATATTGGCAACACCGGCACCAACACCGAAGACGAAGAATCCTCCCAAGTCCACGCCCAAGGCCTCGTCATTCGCGATCTTCCCCTGTTAGCTAGCAATTTCCGCAATCAACAATCCCTCTCTGATTACCTCAAACAACACAATATTGTTGGCATCGCCGACATTGATACCCGTAAGCTCACTCGTTTGTTACGTGAAAAAGGGGCGCAGAATGGTTGTATTGTGGCCGGAGAGAGCGTTGATGAAGCGCTGGCGCTGGCCAAGGCGCAAGATTTTCCGGGCTTGAAAGGGATGGATCTTGCCAAAGAAGTGACGACGCAGGAGCGTTACAGCTGGACGCAAGGGTCATGGCAGCTGCATCAAGGTCTACCAGATGCATTGCCGGACAGTGAATTGCCTTACCATGTTGTCGCTTACGACTTTGGTGCCAAGCGCAACATCTTGCGCATGTTGGTCGACCGCGGCTGCCGTTTGACTGTGGTACCGGCAACCACCCCGGCAGACGAAGTGCTGGCGATGAATCCCGACGGTGTCTTCTTATCCAATGGCCCTGGCGATCCGGCGCCGTGTGATTATGCGATTGCGGCCACCCAAACCTTCTTAGCGGAAGGCGTGCCGTTATTTGGTATTTGCTTGGGACACCAAATATTGGCACTGGCGAGCGGCGCGAAAACGGTCAAAATGAAGTTTGGCCACCATGGTGCTAACCATCCGGTGAAAGATTTGGAGCGTGGGGTGGTGATGATCACCAGCCAAAACCACGGCTTTGCCGCAGACAATGACAGCTTGCCTGACACATTACGTGCGACGCATGTGTCCTTGTTCGATGGCAGCTTGCAAGGGATCCATCATACCGAGAAGCCAGCTTTTAGCTTCCAAGGGCACCCTGAGGCAAGCCCTGGGCCACATGATGCTGCGCCCCTTTTCGATCACTTTATCGACCTCATCAAACAACACCGCGCCTAATTGGAGTCGTTGAGCATGCCAAAACGCACAGACATCAAAAGCATTCTTATCCTGGGCGCAGGCCCAATCATTATTGGCCAAGCCTGCGAGTTCGACTATTCAGGGGCACAAGCGTGTAAGGCGCTGCGTGAAGAAGGGTATCGTGTCATTCTGGTGAACTCGAACCCTGCCACTATCATGACCGACCCAGAAATGGCCGATGCGACCTACATTGAGCCGATTCAATGGCAGGTTGTGAAACACATCATCGACAAAGAACGTCCTGATGCAATTTTACCGACCATGGGCGGACAAACCGCACTCAACTGTGCGCTAGATCTCGAGCGCCACGGCGTACTCGCCGAATTCGGTGTGGAGATGATCGGCGCCACGGCAGATGCAATTGATAAAGCCGAAGACAGACACCGTTTCGATGAAGCCATGCGCAGCATTGGCCTTGAGTGTCCTCGTGCAGGGATTGCCCATAGCATGGATGAAGCCTATAAGGTTTTAGGTGAAGTCGGTTTCCCTTGCATCATCCGTCCCTCTTTTACGATGGGAGGAACCGGAGGCGGGATCGCCTACAACAAAGAAGAGTTTGAGGAAATTTGTGAACGCGGTCTCGACCTGTCCCCCACCAATGAGCTTCTGATTGATGAGTCGTTGATTGGTTGGAAAGAGTATGAAATGGAAGTGGTGCGGGATAAAAATGATAACTGCATCATTGTTTGTTCGATTGAAAACTTCGATGCCATGGGCGTCCACACCGGCGACTCCATTACGGTGGCACCTGCGCAAACGCTGACCGACAAAGAATATCAATTGATGCGAAATGCATCACTGGCGGTGCTGCGTGAAATTGGTGTTGAGACGGGCGGCTCGAACGTACAGTTTGGTATTGACCCTAAAACTGGACGCATGGTCATCATCGAGATGAACCCACGTGTGTCGCGCTCATCCGCGCTCGCATCAAAAGCTACCGGTTTCCCGATAGCCAAGGTGGCGGCTAAGCTTGCTGTCGGCTTTACCCTTGATGAGTTGATGAACGACATCACAGGCGGTGCGACTCCGGCTTCTTTTGAGCCGACCATCGACTATGTCGTGACTAAAATTCCGCGCTTTAACTTTGAAAAATTTGCCGGTGCGAATGACCGTTTGACCACGCAAATGAAGTCAGTGGGCGAGGTAATGGCTATTGGCCGTAACCAGCAAGAGTCACTGCAAAAAGCCTTGCGTGGTTTGGAAGTGGGCGCGTCAGGTTTTGATGAGATGGTGAACTTGGACGACGATGATGCCCTGACTCGCATTCGTCATGAGCTCAAAGAGCCAGGAGCAGAGCGTATTTGGTTCATTGCGGATGCGTTCCGAGCCGGCATGTCAGTTGATGGTGTCTTTAATCTGACGAACATCGACCGCTGGTTCTTGGTGCAAATTGAAGACATCGTTAAACAGGAACAACAAGTTCGCGAGCATGGCTTTGCGGGGCTCAATGAAACCGCATTGCGCCAGCTAAAACGCAAAGGGTTTGCCGATGCGCGTCTTGCCAAATTACTGGGTGTGTCTGAAATTGAAGTCCGCAAGTTGCGCGATAAATTCAACATCCATCCTGTGTACAAGCGCGTAGATACCTGCGCCGCGGAGTTTGCGTCAGATACTGCGTACATGTACTCCAGCTATGATGAGGAGTGTGAGTCGCAGCCAACCGACAAGAAAAAGATCATGGTATTGGGCGGTGGTCCGAACCGCATCGGTCAAGGCATTGAATTCGATTACTGTTGCGTGCACGCGTCACTGGCGCTACGTGAAGATGGCTATGAAACCATCATGGTTAACTGTAACCCTGAAACCGTCTCGACCGACTACGATACGTCCGACCGTCTCTACTTTGAACCTGTGACGCTTGAAGATGTACTGGCGATTGTACGTGTTGAGCAACCGGAAGGCGTGATTGTGCAATACGGGGGGCAAACGCCACTGAAGTTGGCACGTGACCTTGAAGCGGCTGGGGTACCGATTATTGGCACTAGCCCAGATGCGATTGACCGCGCGGAAGACCGTGAGCGTTTCCAAGATGCCGTACAGCGCCTAGGGCTCAAGCAGCCGGCGAATGCAACGGTGACGGCGTTAGAGCAAGCGGTTGAAAAAGCTAAAGATATTGGCTATCCACTGGTGGTGCGTCCTTCCTATGTTCTAGGTGGACGAGCGATGGAAATTGTGTATGACGAGACCGATCTGCGTCGTTACTTTAACGAAGCCGTAAGTGTGTCGCATGAATCCCCAGTATTGCTCGACCATTTCCTCGACGATGCCACGGAAGTGGATATTGATGCGGTGTGTGATGGTGAAACAGTAGTGATTGGTGGCATCATGGAACACATCGAGCAAGCGGGTGTGCACTCCGGTGACTCGGCCTGCTCACTGCCGGCTTACACCCTTAGCGATGACATTCAAGACCGGATGCGCGAGCAAGTGCGTAAGTTAGCGTTGGAGCTGGGGGTCAGTGGCCTCATGAACACGCAGTTTGCGGTTAAAGACGATGAGATCTACCTGATTGAAGTGAACCCGCGTGCCGCACGAACGGTGCCATTTGTGTCGAAAGCGACCGGTGTGCCACTCGCCAAAATTGCAGCGCGTGTGATGGCGGGCCAATCGCTGACTGAGCAAGGCTTTACCCAAGAGGTGATCCCGCCTTACTACTCAGTCAAAGAAGTGGTGTTACCCTTCAACAAGTTCCCCGGTGTTGACCCATTGTTGGGCCCTGAAATGCGTTCAACCGGTGAAGTGATGGGAGTTGGCGACACTTTTGCTGAGGCGTTCGCTAAAGCGGATTTAGCTTGCGGGAAAGCCTACAGCGAAGGGGGACGCGCACTGCTATCGGTACGTAACAATGACAAGCAACGTGTGGTCGACTTGGCCGCTAAGCTGCTGAAATTAGGGTTTGAGCTGGATGCCACTCACGGTACAGCCGTGATTTTGGGCGAAGCGGGTATCAATCCTCGATTGGTCAACAAGGTTCACGAAGGACGCCCTCATATTCTTGACCGGATCAAGAACGGTGAGTACAGCTACATTGTGAATACCACCGAAGGACGCCAAGCGATTGAAGACTCGAAAGTGCTACGTCGTGGCGCACTCGCTGCCAAGGTGAACTATACCACCACACTGAATGCTGCTTTCGCCACTTGTATGGCATTGACGGCGGCAGACATGAGCAAAGTCAATTCGGTACAAGCGCTTCATGCGCGCGTATTGAATAAGTAAACGACGACGTGTTCTTACAGACAGCGCCCACCATCCGGTGGGCGCTTTTTTTTGCTAAAGGAGCGTTTAAGGCAGCAGACGGCGATGGATCAGCGCCTGATAAAGCTCTCGCTCGAACTGAGTGATGGGGGCTGGCACGTTATCTGGCAAGGCCTCGTCATCAGGGTGGTAGTGGCTAACCAGCTGTACCACAATTTGTTGCTGATTGTCGTCAGTTTCAATAAACCCTGCCAAATTATGACTGCCGTAAAGTGAACCGCTTTTCGCAAATAACCGCCCTTTGATGGGCGCGCGACGCACACTCTGGCGGTATTTTAAGGTGCCATCAATCCCGGCGATGGGCAGCATCGCTTTGAGGCCTAATTCTGGGTGGGTGAGAATATAGTGCACCACCTCAGAAAGCTGGCGTGCACTTAAACGATTATTCCGCGATAGCCCCGAGCCATCAACCATGATGGCATGGGTAAGATCCAGCCCTTTCTCGGCGAGGATTGCTTTCACTGCCGCCACACCATTTCGGTACGACCCTGGTTGCTGAAAATAGCGCTGGCCGACTGTTTTTAGCAGATTGTCCGCAATTAAGTTATCCGAGTCTTTTATCATGCGGGTTAGCAAGGCTTCCAAGTTGACGGAGTCGTGACGCGCCAGCTCTCGGGCTTGGTTTGGAGTGCGCGCCTGTACAATATTGCCTGTTACTTTGACGCCGAGCCGGGCTAATTCATCGGCAATTATCGCTTTCACATAAGCGGGCGGATTTTGCACGGCAAAATTGAGCGGCAGCGGTCGCTCTCGATGCGCTAAACAGCCAGAAAAACGATAATGATTGCGGGGAGTTGCGGTAAGGTCTAAGTCACAGTGTGCCGCGTCTTTTTGCTCTTCACTGACCGCGCGTGCCTCGGTGATGACTGTGATCGGTTGATGGCTAGGAACATGGACACGGGTATGGTCGGCGTCTGGTGTGCTGTATATCGCGCCTTGCACACAATTGTGATTGAGCGCAATGGACGTCGAGGGAGCGCTATAACATACAGCGAGAATATCCCACGGCCAGCCAACGGCGCGTGATTTACCGCTAAAGATATGACCATCTAAAAAGACGTTATTAATCGTGGTGAGCCCTCGTGCGGGCAGCTGGCGAAGTAGTTGGCGCAAGTCTTTGCGTGTGAGCAGCGGATCACCGCTAAACACCAGTGCAATATCATCACCAGCTTGGACTAACCGAGTAGAAAAACGAAAGGTCTCTGGCAGATATAAGCGAGCGGCGAGACCGGTTACCAGCTTTTGCGTGCTGGCTGGCGGCAGTAATGCATCCGCTTGCAAGGCAACTTGAGGATGATTGGTTTTGACATCACTCACCCACAATGCCAGTTGGCTACCTTGGGGGAGGACTGGGGTGAGCTGGTCAACGCGCAGTGATTGCGAAAGGGCGGGCGAAAGGGCGCTGATCAATAAAAGGCCAACCAGTACAATCGTTTGTCGAATAAAACCTGTCATGAATGCGTGCTCGGTCAGTTCTGTCTTTGCTCATCCTACCTTGTATAGCATTGAAGACAAGCGTCAAACGCACACCGGCTGCGGCTGTACGTGCTTTTGTACCATTGGGTGCCGTATAGGTCTCACGCTTTGCTCGGATCAAAGGTGATTTTGCGCGGATTCTTGTTTACAATCTGATGAAAGAGTTGAATTACGCCGCGCCCGAATCTTTGGTTTGGGCGTGGCTTTGTTTTGCCAAAATCCCTTTGCTGCGGATTGAAAGAGGTAATGTCATTTATGGATAAAGTGCCAATGACCGTACGCGGTGAGAAACTGCTGCGTGAAGAGCTGGATAAGTTGATCAAGCGTCGCCCTGAGATCTCCAACGCTATTGCTGAGGCGCGTGAACTGGGCGATCTAAAAGAAAACGCAGAGTACCATGCCGCTCGCGAGGAGCAAGGCATCTGCGAAGCGCAAATCCGTGACATCGAATATAAACTCTCGGTGGCACAAGTGATTGATGTCACCAAGATGCCACAAAACGGCAAAGTGATTTTTGGGGCGACCGTGACACTGATTGACGTGAACACGGATGAGGAAGTGACGTATCGCATCGTTGGTGACGATGAGGCGGATATCAAAGCGAACTTGATCTCAGTGAATTCCCCCATTGCCCGTGGTTTGATTGGTAAAGATGAAGGTGACGAAGTCAGCATCACTACACCGGGTGGGTTAAAAGAATTCGAAATCGATAAAGTCGAGTATCTTTAAGAGAAAGTGTTACAGAGTGTAAACATTCTCTGACTTTGACACAGTAAAAAGGCCGCAATGCGGCCTTTTTGTTAAGGTATGCGGCAAGTTACCGCGAACCATTCGGTTATTTGCGCGGCAGCTCGATTTTACGCTCTTCGCTTTGGCGATAGATCACCAAGGTTTTACCGATAACCTGTACTTTTTCTGCGCCAGTTTCACGAATAATGGCGTCAACAATCAGGTTCTTGGTCTCGCGGTCTTCAGAGGCCACTTTCACCTTAATCAGCTCATGGTGGTCAAGAGCAAGCTCAATTTCAGCGACCACGGCTTCGGTTAAGCCATTTGCGCCCATCAATACAACGGGCTTGAGCTGATGAGCCAGTCCTTTGAGATACTGTTTTTGTTTGGTGCTGAGTTTCATGTTGGCTCGATTTCTATTTGCTAGGGGTTGAAAACATGCCATTCTAACGCCATCTCACCACAAACTGAAACAGTATAAATGGTGCTCATCGTGTTGCTGGCGGTTGAGCGCGATTGCCAACATGGCCAGAAAGGTGAGAAAGCAGGAACAACGCGTTGAATTCCCGCTGAATGCGACCCAAAGCGAGAGCCACTTTTAGGAAAACCATGAGTAAAAAAAAGCACTCTGCTAGCTCCGGACGCTGGCTAAAAGAACATTTTGACGATAAATACGTCAACGAAGCACAAAAAAAAGGGTATCGCTCACGCGCTATCTTTAAACTTGAAGAAATTCAGCAAAAAGACCGTATTCTAAAACCGGGCATGACAGTGGTTGATTTGGGGGCTGCGCCGGGCGGATGGTCGCAATACGCGGCGACGCAAGTCGGCGACGAGGGCCAAGTCATTGCGTGTGACATTCTACCGATGGACTCGCTGCCCGGTGTCAGCTTCTTACAAGGGGACTTTCGCGAACAATCCGTCCTTGATGCACTGTTAGATCGTATCCAACCGGACATGGTTGATGTGGTGATGTCCGATATGGCACCGAACATGAGTGGTAATCAGGCGGCAGATCAACCTCGTGCGATGTACCTGGTCGAGCTTGCGCTCGAAATGTGTCGTGAAGTATTGGGGCCTGATGGCGCCTTTATTGTAAAAGTATTTCAAGGCGAAGGCTTTGATCAGTATTTGGCCGAAGTGCGTAAAATGTTTAAAGCGGTCAAAATTCGGAAACCTGACTCGTCACGTGCGCGCTCACGTGAGGTCTACATTGTGGCTACAGGTTATAAACTGTAGTACCCTTACATTTATCTATCTCAGTTATGCGAGGCTAACACCTTGAGTGACATGGCAAAAAACTTGATTTTGTGGCTGGTTATCGCCGTTGTCTTGATGTCTGTGTTCCAAAGCTTTGGACCAGGCGACAGCGCCGGTCGTCAAGTCGACTACACCACCTTCGTACGTGAAATCGGCAACGATCAAATACAGGAAGTAACTTTTGACGATCGTGAGCTGACCATTACCCGACGTGACGGCTCACGCTATGTCACTTTCATGCCTGTGTATAACGATCCTAAGTTGCTGGACGACTTGCTCAACAAAAACGTGCGCGTAAAAGGCACGCCACCTGAAGAGCCAAGCATGCTGGCCTCGATCTTCATCTCATGGTTCCCCATGTTGCTGCTGATTGGGGTATGGATTTTCTTCATGCGCCAAATGCAAGGTGGCGGCGGTAAAGGCGCCATGTCATTTGGTAAATCCAAAGCCAAGATGATGAGCGAAGAGCAAGTCAAAACCACCTTTAACGACGTGGCTGGTTGTGATGAAGCCAAAGAAGACGTCAAAGAGCTGGTGGATTATTTGCGCGACCCTAGCCGCTTCCAGAAGTTAGGGGGTAAGATCCCAACTGGTGTACTCATGGTTGGTCCTCCGGGTACCGGTAAAACCTTGCTGGCAAAAGCGATTGCCGGTGAAGCGAAAGTGCCTTTCTTTACCATCTCGGGGTCTGATTTTGTAGAAATGTTCGTGGGTGTGGGTGCCTCACGCGTACGTGACATGTTCGAACAAGCCAAGAAAGCGTCGCCGTGTATCATCTTTATCGATGAGATTGATGCGGTGGGCCGCCAACGTGGTGCCGGCCTTGGAGGCGGTCACGATGAACGTGAGCAAACCTTGAACCAAATGCTGGTTGAAATGGATGGTTTTGAGGGCAATGAAGGCGTGATTGTAATTGCCGCGACTAACCGCCCAGACGTTCTGGACCCCGCGTTATTGCGTCCTGGCCGTTTTGACCGACAAGTGGTGGTCAGCCTGCCAGATGTCCGTGGCCGTGAACATATTCTGAAAGTACACATGCGCAAAGTGCCGTTGGGTAACGACGTCGATGCGTCTTTGATTGCGCGTGGTACCCCCGGGTTCTCGGGAGCCGATCTTGCCAACTTGGTGAACGAAGCTGCGTTGTTCTCCGCGCGTGGTAACAAGCGCGTGGTGTCGATGGTCGAGTTTGAGCTTGCCAAAGACAAAATCATGATGGGTGCTGAGCGCCGCTCAATGGTGATGTCGGAAGAAACCAAAGAGTCGACTGCGTACCACGAAGCAGGACACGCGATTGTCGGTCGCTTAGTGCCTGAGCACGATCCTGTGTACAAAGTGTCGATTATCCCGCGTGGCCGTGCGTTAGGTGTCACCATGTACTTGCCAGAGCAAGACAGAGTCAGCATGTCTCGTCAGCACCTCGAGTCGATGATTTCGAGCCTTTATGGTGGTCGCTTGGCCGAAGAGCTGATTTATGGCAAAGACAAAGTGTCGACCGGGGCATCAAACGATATTGAGCGAGCGACCGATATCGCCCGTAAGATGGTGACGCAATGGGGTTTCTCTGAGAAGCTAGGCCCGCTGCTTTATGCTGAAGATGAAGGTGAAGTCTTCCTTGGTCGCTCTGTGACGCAGACAAAGCATGTCTCTGATGACACTGCGCGCCTGATTGATAGCGAGATCCGTGACATCATCGACCGTAACTATCACCGTGCGAAAGAAATCCTAGAAGAAAACATGGATATCATGCACGCGATGAAAGATGCACTGATGAAGTACGAGACCATTGATGCTGCCCAAATTGATGACCTGATGGCACGTCGCGATGTTCGCGAGCCAGCTGGTTGGGAAGGTGGCAGTGGTGGCTCATCATCGGATGACACACCGAAAAAACCAGAGGCTTCCTCTGAAGCGTCTGATGATAAAAAGCAAAAACCGCTAGACTCAGAAAACCAATCTGAAGCCTAAGCCCACGCGATATAAAGCCCCGATCTTATCGGGGTTTTTTTGATCCTTGTTGGGACATCTCATGGAAATAACACACAAAAATAAACGACTCTCCCTGGATAGCCCTGTTGTGATGGGCATTCTTAATGTCACCCCAGACTCTTTCTCTGATGGGGGGCAATATCAGCAATCGAACAAAGCGATTGAACATGCCATGCAAATGCTTGTTGATGGCGCCACGATCCTCGATATCGGTGGTGAATCGACCCGTCCCGGCGCTGCTGACGTGGCAGAACAAGAAGAAATCGATCGGGTTGTTCCTGTCATAAAAGCCATTCGCGCCCAATCGGACTGTTGGATTTCTATTGATACCAGCAAAGCGGCTGTAATGCATGCCGCGATAGATGCGGGGGCGGATTTGATTAATGATGTACGTGCCTTGCAAGAGCCTGGCGCACTCGAGGTGGCAGCTGAACGACAAGTGCCTGTGTGTATTATGCACATGCAAGGGCAGCCGCGTACCATGCAAGCTGCGCCAGCGTATGACAATGTTACCCGTGACGTAAAAGCGTTTTTAACCGAGCGAATCCAAGCGTGTGAATCTGCCGGCATTTCAAGACAGCAGATTATCCTTGACCCTGGCTATGGGTTTGGTAAAAGCTTGGCCCACAATTATCAATTGCTTGCCGAGTTAGACAGCTTCCATGATTTTGGCTTGCCGGTGTTAGCGGGCATGTCGCGTAAATCAATGATCTATAAGCTGGTCGATAAGACACCACACGACATTTTAGGTGGTAGCATTGCATGCGCGACCTTGGCAGCGCAGAAAGGTGCGCAAATTATTCGCGTTCATGATGTGAAAGAAACGGCGGACGCGCTGCGTGTGGTCGCCATGACAAAGCGTGCAGGCGCACTAGGAGAATAAAAATAATGGCAGAACGTAAATATTTCGGTACCGATGGGGTACGTGGCAAGGTAGGTGAATTCCCGATTACTCCTGAGTTTATGCTCAAGCTTGGTTGGGCAGCAGGGCGTGTCTTGTCGCAACAAGGCACTCGTAAGGTACTGATTGGTAAAGATACCCGGATTTCAGGCTATATGCTTGAATCGGCCCTAGAGTCAGGTTTATCTGCCGCTGGTCTTGAGGCCGCATTTACCGGTCCGATGCCCACCCCTGCGATCGCATATCTGACTCAAACCTTCCGCGCTGAAGCGGGTATTGTGATCTCTGCTTCTCATAATCCGCATTACGATAATGGAATTAAATTTTTCTCATCAGAAGGCACCAAGCTACCTGATGCGGTTGAGCTGGCTATCGAAGCCGAGCTTGAAAAGCCGTTGACCTGTGTGGAGTCCGCCGAGCTGGGTAAAGCGAGCCGCATTAATGATGCCGCGGGGCGCTACATCGAGTTCTGTAAAGGTACCTTCCCCAGTGCTCTAAGCTTGAGCGGCCTCAAGATTGTGCTCGATTGCGCGCATGGTGCAACCTACCATATTGCTCCTTCAGTCTTCCGAGAACTGGGGGCAGAGGTAACGACGATTGGTTGTGCTCCCAACGGCACCAACATTAACGACAAAGTTGGTGCGACAGACGTGCGTGCGTTGCAGCAGCGTGTTCTGGAAGAAAAAGCGGATCTTGGTGTTGCGTTTGACGGGGATGGCGATCGTGTGATCATGGTGGATCATCTTGGTAACAAGGTCGATGGTGATCAAATCGCCTATATCATTGCACGTGAGAGCCTGCGTCGCGGTGAACTTAAAGGTGGTGTCGTTGGTACCCTGATGACCAACATGGGCATGGAACTGGCGCTTAAATCACTGGGTATTCCTTTTACGCGCGCCAAAGTCGGTGATCGCTATGTGATGGAAATGCTGCAAGAGAAAGGTTGGCGTATCGGGGCAGAGAATTCCGGCCATGTGATTGTGCTGGATAAAGTGACTACCGGAGACGGCATTGTGGCTGCATTACAAGTGTTAGCCAGTGTTGCAGCGACCGGCATGGATCTGAAAACGTTGACCGACGGTATGACGCTTCTGCCGCAAGTGCTGGAAAATGTCCGTTTTAAAGGCGATGTTGACCCACTACAAAGCGAAGCCGTGCTTGCCGCGAAGACGAATGTGGAAGAAAAGCTGGGTGAGAAAGGGCGTGTATTGCTGCGCAAATCAGGTACTGAGCCACTCATCCGTGTCATGGTTGAAGGGCCTGATGCGGAAACCGTGAAGGCTTATGCGCTTGAAATTGCGGAGGCAGTCAAAGCAAACTGTTAATAATTCATCAGCGGGTGGTTATAGAATGCGCAAACAGTGCCGAAATCAGGGTTTTTTGCATTTTTCTCTTGTTTCGACATCAGGCTTTCGCTAGTATTCACCCGCTCCCAACGAAGGGGGCTGCGCTGGCTGAGAAGTAACACTGCCGGCTCAACAACCTGGAGCATAGGTGGAACCATGTACGAAATTCTACTTGTGATTTATCTGTTGGCCGCAATCGGTGTAATTGGCCTGGTTCTGGTTCAGCAAGGTAAAGGCGCAGATATGGGAGCCTCGTTCGGGGCTGGAGCATCAAACACAGTATTTGGCTCTGGCGGCTCTGGAAACTTTTTAACCCGAATGACAACCGGTTTTGCGATTGCATTTTTTGCCCTGAGCTTGGTGCTAGGTAACATGACAGCCCATAAGCCAAAAGCGCAAAGCGGTTTTGAAGATTTAAGTCAGCCTGCTGCAGAACAGCAGGCGACACCAACTGAGAATGAAATCCCTGTTGATAACAGCGAGATCCCTCAGTAAAAAATTTGCCGAGGTGGTGGAATTGGTAGACACGCTATCTTGAGGGGGTAGTGCCTGTATGGGCGTGCGGGTTCAAGTCCCGCTCTCGGCACCAAGGTTCTCAAAGTGCAATCACTTGCACCTTTGAAAGAAAAGGCGATATAATCATCGCCACTCGAACGCGGGATGGAGCAGTCTGGTAGCTCGTCGGGCTCATAACCCGAAGGTCGTCGGTTCAAATCCGGCTCCCGCAACCAAATTTAGGTTTTGGAAGGTTAGTCTGCTGCATAGCAGAAGGTCGTCGAAGCTGCACTTCGCGATAAAATCCATCTTCCGCAACCACATTTAGTTAGCTGTTTACTCAACTGCTAAACTGAAAGACGCGTTAGCGTTCTTTTACAAAGTTACGCTAACTCGGCTAGCCAACGGCTGGCCGTTTTGCCCTCGGGGCAGTGCCAATAAAAACCATTTTTATCGGCACGGAGAGTTACTCTCTCGTTATTGCTGAAATATTTCCGAGACCAGCGATAACGGCTATACCAACGACATGCGTCACTGGTATAGCATCAGGGTCCAGTTACATTAAACCCCGATTATCGGGGTTTTTTGTTATCTGAAAACGACCATTCGGATAGTAACTGGGCTTTTAAGCCCTTTTTTTATTTCTGGGGTTTGGAATGACAGGATTAGAGAAACAACTGACTGAACTTTTGACCGCGCCGGTTGAGGCGTTGGACTATGAGTTAGTTGGACTAGAGTTCGTTCGGGCTGGCCAACACTCAACATTGCGTATTTTTATTGACCATGAAAATGGCATTACTGTCGACGATTGCGCCGATGTAAGCCGTCAGGTTAGCGCAGTGTTGGATGTGGAAGACCCAATCACAGTGGCGTACAACCTGGAAGTGTCATCGCCAGGCGTGGATCGCCCACTGTTCACCGCTGATCATTATCAGCAATTCATCGGGCATGAAGTGAACATCGTGCTGAAAATGGCTATGCAAAACCGCCGTAAGTGGAAAGGAGAAATCCTTTCTGTCGATGGCGACACCATCACGGTTCGCGTTGACGGCCAAGATGAGGCGTTTGCCTTGAGTAATATCGCCAAAGCAAACCTGGTTCCTTCATTTTAAAAGTAAATGAGGCATTAGTAGATGAATAAAGAAATCTTGGCTGTTGTCGAAGCGGTCTCAAACGAAAAAGCCGTTCCGCGTGAGCGTATTTTTGAGGCACTGGAAACCGCACTGGCAACGGCAACCAAAAAGAAGTACGAAGCCGACATTGATGTACGTATCGCCATTGATCGCAAAACCGGTGAATTCGATACCTTCCGTCGTTGGCTCGTGGTTGACGAAGTCACATTGCCAACCCGTGAAATTACATTGGAAGCGGCGCAATACGAAGACGAAACGATTGAACTTGGTGGTTACATCGAAGACGAAATCGAGTCTGTCACTTTTGACCGTATTACTACCCAAACCGCGAAGCAGGTGATCGTACAAAAGGTACGTGAAGCTGAGCGTGCACAAGTGGTTGAGCAGTTCATGGATAACGAAGGTGAACTGGTTACCGGTGTTGTGAAAAAAGTGAACCGTGATGTGATCATCGTGGATCTGGGTAATAACGCAGAAGCTGTGATTCAGCGTGACGATCAACTACCGCGTGAAAACTTCCGTCCAGGCGACCGCGTCCGTGGTTTGCTGTATGCTGTGCGCCCAGAAGCGCGTGGTTTCCAGCTCTTCATGACACGTTCAAAGCCAGAGATGCTGATCGAGCTGTTCCGCATTGAAGTGCCGGAAATTGGCGAAGAAATGATTGAGCTGATGGGTGCGGCACGCGATCCGGGCTCACGTGCAAAGATTGCCGTGAAGACCAATGACAAACGCATTGACCCTGTCGGCGCCTGTGTCGGTATGCGTGGTGCGCGCGTCCAAGCCGTTTCAGGTGAGTTAGGCGGTGAGCGTATTGATATCGTGCTTTGGGACGATAACCCAGCGCAATTTGTGATCAATGCAATGGCACCAGCCGATGTGGCCTCTATCATCGTCGATGAAGACACCCACACCATGGATATTGCTGTTGAGGCAGATAACCTAGCACAGGCGATCGGCCGCAATGGTCAAAACGTACGTTTAGCCTCACAACTGACCGGTTGGGAACTGAACGTCATGACGGTTGAAGACCTTCAGAAAAAACACCAAGAAGAAGCACAAGCCTCATTGGAGCTGTTTGTTAAACACCTCGACATCGATGAAGACTTTGCCGCGACCTTGGTTGACGAAGGTTTCACCACTCTAGAAGAAGTGGCCTACGTTCCAACGAGTGAAATGCTCGAAATTGATGGCCTAGATGAAGACACTGTCGACATTTTGCGCTCACGTGCCAAAGAAGCGTTGACCACCATCGCACTGGCACAAGAAGAGTCGCTGGAAGGCGCTGAGCCTGCTGACGATCTGTTGGCGCTGGAAGGTCTTTCTCGCGAAATGGCCTTTAAATTGGCGGCGAAAGGCGTGAAAACGCTGGAAGATCTTGCCGACCAAGGCACCGATGATCTGTTGGACATTGAAGGATTGGACGAAGTAAGTGCGGGCGAGCTCATTATGGCAGCACGTAATATTTGCTGGTTCAGCGACGAAGCGTAAAGACGGCAAAGGAGGAGCAGAATGTCAGAGGTTACAGTACATACACTGGCGAAGGAAATTGATACGCCAGTCGATCGTCTGCTGAAGCAGTTTAAAGAAGCTGGTATGCAAAAGTCAGCTGACGATCAGGTAAGCCAAGATGAAAAACAAGCCTTGTTGGCGCATCTCAAACGTGAGCACGGCGACAACGGCAATGCTCCGACGCGTCTGACGCTACAGCGCAAAAAACGCAGCACGCTGAGCGTCTCAGGAGCTGGCGGAAAGAACAAAGATGTCCAAGTTGAGGTGCGTAAGAAACGCACCTATGTGAAACGTAGCGAGCTTGAAGAGCAAAAGGTTGCGCAAGAAGCGGAAGAACGTGCCAAACGTGAAGCCGAAGAGAAAGCGCGCCAAGAAGCTGAAGAGCAAGCGAAGCGTGAAGCAGAAGCGAAAGCCAAGCGTGAAGCTGAAGAAAAAGCCAAACGCGAAGCTGAAGAGAAAGCCAAACGCGAAGCCGAAGAGAAAGCTAAGCGTGAAGCCAAACCGCAAGCGCAACCACAAAACGAGCAGTCCGAAGAGGACGCAGCGGAGATTGCTGCAGCTCGTGCTGCCGATGCGCAAGCGAAGAAAGAAGCTGATGAACTTAAGCGTCGCCAGGAAGAGGAAGCCAAGCGTAAAGCTGAAGAAGAAAGTCAGCGGCAGTTAGAAGAGGCACGCAAAATGGCAGAAGCAAACCAAGAACGCTGGTCTGAACAAGATCAAGCGCTAACCACCATGGAGGCAGCTGATCACCATACAGTTACCTCTCAGTATGCCCGCGAAGCGGAAGACGAAGCGGATCGTCGCGAAGAAAGTGCTGCACCGCGTCGTAAGAAAAAGAAAAAAGCGACTCAAGCTGAGGATAAATCACCTCGTGGCCGTCGTGGCAAAGGCGGGAAAGGCAAAGGCCGCATGGCTAAGCCAACCTCGATGCAACACGGCTTTAAAAAGCCAGCGCAAAAAGTAAACCGTGAAGTTGAAATCGGTGAAACCATCACCGTTGCCGAATTGGCCAACAAAATGGCAGTAAAAGGCGCTGAAGTCGTTAAAACCATGATGAAAATGGGCGCGATGGCGACCATTAACCAAGTGATTGACCAAGAGACTGCACAGCTTGTTGCAGAGGAAATGGGTCACAAGGTTATCTTGCGTAAAGAAAACGAGCTGGAAGAAGCGGTACTGTCTGATCGTGATAACGATGCACCCGTTGCGCCACGTGCGCCAGTCGTTACCATCATGGGTCACGTTGACCATGGTAAAACTTCACTGCTTGACTACATCCGTAAAGCACACGTTGCCACGGGAGAAGCGGGCGGTATTACCCAGCACATTGGTGCGTACCACGTACAAACCGACAATGGCATGATCACCTTCCTGGATACCCCAGGACACGCCGCGTTTACCGCGATGCGTGCACGTGGTGCCGGTGCAACGGATATTGTTGTCTTGGTCGTTGCTGCTGACGACGGCGTAATGCCACAAACCATCGAAGCGATCCAACACGCAAAAGCGGCCGGTGTGCCTCTTATCGTGGCAGTGAACAAGATGGATAAAGAGGGTGCGAACCCTGACAACGTGAAGAACGAACTGGCACAGCATGACGTGATCCCAGAAGACTGGGGTGGTGAGAACATGTTTGTTCACGTGTCTGCGAAACAAGGCCAAAACATCGATGCGCTACTAGAAGCTATCTTGCTGCAATCAGAAGTGCTTGAACTGAAAGCGGTTAAAGATGGTATGGCGCGTGGCGTTGTGGTTGAGTCTCGCCTCGACAAAGGTCGTGGTCCAGTTGCTACCGTATTGGTTCAAGAAGGTACGCTCAAAAAAGGCGATATCGTTCTGTGTGGTCTGGAATATGGCCGTGTCCGTGCGATGCGCGATGAGAATGGCCAAGAAGTAGAAGAAGCGGGACCTTCGATTCCTGTGGAAATTCTGGGCCTATCTGGCGTGCCTGCTGCGGGTGATGAAGCCACGGTGGTACGTGACGAGAAGAAAGCGCGTGAAGTGGCGCTGTATCGTCAAGGCAAGTTCCGTGACGTTAAGCTGGCGCGTCAGCAAAAAGCCAAACTGGAAAACATGTTCTCGAACATGGAAGAAGGTGAAGTGGCTGAGCTGAACATCGTACTTAAAGCTGACGTACAAGGCTCAGTGGAAGCGATCAACGATGCACTGGTTAAGCTCTCAACTGACGAAGTAAAAGTGAAAGTTGTGGGTTCTGGTGTCGGTGGTATCACTGAAACTGACGCAGTACTTGCAGCCGCGTCTAACGCCATTATCTGTGGCTTTAACGTGCGTGCGGATGCCGCTGCGCGTAAGACCATTGAAGCGGAAAGCTTGGATCTGCGTTACTACTCTGTCATCTACACCATGATTGATGAAGTGAAACAAGCGATGAGCGGTATGCTTGCGCCTGAATTCAAACAAGAAATCATCGGTTTGGCAGAAGTGCGCGATGTCTTCAAATCACCAAAACTGGGCGCCATTGCCGGTTGTCAGGTATCTGAAGGTGTGATTAAGCGTAACAACCCAATTCGTGTCCTACGTGAAAACGTGGTTATCTACGAAGGTGAGTTGGAATCACTCCGCCGCTTCAAAGATGATGTGAACGAAGTGAAGAAAGGCTACGAATGTGGTATTGGCGTGAAGAACTACAATGATGTTCGCGTTGGTGACCAAATCGAAGTCTATGAAACCGTTGAGATTCAACGTTCAATCGACTAATTGAACGAGACAATACAACGAGGTTGTTTGGATACACCGTGGGGGGAGGCGCATGCGCTTACCCCCATTTTGTTGAGAGAAAAGATTATGGGTAAAGATTTTAGCCGTACTGATCGCGTTGCGCATCAGCTGCAAAAAGAGATTGCACTGATCCTACAACGCGAAATCAAAGACCCTCGCATCGGAATGGTCACCGTATCCGATGTGCAAATTTCACGTGATCTGGCGTATGCCAAAGTCTTCGTGACCTTTTTAACCGTCGATGAGCAAGCCCCTACCGAGAGCCTTAAGGCGCTGAACGAAGCCAGTGGCTACATTCGTTCATTGGTTGGCAAAGCGATTCGTTTGCGTGTGACCCCTGAGTTGACCTTCGTGTTTGACGAGTCACTGACTGAAGGGATGCGTATCTCGAACTTGGTCAGCAAGGCGGTACGCGATGACGATGAACGTCGCGGTGATGATGAAAAAGGTGAGGAGTAACTGATGGCGCGTCGTCAACGTCGTCGAGGTCGTCCGGTGGATGGGATTATCCTACTCGATAAACCAACCGGCATGACGTCCAATGATGCTTTACAAAAAGTAAAACGTATCTTCTTTGCGGAGAAAGCAGGCCACACGGGGGCACTGGATCCACTTGCAACCGGGATGCTGCCGATTTGTTTGGGTGAGGCAACCAAGTTCTCTCAGTTTTTGCTCGACTCCGATAAACGTTATCGAGTGGTCGCCAAATTGGGTGAGCGTACCAATACCTCAGATGCAGATGGTGAAGTGGTAGAAACCCGTGACGTCAAAGTAAACCTAGGTTTGCTTGAGCGTTGTATTGCAAAATTCCGCGGGGAAACCCAGCAGATCCCATCGATGTTTTCGGCGTTGAAATACCAAGGGAAACCTTTGTATGAATACGCGCGCCAAGGCATCGAAGTACCACGTGAAGCGCGTACCATTAAGGTCTATCAGATTGAACTGCTGCGCTTTGAAGGCCATGAAATCGAGATGGAAGTGCATTGCTCAAAAGGCACCTACATCCGCACCATCGTTGACGATTTAGGTGAAATGCTTGGCTGCGGTGCACATGTCACGGCGCTGCGTCGTATTGGTGTGTCAGGCTATCCAGCACGTAACATGGTGACCTTAGAGCAGCTTGAAAGCCTGCTTAACCAAGCGCGCGAGCAAGAGATCCAGCCAAAACAACTGCTCGATCCTTTGCTATTGCCACTTGATACGGCGGTACAAGATCTGCGCGAGATTAACCTACTGCCCGTCGTGGCAAGTTATGCGCTACAAGGTCAAGCGGTGCAAGTGCCTAATGCTCCGACTGAAGGCTATGTGCGTTTAACGGCTGGCGACGAGCGTCAGTTTATCGGTGTGGGTGAAATTGATGCTGATGGTCTGGTTGCGCCGCGCCGTTTGGTCGCGAGCCGTCAACCTGAGCCGCAAACCGCGAGCAATGACAACGCCTAGAGCACGTTAGCGGCACGCTTAGCTAAAACGCGCGCTTGCCAAGTACTGCTGGCGCGAAACAGCGCGAGCGTGCTGTGAATAAACTTACCGTATTTCAATCGATAAGGTGGCGACGGTAAGAAACTGGCGTGATAGTCGGCAATAACATTGCGATACCCAGCTAAAACGGGTAGAATTCGCGCCTTCGGGCACTGGCTGAATCAGAGATTGGCTAGTGCATGATAATCACACACTCTTATTAGGAGAGCATTATGTCTCTGACTGCAGAAGCAAAAGCTAAAATCGTTGCTGATTTTGGTAAAACTGAGAACGACACTGGTTCACCAGAAGTTCAAATCGCCCTGTTGACTGCATCTATCAACGATCTGCAATCGCACTTCGCTGAGCACAAAGGTGACCACCACAGCCGTCGTGGCCTGCTACGCATGGTTTCACGTCGTCGTAAGCTGTTGGACTACCTGAAAAAGAACAATGTTGACCGTTACTTGGACGTTATCAAGCGTCTAGGCATCCGTCGCTAAGATTCTGGAGAAAAGGGAGCTCAGGCTCCCTTTTCTTTTGCGATAAAAAACGCGCCATCGGAGTTATCCGTGGCGCGTTTTGTCATTATAGGGTTCAGTCAATGCGGGTAGCGGTACGCTGCTGACGCGCTATTCCTGACGAAGCGCTTTCGCCGCTGCAACCATATTTTCTAATGCCGGGATCACCTCATCCCATTGGCGGGTTTTTAGGCCGCAATCTGGGTTTACCCACAATCTTTCTTCCGGAATACGAGCGGCAGCCTTTTTCATTAACGCAATAATTTGTGCCTGACTGGGAATGTTTGGCGAGTGAATGTCATACACACCAGGACCAATATCATTGGGATAGTCAAAATGATCAAATGCATCCAACAGTTCCATATCCGAGCGTGAGGTTTCAATGGTGATCACGTCGGCGTCCATGTCAGCAATCGATGCGATGATATCGTTAAACTCGGAATAACACATATGGGTATGGATTTGCGTCTCGTCATTGACACCATTGGCGGCAATTTTAAACGCGTTAATCGCCCAATCAAGGTAGCTTTGCCACTCACTGCGACGCAGCGGTAAACCTTCACGCAGTGCCGCTTCATCTATTTGAATGATCCTGGTGCCAGCTTTCTCGAGATCTTGCACCTCTTGGCGGATCGCCAGTGCCAGTTGGTTACAGGTCTGCGATCGTGGCTGATCATCGCGCACAAATGACCAATTAAGAATGGTGACCGGTCCAGTGAGCATGCCTTTCAGCGGCTTATCAGTCAGAGACTGAGCGTACTGGGTCCACTCCACTGTCATTGCTTTCGGGCGCTCAATATCCCCAAATAAAATCGGCGGCTTCACACAGCGAGAACCATACGATTGCACCCAGCCAAACTGACTGAACACATACCCATCCAGCTGTTCGCCAAAGTACTCCACCATATCGTTACGTTCAGCTTCACCGTGAACCAAGACATCAAGCCCTAACGCTTCTTGCTTTTCCACCGCATGGGCGATCTCTTTGCGCATAATGTCTTGATAAGTGGCGGCATCAATGTCGCCCTTCTTGTATTGCAAGCGTGTTTGGCGAATGGCACTGGTTTGCGGGAATGACCCTATGGTGGTGGTCGGGAAGCGCGGCAGTTTAAGCTGCTCGTGTTGCAGACGAATACGCTCGGCAAACGGACGCTGCCGTGTCCCTAAGTGCGGTGTAATGGCTGCCAATGCGGCTTGTACCTTAGGGTTGTGTACGCGTGGTGATTGCTGGCGGCTTTCGATTGCCTCACGATTATTGTCCAGCGCTGACTGAACGGTTTGACGGCCGTGATTAAGGGCGCGAGTGAGTACATCCAGCTCCTCGAGCTTTTGATGGGCAAAGGCAAGCCAGTTTTTTACCTCAGGATCGAGCTTTTGTTCGCTCGCCAAATCGACCGGCACGTGCAGCAAAGAGCAAGAGGGAGCGAGCCAGAGGCGATCTCCTAGAGATTGATGAATCGGTTCGAGCCATTCTAACGTGGCATCAAGGTTAGTTTTCCAAACATTACGACCATTAATGACACCCAGAGACAGAACGTGTTTATCGCTAAGCGCTTCACGGTATGCATCCACATCTCCTCGACCACGAATAGCATCCAAATGCCAGCCGTCAACGGGCAACGATTGCGCCAATGGACGATTTTCAGCTTGCTCGCCGAAGTAGCTCGCCAGCAATAGCTTGACCTTCGTTTGGCTTAATGCACGATACGCGGTTTTTAGCGCTGTCTGCCATTCAGGCGTGAGCTCCGTGACCAAGATCGGCTCATCGATTTGGACCCACTCAATGCCTTTCTCTGCCAGTTTGTTCAGTAAGGTTTGATATACGGGTAAGAGCTTATCGAGCAGATCCAGTTTGTTCGATGCATCTTTTTCTTTGCCCAGCCACAGATATGTGACGGGACCGACTAGAACCGGCTTGGCCTGAACACCAGCTTGTTGGGCTTCTTCTATTTGGTTCAACAGGTTGTCAGCATGAAGACTAAACGTTGTTTGCGCGGTAAATTCTGGCACGATGTAGTGATAGTTAGTGTCAAACCACTTAGTCATCTCACCGGCGTGTACGCACTGGCAAGCACTATTGTTTGCTGAGCGACCGCGAGCAACGCGGAAGTAGTTATCAAGGTCATTGTCTTGGTCCGAGGCAACACGTTCAGGCACATTGCCGACTAAAAAGCTGGTGTCGAGTACATGATCGTAAAATGAAAAGTCGCCTACGGGAGCGATGTCGAGTTCACTTTGTTGTTGCCAGTGATTGCGGCGCAGATCTTTCGCAAGATCGGTTAAGTCTTGTTGTGATGATTCGCCACGCCAGTAACGCTCGAGTGCAAATTTAAGTTCACGCTGTGCGCCGATACGTGGAAAGCCGAGATTATGAGTTTTAGCCATCTATACGTCCTCCTTTTCGATTGAAATCAGCATAGGGCTTTCTCGTTATGAACTAAAATGGCATTATTTCATCTATCAATGAATTTTTGTCATGGAATAGACATGTTAGAACGTCACCACCTTCATATTCTGCGTGCCATCAAAGAGCAAGGGTCGATTACCGCAGCCGCAGAGAGGCTATACCTCACTCAATCCGCGATCAGCCACGCAATGAAAAAACTGGAGAGTCAGCTCGGGATTCGCTTGTGGCAAAAGTCGGGGCGACAGCTTCATTTTACGCAAGCAGGTGAGTACTTGCTTACATTGTCTGAGCGTATGCTTCCTCAGTTCGAACACGCTGAACAGCAACTTAAACAATTTGCACAAGGCCAGCGTGGCACACTGCGCATTGGTATGGAGTGTCACCCTTGTTATCAGTGGTTGCTTAAGGTGGTTGAGCCTTTCTTGCATCAATGGCCGGATGTGGATGTTGACGTTAAACAAAAGTTCCAATTTGGTGGTTTGGGCGCATTGTTTGGCCACGAGATTGATGTACTCGTCACGCCCGATCCTTTGCTCAAGCCAGGTATAGAGTACGTATCCGTATTCGATTATGAACTCGTGCTGGTTACTCATCACCAAAGCGCTTTGGCAGCGTTTGACTACGTTGAGCCCAATCAAGTGACGCAAGACGTCCTGATCACCTACCCAGTCGATCAATCGCGTTTAGATGTCTTTACCCAGTTCTTGGCGCCGGCGCACTGTGCCCCACGCAAACACAAAACGATTGAAACCACAGATATCATGCTGCAAATGGTTGCCGCAGGGCGAGGGATTGCGGCTTTGCCCAAATGGCTGGCACAAGAATACCAACAGCGACTCAACCTTCATATTCTTCGTATGGGCGAACAAGGTATTCATAAGGCAATTCATCTTGGGATACGAGAAGAAAAACGGGATGATTATATTGACTACTTTATCATCAAGGCGCGTGATATATCGCTAGATCATGGCAACCAAGTAAGTTAAGTACAAGGCCGGTTATTCTGCTGATCTAGAGAGACATTCACCTGATCTCGTAATACATGTTTTCCCTGTCCTATTTGTCTCATTTTTGAGCCGTATGGGTCGCACATTTCTGGTTAAAATCGCTTTTATCTATGTCTATATGCTTAGATAATCTGAGGCAATAGATATTTTGAATGCGTCTCACACTTTTCTCGGTTAAAGAGTCTCGTACTATGAAATCAATCTCGCTCTCTCGCAACGTTACAATCGACACAATTCAAGGCAGTGGCCGTGTTTTAGTCAATGGTGAACTGACCACACTCAGCGAAGGGGCTACGCTCCCGTCGGGAACCCAGCTTGGCTTGCCGGATAGCAGTGACACTGTTATTACCTTGAGTGACGGGACACAGCTTATGATTGAACCGCAGAGTGAATCGTCGGACTCTCTTTTTGACGCATTACCACAAGACGTCCAAGACGAAATCGCAGACATTCAGCAGCAAATCCTTGACGGTGAAGGCGAGATCACCATTCAAGAAGATCAGGCGACGGCTGCGGGGCAAGACGCGACCGGAAGTGGCTCGTGGAGCTATGTGAACATTGCGCGTGATGGAAGCGAGACCATCGCAAGCTCTGGATTTGACTCTGACTCGATTGCTAACAACGCAGGTGCGATTGGCACTAACCAAGAAGACGGCTTTGGACGCTTCGTTGATGCAACGGCACCCAACGCGCCAGGTGTGACCATCCTCAATGACGCAAACAATGACGGTGTGATTAGCAGCCAAGAAATTGGCGATGGTATTCGTGTCTCTATCGATTTAACGGGTACTAACGCTAATCCAGGCGATGTATTAACGGTGAATGGACAAACCTTCACCCTGACAGACGGCAATATTACCGACGGCTCTGTCATCGTGACCCTCCCTGATACTCCCGCAGACGGTGAAACCCTTACCGTAGACGCTACCATTACCGACACCTCCGGTAACACCTCCGCACCGGGCAGTGATAGTGCGGAAATTGATACTAGCGCAGACGCCGGCACGGTCAGCGTAGATAACATCACCAGCGATGACGTGATCAACGCGCAAGAAGCAGGCGAGCCCATCGCGGTGACCGGTACGGCGATAGGTGGCGACATCAGCGAAGGCGATGTGGTGACCATGACCATCAATGGTACCGAGTACACCACCACCGTGGATGAAAACGGCGAGTGGAGCGTGGACGTGGCCGGCAGCGACCTGGTCGCGGACACCGAGTTCGAGGTGGTCGTGAGCTCGTCGGATGACGCGGGTAATACGGTAGAGAGCACCGGGGCGTCTGTTCATTTTGTTGGCCCAGTGATCGAGGTGACGGCGGCGGCTCAGTTCAATGAAAACGACGCCGACACCGACACCGTCGTAGCCACCTTCAGCGCCAGTGACGAAGAAGACGGCACGCCAAGCGTGGACTTCACGCCAGGCAGCAATGATGACGGTTACTACGCGATAGATGGCACCGACGTGGTGTTGACGCAAGATGGTGTAGACGCGATCAATGCGGGCGAGACCTTGCCAGCGGTGAGCCTAACGGCGACCGATAGCGACAATGCGACCGCTTCTGACAGCGCAACGCCAACGTATGCGGCACAAAACGACGCGCCGGAAATCACCATCACTGCCACTAACAACTTCACCGAAGAGCAAGCGTCTGCGGACGATGTGGTTGCGTCTTACACCACCAGCGATGAAGAAGGTGACACGGTCAGCGTGACACTCAGTGATACAACGAACTACGCGTTGGATGGCAATGGCAACGTTGTCTTGACCGAAGCGGGTGCGGCACTGGTGAACGGTGGTCAAGAGTTGCCAGCGTTCACGTTGACGCCAAATGACGGCACAGTGGATGGCGAAGCGGCCAGCTACGATCCAAGTGTGACCTTGGTGAACGACGCGCCGGAAATCACCATCACTGCCACTAACAACTTCACCGAAGAGCAAGCGTCTGCGGACGATGTGGTTGCGTCTTACACCACCAGCGATGAAGAAGGTGACACGGTCAGCGTGACACTCAGTGATACAACGAACTACGCGTTGGATGGCAATGGCAACGTTGTCTTGACCGAAGCGGGTGCGGCACTGGTGAACGGTGGTCAAGAGTTGCCAGCGTTCACGTTGACGCCAAATGACGGCACAGTGGATGGCGAAGCGGCCAGCTACGATCCAAGTGTGACCTTGGTGAACGACGCGCCGGAAATCACCATCACTGCCACTAACAACTTCACCGAAGAGCAAGCGTCTGCGGACGATGTGGTTGCGTCTTACACCACCAGCGATGAAGAAGGTGACACGGTCAGCGTGACACTCAGTGATACAACGAACTACGCGTTGGATGGCAATGGCAACGTTGTCTTGACCGAAGCGGGTGCGGCACTGGTGAACGGTGGTCAAGAGTTGCCAGCGTTCACGTTGACGCCAAATGACGGCACAGTGGATGGCGAAGCGGCCAGCTACGATCCAAGTGTGACCTTGGTGAACGACGCGCCGGAAATCACCATCACTGCCACTAACAACTTCACCGAAGAGCAAGCGTCTGCGGACGATGTGGTTGCGTCTTACACCACCAGCGATGAAGAAGGTGACACGGTCAGCGTGACACTCAGTGATACAACGAACTACGCGTTGGATGGCAATGGCAACGTTGTCTTGACCGAAGCGGGTGCGGCACTGGTGAACGGTGGTCAAGAGTTGCCAGCGTTCACGTTGACGCCAAATGACGGCACAGTGGATGGCGAAGCGGCCAGCTACGATCCAAGTGTGACCTTGGTGAACGACGCGCCGGAAATCACCATCACTGCCACTAACAACTTCACCGAAGAGCAAGCGTCTGCGGACGATGTGGTTGCGTCTTACACCACCAGCGATGAAGAAGGTGACACGGTCAGCGTGACACTCAGTGATACAACGAACTACGCGTTGGATGGCAATGGCAACGTTGTCTTGACCGAAGCGGGTGCGGCACTGGTGAACGGTGGTCAAGAGTTGCCAGCGTTCACGTTGACGCCAAATGACGGCACAGTGGATGGCGAAGCGGCCAGCTACGATCCAAGTGTGACCTTGGTGAACGACGCGCCGGAAATCACCATCACTGCCACTAACAACTTCACCGAAGAGCAAGCGTCTGCGGACGATGTGGTTGCGTCTTACACCACCAGCGATGAAGAAGGTGACACGGTCAGCGTGACACTCAGTGATACAACGAACTACGCGTTGGATGGCAATGGCAACGTTGTCTTGACCGAAGCGGGTGCGGCACTGGTGAACGGTGGTCAAGAGTTGCCAGCGTTCACGTTGACGCCAAATGACGGCACAGTGGATGGCGAAGCGGCCAGCTACGATCCAAGTGTGACCTTGGTGAACGACGCGCCGGAAATCACCATCACTGCCACTAACAACTTCACCGAAGAGCAAGCGTCTGCGGACGATGTGGTTGCGTCTTACACCACCAGCGATGAAGAAGGTGACACGGTCAGCGTGACACTCAGTGATACAACGAACTACGCGTTGGATGGCAATGGCAACGTTGTCTTGACCGAAGCGGGTGCGGCACTGGTGAACGGTGGTCAAGAGTTGCCAGCGTTCACGTTGACGCCAAATGACGGCACAGTGGATGGCGAAGCGGCCAGCTACGATCCAAGTGTGACCTTGGTGAACGACGCGCCGGAAATCACCATCACTGCCACTAACAACTTCACCGAAGAGCAAGCGTCTGCGGACGATGTGGTTGCGTCTTACACCACCAGCGATGAAGAAGGTGACACGGTCAGCGTGACACTCAGTGATACAACGAACTACGCGTTGGATGGCAATGGCAACGTTGTCTTGACCGAAGCGGGTGCGGCACTGGTGAACGGTGGTCAAGAGTTGCCAGCGTTCACGTTGACGCCAAATGACGGCACAGTGGATGGCGAAGCGGCCAGCTACGATCCAAGTGTGACCTTGGTGAACGACGCGCCGGAAATCACCATCACTGCCACTAACAACTTCACCGAAGAGCAAGCGTCTGCGGACGATGTGGTTGCGTCTTACACCACCAGCGATGAAGAAGGTGACACGGTCAGCGTGACACTCAGTGATACAACGAACTACGCGTTGGATGGCAATGGCAACGTTGTCTTGACCGAAGCGGGTGCGGCACTGGTGAACGGTGGTCAAGAGTTGCCAGCGTTCACGTTGACGCCAAATGACGGCACAGTGGATGGCGAAGCGGCCAGCTACGATCCAAGTGTGACCTTGGTGAACGACGCGCCGGAAATCACCATCACTGCCACTAACAACTTCACCGAAGAGCAAGCGTCTGCGGACGATGTGGTTGCGTCTTACACCACCAGCGATGAAGAAGGTGACACGGTCAGCGTGACACTCAGTGATACAACGAACTACGCGTTGGATGGCAATGGCAACGTTGTCTTGACCGAAGCGGGTGCGGCACTGGTGAACGGTGGTCAAGAGTTGCCAGCGTTCACGTTGACGCCAAATGACGGCACAGTGGATGGCGAAGCGGCCAGCTACGATCCAAGTGTGACCTTGGTGAACGACGCGCCGGAAATCACCATCACTGCCACTAACAACTTCACCGAAGAGCAAGCGTCTGCGGACGATGTGGTTGCGTCTTACACCACCAGCGATGAAGAAGGTGACACGGTCAGCGTGACACTCAGTGATACAACGAACTACGCGTTGGATGGCAATGGCAACGTTGTCTTGACCGAAGCGGGTGCGGCACTGGTGAACGGTGGTCAAGAGTTGCCAGCGTTCACGTTGACGCCAAATGACGGCACAGTGGATGGCGAAGCGGCCAGCTACGATCCAAGTGTGACCTTGGTGAACGACGCGCCGGAAATCACCATCACTGCCACTAACAACTTCACCGAAGAGCAAGCGTCTGCGGACGATGTGGTTGCGTCTTACACCACCAGCGATGAAGAAGGTGACACGGTCAGCGTGACACTCAGTGATACAACGAACTACGCGTTGGATGGCAATGGCAACGTTGTCTTGACCGAAGCGGGTGCGGCACTGGTGAACGGTGGTCAAGAGTTGCCAGCGTTCACGTTGACGCCAAATGACGGCACAGTGGATGGCGAAGCGGCCAGCTACGATCCAAGTGTGACCTTGGTGAACGACGCGCCGGAAATCACCATCACTGCCACTAACAACTTCACCGAAGAGCAAGCGTCTGCGGACGATGTGGTTGCGTCTTACACCACCAGCGATGAAGAAGGTGACACGGTCAGCGTGACACTCAGTGATACAACGAACTACGCGTTGGATGGCAATGGCAACGTTGTCTTGACCGAAGCGGGTGCGGCACTGGTGAACGGTGGTCAAGAGTTGCCAGCGTTCACGTTGACGCCAAATGACGGCACAGTGGATGGCGAAGCGGCCAGCTACGATCCAAGTGTGACCTTGGTGAACGACGCGCCGGAAATCACCATCACTGCCACTAACAACTTCACCGAAGAGCAAGCGTCTGCGGACGATGTGGTTGCGTCTTACACCACCAGCGATGAAGAAGGTGACACGGTCAGCGTGACACTCAGTGATACAACGAACTACGCGTTGGATGGCAATGGCAACGTTGTCTTGACCGAAGCGGGTGCGGCACTGGTGAACGGTGGTCAAGAGTTGCCAGCGTTCACGTTGACGCCAAATGACGGCACAGTGGATGGCGAAGCGGCCAGCTACGATCCAAGTGTGACCTTGGTGAACGACGCGCCGGAAATCACCATCACTGCCACTAACAACTTCACCGAAGAGCAAGCGTCTGCGGACGATGTGGTTGCGTCTTACACCACCAGCGATGAAGAAGGTGACACGGTCAGCGTGACACTCAGTGATACAACGAACTACGCGTTGGATGGCAATGGCAACGTTGTCTTGACCGAAGCGGGTGCGGCACTGGTGAACGGTGGTCAAGAGTTGCCAGCGTTCACGTTGACGCCAAATGACGGCACAGTGGATGGCGAAGCGGCCAGCTACGATCCAAGTGTGACCTTGGTGAACGACGCGCCGGAAATCACCATCACTGCCACTAACAACTTCACCGAAGAGCAAGCGTCTGCGGACGATGTGGTTGCGTCTTACACCACCAGCGATGAAGAAGGTGACACGGTCAGCGTGACACTCAGTGATACAACGAACTACGCGTTGGATGGCAATGGCAACGTTGTCTTGACCGAAGCGGGTGCGGCACTGGTGAACGGTGGTCAAGAGTTGCCAGCGTTCACGTTGACGCCAAATGACGGCACAGTGGATGGCGAAGCGGCCAGCTACGATCCAAGTGTGACCTTGGTGAACGACGCGCCGGAAATCACCATCACTGCCACTAACAACTTCACCGAAGAGCAAGCGTCTGCGGACGATGTGGTTGCGTCTTACACCACCAGCGATGAAGAAGGTGACACGGTCAGCGTGACACTCAGTGATACAACGAACTACGCGTTGGATGGCAATGGCAACGTTGTCTTGACCGAAGCGGGTGCGGCACTGGTGAACGGTGGTCAAGAGTTGCCAGCGTTCACGTTGACGCCAAATGACGGCACAGTGGATGGCGAAGCGGCCAGCTACGATCCAAGTGTGACCTTGGTGAACGACGCGCCGGAAATCACCATCACTGCCACTAACAACTTCACCGAAGAGCAAGCGTCTGCGGACGATGTGGTTGCGTCTTACACCACCAGCGATGAAGAAGGTGACACGGTCAGCGTGACACTCAGTGATACAACGAACTACGCGTTGGATGGCAATGGCAACGTTGTCTTGACCGAAGCGGGTGCGGCACTGGTGAACGGTGGTCAAGAGTTGCCAGCGTTCACGTTGACGCCAAATGACGGCACAGTGGATGGCGAAGCGGCCAGCTACGATCCAAGTGTGACCTTGGTGAACGACGCGCCGGAAATCACCATCACTGCCACTAACAACTTCACCGAAGAGCAAGCGTCTGCGGACGATGTGGTTGCGTCTTACACCACCAGCGATGAAGAAGGTGACACGGTCAGCGTGACACTCAGTGATACAACGAACTACGCGTTGGATGGCAATGGCAACGTTGTCTTGACCGAAGCGGGTGCGGCACTGGTGAACGGTGGTCAAGAGTTGCCAGCGTTCACGTTGACGCCAAATGACGGCACAGTGGATGGCGAAGCGGCCAGCTACGATCCAAGTGTGACCTTGGTGAACGACGCGCCGGAAATCACCATCACTGCCACTAACAACTTCACCGAAGAGCAAGCGTCTGCGGACGATGTGGTTGCGTCTTACACCACCAGCGATGAAGAAGGTGACACGGTCAGCGTGACACTCAGTGATACAACGAACTACGCGTTGGATGGCAATGGCAACGTTGTCTTGACCGAAGCGGGTGCGGCACTGGTGAACGGTGGTCAAGAGTTGCCAGCGTTCACGTTGACGCCAAATGACGGCACAGTGGATGGCGAAGCGGCCAGCTACGATCCAAGTGTGACCTTGGTGAACGACGCGCCGGAAATCACCATCACTGCCACTAACAACTTCACCGAAGAGCAAGCGTCTGCGGACGATGTGGTTGCGTCTTACACCACCAGCGATGAAGAAGGTGACACGGTCAGCGTGACACTCAGTGATACAACGAACTACGCGTTGGATGGCAATGGCAACGTTGTCTTGACCGAAGCGGGTGCGGCACTGGTGAACGGTGGTCAAGAGTTGCCAGCGTTCACGTTGACGCCAAATGACGGCACAGTGGATGGCGAAGCGGCCAGCTACGATCCAAGTGTGACCTTGGTGAACGACGCGCCGGAAATCACCATCACTGCCACTAACAACTTCACCGAAGAGCAAGCGTCTGCGGACGATGTGGTTGCGTCTTACACCACCAGCGATGAAGAAGGTGACACGGTCAGCGTGACACTCAGTGATACAACGAACTACGCGTTGGATGGCAATGGCAACGTTGTCTTGACCGAAGCGGGTGCGGCACTGGTGAACGGTGGTCAAGAGTTGCCAGCGTTCACGTTGACGCCAAATGACGGCACAGTGGATGGCGAAGCGGCCAGCTACGATCCAAGTGTGACCTTGGTGAACGACGCGCCGGAAATCACCATCACTGCCACTAACAACTTCACCGAAGAGCAAGCGTCTGCGGACGATGTGGTTGCGTCTTACACCACCAGCGATGAAGAAGGTGACACGGTCAGCGTGACACTCAGTGATACAACGAACTACGCGTTGGATGGCAATGGCAACGTTGTCTTGACCGAAGCGGGTGCGGCACTGGTGAACGGTGGTCAAGAGTTGCCAGCGTTCACGTTGACGCCAAATGACGGCACAGTGGATGGCGAAGCGGCCAGCTACGATCCAAGTGTGACCTTGGTGAACGACGCGCCGGAAATCACCATCACTGCCACTAACAACTTCACCGAAGAGCAAGCGTCTGCGGACGATGTGGTTGCGTCTTACACCACCAGCGATGAAGAAGGTGACACGGTCAGCGTGACACTCAGTGATACAACGAACTACGCGTTGGATGGCAATGGCAACGTTGTCTTGACCGAAGCGGGTGCGGCACTGGTGAACGGTGGTCAAGAGTTGCCAGCGTTCACGTTGACGCCAAATGACGGCACAGTGGATGGCGAAGCGGCCAGCTACGATCCAAGTGTGACCTTGGTGAACGACGCGCCGGAAATCACCATCACTGCCACTAACAACTTCACCGAAGAGCAAGCGTCTGCGGACGATGTGGTTGCGTCTTACACCACCAGCGATGAAGAAGGTGACACGGTCAGCGTGACACTCAGTGATACAACGAACTACGCGTTGGATGGCAATGGCAACGTTGTCTTGACCGAAGCGGGTGCGGCACTGGTGAACGGTGGTCAAGAGTTGCCAGCGTTCACGTTGACGCCAAATGACGGCACAGTGGATGGCGAAGCGGCCAGCTACGATCCAAGTGTGACCTTGGTGAACGACGCGCCGGAAATCACCATCACTGCCACTAACAACTTCACCGAAGAGCAAGCGTCTGCGGACGATGTGGTTGCGTCTTACACCACCAGCGATGAAGAAGGTGACACGGTCAGCGTGACACTCAGTGATACAACGAACTACGCGTTGGATGGCAATGGCAACGTTGTCTTGACCGAAGCGGGTGCGGCACTGGTGAACGGTGGTCAAGAGTTGCCAGCGTTCACGTTGACGCCAAATGACGGCACAGTGGATGGCGAAGCGGCCAGCTACGATCCAAGTGTGACCTTGGTGAACGACGCGCCGGAAATCACCATCACTGCCACTAACAACTTCACCGAAGAGCAAGCGTCTGCGGACGATGTGGTTGCGTCTTACACCACCAGCGATGAAGAAGGTGACACGGTCAGCGTGACACTCAGTGATACAACGAACTACGCGTTGGATGGCAATGGCAACGTTGTCTTGACCGAAGCGGGTGCGGCACTGGTGAACGGTGGTCAAGAGTTGCCAGCGTTCACGTTGACGCCAAATGACGGCACAGTGGATGGCGAAGCGGCCAGCTACGATCCAAGTGTGACCTTGGTGAACGACGCGCCGGAAATCACCATCACTGCCACTAACAACTTCACCGAAGAGCAAGCGTCTGCGGACGATGTGGTTGCGTCTTACACCACCAGCGATGAAGAAGGTGACACGGTCAGCGTGACACTCAGTGATACAACGAACTACGCGTTGGATGGCAATGGCAACGTTGTCTTGACCGAAGCGGGTGCGGCACTGGTGAACGGTGGTCAAGAGTTGCCAGCGTTCACGTTGACGCCAAATGACGGCACAGTGGATGGCGAAGCGGCCAGCTACGATCCAAGTGTGACCTTGGTGAACGACGCGCCGGAAATCACCATCACTGCCACTAACAACTTCACCGAAGAGCAAGCGTCTGCGGACGATGTGGTTGCGTCTTACACCACCAGCGATGAAGAAGGTGACACGGTCAGCGTGACACTCAGTGATACAACGAACTACGCGTTGGATGGCAATGGCAACGTTGTCTTGACCGAAGCGGGTGCGGCACTGGTGAACGGTGGTCAAGAGTTGCCAGCGTTCACGTTGACGCCAAATGACGGCACAGTGGATGGCGAAGCGGCCAGCTACGATCCAAGTGTGACCTTGGTGAACGACGCGCCGGAAATCACCATCACTGCCACTAACAACTTCACCGAAGAGCAAGCGTCTGCGGACGATGTGGTTGCGTCTTACACCACCAGCGATGAAGAAGGTGACACGGTCAGCGTGACACTCAGTGATACAACGAACTACGCGTTGGATGGCAATGGCAACGTTGTCTTGACCGAAGCGGGTGCGGCACTGGTGAACGGTGGTCAAGAGTTGCCAGCGTTCACGTTGACGCCAAATGACGGCACAGTGGATGGCGAAGCGGCCAGCTACGATCCAAGTGTGACCTTGGTGAACGACGCGCCGGAAATCACCATCACTGCCACTAACAACTTCACCGAAGAGCAAGCGTCTGCGGACGATGTGGTTGCGTCTTACACCACCAGCGATGAAGAAGGTGACACGGTCAGCGTGACACTCAGTGATACAACGAACTACGCGTTGGATGGCAATGGCAACGTTGTCTTGACCGAAGCGGGTGCGGCACTGGTGAACGGTGGTCAAGAGTTGCCAGCGTTCACGTTGACGCCAAATGACGGCACAGTGGATGGCGAAGCGGCCAGCTACGATCCAAGTGTGACCTTGGTGAACGACGCGCCGGAAATCACCATCACTGCCACTAACAACTTCACCGAAGAGCAAGCGTCTGCGGACGATGTGGTTGCGTCTTACACCACCAGCGATGAAGAAGGTGACACGGTCAGCGTGACACTCAGTGATACAACGAACTACGCGTTGGATGGCAATGGCAACGTTGTCTTGACCGAAGCGGGTGCGGCACTGGTGAACGGTGGTCAAGAGTTGCCAGCGTTCACGTTGACGCCAAATGACGGCACAGTGGATGGCGAAGCGGCCAGCTACGATCCAAGTGTGACCTTGGTGAACGACGCGCCGGAAATCACCATCACTGCCACTAACAACTTCACCGAAGAGCAAGCGTCTGCGGACGATGTGGTTGCGTCTTACACCACCAGCGATGAAGAAGGTGACACGGTCAGCGTGACACTCAGTGATACAACGAACTACGCGTTGGATGGCAATGGCAACGTTGTCTTGACCGAAGCGGGTGCGGCACTGGTGAACGGTGGTCAAGAGTTGCCAGCGTTCACGTTGACGCCAAATGACGGCACAGTGGATGGCGAAGCGGCCAGCTACGATCCAAGTGTGACCTTGGTGAACGACGCGCCGGAAATCACCATCACTGCCACTAACAACTTCACCGAAGAGCAAGCGTCTGCGGACGATGTGGTTGCGTCTTACACCACCAGCGATGAAGAAGGTGACACGGTCAGCGTGACACTCAGTGATACAACGAACTACGCGTTGGATGGCAATGGCAACGTTGTCTTGACCGAAGCGGGTGCGGCACTGGTGAACGGTGGTCAAGAGTTGCCAGCGTTCACGTTGACGCCAAATGACGGCACAGTGGATGGCGAAGCGGCCAGCTACGATCCAAGTGTGACCTTGGTGAACGACGCGCCGGAAATCACCATCACTGCCACTAACAACTTCACCGAAGAGCAAGCGTCTGCGGACGATGTGGTTGCGTCTTACACCACCAGCGATGAAGAAGGTGACACGGTCAGCGTGACACTCAGTGATACAACGAACTACGCGTTGGATGGCAATGGCAACGTTGTCTTGACCGAAGCGGGTGCGGCACTGGTGAACGGTGGTCAAGAGTTGCCAGCGTTCACGTTGACGCCAAATGACGGCACAGTGGATGGCGAAGCGGCCAGCTACGATCCAAGTGTGACCTTGGTGAACGACGCGCCGGAAATCACCATCACTGCCACTAACAACTTCACCGAAGAGCAAGCGTCTGCGGACGATGTGGTTGCGTCTTACACCACCAGCGATGAAGAAGGTGACACGGTCAGCGTGACACTCAGTGATACAACGAACTACGCGTTGGATGGCAATGGCAACGTTGTCTTGACCGAAGCGGGTGCGGCACTGGTGAACGGTGGTCAAGAGTTGCCAGCGTTCACGTTGACGCCAAATGACGGCACAGTGGATGGCGAAGCGGCCAGCTACGATCCAAGTGTGACCTTGGTGAACGACGCGCCGGAAATCACCATCACTGCCACTAACAACTTCACCGAAGAGCAAGCGTCTGCGGACGATGTGGTTGCGTCTTACACCACCAGCGATGAAGAAGGTGACACGGTCAGCGTGACACTCAGTGATACAACGAACTACGCGTTGGATGGCAATGGCAACGTTGTCTTGACCGAAGCGGGTGCGGCACTGGTGAACGGTGGTCAAGAGTTGCCAGCGTTCACGTTGACGCCAAATGACGGCACAGTGGATGGCGAAGCGGCCAGCTACGATCCAAGTGTGACCTTGGTGAACGACGCGCCGGAAATCACCATCACTGCCACTAACAACTTCACCGAAGAGCAAGCGTCTGCGGACGATGTGGTTGCGTCTTACACCACCAGCGATGAAGAAGGTGACACGGTCAGCGTGACACTCAGTGATACAACGAACTACGCGTTGGATGGCAATGGCAACGTTGTCTTGACCGAAGCGGGTGCGGCACTGGTGAACGGTGGTCAAGAGTTGCCAGCGTTCACGTTGACGCCAAATGACGGCACAGTGGATGGCGAAGCGGCCAGCTACGATCCAAGTGTGACCTTGGTGAACGACGCGCCGGAAATCACCATCACTGCCACTAACAACTTCACCGAAGAGCAAGCGTCTGCGGACGATGTGGTTGCGTCTTACACCACCAGCGATGAAGAAGGTGACACGGTCAGCGTGACACTCAGTGATACAACGAACTACGCGTTGGATGGCAATGGCAACGTTGTCTTGACCGAAGCGGGTGCGGCACTGGTGAACGGTGGTCAAGAGTTGCCAGCGTTCACGTTGACGCCAAATGACGGCACAGTGGATGGCGAAGCGGCCAGCTACGATCCAAGTGTGACCTTGGTGAACGACGCGCCGGAAATCACCATCACTGCCACTAACAACTTCACCGAAGAGCAAGCGTCTGCGGACGATGTGGTTGCGTCTTACACCACCAGCGATGAAGAAGGTGACACGGTCAGCGTGACACTCAGTGATACAACGAACTACGCGTTGGATGGCAATGGCAACGTTGTCTTGACCGAAGCGGGTGCGGCACTGGTGAACGGTGGTCAAGAGTTGCCAGCGTTCACGTTGACGCCAAATGACGGCACAGTGGATGGCGAAGCGGCCAGCTACGATCCAAGTGTGACCTTGGTGAACGACGCGCCGGAAATCACCATCACTGCCACTAACAACTTCACCGAAGAGCAAGCGTCTGCGGACGATGTGGTTGCGTCTTACACCACCAGCGATGAAGAAGGTGACACGGTCAGCGTGACACTCAGTGATACAACGAACTACGCGTTGGATGGCAATGGCAACGTTGTCTTGACCGAAGCGGGTGCGGCACTGGTGAACGGTGGTCAAGAGTTGCCAGCGTTCACGTTGACGCCAAATGACGGCACAGTGGATGGCGAAGCGGCCAGCTACGATCCAAGTGTGACCTTGGTGAACGACGCGCCGGAAATCACCATCACTGCCACTAACAACTTCACCGAAGAGCAAGCGTCTGCGGACGATGTGGTTGCGTCTTACACCACCAGCGATGAAGAAGGTGACACGGTCAGCGTGACACTCAGTGATACAACGAACTACGCGTTGGATGGCAATGGCAACGTTGTCTTGACCGAAGCGGGTGCGGCACTGGTGAACGGTGGTCAAGAGTTGCCAGCGTTCACGTTGACGCCAAATGACGGCACAGTGGATGGCGAAGCGGCCAGCTACGATCCAAGTGTGACCTTGGTGAACGACGCGCCGGAAATCACCATCACTGCCACTAACAACTTCACCGAAGAGCAAGCGTCTGCGGACGATGTGGTTGCGTCTTACACCACCAGCGATGAAGAAGGTGACACGGTCAGCGTGACACTCAGTGATACAACGAACTACGCGTTGGATGGCAATGGCAACGTTGTCTTGACCGAAGCGGGTGCGGCACTGGTGAACGGTGGTCAAGAGTTGCCAGCGTTCACGTTGACGCCAAATGACGGCACAGTGGATGGCGAAGCGGCCAGCTACGATCCAAGTGTGACCTTGGTGAACGACGCGCCGGAAATCACCATCACTGCCACTAACAACTTCACCGAAGAGCAAGCGTCTGCGGACGATGTGGTTGCGTCTTACACCACCAGCGATGAAGAAGGTGACACGGTCAGCGTGACACTCAGTGATACAACGAACTACGCGTTGGATGGCAATGGCAACGTTGTCTTGACCGAAGCGGGTGCGGCACTGGTGAACGGTGGTCAAGAGTTGCCAGCGTTCACGTTGACGCCAAATGACGGCACAGTGGATGGCGAAGCGGCCAGCTACGATCCAAGTGTGACCTTGGTGAACGACGCGCCGGAAATCACCATCACTGCCACTAACAACTTCACCGAAGAGCAAGCGTCTGCGGACGATGTGGTTGCGTCTTACACCACCAGCGATGAAGAAGGTGACACGGTCAGCGTGACACTCAGTGATACAACGAACTACGCGTTGGATGGCAATGGCAACGTTGTCTTGACCGAAGCGGGTGCGGCACTGGTGAACGGTGGTCAAGAGTTGCCAGCGTTCACGTTGACGCCAAATGACGGCACAGTGGATGGCGAAGCGGCCAGCTACGATCCAAGTGTGACCTTGGTGAACGACGCGCCGGAAATCACCATCACTGCCACTAACAACTTCACCGAAGAGCAAGCGTCTGCGGACGATGTGGTTGCGTCTTACACCACCAGCGATGAAGAAGGTGACACGGTCAGCGTGACACTCAGTGATACAACGAACTACGCGTTGGATGGCAATGGCAACGTTGTCTTGACCGAAGCGGGTGCGGCACTGGTGAACGGTGGTCAAGAGTTGCCAGCGTTCACGTTGACGCCAAATGACGGCACAGTGGATGGCGAAGCGGCCAGCTACGATCCAAGTGTGACCTTGGTGAACGACGCGCCGGAAATCACCATCACTGCCACTAACAACTTCACCGAAGAGCAAGCGTCTGCGGACGATGTGGTTGCGTCTTACACCACCAGCGATGAAGAAGGTGACACGGTCAGCGTGACACTCAGTGATACAACGAACTACGCGTTGGATGGCAATGGCAACGTTGTCTTGACCGAAGCGGGTGCGGCACTGGTGAACGGTGGTCAAGAGTTGCCAGCGTTCACGTTGACGCCAAATGACGGCACAGTGGATGGCGAAGCGGCCAGCTACGATCCAAGTGTGACCTTGGTGAACGACGCGCCGGAAATCACCATCACTGCCACTAACAACTTCACCGAAGAGCAAGCGTCTGCGGACGATGTGGTTGCGTCTTACACCACCAGCGATGAAGAAGGTGACACGGTCAGCGTGACACTCAGTGATACAACGAACTACGCGTTGGATGGCAATGGCAACGTTGTCTTGACCGAAGCGGGTGCGGCACTGGTGAACGGTGGTCAAGAGTTGCCAGCGTTCACGTTGACGCCAAATGACGGCACAGTGGATGGCGAAGCGGCCAGCTACGATCCAAGTGTGACCTTGGTGAACGACGCGCCGGAAATCACCATCACTGCCACTAACAACTTCACCGAAGAGCAAGCGTCTGCGGACGATGTGGTTGCGTCTTACACCACCAGCGATGAAGAAGGTGACACGGTCAGCGTGACACTCAGTGATACAACGAACTACGCGTTGGATGGCAATGGCAACGTTGTCTTGACCGAAGCGGGTGCGGCACTGGTGAACGGTGGTCAAGAGTTGCCAGCGTTCACGTTGACGCCAAATGACGGCACAGTGGATGGCGAAGCGGCCAGCTACGATCCAAGTGTGACCTTGGTGAACGACGCGCCGGAAATCACCATCACTGCCACTAACAACTTCACCGAAGAGCAAGCGTCTGCGGACGATGTGGTTGCGTCTTACACCACCAGCGATGAAGAAGGTGACACGGTCAGCGTGACACTCAGTGATACAACGAACTACGCGTTGGATGGCAATGGCAACGTTGTCTTGACCGAAGCGGGTGCGGCACTGGTGAACGGTGGTCAAGAGTTGCCAGCGTTCACGTTGACGCCAAATGACGGCACAGTGGATGGCGAAGCGGCCAGCTACGATCCAAGTGTGACCTTGGTGAACGACGCGCCGGAAATCACCATCACTGCCACTAACAACTTCACCGAAGAGCAAGCGTCTGCGGACGATGTGGTTGCGTCTTACACCACCAGCGATGAAGAAGGTGACACGGTCAGCGTGACACTCAGTGATACAACGAACTACGCGTTGGATGGCAATGGCAACGTTGTCTTGACCGAAGCGGGTGCGGCACTGGTGAACGGTGGTCAAGAGTTGCCAGCGTTCACGTTGACGCCAAATGACGGCACAGTGGATGGCGAAGCGGCCAGCTACGATCCAAGTGTGACCTTGGTGAACGACGCGCCGGAAATCACCATCACTGCCACTAACAACTTCACCGAAGAGCAAGCGTCTGCGGACGATGTGGTTGCGTCTTACACCACCAGCGATGAAGAAGGTGACACGGTCAGCGTGACACTCAGTGATACAACGAACTACGCGTTGGATGGCAATGGCAACGTTGTCTTGACCGAAGCGGGTGCGGCACTGGTGAACGGTGGTCAAGAGTTGCCAGCGTTCACGTTGACGCCAAATGACGGCACAGTGGATGGCGAAGCGGCCAGCTACGATCCAAGTGTGACCTTGGTGAACGACGCGCCGGAAATCACCATCACTGCCACTAACAACTTCACCGAAGAGCAAGCGTCTGCGGACGATGTGGTTGCGTCTTACACCACCAGCGATGAAGAAGGTGACACGGTCAGCGTGACACTCAGTGATACAACGAACTACGCGTTGGATGGCAATGGCAACGTTGTCTTGACCGAAGCGGGTGCGGCACTGGTGAACGGTGGTCAAGAGTTGCCAGCGTTCACGTTGACGCCAAATGACGGCACAGTGGATGGCGAAGCGGCCAGCTACGATCCAAGTGTGACCTTGGTGAACGACGCGCCAATTGCAGTAGACGATACCGCTTCAGGTGCAGAAGACACTCCACAGAGTGGCAATGTGCTTACCAATGATTCAGATGAAGAGGGCGGCCTCACAGTCACCACCTTCACCATTAATGGTCAAACCCACGCCGCTGGTGAGTCAGCCACGATCGCTGATGTCGGTGAAATTACCATTGGCGGGGATGGTGATTATACCTTTACGCCGGTAGAGCATTGGAGTGGTGACGTACCGGCTATCACCTACGTCGTTCAAGATGAGTATGGTGATACCACGCAAGCGACACTCAATATTAGTGTGACGCCGGTGGCTGATGCGCCTGAGTTATCACTTGGTACGCTTGAGCTGGACTTTGTATCCACGAACCTTAATGTCTCAACGTGGGGTTCAGTTGACGTTGGTACGCCTAATGGCGATGGCCAGGGCGTTGATTCTGAAGCTCTAGTGAGTGCGGTTAACAGTGCTGGGGAAGCAGACGCTACATCGACAACCGAAGATGTCGCTGTTAATACCGGATCTGGATTAGACGCAGGTCAGGCGATGCTGACTTCAGGGCTGATTTACCTAGAGGCAGGTAAACGCTACAGCTTCGGAGGGTATGCGGATGATAGTGCTGCCATCGTCATTGGTGGCGAAGTGATTGCTGAGGGACGATATGGCACTCAAGGAACCTCCCCAGGTGGCGTCAGTGGAAGCGGCCGATTCAGCGGCGAGTTCACGCCATCAGAAAGTGGCTACTATTCGTTAGACGTTTATACCCACAACCAAAATGGCCCGGGTGGCTTTGACATTGAAGTCGCCGTAGATAATGGCGCGGCTATTGACCTAAACGCGAGCAATTTTAATCTCGCGCCAAATGCCGATGCGTTGGAAGATGGTGGCTTAGGTGTTAAGGGGTATCACGGTAATGGAGACGGTGGTTATTACACCCTCAATGAACCAGGAGAAGGGCAGGCGGGTGAGCCGATTAAGCTACCTGTCATCAATGCCAGCCTAGTAGATCAAGATGGCTCTGAGAAGCTGACTCTCACGTTAGATGATATTCCTGCGGGATCGACATTGTCCGATGGTAATCAGGAAGTGATTGTCGAAAATGGCTCTATCTCTATCAAAGGGTGGGACTTGTCTAATCTTTCTATCTCGATGCCTGAGCAGTATGAAGGTGAGGTCAATCTTAAAGTAACGGCAACCAGTACAGAAGAGGGGAATAATGATACGGCAACCACTACAGAGAGTATCCCACTGTTTGTGTTGCCGATCTCGAATGGTTTGTCGGTCTCTGCTTCGTTGTCGTATTCAGGCGATAACCACTCGGCAAATGAGATTATCGATTACGCAGAACAGCATAATGGTGGTTCATCTGACCAGTATGATCAAATAGTTAGCGTTGATGATAGTAGTTCAGGTGCTGTTGATGTAAATACGGGCAATGGCGATGATCTTATTGTTGGTGGTACTGGCGATGGTTCATATGCGTTGCGTGGAAATGATGGTGATGATGTCTTTGTATCACGAAATGCGAGTGCTGCCTCAACGGCTTATTATGGAGGAAATGGTGATGACACTGTCTATCTCCAAGGAAACCGTGACGATTATCAAATAGAGACTTTTCGCGGTTTTAGCGATGCGGTTCGCTTGGTTTACCAAGATGACCACACGCGAAATGCTAGTCATGATCTATACAGTATCGAAACTGTCTATTTTGCGGATGGTAAGTATGTCGTTGACGATGGTGAATTGAGCAAAGTTGCAGACATTGTGCAGCTAGATGTGGATGTTTCACTAAACGATAGCGACGGCTCTGAACAAATTACATCAGTGATTATATCGGGAATCCCGGAAGGCGGCAGTGTTTCGGGGGGAGAGCAGCTTGGTTCAGGTGATTGGCAAGTGCCGATTGATGCACTGCAGCCTAACCCAGGCTCAGATGCTGGTTTCTCTGTCACGCTTGAGTTGCCTGAAGGAAGTGCGCCTGATTTATCCGTGACTGTTGGTGCGACAGAAGTTGATGAAAACGGCAATCCTGTCGATTTACCTGAGTATGCCACCACGCAACCAGGGATCGCAGTGATTCCACCTAACAATCCTAATGGTGATAACACGGTTGAGGGCGGCTCAGGCGATGATGTGTTGCTTGGTGATATTGGTGGGGTGGAAGTTAACTCAACCGAGCCAACAAACTACAATATTGCGTTGATTGTTGATACGTCAGCCAGTATGGGGTTTGCATTAGAGTCGGGAAGTTCTGCATCGAGACTTGATGTGTTGAAAACGTCGTTGAAGTCGATGTTGGAGAGTATTTCTGAACATCCAGGCACGATCAATCTGGCATTGGTAGACTTTGACTCATCAGCAAGTTTAAAAATCAATATCGATAACTTTACTCAGCTGAGTGAGAGGCAGCAAAGTTGGTACGTTGATAGCGTTATAGACTCTCTTCAATCTGACGGAGGAACTAACTATGAAGCTGCTTTTGATAAGGCGTCTTCATGGTTTAATACGCACTCAGATGCAAACAGTGAAAACTTGTCTTTCTTCTTGACCGATGGAGAGCCGACGCTCTCAAATAGCAGTCCATGGTGGGATGACGGATCAGTAATGGACTACCACGATCTCAATGATGCTGTTAAGTCATTCGAGACGCTATCGAGTTTGTCGTCAATGCGTGCAATTGGTATAGGAGATGGTGTCAATGCTGATACCCTCAGATTTTTTGACAATACCAATGTGTCTGGCTCAGGTACATGGAGTGATAATTGGGGGCAGACAGTAACTGCGCCAACTGGAGATGTTGAGATCGTTAATACAGCCGATGATCTGAGTGCGGCACTGGATGAAGGCGCCAGAGAGATCAATGTACTCCCTGTTGGCGATGATGAGGTAATCGGTAATGCTGGAGACGATATTCTCTTTGGCGATACCATTAACACTGACAATCTACCTTGGGATGAAAATGGTCTGACACGGCCTGAGTCGCTACCAGATGGATCGGGCGTGGACGCGTTGACTACATTCCTTGAAATGAAAAATGGCGCAGCGCCTTCTGATATCGAGCTGTATCAGTACATTAAAGACAACCACGCGTTGTTTAATGTCGATGGTGATACTCGCGGAGGCGATGATGTCCTCAAAGGTGGAGACGGTGACGATATCCTCTATGGTCAAGGTGGAGATGACACCCTCATTGGTGGGCGAGGTGAAGATACCCTTATCGGAGGGACTGGTAGTGATAAGTTCCAATGGTCATTGGATGATATACCATCATCCGCTAACGGTGATGCCGCTGAAACCGATGTGATTGTTGACTTCGATAATCAAGGTAGCTCACAAGACACCTTGGAATTTGTTGAAGACTTAACGCAACTTATTAAAGATGGTCAGGTGTCCATTTCTTGGCAAACCATGAGTAATGGTGAGCAAGAAGGAACATTAACCATTGGAATTGATGCGGATGGCGATAGTCACATTGATCAGCAAATCGATATTGAGAGCTTAAGTATTGTTACAACGAATGGCCAACAAGAGGTGGTGATTAATACATTGATCGACGGTCAAGCAGGAGAGCTCACATTAACGAGAGGGGATGATCACGCTGATCTTTCTATCGGGAGTAATCTAGACTTAGAGATAAAAGTCGACAATACCGACTGGTAATCCCTACCAGGCAGCGGCTATCATGTCGCTGCCTGCTCATTTTCGGTCAAAAGAGAGACGTAAGTGACTGACCCTTCTAACAATAGTCAAACTGCACAATGGCGAATTGCGCCCGGTGAGCAACCTACAGACGATCCTTTGCTTGATTGCTTAGTGTTATTGACTGAGCACTATGGCACCCCTTGCTCTGGTGATGCTTTGGTCGCGGGCTTACCGATGACTAATGCCTTGCTTACCCCAGACATGTTTCCACAAGCAGCGGGTCGAGCGGGTCTGGCTGCTCGGTTGTCTCGACGTAATCTGGATAATGTCGGCGCGCTCTTGTTGCCCTGTGTCCTGTTGCTCTCTGACCAAAAAGCCTGTGTATTGCGTGAAATAGATAGTGATGCGGGCACGGCACTTATTCAACTGCCTGAAAATGCAGGGGAAGAGACCATTGCGCTTGAGGCGCTTGAGGCCATGTATGTTGGTTACTGTTTTCTGATAAAACGTCAGTACCGCGGTGATCAATCTGTGGATCTGCATTTGCACGACACCAAGATCCACTGGTTTTGGCAGACGGTAAAAGACGCAGCACCTATCTATCGAGATGCGTTATTAGCCTCCATTTTGGTAAACCTTTTCGCGCTTGTCTCTCCTTTATTTGTCATGAATGTCTATGACAAAGTGGTTCCTAACCTTGCGTTTGAGTCACTGTGGGTGCTCGCAAGCGGTGCGACGCTAGCGTATTGTTTTGACTTTTTAATGCGAAAACTTCGCTCTTACATGATTGATGTCGCAGGAAAAAAGGTCGACATCATTGTGTCATCTCGTTTATTTGCGCGGCTGATGGGAACCCCTTTGGTCAATCGAGGAGCCAGTGTGGGGGCAACCGCAAAACAGCTGGGTGAGTTTGATGCTGTGCGAGATATGTTGACCTCAGCCACGATAACCACGCTTGTCGATCTTCCCTTTGCAGTATTTTTTATTACGGTGATTTATCTCGTTGCGGGGGATTTAGCGATAGTGCCTGTGCTTGCGGGCTTTATCATATTGGCTTACACCATTTCGGTTCAGCCCAAACTAAAAGCGGCCATCGAAGAGAGCAACAAGTATGCATCAGAGCGACACGGACACTTAATCGAAAGCCTCTCGGCGTTAGAAGGGATTAAGTCTAATGTTGCTGAAGGTATTGTGCAGCGTAGCTGGCAACAAATGACTGCACATACGGCTAACTGGAACTTTAAAGTTAAGCAAATCACCAACAACATCTCTTATACCGCGACATTTGTGACCCAAATGATGGCTATCGCGGTGGTGATTTTAGGGGTGTATCGTGTCGCTGATGGTGATATTTCCATGGGCGGAATTATTGCTGCGGTGATGCTTTCAAGCCGCGCCGTGTCGCCGATGGCACAGATGGCGAGCCTGCTCAGTCGCTGGAATCAAACCAGTTCCTCGCTTCGTCAGCTTAATGCCATGATGGAGCAAGAAGATGAGTTTGCAGAAAAAGGCCATCTAGTTAGTCGCAAACGCTTAAAAGGTGAGATCAGTGCTGACAACTTGGCGTTTAATTACCCTGAATCAGAACGTCCAGCGCTCTATCCATTAAACTTCCGTGTTCAGCCAGGGGAAGTCATTGCGATTTTGGGCAAAAACGGCTCAGGGAAAACCACCTTACTCAAACTATTAGCTGGCCTATTTCAGCCGCAGCAAGGGAGCTTGCGCTTTGACGGGGTCGATAGCCGGCAAATACACCCCGCTGATCTGCGTCGAAACGTTGGGTATCTCGCACAGGATGTGGCCCTGTTTCATGGCACTATCCGTGAAAACATAATGTTTGGTACGCGGCAAGTGACCGAACACCAATTGATGCGTGCTGTGCAGCTTTCTGGTGTGAGCTTATTTACCGCCCAAGATCATGAAGGGCTAGACAAACAAGTCGGTGAGCGAGGCGAGCGGCTGTCCCGAGGTCAACGCCAAGCGGTCTCCTTAGCAAGAGCTCTGCTCAATGAGCCACCGATGTTGATCATGGATGAGCCGACCGCAAGCCTAGATGCCCATGCCGAAAACCAGTTCATTAAAGCCATGCAAGTGGCGGCGCGTGGACGAACACTGATCATGGTGACGCATAATATGGCGCTGCTCAAACTGGCTAAGCGTGTGATTGTGATGGATAAAGGGCGCGTGGTCATGGATGGACCCAGAGATCAGGTGCTCAGTAAGCTCAATAAAGGAAATGCATCATGATCAAGCGGTTAATTAAAAAAGACCGTCATACAGATCTAGATATGATCGATGATGTTTATGGTGCGATGATGACAGATGCACCATTGCGTTATCGCGCAGTGGTATGGGGAGCACTCCTGTTGGTCGCGAGTTTTATCGTTTGGGCGTCTTTTGCTGAATTGGATCGCGTCACTCGTGGCAGTGGTAAAGTGATCCCGTCGTCTCATGTTCAGCTGATTCAAAGCTTGGATGGAGGGATCCTTCAGGCCATGTTCGTTGATGAAGGCCAGCTCGTCGAGAAGGGCATGCCGTTGGCTCGAATTGATGATACCCGATTCCGCTCAGATCTTGCCCAACAAGAGCAAGAAGTGGATAGCCTTCGTGCGGCGGTGACTAGGATGTATCACGAACTCGATAGCGTATCACTGTTGCCCGCCAGCCAGCCTTGGCAACAGCAAATTGTGATTGAACCCAGAACGATCACTTTCCCCGATACCCTCACTAGCCGAAAACCCAATTTGGTGGCTCGCCAAAAGTCTGAATATCGCAGCCGATTAGATAGCTTGAGTAACCAGCTAGAGATACAAGCGCGTCAGATTGTCCAAAAAGGCCAAGAGCTTCAAGAAGTCGCTTCAAAGATAAAAACACTCAATAACAGCATGACAATCATGCAGCGTGAGATCAATATCACACGCCCACTGGTCGAAAAGCGCATTGTCTCAGAAGTGGAACTTCTCAAACTCCAGAGACAGATCAATGATATGGAAGGTGAGTTAACAAACCTGAAGCTGTCCCGACCGAAAATCAAAGCGGCGTTGGATGAGGCCATACTAAAGCGACGAGAGGCCGCGCTTCAGTTTATCAGTGAAACACGTGGCAAGCTGAGTGAAGTGGAAGCAAGGTTGTCTCGGTTGACGGAAGCGACCGTTGGTGCGCAAGACAAAGTGGATAAAGCGGTGATCACCTCTCCGGTGAACGGCACGGTAAAGACAGTGCACATCAATACCCTCGGTGGTGTGGTGCAACCCGGTGAAGACGTGATTGAAATTGTCCCCACCGAAGACCAATTGTTGGTAGAGGTGAAAATCTTGCCCAAAGATATCGCCTTTTTGCATCCCGGCTTACCTGCTGTCGTGAAAGTCACAGCCTATGATTTTACCCGTTACGGCGGATTGGAAGGGACTGTCGAGCACATTAGCGCCGATACAACGCAAGATGAAGAAGGCAACAGTTTTTACTTAGTGAGAATACGCACGGATTCTTCCCATCTCACTAAGAAAGATGGGACACCCATGCCCATCATACCAGGCATGTTAACGTCAGTGGATATTATAACCGGCAAGCGGACGGTGATTGAGTACTTACTTAACCCGATACTGCGAGCAAAAGAAAATGCGCTCCGCGAGCGCTAATTAAAAATAGGAGAAACAACATGCTGCACTTACCACACGTGGTATTTAAAAAGCGTGTGACTGCCATAGCCTTGATGTTAGGGCTAAGTTCGCCTGCTGTTTTATCGCAGACACTGGAGCAAGCGGTTGCCCAGTCGCTCGAATCACATCCTCAGATTCGTCAAGCGTTTGCCCGCTATAAAGCCAGTGAGCAAGCCATTGATCAAGCGAAAGCCGGTTATTATCCCAAGCTCGATGCGACGGCTGGGATCGGTTGGGAGCGTACCGACTCCCCCGCGACACGGCGTGATACCACCACCGATGATGAAGTGGATCTAACACGGCGTGAACTGGGTGTCTCTCTTCAGCAAATGCTATTTGACGGTTTTCGTACCCAAAACGAAGTCGATCGCACCCAAAATGAAGCGACGGCGGAGCAGTGGGCAATGGTCGCTACTGCCGAGGATAAGGCTCTAGAGGTCTCTCGCGTTTACCTTGATGTATTGATTGCAGAGCAAGTAGTGACCTTGGCAGAGAAGAACTTACAAAACCACCAAGAAATCTATGATGCTATTGCGGAGAGCAATGCGGGCGGGTTTGCCAAAGCCAGTGATCTCTCTCAGGTCACCGGGCGTTTAGCGAGAGCCAATGCAAACCTGATGTCAGCTCGTAACAATCTTGCTGATGCACAAAGTCGCTTTACCAAAATGGTTGGCGAGTCTCCAGAAGCATTGCGTCTGCCGATGCCTGATGCTGAGTTGCTGCCGCGCACGCTAGAAGCCATGCTAGATATTGCCCTCGAACAGCATCCACGTATTCATGCTGCGCAATCCGATATTGCGGCGGCCAATGCTGCGCGAGATGGTTCGCGCGCTGCGTATTTGCCGACTTTAAATGTTGAAGTGGCGGCAAATTGGAACGAAAACGTTGGTGGGGAAGATGGGGCGGGCCCGCCTGACGTGGGCCCAGAGAACAATAACGTCCAAGCGATGTTACGCATGCGCTATAACCTGTTTAATGGGGGCGCGGACCGTGCGCGTGAACGGCAAACGGCGTATCAAACCATTGAAGCGCGAGAGATTAATGAAATGACGCATCGGGACGTGATTGAAGGGGCAACCCTTGCTTGGAACGCGCGTACATACCTTGAGCAGCAACGTGATTTTATGCGCCAACATGTTGAAGCGGCCACTGATACCCGCGATGCCTATCGTGAGGAATTTCGCTTAAATGCGCGAACATTGTTGGATGTATTGGACTCTCAGAACGAGCTTTTTGAAGCACGTCGTGAATACTTGAGCAAAGAAGCGGATGAGCTTTACGCGCAATACCGAATTTTAAATGCAACCGGTCGTCTTTTGGCGTCATTGCGAGTTGATACTCCTGCCATTTGGAATACTGCGTCACTGAAGCAGGAGGACAGCCAATGAAACAGTTTTATATCGCGGGATTTGCCGTCATGCTTCTTGCCGGCTGCGCACCGCAAGCGGTGGATACAATGCCAACCACCATTGCGCAAAGCCAAGATTTGAGCGACGCCGATTACGATGGTGTGATTTCTGCCCGTGAGCAATGCGAGCAAACGCCAAACGGTGCCTTGGTTGACAACAACGGCTGTCCTGAGCAATTGCAAACCAGTGAGTCGTTTGAGTTAAACGTGCACTTTGACACCGATTCCGCCGATGTGGATGTCTCACAATATGCCGATATCCAAACCTTGGCTGACTTTATGCAGCGCTACCCGAATACTCAGGTAGTGATAGAGGGGCATGCCAGTAAAGTGGGGTCGGTAGAGTACAACCTCGCACTCTCACAACGTCGTGCTCAAGCTATTGCGGACGTATTGACGCGACAGTTTGCGATTCCTGCTGCTCGTATTGAGGCTATCGGCTATGGTGAGTCGCGTCCGTTGATTGACCAAGAAAACGACTACGCTAATGAAGTGAACCGAAGAGTGATTGCTCATGTCACTGGTGAGCATGGCTCAACCCATATGCGCTGGACAATTTATTCTTCAGAGCAGACGCCTTAGAGAATGATCTAAAAGAGAAAGCATGACATTACATCAACGTGTTGTCCTGTTTGTTGTCGCCGCCGCTTTGCTAACTGCGTTAGCGACGGCGGCGGTCGCTTTTCAGCTCGGCATAACCCAACTGAAAAGTGAACAGCAACAGCAAGTCAGTTTACTCAGTGCAGCGATGGCCGAGGCACTGCCACCCATTATTGAACAAAGCGACAACGAGCGGCTCAACCAGCTCGTGGCGCATTTTATGGCGGCTCCCCAAGTTAAGTCGGTATCGGTGATGCCGATGCTTTCTGGTCAACGACAACTTTGGCAGGCGGATGCAAGAGCGATCGCAACGCCTCGTTGGTTTGTGCATTTATCCGGCATTGAGTCCGCGTCGAAAATAGTATCAGTCAGTAATGGTTGGACCCAATTAGCGAGAGTTACGGTGGAGGTCAGCCCACTCCCTGCCGTTGAGGCGCTTTGGGATCGCATGTCGCAACTGGTGACGCTGCTTGCGGCCATGTGTGCGGTGATCCCTTTTGCGGCATCCTTTATGTTTCGGCGCGTGACCACTCCTTTGGCTGAACTGGACACGCGCTTAAACGCGTTAGGGCGAGGTGATTATCAACCCGCTAAGTCGAGAACGCGCGTTAAAGATCTGCAAGCCTTATTGCAGGCCTTTAATCTCGCGGGTCAGCAGGTAGCTCGAGTCCATAAAAGCCAGCAAGAAGAGCTATCGCGTTTACGCGATAAATTGATGATCGATCCGGTCTCTCGTTTACCGAATCGAGGTTACTTCCAACATCAGTTACAAAGTTTTATTAAAGACGATGTGAACTGCACTTTATTGTTAATTGAGACCGAATGGTTATCACGCTTGCGCGCACGGTATGGTTATCAATATCGCGATCAATGCTGGCGGTTGCTGGGTGAAGCCTTAAGTCATGGCGAGTTAGCTGAGAGACACAAACTGGTTGCACGTCTAAGCCACAACGAAGTTGCCATTCTCCTGACCAGTGTTGATGAGGGGGATATTCGTCCTTATCTACAGCGCTTACTGCGTGTGGTTAACCAAGAGCTGGAAAACATTTCCTTGCCCGCGAATCAAGGTTTTCATATTGGTGTAGCGAAAACACAAGACGATGATGCGGCGTCGTTACTGGCCAAAGCGGATAACGCTTTGCAGCAAGCGAAGCGACGCAGTGAGGTTTACCATTGGCCTAGTCATGCGAATGCCGATAGTCGAACCCGAGAGCAGTGGCGTCACATTTTGCTTGATGCACTCAATAAAAATCCGCTCACCCTTTATGCTCAGCCAGTGAGACATCGTGATAATCAAACCAACTGGCACCAAGAGGTCTATGCCCATTTGTGGGTGGATGAGGCTTGGTTGTCTGCTGGGCAGCTGCTCAATCGTATTGAAATGTACGCGCTGGGTGAAGAATTTGACCGTCATGTGCTGACACGCGCCGATCAGTACATTAAAGCGCATCCAGACTCGGACAAACTTGCCATTAACCTGACGGTAGAGAGTGTGAGAAGTACGGCGTTCCATGACTGGTTAGCCAACTACTTATTAAAAACCTACTTGTCAGATAAGCTCGCGTTCGAGGTTGCGGAGGAAGCGGTGCAGGTCGACATTGCGGCATGCCAAACCCTGTTTAAGATGATCCGAGAGCATGGGTTTGACGTGGGGATTGACCATTTTGGCCGTGATATGGACAACGTGAATTATATCCACGATATTGAGCCCGATTATGTCAAACTCGATATTGGCTTTGGTCAGCCGTCGAGCGATGTGGATGATGTCTTTATCCGTATGCTGATCAATATTGCCGCGGCGCAAGAGATACGCGTCATTGCCACGGGCATTGAGCAATCTGATCAGCACCAATATTTTCATCAATTGGGCTGTCATGGTTACCAAGGCTATATATTGCCACCGGTTCAACTGGACAACCTTTCTCAGTCCGCATCATTGCCAAGCTGAGCGCGCATAATAAGTGCGTCTTCCGTGGTGCCATCCGGGCAGGGGTAATAGCCTGCTCGGCGGCTTATCAGCTCAAATCCCTGTTTTTGATACAGCGCCCGTGCGCCACGGTTACTTTGTCGCACTTCTAACCACAAGGTGTTCGCGCCTGCAGCAATGAGTGTCTTTTTTAGCAAGGTGAGCAGCTGGTGACCGACGCCTTTACCTTGAAAAGGCCGGTCAACGGCAATGTTTAAAAGCTCTGCTTCGCCAGCGACGCAACGCGTATAAAAATAACCGATGATCTGATCATCTTGGTTGACTAACGCATAGTGGTGATCGAAGCGCCCCTGAGCCGGTGCAAGCTGTGTCTTGGACCAAGGCGCGATATGCACGGCCTGTTCAATACGTACGATATCGCTCAGGTGCTTATCGTCGATAGGCTGGAGCGTGTAATCAGTCATATTGGCAGATTTGACGCCATAAATCGCGTTTTGCCGCAGGGTTATCATGCATCTGTGCCAAGGGGAGAGAGTGGAGTGTGCGCACACCGTCAATCATGACCTCCGGCTTGCCAATATACCAACTCCAGACCAAGTGGTGATCGCCGAGTGCTGCGAGCGCAGCGTGGGGCAGTTGCCTCGCCTTATCAGCGTCAAGCTTCATACTTTTTAAGATATTGCCAAATAACCACGCATCTTGCTCGCTGAGAGGATCGTCGCAAACCAGCAATAGCTGGCAGTTTTCGGGAAGTTGGATAACTTCCTGTTCACGGCCGTAAAGCTCAGGGTGGCGGAGTTGCCAGACGGATACACCCATGGCTTGTAAACGTTGAATATCGGTCAGCATATCGAGTGCTCGTTAAACGGTGGCGGCAGCGAGTTGCTTGTACCACCAATGCTTGTCGGTCGAAATCGGCGCAAATTCAGCATTGGCCGCTTGAGGGCTCGGCGCAATTTTAAGCTGACAATAGCCAAGTTCAAACAAGACGGATTCTGCCTCATCTAAAAGGGGAGCAATCAGTTCAGGGTCGGGACTAAACCAAACCGCGATAAGTTGCGCATTATCCTCGGATTGTGCATCTACGACGGCAATGTGTCCTAGCGTGCTACCCATATCATCCGTAGCGACCAATGACAGCGTGATCAGCCCTTGCTCTCGCCATTGTTGCAACTGATCAGCTTGCTGAGGGTTAGCGAGTGTATCTCGCCACCATTGATCGAGGCGAACCAGATCGGCGGGCGCTTCTGAGCGGATTAACATAGCGAAAGGCCTAGATGACAAATGATGCGGTCAGGATAACGGATTCCCGATCCGGTGCAAGCACTGTGCGAACAAGGTTTCAGTATATCGACGCTCACAGTCTGTATTGTTAAGCAACAATTTGCGCACTTTCGCTGCAAACTCAACACCAATGACTGATTTTGAGCACCTTATCTATTTTTACAGATTGATGTGCGGTATATAGTGTTAAAAGCTTGAACGCTACAGCAGCTCCACATAGAGTGCTACTGACAAGCTAATAAAAAGTGTCTAACATGTGAGACGAATTTTTCGCCACGACACGTTGGTCGGCACCTGTACCGAGGAAGATGTGAGCCATCCATGCCAATTTCGCAGTTAACCGATTGGTTTTACCGCTTAACCGACAGCAGTCCGTTTCTTTTTGCCATTCTCGATAGTGACGATTGTTACCTCTATGCAAATCAGCGATATGCGGATTTAACTGGGGTTTCATTGGATGCCTTGGCGGGGGCGAACGACCGGCAAACGCTCGGGGAACAGTTTTATGCTGCGGTAAAGCCGCATTACGAGTCAGCCCGGCGAGGGAAAAGCACTGAAGGGGAAGTGGTGGTGTCTGATGGCTATCACAGCACCAGTTTTCATTTTAGTGTCGCCCCGCTTAGTGAGCATCGAGACAGCAAAGGGCAGCCGTATGTGGTCATTCATGCTGCTGACACATCAGAGCGGCAGGTGCTTGCAAGTGCCCTTGAAGAAGCCGAAGAAAAATTTTACCGCTTGAGTGAGTTGATTGATGACGGCTGCTGTTTGGTAGAAGACGAACTGATCCTCTCTGCAAATCCCATGGCAGTGGAACGCCTCGGTGTTGACAGCGCAGACGCCTTATTGGGTGAGTCGTTATCGACCTTCCTGCGTCCCGCAGATTCCAATCAATCGCTCGTCGCCATGTTTTCACAGCCTGAAGGCCATCAAAGCACCCCGTGTGTGCTTGCCAACACGGGAACACCCATCGAAGTGTCTTGTGCACCTATTCACATCCTAGGTAAAAACGCGCATATGGTGCGTTTGCATGCACAGGCTGTCGTGGCTGAGCCACAGCCTGCGGCGATGATCCATTCGGCGTATACGGATGCGTTAACTGGATTGTATAACCGACATGGCTTTAGTCGTGAGTTGGATGGCTTGATAGCCAGCGATACACCCTTAGCCATGCTGTACCTTGACGTAGATAACTTTAAAAATATCAACGACTCATTAGGTCACCATATTGGCGATCGGGTATTACAAGACATTGCCCAACGCTTACGCCGTTTACTGTCACCAGACACCATTGTGGGTCATCTGGGTGGCGACGAATTCGCAATTATTCTGCCCAAACCGGCGACCGATGACGCGCCTGATCAGCTTGCGGAAAAAGTGGTCTCAGTGATCAGTCAGCCGTTTGAGCTGCACCATTTTAGTAAGTACTTGGCGTGCTCTGTCGGGTTGGTACGCTATCCAGAAGATGGCAAAGATGCACGCAGCCTACTGCAAAATGCCGATACTGCCATGTATGAGGCGAAAGAGCGCGGCCGAAACCGCGTAGTCGCCTATAACGACCAAATGAGCAAAGAAGCTCGGATGCGGCTTTGGCTTGAGATTGAACTGCAAAAAGCATTACAAAATAATGGCCTAGAAGTGTGGTATCAGCCAAAAGTCAACACGAGCGATTATCGCGTCAATGGGGCGGAGGCCTTGGTGCGTTGGAAGCATCCAGTCGAAGGATATATAAGTCCTGCGCGATTTATTCCGGTCGCAGAGCGGTGTGGCTTGATTGAGCAACTGGGCCGAAATGTAATGCGAGAGGTGTTTCAAAATGTGCGTCGTTGGCGTCTTCATGATGTCTTGCCCGGCCGCGTCGCCATCAACCTTTCTCCGGAGCAGTTTCGTAATCCTAAACTGACCGAGCATATGGAAAAACTGCTGCGCGCAACCGGCGCAAATCCCGAAGACATCACGTTTGAGCTTACAGAAAGTGCGGTGATGAACGACGATACCCATGCCATGCAGATGCTCAATGCAATCAAAGAGCTGGGTTTTGCCTTGTCTATCGATGACTTCGGAACCGGATATTCCTCTTTATCCTACTTGGCGCGTTTTCCGCTGGATGAATTGAAAATCGATCGCGCGTTTATCCACGATATGGATGCGTTGAGTAAGCAAGTGACCTTGGTAGAAAGCATTATCAACCTTGGGCGGGCCATGGAGATGACCGTAGTAGCAGAAGGGGTAGAAACGCGCCAGCAAGCGTCGGTGCTGACCAATTTAAACTGTGACACCATTCAGGGATATTATTTTCACTCGCCCATGCCGCGGCGAGAATTTGAAAAGCTATTACAAAAAAGTAAGCCCCGTAAGCAGCCACCCCAGACCGTACCTGCCCCGACAGACTAACCAGATCAAATAACCGCCTGTACAAGGCGGTTATTGGTTTGCGCTATTCGTCGTTTTGCTGGGATTGATGATAGGCAATACGATTGAGCTCCAGTAGGGCATAGCGGTGTTCGACAAAGGCATACACATTGCCAGACATGGCCAACTTATACAGTGCAACCGCTTTGTCTTGATTGCCAAGGTGCTGATAGTGTTTGGCCAGATAAAAATAGGCTTCGCATAAACGCTCCGCCAGCACTTGGTTATCACTCGCTTGAGTGGCCAACTGCTCCAGCAACTCTCGCTCGCTCACCTTGCCCAAAAACATCCGCGCCAGTTGCCATCCCCAATCCAGTTGGTCGCTGTTTTCTATCCGCTCGGCTAAATGTGTTTTGGCCGCGTCATCGCCTTTCCAATCGCGCTCCACCAAATACAGCCAAATCACACGATACGGATCGTCCACATCGTCTTGGTAATGGGTGAGAAGATCCTGATAGGCGAGGCGGTAGCGTCCACCATAGTAAAGCGCGATACCACGATTGCGCTCGGCATAAGTGTGGGTGTTATCTAGCTCTAAGGTAGAGTCAAACGCTTCATATGCGGCATCGTAGTGACCGGTTTGGGTGAAATAAACGCCCAAAATATTAAACACGTCGGGTTGATCCGGCTTTAATGAGAGTGACTGATTAAAATCGAGCCGTGCCAGATCACGCATTCCGAGGCTATCGTGCAGCAAGCCGCGCTCATAGTGGAGTTGGGCGCGTGCATCGTCGCTCAGATCGTCGCGAGCGAGTAGTTGGTCAATACGGGCAAGATGCACTTCCTGTTGCAACGTGGGTTGCAATGGCACGGCCATGGGCGGGAAAGTCCACTGACTGGAGCAGCCTGTGAGTAGTAAAAGGCCTGCAATGACCAGCGACTTCAAAAAAACGGTCATGACGGTGCGTCTCCATATAAAAAAAGGGGGCCACGGCCCCCTTTATAGCATGAATTACAATCAGACTCTAAGCGTCAGTTGCAGGTGCATCATCGGCAGGTGCAGCCTCAGAGGCTGCTTTATCCGAAGCCGCTTCTTTCATGCTTAGACGGATACGACCTTGGCGGTCGATCTCTAGCACTTTCACTTCGACTTCTTGGCCGATTTCGAGGAAGTCAGAGACTTTCTCAACGCGCTGATCTGCGATTTGCGAGATGTGCACCAGACCATCTTTACCACCGATCACAGACACGAACGCACCGAAATCAACGATACGCTGGACTTTACCCGTGTAGATGCGGCCCACTTCCACTTCAGCGGTCAAGGCTTCGATACGAGAAATCGCATCTTGTGCCGCCGCGCCGTCAGTTGCAGCAATTTTCACCGTACCGTCGTCATCGATTTCGATTGTGGTGCCGGTTTCTTCGGTTAGCTGACGGATCACCGCGCCACCTTTACCGATCACATCACGGATCTTATCTGGGTTGATGCTGATGGTGTGAATACGTGGAGCAAACTCAGAGATATCATCACGTGCTGAACCAATCGCTTGATCCATCACATCCAAGATATGCAGACGCGCACCTTTTGCTTGGTTCAGAGCGATTTGCATGATCTCTTTGGTGATACCTTCGATTTTGATGTCCATCTGCAGTGCAGTCACACCGTCATCGGTACCCGCGACTTTAAAGTCCATGTCGCCAAGGTGGTCTTCATCACCGAGGATGTCAGAAAGTACGACAAAATCGTCCCCTTCTTTAACCAGACCCATCGCGATACCCGCGACTGATTTTTTCACCGGTACACCGGCGTCCATCAGTGCCAGAGAGGTACCACATACCGACGCCATTGACGATGAGCCGTTTGACTCAGTGATCTCAGAGACCACACGGACGGTGTATGGGAATTCGTCTTGGCTTGGCATTACCGCAGCGATACCACGTTTCGCGAGACGGCCATGGCCGATTTCACGACGCTTTGGTGAACCGACAAAACCGGTTTCACCGACACAGTATGGAGGGAAGTTGTAGTGCAGCATAAAGCTGTCCTGACGCTCACCCATGATTGAGTCGATGATCTGTGCATCACGTTGGGTACCCAGTGTGGCGGTCACCAGCGCCTGCGTTTCACCACGCGTGAACAACGCGCTGCCGTGTGTGCGAGGTAGCACACCGGTACGTACGTCTAGCGCACGAACCATGTCTTTTTCGCGACCATCGATACGTGGTTCACCGGCAATGATGCGGCTACGCACGACTTTCTTCTCTAGATCGCCAAGCATATCGAGTACTTCACGCTCGTCGAGGGTCTCGTCTTGCTCAAGCAGAGCGGCAACCGCCTCTTGCTTCACGTTACCGACTTGCTCATAACGCGCCATTTTTTCAGTGATTTGGTACGCTTGTGCGAGTGGGCCTTGCGCCATTTCTGCAACACGCGCTTGCAGGGCGGCATTCACTTCTGGTGCTTGCCAATCCCACGCAGGGGTACCAACTTCCGCGGCGAACTCTTTGATAGCGTTGATAGCGACTTGTTGTTGGTCATGACCAAACATCACCGCTTGCAGCATTTGTTCTTCGCTTAGGCGATCGGCTTCAGATTCAACCATCAGCACCGCGCCTTCAGTACCGGCAACCACAAGGTCAAGACGGCTGTTGTCCAGCTCTGCTTCGCTTGGGTTCAATACCAGCTCATCGTTGATATAACCAACACGTGCTGCACCAATTGGGCCATTGAATGGGATACCAGAAATCGCCAGTGCCGCAGAGGTACCTAGCATGGCAACCACATCTGGGCTAACAGCTGGGTTTACCGATACTACGGTCGCAATCACTTGAACTTCGTTTTTGAACGAGTCAGGGAAAAGCGGACGAATAGGGCGGTCAATCAAACGTGCTGTCAGGGTTTCTGACTCTGAAGGACGACCTTCACGCTTGAAGAAACCGCCTGGGATTTTACCTGCTGCGTAAGTACGCTCTTGGTAGTTCACGGTCAGTGGGAAAAAGCCTTGGCCTTCTGCCGCTTCTTTTTTACCGACGACAGAGACGAATACTGAGGTATCGTCCATGCTTGCCATTACCGCACCGGTGGCTTGGCGAGCCATCACACCGGTTTCCAACGTCACGGTATGGTTGCCGTATTGGAATGTTTTTACGATTGGATTCACAGAATGTTTCCTTGTTGCTGAGGAGATAAATCATCCGATTTATCGAGCTAAATGTAAGCTTTCAGCTGTTCACCATCGCGACTAATGGCAACACACTGAGGGCTTGTCTCGCGGGCGGACGTGCAATGTGTTGTCAATAGCCGCGACCGGATGGTCGACTTCGTTGACTGTGTCACAACTGAAAGTGGCGCTAATTATACACGTGCTTCACCAATAACGACACCACGCTGCGTTCAATTGGCAACATTTGTGATGTGTTTGGCAAGCAATCTTGACCCTAACGAACACAGATAACAGTGCCAAGTCAGATTTGTGAATTGAAGCTGGCTACAAGATCAGCGAAAATACGTTCCCTTTGTGATTAACCCCCTCAGTTGGCGCCTGATTGCCGCCTGAATAAATCAAGAAGATAACTTGCTATGTCTAATACACCGCTGCAACAGGAAGTTGATAAACGACGCACCTTTGCGATTATCTCGCACCCGGATGCGGGTAAAACCACGATTACTGAAAAAGTCCTGCTATTCGGACGTGCGATTCAAACCGCCGGGACGGTCAAAGGGCGCGGCTCTAACCACCATGCAAAATCTGACTGGATGGATATGGAGAAAGAGCGGGGGATCTCCGTGACCACGTCGGTGATGCAGTTCCCGTACAATGACTGTTTGGTCAACCTGCTTGATACCCCAGGGCACGAGGATTTCTCGGAAGATACTTATCGAACCCTCACCGCGGTTGACTCCTGTTTGATGGTGATTGACGCAGCAAAAGGTGTTGAGGATCGTACCCGTAAGTTGATGGAAGTTACGCGTTTGCGCGATACCCCGATCATTACCTTTATGAACAAATTGGACCGTGATATTCGCGATCCGATGGAGCTGCTGGATGAAGTAGAAAGTGAGCTCAATATTGCCTGTGCGCCAGTGTCATGGCCAATTGGTTGTGGTAAAGGGTTTAAAGGGGTGTATCACATTCATCGTGATGAAAGCATCTTGTATCAGTCTGGCCAAGGTCACACCATTCAAGAAGCTCGCATCATTAAAGGGTTGGACAACCCCGAATTGGATGAAGCAATTGGTGCTGATATTGCACAAGACTTACGTGATGAGCTCGAGCTGGTCATGGGCGCATCGCATGAATTTGATCGCGAGCTGTTTCTCAGTGGCGACTTAACACCGGTCTTTTTTGGTACTGCACTGGGTAACTTTGGTGTCGATCATATGTTGGATGGGTTAACGGCTTGGGCGCCGAAACCGCTCTCTCGTCCGACGCCGGATCGTGTCGTTAATGCCGACGAAGAAAAATTCACCGGCTTCGTCTTTAAGATTCAGGCCAACATGGATCCCCGTCACCGTGACCGAATTGCCTTTGTTCGAGTGGTATCCGGTAAGTACCAGCAAGGTATGAAGTTAAAACATGTGCGCTTGGGCAAACAAATTAATATCTCTGACGCCGTGACCTTTATGGCGGGTGATCGCGCGCGAGCCGAAGATGCTTACGCCGGTGATATTATCGGTTTGCACAATCATGGCACTATCCAAATTGGGGACACCTTTACACAAGGCGAAGATCTTAAGTTTTCTGGGATCCCTAACTTTGCGCCTGAACTGTTCCGTCGCATTCGCTTGCGTGATCCTTTGCGTCAAAAGCAGCTGCTTAAAGGTCTGGTCCAGCTTTCGGAAGAAGGTGCGGTACAGGTCTTCCGTCCGCTACAATCGAACGATCTTATCGTTGGTGCGGTTGGTGTGCTGCAGTTTGATGTGGTGGTGGCACGCTTGAAAGCGGAATACAACGTTGATGCGATTTATGAGTCCATTAACGTGGCGACTGCACGTTGGGTCGAATGTGAGGATGAGAAAAAACTCGACGACTTCCAGCGTAAAAACCAAGCTAACCTCGCGCTGGATGGTGGTGACAATCTTACCTATATCGCACCGACCATGGTCAACCTCAACCTGACCCAAGAGCGCTTCCCGGACATTCAATTGCGGGCAACGCGTGAGCACTAAGTCAGCGGGTTGATGCCAAAGGCATCGCACTCATGTAGGGGAGCAGGTTCGTTCTCTGCGGGTGAGGCTCCCTGCGGATGAGGGGCAAACCTTCTATAATGCCGTCTGTATAGGGCGGCATTTTACTTTTAAGAGGACAGCGATGAAGATAGCTTTGGCCATCAAAAGGTGGGTAGCGCGTTATGATGCATGGTGCCAACGCATGGGGCTCACTCCTGAAAACCGACGCAGTTGCGTGCCGGTGAAACGCGAATCACATACTCAGATAAATCGCACTGACAAGCATGATTGATACCCATTGTCATTTTGATTTTCCTCCGTTTAATCAAGCGCCCGCGCAATATTGGCAAGCGGCACGTGAGGTGGGCGTCACGCGGATGATAGTGCCCAGCGTGAGTGAACAAAACTGGCAGGCGGTGTTAGCGTTGACAGAGCGCTTTGCTGGCATCTATGCCGGGCTTGGGCTGCATCCTTGTTTTGTCGACACGCACACTGACTCGAGTCTTGCCGCATTAGAAGACGCGCTGGTATCACGGCCGCTATCTTGCGTGGCGGTAGGCGAAGCGGGTTTAGACTATTTTGTCGCGAATACCGCAGAGATGAAGCAGCGCCAGCACGCCTTACTGGAAGGGCAGTTATGGCTAGCTCGCCGTTATGACTTACCCATTATTTTGCACAGTCGCCAATCCCATAACCAATTATTGCGTGTGATTAAAGCGTATCCGGGGATTCGCGGCGTGCTTCATGCCTTTAGTGGTAGCGCACAGCAAGGCAAGCAGTTTATCGATGCGGGTTTGATGTTGGGAGTAGGTGGAACCATTACCTATTCGCGCGCTAATAAGACCCGTCAAGCGATTCAACATTTACCTCTTTCACATCTGTTACTGGAAACCGATGCGCCGGATATGCCTTTGGCAGGATTTCAAGGAAAAGCCAATACCCCAGCACAGGTTTCTCGGGTGGCAGACGTGCTCTGTGAGTTAAAAGACTGTGATAAAGATCGTCTATTGACTGAAACATCAGGCAATGCTGAGCGATTGTTTAGTCTTAAATAAGCCGCTATCGTCCAAAGCCAAACGTTTGCACTCGTATAAGCTCACAAAAGTAGATCAAAGTCATACTTATTGATGCATTGCAGAATAGTTTTACAGCGAACTGTGATTGGAATATTACTTTAATGTGACTTGCATGCGTATAATCCCTCCCCGGAAACCAAATTCCACTTTGTCGAGACGCCAATTTTTATTTTTGAGGATGCCAAAACTATGAGCCTGCTGATGAGCGTGGTAGGGATGATGGTGCTGCTGGGGATTGCAGTCCTTCTCTCCGATAACCGCAAAGCGATTAACCTCCGTACCGTGGGTGGCGCATTCGCTATCCAACTCTTTTTCGGTGCTTTCGTACTGTATGTCGACGTGGGTCGTGATATCTTGTACGGTGCATCACAATACGTTGCCAACGTCATCGCCTATGGTGATGAAGGGATCAGCTTTATCTTCGGTGGGCTGGTTTCTGGCAAAATGTTTGAACTGTTCGGCGGTGGCGGTTTCGTCTTCGCGCTAAAAGTTCTGCCTGTTATCGTCTTCTTCTCATCATTGATCAGCGTACTTTACTACCTAGGTATCATGCAGGTTGTGATCAATGTACTGGGTGGTGGCCTACAGAAAGCACTGGGTACATCACGTGCCGAGTCCATGTCAGCAACCGCTAACATCTTTGTGGGTCAAACTGAAGCGCCATTGGTGATTCGTCCATTCGTACCGCGTATGACCCAATCTGAGCTGTTTGCCGTTATGTGTGGTGGTCTTGCCTCTGTCGCTGGTGGTGTACTGGCCGGTTATGCGTCAATGGGCGTGCCACTTGAGTATCTCATCGCGGCATCCTTCATGGCAGCACCGGGTGGTCTTCTGTTTGCGAAAATCATCAAGCCTGAAACGGAAGAGCCTGTCGAGCAAATGGCAGATGCAACTGCTGAAGGTGTTGATAAGCCAGCGAACGTGATTGACGCGGCCGCAGCGGGTGCATCATCAGGTATGCAACTGGCGCTAAACGTGGGCGCGATGCTACTGGCATTCATCGGCTTGATTGCACTGATTAACGGCATGCTAGGTGGCATCGGTGGCTGGTTCGGTTATCCAGACATCACGCTTGAGCTCATCCTAGGTTATGTCTTCGCTCCGCTTGCCTTCTTGATTGGTGTGCCATGGGAAGAAGCCATCGTTGCCGGTTCTTTCATCGGCCAGAAACTGGTTGTGAACGAATTCGTTGCTTACTTGAACTTCACCCAGTACCTAGGTGAAAACGGTCAGTTAGTCGCACAAACAGGTGCACTGATGACAGAGAAAACACAAGCGATCATTTCATTCGCATTGTGTGGCTTTGCAAACTTGTCATCTGTCGCCATCCTGCTGGGTGGTCTCGGTGGCCTTGCGCCAAACCGTCGTCCAGACATTGCACGCTTTGGTATGAAAGCTGTTGCGGCAGGTACGCTATCTAACCTGATGTCTGCAACCATTGCTGGTCTGTTCCTAACCTTGACCATGATGGGTTAATTTCCCCCAACCATGTGTCATCAAAAACGCCACACAGGAGACTGTGTGGCGTTTTTATTTGTGATGACCATACTTAGTTAGTGCGATATCTATCAACAAAATAAGGAAATACTATGCAGGAAGTCTTACTGGCGCTTGTGGCAGGTTTTTTGGTCGGGGTGTTATTCAGTGCGATTAAACTCCCTATCCCTGCGCCACCGGTTTTATCAGGAATAATGGGGATTGTCGGTGTTTATTTGGGAGGCGTTGGTTACCAGTGGGTGGTGGAGCGTTTCTTTTCTTAATCGGCTAAATGTTCACCATGTTTGCGATTGGTGCTGGTGGGCAACAGTGTGTATTTCAACAGAAACGGTAAAATCTAGTTTTGCTTGGATGGCGTTGGTAAAATAAGTGAACACCGTCATAGTTTGAGGGTGCCACAATCCCTTATTTTCCTCTTATGGTTAGCAACAAGGTGTGGCTAGCCCCAATCTATAACGTCCAACGGCGGAATACGCAAACACATCACGTTTGCACGCGGCAACAAGGATGGTTGGTTGAAGGCGGCGAGATGTCCAGCCTCAAACTTCAAGGAGCCAAGTCCGCTGAACGGCAACCTGCTAATAGGTTGTTTACACAGTGGCCAACCCATAACTGTTTGGCAAAAGAATGAGGACTGGAGATACCCATGAACGAATTACAAACCGCAGCCCTACGCGCACTGAAATTAATGGATCTAACCACACTGAATGATGATGACACGGATGAAAAAGTGATCGCTTTGTGTCAGAACGCGAAATCACCAGTCGGTAACACGGCTGCGATCTGCATCTATCCACGTTTCATTCCGGTGGCAAAAAAAGCGCTGCGTGAGCAAGGCACCCCTGAGGTGCGTATCGCCACCGTTACTAACTTCCCTCACGGCAATGATGATATCGATATTGCCGTGGCTGAAACCAAGGCGGCCGTGGCCTATGGCGCCGATGAAGTTGACGTTGTTTTCCCCTATCGTGCATTGATGGCGGGTAACGAAGAGATCGGTTTTGAACTGGTCAAACAATGCAAAGCTGCCTGTGGCGATCAAGCGCTGCTAAAAGTCATCATCGAAAGCGGTGAACTGAAAACAGATGCGCTTATCAAGCGTGCGTCTGAAATCTCAATTGATGCGGGCGCTGACTTTATCAAAACCTCGACCGGTAAAGTGGCGGTGAATGCCACGCCAGAAGCGGCAGAAATTATGCTGAACGTGATTAAAGACAAAGGTGTCGCGGATAAAGTGGGCTTTAAGCCAGCCGGTGGCGTACGCACTGCTGAGGATGCGCAGCAATACCTCGCGATGGCGGATCGTATCTTGGGCGAGAGCTGGGCAGACAGCCGTCACTATCGCTTTGGCGCCTCAAGCTTGTTAGCGAACTTATTACATACGCTGGGTGAAGGTGAAAAAGCAGCGCAAGGCGGCTACTAATCCTTAGTGATGAGATTCGCAGGGCAAGTGACTGCTTGTCCTGTCTTGCCGGTAAGGAGGATGGATGATCTTACCTCAGGAAATTATTCGTAAGAAACGTGACAACATCGCGTTAAGCAAAGAAGAAATCTATACCTTTATCCAAGGGGTGGCCGACGAATCGGTCTCAGAGGGGCAAATTGCCGCCTTTGCGATGGCGATTTACTTCAACGATATGACCATGGATGAGCGTGTTGCTCTGACGTGTGCAATGCGCGACTCGGGAATGACCATCGATTGGTCACATATGAATTTTGATGGTCCCGTGGTGGATAAACATTCGACCGGTGGTGTCGGTGATGTGACCTCATTAATGCTTGGCCCTATGGTAGCAGCATGTGGCGGTTATGTGCCCATGATTTCCGGCCGAGGTTTAGGGCACACGGGGGGAACGCTAGATAAACTGGAATCGATTCCCGGCTATAACATCATGCCGAGCAACCAAGTGTTTGGTGATGTCACACGTGATGCTGGCGTTGCGATTATCGGTCAAACCGGGTCTTTGGCGCCTGCGGACAAACGCGTTTATGCAACCCGCGATGTCACTGCAACCGTGGACAACATTTCTCTGATCACCGCTTCTATCTTGTCGAAAAAACTGGCGGCAGGGTTGGATGCATTGGTGATGGATGTCAAAGTGGGGTCGGGGGCATTTATGCCCACGTATGAAGATTCCGAGGCGCTTGCCAAATCGATTGTGGCGGTTGCCAATGGCGCAGGCACGAAAACGAGCGCTTTGTTAACCGACATGAACCAAGTATTGGCATCCTCTGCCGGCAATGCGCTAGAAGTCAAAGAAGCGGTTGATTTTCTGACCGGTCGATACCGTAATCCACGCTTGTACAATGTCACTATGGCACTGTGTGCGGATATGCTGGTGATTAGCGGGCTTGCAGACGATGTGAACAGCGCAAAACAGAAACTGGATGAAGCACTAGACAGTGGCCGTGCGGCTGAGTGCTTTGCCAAAATGGTGGCTGGACTGGGTGGTCCGCGTGACTTTGTTGAGTCGCCGGAGCGCTATCTTTCTACCGCCGCTATCATTAAGCCAGTCTACGCGACGGATTCAGGTATAGTCAGTGCCATGGATACCCGAGCATTGGGCATGGCTATGGTAGAAATAGGTGGCGGCCGTCGGGTTGCTAGCGATAAAATTGATTATGCCGTTGGGCTGAACGAAATGATTCGTCTGGGGCAACACGTGGACGGGCAAACACCGCTCGCCATGCTCCATGCTCAAACTGAAGAGCAATGGCAACAAGCGGCGAATGCGGTGCGAGCCGCAGTAAAAGTGGCTGATACGGCGCCAAGTGCGACGCCAGACGTTTACCGTCGCATCAGCCTAGAAGACGTCTAACGGAGGCGATCATGAAACGCGCAATAGTATTAGTTTTAGATTCATTTGGTATTGGTGCCACTGAAGACGCAGTTAAATTCGGTGACCAAGGTGCTAATACCTTGGGCCACATTGCTCAAGCGTGTGCTAAAGGCGAAGCGGATAATGCCGATCGCAGCGGCCCGCTTTCATTGCCAAACCTCACCAAATTAGGTCTAGGTAAGGCATGTGAAGAATCATCGGGTTACTTCCCTGAAGGGCTAGATGCCAACGCAGAGATCATCGGTGCCTATGCGCACGCGAAAGAGTTGTCATCTGGCAAAGATACCCCGTCTGGTCACTGGGAAATTGCCGGTGTCCCCGTGCTATTTGATTGGGGTTACTTCACTGACCAGACCAATAGCTTCCCGCAAGCGCTGCTAGATCGTATTGTCGAGCGTGCCAAGCTGCCGGGCTATTTGGGTAACTGTCATGCGTCAGGCACTCAAGTGCTGGACGATTTGGGCGAAGAGCACATGAAAACCGGTAAGCCGATTTTCTACACCTCTGCAGATTCTGTGTTCCAAATCGCGTGTCACGAGGAAACCTACGGCCTCGATAACCTGTACGAGCTGTGCCAAATCGTGCGTGAAGAGCTGGAAGACTACAACATCGGTCGTGTGATTGCGCGTCCATTTGTGGGCCCAGGCAAAGGCCAATTTGAGCGTACGGGTAACCGTCGTGATTTGTCAGTTGAGCCACCATCGGCCACGGTATTGCAAAAAATCGTGGACGAGAAAGGCGGTGACGTGATTTCGATTGGTAAGATTGCCGACATCTACGCCCATTGCGGGATCACCAAAAAGATCAAAGCGACTGGCCTTGAAGCGCTGTTTGACGCGACCAAAGACGCGATCAAAGACGCGGGTGATAACAGCTTAGTCTTTACTAACTTTGTTGATTTTGACTCTGCATATGGTCACCGCCGTAATGTGGCTGGTTACGCTGCGGCCTTGGAATACTTCGATGCGCGTTTGCCAGAAATCATGGCCATGCTGGAAGAAGATGATGTCTTGATCCTTACCGCAGACCACGGCTGCGATCCGACTTGGCCGGGCACTGACCATACCCGTGAGCACATTCCTGCTCTGGTTTATGGCAGCAAGGTACCTGCGGGGTCATTAGGTCGCCGTGAAACCTTTGCCGATATTGGCCAATCACTGGCGGCTTATTTTGGCACGTCGCCGATGGACTATGGACAATCCTTCCTGTAAGGATAAAGGATTCATGCATCAAAGAGATGGCTTTGGCCATCTCTTTTTTTATGAGTGAGGTTTGAGGCGCCCTCGTGTGTATCTGAGTTGGATTACCAAGGAAGCAATGAGGTTTGGCTGTCGCGACGTTTGAGCATGCCAACCAGCAATGCTCCCAACAGAATCGCAAGTACTAGCAGGGTGCGAAACTGATTCATGTTCTCTTGCAATTGGTGATGGGCTTTTTCTGTGACCGCCTGATGTTCTAGCGTGAGACGGAGAAAGCCTGCTACATCGCCCTCTCGGCTAATGGGGGCCATGAGTTGCTGACGGCCGCGGCTCTCTAACCCAAGCGGTGTCGTTAATCCAACCGCCGTTTCGAGTGGCAGGGCATTAGCCGAGTGCACCACGGCCTGACCGTTTAGGCGGTAGAAACTCGCATCGCGGATCAGAGGCTCTTTGACCAAGGCGTCGGCCATGGTTTGTAATGGCTGATAGTTCTTATCCACCAAGGCGTCGTAGGCTTGTGCGCCAATCTGACGGGTCATCAGTTGTGCCAGTTCATCCGTTTGTTGGTAGAGCGCTTGATATTGGCGCTGGCTTAATGTCGTGCTGTAAAGCATCAACGCCGCAATTGCAGCGATCGCACTGAACAAGATCCCCCATTTCACCACGCGTCGCAGTGCTTGTCGCGAAACCGTAAACATAGCCACCTCAAAAGCTAAACCGCCAGAATAAATTGCACTGGAGCTCAGTGCTGGTTTTATGGTATCACAGCCTCAATACGATTCATTCACTATTCAATCGACGGCTTCGGCCGCAAGGACGCCTACAACCATGGACGCGACGCCTTTTAAAATTTACCGCACCCCAACGCTTTATCAACGTTTCCCATCGTTGTCGACCTACAGTCGCTATACCCGACGTCAAGGTGGATGGGTGCTCTTTGGTGAGCTGTTAGATCCACGCCAGCTTGATGATATTGCTTTTTTTACTGGCGAAGCGGTGACACCGATTGATGGCTGGCGGGTAGGGCCTTATGAAGTCTTATTAATGGCAGGGCCATTAACCGATGCGCATCAAACCATTGTCCATTTGCTTGGCCTAGATTGTGCGGACGTGCACGGTCTGCCAGATCTCAGTCAGCCGGGTCTTGCGGTATTCGATATGGATTCAACCGCGATTCAAATCGAATGTATTGATGAAATTGCTGCGTTGGCGGGGGTTGGGGATGCGGTCTCCGCGGTGACAGAACGTGCCATGCTGGGTGAACTAGACTTTGAAGCCAGTTTACGCGAGCGTGTTGCCGCGTTGAAAGGCGCGGACAGCCAAATCCTAGCGTCAGTGAAATCCACGTTGCCTTTGATGCCGGATATGGCGCGTTTAGTCGCTAGTTTGCGTGCGCATGGCTGGAAGGTGGCAATTGCTTCTGGTGGCTTTACCTATTTCTCTGATCACCTCAAAGACACGTTGTCACTGGATTATGCTGAGTCCAACCAACTCTCGATAGCGCACGGAAAGCTAACGGGAGAAGTGGAAGGGCGGGTGGTCGATGCCCAGCGAAAGGCAGACGTGCTGACGATGCTAGCACAACAATATGATATTGCAGCGGAAAATACCCTTGCGGTCGGGGATGGTGCCAACGATTTACCCATGATGAATGCCGCCGGGCTTGGTGTTGCCTACCATGCCAAGCCGATGGTCAACGCCCAAGCGCAAGCGGCGGTGAAACACGCTTGGTTAGGCGGTGTGCTTTGTATCCTGTCGGCAAGCTTGCGCGAGGGACGTATCAGTTGGCAGACCCGCTAACAGCCGAGGCGCATCAGCACCTCATCGGTGACATCGACCAGCTCGCCATACGCGCACAGTGCGGCAAACTCATCCTCGAGCTGGCGCGCTTTATGGGTATCGCGTTGTAACAATGCCGCGAGTTTTTCGGGATTGATTTCTTGTTCCGCATGAGCAAGCGGCGCCATGCGGTTGCGCAGTACGGCAAATAGGCCTCCGCGCTGAGCCAGCTCAATAAACTTGCGGCGGGCATCATCGGACTCAAACTCGCTATCTGCGAAGGTATGCACTCTGCGTACGGTTTCATCTTGCATGTCCATCCAGACATAGTATTCGCGGATCAGTTCTTTTTGCGGTTGAGACAGGCGGGAAACCTCATGCGTGCGCGTATGAATTTTGTCGCCAAACAAGGGGTAGAAGGAAATCTGTCGCCCCCCACCGGCGCGCTCCAGTAATCGGTGTAACCGGCTTGGCGGTAGGTTAATGCCGACTGCGGATACCGAGAGCACGCCATTGTCTCGGCGTATAAAGTAAGGCTGCACGGTAAGCCGGGTCAGCAATAATTGGTGCATGGCTCGCACCAGTGGCGGATCGGGTAAGATCTCATCCAACACGGTGAGTTTTTCTTGGTTGTGCTCAATCAAACGGCGTAAGTATTGGCGCCGGCGGGTATTCGGAGCTTCGTTGACCAGCTTTAGCTGGATATTATTCCGTTTCGGGCTGACTCGGATAACCTGATAAGGCATATCTACCAATGGCGCGCGGCGGTCTATTTTCACAAAGGCATCGAGAGAGACAGAGATCAGATCGTCTTTTGCCCCTTGAAAGGGTTGCTTGAGTGCGACATTCAGTCCACCCGAGGAAAAATCCAACAGGGCACCTTCCATAAATCCCTGTTCAGCATGCACCAAAGAGACCTTAGAGCGGTATTGATAACGTGGCTCACGGCGCTGCGGCTGCATATCGGAGGAAATTAAGCTGGCTTGGCTCACAGGATTACGCTCATGTAAAAAGCGGCGCAGTGCTTGGCTTGAGCGTTCGGGTTTCGGATGACTTAAGTAGGCCTGCTGCGCATCATGATGTGTTACATCCTGTACCAGCGCCACGTGCGTCAATGTCTTCAATTTGTTGAGCCAGTCTGGCGATACATCCTGCAGTCGTTCGATATCGGCAGCCGTGATGGCCGACATGGTCACTTTAAACGCCCGCCAAGATGCCCGTTTAGCCCCTAGTTTCCAAAACAACTGGCGCTCTTCCACACTCATCTCACTGGGGGAGGCTGAGTAGAAAAAGCGACGTTTATTTTTTTCAACATAAAAACAGTAAAGCAGCAACTGGCTATTGGCCGCCCCTTCGACTTGTAATAATGAAAGGCGTTGTGGGTCGAAAAGATGATTGAGCACAGGCTGGTTGCGTTCATCATGCCAGTAATCCCAAAGGCTATGGTTTTGTCGCGTTTTGAGCACATACTCCATTTTATCTTGTGCAAAATAGAGCGGCAGTACGCTGGTGTGATGCAAAAAAGATTGCTCATAGCTTTGCAGCTTGAGGGTCAGCAGTTTGTCTTCCCCATCTTGTTTACCGCGAAAGTCTGGCGATGCCATCTCGGACTCCAACGCCCGTTTGATGGCGTCACTGCTGGTGTCAAGACGCAGGCGTAACCAAGCATTGCTCGTACTATCATTGTTTTGGTCCACACCAATAATGCGGTAGCTCAAGCCATCTTCAAGATCAGGGTCGAGATACTTCTTTGCTAACGCCGCAAACCGGACAGTGACTTCTGAGCTTGGCGGGTAGTCGAAGGCTGCAGGGACGCGCACGCGGCAACCTGAGTTTGATAAGTCGCTGGTGGTCCCGTGAACTTCCTGACCCGACTGTAAGGTGATCAAGACTTGCGTGGCATAGTGAATGCGACTTTCACTGCGTGATAAGTAGCTGCCAAAAGTCAGCTTTTCGGGTAATAAGGCCGTTTGGGCACTATCGGTGACTGGACCTTGCCCTTTTTGCTGGCTCTGCTTCGCTTTCTCGTGTTTGACGCGAAAGTTATTTGGGGTGTTATGTAGATCTTCCCATAACCCTTGGGTCAGTTGTCCGTTATAGAGTGGCAAGCGCTCGTAGTAATAGTTAATGGCGACATCGTCCAACCAATGCTTCTTGCCATGCAAGTCATATTCGTGACATTCGCCATCGACTTTCCCGCGCAAATCAATGGTGCGATTACACGGCGCCATCAGCCGCCTGATCTCCATTTTGATCAGCAGCTTGGCAGAGTTCGGCTCGTTAGCCGTTAGCTTGTCGAGCAGCACCTCAAATTTTGGGGTTTGGGAAAGAGGAAGCAGTTGCTCAATCAGTCCCTGGTAATCATCCTGCTTCATGGCAAAGTCTGTTAAAGTATTGGCCTGCTTTTGTAGCGGCACGCTATCGAAAAAGTTTGGGAATAATTAATAAGATAGCAATCATTTTGTGAATTAGCTGACATCATACGTATTGGAGTGCGAATGGCAAAAACAAAACGGGCCTACGTGTGTAATGACTGTGGCGCCGATTTTCCCCGCTGGCAAGGGCAATGCTCAGCGTGCGGTGCGTGGAATACCATCACTGAAGTACGCCTTGCCGCGTCTCCTCAAGTCGCGCGCAACGAAAAATATGCCGGCTACGCGGGGAGTGCGGAAGGCAAAGTACAGACGTTGCAAGAGATTGACTTGCAAGAAGTGCCACGCCTGAGTAGTGGTTTTAAAGAGCTAGACCGTGTTCTTGGTGGTGGGATTGTGCCTGGTGCGGCCATTTTGATTGGGGGCAACCCGGGCGCCGGTAAAAGTACCTTGCTATTGCAAACCATGGTGGGCTTAGCGCAGCACTTACCGACGCTATACATCACTGGTGAAGAGTCACTCCAACAGGTTGCGATGCGTGCTGACCGACTTGGGCTTCCCAAAGACAAACTCAAGCTGTTATCCGAAACCAGCGTTGAAACCATTTGTCAGGTCGCTAAGAAAGAGCAACCTAAAATCATGGTTATCGACTCCATTCAAGTCATGCATGTCGGTGATGTGCAATCGGCACCGGGTAGCGTGTCTCAAGTACGCGAGTCAGCGGCCGCCTTAACGCGCTACGCGAAACAGCACAACGTGGCGATATTTATGGTTGGCCATGTGACCAAAGACGGCACCTTGGCTGGGCCGAAAGTGCTCGAGCACTGTATTGACTGTTCGATTCTACTCGATGGCTCAAGTGACAGTCGCTTTAGAACCTTACGCAGCCACAAAAACCGCTTTGGGGCGGTGAATGAATTGGGTGTGTTCGCGATGACCGGGCAAGGGCTGAAAGAAGTCAGCAACCCTTCGGCGATTTTCCTTTCCCGTGGTGAAGAACAGACGTCGGGAAGCTCGGTGATGGTGGTATGGGAAGGAACCCGCCCTTTGTTGGTAGAGCTACAAGCGCTGGTCGACTATTCGCAGTTAGCCAATCCTCGTCGTGTCGCGGTGGGTTTAGAACAAAACCGACTGGCGTTATTGTTGGCGGTGTTGCACAAACATGGCGGGCTGCAAATGTCGGATCAAGACGTGTTCGTCAATGTGGTGGGTGGCGTCAAAGTGACCGAAACCAGTGCCGATCTCGCTTTGTTGTTGGCGCTGATCTCTAGTTTCCGCGATCGGCCTTTACCCCGCGATTTGGTGGTCTTTGGCGAAGTGGGCTTGGCCGGTGAAATTCGCCCTGTGCCGAGTGGTCAAGAGCGCTTGATGGAAGCGGCGAAACACGGCTTTAAAAAAGCGGTCGTCCCGAAAGCGAATATGCCAAAGCAGCCGCTTGAGGGCATGCAAGTCTTTGGGGTAAGCAAGCTGTCTGATGCATTGGATGTGTTAGAAGACCTCTAACTGCACTGATAAACAACAAAGCTCACGTGTCTCGCTGCGCAGGCGCCGATCTCTGTGAGCTTTGTTGAGTGACTACATCGAGACGTTGGTAGGTGTCACGTCTAAATCCGCCTCGCGCTGTTGCGCGGTGCTTAGCGGTGGCTCAGGGTCGGGCATATTGGCGACCTGAACCTGAGTTTCTACCAAGTTTTCTACCACTGAAACTAAATGGCCCCAACCCACACGTTTTTCTTTTTCCAGCAAGGTATCAAAGTTCTCAGCACTCCATTTAATAAAGCGGCGCGGGTCCAGCGCGCGTCCCAAAAAACGGACTTCATAGTGTAGGTGAGGGCCTGTCGATAACCCTGTGTTGCCGGACCAAGCAATCAGATCGCCTTTTTTCACGAACTGACCACTGCGCACATTGAACTTATCGAGGTGTGCGTACAAGGTCATAAAGCCGAAAGCATGGTCGATTTTGATAAAGTTGCCATAGCCTTTTTTGCGACTCGGGCGTACGTATTCCACCACGCCATCTGCAGGTGCATAAACAGGCGTGCCCTTGTCTGCGGTCAAATCTAATCCCATATGAAATTTGGCTTTGCCGGTGACTGGGTGTGTGCGTGAACCAAATCCGGATGAGCGCCGATAACTTTCAATCGGTTTGCCGTTAGGAATGAGCTGCAACATGGTGTACCGCACTGCAGAGTTAATGGCCGCGACGTCTAAACGGTGAGTGAGTGAGGCGTCTTTAGCGACCGAGTTTAACCCCAGCATATCCTCGACGGTCACCACGCGTTGCGTGAGCGCAGTAAGCTCAACGTCTTTATTTTCAATGGTTGCGGTTAACTCATCCCGTTTTTGTTGCAGGACCGCTAATTCCGCATTCAACGCAGCCCGTTCATCCCGCAAACGTTCCACGGCGGCTTCGGCCTCTGTTGAGCGTGCAGAGAGAAAGTACAAGCTGGCAAAGGTGACGGTGAGCAGTGCGAGCAACACAAGCGCGAGCGTCTGCACCACCTTTTTACGAGTGGGGCAGAGGGTGAAGTGCTTCACGCCATTGGGGTGCGTGACGGCGATATGAATGTGATCTGTCATGACTGGCTACTGCTGGCCTGCATTAAATACCGTCCATGACCGCGCGGGCACTAAGCTTGTGGCTCCGCCATATGGTCAGTCAGTTGTGCGAGCTCGCGATGGAGAAGTTCATCGTTGCCGACGTTAAGTTCAACGAGCCTTTTTAAATGACTGGCACTATCAATGTCAATGTGATCGATATAAAGATGTAAGTAATTCGCGCAGTTGTTCACGAGAATGCACTCCATGTCTAATTCTATCTCTGAATCATGGAGAAAAAAGACCAAGTCGAACTCTTTACGCTCAGGGTCAGATTCCCAGTTGTTGGGCAAACTGAGTAGCACGCCTTTTAGGGATAAATCGAGTACGTGTGCGTGCCATTCACGACCATCCTGTTTGAGTATCGCGGGAGCACGATACATCACGCGGGAATATTTTCTACGCTCTGACATGACAGCATCTCCTATAGATGTCTGTTTTCAGTGTAGGCAATGGGGTGCAGATGGCACGGGAATTAGACGTTTTGTCTCACTTTTGCAACGTTTGGTTACCTTTATTGCGCTATGTACCGGAGACAATACGGTTTAGGACGCATAAAAAGCCCCGCTGGGGGCTGAGGCGGTAGACTGCTACCTCAACCCGTCCAGCAGGGGCTGTCGTGCGGCGATTACTTCGCGACGCGCTTGTACTTGATGCGGTGCGGCTCAGCGGCTTGCGCCCCTAAGGTTTTCTTCAACCAATCGGTGTATTCAGCAAAGTTACCTTCGAAGAAGTTCACTTGGCCTTCGTCACGATAGTCAAGAATATGGGTCGCAATACGGTCTAAGAACCAGCGGTCGTGCGAGATCACCATGGCACAGCCTGGGAATTCAAGCAGGGCTTCTTCGAGAGCACGCAAGGTTTCTACGTCAAGGTCGTTAGTCGGTTCGTCGAGAAGGAGCACGTTGCCGCCTGCTTTAAGCAGTTTGGCAAGGTGGACACGGTTACGCTCACCACCGGAAAGCTCACCGATGCGTTTTTGCTGATCGCTCCCTTTAAAGTTGAAACGTGACACATAGGCGCGCGCTGGCAACTCAAAGTTGTTAATGCGAATGATGTCCGCCCCTTCTGAGATCTCGTCGTAGACAGTATTATTGTCATCCATGCTGTCACGGAACTGATCCACCGATGCCAATTGGACGGTGTCACCCACTTCCACGGTGCCTGAGTCTGGTTGCTCAGTGCCACTTAGCATCTTAAACAGCGTTGATTTACCCGCACCGTTTGGACCGATAATACCGACGATGGCCCCTTTAGGCACACTGAACGACAGATCGTCAATCAAGACACGATCCCCAAAGGATTTGGTGAGGTTGTTCACCTCAATGACCTTGTCGCCTAAGCGTGGACCCGGCGGGATAAACAGCTCATTGGTCTCGTTACGGCGTTGATAATCCGACGTATTAAGCTCTTCGAAACGCGCCATACGCGCTTTAGATTTGGCCTGACGTCCTTTTGGATTCTGACGCACCCACTCGAGCTCTTTCTCGATGGTTTTTTGACGTGCTTTTTCTTGTGACGCTTCTTGCTTCAAGCGAACGTCTTTCTGTTCCAGCCAAGAGGTATAGTTACCTTCCCAAGGAATACCTTCACCACGGTCAAGCTCCAGAATCCAGCCAGCAGCGTTATCCAAGAAGTAGCGGTCGTGGGTAATCGCTACCACAGTACCGGTGTAATCGACCAAGAAGCGCTCAAGCCATGCAACAGATTCGGCATCCAAGTGGTTGGTTGGCTCATCAAGAAGCAGCATATCTGGTTTCTCAAGGAGCAAGCGACAAATGGCGACACGACGGCGCTCACCACCCGAAAGATGCTTAATTTGTGCATCCCACTCAGGGAGGCGCAAGGCGTCAGCGGCACGTTCAAGGGCGTTGTCGAGGTTGTGACCGTCTTTCGCTTGGATCAAGGCTTCCAGTTCGCCTTGTTCTTGCGCCAAGGCGTCAAAATCTGCATCTGGATCAGCGTAAGCCGCGTAAACCGCATCGAGTCGGTTCAACGCGTCTTTAACATCGGCAACCGCTTCTTCGACGGTTTCACGAACCGTTTTGTCTTCGTCCAATACCGGCTCTTGGGGCAGATACCCCACTTTTAAGCCTGGTTGCGCACGGGCTTCACCCTCAATGTCGGTATCGATACCGGCCATGATGCGCAATAGGGTCGATTTACCCGCACCGTTTAGACCCAACACACCGATCTTGGCGCCGGGGAAGAAACATAGAGAAATATCTTTCAGAATTTGGCGCTTAGGTGGCACGATCTTGCTCACCCGCGACATGGTATATACGTACTCAGCCATTTCTGCTCGCGTTAATAGTTGTGGAGTGAAAGACGCTATTCTAACGTTAACTTTGCCAAGTTTAACAGTGATCGTCATATTCAGGCGTTAACATCGAGGGAATTTGCCTGCCAGGCTGTTGTCTACTCGATGTTAGGAACACAGGAGCAACCGTTGACATGGAATTACTCACTGCCTTCTCCCGGCCATATGGCGCAGCGTATCGTCTCGCTGTCGCCTGTGTCCGTGCTTTCTCACGCCCTTTAGTGTCAGGCGTATTAGTGACATCCAGCTTTGCCGCGCCAGCGGTGTTGGCCTCAGCCACCCCCGACGGCACCGAATTAACGCTGCAACAGCGCCAATATGAGGCCGCAATCGACGCCATCGAGCGTGGTGATCTCAAGCGCTTTCGCACCTTAAAGGGCCAGCTTCGCGATTACCCGCTTTATCCCTATTTGGACTATCGTGACTTTACTCGCAATTTGTCATTAAAGTCGCACAAGTCGGTCACTAACTTTATCAACCGCTACAATTCGTTGCCTTTTGTAAACAGTTTGCGGGCCGACTATTTGACCTTGCTTGCCGATCGAGGGGAATGGAAAACCTTGGTGTCTTTCCAGACCGATGTCCCGCGTGGTGAGCGTTATCAGTGCCAGTACTATTACGCCCACAGTCAGGCTGGTAACCGCGCATTAGCACGCAGTGGGGCGAAATCGCTTTATCTCTCGGGTCAGTCGGTGGACAGCGCTTGCGATCCCTTATTCGGTTTTTTATCTGAGCAAAAACTCTTAACCGGAGAGCTGATCTTACAGCGGATGCTATTAACCTTTGAAGCACGTAACCGTAGCCTGATGCGGTATTTAAATCGTCAACTACCGGCGTCTTATCAGCCACAAGGCGAGCAGGTACTGGCGCTTTATGATGAGCCTGAGAACGTCGCTGACTTTTCCAAGCGCAGTCAGGTGACGCCTTTTAACCAAAAGCTAACCCGACTGGCATTTGAACGCTTGTCGCGTAAAGACGAAGCGCAAGCCATTCGTCAGTTTCGTCGTACGGTTGAAGGGCAACATTATGATAAGCGTGAACGCCAAGAAATTGCCGATTACCTGATCAGCCAATTGATGAACGATGACGATCCTGCTCTTGCGGGGTGGCGCGATCGCATGCTGCGCAATACCCACAACGATGGCTTGATTGAGCGACGCTTCCGGTTGGCGTTATTGGACGATGATTGGCACGCGCTTAATGCGTGGCTGTCGCTGCTCAGTGATAGCGAGAAGCAATCGTTGAAGTGGCGCTATTGGGATGCGCGCATTCAGCTCGAGTTAGGGGATAGTGAGCAAGCTAATCGTGCCTTCGCCAGCATGGTGGGAGAGCGCAACTTCTACAGTGTCGCTGCGGCGCAGCATTTGGATCAAGCTATTCATATTCCTTCCCGATCAGCGGTACTCAAAGAAGAAGGGCTGATGCCAGTGAAAGATGTGTTAGCGCGAGTGGATGAGCTGATTGCGCTGAACAAAATCTATGCCGCGAAACGTGAATGGTATTACGTCCTCAACCGCGCCAGCGATGCGCAAATTGCGTTATTGGCGGCATACGCCAGTAAAAAGCACTGGTATCACTTGGCGGTGCAGGCAACGATCGCCGGAAAAATGTGGGATCACTTATCGTTGCGTTTCCCGCTTGCGCATCAGTGGTGGTTTGAGTTTTTCAGCCGTGAGCGAGGGGTGGATAAAACCACGTTAATGGCGTTGTCTCGGCAAGAGAGTGCCTTCTTTACTCACGCGGTGTCTCATGTTGGCGCGCGGGGCTTAATGCAGCTCATGCCGCGGACGGCGCGAGAAACATCGCGGGAGCTTGGTTATGACTACGAAGGGCCGGCGAGTTTAAGCGATCCTGGGGTGAACATTCGTCTTGGCAGTGGCTATCTAAAAATGATGCTAGATCGCTTTGAAAGTAATCGCATCTTAGCTTTTGCTGCCTATAATGCCGGCCCGCATCGGGTATCGCGCTGGTTAGAACGATCGCAAGGCCATATGGATGCGATTGCCTTTATTGAGTCGATCCCGTTTTATGAAACCCGCCATTATGTGCAAAATGTGCTGATGTTTGAAATTTATTACCGTCAGCTATTGGGGGAGCCGGTTCAATTTTTGCGGGCCAACGAGTTAGCGAAACGTTATTAATGGTACACTTGCCGCACTGACGTTAACCGTGAGAGGAAACCATGTCGCAATCACCTGCATTTTCAGGGTGGCAAGATGTTATCGCTTTAGTGCGTCGTGCCGGACAAGATGGCCATGATGATGCGTTGCTGACGGCGCTACTGACGCCAGATGAGCGTGATACCTTGGTCGCGAGGATCAATATTTTACACGAGCTATTGGAAGGTAAAATGAGCCAGCGCCAACTGAGTCAGTTGCTGGGGGTTGGCATCGCTACCGTGACGCGCGGATCCAATGAGCTCAAGCGCCTTGATGATGACAGTAAAGCGTGGCTGGCGCGTTTACTCAAAAGCGAAGCAGAGCAGAAAGCGCACACCGACTAGCGGAAACGCCACAGTTTTATTGATAACGGAGCCTTATGGCTCCGTTTTTTCTTGGCTTATCAGCGGTAAAGATGAGGATGTAGAAACGGAATCAAGGCTAAGATAAGTGCTTGATGGTAAACGCTTGAGCGCGTTAAGCGATGCCCAGTGAGCATACCAATCGCGCCGCCTTTTTGCTTCACGTTCTGCTCGCTGAACATACGATCCATCACATCCCCCAGCTCCTCGCCATGGTGTAATGCGCGCAGTGCCTCTGGCGGAAGCGGTAGAGAGGCTGAGCGCGCTTCACCGCGTGTCGTCCCATCGTCGATTACCATCCATGCAAAGGTATGCTGGTGGTCTAGTCCGGCTTCTACCCCGACGTAAAAATCCCCTTCGTATTTTGCTTTGGCATGCTGAACACGGTTGCAGGCACCGGCATAGGTTTCTTTCTCTGTCATGGGTTGGTCTGGCACGTCGCTGGGGACCGCGACACCGGTAAACGTAAAGGGCTGTTCAGGAAAAACATCACGAAAGGCAGCTTCAACGGCGGCGATTTTAGCGGGGTTTTTGGATGTGACGATGACTTGGCTCATGCGCCTGCGTCTCCTTGTTATTTTGATAGGCGCGCTGAAGTATACGCCAACGCAAAGGCAAACGCAGCATCCCCAAAATATGACTGGCGTCAGTGGCTTGGCTGACTTCGGCTAACCCGATACGCATCCCTTTATGGCCTTTACGCGGTTGTGGCACATAGGTGCCAAACCAGCGGTCCCAGCAAGACAGATTAAAACCATAGTTGGCATTGCACTCATGAAAACGGGTCGAGTGGTGCACCCGGTGCATGTCGGGGGTAACGATAACGCGGCGCAACCATGCATCTACCTGTTTGGGCAAGGCGACATTACTGTGATTAAACATGGCCATGCCGCTTAGCAAGGTCTCAAAAAGGATCACCCCCATCACAGGCGCACCGAGCATCATGACAACTAAACATTTAATCAGCATGGAAAGCCAAATTTCTACCGTATGAAAACGTGCTCCTGTGGTGACATCAATGTCCATGTCCGCGTGGTGGACAAGATGTAAACGCCATAGCCAAGGCCATTGATGGAATAGCTTGTGTTGATACCAAATGGCCAAATCCATCAGCACCAGTGTCAGTATTATCGCGAATACCTCGGGTAGAGCGAGGACATTGAACACGCCCACATGATGGGCTTGAGCCCAAGCCGCAGTACCGACCGCTGTTAGCGGGGCAAACAAGCGTAGCGTTAGGGTGTTAAACACCGTCAAACTAATATTGCCACGCCAGCGCTCTCGCCGTGTTCTGGTGAGGGGGCGCTTGGGCCTACGCCACTCAGCGAGTAGCATCACCGCCAGCACGGCGACAAACACACTCAGCCGGAAGATGGCCTCGTTCGTTTCAATCCAACTCATAAAGGCTCCTTAGGGTTGATTTATGATACGTGATAACGGCATCACTCGCCCACAGGCGGGGGTTGGATGAAGTCGCATTCGGGATCTAGGCTGTCAAAATGACAATGTAGCGAAAGGAGAGGCTGATGATCCCAAGTTTGCATGGTGTTTACTTGGCGGGACGTTCGATAGGATCTGGACACCGCGAGCGGCAATGCGACAGTAGTAAACGATTGGCAGCTTATGGGGGATCCGCGCATACCTGATTTCGGCCACGCTGTTTGGCGGTATACATTGCTCGGTCCGCGCGCGCAACCACCTCATCCAGTGAATGATGGCCCGCTTCTGTGAAGCTAATGCCTGCGCTGACGCTAACCTGATGGCGAGTGGCATGCCACAAGAACCCTTCTTGGTAAACATGATGGCAAAGGGTGTTGGTCAGCTGGAGCACGTCTTGGCGTGTACAGTTCGGTATGATAATAACAAACTCTTCGCCTCCCCAACGGGCACAGCATGCTTTCGACGGTGAAAACTGCTTAAGTTGGCTTGCGATCTGGACCAACAACCGGTCCCCCGCAATATGCCCTAAGCTATCGTTGACCTGCTTAAATCGGTCAATATCTAACACAATAGTGCCGAGTGCAGTGCGATGACTATATTGCTCAAACCATTCTGTTAGACCGCGCCGGTTTTCTAGCTGAGTCAGACTGTCGGTCAGAGAGGCATGCGTCGTCTCATCAAGTGAAGTCTTGAGTTGATGGATATCTCTAAATACAACGATGTGCCAATCTGGGTTTGGCGTGACATCGACTTGTGCCGTGACCGCATACCAACGCTGCTCTCCATTGGCATGGGTGATTAATGCCGGAAGTTCAACGGTGCGTTCACTGCGTGCTTGCGCTTCGTGCACGGCTTGATGCCACTGGTTAATGACATCTTGCCGATAGGTAGGATCCGGATAGGCTTTTTCAAACCATTGGTAGATGTCTGGCATACTATCTAGGGTATAGCCGAGTTCTTGTCGGAAGGCTTGATTAAAGAAAATATGGACGCGATTGTTATTGCCAATTTCATCAGTCACAATCCCTTCCGATATCAATAAGGGCAGTGGCACGATATCCAGCGCATCAAAAAAGTACTGTTTAAACTGATCAAGTGACGCTTTACTCAAGGTATCCGCCTTACTATTCCCATTAATATCTGCTTGCTTTATTGATTTATCTGTCATTAATGAGTGTAGATGATTTACCCGTCTTCGACGTTATCTCCCTCGTCGATGGGTTAATGACTCTTTGGATTGCGGGCTGAGAAAGCGGGGACACAGCGAATAGCCGATTTATCTGGGGTGCATCGAGGTGAAGTATTCACATCATTTATTAAATAATTCTGTGACAATTCCCTTAAAATAAAAAAGTATACCTTATTTCGTTTTTATATTGCCTATTTTGTCGCAATATCTGATTTTTTACGTGAATTAAATGTTAACAAGCGCGGGGCGTGGTCAGTTTTTTAGATGATTTTTGTTTAAAAGCTAGGCACAAGATCACATCTTCTTTAATTGCTTGTTTATCATTAGGTTATTTCTTTTTACTAATGATGGGTCTCTCAGAATCGAGACACGTCTAGTTAGTGTAAAAAGGAATGATAAATGCACAAACACAGCTCTCTTGCGTTGATTATCGGCGCGCTTTTCCACACCTCCGGGGCGTGGGCGATGGCAAAAGTGCCTGAGCCTGTCGAGCCCGATCCAGATCCACAAGTTTGTGTGGCGTTAACGGGCAATGAACCTGTTGATATTAGTCGCACTAGTGCAGAGCGTTGTTTGCCGGGCGACGACCCATTTACAGCACAGCAGTGGCACTTACTCAACAGTGGTCAAAAAGCCTTTGCCCGCGAAGGTGGGCAAGCGGGGAACGACCTAAACCTTTGGTGGGCTCACCGACAGGCTATTCTGGGCCAAAACGTCAATGTCGCTGTTGTGGATGATGGGTTGGAGATTGGCCACCCAGACTTGGCCGCCAATGTCCGTGCCGGAAAATCTTACGATTTTGTCGAGCGTGACAATGACCCGACGCCAGAAGGCTGGAGTAATCGTGATACCGCACACGGTACTTCGGTGGCTGGCATCATCGCCGCAGTGCGAGATAACGGCCTTGGCGGTATGGGGGTTGCGCCGCTTGCTAACCTGCAAGGGTATAACTACCTCGCTTATCAAAGCCAAAATGCATGGGAGATCAGCCATGGTCGCGAAGGCTATTCGGATGATGTCCGCATATTCAACCAAAGCTATGGTGGTTCCGGGGTGCGCAGCTATCCCTACAGCGATGACCCAATGAGCTATGATGGTCGCCAGAATGCCCAATACAAAAAAATGAGCACGGAAGCCTTTGGCGGACTGGGGGCGGTATTCATCAAATCAGCGGGAAATGGTTATAAGCGTACCTCATTTAATCGTGAGCGCTTCGGTCCTGTCGACGAGAACCACGGGTTGCCTTGGCAGAACAGCAACCAATCGTCTGATAATGCGAATTATTGGAACGTGACGGTGAGTGCGTTGAATGCGGATGGTGAACGCTCATCCTACTCGTCGGTCGGGAGCAATGTGTTCCTGACTGCACCGGGTGGGGAGTATGGCACCAATAAACCCGCTCATATCACCACGGACCTCACCGGTTGTACGATGGGATATAACCGTGATGATAGTATTCCTTACGATTCGCACGACCTGCACGGTGGCACGGAGATTGATAACACCTGTGATTTCAACAGCGTGATGAACGGGACCTCCTCGGCGGCGCCAAATACCTCAGGGGCATTTGCGTTGATGATGTCAGCCTATCCAAATTTGTCGCAGCGCGATATTCGTCACCTATTAGCGACGACCGCGACACGGGTGGATGCAGACGATGCAGATGTTCTTTTAACCTATCAAACAGCACGTGGTGGTGAGCGCACGGTGACTGGCCTAGAGGGCTGGAAACAAAATGCTGCGGGGCGTTGGTATAGCCCAACCTACGGGTTTGGTTTGATTGATGTCAATGCGGCACTCGATGCGGCGAAGACATATCAGCCACTTCCTGCACAAGTGTTCACGGATTGGGCGTGGTCTTATCACAACCAAGAGGGTGAAACTGGGCTTGCGATAGCCGATGCTGGGGCGGTAGCGACATCAGACAGTGTGCAAGTAGCCGATAACCTCACTATCGAGGCGGTACAAGTGCGTACCTCGATTGAGCACAGCCGTATGTCTGATTTGCTCATTGAGTTAGAGTCGCCCGCAGGGACTCGCAGCGTATTGATGTCACCACGTAACAGTATGCTGTCAAACACCTTGGATCCCACCTATCCAGAAGGTTTTACCGACCATTTAATGCTATCGCACAAATTTAATGGTGAAGCATCGCAAGGTCAGTGGACGCTCTATGTCACGGATACTGACGGTGATACACGCCAGTACACCTTAGGTGGCGAGGTTAAATCCATGCCCAACAACCGCGATGATGGCAAACTAACCCAATGGTCACTGCGTGTTATCGGTCACCGTGGTTAATAGGAGACGAAGTATGAAAAAGATGATCTCAGCACTCGCTATCATGGGCTTTAGCTTGAGTGTTAGCGCAGGTAGCGTGCAATTGAACGGCCAAGACTACGTGGTGGTGGATACGGCCAACAGCGCTCGCAGCATGAGCGGTGAACAAATGGGCGTGATGGTTGGCGATAAGGTCGCTGTATCTGCGCAAAGCACGCCTTTGACTGTTACTGGCTCTATTTTGGTCAAAGCAACCGAAGCGCACGCGAGTGAGCTGGCTCAAAAATACGGTTTAAGTTTGGTAAGTTACCTAGAGGGCGTTGCCCTACTTGAAGCCACACCGGGCACCAATGTGGCAGAACTTGAAAAAGCCTTGAACCAAGAGCTAGATACCCCCGTCAACTTAGAGCTCAACCCACAAAACCAACGCCCCCAATAATGGCTTTGTGGTGATCCCTAGCCCGCCGTCATGGCGGGCTTTTTTATCATGCGCTTTCTTGGTATTTGCAGTGAAAAGTGTGGTCTCATTCGCCAACCAACCATTTTGTTACTAGTTATTCCAGATTGTTCATAACTTTTACATGAGCTGAATTCCGCTACTTGCTATGATTTGTCGCCAATTCGCTACAAAAATGCAGATAAATCATCATTATGCAGCTATGACGCTGTGATTAGGGAAAAGACAATGTGGAAAACCCTTAGACACTCTTTGCCATTGCAAATTGCAGTGGCGGCCGCACTGGCTTGGCTGGTGGGCACGGTATTTGGTCCCATTGAGAACGCGGAACAGACCACTTGGTATCCGTTGCTTATGCTTGCCAAGGTCAGCTATATCGGTCTACTCAAAGCCGTGGTCGGCATGATGGTATTGCTCTCGTTACTGGAAGGGATCAGTAATATTGGCAATGTGGTTCGCCTTAAGCGCCTAGGTGGTGCAACACTTTTGTTTTACGGTTTTACCACCACCATCGCGATCACCATTGGCCTTGGCGCAGCACTCATGATGCCCGAATGGCAACCGCTCACCAATGCGCCGCCTGTGGATGAGAGCATTAGCTTTATCAACCAAGATGCTGCGGGTGCCGGAGCCATTGCCACCAAACTTATTAATATGGCGTTGGTGAATCCGTTTGCCGCGGTGACTCAGGGTAACCTTTTGGCGATTGTGGTGTTCACCATTTTGTTCGGCATTTCGCTGATTGTCGCACTGCCAGAGTCGCACCCATTATTCGAGACCATTCGCGGGCTGAATAAAGGCATTAACACCATGGTGGCAGGAATTATCAAGCTGGCGCCATTTGCAGTGTTTGCGATTGTTTTCCAGTTCTCCCACAAAGGGGATAACGATCTATTCGGCCAGCTATTTAGCTTCGCTGCTTTGGTATTTGGACTGACGATGGTCCATGCACTGATCGTGTTGCCGCTTATTGCACGTGTTGCCGGTGGTATTGGTTTTGTGAGTCTGTTTCGCGCCATTTCTGCACCGCTGGCGATGGCGTTTGCCACTTCATCCAGTGCTGCGACACTGCCCGTATCGATGCAGGCTGCCAAAGAAGAGCTTAAGGTTACCCCGTCGACCGCGAGCATGGTCTTGCCGTTGGGCGCGGTGATGAACATGGATGGCACCGCCTTATTTGAAGGCATTGCTGCGGTGTTCCTCGCACAGTTGTTCGGGATTGACCTGTCGACAACCGGCATTGTGATGATCTTCATTATGGCGATGGTTTCGTCGGTAGGCGCACCGGGCATGCCGTCGGGCTCGATGTCGGGTATGCAGTTGGTGTTGCTGGCTGCCGGTATTCCACTGGAGGCCATTGCTATTTTGCTGATCATTGAGCGCCCACTCGACACCTTCCGTACCGCGGTCAATGTGCAAGGCGATTTGATTGGTGCCACGGTGATTGATAAGTGGCAAAAGCGCTTTGGCTAATAGCCTCATCGCAAAAAACCGCTCCCAACCACGGAGCGGTTTTTTTATCCCTCTTCAATCACATGAAAGGCGCGGTATTCGTCGAATGCGTATTGGTCCGTCATACCGCTGATATAGTCAATTAGCAGGCGAGTACGAAAATAGAACTCACGCGCAGTGGCAGAAGAGATCTGCTCCGCTAGGGCTTGTTTTTGTACCGCGTCGCGATAGGCTTTTTTATGTTTTTCAGGCAGTTTTTTAAATAGCCGCTGGGTGTATATCGACGCCTGTGGCTTGACCGGCTCGCCATTAACTAAGGCTGTAAACACCTCACTGGGCAAGGTGAGGAGTGGACGATAGATGCTCATCAAACCATGGATGACGCGATAGCCTTGTAGCTCGCGGCGTTCCACTTCAGGGTGACAAAAGGCATGCGCTTTGGCGACGTTTTTAAAGGTTTGTACAAGTAAATGATTGACGCTGTTATCTTCAATTAGCGCGTGATTAAAGGTGCCATCAATGACGGCGGGCAAATGGTCGACAAAGCGTTGGGCGGCATGGCGAGGCAAGCGTTTATTGACCTCCACACGCAAGAAGACAAAAAACTGACTGTCACTGCCGTGGCTGCGCTTTTCAGCATTCTCTAACATGGTCGCCATGGTGTTGGCGTCATGCTCTTCACTGGCTTGGGTAAGCTGTACAAAGGTTGCCTTTAAGGCCGCTTTTAAATCCGCGAGAGTCAGTACGCCTTTTTCAACGGCGTCTTCTAAATCGGCAATGCCATAAGAAATATCATCGGCCGCTTCCATGATGTAACTGACTGGGGCACGACAGCCGGGAGAGATAGCGAGCGTTTTTTGCAAATCGCCAATGTACGCGTGTTCACTGAGAAAATAGCCGACTTTCTTTTTAAGGTACGCGCGGTCGTCGTCATCTGCAGGTTTCGGCTCGCTACCACACCGAGTGTATTTAAGAATGCCGGAGACTTGCGAATAGGTGAGGTTCAGCTGTTGTAAGGTATGGATCAGCCGTATGCCTTGTGCGTTGCCTTCAAAATGACAGAGATCGCGCTGTACCGCCTCAGGCAGTTCGTCGTTAAAATGTTGGCGATAGATATAAGGGACGTGCTCACTGAGCCAATCACTGAGCGCTTGCTCGCCAAAGTGTCCGAACGGTGGGTTACCTATGTCGTGCATCAGGCAAGCCATCTCAACCAAGGTTTCCAAGCAGCGGTCGAGCGGGGGAGCGAGTTGCGAGGCAGACAGCTTGTCGGCAATCAGTTGACTGATATAGCGCCCGACTTGCTGAACCTCTAAAGAGTGGGTGAGACGGCTGCGCACCGCGGCATTGCGTTCAAGTGGAAAAACCTGAGTTTTTTGTTGCAAACGGCGTACAGCGGCAGAGTTAATGATCCGTCCACGATCGCTTTCAAACTGCTTCATTAAATCGCCGTTTGTTTGCGTTCTAAAAGGCCGATCTGGACGGATTTTTTGCTCAAAATTCACAGTCATCATGACACCCAGCTTGTCCACTTTTTAAGATAGAGTGCGGCGGATTTCACTGACTGTCAATCCGCCGCTTGGCATAGCAAGACGGCGGCGACATAGATTAATGCATATACATCTGCGCCGAGCGAGCAGGAATGGTGATAGTGTGAAAAACCGATGAGATGGTGGTGGTCGCATCACTTAACACATCATAATAAGGGCGAGACCTGAAAGGATGCTTGGGGTATCAGACAGCTAGTCTATTCTTAGATATAATGCCTCAATTTGATATGTATTTCATTCAGGGCATTTTTAATGACCAACAACAACTTCTCCCAAACCGCTGCCTTCATTTGGTCGGTTGCTGACCTGCTTCGCGGTGACTTCAAACAATCTCAATACGGCCGTGTGATCCTGCCGTTTACCCTGCTTCGTCGCCTTGAGTGTGTGCTTGAGCCAAGCAAAGATGCCGTGGTTGCCGAGTATGAGCGCATCAAAGCGATGAGCCTGCCAGAGGATGCGCAGGAAAAGTTCTTGCTGCGTGCAACAAAATCGCCAGCTCAGCCAGATGGTTTGTCATTCTTTAATACCTCGCCAATGAACCTTGGCAAGATGGGACAAAGCAACATCAAGGCGAACCTTGATAAATACGTGCAGTCATTCTCCAAAGATGCGCGGGAGATCTTCGAGCACTTCAAGTTTGATGAATTTGTCGGGCTGCTGGAAGAGGCTAATCTGCTTTACAAAGTGGTGAAGACATTCGCCACCACCGACCTTAGCCCAAGCAAAATCTCTAACTATGAGATGGGTTTGGTGTTTGAAGAGTTGATCCGCCGCTTTGCGGAAAGCTCGAATGAAACGGCGGGTGAGCACTTTACGCCGCGTGATATCGTGCGCCTTACCACCTCGTTAGTCTTTATGGCCGATGATCAGGCGCTCAGCCAAGATGGGATTATTCGTACCATTTACGATCCAACCGCCGGTACGGGTGGTTTCTTGTCTTCAGGGATGGAGTATGTGGCGGAGATGAACCCTAACGCGGTGATGCGCGCGTTTGGTCAAGAGCTAAACCCAGAATCCTACGCGATTTGTAAAGCCGATATGCTGATCAAAGGGCAAGACGTTGACCGTATCAAGCTGGGTAACACCTTATCCAATGATCAACTGCCTGCCGACAAATTTGATTATATGTTGTCCAACCCGCCGTTTGGTGTGGATTGGAAAAAAATTGAAAGTGACATCAAAGATGAGCACCAGCAAAAAGGCTTTGATGGGCGCTTTGGCGCAGGCTTGCCGCGTGTGTCTGATGGCTCGCTGCTATTCTTGATGCACCTTATCAGCAAAATGCGTGACAAGAAGACCACGGATAACCAAGTTACCGATGGCGGTCGTATCGGCATTATCCTCAATGGTTCACCGCTATTTACCGGTGGCGCGGGTAGTGGTGAGAGTGAAATACGCCGCTACATTCTTGAAGCGGATCTGCTTGAAGCGATTGTCGCGCTGCCAACCGACATGTTCTATAACACAGGCATTGCGACCTATGTTTGGGTACTGACGAACAAGAAAGACCCAGAGCGTAAAGGCAAGGTGCAGCTTATCAACGCGGCTAACCTCAGCACGAAAATGCGTAAATCATTAGGATCTAAGCGTCACTATTTAACGGATGACGAAATTCGCACCATCACCAAAAACTTTGGTGACTTTGAAGAAATCGATACCTTGACCCAAGATGGAGTGACGGACAATAAAAAACACTTCGCCAGCAAAATTTTTAATACGCATGAGTTTGGCTATCGTCGCCTCACTATCGAGCGTCCATTGCGTCTGTCAGCACAAATCACCGATGAAGCAGTAGAATCACTGCGCTTTGCACCTAAGCCGTTTAATGCCGTCATGCAGGCGGTCTTTGAGCAATTTGGTACTGAGTGGACGGAGGAAACGTACGGCTCACTCATTGATGTGGAAAAGGAAGTTCGTGTACTGATCAAAGCCGACTTCCCTGAGCTGAAAGAAAAGCAAATCAAAGACGTGCTGGATGGCAAGTTGTGGCTCAATCAAAAAGCCCTGATGGATGCGGCAAAAGCCCTGCAAATTGCTGTGGGTGACAGTCTTGGTGGAAAATCGCAGCAATCCGACGATTTCAACCAGTTTGAACTGACACTGAAAGGCGCATTCAAGGCGACAGGCATCAAGTTCGATGCCAAGCAGAAGAAGCAATTCATTGATGCGGTAACGTGGAAGAATCAAGATGCCGAGCCTGTGATCAAAAAAGTGCTGAAAGAAGAGGCACAGCCGCTATACGGTGCATTTGACTACAAAGGCAAAGTGGTTGAGTTCCAACAAGATGGCGACCTGCGTGATAACGAGAATGTACCGCTTGACCCAAGTGTCACCACCATTCGCTTGATTGAGAGATACTTTGAACGCGAGGTGCTACCACATGTTGCCGATGCGTGGATCAACGCCGATAAACGCGATGACAAAGATGGTGAAATTGGTGTGGTGGGTTATGAAATCCCATTCAATCGCCATTTCTATGTTTATCAGCCACCCCGTGCACTAGAAGCCATTGATGTGGAGTTGGATGCGGTGAGTGCAGATATTATGAAGCTACTGCAAGAGGTGCATTCGTGATCAATATGTATCGTCTAATTACTTCATTTCGTGTTGCTAAACGGTTTTGTCAACAATTTCACTTGACTAAAAATGACGGTGTGGTCGATAATGTTGCTAACACGCCCACCAAGCCTATGCACTGCAAGCTCAAATTGAGTGGGCTTTTTTCTGCCTATAGTTTTCCTCAACTGGCTATTTGTTTCGCACCACTCATGGAGGCGAACTGATGGCAACCTTTACCAAAACCGCTAAAACATTAGATGAACAAATCGCTTTGTTGCAAGAGCGTGGTCTAACAATTCGCGATCCAGAACGCGCTAAGCGTTACCTTGAGGTGATTAGCTTCTTTCGTCTTTCTAGCTACATGCGCCCCTTCCAAGTGCCGAATGATCAGACTCACCCGTTTAAAGCTGATGCAGAGTTTAAATCAGTGGTTGAATTGTATGCTTTTGATCGTGAATTGCGCTTACTCATCATGGATGCGATTGAGCGCGTTGAAGTCGCTGTACGCGCAACACTTAATAACCATATGGGCACTAAGTATCAAACCGAAGAACCGCATAGCGGCTCACATTGGTACTTGAACGAATCTCTGTTTAAGCGTGATTACAACCATAAGCGGATGTTGAGTGAGGTCGAACGATGCCAAAGTCGTGACACCATCGATTTGCAAAAAGACATCAATAAGATTAACCGCAGCAGACAAAGCGAAGAAGAAAAAGCAAACAGGATTGAGAAAAGAGTGCGTGAGCGCTACCCACGCTTTTATCAGCATAACTATCAACATCCACGCTTGATGCCAAGCTGGGCAATGGTTGAGGAGTTAACGTTCGGCACCATATCACACCTTTATAAAGGGCTAGCGAAAGATGCTGATCGTAAAGGCATCGCCAAACGTTTTGCTGTCCCTCAAGAAGTGTTTGAGAGTTGGCTGCATACCCTTAACTTTGTTCGTAACTGTTGCGCGCACCATAGCCGCCTGTGGAACCGCGAACTTTCTATACCACCCAAAGTACCTCATGGTGAGCACTGGCACCTTCCAGAGCGATTAGCGCCAATTATGGTTCAACCGAATCGCCGGATTTACGTAGTGTTGCTTATGTTGGCGCATTTAATGAGGCAGATCAGCCCTGATAGTCAGTGGCATAACAAAGTGAAAGCGTTAGTGACAGTGATGTACCCAAGCGTACCACTGGCTCCAATGGGCTTTCCTGATAACTGGCGTTCACATATTTTTTGGGGTGGTGAAGATGAGTAAATATCAGGCGTATCCAGAGTATAAGGATTCTGGTGTTGAGTGGTTGGAAAATATACCAAGCCATTGGGAAATCAAGCCATTAAAGCACTTATGTAGTTTTAATGATGATGTTTTGGCTGAGAATACAAAAAAGGACTATGAACTTTGCTACGTTGATATTGGCAGTGTGTCTGCAACTGATGGGATCTCTCGGGTAGAAACCATGACCTATGGCAGCGCTCCCTCAAGAGCTAGACGGCTGGTGAGAGATGGCGATGTTATCGTTTCAACTGTAAGGACGTATCTAGAGGCAATTGCGCCAATCAATAATCCGCCTTCAAATATGGTGGTATCTACAGGCTTTGCAGTTATTCGACCGAACAAGAAATTGCACAAAGGTTACGCCGCATATTGTCTAAGGGCTAATGGCTTTATTAAAGAGGTTGTTGCTCGCTCTGTTGGTGTCAGCTATCCGGCAATTAATGCTTCTGAGCTTGTTGGTATTTCAGTGCCATCGTTACCAGTAGTAGAACAAACCCAAATCGCCAACTTCCTCGATCACGAAACCGCTAAGATCGATACCTTGATCGAAAAGCAGCAGCAATTGATTAAACTGCTGAAAGAAAAGCGCCAAGCGGTGATCAGCCATGCGGTGACCAAAGGGTTGAACCCCCAAGCACCCATGAAAGATTCAGGTGTGGAGTGGTTAGGGGAAGTACCAGAGCATTGGGATGCTCTACCAGCGAAAAGGTTTTTTCGATTGGTTGCAGAACCAGCTCCACAAAATAATGATTATGAGCTTTTGTCTGTGTATACCGATATAGGTGTTAGACCAAGGAAAGAGTTGGAGCAAAAAGGAAATAAAGCATCAACAACTGATGGATATTGGATGGTCAAAGAGGGAGATATCATTGTAAACAAATTGTTGGCTTGGATGGGTGCGGTCGGATACTCAGCTTATAGTGGGGTGACTAGTCCTGCTTACGATATCTTGCGTGCTACTAAAGATTTGAACCCTAAATTCTATCACTATTTATTCCGTACCAAATTGGCAAACATGGAGTTTAAACGATGGTCTAGAGGCATCATGGAAATGCGTCTAAGACTTTATTTTGATGAGCTTGGTCGAATTACTATGCCATTTCCTCCAAAACATGAACAAGATTTGATTGTTATGGAAATAGAGAAGATGGAATCTTTATACGACCAGTTGATTTCAAAGTCAGAAATGCAAATATCATTAATGCAAGAACGCCGCACCGCACTTATCTCAGCCGCTGTCACTGGCAAGATTGACGTTCGCAACTGGCAAGCGTCAATATCTCAAGATCAAGCATTGGAACAAACCGCTTAAACCTTTTGCCACTCTCATTTAAAAAAGCAGAGTGGCTTGTCGCTTTGGTTGGCTAACAAGAATTAGAAGAACAAGGTTATGAAAGATACTACACAAGAACGAGTATTTCAGGACGACATCATCAGTCAGATGGTTGCCAATGGCTGGGTTCAAGGCTCTGGCGAGGGCTATAACCGCGAATCGGCATTGTATGAAGCGGATGCGCTGACCTTTATCAAACAGACGCAGCCGAAAGAGTGGGAGAAGTTCTGCAAAGTCTTCCCGACCGACTCAGAGCGCCACTTCCTTGATGCCTTGGTGACGCAACTTAAAAAAGCCGATGAGAACGCCACTGATCGTGCGTCACGTACCTTTGGCACTTTGGGCGTGTTACGTCATGGTTTGAAAATCCGCAATGCCCGTTTTGAATTGTGTCAGTTTAAGCCAGAGCATAACCTCAACCCTGAAACCTTGGCGCGTTATCAGCAAAACATCTGCCGTATTGTGCCAGAGCTGGTTTATAGCCCGTATGCCACCAAAGAACAGGAACAAGAGACAGGCAAGAAAGCCAAGAAATGGCGTATTGACTTGGTGTTGTTCGTTAATGGTTTGCCCGTCTCTACACTTGAACTGAAATCTGAATTCAAACAAGCAGTCGAAAACGCCATTGCGCAATACAAGCTAACCCGTTTACCGAAAGACCCAGCCACCAAAAAGCCAGAGCCGCTTTTAAGCTTTAAACGCGGTGCGTTAGTGCATTTTGCGGTGAGCCAGTATGAAGTCTACATGGCAACCAAACTCGCGGGCACCGATACCTTCTTCTTGCCGTTTAATAAAGGGACGCATGATGGCGGTAAGGGCAATGATATTCCTGAAGATGAAAATCGCTACGCCACCGACTACCTGTGGAATGAGGTATTAACCCCAGATAACCTGCTCAATATCATCGGGCGCTTTATCCACCTTCAAATAGAAGAAAAGGAAGATTGGGAAGGGCGTAAAACCAAGAAAGAAACCCTGATCTTCCCGCGTTATCACCAGTGGGATGTGGTTACCAAGCTGGTCAATGCTGCGATTGAAGAAGGCACAGGTAACAAGTACCTGATCCAGCACAGTGCAGGGTCGGGTAAGTCCAACTCGATTGCATGGACAGCGCACCAACTCTCGACCTTGCATGATGCCAAGGGCAACAAGCAATTTGATTCGGTGATTGTGGTGACTGACCGCACTGTATTGGATGATCAGCTACAAGATACCATCTATCAGTTTGAACATGCTGATGGTGTGGTGGGGCGCATCAACCGTAAAGAGGGCGATGGCTCGAAATCAGAGAAGTTGGCTTCGGCTCTGGAAACCTCTCAACCAATCATCATCGTGACCATTCAAACCTTCCCGCATGTGTTAAAAGCGATTGAGAATTCAACGTCATTGAAAGCGCGTCGTTATGCCGTCATTGCCGATGAAGCGCATTCGTCACAAACAGGCGCAACCGCTCGTCAGCTTAAAGAAGTGTTGATGACGGATGAAGTCGATGATGACATCGAATTATCGTCTGAAGATATTCTCGATGCCACTGTTGCGGCGCGTCGAGGCAGTGCCAACCTGAGTTATTACGCCTTTACCGCCACACCAAAGCAAAAGACGCTGGAGTTGTTTGGTCGCAGGCCTGATCCAGAGCAGCCAGCATCTAAACGCAACTTGCCGATGGCTTACCACATCTATTCGATGCGTCAGGCGATTGAAGAAGGCTTTATCCTTGATGTGCTGAAAAACTACACCAACTACAAGGTGATCTATCAGCTCAAGCAAAAGCTGGAAGCGGAAGATAAAGAAGTGGATGCCGGCAAAGCCAAGGTGAAGCTTAACAACTGGGTACGCCTGCATGACCACAACATTTCACAGAAAGTGAAAGTGATCATAGAGCACTTCAAAAAGAACGTGATGGGCCTGTTAGGTGGTCAAGCTAAGGCCATGGTGGTCACCAGTTCACGTAAAGAAGCGGTGCGCTACAAACTGGCGTTTGATAAGTATGTGTCTGAGCATGGTTACGCGGGCATTCGCGCCATGGTCGCCTTTTCTGGCGAAGTCGAGTTTAACGCTTCCGATCCAGACAGCACAGCGTTTATGGATCAGAAGTTTACTGAGCATAGCATGAACCCTGACCTTAAAGGGCGTGAGATGCGCAAAGCCTTTAACACTGATGATTATCAAGTGATGCTGGTTGCCAATAAGTTTCAAACGGGCTTTGACCAACCGAAACTCTGCGCCATGTATGTCGATAAAAAGCTGGCTGGCGTTGAGTGTGTGCAGACGCTCTCTCGCCTCAACCGTATCTATCCGGGCAAAGCAGAGTGCGGTACGTTTGTGCTTGATTTCTACAACGAACCACAAGATATTTTGGATGCCTTCCAGCCTTATTACCAAGTGGCAGAGCTTGAGGATGTCACTGACCCTGACAAAATATTCGATCTATCAGAGAAGTTACGCGCTAGCGGTATCTTCCTTTGGTCGGAGGTCGAGCAGTTCATTGATGCCTTCTTTACCAAAAACAAGTCTAATGCGGCGATCAGTAATATCTTTAAGCCTGCGATAGACCGTTGGCGCAAGCGCTACACTTCTGCAGTAGATGAATACATTCACGCCAAAAATGTGTTTGAACGCACCAAGAAAACCGGCGATGCGGTATTAATCGCTAATGCGGAAAATGCCTTCAAAGAGAGCAAGCAGGAGAAAGACCGCCTTGAGATCTTTAAGAAAGACTTAGGCAGCTTCGTCCGCTTCTATGAGTTTATGTCCCAGATTGTCGATTACGACGATAAAGAGCTAGAGAAGCTGAGCCTGTATGCACGTCACTTGCGTCCAATGCTGCGCGAGAAGGTGATTGAAGAGGATGAACTAGATCTTGGTGACGTGGTAATGAGCCACTATCGCTTATCAAAAATCCGTCAGCAGGACATTCAGCTTCAAGAGAATACGCCTGAGTATAAGTTGCACCCAAGTAACGATGTAGGTACAGCTAAGCCAAAAGACAAGAAAGAAGAGTTTTTGTCTCACATCATTGAGCGATTGAACGAAGTATTTCTCACTGACAACCTGACCGACAAAGACATGATCAACTATGCCTTTACGGTGCGTGACAAGCTCACAGAAAACGAAACGGTGATGAGCCAAATCGCCAACAACACTCGCGAGCAAGCCATGCTGGGTGACTTCCCACGTGCGATTGATGATGCAATTTTGAATAGCAATGAAGCCCACCAAGAGCAGATGATGCAGTTGTTGTCTGATCCGAACAAAACCAAACAATTTGCGCGGGTGATTTTTGATATGTTGAGTGGCGTTAAATAGTGGCTATCTATCAACTATCGAATGATGACTGTGGTGTCGTCATTCAGTAAGCCCTGTATTGAAACGTCTTTATACTTAGCCAGTCAATTGGGATGCATTATAGTTTTAAGAGAAACAGAGAAAAGCCGGATGCTTTTTTGATATTCGTCACTTGTCAAATCGAGATGTAAGGCTTATATTTAGCGCACTACTTTCCCTTCTCCCACGTTGGCATTACGACCACTGGGGTTGGGCGAAATTGCCGACCTGCTAGGTCGGTTTTTTCATATCTGGAGCCTAGAAAAGAAAGTAATGTGAGAACACGAGTATACATCGACGGTTACAACTTCTACTACGGCTGTCTCAAACATACGCCATATAAATGGTTGGATCTGGTTCACCTCTTCGAAAATCACCTTCTGCCGCGTTCAGGCGCTACCTCATCTGAGCTTCACCCAGAACATGGGATTAAGTTTTATACTGCCGAGATAAGCCCAAGGGCTGCACAGGATGAGCATTCAGTGCAGGATCAGCGGAGTTATCATGCAGCACTTGCCGGACATCATCCTAATGCGGTCAAGATAAAGATTGTTAAAGGCAGCTATGCAATCGATAAGATTGATGCAAGAAAAGTTGAGTGCTGCGAGGACGGTAAAGAGAAAGAGCCGAAATATTGTTCGACGGTCAAAGTGTGGAAGCTGGAAGAGAAGCAAAGTGACGTCAATATTGCCATAGATGCCGTTTTTGATGCCTTTACTGATCACAGTATTGAGCAGGTAGTATTTGCAACCAACGATACTGATATTGTTCCCGCGTTGAAAAAGTTACAGGAGCTGAACGCGCTTGGGATTAGGCCACCAATTAAGATTGGGCTAGTTACTCCGGCAAAAGAGAGACATGGGCCGCGGCGCACCAACAAGTCGTTGAGTCAGTTGGCAGATTGGACGATAAATTTCATAACTGATAAAGAGCTGAAGTTGTCTCAATTACCATGTAGGGTCACAGGTGGTAAAAAGCCAGCTTTTCAGCCGGTATCCTGGTTTGAGCACAGAGAGCAAGTCGCAGAGCTCTTGAGTATTCTAAGTGCTTGCGATGTATGTGGTTCAGTACCCAAAGCGTGGCGCTGGCTGTGCTCTCCCAAGCCGGCTACTGACGGTTTACCAGAGCTGGCCGAAGACCCATCAACCATGCTCTATACAAGGGAAGGTGTTGAAGCTGTCTTAGCTCATGCAAAGTGTTTTGCTGAGCATATGAGGAATAATGCCTAGTTGTCAGTATGGGAAGAAGTGTAAAAAGTGAGCAACAGCCGCTCTCGGTGATACACATAACAATTATGAACTAACGAACCTACCTTTGTGAAAACCTGCTTACAGGTCAGGTGTAACCCCCAAAAAACTGGTCATTAGCAATTAGAGTTTTCCGTTTACACTAAGATAATCTCAAACATTATAGAGACAAAAAGCCCCGCTAGGCTAGGAGCTTAGCGGGGCTTTCAAACGTTCTAGAACGTCTTCGTATACGAATTTGGTGGAGCTGGCGGGAGTTGAACCCGCGTCCAGAATCAGTCTAACCAATGGCGCTACATGCTTAGTTTGTCTTTAATCTCGTCAGTGTGCTGCGGACAAACACGCCACACAAAGACATACCCGACTTAGATTTAACGCTTCAGCTTTCGGGTCAAAGCATCCACGCGATCCTGTTTGGTTTTGACTATCCTTGATCCCCGTCCTACAGGCGAAGGCTAGGGAGGATAGGCACTCAACAGGTTATTAAGCTGCTAGTGCGTAGTTTTCGTCGTTTGCGACTATTTTTTTGCGGCTTTTTACGAGGCCAACCGCCCCTCGGCATGCTCCACGGGCCTTCTCAATCCTGTCGAATCCTGAATCAGCCCCAGAGTTTGGACGGCAGAGTCTAACATATTGATCTGCCGCGTCAACGATTAACGTGCTGCGTTTTTCATGATTCTGGCTTTTTGACGTTGCCAGTCTCTGTCTTTCGCGGTATCGCGTTTATCGTGAAGTTTTTTACCTTTTGCTAAGCCGATTTTGAGCTTGGCGAAGGATTTTTTCCAGTACAGGGAAAGAGCCACGACTGTGAAACCATCCCGGTTAACTTTTCCGATCAAGGTATCAAGCTCACGACGCTTAAGCAAGAGCTTGCGTGTACGCTGAGGATCAGCCACCACATGGGTGGAGGCCACATTAAGCGGGGTGATGGTTGCCCCGAACAAAAAGGCTTCCCCGTCTTTCAGCAACACATAACTTTCGCTGATATTGGCTTTACCGGCACGGAGAGATTTTACTTCCCAGCCTTGTAGCTCAAGCCCGGCCTCAAAGTCATCTTCGATGAAGAACTCATGGCGAGCTTTTTTATTCAGCGCGATGGTGTTACTGCTTGCTTTGTTCTTTGCGTTTTTCTTAGCCATAGTGGGCGCATTATAAAGGCTATGTGTTGAGGAATGAAAGGATTATCGCACGAGCCTGAGTGAAGCGCATCTGTATTTGTCGATACACGCGGCTGCACGCTTTGGTGAATAGATGCGGCGGTGGTATGATTTCGCGGTTAACTTGCAAGGAGTCCTTATGCCGCAAATTATCCGCTCGGCTTTAGTGCCTTACAGTGCTGAGCAAATGTTTGCCTTGGTGAATGATGTTGAGGCCTATCCACAGTTTTTGCCTGGGTGCGTGAGCACACGCTTGATTGAGCACACTGACACAACCATGGTGGCATCGTTAGACGTGGCGAAGGCAGGCATTAAGAAAACCTTTACGACCAAAAATTACTTGGTGGAAAACACGCGCATTGATATGACATTGGTCGATGGGCCATTTAAACGGCTGAGCGGAGGTTGGCGCTTTACACCGCTTTCCAGCGACGCCTGTAAAATTGAGCTCGATCTTGAATTTGAGTTTACCAATCGATTAGTTGAAGTGGCGTTTGGTCGTATCTTCAGCGAGCTAACAAGTAGTATGGTGAAAGCATTTACTGAACGAGCGAAAACGATCTATGAGTGAAGAAACACTACTCCGTGTTGAGGTGGTCTACGCATTGCCGAATGAGCAGCGGATTTTTAATTGTGTGGTGAAACCGCAATCGACCGTTGAAGAGATTATTCGCCAATCTGGTGTGCTTAAAGCTTACCCAGAGATTGATTTAGACAACAATAAAGTTGGCATCTTCAGCCGCACCGTGAAGCTGGATGCGCAAGTGCGTGATGGGGACCGTATTGAGATTTATCGCCCACTGCAGGCGGATCCCAAAGAAATTCGCCGACGCCGAGCGGAACGCGCGAAGCTAGAAGGAAAAGCGGATCCTGTTACGGGTGGACGCGTGGATACCCAGCGCAAGCGCTCTTAACGCCGTCAACGGCTTTCGCAACGAACATGAAAAAACGCCGACTCTCGGCGTTTTTTTGTATCAAGAGAGCGCGGATAGTTGTCTTGTTAACGCATTAGTCTCGATAAACGTGTTGCAAAAAATGCGTCAAACGTTCGGTAACTCGTTCTGGTTGCTCAAGGTTGGCAATATGTCCTGCCTCTGGGATCAGTGTGAGCTCCGCGCCTGTGATCTCATCTTGCATCAAATAGCTCTCAAGCGGCGGACGGGCCACATCGTGTTGCCCCACCATAATCAGCACGGGCAATGCTAACTGGGCGAGTGCATCGATTTGATCGCGACGGTCAAAGGTAAGACGGCCAATACGCGCGACGGCGTTAGCGCGATCGCCTTCAAGTTGCTGGAGCGAGTGATGGAAAGCGTCGACGAAGTGCGGTTGCTGTGCCAGCGTGGCGGGGGCGAAAAACAGTGGCACGATGGCGTCGAGAAGCGGCGCGGGGACATGCTGGACTTGCTCGATAGTGGTGAGCATTCCCATGTATTTTTGATGCGTTACCTCAGGTTCGCGACCGACAAAGGTGTCCATTAACACCAATGCTTTCAAACGCGAAGGCGCTAACTGAGCAAACTCAACGCCCCACATTCCGCCAACGGACAGACCAATGAGCGTGACCTGTTCGATGTTGAGGTGATCGAGCAGTGCGAGCATGTCTGCCGCAATATCAGCGAGTGAGTGTGTCTGTTCGGGCGCATCGTCTGAGTCCCCGTGGGCCCACAAGTCAGGCACAATGCAACGGTAATGGCGACTTAACACTTCAACCTGAGGCGCCCACATGGCACTGTCCCACAGGTAGCTATGGCCGAATAACAGAACAGGCCCTTGCCCAACATCTTGGTAAGCAAGGCGTTTTCCATGGTGTTCGAAGATATATTTCATAGTGTGATAGCTAAGCGTAAAAGCTTAAGACTACCATGAACGCGAAGGCAGAGGAGCTCCGCGCAGTGGCGATACTGCGCGGAAACGTGAATTATTGGACGGCTTCGAAAAAGCTTTCACCCGGCGTGAAGTCACCATCGACCTTGACTAACTGGTTGTTGTCATCAAAAGAGAGCACGAGATCTTTTTGTGTTGGTGCTTGGTGACCAGGCTGTTGCCATTGGACAAAATACCACGTGTTTGGGTAGCCAGATTCGACCAGCATAGGAGGGCCGAGTAAGAACTTAACCTGCTCTTTGGTCATGCCAAACTTAAGTGAGTCTACGGCTTTTTCTTCGATGTAATTGCCCTGATTGATATCGACGCGATAAACCAGTTTCTCGGCGTAAGAACAGCCAGTAATGGCAATTGCCATTAGGGCAGCAATGGCGGCTTTAGTCCAACCCATAGTTAACATCTTCACTGTCTCGTTGATGGCAAATAATATCACTCACACGCAAATCATTCCGTGGATACAGGCTTTTTCGTTCCTGACGAAAGGCGGATGAGTATAAACAAGCTCGGAATATATGTAAAAAACCTGCTCGCGACTAGCGATTGGATGGGAAGAATCGAAAAAAGTTCGCCCTAAAAAGAGAAAAAGGCGACACGCTCACAGGTTTGTGAGGTGTCGCGAATCGGTGAGAGCCATGGGTTGACGCATGCTATGCGGCAACCAGCAAGTCCTCGGCATTGGCCAGCGTACGCTCGGTGATCTCACTACCGCCGAGTAGGCGTGCCAGTTCATTGATACGTTCGTCGCGGGCCAGCGGATACATACGGGTCGTTGTGGTGCCTTTTTCTGTTTGCTTGGCGACAAACATTTGCTGATGCCCGCATCCGGCAACCTGGGGTAAGTGTGTTACGCACATTACTTGGGTCGACTGACCCAATTGACGGAGTAACTTACCGACAATCGCCGCTGTTGGACCACTGATACCCACATCGACTTCATCAAAGATCAGACTCGGGGTTTCCACTTTTTGGGCGGTGATTACTTGAATGGCTAATGAAATCCGAGATAACTCACCGCCAGAAGCAACCCTTGCGAGCGGTTGCAGCGGTTGACCCGGGTTGGTTGACACCAAAAAGGCCACCGCATCTCCCCCTAAGGGACTTAGGTGAGTGTCGGCTTTGTTTTCGACTTGGATTTCAAAGGTACCGTGCTCCATGCTCAGTTGGTGCATGCTTTGCGTGATCAGTTTATTGAGCTCACGGGCATAACGACGTCGACTTTTACTGAGTTTTTCTGCTGTATCCAAACAGGCGGCAAAATGCGCATCCACGTCGGCTTGGAGCTGCTCAATCGCCTCATCATTATGGGCTAATTTATCCAGTTCTTGGATCAGTTGTTGGTGCGTTTGATAAAGCGCTTCGGGTTGCACATGATGTTTGCGTGACAAGCTCATAATCGTGCTCATACGCGCATCAAGGTATTGCAGGCGTTGCGGATCCATGTCTAACCGGTCGAGATAACTGGTCACTTCTTGACTCGCTTCTTGCGCTTGAATGCGCGCTTCTTCAATGAGCGTGGCTAAAGGCTCAAATTGACTGTCCAGCGCGGCCAGTTCAACCAAGCGTTGCTGCGCGGCATTTAAAAGGTTGAGCGCGTTAGCGTCTTCGTTATCACTGAGCAAATCCACGACCGCTTGGCTTGTCATCGCAATATCGCCGCTGTTTGATAAGCGCTTGTGTTCTTCTTCAATCTGCTGGTATTCATCTTCGCCTAGTGCCAGCTCGTTCAATTCGCCGACTTGATATTCCAGCAGTTGTTGTTGTGCATCGAGATCGTCTTTTTTCTTGATCAGTGCCTTTAACTCGTTTTTAGCACGACGCCAACGTTGGTAGCGAGACGCCATCTTATCGAGCAGTGATTGGTGTCCGGCATATTGGTCGAGCAGGGTGATCTGGTGTTCTGGGCGCAACAGTTGTTGGTGAGCGTGTTGACCATGGACATTAATCAGTAGTTGTCCTAGCGCTTTTTGCTGTGAGGCAGGGACAGGGTTACCGTTAATGTAAGCACGAGAGCGGCCTTCTTTGGTAATCACGCGACGGAGAATACAGTCGTCGCCGTCTTCAAGCTCATTGTCTTGCAACCAACGACGTGCCGCACTGTTTTGTTCGAGGGTAAAACTGGCGGTGATCTCTGCGCGTTTTTCGCCGGGGCGAACCATATTGGCATCCGCGCGGTCGCCTAGGCAAAGGCCGAGCGCATCGATAGAAATCGATTTACCTGCACCTGTCTCTCCGGTGATCGCCGTCATTCCTTTACTAAACTCCAACTCCAAGGATTTCACGATGGCAAAGTTTTGAATGGTCATATCGGCTAACATAGGAAAACACCTGTATCTATCAACAACTGTGTATAGATACAGTATATACTGTTTTTACATCCAGTGAATATGTAAAAAGAAGAATTGTTCCTTCTGGGAGTTTCCGCACAAAAATTGCACACCAAAAAAAGCAGGCGAACCTGCTTTTATGCCCTTTTACGGCAAGGGAAGCGATTAGAAGAGTTTCGACGACCAGCCTAGCTTGGTGCGTAACGTGTTGTAATAATTGTAATCTTTGGGATGGATAAGCTTCAGCGTGGCCGGGCTTTTATAAATATGCACCTCGTCGCCAGGGTTCACAGGAAGAGAGACTTGTCCGTCGCAACTGACTTCCAGCGTGCCGCGGTTATCGGGCGAAACCAGCAGTTTAATGCGGCGGTTGCCATCGACGACTAACGGACGGCTGGATAGGGTGTGAGGGAACATAGGGACCAGTGAAATCGCGTTTAGGCTCGGAGAGAGAATAGGGCCGCCTCCCGATAAACTGTACGCCGTGGAGCCGGTGGGAGTTGAAATAATGATCCCGTCAGAGCGCTGAGAAAAGGCAAACTGTTCGTTAATGTAAACTTCAAACTCAATCATATGCGCCACTTGCCCTGGGTGGAGCACTGCTTCGTTCAATGAGGCATTATGACTTTTGACTTGGTCATGACGGTGGATCTCGGTTTCGAGTAAAAACCGATCTTCTTCCATATATTCACCGCTCAAGACGGCTTCAAGCGCGTTTTCGAAGGCGTCGGGATCTAAGTCGGTCAAAAAGCCCAAATTGCCCCGATTCACTCCAATGACCTTAATGTCACTGCGCGATAACACGCGTGCCGCGCCCAGCATATTACCGTCGCCCCCGATCACGATGGCCAAGTCAGCGTGTTGACCAATCGTAACAAGATCCAAGTAATGCGCATCGGGTAACCCCAAGTTAGCGCTAAGACGCGTATCAATGCACACCTCATAGCCACGCTCCGTGAGCCAGTGGTAAAGGCTAATGTGTGTGTTCACGGCCTCTGGATTGCGGGGCTTACCGATAAGCGCAATGCGTGTAAAAGGTGTCGACATAATGCGGATCCTGTGTCTATTTGTGCCCAGTATAACGCGGCAAAATCGCGATTGTCGTGATTTGGGTTGGCCTGATGGTTGAATCGTGAATATTCATCCCCATAATAACCCCGTCAATCAAGTTGAATAGTCCCAGTGGCGTGCTGGGCAATGCCATTTGTGTCGGAGTGATCATGAGCGAAGAACAGAAAGTGAAGCAAGAGCAGGAAGCCGTAAAACAAGCGCAAGCTGCTGAAGCCAAAAACGCAGAGCAGGCCACTGAGCAACAAGTGAGCGGTAGTGCGGCGGATATCGAAGACGCCGAGACCGAGGCCATGATTGCACGTATTACCGAGCTTGAAGCCGCACTTGAAGCCAGTGAAGCGAAAGTGAAAGAGCAGCAAGACAGCGTGCTGCGTGCCCGTGCGGATGTCGACAATATGCGCCGTCGCACTGAGCAAGAAATCGATAAAGCGCGTAAATTCGCACTAGAGAAGTTTGCCGGTGAGCTGTTGCCCGTGATTGATAACATGGAGCGTGCTGTCGAGATGGCGGATAAAGAAAACGAAGCCATCAAGCCTATGGTTGAAGGGGTGGAGCTTACCCTAAAAACCATGACTGATACGGTTGAAAAGTTCGGCCTAAACGCGATTGATCCGCAAGGTCAGCCATTCAATCCTGAACTGCACCAAGCGATGTCAATTCAAGAAAGCGCTGAGCACGAGCCAAACACCGTGATGATGGTGATGCAAAAAGGTTACGAGCTAAATGGTCGCGTCGTGCGCCCAGCGATGGTGATGGTATCTAAAGCACCACAAGGCAACGTTGACGAAAAAGCGTAACAAGGTCTGACGTCGAAAACGTCAATAAATACAGGCCTTTTGTCAGCCACTCGATATAAAAGGCCTAAAAAATGCGGTTTTTTTTATCGCAGACCTTGAAAACAAGCATGCTGCCCTTATTTAGATTGCAGCGTTAAATAAAAATTTGCGGTGAGGGGTTGAACCTCTCACGGTTACCCCCACATAGGGTGTAACGCAATAAAGCCACAGAACGAATTTCGGAGAGCACCAGATGGGTAAAATCATTGGTATTGACTTGGGTACAACCAACTCATGTGTCGCTGTACTAGACGGTGAAAAAGCACGCGTGATTGAAAACGCAGAGGGTGATCGTACAACACCTTCAATCATCGCTTATACACAAGACGGTGAAACGCTAGTCGGTCAACCTGCAAAGCGTCAGGCGGTGACAAACCCAGAAAACACCCTGTTCGCGATCAAACGTTTGATCGGTCGTCGTTTTGAAGACGAAGAAGTACAGCGCGACATCAGCATCATGCCATACAAAATTGTCAAAGCTGACAATGGCGATGCGTGGGTTGAGGCGAAAGGCCAGAAAATGGCTGCACCTCAGGTCTCTGCTGAGGTTCTGAAGAAAATGAAGAAAACCGCTGAAGACTTCCTCGGTGAGGAAGTGACTGGCGCGGTTATCACAGTACCTGCTTACTTTAACGACTCTCAGCGTCAAGCAACTAAGGATGCTGGTCGTATCGCAGGTCTAGAAGTTAAGCGTATCATCAACGAGCCAACTGCAGCCGCACTGGCCTATGGTCTAGACAAGAAAGGCGGCGATCGCACTATCGCAGTCTATGACTTGGGTGGTGGTACCTTCGATATCTCTATCATCGAAATCGATGAAGTAGATGGCGAGCAAACGTTCGAAGTACTGGCGACTAACGGTGACACGCACCTAGGTGGTGAAGACTTTGATAACCGTCTGATCACTTACTTGGTCGACGAGTTTAAGAAAGAGCAAGGCATCGACTTGCGTCAAGACCCATTGGCGATGCAACGTCTGAAAGAAGCGGCAGAAAAAGCGAAAATCGAGCTCTCTTCTGCACAGCAAACTGACGTTAACCTGCCTTATGTGACTGCGGATGCAACTGGTCCTAAGCACATGAACATCAAGGTAACGCGCGCCAAGCTTGAGTCTTTGGTTGAAGATTTGGTTCAACGTTCTCTTGAGCCACTGAAAGTCGCTCTGGCAGACGCCGAGCTGTCTGTTGACGAAATCACTGATGTTATCTTGGTAGGTGGTCAAACCCGTATGCCAATGGTACAGGCGAAAGTTGCTGAGTACTTTGGTAAAGACCCACGCAAAGACGTGAACCCGGATGAAGCGGTTGCCGTTGGTGCGGCAGTGCAAGGTGGTGTACTGTCAGGTGACGTAAAAGACGTGCTATTGCTTGACGTAACGCCTCTGTCACTGGGTATTGAAACCATGGGCGGTGTGATGACCAAGCTCATCGAGAAGAACACCACGATCCCAACTAAAGCGAACCAAGTGTTCTCGACGGCGGAAGACAACCAAAGCGCGGTAACTATCCACGTGATTCAAGGCGAGCGTAAGCAAGCCATGCATAACAAATCACTGGGTCAGTTTAACCTAGAAGGCATTCAGCCTGCGCCACGTGGTGTGCCACAAATCGAAGTGACCTTCGATCTTGATGCTGATGGTATCTTGAACGTGTCTGCGAAGGACAAGCAAACGGGTCAAGAGCAGAAAATCACCATCCAAGCGTCTGGCGGCTTGAGTGATGAAGAAGTTGAGAAGATGGTTCAAGAGGCAGAAGCGAACAAAGAAGCGGACAAGAAGTTCGAAGAGCTCGCAACTGCACGTAACCAAGCGGATCAGCTGGTTCATGGCACCCGTAAGCAAGTTGAAGAAGCGGGCGACAAACTGCCAGCAGAAGACAAAGAGAAGATCGAAACAGCGATCTCTGAGCTTGAAACTGCGCGCAATGGCGAAGATAAAGAAGCCATCGATGCGAAAGTACAAGCACTGGTCGCGGCTTCATCAAAACTGATGGAAATTGCTCAGCAGCAAGCACAAGCTGAGCAGGCGCAACAAGACGCCGGTGCAGATTCAGCGAAACAAGACGATGACGTCGTTGACGCTGAGTTTGAAGAAGTCAAAGACGACGACAAGAAATAAGCGAAAGCGCTGTCGTTAGTAAGCACGGGCGTAGGGGAGCAATCTCCTTCGCCCGTCGTTTTATCAAACCGTGATTTGAACGTCTTTGTTTTGTTGACGTAAACAGGTGCAGTCAGACCATGTCAAAAAGAGATTTATATGAAGTGCTCGGTCTAAGCCGCGATGCGAGCGAGCGCGATATTAAAAAAGCCTATAAGCGGCTGGCGATGAAATATCACCCAGACCGTAATAAAGGCGAAGATGCCGCTGACCAGTTCAAAGAAATTAAGCTGGCGTACGAAGTGCTGACCGACCCACAAAAACGCGCTGCCTATGATCAATATGGCCACGCAGCCTTTGAACAAGGCGGTATGGGTGGCGGCGGCTTCGGCGGCGGTGGTTTCGGCGGTGGCGCTGACTTTAGCGATATTTTTGGTGACGTATTCGGCGATATATTCGGCGGAGGGCGTCGCGGTGGTCAGCAACGCGCGCAACGTGGTGCCGATCTGCGCTATAACATGGAGCTAACGCTTGAAGAGGCGGTCCGTGGCGTCAGCAAAGAGATCGAAGTCCCGACCTATGTAGGCTGTGATACGTGTCATGGCAGCGGCGCCAAACCTGGCTCGCAAAAGCAAACCTGTGGTACCTGTAATGGTATTGGTCAGGTGCAAATGCGCCAAGGTTTCTTTGCCGTGCAGCAAACCTGTCCAACCTGTCATGGTAGCGGCTCCATTATTAAAGACCCTTGTAACAGCTGTCATGGTCAAGGTCGTGTGAAAAAGACCAAACACCTGAATGTGAAAATTCCAGCTGGCGTCGATACTGGGGATCGTATTCGCCTATCAGGTGAAGGTGAAGCCGGAGAAAACGGTGCCCCAGCGGGTGATTTGTACGTACAAGTACACATTCGCGAGCACCATATTTTTACCCGTGATGGCAATAACCTGTACTGCGAAGTACCGGTTAGCTTCACAATGGCCGCACTCGGTGGCGAAGTTGAAGTCCCGACGTTGGATGGCCGTGTGAGCTTGAAAGTGCCGGCCGAAACGCAAACGGGACGCATGTTCCGGATGCGCGGTAAAGGCGTACAATCCGTACGTGGCGGTGGTATGGGCGATCTCATTTGTAAGCTGGTGGTGGAAACCCCTGTCAAATTGAGCAGCCGTCAAAAAGAGCTTTTACAAGAGCTTGAAGAGTCATTCAGTGGAAGCGAAGCGAAAAAGCATAAGCCAAAATCAGAAGGCTTTTTCGATGGCGTGAAGAAATTCTTCGATGACCTTACCGGGTAAAAAGTGCCACGTGTCCAAAGAACACTAAGATAATGAATAGCCAGCCTCGCGCTGGCTATTTTTTTATCCTTTCGTCGGCCGCTGTATATGGGGAAGCGGACAATCTTTATGGTTTGATTGCGCGGCAATTAGCCCGCTCGGGTATAAGGTCAATACCCCACAGGGGTCGTTGTTTTGCGCGCTTTCCTGACGTGGCGTAGCAGTGACATAATAGCTTTTCGTTTGCCCATGGACTGCAAAGTTGTAGCGTTCAGATAGCTGACAGTTTTCGCACAGCTTATCTTTTAACTCAGTTTGGTCGCTGGCGTTAGGAAAGGATTGATGGGTAATAAAATGATCTTCTATCCACCCTTGCAGCTGAACCAGATTACGCTTTGCATGTTGCCTTTCTTGTTGCTGTTTGTAATGAGAATAAGCGGGTAACGCGATGCCTACCAACGTAGCAATAATGGCTACCCCAAACAGTAACTCGACTAATGTCACGCCTTTTTGTAAGCGTGAGATACTGTTAAACCTCATTTTTGTTAGCCTCTCGAAGACTCTGTCACTAAAACGTCATCCAGCCTAGGGCAGTGGTACTCTCATCATCAATCGGTGGGCGATTAACTTGGGAGGCAGTATGCGTTTTATCCCTCATCTGAAGCGGCTTTCTCATGGCTTTACTTTAATTGAGTCACTAATCGCGCTTGCTGTGCTGGCGATCACCTGCAGCATTGCGTTTCCCAACTTTCAAAAAGCGCGCCAAGCGACGTTAATTGCCAATGACAGTGCGGCACTCACCAGTTTGTTTCAATTGGCTCAAAGCCGAGCCGTTAAAGAAAGTCGTCCGTATGTTGTTAGCTTCGTGAGTGAGGATGGGGTGGATTGCATTGTTGCCAAAGCAGAGCCAGTGTCCACAGCCCGAACATCAGCAGGCCGACAGCCACCGTCTCTCGACTGCCACCAAACCCAAGCCTTGATGGTGAGGCTAGATAAACAGGTCACGCTAAAACAAAAAGTTAAAGAAGAGTGGCAAGTACAACCCGACGGCGATTTATTCACGATTGACTTTCGCACCCAGCGGCCAAACCTCAACCTCACACTGGGATTAAGCACCGCAAAGAGCCAACAGCCAGACTATATCGTGCAAATCCGTCAGTACCTTGGTTTTAGCCATTGCAAAAATAAAGACAACACGACTTGCCGCACTGAGGGTGAAAACGATGCGAGTAGTTAATCAGTGGGGGTATGGTTTGCTCGAACTGCTGATCGGTTTATCGGTTAGCCTGATGGTCATGTTGGCGGCATTGTCGATGATGACGTCTGCCAGTGTGACTCAAACCCGTCTTGATGCGAAGACTAACTTGTCCCTTGAGCTAAGCCGCTTACTGACCATGATGGAGTCTGATATTCGTCGAGCTGGATTGTGTTATCAGTGTGGTGAGACAGCAGCGTTCCAAGTAGATCAGCATCTGATTTTGATTGACGACACTGGCAGCAACAATCAGGGGCAATGCATTCGGTTTGCCTACCAACAGACGGGCGTCGTTCCTCAGTTGGATGCAGGAAAAGATGATGTCAAAGGCTTTCGGTTTGATGCTGATAATCAGGCTATAGAAATCTACGAGAACCACGACGATACATCCAACTGGACGTGTCAGTCCGGTTACTGGCGAGATATCTCTTCACGCAACATTGTGATTGATAACCTGACTTTTGAGCGCAAAGAGGTGAGCACGTCCAACCATCGCACCGTCACGGCCCTAACCATCACCTTATCTGCCGCGTTAAAAGAGGCCCCACACACGCAAGAAAGCTTATCTCGAACCCTAGTTTTACGTAACACAATGAGGCAGTTATGAGAAAGACACAGACCGGTATTGCAACGCTCGTTGTGGTGGCCAGTATTGCTTTGATTGCACTGTTGATAGTGTTTGGCGTGAGTCGGCGTGCGATTAGTGATATCCAGCAAGCTCAGACACGAATTAAAACGCAAGAGTATCTTTCTCGGGCTTGGGCGGGGTTAGATTGTGCGGTGGCAAAAATCTATCAAGAGGGTCTCGACCTCTCATCCGGTGAGGCGGCCGAAGGGCTGACTCAATTATCAGAGTGCCAAGGTGTGGCTGGAAGTCGATTAGAGCTAGCGCCTTGGCCAAACAATCCCTCGTTGTGGCGGCTAAGTAGTCACTCACATCAGCAGGAGGTTGGAGTCACCTTGCAAGGCGCGGGAGGCGGTCGCGCGGCGGCATTTGTCACGTCAGGTTCGGCGTTATTTTATGGAGCGAATAAGTGGCGGCCGGCGAAGGGCAAAAAACGTGACGATGGACGCTATGAATGTCAGTCCATTATTGCCGGTGGTGATGTGAGGATTAGCCCGCGAAAACCAAGTGAAGGTGTGCCGGATAACGAAGAGGAAAAAAGCCAAAACACATTCTCCGTCCACTTAGGAGGAGGAGATGAATGTGCACCTGAGTATAAAACTGAGGTGCTCGATTACAAAGTAGCTGATAGCCGCGATGAGACAAGGAAGCTGCTCAAAAAAGATGTACAAACCAATGTGAAGGACATGGATCTTTTCCAAGACTTTTTTGGTGTCCCGCGTTCACAGTGGCGGCTTGCCAAACAGCAGTTTGAGGAAAAAGGCGGAACCATCGTTGAAACGCATGGCGATGCATCGAAATGTTATGAATCGGTCTACAATGCGATGGAACAGGGGAGCGGACAACCTAACGTGAAAGTCTGGGTTGATGGGCCTTGTGATTTAACTCCCAAGACATTCAAGTCTCCGAGTGATTCATCTAACAAGCATAGAAATACCGCCATTTTGCCGAGTGACCCACCCGTGTTGTTGGTTGTGCAAGATGGCATTATGGCTCTTCGTGGTGCGATCAATCCATTTAATGGTGTGGTGTATCAGTTTAACCCCACGATGAACGCGAACAAGTTTGCGGAGCAATGGGGCATGGATAGCTCTCAGGGTGGGCAGGTATCATGCACGCACAGTAATGCGTCGATAAGTGAGCTTTGCCAGCACATTGCAACCAATGTGCGAGAACCTGAGCAGGCAAGCCGAGTCCCCTTCTGGTTTCATGGTAGTTTTAAAACCAATGGTGCATTTATCATCGATGTACCTGATGGCAATACCGTCATTAATGGCTCTTTAGTTGCTAATTATGATGATGGTAATAAGCGTGCTAGTTTTGAGGGTCTCGGACAGTTAAGGCCCTTACCCAATAGCTATTACAACCTAATACCACCCAGTGGAGGGTAAAGGCGATGAAGTCTCAATCT